>NZ_JBIUAF010000001.1:0-1809490 GCF_044547285.1 Nocardia sp. NPDC052566 | reverse complement strand
GGGGGGGTGGGGGGGGGGTGTACTCCCCCCCCAACGTCTCCACCCCGACAACCCCCCCCTTATGGCGGGTTACTCCCACAACCGGCCCGCCCCCCCGGGGGCCCGCCCCCCCCGCGACTCGCTGTTCTATATCGCCGATACCGGCGTCCGCTACGGCATTCCCGATCTCGCGACCGCCGAGACGCTCGGCCTCGGCCGCAAGCCCAGGCTCGCTCCTTGGCAAGTCGTCGGCCAGCTGGTGCCGGGCCCATCCCTCATCCGTGCCGATGCTCTCGTCGCGCACGACGTTCTGCCGTAGGTCGGCCGCCCGCCGAGAGGAGGACCAGGAAGTGACGGAACCAACGGAATCCAACGATCCCCCGGACGAGCAGGGCACGGTCGGTGAACCCGAATTGCGCCGAGTGTCGGTGATCGGCGGGCGAACCCAGGTCGATCTGGGACTGCCGGCGGCGGTGCCGGTCGCTGTCTTCATCGGCGACGTGGTGGCGCTGCTCGAATCCCGGACGCCGCCGGCGCCGGACCGGGAGGATGCCGAGCCGCCCGCGGCGCAGCGCTGGACGCTGGCCCGGCTGGGCCGCCCGGCGATCCGGCCGGACGAAACCCTCGCCGACGCCGAGGTTCTCGACGGTGACCTGCTCACCCTGCGGCCGTTGACTGAGAAGGAGGCGCCCGCGTTGTTCGACGACCTCATCGACGCCGCAGCCCGGTTGACCCGCAGCGCTTTCCGGAGTTGGTCCGACGATTCGGCGCGGGCCGCTGGCCTGATCGTCGCGTTGGTGGCGGTGCCGTTGGCGGTGGTGCTTTTGGTCGTATCGGAGGCGCAGTTGGGTAGCGGCGCGATCGCGGCATCCGCCGGTGCCGGAACACTCGGTGCCGCGGTGATCATCGCGCGGCGGTATTCGATGCCAGCGGTTGTCGTCGTGCTCGCGTTATGCGGGCTGGTGTTGCTGGGATCCGGAGTGGCGCTGCTGGTTCCCGGCGGCATCGGTTGGCCGCACGCGTTGCTGGCGTGCGCGGTGATCGTGAGCACGGCGGCCGCGGTGCACCGGTTCACCGGCATCGGTGCCACCCTGACGGCCGCCGCCATTACCACGGGCACATTCGCCGGTGTGGTCGCCGCGGTGTCGACGGTGTGGCAGCTCGCGCCGGCGCAGGTCGCGGCGGCGACGGTGGCGGTCGCACTCACTGCCATCACACCCACGGCGCAACTGGCGCGCATGGCCGCCAAGCTTCCGGTGCCACCGGTGCCGACCGCGGGCGGTGCGATCGACCCCGCCGATCATGAACCGCGCCCGACGATCGAGGGCATCGGTGCCATCGGCGCCACCATGCTGCCCTCGGCGGCGGGGCTCGCCGACCGCGCGAAGGCGGCCAATCGGTATCAGTCCGGCATGATCATCGGCGTGACGATCGCCGCCGCGGCGGGTGCGTTCGTGGCGGCGGATCCGCTGGGTTCGCCGCGGTGGCAGGGTGTTGCGCTGGCCGGCATCGTCGGGCTGATCCTGTGTTTGCGGGGTCGGGCGTACGCCGATCTCACCCAGGCGGGCACCTTGATGGGCGGCGGTGCGTCGGTGCTGTTGACGGTGCTTTTCGCGCTCGGGCTCGGCGCCGGTGATCGGCTGATTCCGGCGGCCTGCGGATTGCTCGTGCTGGCCACTGTCGCGGTGTTCCTCGGGGTGGCGGGCCCATCCACCGATATCTCCCCGATCACGCGCAGAGCCGGTGAGCTTTTCGAGTACGGCATGATCATTGCGGTTGTCCCCCTGGTGGTGTGGATCATGGACCTCTATTCGGTGGCGCGGAACATATGAGCGCCGCACGCCTGGTCTTGTTTCGGCGGTTGACGGTCTGCGTCGCAGCGTTGGCGGTGGCCCTCGGGCCTGTCACCGGGCCAGCGCGAGCGATCCCCGTCCCGGTCATCCATCCGGAACTTCTTCCGCCACTGGATCTTCCACCGCGCCCGCCGGAAGAAACCGAGCAGAAGTCCTTCTGTCAGGTTCCGATGCTGACGCCCGCGCCGCCCCGTGCCGCGACGGTGGCGCACCGTCAGCTGGACCTGACCACGGCGTGGGAGTTCAGCAGGGGCGGCGGACAGCGGGTCGCGGTGATCGACACCGGTGTGAGTCGTCATCCGCGGCTGCCCGATCTGGTTGCGGGTGGTGACTACGTTTCCGGCAGCGACGGCACCGACGACTGCGATGCGCACGGCACCCTGGTCGCGGGCGTGATCGCCGCGCGACCCGACCCGAAGGACGAATTCTCCGGTGTCGCACCAGAAGCCGCGATCATCAGCATCCGGCAGGTGAGCCTGGCCTTCGAGGCGAAGGATTACAACCGCAGGAAGGATCCGGGCGGGCTGGCGGTCGGCGGCTACGGACACGTGCAGACCTTGGCGTTGGCGGTGCTGCGCGCCGTCGAACTCGGGGCGACGGTGATCAACATTTCCGAAGTCGCCTGTGTCCCTGCGGGAGTCGAGATCACCGATGGTGGGCTGGGCGCCGCGGTGAAGTACGCCTACGACCGTGGCGTCGTGGTGGTGGCGGCCGCGGGCAATCTGTTGGACAGCGGCCCCTGCGCGACCCAGAACGAGGGCGTCGGCTGGAATGCGGTGCGGACTGTGGCCAGCCCCGCCTACTTCAGTCCCTACGTGCTGTCGGTGGCGTCGGTCGACCCGGATGGTGCGCCCTCGTCTTTCTCGTTGTACGGCCCGTGGGTTTCGGTGGCCGCGCCGGGCCGCGACGTCACCTCGCTCGACAGTCGGCCCGGCGCAACGGGTTTGGTCAATGCCACGCCAGGCGAGAACAACGCGCCCATCCCGGTGAACGGTACGAGTTTCGCCAGCGCTTTCGTGGCGGGCGTAGCGGCCTTGGTGCGCGCGCGGTTCCCTGGTTTGACCGCCGGGCAGGTGATGGATCGGATCATCCGGACCGCGCACGCGCCCGGTCCCGGCCGCGACGACCGGATCGGTGCGGGGATGGTCGATCCGGTCGCGGCACTGACCGCGCAGTTGCCCGAACATCCGGTCCAAGCCGGCGCGAAAGACGGCAAACCGATCACCGCCGAGGCCGCCCCACTCTGGAAAGACCCGTGGCCCGAACGAATCGCGGTCATCGGATCCATCGCCTGCCTGGCCGCACTCGGACTCGGACACGCGATATCCATCGCGTATCGGCGTCCCGAGCGTCGTCGCGAGTGGACCGACGAGTAGGCGGGCGACTCGATGAACAACAGCGACGGCACCGAGGGGTTCGTGCGCCTGGCGCGGATCGCGCCACCGCGGGCACCGGGCGGTGAGGTGGATCTGACCGCGCCGCCCGAACTGCCGCGGCCGGTGCAGGCCGGATTGTTGATGAAGCTGTTGCCGGTGGTGATGATCGTCGCCGTCGTCGGCATGCTGGCGCTGATGTTCGCCACCGGCGCCCGCAATCTGCTGTCCAATCCGCTCACCATGATGTTCCCGATGATGATGCTGATGTCCATGGGCGGCATGTTCTTCGGCGGTATGGGGCGGGGTGGCCCGAAGAACGCGGCCGAGCTCAACGAGGACCGCAAGGACTACTTCCGCTATCTGGACCAGCTACGCAAGGATGTGCACAAAACCGGTGTGGCGCAACGGAACGCGCTGTTGTGGAGCCATCCCGCGCCGGCGGACCTCGAGTCGTTGATCGGCACCAGGCGGATGTGGGAGCGCAGGCCCGCCGACCCGGACTTCGGGCACGGGCGCATCGGCGTCGGCAGCCATCGTCTCGCCACGAAACTCGCGCGCCCCGAGACCGGCCCGTTGGAGGATCTGGAACCGGTGTCGACCGTGGCGCTGCGACGGTTCGTCCGCACCCACTCGGTCGTGCACGAATTGCCGACTGCGGTGTCGCTGCGGGCATTTCCGGCTATCAACCTCGAAGGTGAGCGCGCCGACACCCGGGCGCTGGTGCGCTCACTGCTGATGGAGCTGTGTGTATTTCACGGACCCGATCATCTCGCGGTCGCCGTTGTCTGCGCCGAGCCCGACAGCCCGGACTGGTCGTGGGCGAAATGGCTTCCGCACCTGCAACATCCGACACAGCGTGACGGGATGGGCTCGGCCCGCATGATGTATGACTCGCTGGCCGAATTCGAGGCGGTCTGGGCGGAGGAGCTGTTGGAGCGGGGCCGGTTCATGCGCAACGCGCCGCCGACGACCGGCCGCGTCCACTTCGTGGTCGTCATCGACGACGGCTACGTCAGCGGCAGCGAACGGATGGTCAGCGAGTCCGGCCTGGACTCGGTCACCGTGCTTGACCTCACCGCCCCGCCCGCCGGCCTCGCCGTCCGCCGTGGCCTGCAGTTGGTCGTCACCGGCGACGGCATGATCGCCGCGAAATCCGCGGCGAACGTGGAGAAGTTCGCGACCAGGGATCTCGTGACTCTCGGCGAGGCAGAGACGTTCGCGCGCAAGCTGGCTCGCTTCCGGGTCGCCACCGCCGCGCAGATGGTCAACCTCGGCGACGACAGCCGCACCGATCCCGGTCTGATGGCGTTGCTGCGGATTCCGGACGCCGCGCGCATCGACCCGGCCACGGTGTGGGCGCCGCGCACTACCCGTGAGCGGCTGCGGGTGCCGATCGGGGTGACACCCGACGGCACACCGGTAGAGATCGACATCAAAGAGTCGGCCGAGAACGGCATGGGCCCGCACGGGCTGTGCATTGGCGCCACCGGGTCCGGAAAGTCGGAATTCCTTCGGACGCTGGTGCTTTCGCTCGTGACGACGCATTCACCCGATCTGCTGAACCTCGTGCTCGTCGACTTCAAAGGCGGCGCGACGTTCCTCGGCTTGGATCCGCTGCCCCATGTGGCGGCGGTTATCACCAATCTCGAGGAAGAGCTGTCGATGGTCGACCGCATGCGTGACGCGCTCGCCGGGGAGATGAACCGCCGCCAGGAACTACTGCGCGCCGCGGGCAATTTCGCCAATGTCACCGAGTACGAGAAGGCGCGCGCGAACGGCGCACCGCTCGACCCGTTGCCGACCTTGTTCGTGATCGTCGACGAGTTTTCCGAATTGCTGTCGCAGAAACCGGATTTCGCGGACTTGTTCGTGATGATCGGGCGCCTGGGTCGTTCGTTGCGGGTTCATCTGCTGCTGGCGTCGCAGCGGCTGGAAGAGAACAGGATGCGCGGTCTGGACAGCCATCTCAGCTACCGCATCGGTTTGCGTACCTTCTCCGCGGGCGAATCACGCCAGGTGCTCGGCATCGCCGACGCCTACCACCTGCCCGGTGTGCCGGGCTCTGCCTATCTCAAGAGCGATGCCGATGATCCCTTGCGATTCAACACAACCTACGTATCCGGCACGTACGCACCGCCGCGCCGCGCCGGTCGCCTGCGCGGCAGGGGCGCCGGTGATTGGTCGGTCGAGCGGTTCACCGGCGCTCCGGTGCGGCTGCGCGCGGCGCCGGCGCCGACCCGCGTCGAACTGCCCGATCTCGACGAATTGGGCGCGGAAACGGCCGACGACGAACCGGACGGGCAGGAACAGACGCTGTTGCAGGTGGTGGTGCGGCGATTGACCGGCCACGGCCGGCCAGCGCACGAAGTGTGGCTGCCGCCGCTGGACGTTTCGCCCACCGTGGACATGCTGCTGCCGGATCCGGACTGGCGCTCGCCCGCCAATCGCAGTGGGCGGCTCGTGTTGCCGATCGGCGTCATCGACAAACCCTACGAACAGCGGCGCGACGTACTCACCATCGATCTGGCTGGGGGACAAGGTCATATCGCGGTCGTCGGCGGCCCGCAGTCGGGCAAATCGACCACCCTGCGCGCCATCATCATGGCCGCCGCTGCGACCCATACGCCCCGGCAGATGCAGTTCTACTGCCTCGATTTCGGCGGTGGTTCGCTGGTGGCACTGCGCGGGCTCGCGCATGTCGGTTCGGCGGCGGGGCGGCTGGAGACCGATCGGGTCCGCCGCACCGTCGCGGAGATGACCACACTGCTGCGGCAGCGCGAGGAACGCTTCCACGCGCTCGGCATCGAGAATATGGCCGAGTTCCGTCGGCGCCGGGCGGTGTCGCCCGATGACTCGGCCGATGACCTGTTCGGCGATGTCTTCCTGGTGATCGACGGCTGGATGGCGTTCCGCGAGGAGTTCGAGTCACTCGAGCTGGCGGTCAATGCCATTGCCGCCCAGGGGCTCTCGTATGGAGTGCATCTGGTGATCGCCGCGGCCCGGTGGACCGAGATCCGGCCGGTGGTCAAAGATCAGATCGGTAGCCGCCTCGAGCTGCGGCTGGGCGACCCGACGGATTCGGAGATGAACCGGCGCATCGCGGTCAACGTGCCGATCGGGCGGCCCGGTCGCGGGCTGACCGCCGAAGGACTACATATGCTGCTGGCGCTGCCGCGTCTGGATTCCGAGGTCGATCCGTTGTCGCTCGCCCAGGGCGTGGCCGCGGCCAAGGAGCGGATCGCGGCGTTGTACGGCGAGGTGAAAGCCCCTGAGGTGCGGATGCTGCCCGAGCGGGTCGACCGGGCCGCGGTGATCGGCGCCGCGACGGCCGAGGGCATCGAGCTCGGTCCCACCCGCGTCGCGATCGGCCTCGGCGAATCCGAATTGCAGCCGGTGGTCCTGGATTTCGATGTCCAGCCGCATCTGCTGATCTTCGGTGATGTGGAGGTAGGCAAGACCACCGTCTTGCGCAACATCGTCACCGGCGTCGTCGAGCACTCCACTCCCGAGCAGGCCCGCGTCATTCTCATCGACTACCGGCGCACCTTGCTCGGCGCGGTCGAGGGCCCGCATCTGGCCGGCTACTCGACATCGTCGCAAACCTCCGTCGGCATGCTGCGCGAAGTCGCCGGGTATCTCGCCGAACGCATTCCCGGCCCGGACATCACGCCGCAGGAGCTGCGGGACCGCAACTGGTGGACCGGGCCCGAGATCTACGTCGTCGTCGACGACTACGACATGGTGGCGGCCCACAATCCGTTGGTCGCGCTGCTGGAGTATCTGCCGCAGGCGCGCGATATCGGGCTGCACGTGGTGATCGCGCGCCGGTCGGGCGGGGCGAGCCGAGCGCTGTACGACCCGGTGCTCGGTCCGCTCAAGGACCTGTCTGTGGACGGGTTCCTGATGAGCGCGCCGAAGGACGAGGGCATCATCTTCGGCGATGTTCGCTCCGCCAAGTTGCCGGTGGGGCGCGGTACTCTCGCCTCGCGCAACCGCGACAGGGAGATGGTCCAGATCAGCTTCCTGGAGGCATGATCTGCTGCCGGAGACAGCGGCGTGCTGGCAAACTCGCCGATCTTGAGGGATGATGGGCGGCGCGGGGGTGGTAGCGAGGTTCGAATGCGGCGTTGGAATACACCCACCCCCAGCACCTTCGTCGGCCGCGAGCAGGAGCTCGGCCAAATCGTCGAAATTCTGACAGGGCCGGTGCGGCTGCTGACCCTGATCGGGCCCGGCGGGATCGGCAAGACGAGTTTGGCCGCCGAGGTGATGCAGCGCTATCGCGGCACCGCCGGTCGGCCGGTGCATTGGGTGCGTCTCGCACGGCTGAAGACCAGCTCGGATTCGGATGTGATCGAACACGAGATCTCCCAGGCCGTGGTGGGGATCGATTTTTCGAACAGGTCGCCGTGGGATGCCATGGTCGATACTTTTACCGCGACGCCGCCGCTCCTCGTGCTCGACAACTGCGAGCATGTGGAGAGCGGTGTCGGCGATGTCGTCGAGCGACTACTCGATGCGGTCCCCGACTTGACCATCGTGGCGACGAGTCGCAAGGCGATCGGCTGGGTCGACGAGCGCCGATTCACCGTCCCGCCGCTCACCCATTTGGATGCCGTCGCGCTGTTCCGGCAGCGAGCCGAGTTGACGGAGCATCCGGTGGCGACCGGCGATGATCGCACCGTCAGCGCTATCTGCCACCGTCTGGACAATCACCCGCTCTACGTCCGGCTGGCCGCCGCGCGTCTGATCCGCAGGTCACCGGAGATGATCCTGGCGGAACTCGACGTCGGATCCGGGGACGACCGCCGCCTGGAATGGGCCGATGGGCCAGCGTTCGGCGGTGATCCGCGCCATACCGCGGTCGCCGACGTCATTGCCTGGTCCTATGACCTGTGTTCGCCACAGGAGCGCCTTCTCTTCGAACGGTTGTCTGTCTTCGTCGCGGGCACCCCGATCGAACCGCGGCACGGCGCGCGACTCGGTTCGCGAGTCGGCGTCGACCTGGAGGCAGTGCGAGCCGTCTGTTCCGGCGCCGACGCGACGGGCACCGTCGATCTCCCGCCGGAGCGGATCCCGGCGTTGTTGGACAACCTCGTCGACCACTCGCTGGTCAGCATGCACGTGGATCGCACTACCGTCAGCTACTCCCTGCTGGAATGCACGCGGGTGTTCGCGGAGCATCGCTTGCGGGAGCGCTCGACAGTCGACGTCGACGAACCGCAGCGCTTGGCGCACCGATTCCTGCTCTACTACCGTGACAAGCTCGAATTCGTCGCGGGGAACTGGTACGGGACCGCGGAGTCGGACCTCTACGACTGGGCCGCGGCCGCGTGGGACAACATCCGCAGCGCGGTGGAACTCGCCATCGCCACGCCGGACGAAGTGATCGCCGGCCTGCGGATGTGTCATTGGGTGCTCGGCTTGCGGCTGCCCCTGGTGATGGGTGCGTGCCGAGAGACGCGGCGACTGACCGAACAGGCGTTACAGCATGCCCGCACGCTGGCCGCGCCACCCACCGATCTGATCATCACGACGATGGCCCAGCTCGTGTTGATCGACGTGATCCAAGGCGACCGCGGCGATACGGCGGGGATGCTCGACGAGTGTGTTGCCATGCACTTCGCGACTGTCGCGAGCACGGAATCGCCGACGCGGTGGCGCGACAGCGCGGACACCGATATCGGATTGCCTCCCGCGGTAGAGGTGGCGTGGGGCCACGAGCTGATCGCTCACCGTGATCCGCGTGCGATCACCGTCCTGGAACGGGCGGCACGTAAATGCGAACAGTCCGGCGATCTGGCCGGCGCTTCCTACTGGGGCCAGGCGGCCGGGATGGCGGCGGCGTTGCTGTCGCCGAACCATCCGGCCGTCCATCGCGCCGAGCGGGCCGTGGCAGATGGGGCGGGCTCGGCCCGGGCCACCTGCTGGGCGCAGGTGATTCGCGCGATCGCGATGACGAACGACGGAGATCCGGAGCAAGCGCTGGAATTGGAAAGCCGGGCGCTGACCGCGCTGCTCGAGGTGCGTGACGAAGCCGCGACGTTGTGGGCACTGCACGCGCGGATCTGGTCGCTCGCGCGTCTCATCGCGGATCTGGCCGCGCAAGAGCGCCCCGATCGAGAGCGCATCGTGGCTTTGGCGTTCGACGCCGCAGAACTGACCGGCGGAGTGTCGGCATGGCGTGCGGCACGCGGTGTCCGCATCGCCGAATCGGGTCCGTTCCGGGACGAGTCGGTGCGAGCGGACAGCATCGTGCGCCAGGCGCTGGGCGACGAGCGCTACCTCGACGCCACATCGCGAGGGACTCGACTACATCCGCAACGTGATGTCGATGCCTCGCTGTTCGCGCTGGCAACGCGATCCGCAGGCTCGGGAATTCGACGCCCGCGCTCGAATACTGGCGCGCTGTGGCAGCAGCTCACTCAGGCCGAGCAGGACGTGGCGCTGCTCGCGTCACGTGGTTTGCGCAATGTCGACATCGCCATGTGGCGCGGCAGCTCACGCAAGACCGTCGACGCTCAAATCGCCGCTGTACTGAAGAAACTGGCGATCGCCTCCCGCGCCCGCATCGCGGAGTTCGTGCCAGCCGAGCTTCGCCGCCGCGAAACCCTTTCGGACTGAACCGAATCCGAGGCTGCCGCCCCATCTCGTGAACGGGCCTGACTTTCCCCATGGTGAGAAGGGCTGGGCGGCCACGTATTTGGTGGTGCGACCATGCGAGCGTTGTGCCGTGGCCGGGAACAAGACGATGTGAAGGAGCGCTCAAATGGGAGGCGAGTCCGATGATAAGGTGTGGGAGCGGCTGAAGGAGCAGGCCCACGGGTGGGGCGGGACAATTTCGGTTCCGAACAACCTGGCCAAAAAGGCCGCAAAGACGCTCGGGGAGGCGGAGGGACGCCTGACGGCGATCGCTGATCGGAGTAATTGGCTGGCATTCGACCCCGGTGCGTTCGGCGCGCTTCCGGCTCCTGTTGGTAGCAACAATCTCGGGAACGAGTTCAGAGCGCAGGGCGATAAATTCCCTACTATTCTGGGCAAGCATCGGGATACGGTGCGGAATATACGGACAGTGTTCGTTCTGGCGGACGCACGGTATAAGAGCGGTGAAGCGAAATCCGCGCAATGGTTTCAGCGGTTGGAGCCGGCCCCCAAATCGGTCGGAGATGGTCTGCTGGCGCCCGGTGGGTCTGACGGCGAGCGAAGCCCCGCGCCCACGCAAACGTCTGCGAATTTCACGGCAGGGCGCGAGGGCAGGCCCGCGTTGGGTACGCTGGGTGGGCACCATATCGAATTTTCGCGCGCGGCAATCGACTACGTCGATGGGGGCCACCTCAGCTGGTTTGAGCTATACACGCTTGGTCACACGATCGATGCAGGGTCCGTTTACAAAGCTGCCGAGAACTGGCTGTGGCTGCAATACGAAGTTCGCCTAGTGTATTTTCAGCTCGAAAATAGCAAGTATGAACTATTCAATGGGTGGACCGGTGTGGGGGAGCGGTCCGGAGAGAAGGCGGCCGCGGCCGCGTTCGGGCGCTTTCAGGAGGACATCGACGCGCTGCGGCAGAGCATGGAGGTGATGGGAGTCCAGTTGGCCACTGCGGCAGGGTGGTTGGCGGCGACAGTACCGTTGATGCCCCAGACCGGTTCCCCGCCCATCGGCTTCGAATCAGAGGGCCTCTACCAAGCCAGGGCCAACTACAACGCACATTATCTCGCCGGATTCCTGGCGACGAAGGTGCCGGTTCTCTCCGAAGGGGCGCGTTAAGGGGTCGCTCGGCGGCCGCATGAGGTGTTCCCAGCTGTGGTGAGGGGCGGTGGTGAGATCGGCTTGAACCGGCATGGTGGTTGGTGTGGGAGGGGCGGTGGGCCTGACGCCCGATGGGAGATGGGAAGTGAAGCACCGCTACATCCGCAACGTGATGTCGATGCCTCACTTTCCGCGCTGGCAACACGATCCGCCGGCTTGCGGAGTCGGCGCCCGCGCCCGGGTCCCGTCGCGTTGTGGCAGGAGCTCACGGAGGCCGAGCAGGATGTGGCGTTACTCGCGTCGCGCGGCTTGCGCAATGTCGACATCGCCATGTGGCGCGGCAGCTCACGCAAGACCGTCGACGCCCAGATTGCCGCCGTCCTGAAGAAACTGGCGATCGCCTCCCGCGCCCACATCGCCTAGTTCGTGCCAGCCGAGCTTCGCCGCCGTGAAACGTAGCGCTTCGTTCCTCCAACGCAGGAGAGAATGAAGTCGGCTGAACTGCAGTAACACTCACCTCACGGTTCGGGCCCATGGTGCTTCATCTGCGAGATGGTCTATGCGGCAGTCCCTTCGAGATGGACCCCGGGCTGGTCCACGAAGGCTGATTTTCCGTTGGCGAGAAGGATTGGACGGTCATGTATTCGGCGATGCGACCATGCGAGCGTTGTGCCGTGGCCGGGAACCAGACGATGTGAGGGAGCTGTCAAATGGGAGGTGAGTCCGATGCTTGGTGGGAGGGGTTCAAGACGCGTACCCACGGGTCGGGTGGGACCATTTCGGTTCCGCACGACTTGGCCAAGAAGGCTGCACAGACGTTAGGAGAGGCCGAGGGAACGCTGGCGGCGATCGCCGACCGGAGCAACTGGCTTGCATTCGACCCGCGTTCGTTCGGCACTCTTCCGGCTCCTGTTGGGGGCAACAATCTCGGGAACGAGTTCAGAGCGCAGGGCGATAAACTCCCTGCTCTTCTGGCCAAGCATCAGGGCCGGGTGCGGAGTATGAGGGAAACGTTTGTTCTGGCGGACGCTCGGTACAAGAGCAGTGAGGCGCACTCCGCGAATTGGTTTCAGCGGTTGGAACCGGCCCCCAAATCGGTGGGAGATGGTCTGCTGACGTCCGGTGGGTCTGACGGCCCCCGAAGCGACGTGCCCGATATAGCTGGCGTCCCTTTCACATTGGGACGCAGAGGCGAGTCCCTGTCGCTTAAGCTAAGTCGTGATCAAATTTCGCCCAACGAAATTGACTATGTTGATGGGGCTGCTCTCTGGTGGGGAGATTTGTACAGACTCGGGCAAACGATAGATGCCGGGTCCGTTTACAAAGCTGCCGAGAACTGGCTGTGGCTGCATTCGGAAGTAGACAAACTCCGTCATGAGCTCCTCCCCCTTTCCTGGACTGTATTCGAAGGGTGGACCGGTGTGGGGGAGCGGTCCGGGGCAAAAGCTGCCGAGTCCGCGTTCGGGCGATATAAGGAGGACCTCGAAGCGGTGGCCGACAGCATGTGGGTGATGGGATTCCAGTTGGCCACTGCGGCAGGGTGGTTGGCGGCGACAGTACCGTTGATGCCCCAGACCCCCCTCCCGCCCGTCGGCTTCGAATCAGCGGTCTTCCAAGCCAGGGCCAACTACAACGCACATTATCTCGCCGGATTCCTGGCGACGAAGGTGCCGGTTCTCTCCGAAGGGGCGCGTTAGGGGGTCGCTCGGCGGCCGCGTGAAGTGTTCCCAGCTGTGGTGAGGGGTGGTGGTGAGATCGGCTTGATTCGGCATGGTGGTTCCTGGGGGAGGGGCGGTGGGGGTGACGTCCGATGGGAGATGGGTAGTGAAGCACCGCAAGCCGAATCGGGTGCCGGGGCGAGCGTGCCTGCCGTTGGCCGCGACCGCCGTGGTCCTGACCCTCATGGCGGCGCCGGCGACGGTCGCACCGGCGGATCCGGGGGTGATACCAACTACGCCCGCTCAGCCGGGGGTGAATCCCAGCCCGGGGACGGCACCGGAGCCTTCGGGACCCGGACAAGGTCCGCAGAACCCGCCGCAACCGCGGTCCCGCCAGCCGGGCGTAACGGATCCGAATGCCCCGGAGGGAGGAACGGTGGTCCCCGAACGGCAGGGCGTCGCGCCGGGCGACGGTCCGGGCTCGGCCCGGCCGGGGCCCACACAGCCCGGGGTGACGACGCCGCGGGCGGCGCCGCTTCCGGTGCCCGGTCAGCCCGGACCGGCGGGTGACGAACAGCGTCAGTCGAACGATCCCCGGCCCGGTGAGCGAATGCCGCCCGAGCAAGTCCGCCCGATCGATCCGGGACCGGCTACGGGCGGCGGGCAGGCCAGCCCGATGGTCGACGCTGTTCCCGACCGCGAGCCACAGCCACCACGCTGGGAACCGCCCTTGATCGATACGGCTCCGCAGGCGCCGACCGTGGATATGACCGGCCCGCACACCGAGATCGGCGCGAGTGTCGATGGCGGTCCGCTGTTGCCAGGATTTGCCGCCAACTCTCATCATTTCAGCAATCCGGACGGCTATGTCGGCACGGTGGCGTACCGGCTACCCACCGGAATCGGAGAAGCGGGAGCCGCTCTCGATTTCACCGAAACGGACTCGATCAAGGTCACTGCCTTCGCACGTGGGGCCGGGACCGAGGACACCGTGACCGAATTCGTCATCGGCACAGCGCAACTCAATGCGATGAAGGCGTCGGTCGAGCAGTGGATACGGCTGCAACCCGGCGGTCCCGCCATCCTTGCGGAGGCTGCGCGGCTCACGACACTTCCCGAAGGGGAACTGCCCACGCAGTCCGTAAACGTCGGCGGGGCCACCGCGCAATGGGCCGCCTCTGTCGAGCGCCCGTGATTGACGGCGCACGACACCCACGTGCAATTCGCGCCGAGCCGTCCCAACGGCGGTTGCGCCAGCGGGCCGTCGATCAGGTCGGCGAACATGGTCTCGATGACGGCGTGGCAGCGGTGCCATGGCGGAGCTCCGTCCGACGGAGGCGATTGCGCGGATGAACGCTCGCGAATTCGAGCGGGCAATGCGCCATTGACGGCGGTACATAGCACCGCCGACCGCCCGCGACGTTGATTCCCGCTTGTGGGAAGAGCGCGGAGGGGCCGGCAAATGTCATGTCACGATGCGGCTAAGTGTTGGGCTGAGTCGAGGAGTTGTGCGATGGCGGGCGTGATAAGTCTCAGAATTGCTCGCTTACGAAAGGGTGCGACGCGTCTGGACGGACTACAAGACGGATCTGAGGACGCGCGGAAGAAGCTGGCGTCGGATTCCGATGCGCTCGGCGAGCCGTGGGGGAACGACATGTACGGGAAGCCATTCGCGAAGGACTACCTGCCGAGCCGGGCTGCGTTGCTGGACGCGCTGTCCGGGTTGGCGAAATCGTTCGGCGATTTCGGTACCGAGCAGCGGAAAGTGGCGGACTATTTGCACACGATCGAGCACGACCGTAACGCCCGGTACTTCGGGCAAGGCTGATGAGCGAGTCTCCCGAAGACCCGGACCTGGGGCCGGATCTCGCGTTCAGCCTTACCCAACGGCCGAAGGTCGAGGAGGCGGCCGCGCCCGACGACGCGGATCCCGAGGTCCGTGCCATGGCGTTGGTTCGCGCGGCCGCGCGGGAGCTGGCGGCCGCGGCCCCCGACGGCTGGCGGCGACTGACCGCGGTATTCGTCCTCACTGTCGCCGCCGAGCTGGCGGCGGTGCGCTATACCGACGGTGAATCGACCGCGGACGCCCAGCCGAATCCGGCCGTGATGGTTCCGGTGCGTGAATTGCGGGCACTGGCAGCTGGTTTGGCCGATGGTCCTTGGCTGCGGATGGAGCTGACGGTCGAGGCATCGGGGAAGGTCGATGTCGATTACGACTACGGTGACGAGCCGATCCCGTCGGATCAGATCTTCCCGCGCGAGGCGTATCTGGCTGACCTGGAGGCGTTTCCGCGCCGCCGACTGCCGATCTGGCTGGGCGCGTACCTCTTCCATGACGGTCGCCAGGCTCGCCCGCCTCGGGTGGCCGCGCAAAGTGCGGTGTCGGTGCGCCGCACCACCGACGAGCTGCCGCCACTCGCGGTGCTGTGGGCGCGATGGACCACGCTGGCCGCCGTGCACGGTGCGCTCGATTCCCAAGCGGGCCCGGGCATTCTGCCGTCGCTCGGGTGGTTCGAGGGCGCCGGGCGCAGCGGGTCGACGTTGTATCTGCTGTCCGGCGGCCGTGCCGTGTTGTCGGGCGGCCAGGGCGACTCTCCGGAGCTGGCCGCCGCCTACAACGATCGTGGGGAGCTGCCGGACCTGTATGCCGGTGCGCCGTATTGGGTGACCAACGCGGTGTTGAATCCGCGCGCCGCAGACGGTCTGCTGTCGTTCTGCTATTGGTGGGAGGGCGGCAGCTGGCGGCACGGCGACTCGCCCGCTCCCCGTGACATATCCGACGCGCTCCCGCTCGTACGTACCGAAGGCGAATTCGTCGACTACCTGCTGCCATTGCTGACCGCGGCACTACCGACGTCCGACACCGGTGACGTCCCGGATCGCTCAGCTCAGATCCGTTCTGCCATAGCGATACTGGGCGATGCTGCCGAATCCGGCGTCGTCACCAGGACTGCGGTGGCGGCGGTGCTCGATGACGTCGAACGGTTCGATGTGGCCGCCGCCTACTTCCGGTTCGACGCCGCGGGACTGACCACCGTGTCGCCGTCGCCGCTGCCCGCCGCGGAAGCCATCGCGACGGTGCGTGACTACATCCTCGACCGTGGCCTGGAGACACCGGGCTACCCCGTGACGGAATTGGTGGCCTCGCGGGTCGGGATCGGCTGGATGGTGCATGTGCCCGCTCCGGAAGGACAGATCATGTTGGGCCGCGCCATCTTCTACGTCGCCGACGACGGAGTCCTGGAGCGTTCGTCCTCGTCGACACCGCCCTCCTCGTATCAGGTCGGGTTCGAGGAGCGCTTCCATCAGCGGCTTGCGGTGACCGGGTGAGGAGTGACGGTATGGACGAAGCGCAGAAAGTACGTGAGCAGGCCGCGCAAGCCATGGATGTCTTGCGTGCGGAGCTGGCCGAGCTGGCGCGCATCCAGCGCAAACGCACCACATTGATCGCCACCGGCGAGGCCGCGGAGCGACGAGTCATGGTGTCGCTGAACGCCGATGGCGTCATCATCGAAACCCGGTTCGCCGATGACATCGGCGATCTCGGCCATGAGGAGATCGCCGCCGCGGTCACCGAGGCCGGTCAACGGGCGCACGCGGAGCTGTCTCGCATGAACGAGGCGATGATGCGGCCGCTCACCGAGCAGCGCGCGAGGCTGCCGAAAATGTCGGAAGTCATAGCCGATCTCAGTGACTTCGAAGGCATGCGCGACATCGACGGCCTCGGTGAACTGGACAATCTGCTGACCACGCCACCGCCGGTGTCGACCGCACCCCCCGGATCACCCGAGCGCCGAGTCGGCGACGCCGAGGGGACGAGTCCCGATTCCGGTGTCAAAGACGAACTCTGGTGAGCTAGGGCATAGCCATGGGCTGGGACCCACCGGATTCGATCAAAGCGCTCGTCGGCGCCGTCGGCGGCGTGCCGTGGCCCGACGGCGACGAGCAGGGCATGTGGGCACTGCAGGGCGTATTCGAACAAGCCGCCCGCGATGCCGCCGACCTGACACCGGAAATGCTGGCGGCGAAGGGCGCGATCCTCGAGGCGGCTCTTTCCGGCGAGCTCCGTGAGGCGATGCGGAAATGCTTCGAAAGCCCGAAAGGTTACGAAGAATTCCTGCCCAAGGTCGTCGAGCACCTGAACGCTGTCGCGCACAGCGCGAACTTGACCGGCGGGCACATCGAGACCGCCAAACTCCAGATGTACGGCACCATCCTGTTCATGTTGGCGGAGCTCGCGCTGCTGTGGTGGCAACCGGCAGCGCAGCCCGGGGTCTACGCGGGCACCCGTGTGGTGCTGGTCCGGATCGCGCAACGACTTCTGCTCAAGCTGTCCTATTCGGGCGTAAAGGGTTTCGCGGCGCGATTGGGAGTCCGGGTTGCCGCGCACGCCGCACTCGGCGCCACGCTCGGGGCGGGCCTGGACGCGAGCATCCAATGGCATGAGATCACCGAGGGTCATCAGGACGAATTCGACGCGGTCCGCAACCGCACCATGGCGGCCGCCGGTGGTTTTGGCGGCGCGATCGCCTCGGCCGGGATCACCGGATTCTTCGCACGCATGGGCCCGGAATGGATCGCGGCGAATCAGCTGAAGACCGGTTTGATCACCCTCGGAATGGGCGGCGTCCTCGGTGGCGGGGGTGGCTGGCTGGGCGCCGGACTGTACGGCGAGTACGCGAATTCCGAGGACCCATGGCATTTCGACTGGCGGATGATCAGCGCGGGCGTGGTCGGAGCCGGCGCTTCGATGGGCGGCAGGCATCTGATCTCCGGCATCACCGGCCGTACGCGCCTCGGACCGGTCGCCAAGGCCGCCGAATATCTTCGAGTGGATCTGCACGACCTGACACCGGCGGACAAGGCCATCGGTACACACGCGCGGCCCGAAGTACCTTCGGACGCAGCCAAAGTCGGCAAGGACGCCGGATACGTGGGGCAGCGACGCGCGCCGGGTCCACCGGATGTGCGAGCCGGGAGTACCGAGCGTGCGGACCAACCGGCCGAGGCGCCGGTCGCCCGGGCGATTCGCGACAGTGCCGATGCCCGAGTTCATCCGAGCGCCGTGCCGGAAGCGCCGCGGTCGACGGTCGATGCCGCGCGGTCCGGGCATACGGTGCCGGACAGGTTATCCGGTTCATCTGATCGAGGCGTTCTCGCGCAGCCGGATCGGGTGGCGAATGGCCACGCGGTGCCGGACAAGATGGTCGGCTCGGCGTCCGATGCCCAGGTTCTTCCGCGTTCGGTAGCGGAAGGTGCGCGGGCTGCGATCGACGCCGCTCCGTCGGGGCACGCGGTGCCGGACAAACTATCCGGCTCGGTCGAGCGGGGGCCGATCGCCGAGTCGGGCAGAGTGGCGGCCGGACATGCGGTGCCAGAAAGATTGTCGGGCCCAGGCGATCGACCGGCGCACAGCGACTCAGCACGGGCACCGGGTACGCCCGGAAAGCTCACTGCTACAGCGGGTTCCGTTGACGGTACCGCCTCGCAGGCGCGAGCTTCGGCCGCGCCCGTGGGCGAGCGGCCGGTCGGGCCGGTCGCCGCGGTGTCGCAGGAGGGCGCAGCACCGAAGGGCCGGTTCTCCGTTTCGGAGCGTGTCGAGGCGACAAACGGGGACTCTGTTGCGCCGAAAGTCCATGGCGCACAAGAGGTGCCAACCGAACACGCGTCTCGAGCGCCATCTGGGCACCTGGAGTCGCGGCAGTTGGCTGGCGTGGCCGATCGGGGCGTGCCCGCGGAAGCTGAAAAGTCGACCGCCGCAGCTGGTCTGGCCGACGGGCCAATGGCGTCGGCACTCATCGCAGGGACGGAACCGGAGGGCGGTCGGACACCGCATGATGCGGGCGATGCCGGTGCGATGCGGACCTCGGACAGCCACTGGGCGATGCCAGAAAACCCGACGGCTCACGACTGGGCGGAGATCAAACGGCGCGGGTTGACACGTTCGTGGGCGGAGGAGCGGCTGGCCGAAATCGAGGCGCGGTCCGGACCGGATATCCCCAAACGTCAGCGGCTGACCGAGATTTCGCGGAAGCGGCTGTTCGGGATGCTGGAGGGTGCGCCCGAGGATCGGCGTGCGGCGGCCTTCGAGATCATCCGGCGAAGCACGGCCGGCGAGGCCGCACCGGACGGCAAGAAGCTGCGCTGGACACAGATCGCCGCGGCCGAGGCATTGCGTCATGAGCTGGTGCAGATGAAAACCGGTGAGGGCAAGACGCTCGTGGACGAGGCGTTTGCTTTGGCCGGTGCGATGGAGCACAAGAAACTGATCTGGCTCACCTCCAGCACCACGCTGGCCGCCGACCACTCCGCCGAGCTGCGAGCCATGGTGCGCGGCACCAAGATCGATGTCTTCGATATCAACCCCGACGTGCAGCTGCCGGAGCCTGCCGAGGGCAGGTCCGCGGTGTATATCGGCACGTTGGATGGATTGGCCCACAGCTTTCTGAAAGAGCACAGAGTCCCTGGCCATTTGGTCAATTTCAACGAGTGGGACGCGGGGCTCTTCTTGGACAAAGCGCTCTTCATCGTCACCGAGGGCGGTACCGTCCCCGCCGCGCCGCATGTGGCACGAGAGGTCACGGAGGCCAGGCGGTGGCTTCTGGAGAGTGGGCTCACCGAGGCCGATTTCGGCAGCGAGCGCGATATCAGACGCGGGCAGCTCGCACTGACCGAAGCGGGGCGCAACAAGATCGAGCTGTGGCTGAACGACGCACTGACCGGGCCGCAGGAACACCGGTTGACCATGGCGGCCCTGGCGGAATGGACATACCTCAAGGGTAGGCACTACTTCTTGGGCTCTTTGGGTGAGGACGTCAAGGTTCTTCTCATCCGTGAGCACGACCACCAGGTCTTGGCCAATTCCGAGGAGTTCACCGAGAACCGGTTGAACGGTGGCCTGCACCAAGCGTTGGAGGCCAAACACCTGGATGACGGCGCCAGTATTCATGCCGATTCCGACACGCGGAAGACGAAGTCGATCACTGCGAGGCAGCTGTTCGCAGAACAATATGACTTCACCGGCTCGACGGGAACTGCTAAGCCTTTCGACCGCGTGGTGGGGGAGGTCTACGGCAAGGACGTTACGGTAGTCGACCCCTACCACACGTCGCGACTGGACCGCTGGCCTGATGTCGTCTGTGTTGATGAGACCGGCGCGGGGAACCATGAGGCCGTCAAGGTGGTGCGGATTGCCGATCGCATCGAAGAGATGAAGGTGACCGGTCGTTCGATCATGGTCGGTACCCATGTCAACGACCTGGTCGGCAAGATCAGCAAGGAACTGAGCGAGCGCGGAATTCCGCACATCGCCGTCGATGCGGAGTGGATGTACGAGCGCGGAGCATCCGCCGAGCATGACCTGCTCGCCTTGTTGAGTGAGGCGGGGCGTGAGGACCACGTCTTGGTCATCAATATGCAGGGCGGCCGTGGCGTCGACATCAAATTGTCGGCTGTCGCGCGCATCCTCAAGGGGCTGCACGTCATCGGCACCGCCCACTCCGACCTGTCCATCGCCGTGGACAGGCAGCTCGAAGGCCGCGCCGCCCGCGCGGGTGATCCTGGCAGTGCCGAGTATTTCATCGGCCCCGACGACGATCTCTTTTTCCTCAGCGACAGGGACGATGTCGCGCGCACTGTGGCATACCACGGCGACGCCGTCCGAGAATTCGAAGCACGGCCGACCTTCGAGAACCGAGTCTTGCTCGACCACGCCGAGCACTGGTTCCGAGCTCTCGTCCCGCAACTTCAAGCCGACGCGCAAAATCGCTTGGACGACAACATCCTGCGCGATATGGACACCGCCAAACTTCCTGGGCAGGACGAGGCCACCGCGGGCGAACTTCAGTCCAAATCCACACAATCGTCGCCGGAGTCGGCCCCCGACGATACGCCATTGGAAGGGAGTCCGGATCCACGATCACGGCTTCCGGAGTCGAACTTCCCCTTGGAGGGGGAGTTGCTCGGTACTGTCCCCGGCGACATGCGGGCGTGGCTGAACGAGCCTGCCGCCGTTGGCCATATGGCGCAGGACATCGGTAGCGATGCGGCAGGGACGCGGCCGCGGCTGTGGCCGAGCGATGACGTGCGGCCGGGTGATCTGCTGGTCCGGAACGCGGAGCTCGGCGAGCTCGCGGATAAGGCTGAGGCTAGTGTCGGCAGGGTCGACGTGGCAGGTGAGGCCGTACCGACGCTGATCGACAGGGTCGGCGCGCACCAGGTGCTCCGACTGCTGGAACCGGGTGGGTTGCTGCGGATTCAGACGACGCGGGCATTGGCTGGCGTGATCGAGTCTCAGTTGTATATGGCGGGATTCGAAAAGGTCGAGATCAACTTCCCGGCCGACAAGTTGATCCCCGATGATTTTCATCCCTCCGATCCTGTCGGCATCATCGCGTCGAAATCGACGGCCACCGCGGCCGAGCTCGCGGCCGCCCTCGAGCGCAAACTGGCCATCGCCAACGAACTGACCGAATTGGATATCGCGACCGAGGGGATCGAGTTGGTCGCGGTCACCGACGGGATGGTGCGCAACCTCGTCGACGCGATAAAACTGGCCAATGCACGAAATCGATTGGGGGAGTGTGCTTTAACCGCCGGGATCCGGCCCTTGGACAACAACGCCAGAGCACGATCACTGCTTTACGAGAGCAAGCGCGGCAAACCACGCGTACGCCTATCCATTGACCTGCACACCGTTGCCGAACTGGAGCGGCTCGCGAAGGACCTCGCGAAGGACGCGGAGGATCGATTCGTCAACGCGGCGGTCGCAGATCCAGCCCTCGACCCCATACGTGTGCTGGTCTTCCACGAATGGGGTCACCTGATGGCGTTCACGCGCAACCGGGGCGCGATCGCCGATGTCACCAGGGTGATCGAGGCCATGGTCGCGCTGTTCCAGCCCCTTCATGGCCTCGACGTTCAAGGTGTGCGGGAGTTGATGTCAGGCTACGCACAGCGTGGTGGGGTTCCTTCCCCAGCCGAGATCGACAAGATGTCTGACGAGGCCAAGCAGGCCAGGGAACTCGAGTGGGCTGATTTCGTCGGTGGCCGGGGACCCGTCGATGCCGAGACCCAAGCCGAGGCCGTCGCTTTCGCGTCCGGCGAGAAGTGGGCCGAGAAGCTGGCAGACGAGACATCGGCAGAGTACGTCCGCGGTCTGATCGAGACGGTCGTGCGGCGGATGGTCGCGCAGGACTCGCCCATCGACCTGACTGCCGCCGAGAAGGCGATGACGGTCGAGTTGGCAACGGCCATCCGTGCCGGAACCTCCGATGCCACTGTCCCAGCCGACGTCGACGCCTTCGCGCTCGGCGATATCGAGCTGATTCTGGCGCGGTTGGCTGCGGGTGACCGGTACCTGGTGCGGTTCGCCAAGATCCTGCTGCTGCGAGATATCCGTAAGCAGATCGAGGCGGTCGCGGCGCACGCACCGTTCGATCTGGCACCGGCCGACGTGAATCCGGAAGCGGGACTGGCTGTCACGCTGAACCGTCTACACGCGATGGTCGAAGCGGTCGAAGACTACGACAGTGTTGCCGCATTGACCCGGCTCGCGGACGACTACGAGGCCGCGAAGGCGGGGGAGGGGCGGCCCGGCCGACCTACGCCCATCGATGCGGCTAGCGCGCGTTTCGAGGTACTACTGCCGGAAATCGAGAAAATGCGCGCGCAGCGGGGCCGCGCGCGGCGGCGCCTGAACGCCCTGGTCTCGGAGGAACAGGTCGCCTTGGAGGACGGACACGTCGACGAGGCGCGCCGGGCCGCCTTGCGTCGGGCCGCCTTGACCGAGCAGGTGAACCGGTTCGAGCCGATCAAACGGACATTGGCAACCGCCCGCAAACTCAAACGGCAGTATGAGAGTTCGCGGGCTCGGGCACTGCGATTGAAAGACGAGCTGGATGAGGTCGATGCCCGCGGCCGCCAGCCGATAGCGGTCGAGCTCTGGGAGGCGCAGACCGAGACCCGTCGTCTGGCAGCGGAATTGGCGTTCACCGTCGCGACTCTCGAACATCAGGTGGCGCCCGAACTGTTCCTCGAACCGCGTCGAAACACCCGTCCGGCTATGGCCGACCCAGACAATGTCGGGTACGCGATGGCGTCCGAACACGATGGACGGACGCCGGGCGATCCGCTGCGGCCCTCGGCGGACCCGCACGGCGACGCAACGGACGCTGCGCCGACGACACCGCCGGATGCGTCGAAATCTGGTTTCCTGCAGTGGATTCGCGGCACCACCGAGCGCACGAATCCGCACTTCGTTCGGTTGTACACCGGGTCGGCGGTCTCCGCTATGGGGGGCGTCGGCCTTGGCATCTACATCCCGGTGCTGGTCAATCAGATGAGCGATTCCGGCGTATGGACGGGCCTGACGGTATCTGCCACCGAACTGGCGGGGGTGCTCGCGCAATACCCGGCCGGGCTGGTGGCCGACCGCTATGACAATCGCCGAACCATGCGAATCGCATCGATAGCTGGGCTGGCTGCCACAGGTATTACCGGTGGCTGGCTGCTCGCCGGTGCGCCAGGCGCACTGGGCGCGGTCGTCGGAACGGCGGTGGTCGTGAAGGTCGCTGTCGCGATCGGCGCGACCAGCACGACGGTCTACGGTCGGCAGCTGTCGCGCACCCAGGAAGAGCGCGCTACCGCGACAAATCTCGCACAGGTCTCCCGCTATGGCCCCGTAACCGTGGGTGCGTTCGGTGCCCCGATACTCGGGGGGATCTCGTCGGCACTGCCGTTCGGGGCGGACGCTGGATTGTTCGCGGTGAACCTGCGGATGCTGAGCAGACTCCCCGCGATGACGCCGGAGCCGACCGAGCGGGCGCGCGTGCTCGACGGTGTCCGCGCCTTGTGGCGCGACGTATACCTTCGCGGTGCGACCGGGGTCGGGTTCGCGGGTGGGTTTGGAAAGTCCATCAATGCCGTGCAGCAGGCGGCGGTTGTCAACGCCGCCGGTTACTCGGCGACAACGACCGGATTGCTGCTCGGGGGAGGAGGTGCGGGAGTTCTGCTCGCCGGGGTGGCGCCGAAGCGGCTCAGGGATCACATCAACCTGAAATGGATCCAAGCGCTGGCGCCGGCCACGGTGGCGGCTGTCGTCACCGAGCTCACTGTCACGACCAACCCGTGGATCATCGTGCCTTCCGTGGCCACTGCGGGTGCGGCCAACATGGCCAGTCTCACGAAGCTGGTCGAGTACCTGCCCGAGGTCGTTCCCGAAAGGGCTTTCGGCGCAGCGCTGTCCGGCTACGTGATGGCGGGCGGCACCGGCCTCTTCTTGGGCGGTGCGGTCGGCGGCTTGACTCTGGCGACGCTCGGCAGCACCGCGACCGGAGTAGTGGGCGCGGGAGTCTTGGGCGCAGCGGCGGTCGTGTCTGCGGGACTCGGCTACTACACCCGCAACTCATCCGGTCGACCGAGTGGACTGGGACAGGCCGGTGCTCGTACCCCGCAGCTGTGGGTCCCGGAGGGCGAACAGCCCCAATCGATTTGGGCGCAGCGGCCGGTACCGCCCGATGTACTGGTGTGGCCGCCGGCGGCAGGATCGGTGGAATCGGAGGCCACACCGCGAAATCCGGATACGGAACCACCGGCCGGTCGCGGCGAGATCGTCGGCCGGATGGCGAAACCGTGGCCGGATACGCGGGCCGAGGCGACGCCGTCCGAACCGGGAACCGGAGCGATGGTGCTACGCAGCGCGGACGACCAAGTGTTCCGGGCGAGTGGTTCGCGAACTGCGGGCGAGATCGTGGTCGAGGGGGAGGCGGTGTGGTGGCTGGTCGATGAGCCGTCGCCACCACTGCAGGATGAGCGGCCACTGAACCAGGTGCTGCAGAGACTGAAAGAGGAGGGTGTGCTTCGCGTCCGCACCATCGGTGCCGACGAGAAGAGGGTGCGAAACGCGTTGTGGCGCGAGGGGTTCGAGAACGTGCGAACGACCGCGGTGCGCGATGCCGCGACGGTACCGGATGGGCATCCGGCCCAGCGAGTCGAGATCACCGCGACAAAACCGGAGGCGCCTATCACAGATCTCGGGGCCGCTGCTGCCGCAAAGGTAGAGGTTGCCCGTCATTTTGGGGCGCTGGGCATCAAGACGATCGGATTCGACTACGTCGCGTTCCCGGTTGAGGTTGCGCGGCGGATGGAGTCCTCGATCATCCCGCTGACCCTGCAGTTGGCCGCCGACATCGACCTGACCGTCGCGGTCGAGCCCATCGACGAACACTCGTTTTCCATCACGCGCTACCGCGAAGGCGACGATGGGCGCGGTTCGGCAGAGTTGGTGATCAATCTCGCCGATGTCGGGGAAATGGCGGACTGGAGCGCCGAGGACTTCGCCAGCCTGCTGTCGCACGAGATGAACCATGTCGAGGACGCCGCGCGCAAGAGGCAGTTGAGCCGATACGTGCGCACCGCGCTGGAAGCGATGTACCAGGCGCACCGCGAGGAGATCGGCGACGACGTCGACTTCGGGACTTGGCACAACCAGATCGCCGACCTGGTCCGCAACCACGAAGGTGCTGGCACACCGAATGATCCCGAGATACTTCCCGATGACAACGAGTTGCTGGCAGAAGGCGTCGCCCACGGTGCCGACGACGCTCACACGCCGATCACGCCGCAGCAGGTTCTCCGACGCTGGGGAACGCCCGACGCCGAGATCCTCGACCTCGCCAAAGCGCGTCTGCTGGAGGACATCCGGGCACAGATCGCGGCCGTCGGCGAGCGGTCCCCCTTCATTTTGCGGCCGGACGAGTTGGCGATGTTCGGCGTTGAGCAGGCGCGTTCTCTCACGGCGACGGTGCACGATCCGGACGAGTCCGACTATGCCGAGAAGCGCGACTATGCCGAGAAGCTGCTGCGCCTCACCCTCGATTACGAGGCGGCGGCCCAAGCGGAACCGCTGGAATGGTTCCCGGATGAGCCGACACCGCGGAGCGTGTCGGAACGCGAGCAGGCGATGGCGGAGGAGATCGAGAACCTGCGATCGGAGCGGCGCACCGCGGAAATCGCGCTATCGCTGTTCGACCTCTCGCACGAAGACGAAGCAGATTTGACGCGCCTGGTCGAGCAAGTGCTGCGGATCGAACGGGCGTGGGAGGCAACGCAACAGGCGCGCGCCACGTCTGAAGAGGCCGAACAACGCGCATCCGACCTGGCCAACAACCTGATCGGACAACCCTCGCGGGGTGCGCCCGCTGCGGCGTTGCGACTCGCGTGGGCCGAGGTCGCCTGGCTGGTCAAGCAGCACGAAAAGGCTCTGGCGACAGTGGAAGCCAGCGTTATCGGTCCCCTCCGGCCCGCGAGCCCGCACAACCGGCCGCTGACCATCCCCGAGGCCGGCGCCCGAGCAACCGGAGACGACGGAACGACCGTTGTCGGCCACATGGCCAAACCCGATGGACACCTGACGCCAGAGCAGCGCGCAAGATTGGCCGAAATCCGCAGCGAAATCCGCGATTTGGGCGGCCACATATCAGAAATGGCGAGCGCCGCCCAGGTCCTGCGCACGCTGCGGACATTGCAGGCTGAAGTCACGCGCCGCATGGCCGAGCTCGGCACAATATCATCAGCACCCGAGTACAATGGAACGCAACCCCACGATCAACATACCGACGAACAAGCATCCCTCGGCCGACAATTTGTCGCCATCATGCGGTTGCAGCGCAGGCTGTTCGACGTGGCTCCCGAGCTGTTCGACACCGAAACAGCCACCGCGCGAACCGAACTCGACGATTCGGCCGCCGCATCATTGGTGTTGCCTTCACCTGAAGGCGATCGGTTGGACGTCGAGCATGAAGTTGGACGCAGGCTATCGGCGGGCCGCAACCTGCTCGACGAGCTCGACTATGACGAAATCGCAGCTGCTCGAGGCGATCACGAGAATGCGGGTGCTCGCCCTCTGCTCATGGCGATCTATCGTAGGCAGGGGTTCGACGGACTTCCCGAGGTCGCCAATCCGGCCGAACTCGACGCGATCGTGGCCGCGGGAGGAGCCGAGTTTTTCCGGGCTGTGTCGAGACGTGTCCGCGCGGCTCAGTTCCAGTCCGGCCCACATTTTCCCGGTGCCAGTGGCCAGGGAACATGGGTCACCACCCGCCGCGATGCCGCGATGGAGTATGCCAGTGGCGTCACTGCCACCGTGATGCGAATGGCCATGCGGCCGAACGCCAATGTCTCCGACGCGGACTCGTTGCGTCACCATCAGCGTGAAGCGCTCGCGGCTGTTCGGCGCGAGCAACAGAAACTGTCGCGACTGGAGCAGACGCCGGACGTCGTCGCGCGCCGCACGTCTCTTGGGCACAAAATGACAGTGCTGTCGGATCTCAGCTGTTTCGCCGCAGCGATGGGCATACAGGCGTACCGAATCCATTTCCGAGCCGATTCACCCGATGAGGACTGGTTGATCCTCGACCGTACGGCGGTGGTCGTCGAGGAAGTGGCGACGTGGGAGCAGACGTCCGACGCCGTACACGGCCTGCCGCTCGACGGCGTTCCCGGCGTTGCCGAACCTGTCGCCCCGGACAATCCCCGGGAGGCATACCAGCGCGCGCGAACAGCTGTGATCGATGCGTTCGAGATCTCGCTGGACGAGTTGCCCGAGAATCCCTTGCTTGTCGAACTGGCCGCGGCGCACGAGTCGATCGCTCGGCTGCTGGCGGTGGTTCGCAGCGCTCCGATCGACGAGCAGATACATCTGCGGATGCGGGTGGAGGAACTTGCCCGCGCGGTCGAGGCATTGCCCGAAGCTGGCGAGGCAATCCCGCAGGCCGACCTGCGAGTCGATATCGAGCCGGAGGGGCGGGTGTGGGTCACTGATGTCGACGAACCGGTCCGCGACGACGCTCCGCGAGATGACCCGCAGCGGCTTGCGCAGGTCCGGCGGCTCTCCGCCACGATCATCGAGCACGGCCGTGCGGAGCGGCGGGTCGCGGAAATCGAGCGTGCGCTCGCTGAGCATTCGCATGATGATCCGGATCGGCGTCGGTTGGCCGACGAACTGAACAGCGCTGTTGCCGAGAGTGATCGAGTTCAGGCCGAGGCTGATCGGCTGCTGGCGCTGGATACGGAATGGTGGCGGGCGTTCGTTCGGTACGAGCACTACCTCGGCGAGATCGATGAGCTGCGTCGAGAGTTGCGCACCGCACCGGCGGAGGCGCTGTCGCGGTTGGAATCGCTGCCGAACCTGGAAGCCGAAAGAGACGCCGCCGCACGCGAAATGGAACGCGTGGACCGGGGGTTGACTGCCGCGTTCCAAGCCAGGCAGCGCTTTTCGGACCCGGTCGACCCGGCTCAGCTCGAGGACGACTGCCATCCACTGGGAATGCTCACTCTCACCGGCCTCACCAACGCCCCTGTGCCGTCGTCGACACGGGAACCCGGTTTGGAAGGGACGCCGCTGTTCGTGAGCATGGCCGAGACCGGCGCGAGCTACCAACCCGTTCTCTCTGGCCGGGCCGCCTACGACAAAATCGTCGCGCGACTCGTCGCCGGGGCAACAGTACAGGTGGCAGTGGGGCTCGAAGATCTTGGCGGGCACGTACTCACAGTGATGAATAACGGTGGCCGATTCCGTGCGGTCTCCCACGGCGGCGCAAGATCACAGGCATTCACCGTGGACGTCCTCGGCGAAGGGCCCGTCCTCGTCATCGAGGTCAGCGACAGCGAATTCACTCATCCGCTGGACAGCGACGATCGGGCAGTACTCCTCGAACTCGCCGATCGTCGCGATGCCGCGTACACCGAATTGTCAACAGCCCGAAAGGAAATGGCGAGCCACCAGGAGAGCGGCGCCGAGCAGGCGGCGCGTGCCGCGGAATCCCGGGCTCGAGCCGCTGCACGCGAGGTCGAGTGGATCGAGCAGCTCGCTCTCGATCTGATCTACGGCGCGGACACCGAGACGGCCGCGATGCCGCAGCTGCACGCGGTGGTTGCTGACTCCGCTACGAGTGGGCCGGGGTGGGTGGATGCCGAGGCGGACGCGACGACGCTGGGGCACGCGGATCACCCGGATGGCGACGACGCGGTGCGGGAGCGTGAAGCGCTGGTGCGGGAGGAAGTCCGGCGGGCGGTCTACGGCGATGGGGCGGAGCCGGATGGCTGGTTGTTACATATTCCGGATGAGGAGTTCGTGCGGGTCTGGGAGGTGTTGTCGCACACCGCGATCGGGCGCGAGGCTGCCGCTGTGCTCCGCGAGGCGGGTGCGGCTGTGCGGTTCGCCGACCTCGGTGCCGGGCGTGTGATCGCTGCGGGCGAGGCGGACACGTTCAACGGCCGGACGATGGACATCGTCATCGATACGCATGATCGCTCCGATGCCGAGAAGGCCGCGGCCGTGGTGCGGATGGCGGAGCGGGTGCGGGCGATTTTGTCTGGGGTTGTCGAGGTGTTGTCGTCTCGGATCGCGGCGTTGGATTTGGCGGATCATCTTGCGGTTGAGGAGCGTATCGAAGCGTCTGCGTTCGGTCGGGAACTCGAGTTCGAGGAGCAGTTGGATGCTTCGGGGCTCGGGTATGTCACCGGTGTAATGCTCTCGAAGGTGGAGGTGGTGTATCGCGGCGAGATGCGGTCGGTGTACCGCGATGCCTTCCGGTCGGCTACCGAAGCGAGTGTTCGTACTGATCCGGAGTCGTCTGGGACGCGGCTGCGTGCAGTCGGTCATGAGGCGGGAATCGGTGCGTTGCTGGCGAACTCGCTGTACGGCGAGTACGGGCGGCCGGGTTCCGGGGCTGCATACCGCGCGGTGCAGCATGCGGAGTGGGAGGCGGCGAGACAGCCGGGTGGTGCGGCGGAGTCTTGGGTGGAATATGTGCCGCGGACACGAGACGCCGCGCGGCAGGTGCAGCGGTTGGTACGCGAGCACGCGGCGACCACCCGCGAACTGTGGCGGATCGAGGGCGCCTGGGATCGCGTGCTCGACTGGATGGACGACTTCCTGTTGGACGGATACGGGCGCAGACCTCGCCTGACCGCCGACACCTGGGCGGCCAGGCTCGAACTGCTCAGCCACGCGCACGAGGAGTTCGACGGTTTTGATTATATTGGCAGTTCCATCACCGCACAGTGCCTGATCGCCGAGCTGACCCAGCGCCATACGGAGCTGTCCGCCCGGCTCGAGGACGTCGGCCGCGCGATCGCGACCAGGGTCGGAGAGGACCTGCTGGACACATCACCCGCTGACGCCGAACTGGTGCGGCACGCTCATCTGGAGCCCGCGGATCTGGTCCGGGTCCTTGTCGACGAGTCAGGAACGGTGCGGGCGGCCCGCGTTCCGGACGCCTTCGACGTGCGGCCCGCCAGGTCCGAGGCGCTTCCGCAACCCGACGACGGCCGCGGTCATGCAACCGGTGACGCCGAAAACACGACGCGACACGAGAATCCGCCTTCTGAGCCGCGAAAGACGCTCAGCGACATAGCTTCAGATCATTGGGACTCGCAGCGGGAGCCGTGGACAAAGCCGCCATCTACCGATGGGGATAACGCGAACCGGATCTTCATGTGGGCGGTGTCGTTCATCGAACGGCACGGAATCGATGTCCGCGTGAGCCTCGAGCCGGACGCACGGGGCAGATATTGGTCAGGTGTGAACAACGAGATCGTCGGGTATCGCCCGGCGACGAATACCGTGGTATTGCCCCTCGGGACGGATGTTCATCAGGTCATGATCCGTGCTGCCGCGATGGCCGACATGCAGCGGGAAACACCCGACTGGGCGCGGGAGCGGTCGATCTTGCATCGGGAGGACTATGTCGGCCGGATGCTCGATCGGTGCGCCGAGGCCTATGCCCTGTCATTCGAGAGTGAACGCCTCTACCTTCCCGATCCAAATCTTGCCCCTCCCGACAACCTGGAGATCGTTTACCGGTTGGCCTTTGACAAGGCGTACAAGGTCGCATCCAAGGACTATCGTTACAAGCCCGCCATGCCTGTCGCGGCGCTGAACGCCGCCGCTTTCCGGGCGGGTGTGCGGGCGGTGCGGGCGGTGCTCCACGCCGTCGGACCGTTCGAGAATGGCGAGAGTTTCGCCACCAGGTACGGTGCCGATTGGGATCGGGCGCACGGGGTTCCGCCCGCCGCCGAAACGATTCCGGTGCCGCCGCCTGCTGATACTCCCGCCACGCGTATGCGGCGCAGCCGAGATTTCGCCCGGGAGTTCGAAACGTACCGGGAGCTGCGGAACGCGGGTCGCCCGATCGCGATCGGACATGTGGAGGGGGTCTATACCCGCGCCTACGACAAGGCGTACCGGAAGGCGGTCAAGGCGGCGGAACGTTCGCCTGATGCACCGAATCCGGAACGAGTCGCTTACGAGGCCGGGCTGAAGGGGGTGCGTCGCTTTATCGATGAGGTCGGGCTGGAGGCGGCCGAGATCGCCGTCGATGTGGTCCGCGCCTACAACGAAGGTCCGCATCGGCGCTGGGGCAACCCCTCGGAGCTGTCCGGCGACAAGGAGTCGCGGTCGGATCGTGACGATGTCGCGCCCCAGGTCTTGCGCTCCGGCCCGATGGCCGACTCCGGGCCGAGTTGGCCGGCGCGCGTGGATACCGACGTGGTCGAGGTGACGTTGGGGCACGCGGATCAGCCAGAAGGCGACGACGCGGAGTCGGAGCGCGTAGCGCTGGTTCAGGAGGAGGTCCGGCGGGCCGTCTACGGCGATGGGGCACAGCCCGATGGATGGTTGTGGGAGATTCCGGATGAGGAGTTCGTGCGGGTCTGGGAGGTGTTGTCGCACACCGCGATCGGGCGCGAGGCTGCCGCTGTGCTCCGCGAGGCGGGTGCGGCTGTGCGGTTCGCCGACCTCGGTGCCGGGCGTGTGATCGCTGCGGGCGAGGCGGACACGTTCAACGGCCGGACGATGGACATCGTCATCGATACGCATGATCGCTCCGATGCCGAGAAGGCCGCGGCCGTGGTGCGGATGGCGGAGCGGGTGCGGGCGATTTTGTCTGGGGTTGTCGAGGTGTTGTCGTCTCGGATCGCGGCGTTGGATTTGGCGGATCATCTTGCGGTTGAGGAGCGTATCGAAGCGTCTGCGTTCGGTCGGGAACTCGAGTTCGAGGAGCAGTTGGATGCTTCGGGGCTCGGGTATGTCACCGGTGTAATGCTCTCGAAGGTGGAGGTGGTGTATCGCGGCGAGATGCGGTCGGTGTACCGCGATGCCTTCCGGTCGGCTACCGAAGCGAGTGTTCGTACTGATCCGGAGTCGTCTGGGACGCGGCTGCGTGCAGTCGGTCATGAGGCGGGAATCGGTGCGTTGCTGGCGAACTCGCTGTACGGCGAGTACGGGCGGCCGGGTTCCGGGGCTGCATACCGCGCGGTGCAGCATGCGGAGTGGGAGGCGGCGAGACAGCCGGGTGGTGCGGCGGAGTCTTGGGTGGAATATGTGCCGCGGACACGAGACGCCGCGCGGCAGGTGCAGCGGTTGGTACGCGAGCACGCGGCGACCACCCGCGAACTGCGGCGGATCGAGGGCGCCTGGGATCGGGTGTTCGCTCGTTTCCAGGGCCTCAACCGCCGAATCCCCGAGGCGGAACAGGCCGACACCAGGGCGGCCCGGGTCGAGCAACTCTGGGAGCTTCATCGCCACACGGCCACTTACTTCGCCGGTGAGTTGAGCCTGATCACCGAACTGACGCAACGGCACAGCGACGCGTCCGCAGGGGTGAGGGCGACCGAGCGCGCGATCGCGACCAGGGTCCGAGAGGACCTGCTGGACACGTTACCCGCTGACGCCGAACTGGTGCGGCACGCTCATCTGGAGCCCGCGGATCTGATCCGGGTCGTCGTCGACGAGTCGGGAACGGTGCGGACGGCCCGCGTTCCGGACGTCTTCGACGGGCGCCGCGTCGGGGCCGAACCGCGCCCGCGTGCCGACGATGGTCCGAGGCAACCGAGCCAGGATGCTGAAAATACGGCGCGACAAGCGAATTCGGCAGCTCCGCCTCGGAAAACGCTCAGCGACTACGTTTCCGATCTCCAGAATGTGGTGCGCAGACGTACCAACCGGATGAACAGGGGTGCCACCCATATCGGCAGGTGGGCCGTTTCGTTGCTCGAGCAGTACGGAATCGACGTCCGCCTGAGTAACGAGGCGGAGGTTCATGACCGTTCCGGCGGCCGAGACGGGTCTAACGGCCCCGCGCATGGGTATCATCCGGCGACCAATACGGTGATGCTGGATACAAACTGGAGTCCTTCGTTTAGTCGGCGCTACTCCACTGATCTGATCCGTGCGGTCGCGATGGCCGATATGTTGCGGGAAACACCCGGCTGGGTGCGGGAGCGGTCGATCTTGCAGCGGGAGGACTATGTCGGCCGGATGCTCGACCGTCAGGCTGAGGCTCATGCGTTGGCGTTTGAGGCTGCAAGGAGCCTTGGTTGGTTCCGCGGCAAAACGATGCGCGCACGCTTACGAAAAGAAGTCAGCCGCTTACGAAAAGGAGTCAGCATTAAGGAGCCCGACTCCCCCGACGCGTTCCTCGTGGAGTTCGTCTATCTCGAGGCGTACCGCGACGCCCTGAAGATCACGGAGGATGCGCACCGCCGCGACGCGAGCGTGCCTGGCTGGGCGCTGAACGCCGCCGCTTTCCGGGCGGGTGTGCGGGCGGTGCGGGCGCAGTTCCACGTTGTCGGCCCGTTCGTGGGCGGCGAGAGTTTCGCTACCCGGTATGGTGCGGAATGGGATCGGGCGCACGGGGTTCCGCCCGCCGCCGAAACGATTCCGGTGCCGCCGCCTGCCGATACTCCTGCCATGCGCAGGTTGCGCAGCCTTGGTTTCGCCCAGGAGATCGAAACGTTCCGGGCGCTGCGGAACGCGGGTCGCCGGATTGCGATCGGACCTGTGGAACGGGCTTATACCGACGCCTACCATAAGGCGTATCAGAAGGCGGTCAAGGCGGCGGAACGTTCGCCTGATGCACCGTATCCGGAACGAGTCGCTTACGAGGCCGGGCTGAAGGCGTTGCGTCGCTTTATCGATAAGGTTGGTCTGGAGGCGGCCGAGATCCTCGTCGATGTGGTCCGCGCCTACAACGAAGGTCCGCATCGGCGCTGGGGCAACCCCTCGGAGCTGTCCGACGACAAGGAGTCGCGGTCGGATCGTGACGATGTCGCGCCCCAGGTCTCGCGTTCGGGCCCGATGGCCGACTCCGGGCCGAGTTGGCCGGCGCGCGTGGATGCCGAAGTGGCCGAAACGGCGTTGCGCAATGCGTGGAGCCGATTGGGGGCGGCGGGATGGATCGATGTCGAGTTCGCTCAGTGGCGGGAGTCGGTGCCCGAGATGGATCCGGCGAATCTGGTGGAGACGCTGACGAGATCCGCGGCGTTCATCCAGGAGAACGGATATCGGTACACGCGACCCGAATACGTCCTGTGGCGGTTGCAGTGGCCCGCGGAGGAAGCACCGCCTGGGATGACGAGTTTCGCTGAGCGGCTGCAGGACGCCATCGTGATGCGTGATCCGACGGTCGAAGACCTCACCGATGTCGGTGTCAGAGGGGCCGGACCAGTGGTTCAGAAGCTCACCTTCGGTGCTGACCTCATCGCGGTACGTAAGTACGCCACTGCCCGGAGCTGGGCCCACAAGGAGTATCTGGGTTCGTTGGTGGGCAGCAGGGTGGCCCAGGCGAAAGTGGCCCCCGTCTTCATCACGGATAAACCGATCATGGTCGACGGGAGCGTGCGCTACGAGGTCTACTCGGAATTCGCGGCCGGACGCTCCATCGCCGACGTGCGCCGTGATGCGGTGCTGGCGGGCAAACTGAAGAATTCCTTCGACCTCTGGTTCTGGTCATATGCCGACTCGGAGGAGGGGCGTCGCCGCGGGTTCCACGATCTCCTCATCGCAGAAACCGATCGCAACTCGTCAAACGTGACGGAAGATCTGGTCGCATACGACCACGAAGAGTCACCCGAAGCGCCCGTGTCCTCTAGCCATTTCGCAGCACGTCTCCGTGACTTCGTCGCCTGGTTCGGCCTTCGTGCGCTGGAGCGGTCCGCGCCGCAGGAGTATCTGGCGCACGCCCAAGCGGAACTCGAATCAGTGCGATCCGAGTACGAGGCGCTCGGGCATGGTGACTGGTATGCGAAGGTCCGGGGGCGGTTCGACGAGTTCGTGCAGACGGCCACCGACAAGGTTCGCGCCCGCATCGAGATGGAAATCGGAAAGGCGCGTGCCGAAGTGCGTATCGCCTCCGCATTGCGGGTGGCGTCCGGCGAGGATAGTGCCGTCGTGGCCGATGCGTTGTCACGCCGCCTACAGCCCGACGACCACACCGCCGTGGCTGCCGCGCTATCACGCCCGGAACGGACCATCGATGCACTGCGCGCGGCGGGTGTCTCGGCGGAGCTGCTCGACGAACTCGGTAAGGCAATGTCCGCCTACGACCGGATCATGGAGAACATTCGCGAGGCCGATATCGACGGCACGGTGTGGATGCGCCGCCTGGCCCATCGGGAAGCGTTGGTGCAGCACGGCGTTCGGCTCGCGCGGGAGGCGGGCGCCAGTCTCGCTGGGCTTCGTCCCGCCGGCAATCCGCTTGACGGGCTGCACCCGACGGACGACGCATGGTGCGGTCCTGCGCTTGCGGTATCCCTCAATTGGATTTACGGCCCGCATCGTGATGGCGATCCGGTGGCCGTGATTCCGGGCGAGCCGATCCAGCATCCGGGGATGGAGCCGGTCGAGTTCTCGGGGATCATGGGGGCGTTCAAGGAGCCCGACGCAGGTGGTCGCGAAGGGATCGCGACGTGGCTGTTCGGTGGCGAAAATGGGCAGTCGTATCGCGATGTGCCGGACGGGGTCCGGTTTGCCTACGCGGGTCGCGGTGCGGTAGTGGTCGAGACTTATGGTGAGGGAGCCGCCGCGCGGTCGCACACCTATCTCGTGATGAACGAACCCGTGGAGCGCGAAATTCTCGACTCCTACAGTCGGCGTACCGTCGTCGAAACCGGTGAATTGCCGATGTTCGACTTGGGCGGACACTTCGTCGGCATGTTTGATCCGGCTACTGCCAGCTCCCGGCCTGACCAAGTCCACGTATACAAGCGGCACGGATTCGGCGCCGCGGCTCGTGCGGAGGCTGTCGCAGCGGGAGCACGTCCAGGCGATCCGCTGTATCCGATCGATGCGGCCGGGTCACCGTTCCCGCATCAGTCGCGACCGGGACCAATCGCTGGCTGGTCGACACAGGATCGGCCGAATGACCCGTGGCCGGAGCATCGATTCGTCAGGGAGGTGGATTCGGTTGGGACGGCGGCGATTCATGCCTCCGTCGTCCGGATGCTCGGTGAGCGCATCGCGCGCGACGCGATTCTGGTTGGCGATCACGCGATCTACGAATCACTGGGTGCAGGCATGTTGCCCCAGCCCCAGGATTTCCGGGTGTCTGTTCCTGAGGCCGCCTACCGCTACCTGCGCGAGCAGCCGGGGTGGGTGGAAACACGGACGCCGGACGGTCGTGTGGTCGTGCGGCAAGGCGATTGGGAAGTCGGAATCGGGTTGGGCGTCGGCTTTTCGCACGAGGCGTTGCACAGCCGGGCTTGGCGCATGCGGGAACTCATGCCGGACGGGCACGTCAGGAAGGGACTGCGGATCGCGAGCCTGCCGGATGTCTACGCGTGGAAGCAGGGGCAGACCGGTCGGGACCCATGGCTCGCGACCCTGCGGCGGCACCTGCAGGACCCACTGAATCCGCCTTTGCCGCAGCATTTTCTGGCTCGCGAGATCGAGATGGTCAAGTCGATCCTCCCGGCCGATGTGCTCGGTCACCCCGAAGCCGAACGGTTTATCTGGCTGGCGGCCAACGGAATGCACACTGTGTTCACGCTCTACGGCGACCCGGACATCGGGCTGGCGAACCAGATCATCGGGGCTCTCGAGCACGAGGAATTCGGTGTTCCCGCGCTGTATCACAACGGGTTCGACCTGCTGGACGGTCTGCGGGAGCTGGTCCAGGACATGATCAACAACGGCGCCTCGCCGTTGGCGATCCTGACCGCGCTCGCCGCGGACGCGTACAGCGACGCCAAGTACGGCGGCGGCCGGTTCCGCGACAATCGCATCGGGTTCGATGAACTCCTTTCGGCCAGACTGGTTCACACCCACGCCCGCATGCTCGGTATCGACCGTGTGGCCGCGATGCGGCTGTATCAGGCAGTCCGTGGCACAACCTTCACCGAATCGATCGGTGCGCAACCTGGCGCGCGGCATCCGAATGACAGCTCGCGGGCAGTGACGGATGCGGATCTCGGTGGGCTCGGACGCGCTGATGCGGTGTGGAAGGCGCTCGCCTTGGCCGTCGAAGATATCTTCTCCGTGCGGTACTCGGCGGCGCGTGTCGGCGGCCGGGTCGCGGCCGAGCATGGCGTACGGATCCGGACGGTCGAGGAAGGCTTGGCCTTCGTCGACGCGTACGCCAACGCCCGCCCCAGCGACCTGCCTGCCGGTGTGAAGTCGAAGACTGTCCGGGAAGAGTTCGCCGAGCGTGTGCTCGAGAACCTCGGGTTCATGGATCCGGATACCGGACATCAATACTCGCCGAGCTATACCTTGGATGTTCCTGATCTCCGCCGCGAAAATGCGTATGTCGCAGGTGAACTCGGCTACATGCTGCTGCACGGCGAGATCACCGCAGCCAAGGCTGGCCGGATCGCCACGGAACATGGCGAGCGGATGGTCTTCAAGTACGACATGGCCCCCCCGACCGACTTCTTGGGCGCGGCACGTCGAGGGACCGACCCGGACCGGTCGTTGCGGGTAGCGTCCTGGAACATCGCGGGTGGGCGGCCGATGCGGTTGTCGGACAAGAAGTTCGACTACCTGCCGATCGATGCGCTGGGATTCGCACAACAACTGCGGCTGCTCGATGTCGATGTGATCTGCCTACAGGAGGTGGAGATCGCCGCGGACGGCACCTCCATCGCGGACCGGCTGGCCGACCTGCTCGGCTACGACAACGTTTTCGTGAGCCCGATGTGCCCCTCGCACATGGATACGACCAAGACGCTCGGCTTGGCGATCATCAGCAAACTCCCGATCGACGATGGTGTCTCGCACGAACTGCCGTCGCCGGATTTCGAACTTCGCTTCGGACCCAACCTCGTTCGGGCATACCCCCGGATCGTGCAGGTGGCGCGAATCGCCGGTGTGTCGGTGCTCAACGCACATCCGACACCGCTGGGTTCAGAGCACAGCTTCGAGCACGGGCCGGGTGCCGAATTCGCCATCGAGACCGGACAAATGCTGCGTTCGCTGATCCAAGGCCCGTCGGTCCTCGTCGGCGACTTCAACACACCACGGCCCGCCGCCGTGTACGGCGATCTCTTCGAAGGGCTCACGCCCTCGCGCGGGGACATCGTCAGCACAGTGCCGCAGGGCGGATCACAGGATCTGATCTGGGCGACAAGCCATTTCGGCGTTGCGGTCGGTGGAGTCTCCCGCCTCGGCCGTCGTACGGGCTTCTCGAGCGACCACTGGCCGGTGTGGGTGGACCTGTCGGTCACCGACCAGGAAGTGCGAGACGCACTGCAGGCAGCCCGCGACGACGACGCCACTGCTCCTCCATTGGCCGAATCGCTTGCGATGGTGCGTACTGCGCGCCGATGGGAGCTGCCGTCGGAGACCCGTCAACATATTCAGGATCTGGTGGACCATCGTCGCTTGATCGAGACACCGGCCGAGCCGCGGTCCGAGATCGCCGAGCTCAGTAGAGAGCTCGGCATTCCAGACAGCGAATGGCGCAAGAAGTCGCACCTCCACGATCGCCGCCAGGAGGCACGCGCTGCTGGCGATGTCGACGCGCTCGCCAAACTCGACCGCCTGGCCGAGGTGGTGCGCCAAGCGAAGGAAGTGGACAGCTTCGCCATGCAGATCTCCGCTGAGGTGGGGATGATCGCGGCCCGAGACTATCTGGAATCGCTTGGCGCCCGCGTGATTTCCGGGGGCGAGGAGTGGGTGCCCGATCAGTTCGGCCGTCTCGATGTCGTGGGGATTCTCCCAGGCGCCTCACCGCGGCTCATCGTCATCGAAGCCAAATCCAGCCTTGCTCTCCTCCAGGGCGACGTATCCGACATCGACGAGCTCCGCCTGGGCACCAGGACAATCGACGGGATCGATTATCAGCAGGGCACCCGGCGATACCTCGAATGGATGCTCGACAACGACCCCGCCCTGCAGGCAGATCCCGACGTGCAGGCAGCTCGTGCTGCGGGAGCCATCGATTATCTGCTCGTGCACACGCGGGCCCGCTACGACACATTCGCCGTCGTGATGGAGTTCGACATCACGCCCGATCATCCTGATGCGCAGCCGGGCCTTCCGAATAGCCGGCCGTCGGAACCTACAGGGCAGCACACTGATTCGAGCGCTCTAGTGGACGATGCGATTCCGCGCCCGCACCCGGGCGAACCCGCCGCCAGGTGGGCAACCGCGATGCGCACGCACCTCGCGCTTTCCACTGACCAGATGGATGCCCTGATCGAGGCGGGCACCGGCACATGGGAGGCGATCGAAACCGGCGATCGACAGCCGATGGTTCACGAACTGCTGGGGTTGATGCGCGCGGTCCCAGAACTTCGCTCCCTCTATGCCGTTCTCGGCGAGAACCTCGCCCCCGGACTCATGGACCAGGGCAGGCCAGCGTACCGGGAAGGCTACGCGGATGACGGAGAGTTCCTCCGGTACCGCCGTGAACGAGCAGGACTTGCAACTGAGTCCGCCGCCGGCGGCCGCGGTGCGGCTCAGTTGCCTGTCGGCGATGCTGCGGAGCGGCCGCAGGTACGTGACAAGGAACCGGATAGCGTCGAGGAGCGGTCGACGTCCGACGATTCGACGAACGAATCCACGATTCCTCAACCTGAGCCGGGTTCACCTCTATCGGTGTGGGCAGCCGATATTCGCCAGTATCTGGGGGCTGAGCCCGCTGAAATGGATTCGCTCACGGAGGGTGATGCCGGCTCCTGGGCGGCTATCGAAGCGGGCCATAGTGAGCTGACAGTCGAGCTTGCGCTTTCGTTGATGCGAAACGCTCCAGAAGTCCGACAGGTCTATCCCGCATTGGGTGAATCGCTGGTACCCGGCCTCAGGCGTCAGGATGTCCCAGAGTACAGCGAAGGTGCCGACCTTGTCGGCACGTACCTCCGGCGCCGCCGGGTGCTAGCTGGACTGAGCCAGAAGGTCGTCGCGAGTCGCTTGCACCTGGTTCGGCAGGCAATTTCATACATAGAAGCAGGTAAGCGTTCGCCCGAGCCACAACGCCTCGAAGAGATTGGACGGGTCCTCGGAATACCGCAGGGTGAACTCAAGGCCGCGCGGCGGTATCTGGATCTTCGCGCGGCGCAAGGACAGCCGCGGGGTGAAGGGCCGATAGATCCATTGGGTTTCACGCCACGACAGGGTGGCGAGTGGGCGCGGACGAGTCGCGTGGGTACGGGGTGGACGCAGGCCGAACTGGCTCGCCGTATGGGGTACTCCAGGCACCAAGTTGCGATGGTAGAAGCGGGGTTGGCGCCGCTTTCGGTGCAGTTCGTTCTGGCATTGGGCCGAGTTCTGCGGTTGCCGTCCGCGAATGTGTGTGCCTCCATCGAGCGCTTCTGTCCCCGCAATACCCGCGCCGGAGGAGCGGTGGATCCAATGGGGTTCACGTCCGCACAGGGCGGCGAGTGGGCCGGGAGAAGTCGCGCGGGTACGGGGTGGACGCAGGCCGAACTGGCTCGCCGTGTGGGGTATTCCAGACATCGGGTCGTGATGGTTGAAGCGGGGTTGGCGCCGCTTTCGGCGCGGTTTGTACTGGCGTTGGGCCGGGCTCTTGAGCTTCCGACCGTGATTGTCGCGGTTGCGATCGAGCGGTTCTGTCAAAATAGTGGCCGGTTGGCTGAGCGCGAACTGGCAGCCACGCGGACGTTTCTGTATCTCCGCGAGAAGGGGCCTGTGCATCCACTGAGTTTCGCTCCTGGGGATGGGCATGAATGGGTGCAGGTAAGTCGCCTGGGTGCTGGCATGAGGCTGGTCGACCTGGCTGGGGGCATGGGATACACCAGCAACCAGGTCGCGAGGGTCGAGGCTGGGGACTCACAACTTTCGGAACGGTTTGTTCGGGAGATGGGCCGGGCTCTTAGGCTCTCGGATGCCATTGTGTCTGCGGCAATCTCACATTTCTGCTCAAGCGCAGGCAATCTCGGCAGAGGCCGCTCAAAGCGGGCGTTCGAGGCGGGGCGGCGAAAGATTGTCACCGCGTACATCGAGGGGCCGACCAGTACTGAGCCCAGCGACACAGTACGGGGCGATCCGGGGGATGGGAGCGGTTCGGGCGGGTCGACGTCATCCAAGGGTGGTGCAACGGACGATATTCCGCCGATCGGCCGGTTGCTGGACGTCACTGAAGAGTTGGCTGACGATCACGACCTGACTGTCCAACTGCGTTGGCTAGAGCGGCAATACGGTCCCTTCCGGTTAGCCGGGGTTATCGCCGAGTACACCTTCGATCGATCGGCCGGTGCGCCGGCGCGGCCCGCTATCGATGTCGAGGCCGCTGTGGTTGACGATGCTGTGCGGCAGGTCGGCCGGATGATGGGGACGTTCCGGCGGGACGATTCCGGCAACGTCGTGTTCGAGGATGTCTGGATACACCTGGATGAAGACGCGCAGGGGCGTGGATTCTCTCGGGCGATCCTTGCCGCAGCGGAGTCCTTGTTCCCGCGCGCAGGGGTGCAGCGGATGAGGGTCATCGCCGATCACGATGGTACAGGGGTGTGGGCGAGGCTCGGATTCGCCTGGGATCCGGAGTATTTGGCGGATTCTGTCGGTGCGGTGATCGCGGGAATCGTGGAGGTTGACCAGTTCGCTACGCCTGCGGATCGGGAACAGTTGGCGCAACTGCGTGCCAGGTTTGCGGGTTCGCCGGATCAGTATCCGTCGCCGCGGGAGGTTGTGACGCTGCGCGGCGAGGACACTCGCCTCGGTGCGCGGATCATGGAACACGTTCGTTGGTGGGGGGTACGGGAATTCGATGTCATCGAAGCGGTGAGCGACCATGTGGAACAGCAGCCCGGTGGTGAGTTGGTCGGTCCGCATGTGCTCTCGACTGAGACCTATGACGCATGGCTCGAGGGTTTGCGGGCACGGGGCGTGGACACCGACCGGATGCTCGCTGATCTGACGACCGTGTGGGATTTCCTTCGGCATGACCCGAAGTGGGCACTGGATCCCGGTTGCGATGCAGTCGTGGTGCTCGGTAGCCAATGGGACAACATCGCGGCGGCCACTGCCGCGAATCTGTTGCAAGAGAAGGGATTACACGTCCCGGTCGTGTTCTCTGGCTATCGAGGGGAGGCGAGGGCGTTCCGGATGGAAGCGCAGCGGTTGGGTTTGCGGTCCCCGCTGGTGATTCAGGAGCCGTCGGCCGAGAACACCCAGGGGAATGCGCTGGAGTCGGCGAAAATGCTGGAGCGGGAAGGGATCGAGGTCGGGTCGGTGCTTGTGTTCGGCGCGCCCTTCCATCTGCGGCGGATACGGGCGACGTTCATGCGACAGTGGCCCGGCATTCGCCATGTCAGCGTGGTCGCTCCGAACGTTACGGTGGAGAACTACATCCGATTCGGTTTCCGGACCGACCCCGAACAGATCCCGGCCCCGGACGCTGTGGTTGCTGTGATCGTTTCCGAAGTGACCGGCCTATACGAATTGCCGGGTAAGGGTGTCGTGGTCGACCAGCCGATACCGGTGGAGGTTGCCGAGGCGTATCACAACTTGGCCGACACGTTCTCCTTGCGCGCCAGGAAGCTGTCGCTGGAGGAACAGGTGCGCGCCGCATTCGCGCAGGGCGAGCCGACCGTCGAGACGCTGAAGAAGGAGAGGCGGAACCAGCCGAGGGCCGCCGTCATAGTTCAAAAACTCACCTGGGACACAGCCGATTTCGCGTTCAAGGTGATCCGTAAGACCGTTGGTTCCGTCGTTCAGGCGAAGGCGGAGCTGCTGTTCTCACGGTTCGCGGCGCGTCTGTTCGACAGAGAAGATAATCCGATACCCGAGGTATTCGTCGGCGAGATCGGTGAAGGGGACACCCATGGTGTCACCGTCTATGTGGCCTTCGTCGAGGGTGTGACCGGACGAGAGCTGCCCGCTGTGTTCGGTGACATGCGCCGACTCGGTGACGACGCATGCTGGCCGTATTCAGACACCCTTGCGGGGCGCCGGATCGGGTTCCTGGATATGGCGCTGGGCCATCACGGTCGGGAGCGGGACGACTGGATGGCCGATCCGTCGCGTTCGGGAATCAGCAGTCCTTACGGCATCGACCACTCCAACGCCTTCCGCGGCGACCTCGAGCACGATCCGTTGCCCAATGATTACTTCGCCCGCCGGGCGCGCAGGATGATCGCACTGTTCGGCATGGCGTGGTTCGAGGCGGCGGGGGTGGACCTCGCCAAGGCGCGGCGGGTCGCGCAGGAAATGCAACCAGAGTTCGAAGGTTTGTCGGTTCCGGAATGGCACCGGCAGACGGGGGTTCGGCTCGACGCGATCGAGGAGCTGGCTGTCGACCGTGGCCGAATGGTGGCCGAGCTGCACGTGAGGGTGGGTGTCCAGCGTGATCTGGTGGAGCAGCGGCTGATGGATGTGTTGCGGGCGCGCGGCGCGTCGGCGGCGTTGGACGCAGCGCTGCGTCCGCTCGAATCGGCCGGGATTCTGCAGGAGCTAGACCTCATGCCCGACAGCGAGGCGATGCTCGAGCGTGTGCTCGCTCAACCATCCGAAGCGGTCAAGGCGCTGCGCCGCGCTGGTGCGAATTACGAACGCAGACAGGCACTTCTGAAGGCACTGGTCGACCATCGACGGATCGAACGGCAGCGTCGAGAGGCCATGGATTACCTTTCGTGGCACATCAGAAGGCTGGTCGACGAACAGGCTGACTTTGCGGAGAAGGCGCGCCGGGCCGGCATGTCGGAAGCGCCGACAGAGATTCCAGAATCAATGACCGCGGATGCGCGCCAATCCGATCCGTTGTGCGGGCTGCTGCTAGGAATCGTGGCCAACGCCTATCACGCCGACGAGGTCGTGAAGATCCGGGTGAACACGCTCGAAAGGACACCCGCCGCCGTCCTGGGGTGGTGGGCGCGCGCGGAGCTCGACCAGATCGGTGTCGGGGTCGTTGCTCTTCATACTGTGGCGGATCGCCTGCTGGGTGCGCGAGCCCACCAGTCCTACCGCGACGTCGACGAGAAGACGCGCTGGGAGAACCGAGGCCGCAGTGCGCTTCTCGTCAAGACTTGGGACACCGCCGAGCGCACAATTTCCCATGGTGCCTTCGTGTTCAACCACAACGGCTCGTTGCAGATGATCGATCTGGCGTCAGGATACTTCGGAGGATGGGATCCGGCGGTCGGGATCCCCGATGTCGACCCGAGTGCGGTGCACGCGTTCTGGCTGTCGGCCGGCGAACCCGATCACCCGCTGCTCGCGAGGAGTACGAACAAGGCCGCGTCCAAGTACGAGTTCCCGACTTCGCGGCAGAGGATTCCGCATCCCGACGAAATCGGCGAGCTGCCGCCGGATGGTGAGAACAGTGAAGCCGCTTCCCGCTCCGCGACACCGGCGGATTCGAAGGAGACAACACAAGCCGTCGAACCGGTCGCGAAAGTGCTTCGTGAGTACCCGGCGTTCCGCAAGGTGTGGGTCGGTGGCGCCCTGTCGGCGTTGGGCTCTGGAATTCAGCTGACCGCGCCGCCGATTATCGCTGTGCAACAAGGTTCGACCGAGCTCGCGGGTGCGATGTATTTCATGGCGCTGGCGCCGACCGCCTTCGAGCCTTTCGTCGGCGCGCTTGCCGATCAGCGGAGTCGCTGGCGGATTATGCAGGTCAGCGAGGCGGCGAATGCCGTCGTGATGGTCACCGCCGGCGGGTTGGTTTGGATGGACGCGCCCGGCCTGGAGTACGCGTTGGCCGCCGGTGTCCTTGCCAGCGGAACCGCGGGCGTGTTCTTCCGCAGCGCCCTGCGGGGCAGCGTGATTGATCTGATGCCCCCGTTGCCGCGGCAAACGGGCAGTCGATTGATCGAGAACACAACATCCATCAGGAGTGTTGGTGGCCGATTCGTCGGACCGATCCTTCTGGAGGCCAGGGCGCTGCCGTACTTTGCCACAGCTCTATTGAGCGCGGGCAACCTGGTGGGCTTGTCCAGGATTCGCGGTGACTTCGCACCCGCGAGCAATGAGGGGCGGCAGGATTTCCGCGCGGTACTGGAAGGCATTGGCAAAGGGACTCGGCTGATCAAGGCCGACGACCTGCTCCGGCACGTTACTGTCGGCACGGCGGCGACCACCGCCGCGTTCTACGCGCTCTCACTGCGGGGCTTCAAGGTCATGGTCGACTCCGACGTGCCCGGATGGCAGATCAGCGCGGCGCTCGGCGCACAGGCGATGGGCGGGATTGCCGCGGGCTTCGCGCCAGGCTCCCTATACGCCCGGATCGGTCTGGAACGACTGTATCCAGGGGCGCTCGTGGCGTTCACGGGACTGGCTGCGGCTCAAGCGGCATCCGATGGCCCGTTTGCGCTGGGTGCCACTGGTGCTGGCATTGCGGCGGTCGGCACAATTCTCAACGCGAGTTTGGCGAGTCACAGGGCCCGGGTGTTCCCGTCGACTCTGTTCAGTAGCGCGACCAGCGCTCAGCTCGTGCCGAGTAATGTCGGTGCCTTGCTCGGCGCCCTCGGCAGCGGGTTCTTGCTGGCCGAATACGGTGCGGAGTCAACGGGATGGATGGCGGCCGGCACCATCGGCGCCTTCGCCGCCACGACCATGTTGCGGACCACATTGAAGCCGTTCGGCCCAGCGCGCCGACTGGAACTCGAACCATCCGCCGAATTGGCGAGCGATGGTGCACACATGTTGGTGCGATACCTCGATGATATGGGGGTCTATCGGTATCTCGTGGTTCGAGCCGAGGATGAGCCCGGTGTGTGGCAACCTCCCGCAATCAGCTCGGAAACGGTCGACACCGCGCAGCGAAACCTGGCACCAGCGCTTGCGGCGGACCTCGGCGTCGATCCGGACCATCTGCGCCACTTGATCGTCACCGGACGTGATGCTCAGGGAGTTTCGACGTCCGCACCGCGCGGCACGGTGACGGCGGAGGTACCGGATCGGTTCGACCCGGCCGTGGGAGTACGCGGAGCCTTGGCTGGACGGTGGGTTGATCGGAACACCTTGCACGCCATGGGGATCGGTGGCGAACTGCATCCCGAGGTGAGCAGGCGGATCGGCAGCATGCTGGAGCTGTTCGAAATGCCGGAGGTGTTCGCGCGGTTCCCGGCGCACTACCGTGCGATCGGCGGCAATTACGCCGAGACGTTGGCCTGGGTTCGTGCGCACTTGCCGACCAATCCTGAGTGGCGTGGGGTCCCCGTGCCGGCGGTTGCCGCACTTTATGCCGCTACTCGCTCGGACTTCGTTTCGGGCCACCGCGAAGCGTTGCGAGCAAGCCACACGCAACTGCTCCTGGACCGATACGACGCCATCATGCGCGCGGCGGTTTTCGCGCTGCGATCGATGTCTCCGGCCGGCGGCCAGGTGCCAGCGGTCTTCGCCGATGCCGATGCCGACGTTTCTCTGGTTTCCGAATGGCATCGTGGGCCGTACGACCAGATGTTGCCGGAGCCACTCGCCGAGACGCTCGCTCGCACCTCGCCGACGAGGGAAGACGATCTGGACACCTGGCGAATTCGTCTAGGCAATCGAATTGCGGATGACCAGCACTCTCCTCCGTATGTTCTGCATTTCGGGGGCACAACGTCCGGGGATGCCAGGCAACTCCACATTGTCGTGGCTGATCACGTGAGCCCGGACGCACCGGGATTGCCCGGACTATTGACGGTCAAGCAGGTCATGGCTGACGTTCGGCCGGATATCGTGGTCGTGCTGGAGGATCCGACCCACGCCGAGCCGAGCGCTATTGCACGGACACCCCTGCGACGCATTGCGGCGCTCGATTACGCCTGCTATTTGGCGCGCCGAAGCGATACCCCAATCAGGAACGCGGCGCTGCCGCTGGCGGAGCTGGTAGATCGGATCTGGAACTTCGGCTTCACTCAGGATGACGTGGTGGCATTGGATCTGGTGCTACGCGTGCCGGTGTGGGCGCGGGATCGACAACTGACCGCCGCGGAATTCGACAACCTCGTTGCGGAGCATCTGGAGCGGATATACGCGGATCACTTGTCCGACACGGCCCCTGGTGACCGTATGGGTGTCGCCGGATTCCGGGCGTGGTGCGTTGAGCACGTTGACGTATCAGGTCGGACGGTCGCGACCCTCACCAGTGGAGATTTGGTTCCCCGCGCGGACGCGACCGATTATTTCGGTCAGCTGCTCTACCGCCGAGAGATCTTGGTCCTGGAACGGACTGTCGAGGTCCTCAACCGGGCCATCCGCTTCGGCTCTGTACTCCTGGTGTCGACCGAATCGCAGCTGGCGGGGCTGCGCGAGGTCTTCGAGGACGGCTTCCGTCACCATGATTCGAGGAAGCTGTTCGATGCGGTGGAGTCCAGTGAACCCGACATCGTGCGGGTACTGGAGTTGCCTCGGCTCGCGACATCCGCACTGCTGGATCCCGGCCTGCGGCAGTCATCGGACCCGTGGCAGGTTCGCGAATCGCCTGCACCGCCGTATACCGCGATCTATCGGGATGTGTTCGGGGAACACGAGAAACGTGTCCACTATTTCGCGACCGACAGGCAATACGGCAGGTCCGTCCGCCGTGCCATCGAGCAGCTACTCGATGAGATCGGTCCGCAATGTGTCGTCGTTGGTCTGCCGATGACGGCTCAGATCACCGAGTCGGCCACCGTGGACAGCGCGACCCGCGGCGTCGTTGCGGGAGACTACGCATCGATCGGCGCCATCGCACGCGGCATCGCCTGGGCAAGTGGGGAACCGGCAACCGCTGATATCGCCGAATTGGCGGCGCACGCGTCCAAGGACGAGGTGGCTCGGCATGTCCTGCATCAGATTCCGCGATGGAACAGGGACGTGCGGCTATCGGACGTCGAATTCCACTGGTATGTCGAGCAGTACCTGGACAAGGTCTATCGGGAGAATCTGTCGGGCGTGCCGAGCCGAGAGCGGTTGACGGCGTTCGAATTCGCGGGCTGGTGCGCCAAACATGTTGATGTGCCACAAGAATCGATCCGGCATCTCACCGAGGGAGAGCTCGAGCGACTGACTGCCGTGCCGGACTGGCTGGGCGTCTTGATCGAGGATCATGACCGGCTGCGGGACCGGGCGCTGCTGTCAGCTGTCGAGACGGCTCTGGCCGAGCATGACGTCGTCGTGATCGTCGGCGATGCGGCGAGTCACGGTCGACAACATCCCGTCTTCGAAAGTGTCTTCGGACATTGGGGTTATGACAGGCCCATCGAAACCGGCGGCCACGAACTAGGAGTCCGGTGGCTCGAGCGCTACGGCCCGAAGATCGACAGGCACGATCAGCCTGCTCCGAACTCGGCCAAGTCGGAGGGGTCCCGTTCGGCTGTGCAGATCCTCGACGGTGGCATCGCGCATGACCGGACGCTCGACGAGCGTCGGTTGAGGGTTTCGTTGGCGTTGTTCGCGGTGGCGATCGAGCAATCGAATGCGCGTGAGGGTGCTGTTGCGGTTCGGTTCGAAATGGATCGGGGGCGGCTGGACGCCGACAATTGGGGACCGACGCGGGATCGGCTGGAGAGTGGAGGATTCGACCATCCGGATGCCGGGGTATTGCTGGAGTTGATGCGTCGGCATGATGAGCTCGATGCCGAGCTGACATGGTTGATGTCGATCGAGGCCGATCGTTGGAATGCGGTGCGAGAGGTCGATTTCTGTGCGCGGCAGCTGCGGAAGCGAATGGAGGAGGCGAACCTTCCCGACCCGGATTCGATGTCGCAGAGGGATTTGCGCGCCCTGTTGCGAACGCATGCGTTTGAGCCGGGTTTGAAGTTGCTGGCGCGGCGGGATCGGTTTGCGGGTGAGGTGGGGGAGTTGGATGTGCGTTTGGGTGCGGCGTTGGCGGGGCGTCAGCGGGTGCCGGTTCCGGTGGATCCGGTGGAGTGGGAGAGTTTTTGTTCGCCGTTGGCTCGGTTGGCGGTGGCGGGGTTGACGGGGGATCGGTCGGTGTTGTTGATGTTGCGTGATGTCAGCGGTTTTGGCACGCCGAGTTTCGAGACGCAGGCTGGGTTTGGGCGTCGTTATGACTCGTTCGGTGGTCGTGCGGAGTTGGAGGCGTATGTAGAAGGCCTGCCGGATCGGGCGACGGTGGTGGCGTCGTTTGAGGCGGGTGTGCGTGAGGTGGATGGTTCGGGGACGCGGCATGTGGTGGTGTTGCATAACAATCGTGGTGCTGTGATGGAGTTGGTTTTGAATGGTGCGGTGGCGCCGGATCAGCGGGTGGTGGTGGGCCGGATTGATGCTGTGGAGATCACCACCAATGCTGCCAAGCGACCGACTCAGCGTCGCTGGGTGCGGGTCGGCCGGAATTCGGCGGGATCTGCCACGGCGCCACGGTTGAAGGAGTCGACGCGGGTCAAGTTGCTCGAGGCGGGTGCGTCTCGGCAGTACCTGCTGGCTGAGCGTGAAGCCGCGGAGCAGTTGCGCAATGAACTCGCCGAAGGCCTTGTGCCGGAACCGAAGACGAGTTTGAGCGAGCGTGAGCTGGTCGCGACGCTACAGGGGTTGCGGGTTCGGTATCCGGCACTCACCGCCGTGGTTGATTTGCTGGGTGAGGCGGCGAAGTTCTTCATCTTGGTGGACAACAAGATTCGTGACCTCGAACAGCGGGCACTGACGGCGTCGGGGCAGCCCGGTCCGCTCTGGACCGATCGAGGCACGAAGCCCGACCCCGCCAACCGCGGTGAATCCAATGCCACCCAGCCCGAAGCGGCGCTGACTTTCGTGCCGATGTCGGACCTGGTCAGAGAGAATCCAGCGTTCCGCAAGCTGTGGATCGGCAGTGCGCTGACAGGGATGGGCACTGGAATACAAGTGACGGCGCCGACGTTCATCGCCCTGCACCAAGGATCACCTGAACTTGCCGGTGTCGTTGCCTTCTTGGGAGTGGTTCCTGAGATTCTTGTCCCGCCGTTCGCCGGGGCATTCTCCGATCGGCACAGTCGTTGGCGGATCATGCAGGTCAGCGAGTGGGTGAAACTCGGAGCGGCGATCAGCGTCGGTGGTTTGGTCTGGAGTCATGTGCCTGGTCTGGGTTGGGTGCTGGGCGCGGGAGCCCTTGTCGGGGGGACTGCGATGGTGTTCTACGACAGCGCGGATCGTGGCAGCGTCATCGACCTGGTGCCCGTGGCGTCCAGGCCGACGGCGACTCGTTTGATCAACTCGACAGTGGCGATCAGGAGTGTCAGTGGCCGATCCGCCGGGCCTGTGCTGCTGGGAATCAACCAGTCGTTGCCGTATGCGGCGAACGGTTTGTCAATCGTAGGGAATCTGGTGAGTTTGCACCGGGTTCGTGACGACTTCGCCGCGGCGCGCGGAAATGGTGCGCGGACTGCACGCGGACCACTGAGCCGCATCGCGGCGGGTTGGCGGGTCGTGAAACGTGATGACTTCCAGAGTCATCTGGCTCTTGCATCGCTCGCTACGAGTTTCGCCTTTTCGGAGCTGACCTTTTGCACATTCAACACGGTGACCGCTGCCGGGCTGTCGGGTGTGGAAGTGGGCGTGATCCTCGGTTCCCAAACAGCGGGTGGGTTCGTAGGTGCGTTCGCGCCGGGATCCGTGCTCGGGCGAGTTGGAATCGCACCGCTGTACACGGGGGCACTTGTCGCATGGACGGGAATTGCCGCCATCCAGGCGATGACAGAGAATCCGCCTGCTCTCGCTGCGACCGGCTTCGTGATGACGGCTTTGGGCGCGGGTGTGAATGTGGGTGTGGAAGCATATCAGCACCGGTCGATTCCTGCGCCGCTCTACAGTTCGGCGACCAGCTTCAATAGGATGGGACAGGCTTTTGGCGTAGCACTCGGCTATTACACCGCCGGGGCGATAGTGAACGAACTCGGTGTGGGGCCAGCGAGATGGGCGTCGGTCGCCCTCTTGGGTACAGTCGGCACCGCGACATTGCTGCGGACCGTTTTCAAGCCGTTCGCTCCGCCGAGCACCGAGGGCGCGTATGTGCTGCTGCGGTACCTCGATGATCTAGGTGTCTATCGGTATCTGGTCGCGCGGGTCGAGGACGACGGTTGGCAACTTCCGGCCCTCACATCGAAGGCGGCCGATACAACAGGACATGAGCTGGTGGCGCCGCTGGCGGAGGATCTCGGTATCGGTGCGGAACACGTGCGCGACATGATCGTCGCCGGACGTGATCATGCCGGCGATTCGGGCGAGTCGGCCACAGTGACCCTGACGGCTGAGGTGCCGGACAGGTTCTCCCTCGCAGACGAGGACGGAGCGCTGGCCGGACGGTGGGTCGATCGGAACACCCTGCACGCCATGGCCGCCGGGGGCGAACTTCCCCCCGAAGTCGCTGAGCGAATCGATGGCGCCCTGGAGCTGTTCGAAGCGCCGCAAGTGTATGCACGGTTCCCAGCGGACTTCCGTGCGATCGGCGGAGAATACGCCGAGCTGCTGGCCTGGGTACGGCAGCAGGAGTGGCCATCCGACTGGCACGCCGTCCCGGTGGAAGGACGTGCCGCGGTTCGCGCCGTCACTCGCGCGAGCTTTGTGGCAGGGATGCGCGCGGACGATCGGTCCGAACATCGGCCACTGCGATACCGGTACGAGAACATCGTGCGGGCAGCGGAGTTCGCATTGCGATCGGTGCCGAAGAGCGAGGACATCGTGCCGTCGTTCTTCGTTGATGCCGACGCCGATGTTTCGGCGATCGAGGATCAGCGCGGGCGGTCGAACGGTTCGATACATCGCGAGTCGGCCGCCGACATGTTGGCACGGATTTCGCCCCCCGGGGATGCTGCATTGGACCCCAGGAGAATCCGGCCGGCAGCCGCCGTGACACCGGAACAGGGCGAGCTGCCATATGCCCTTCATATGCGGAAGGGACGGAAGGATGTATACGTCGTCGCCACCACCAGCGCCGACAATGATCCGCCCGGTCGTCCGACGCTGTTGACCATCAAGGAGGTGATGGACGAGGTCCGGCCGGATGTCGTTGTCGTGCTGGGCAAAGCGGTTCGCTTCAAGCGCAGCGACATCGCGCGGACGCCGCTGCGGCAGATCGACTCGCTTGATTTCGCGTCGTATCTCGCGCGCAGTAATGACATTCCGGTGATGGACGCATATTTGCCGATGGCGGAGCTGCGGCGGGAAATCAGAAGGTTCGGTTTCACCGAGCATGATGTGGTGGCGTTGGATGTCCTGCGGCAGGTGCCCGAGTGGACACGAAACGGGCAGGTGACCGACGAGGAGTTGAACGATCTCGTCACCCAGCATTTGGAGCGCGTGTACTCGCGTGAGTTGCCGGATACCGCAGCCGGTGATCGACTGGATGTGAACGGTTTCCGAGCATGGTGTGCCGATCATGTCGATGAGCCCGGCCATACGGCGTCGACGATCACCGGCGACGATCTGGTGCCGAAGGCGAACGCGGCCGACTATCTAGGTCAGCTGCTCTTCCGTAGTCAGACGCTGGAATTGGAACGAGTCGTCGAGCAACTCGACCTCGCCGTGAGCTTCGACGCGGTGCTGATCGTGGGCGGCGCGGATCGGTTGGGTCAGCTGCGAGGGGTGCTCGACGCTGCCTTCGGTCGCGCCGAACCGAGCACGCCGTCCAGCATCGCGCCGATGAGTGAGGCGGAAACGGTTCGGGAGTTGGCGCTACCTCGGCTCGAGGCCTCGGCATTGCTGGACCCCGGATTGCGACGTCGATGGGACCCGTGGCAGTTCTGGGAAGCACCACAACCTCCTTATGTGGTTTGCTACCGCGACGAATTCGGGGAGCGTGCAAAACGCGTCTACTACTTGGCGACCGGCGCCCAGCAGGGTCGGTCTGTCCTCGGTGCTGTCGAGCGAACACTCGACGAGATCGGCCCGCACCATCTGGTCGTCGGACTGCCGTTGGCGGCTCGTGGCGCGGATCCCGCTGTGGCGGACAAGTTCTCGCACCGCGTCACCGCGGGGGACTACGCGACCTATTGCGCGACGCTGCGGGGCGTTGGGTGGGAAGGCGGCGACCCGACGACCGAGGAGCTCGCGGCGGCGCTGGTGGGCCACGCGACCAAGGATGAGGTGGCATGGCATGTGCTGCACCAGGTTCCACGGTGGACCAGGGACGCGTCGCTGTCGGATTTCGAGTTCCAGTGGTATGTCGGGCAATACCTGGACAAGATCTATCGCGAGAATCTGACTGCCGTACCCAGCCGGGAGAGGCTGACGGCATTCGACTTCGTGAGCTGGTGCGCTGGGCACGTCGACGTGACGCGGCGACCGATACAGGACATGACGGAAAATGACCTCGAGGAGCTGCCCGCGCCCGTAGATCGACTGGGATCGTTGATCGAACACCAGGATCTGCTTCGTGACCAGACGCTGCTGTCACGTGTCGGGGCAGCTCTGGCCGACCATGACGTCGTGCTGGTAGTCGGTGATTTCGCGGGCCATGGAAGACAGCACGCGGCGTTCGAAGGTGTCTTCGGACAGTGGGAATACGACAAGGCGACCAGCACTGGTGCCAGTGATCTGCAGGCTGGGTGGCGCCAACGGTATGGCGCCGAGATCGTTGTCCGTTCTACGAGCGAGTCTTCGCCTCCGGCTAGGTCGATCGGACAGCTCGCCGCTGGTGACCGTGCTGTCGCCGAAAGCAGGTTGGATGTCTCGCTACGGTTGTATGGGGTGGCGATCGAGCAGAACAATGCGCTGTTGGGCGCGATGGCTGTCGCGTTCGAAATGGATGAGACACGGTTGGACTCCGGCAATTGGGAACAGGTGCGGGATCGGCTGGAGGGTGGCCAGATCGACCATCCGGACGCGGGCGCCTTGCTGGAGTTGATGCGCCGTCATGATGAGCTCGATGCCGAGCTGACATGGTTGATGTCGATCGAGGCCGATCGTTGGAATGCGGTGCGCGAGCAGGATTTCTCGGCACGTGCGCTCCGCCAGTGGATGGCGGCGTCGAACCATCCGGACCCGGATTCCCTGTCCCCGCAAAGACTGCGGATGCTGTTGTCGGGCGACGCGAATCGTGCGGGGGCCGAGTTGCTGGCGCGGCGGGATCGGTTTGCGGGTGAGGTGGCGGAGTTGGATGTGCGTTTGGGTGCGGCGTTGGCGGGGCGTCAGCGGGTGCCGGTTCCGGTGGATCCGGTGGAGTGGGAGAGTTTTTGTTCGCCGTTGGCTCGGTTGGCGGTGGCGGGGTTGACGGGGGATCGGTCGGTGTTGTTGATGTTGCGTGATGTCAGCGGTTTTGGCACGCCGAGTTTCGAGACGCAGGCTGGGTTTGGGCGTCGTTATGACTCGTTCGGTGGTCGTGCGGAGTTGGAGGCGTATGTGGCGGGGTTGCCGGATCGGGCGACGGTGGTGGCGTCGTTTGAGGCGGGTGTGCGTGAGGTGGATGGTTCGGGGACGCGGCATGTGGTGGTGTTGCATAACAATCGTGGTGCTGTGATGGAGTTGGTTTTGAATGGTGCGGTGGCGCCGGATCGTTGGGTGGTGGTGGGCCGGATCGATGCTGTGGAGATCACCGCGAATGCCGGCGCGGGGTTGCGACGTGGTCGTTTGCGGCGCGGGTTGAAGGAGTCGACGCGGGTCAAGTTGCTCGAGGCGGGCGCATCTCGGCAGCTGCTGCTGGCCGAGCGTGACGCGGCCGAGCAGTTGCGCAATGAACTCGCCGAAGGCCTTGTGCCGGACCCGAAGACAGATTTGAGCGCGCCCAAGCTGGCTGCGACCTTGACGGGGTTGCGCGCCCAGTATCCGGCGCTGAGCGCGTCTATCGAGCTGCTGAAGGAGGCTGCCGAGTATTTCGTGTTCGTGGACGAGAAGATTCGAGATTTCGAGCACAGCGCGGCAACAGCGTTGGGCCGGCCTGGGCCATTGTGGATCGAACGAGGCACCAACCACGACCCCGCGGAATCGCAAGAGCCACAAGAGGTGCGGGAACAGGTCGAAGAGGACGGCAAGCGTTCGCAACAGGATGAGCAGTCGCCTCTTCCAGGCCCAGGTGATCGAAAGGTTTGGCCGATCGTAGGGCCGCGATCTGCACCGACTACGGCGGCGAGTGGCCTGTATCCCGGCGACGTGCGGGTCTGGCCAGTTGCGGGGCGGGGGGAACAATCGTCACCGCCGTCGCCGGCGGCGGTGAACGATGGAGCCGGAGGTGGGAAGGAGCCGCCGATTCCATCCAGACCGGCGGAGGGTGAGCCGGAAGAGCAGGATGATGGTTCGCCAGAGGGTCGGCAAGATGTGGAAAGCGTTTCGCAGCAACCAGATTCGCTGGACGATGTGCCTTTGCCGGCGGAACGCGAACTCGCGGACTTGCGTGCGAGTCGAGCTGAAATGGCCGATCACCGTGATCATCTGAGACAGCGACTGGATGCGGCGGCGGCGCGGCTCGGCTGGACACTGAAGCGGAAACGGCACCTACCCGACCCGTTCGGGCGAGAGATGCTGGCGGACACACTGAACAGGCTGCGGGCCGCCCACCCCTCACCGCCACACGCACCAACGGTGAGGGCCCTGAGCACTGTGGATTCGGCCGAGAATCTGGACTGGTCGCTCTGGCCGGATGATCCAGACCTCATGAGTGTTCTGCGGGCGGAGCACCAACAGCTGCAAGCGGCGGGCATGGGTCCCGCGATCGACCAACTCGAGCTCCTGGCTTTGCAGGTCATCGAGGCCGAGGACAGTATCAAGGAGGTTGACGCCAAGCTTGCGCGATTGCGTCGCGCGCGCTTGCGGCAGGAGGAGTACGACAGATTGGTCGTGGAGCGTCGCCAGCTAGCTGAACTCCGAGACGAATGGGAACTGCGGCGAGACGGACTTGTCACGTATCTCGGGCCGCATGAGCTGTCCGGTGATGCCTTCGACCAGCGAGTAGCCAACCTGTACCGACAGGCGCAAACCGAGATCGTAGTGGTCCGAGGTGGACCGGAGGAGACCATACGTGTTGTTCGCCGACGAGTTTCGGCGGCCAAGTTGGCGGCCCGCCACAACGCGTTGAAGATGCTGGTCGAGAGCGTCGAGAAGGGCGATCGGTTCGACGCCGACATCCAGGAACTCGACGTCCGCATCAACGAACTCGAACAGCTCGGGGTGGACCGCGACCAAGCGCACACTGGCCGAGACATCGCGGAGTTGGAACGGATGCGGCTGGATTACGACGACTATGTCGACACGGTCTACTATCTGCATACCGCGCTCGCTGACACCGCGAGTGAATTGGGTATTCGGCCTGCGGACCTCGGCCCTACGCCGGCGCAACTCGAGGCGACGCTGGAGCATCACCGCGGGCGCGCGACACAGCGCGGCGATACAGGCCGACTGGGTCGGTTGGACGGCTTGGATGACCTGGCTCGCCGTGCCCTCGATCTCGAAAATGTGATCGACCGGTTGCGAGATGAGATGGCGGGCCTGGAAGGATCTTGGAGGCGCCTGGTCGTCTTCCTGGGCGGGCGAATGGTCACCGGTCGGGTAGCTGTCTTCGATAGTTACCCGACGCGCATCGTGGTATTCGGCCCGCGCGCGGAGCTGGGACTTGTACGTGGCGAAGTGGTTTATCCGAGCGCAGGTCACGATCGGGCGCTTGCGGACGCGATATACCGGGATGCAGGTGTGGCGCAGGCGATGACGCGGCAGCCGCAGATCGAATTCAGGCAGGTTGGTGTTGACAACGTCGGCCAGTTGCGATGGACGACTCTGAACCCGCCCCGTATCGAGCGCGTCGTTGCGGGGTGGCAGGGCGGTGATGTGGGTATGGAGCTGGTGCGCTGGCAGGACGGTGTGGGCACATGGAATTCGGTCCGCCCCAGCCGTCCGGATTGGAAATTCAAAACCAAACGTGATTGGGGCGATCCGCCTTTCGAGGATGAGGAAGGAGACCCCTGGTGGTCGGGGTTTGCCGACTTCGTCAATGACATATCCCTGGTGTTTTCCGTGCCGTGGGTAGACTCTGCTCGGGACCGGATATGGCCGGATGCTCTGAACTGGATGCTGCCGCCGAATGTCCCGGACGGGATGATTCCGAAGAACACGTTGCAATTCAATATGATGGCCGCACCGACCACCTATTTCCATGAAGGTGTTCCGGATAGCATGCTCTACGAGCTGCCAGGTGGTGCGCGGGTGTATTACGTGACGCGTCTGATTCGAATGCTGCTGGAGGCGATCAAGACGCCGCGAAATATGAGGAGAATCCAGAATCGCCCGACGATTGCTGACTGGCTCGATCGGCGCCCGGGGCTCATGAAATGGCCACCTTTTGCCACTGTATGGTCTGATTTCCCGTGGCGTCGCCCGCCCGACCCCGACGTGCAGCCGTTGGCGCGACGCTGGGAGGTCGCCAAACATGTGCCGGAAGATCAACTGGAGGTTGTTCCGGAACCACTTCAGCGTCAGTGGGATCTCGATGTTGCACGATGGCAAGAGGTGCAGGACTGGGCCGACGTCGAGTACGAGCGGATGCGCAACGACCCGGAGCTGGCAGATAAGTTGGTGGAAGGCCTGCGCCGCTATCGCGAGAAGATGCAGCACCTGGCAGCGCGGAATATGGTCAAGTTGGTTGCCAAGGAGCTGATCGACGACGAACGGATCGACAGGATTCCGGGTCCCGTTCCGCCGCGTCCTGAGCGCATCGGCCTGTTCGCGCGGCACATGCAGGACCAATTCGTAGAGAACAACGTTTCCGAAATCGTGGACATAGTTCTGAAGATTCGAGATGCGTTACTGGACGGGCAAACCCCGGTTCCCCTCGCTGACGAAGACATCGACCGCATCGCTCATGGCATCGCAGACCAGATGCGTAGCGGTGCGGCCGTCGCCGATGATGCGCCGCCGCCACCGCATTTCAAGCGGGAACAGATGCAGCAGCTCATCGACCACTTGATGTTCGACGAGCACCTCGTCGCTGATTATCTCGATCCGAACGGGCGGTTGACGCGCAAGCGGCTCGATCACGTCGCCCACGTCGTTGAGGCGATCGGCCGTATCGTCGACGGCAATTTGCTGAAGCAGGACATCGTATTTCTGGACGGTCACCTCGCTGAATCCAAGTACCTGCGCGACCACAAGGACGATGCGAGGACATGGCACGCGGCGCATACACATGCCATCGTGCTCGGCTTCGACTGGGACGCCGACCGGCCACCGCTGTCGGGCCGGTTCAAGGATGTGCCCTACGCGCCGCCGGCACTGCCGAAACCTGAGCCGCTACTGCCGCTCGAACGGTACGAACGCGATCTGGAATCGGCGCGACAGCATTTGCTCGACTGCGCGAATGCGGTGATCGAGCTCGCCGGATCGCTCTCGATCGATCCCGATGTGAGGTTCGAGCGTGATACTCCGATCGCCGCAGACGAGCCGCAGCAACAAGACACCGACCTGGTGCGAGTATTGGATGCCTTCGGTGCCGCTGCCGACGCTGTGCTGCGGCTCGAACAGGTCGTCGAAGAATACGAGTTGAACGGCGCGATGCGACGCTCGCTTCGCGACCTTCCCGCGATCGAGCCTGTCGCACAAGCAGATTCGGACGCACCGGAACAGCGCGAAGATATGTTGAATCGGTTGGCCGCGGCGAGTGCGGCTGCGGTGCGTGAGCGGGATGAGGCGAGAGCTGCCGGTGATCCGGACCGGATCGCGCGGATCGAGGCGCGTGTTGAGCGGCTCGACGAGGCGATGGCAATCGCACTGTGGGGCGATGGACCAGTGCCCGCCAGAGCGGTTCCAGCCGCGGAACAGGCTTTCGAACCGCTTGCGGGATCTCCTGATATCGCTCCGAGTCCCTGGCGCCAAGGGGTATTGGATCGGCTGGCGGCTGCGATTGCGGCGGCAGTGCGTGAGCGGGATGACGCGGGGGATGCGGAGCGGATTGCCAAGGCCGAGGCGCAGGTCGAGCGCCTCGATGAGGCGATGGCGGTCGCCCTGGAACGGCGTGAACGTATGTTGGATCGGTTGGCCGCGGCGAATGCGGCTGCGGTGCGTGAGCGGGATGAGGCCAGAGCCGCCGGTGATCCGGAGTGGATTGCGCGGACCGAGGCGCGTGTTGAGCGACTCGACGAGGCGATGGCGATCGCACTGGAGCGCGACGCGGCCGCCGCCCCACAGTTCCACGACGTGGGCGCGCAGTCTCTGGAGGAGGCGCTGGAGAGAGAGTTGGCGCAGGCGCAGGATCGGTTGGATCGAGCGGACGAGGCGCGCCGGACTGCCGAGGATTACGCCGACGCGGAGGCCGCGATAAGTCGCATCGAAGGTGAGCTGGCAGATGCTGAGGCCCTTGCCGAAGCGTTTACCGTCCAGGGTGATGAAACCGCCTCACACACCGGCGATGTCGGCGAGGCCCTGTCGACACAGCCGAACCTGGATGCACAGGAATTGCGCGATCTGCGGGCATTGCAGGAGGTCCTGGAACGCGAATTGGCGTACGCCCTGGATCGGTTGGATCGAGCCGAAGAGGCGCGCAGGGCTGCGGAGGACTACTCCGACGCCGAAGCCGCCGTGGCTCGGATCGAGGAAGAACTCGCTCGCGCCCAAGCAGAGCGCACAGATGTGGCTCCGGCCGCCACGGAACCCGAACCCGCGACGGAAACGTCGATGACTGGCGGCAAGATCGGGGCCGACCGCGATCCCGCCGGCGACCGGCCCGGAGATCGCGCTGCGCACGCAGGTTTGGACTCAGAGCGGGATCATGGCCCCTCCGATGCGCACCTGGCTGATCGCAACGATCGCCCCGGCAACGACGCCGACGCGTCACGGTGGCCGCGAGTGCCTATCCCGGCTGGGCCATCGATTCCGCCGGCGCCGCCTGTGCCTCCGGGACCCCCGATCCCGCCGGGGCCGCCGGCGTTGCTGCCGATCCTGCCGATCCCGCCAGGTCCACAGATACCGCCAGGTCCGGAGATCCCCCCAGGTCCGGAGGTCCCGCCAGGTCCACCCGTGCCGCCGACAGACGCCGCGATCTAGATGCGCATGTCTCGTCTCGTCAGGTGGTTGGGCGCGGCGGGAAATGTTGACCGCGAGTGGCTGATCGCGCGGTTTGAAGCCCACATGCTCCATCGCCGATCGTTCGACACGCCAGGGATTCCGGAAAACGTTGTCCGCAAACGCGAACGCCCCCACTCGAGGTCCAGCGGGGGCGCTTTCGTCGTGTCCGGGCTACGGCCGAGGCTCTGGCGGCGTGTACCTGGCGACCACCTCGAGGGGTTCAGTGGTGTGCTTCTTGGCGATTCGCATCGCCTCGACGGCACGCGGGCATGGGGGGTGGCAGTTGCGGTGGAGCTGCAAGATGCCGGTCGCCTGCTCGACGTCGAAGATGAAGGCTGAGCTGGTGCAGCCATCCCCACACCAGCTCACCTCGGTCTCGGCGGCCTTCACCGGAATGCCTTCGGCTCGGCCTGCGGCGGCAGAGGCGTGTACATCAGCGCACTCCGCAGGCGCAGGCACAGCGGCTCGTGGTTATGGTGCCTTCGGACCTCGGCCAGCGCCCGCTCTGCGGAAGTGCCGGGCAGCAACTTTTTGCCGCAGGATTCCCAGATCATGCGAGCCTCGCCGAGACGGTGCCGAGCCCGTGCGGGTCTGCGACGAGCGCAGGGGAGTATTCGGCGAGCTTGCGGGCTCCCAGCCAGCGAGGGCAGCGGGGTAAGCAGCGGTCGTTGATCCAACTCATCGGATGCTCCACTGGCCGGGGCGGACCTGACCGCTCTCGAAAAGCAGCTCTTGCGCAGCGGCTTTCGCTTCGCAGTCGTCGGTGCAGTTGTCCAGCGCCCGCAGGACGTAGAACGCATCCTCGGGGGTGTAGCCGTCGTGCGGAACGGAGTGGCACACGGCTCGCGGCAGCGAAAGCTGCTCTCGCGCTGGGAGTTCCCGGGCGGTGGTGGTCTGAGCCGGTATCGAGGTGCGTTTGCCGTCGAGCGCGAGCGCTCTGCGCAGGCGCGGCATGTAGTAGGGCGCGAACTGGGCCGCGATTCCGGCCGCGAGAACGACGACGGCGGCGGTTACCAGGATGATCGAAGTAGCGGGCATTGGGCGATACCCCTTGGTCACAGTGTTCCGTTGGTTAGGTGCACCCGGTGCCGGGGTGGTTCCGGCCACCGGGTGGGATAGGTGGCGGAGCCGGTTGAGCCATGTTCGGGGCAGGGCATCGACCCGACGCCGGGTACTGTGACCACGCTAAATTCGCGAACTACACCCAACAGGTACGGTCCGTACCCCATGCTTTCCAGTTACGCTTGAAACTGGATCGAGTGGTGGGAGGCCCGCAGTGGTGTACAGCCAAGACCAAGACGCGCCAATCGGAGAGCGGATCCGACGGCAGCGTGAACGGGTCGGGATGTCGCGCCCGGTACTCGCAGGCTTGGTAGGCAAGTCCGCTGAGTGGTTGAAGGCGGTGGAGAATGGCCGCCTCCAGACTCCTCGCTTGCCGATGTTGCTGCGGATCGCACGAGCCCTCGAACTTCAGGACCTTGCCGAATTGACTGGGAATGAGCACGCGGTGCCCGTTGAGGTGTTCGCTGGCGAGCGGCACACGGCGTTGACCGCGGTACAGGCGGCGCTCACAGACTTCCGTCTCGCTGTCCCTGACCGGACGGCGAGTATCGATCATCTCGCCGCCCGGCTGCGTCAGGCGTGGACAGTGCGCCACGGTAGCCCTGATCATCGGACACAGCTCGGGGCCGTGTTGCCGAGCTTGATCCGAGACGCCCAAACCGCCGCGCGAACGCAGCGGGACGATCGGCGCGCTGCGCGCCGAGTACTGGCTGGTGTCTATCAACTGGCAGATTTCTACGTCGCCTATCAGCCTGCGCCGGAGCTGGTTTGGTTGGTGGCAGACCGAGCGCTCAACGAAGGCTATGAAGCCGATGATCCGTACGTGATCGCATGCAGCGCGTGGGGAATGATCCAGGCGCTGAGGGACTCCGGCCGCTGGGAAGAGGCGATTGCGTTGGCACGCACGTCGATCGAGCGCCTGCAGCCCTTTCTCGAACTTGATACGACGTCGGATGAATGGCGGGGGATCGCGGGTGCGCTGGAGGCTGAGATTGCCTATGTCCACGCTCGTCGCGGTCGACATGGCGAGGCATGGGCGTGGTGGGAGCGCGCCGACAATGTTGCGAAGAACCTCGGCCCCGGGTACCGCCATGTGCAGACGTCATTCTCGATGCCGGTAATGTCCGCTCATGCAACAACCTTGGGTGTGGAGCTTCGCCGGTCGAGCGAGGCGTTGAAGGCATCGAAGGGGTTTGATGCCGAGCAGATCGTCTCGCTGCCGCGGCGGAGTCGGCATTTCATTGAGGTTGCCCGCGCGCATTTCCTGAAGGACGAGTCCATCGCTGCACTGGCGTTGCTGGTGAAGTCCGAAAGCACAGCGCCGGAGACCATCAGGTACAACGGGTTCGCGAGGGACATGCTGTACCAGATGACAAAGCAGCCACCGTCGGGCATGCGCCAAGACGTACGAGATCTGTGTCGCAAGGTCGGTCTTGCGAGTTAGCTCACCAGGGCGCGCACGCGCTGTATGACCGCATCGGGATCCTCGCCAGGCGCGAACTGGAGAGCGGGCTCGTCCAGTAGACGCAGAACGGCCGCGACCTCTCCAACCGTTGGGAAGGGAACCAGGTCATCGGCGATCACTCGGAAGACAGCTTCAGGGCGCGCCGGTGTTCCTTGCTTGATGGCGGCCACAACGGCGGCGAGCAGTTTCGCGATGTCGTAATCCACGTCCCGGCCTCCCGATAAGCCAGAATACCCGCGGTCTGGCGCAGGCGGGCGCGTCCCATGAAAGGGGACCGCTACTCGTCGCCGAGAGGCGGCGCCGGACTACTTCCGGAAGAGTCGCGGCGAAGATCGCCATTCGGACGTGTCGACGGCCGACCAGGAGCGTTGCGCCAGCGATTCGCTGTGCTCGCTGTTTACGCGAATATCACGGACTGATCGCGATGGACGGCCGTTGGCAATACCTCGCCCGTCGCTTGCCGTTCGGTGGGTTGGCCTCTGATATTGATGCCCGTCCGCTGGCCGCCGAGGTGCTGGAAGCCTTGCGGGGACCCGGAGTTGGAGCCCTCTCAAGTGCATCGAGGTGCCCGACAGGCCCTCTCGCTAGTCACCGACGAATGGTCGGCATACGCAGAGCTTGTCGCGCGGTCGATGCTGGTGATATGAACATGACCAGCCGTGTTGCTATACCTGCCTTGCCTCCCGGATTTCTGACCTTTTGGCAGCCGTTTCCCGCAGAAGAAGGTCCTGGAGGCGAGCGGCTTCGCGCGGAATGTACTGCCTGGGCACAGAGATTCAACATCGGAGGCAATGCTGAGCAGGCAATGGTCTACGGCGCTGTCGCGGCGGCGCTGGTTACCCATGTGCTACCGCACACGCCCAGCCCGATCAAACGACCGCTGGCCGACTATCTCGGGTGGGGCTGGTTCGCCAACGACCTCGCGATGCCGACCACTCCGAATGTTTCGTTGGCCGACTGCGTTCGAGCGATGAGCCGCTTCGCGCGCATGACCCACTCGCCGCGTGTATGGCAGGACGACGGGAACCCTGCTGAAGCCCCATTTCAGGAAGTGCTGCCCCGGTTGCGCGCCGCACTGAGTGACGCCCAGTTCCACCTGCTTATGCGCACGCTCGAAAGCTGGCTGTTCAACATGCTTTGGGAGACCGCACTGCGCGACCGCGGCACGCCCCCTGGCGTCAACGAGTATCTGGCCATGAGGTACGGGTCCGGCGGGCTGGACGTCATGGTTCCTCTGGTCTGCATTGCGGAAGAAGTCGAACCCTACTTGGCCACTTTCGGTTCCCCGCTGGTGGTCGCCGCCTCCGAGGCGGGGTTCCTGACCGCCGCGATCGACAACGACCGATACTCCTACTTCAAAGAGGTGGCGCTCGGACAGCGAAAGTACAACCTGGCGAAGGCTTTGCAGGCAGACGATCCCGACCTGGGCTTCGAGGAAGCCTGGCGGCAGGCCATCGTGATGCGTGACCAACTTCTGGCGCTGTACCTTCGTCTGCGCGACAAGGCGCTGGCCACAGCCGGTCCCGCGATGCACGGCTATTTTTCCGGCGTCGACCGGTCCATCGCCGGAAATATGCCGTTCTGCATCACGGCGCTGCGCTACCTCGATGCGAAGGCTGCCAACACCGTTCGCGTCACAGCTGACCGTCCGGCCCACGCGGTCTCGGACCGTGTTCCCCCATATCCCACAGTGACCCAGTGGGCAGACCTGCTATAACTTCGCCGCCACGGTCCTCACCATCGGCCGGCTCGGTTGAGGGCAATCCCATTGTCACGCAGGCGAAGAGCTCCGCATCGGTTATCCGCAAACGGTTCGTCACCAACTCCACCGCCATGTGTACGACTTCTCGCAGCGTAGGGGCGACGACCTGGGAATGCTCTAGGTGCTTCGACTTGTGTTCGATGCGGACGTGACAGCGCCACCCGCCGCTGGCCGGATACGGTGCTGGTCTGCTCACCACGATCGATGCTCGTGTGTGGGTGCTGAGGAGTTCGCCGGTGAGGAGGGGAGTTGCGGTGGTCGCGTCTTGTGAGCTCATCGCGCGAGATTTCGTTCACCACAACCGGAATGGATATTCTTGTTTGTCACCAGGGTCTCCCAAAAACTGCGGTCCCGAGGGAATGAGCGGTGGCTGATACGCCACGAATCACACGTGAGCGCAATGTTCCAGCAATTTTTACCCTGTCTGTTCGGGGACTAAACCCCACAGCTCGCGCTACATGAGGGTTCGCGGTAGTCCGGAATGACACGAACCCTGATGTCATCGCAGTTGCCCAAAATGGTGCAGCCTGCTGGAAACCGTTGGCGAACAATCACATACAGGCGATGACTCCGTCCCATCACGATGGACCGCTATTGGCGGCGGGTCTCGAAACGTGCGTCGGGGGTTGTGAGGTGATCCCACCAGCTGCGGATTACCGCATTGGGCAGGGGGCCTGTAAAGGGGGCTGGTGGATTGGCGGTGACGGCCATCGGGGGCTGGCTGCCGTAGCGCGGATTGCCAGCGTGCCAGTGGATCACATTGGTGATCATGTTGCCTGTGTCCTCGAGGAATCGGGACAGCGCTGGTCCGGCTGACACGGCGAGCTGGTTGCGTAGCCGGAGGTAGAGGTCCATGACGCGGTTCCAGGTGGTGATGGCCTCGACCGTAGCCTCGGTGAGGCTGTAACCGTGGTGATCCATCAAAGCGGTGACGAGACTGTTCTGCCCACCGCCTTGCTGGCGGTCCTTGTCCGCAGAGAAGAAATCGTTTACCCACGTCAACAGGAGCCCGGTGATCTCACGCAAAGTGCGTGCCGCAGGTTGCGCGTACTCGTTGCCGGGGATTTCCAGATCGTTGTAGACCTCCAGGGCGGAGAGGAACGCATTGAAGCCTGTCGACCACGCACGTATGACCGGATGGACGGTTGGGCTGATGGGGCTGCCCGCGATGCGATAGCTGGCTTCCCACGGGATTCCCTGGTGGTAGGTGCGGTATCCGGTAACGATTCGGTCGTACTGGATATCGGTGGCATAGCGGCGGAAACCACGGATCAGCTCGGCGAAATGTTCGGTGAACGGCAGATCGGTCAGAGGCGGAGCCCCCGGGTTCTCCAGCATCTGCTGCATTATGGCGCACGTCTCGATGATTTCGTCAAGGGAGGTGCGGGTTTCGAACCAGTCGTCCATCGCGAAGGCATACAGGAACCACTTGCCGCCCAGTTCCAGTCGTTCATCGATACCGTGTGGGCTGCAACAGGCCACATACGCGGCACTGTGGGAGTTCAGCAGTCGGGTGCGACTGTCGTCGTCTTCGGGTATCGGACAGGTGCTCATCCACAGCCGGGCACGCTCGTCTATGTCCAAAGCACGGGGGTGCACTACGGGGGCGATAGGGCAATACAGAGGTGGCAGGGCAATCATGATTCTCCTCGGGTGGCAGGCGAGCTGGATGGGCTGGAACGATGCCGCTTAATGAGGAGCGGGAGATCGTCACATGTCTCCAGGGGTGGGATGGCGATCTCAAGGTCGTGTGACGGTCGTCTGTTTGGTCGTGCTGCGGGGATTCGGTCAATGATCAGCGTCAGCAGTGCGGTGAGCGTGGCGGCACAATCGGGGTCGGGCATGGCGGTGTTTAGACACGTTGTGGCCAAGTGGAGTTCGTGTTCGATTTCGTGTAGCGCCAAGGTCCTGGCGCCCGTTTGCTCGATGGGGCGGACGGCCTGAGTGATCTGTTCGTCGGTGAAAGCTTCGGCGATGGGCTGGTAGAGGCGGGTCAACCGGGCTCCGGGCTCGGTGCCGGAGGTGAGGGCGGCTACCACGGGCAGCGACATCTTGCAGCGGCGGATGTCCGAACCTGTTGGTTTACCGGTGATCTCGGGGTCTCCCCAGTTGTCGAGCAGGTCATCGACGAGCTGCAATGCCATAACCAAATGCATACCGAACTCCTCCAGGCCGCGTTCCACGTCGGCGCCGCCACAGACGGCGCCCAGGGTGCAGGCGCATTCGGTCAGGGCCGCGGTCTTGGCGCGGGTCATGGCCAGACGCTGTGACAGCGTCACCTCACGGCTGGTTTCGAAGGTGACATCGGCACGGTACATCGTCGGACTGGACCACATCATCAGCGGCAATTTGGGCTTTGCCGCCGCGGCCGTTCGCTACCTTTCCCCGGAGGCAGCTCAGGCGATCACGCGCGTGGACAAGCCCAGCGACCGGGGACGGGAACCATTGCCGTACCCGATCATCGCATGGTGGGATCAGCTCGACGATGGCCGCCGGTCCGGTTGATACCCCGACCATCGTGGTGTCGACGGTCTGTTCAATGACGTAGGACCTCGAGCTGACTTCGCCACATCTGTCGAACCGTGTCACGGAGATTGTCGGGGGCTGCGAACCACATCGGCTGGGTTACCGGCATTCCATCATGACCGTCTCGTTCGACACTCGAGATTTCCAACTCGAAGCGCTCCAGATTCTCGGTGGACGCGGGTGGTAGTGGGCGAGGACGAGCCTTGATGTGGAATGTATCCGGGGGGCGCGCGCACGTTATGAGCGTCGGATTGCCCCTGTAGAGGTTTGCCGTGGTCCTGCTGTCCGGCCACACCACAATTCGCAGATGCCGATCATCGACCAGCAGTATTTCGCCGATGCTGAGCAGGCATGGGCGCGGGGTGTAGTCCTGGTCGGCGGTGACCACGATGAAGCACTGACCTTCGGCGCGCTCGCGCTCCGCGGCGCCGAATAGCTCCATGAGCTCGGCAGGAAGATGATCTGAGATGAATGTGGATATAGTCGATACCTCGTATGGTGTCTGGCAGATCAGGGTTCATCGGTCAAACGGTTTGACCGTTTTCCCGGCCCGACTTCGGCAGGGTCGAATTGTGCAAACTCGGATCGACCCGCCAGCGGCGCGTCAGCTGATTGTCGATCCGGAATTGATCCAAGACGCGGGCGACGATGTGCAGCACGATTTCGTCGACCGACTCCGGGTGGTTGTAGAACGCAGGCGTCGGAGGGACGATCGACACACCCACCTCACTTAGAGCCAGCATGTTGCGCAGATGAATTGTGCTCAGTGGAGTCTCTCTGGGCACGAGCACGAGCTTGCGTTGCTCTTTCAGCGTGACATCGGCCGCACGGTGTATCAGATTGTCGGCCAGTCCATTGGCGAGAGGGGCCAACGTGTTCATGCTGCACGGAATGATCACCATGCCGTCCGCCGGGTATGACCCGCTCGAAACCGGAGCGGCTTGATTGCCCTTCTGGTAGTAGGTATGGGCCAGCGCGCACACATCGGCCACGCTGTAGTCCGTTTCGATCCTGATGGTGCGCTCCGCCCACTCACTCATCACCAGATGCGATTCCACCCCCAGATCGCGCAGTGCCTCGAGAAAGCGGATGCCCAGGATGGCTCCGGTCGCGCCGGTGATGCCGACCACGAGGCGAGTCGGCCTATCGTGTCCCGCGCTGGGATGTCCGTCGCGAGTCGTCATGTCTGAGCGGCCAATTCGACAATTCCGACGGTGGCGCCGTGCGGGTCGCCCAGCAGTGCCGTCCGCTGACCGTGCACCGTGGACTCGGGGCGCACGAGTACCCCGCCGAGTTCGACAGCGCGGGCGATTGTTATCGCAACGTCGGTGACACCGAGGTATACGAGCCATCGATTCCGATCGCGAGCCGACTCCGTCGTCCGCGGGGATATGACAAGTTGGAGGCCATTGGTATCGACAGTGCCGAATCCGGACGTATCGCCGGCGCTGTGGTGGGCGAACTCCAGCCCAAAAATTGTCGAGTAGAAGATTTTGGACTTCTCGATATCAGGGGTTATGAGTTCGGCCATGCATATCGTGCCGGGCTCACCGATCACGTGGGTGCCGGGCACCGGGCCGCCCCGCCACAGATCGAATACCGCTCCGAATGGATCGGCAGCGAACGCGATGCGACCGAATTCCCCGATGTTGCGCGGAGCCATGGCCACATTTCCGCCGCACTCCACAATAATCTTGCAGACATGGTCCGGATCGTCGACCGCAAGATAGGGGCCCCACCCGGTGGGAACCTTGTCCGCGCGTGTGACGGTATGTGCCAATCCTGCGCAATCCATACCGCCGATGGTGGCGATGTAGTGCGGACCTACTACCCCGGGAGTGTACTCCCAGCCGAACAACTGCGCATAGAAGTCGCAATCTCCGGCCAAGTCTGCGCATACCAGCTCGGGGTGGACCAGGTCACCCTGGCGATGAATAGTCGATACCGCGGGCATGTGTCGAGTTCCCCTTACCGATAGAGGGCCAGCATCGAACGAAGGTAATCCCCGGCGGTTACCGAGGGGCCGGTGGATACCGGCCGAGGTTTCGTGCCAGCGAAAGGAAGCAGATCCAACGTGGCGTCGTGGTTGGGATTACAGAAGAACACCAGCGTCTGCCGTCGTCGACAGTAACCGACCCCGTCGTCGACCTCGATTACCCGATGCATTCGCGCGACCCATCGCCGCCCGGTCCAGCCAGCCAGCATGCTACCCACGTTGACGAGTAAACTTCCAGGAATGTTCGGAATGGACGCCCATTCCCCTGACTCCAGCTGAACCTCGAGGCCCGGACCGGTTGTCGAGAGAATCGTGAAGAAGCCGCGGTCTCGATGTGCGCCGAACCGAAGCGGTCCGTGGGTCCGAGCCGGTCGATTCCCGGGGTAATTGATCGACGTCAGCCAGCTGGTTTGAATATCCATCCGCTGGATGAAGAAATCCCAAGGAACTTCCAGTGCGGCGGCGAACAGAGCGCCGAGCCGCGAAGCCAGCGATCGTATCTCGGAATAGAGGGACTCGAACTCTTGGCGAAAACCCGCTACATCGTCGGGCCAAATATTTGCGGGAAAGAACTCCGACTCGCTCGGCTGCAGGCCTGCCTCCGTCTGGTCGAGGCCAATCGTGAAGGTCTCCTTGAGATCGTGTCCAGCGCTGGTTTCGGAGGTCGACGCGTGTAGCGTGCTGACGCCCCGGTAGCCGAGAAAAGAACTGTCCGCCGAATTGCATTTCGCTTTGGCATGGTCCGGCTGATCGAAAAAGGATCGCGAAACCGCATAGACCGTGTCTATCAAATCGTCGGATATGCCGTGACCTTCGATACGGAAGAAGCCGATTTCTCGGCACGCCCGATCCACTTCAGCGGCGACCACCTTCAGTTCTCCGGCCTCGACGGTGCGGCTCAGCTCAACTGTTGGAATCGAGTCCACCGTAATCCTGCCCATCCGTTTCACCCGCGTCCACAGGGCCTGTTCTGAACTGCGGGCATGCTATCCAGCCAGTTCGCCGGAGCCGACCGATATCCCCACGAGCGGGAATGCGAGGGACAGATCGAACGAAGACGCACGCCGCCCGACCCGCCGTCGACCCCGAACGACGGCGGCAGCAACCGCCACGCAGAACCGCTGGTCAGCACGTAAACCACTGTGGTGAACACCGCCCGTTCGTCGACCGGCGCGGTACCGCCGTCCTGAGGGCGACGTTCGAAAGCTGGCAGCAGCGGCTCGACCAACTTCCACAACTCATCGGGCACCACCCGCTTGGACAGCACGTCGGTCACGGCCGAACATCATGCTGCCCGACCGATTGCGACATACCGAAAACGACGTGAGACACTGTCTACCAACGGCATAAATCAACTGCCCGTTCAACGGTGTAGGGATGGGCAGGCATTGCGCGAACCCGGCTCCGTTGGCCATGACCGGAGCGGTCGAGGTGGCAGCTGTGGCCTGCGGAATCGAGCCGAATCCTGTTGCAGTGCAAACGTATCCGCGCCGCCTATCCCGAACGTGGCGACCGGTCCGCCGATCGGGCGGGCTGCCGACGGCGCCGATCTGGTATCGGTTCGGCGTCCGGGTGGTGGGTTGCGGCGATTGTCGGCTAGGGCTTGCCGTAGCCGCAGAACAGCGAGAGTGCTACAACAGCTGGATAGTTCGCCCAGCTCAGCTCGGGATTCCGCGTCGCGAGCACTGCCTGGTACAGCGGCGGGCCGAAGAACTGGCATGCGGGCGCGGTGTTCGTCGGCGGCTCTGCCGGGCCGGGAGGATTGGCGTTGGCGATGCCGGCACCGCTACTCGCCACGACCAACGTTGTCAGTGCGATCCCCAACGGGTAGGCGACGCGCTTCATCTCGGAACCTCCTGCGTATTCAGCGACCACCTGAACCGCCGAGCGAGCCGACCGCCGCATAGGTGATACTCACTGTCTCATGTACGTTGTTTGCGATGAGCCTATAGCAACTGTCTGGCTACCGTCCAGGCGTTGGGTTGAGGCGTACGTCGCAATTCCGGTGCCATCCACCTGTAGCACTGACTGCTGGGCATTCGTCGATCAGCATGATGCGCAGAAGCTGGTTGACGTCGATCGATCTCGTACGCCTGGACCTGTTGGTAGCCAATGCCAGCAACCGCGCCGGTGAGCGAAACATGCCGCTGCACAGCACGATCCCCGCGGCGGAGCGGATGTTGGCGGTGGTGGCCCTACAAGTCGGGTCGGCATGCCGTCAAGTTGTGATAGCAATGAAGCTATCCAGGCCGCTGACCGCCGGGCACACAGCAAGGCGCCGCTGATTGTCGGCCGACGGGGAGAAAGACGATGACGCTCGACCTACCGCAGGGCTTGCTGACCTTCTACTGTCCGCTCGCGGGGCCGGTCAGCGGTGAAGCCGATGCTTTGCGCAAACGCACCCTGGCCTGGGCCCATCGGTTCGACCTGGGCGAAGGCGACGATCAGCGCGCTGCGCTGTTCGCCCAGACGGGCGCAACCATGGCCGCCTACCTGAGTCCCCTCGCGAAGGGTGATGTCGCGCAGGCATTCTCGGACTACAACGCGTGGGCCTGGGCCGCCAATGACCGCAGCGGATCGGCTGAGCATGGTGAGAATCAAGCCCGTTCCCCGCGGAGATGGTGCCACCACCAGGCTATGGTCGGATAGGGCAGCGGTTCGCGACTGAGTCCTTCCGGAGTGGCGGATGTGGTCTGGTATGTCCGGCCGGCGGCGGGGTTGAGGTAGCGGGCCGCACGGGCGCCGAAGGCGACATTGCCGGCAATGACAAGGTCGATACCTGTGAAATATTTGTGCAGGTCGGGGCTGGCATCGGTGCGGACTTGGTCGCGTAATCGCAGGTAGAGAGCCAGGATTCGGTCGCGGATGGTTACCACACCGCGCATGGATTCCGCTGCGGTCAGGCCGGGGGAGTCGACGCGCAGCGCGCTGGCGAGGGCGAGCTCGTCCTGATCGAGTGCCCGCTCTCTTACGCTCGAGTAGCGTTCGTTGTCCAGGGTGGCGACCGTGAGGCCCGCTTCGGCGGCGGCCTGAACGAGGGGGCGGGCGAGCTCGGCGTTGGTTGGTTCGATGTTCTCCACGAGGTGGATGTATCCCTGGGTGGCGTACAGGCCGACGGAACCAATCCGCATGGCCATGTACTCGTTCACGCCGGGAGGGATTCCGCGTTCCCGCAGTGCGGTCGCCCACACCAGCTGGAACAGCCAGATCTCTTGGCGGCGCCAGAACCGCTCGAACTGCACTGCGCTGCAGTGGGCGCGAATTCGGATGATCGTGTCCCGCAGGGCATTCTCTGAAGTCGTGGTGTCATCAGCCCATGAGTCGGGTGATCGTGTCATACGTGCCAACCGGCTCAGCTCGTGGACCACCTCACAAGTCCGTGGTGGCGATCCATTGATTGTTGCGTCGGCGACGTCGTCGGGGACGAAAGCCCATGCGCTGTAATCCGCCAATGCCCGCTGCATCGGCCCTGTAGCATGTGGAAAAGCATATGCCAGAAGCGAGGCGCCGGAGTGGCCGTACACGGCGGCCACGTCGGGATCGCCTCCGCCGATGTGCTTTTCGCGCGCCCAGGCGACGCACTCTCCAGTGAGAGTCTGTCGATTCGGGGCGACTTGGGCCTGGATCGGCATCCAGAAACTCAGAAACCCTTCGGGCAGATCCGCAGTCATCACAGGCCCCCAGCTATTGATTCCGAACGTGCGAGCTCTTGGCCGCAGGATGACGAATTGATAGGTGCTGCAGAACTCTGATCCCGATGGCCTCATCCCGTGACCCGGTACCCATCATGTCACCGCGCCCTCCGAAAGCGCTGCCGAACCCGCTTCACTTGGGGCTGGACGTCGGACCGGCGTCTACCGCAGTCGGTCGGTATCACCCGGCCATCCAGTTCCGCTGCGGCAATTCGCGTGTTTCTCTGTGGCTGAAGGTTTTTGGGGTCGGCTGTCGAGCCCGATCTCTCCGACCAGAGAGGCTTGCCAGCACTGGGAGCAGATGGGTCGATTATCCAACCGAGCCCCAAGAATACAGGTTCTGATCGGTTCGACGGCGGCAAGCGGGCGCTGTTCGCATGGTCGCCCGGGGCATATGCGGAGGCCGCACGTATAGATCCCCAGCAGCGCCTCTTTCTCGAGACGACATGGGAGGCGCTGCAGGATGCGGGCATCGTTCCCGAACGCCTCGCTGGCACGAAAATCGCTGTGTATAGCGGTATTTCGAGTCACGGCTATGCCGTACTCCAGATGAATCCGGTCAATCGTTACCTCATCGGCGGTCATACGATGACGGGAATCACCAATTGTATTGTCGCCAACCGTGTCTCGTACTTGCTCGATCTGGACCTGCTCACGGACAAGACCGCCGAACAGTGCTTCCGCGATATGCGGCGCAATGTCGATCGCCTGGAATCGTGGGCGGATTCGTTTGAGCAGGAAGTCGCCAAGCGGTTCGAGCTGCCCAAGCAAATGCTGGCCGCGACGGCGTTCGACGGTCCTGCTGCTTAGCGGCCGACAGCAGCGCAATCGATTCCGGCACACCAGATGCGTTGAATCCGGCGGGTGGTTCGGATGTCGGTCAGTGGATCGCCGTCGATCAGAACCATATCGGCGCGGAGTCCTGTCGGCAAACTCGTACGGTGAGTCGCCCGCGGATTCATACTGGTTGACGAGGGACGTTATCCCGGATCGCGAGATCGCCTGCTGGACAGGAGAGCTCCATGCCCGAATACGGCACAATGCCGGCGGCTACGAATCGTGACCCGACGTGGGCGCCGGCGCGTCGCGTGTTGGCCGATGCGCGCACGCTGGCATGGCCAGCGTTGCGAGCCGCGGTGAGTACCCTTCCAGGCTCGATACGACCGGTCTGCGAATACCACTTCGGTTGGCACGACCACACTGACGGCGCAGGCGGTGGAAAAGGTATCCGGGCCGCGCTGGTCCTCGAATGTGCCCGAGCGGTTGGCGGGTGTCCCGATGACGTCGTTGCGGCGGCCACCGCGGTCGAACTGATCCACAACGCATCGCTGATTCACGACGACATCATCGACGCCGATGCCGTGCGTCGTCACCGGCCGGCGGTGTGGAGTGTCTTCGGTATCCCGACGGCCATTCTCGCGGGGGACAGCCTGTTCTTCCTCGCGATACAAGTTGCCGCCCGTTGCCCGGCACCGGCGGTGCTCGAGGTGGCCGACGCTACCCAACGACTCATCGACGGTGAGCACGCCGATATTGCCTTCGAAACAAATCGCCGCGCCACCCTCGAACAATGCGTAGCGATGGCGCAGGCCAAAACCGCGGCCCTCATGCGATGCGCGTGCGTCCTCGGTGGGCTGTGCAGTGGCGTCGACCCCGAACGCAGCCATCTGCTCGGCCAGTTCGGCACGCACCTTGGCATGGCATTCCAGCTCGTCGACGACCTGCTCGACATCTGGGGTCACCCCGAAAACACCGGCAGGCCAACCGGTTCAGATCTGCGTCGACGCAAACTGTCCCTGCCCGTGGTAGCCGCGCTCGCCTCCGGCACCGACGCCGGAACCCGGTTGGCCGACTTCTATGAGCCCACCGCCGGGTCCCTCACCGACCAGGAGACGACGCAGGTTGCAGACCTCATCGAGGAAGCCGGTGGCCGACTATGGGCGCGACAAGAGATCGAGAACGAACTCGAGTCGGCCACGGCGTGCTTGAAAACCGCTGTTCCCAGCCAAGGTGACGCCATCAAGTTGACCGCGTTGATCGAACTGATCAAGAACCGAATTCCGTAGCACGTCAACAAGATAGCCCTCTTCCAGCCCAGCATGGCCGCGAAGGCACGAACGGGAGCCCAACCGTGGACGCCGCCGATAAGATCTCCTCCGCGATCCCCACTGCGCCTCGGGCGATGCCGCTGCTCGGGCATATTCCCGCTCTGGTGCACAACCCATGGCGATTTCTGATCTCCCTGCCGCAGTACGGCGAGATGGTCCAAGTTCGCATCGGCCCGAAAAGGGTAGTTGTGGTGTGCGATCTGGACCTGACTCGCCGGATGTTGCGTGATGACCGCACTTTCGACAAAGGCGGACCTACTTTCGACGGGAGCCGTGAAGTGGCCGGTGACGGCTTGGTGCTGTGCTCGCACAGTCGCCACCGTCAGCAGAGAAGGCTGGTCCAGGGCGCATTCCACCCAGACCGTATTCGCGGCTACGCGCAAACGATGACCGGACAGGTCACTCGGGTGATCGACTCCTGGCGCGACGGACAGGTTCTCGACGTATACGCCGAGATGAAGAAGGCCACCTCCAGGGCCACGACTTCCACCCTGTTCTCCAATTCGCTGCCCGAGCCAATCCTCCAGCAGGCGGTTTACGACTTGACGGTACTGTTCGAGGGGTTCTATCGCCGAACACTGATGCCGCGGTTGCTGACCAGGGCTCCAACTCCCAGCAACCGCCGTTTCGAACGTGCGCTGGCCCGGCTGCGGCACACCATCGCCGAGGTTGTCGCCGATCGTCGCACGTTCGACGGTGACCGAGGTGATCTGCTGTCGGCGCTGGTGACCGGGCGCGCCCCAGTCGCAGCCGACGGCGATCGTTCGGAGATGTCCGATGCCGAAATCATCGACCAGGTCATCACCTTCTTTCTCGCGGGCACCGAGACCACTGCGGCATTGCTGGCCTGGGCGTTGTACTTCGGCGCGGCCAACCCGGATATCGAACAGCGGCTGCACGCCGAGGTAGACATCGTCCTTGCCGGGAGATCGCCCGCCCACGTCGACCTGAACCAACTGAAGCTGACCGGCCAGATCGTCACCGAGACCCTGCGTATATGTCCGCCCGCATGGCTTGCCACTCGTGTCACCACCAGCGTTACGCGCCTCGGCAAGTACACGCTGCCGGTCGGCACGTCGGTCGCCTACAGTCCGTACCTGCTTCACCACCGTGGCGACCTATTCACCGAGCCCGAGCGCTTCGACCCCGACCGATTCGATCCGGCCCACCACCTCGTTCCGCGTGACGAGAGGTTGCTCCCCTTCGGGGACGGCCCTCGCACCTGCATCGGTGACCGGTTCGCTATGACCGAAGCCACACTCGCCCTCGCGACTATCGCCGCCCGCGTGCGGTTGGAGCTCGTTCGTGGCCAGCCTGTTCGTCCTGCCCTCGGCATCGTGCTGCGGCCGGCTCACCTCCGCATGCGGATGCGCTTACGCACTCGACCAGATTCTCCGAGAGCCGACAAACACTGAAAGCGGAGCCGGGCACGATTCATCACAAGTGGGAGGCCGGGAAGGCGATGAATATTGCGGAATACTGGGGCTTCTCCGGCAGGGGAGTCACGATCTGGTGCCCCTTTCCCTCCGGGAAGCACCCTGAAACCGACAAAGTGCAGGTCGAATCAACGAAGTGGGCTACCCGATATGGCCTATGTCAGGGAGGAGAAGACAGCAACGCGCTGAACTTGGGTGGATCGATGGGGCTTTGTCTCCCGTTCGCAAGGTTCGAATCTCTCCTTGCTGTCGCCTGTTACAGTCAGTGGGGATTTCTTTGGGACAGCTACCTGGACGACCTCGCAGCTGATCCCGTGGCGCTGGGCCTGCATGTTGCCGAGGCGGTCCGAGTGGCACGGGAGCCCTGTGCGGCGCCTGTTCCGGATGATAAATGGTTGCAGAGCTTGCGTGACTGCTTTCGTCTGATGGAGGGATGTTTCGGTCCCACCGATATGTACCGGCAACGAGCGGAGGGGTTCGCGTGGTACACAGGACAGATGTGGAAGGGTATGCTGCAGAATCGTTCGCAGCCGCCTACTGTCGCCGAGTTCCTGCGGATGCGCCTGAATAAGTCAGGTATGGTGATGGCAATACCATACACGGCGGCGGCCAGCGGACATTCGTTGACGGATGAGGAATACTGCGATATCGCCGTACAGGCATTCGCCGAGGCGACGGTCCTTTCGATTGTGATCGCCAATGAGGTGATCAGTCTTCCCAAAGAGATCATCGTCGGCAACGCGAAACTCAATCTGGTCCAAATTGTTGCCCGGGAGCGAGGAATCGGCGTCGCCGAGGCCGCCGGCGCGGTGTGGGAGCTGTACGAGCGGATGGTGTGTTTCGTACGTCGGCGACAGAAGGCCCTGCTGGCTGATCCTCGGCTGAACGTGGCCCGCCTCGCCGTCGAACTTCCGTTCTGGATTTCCGGTGGCCTGGAGTTCATGATTCGCAGTGCGCGGTACGTAGGCGAGTCGGTGATCGGTCGCGACGCAATGCCCCGAGTCACGATGGTCTCGGAGGAACCGGTGTTCTGGAGTCAACGCGACCACACCGCGCCCCCCTATCCGGACATCGCCTGGTGGTGGCGTACTGAGCAGACCGCGGCAACCGCATTTCGATAAGGGTGGCAGGTTCAGGATTCCCAGTGCTGCCAGAGCAGCGCGCGCGCCTGGGATGTGTCCAGTTTGGCCAAGCCCCAGACGGCCCAATCTCGAAGCGATTTGTCGGGGTTGTTGAGCTGTGCGGACAGGATGGGCAGCGCCTCTGGTGATTTTGTTCCTCCGATGAGTTCGAGTAGCCAGCACCGGAGTCGGCGGTCTTGTTCTTGTTCGAACTGTTCGATGAGGTCGTCCAGATGCTCGGCGGCGTGCTGACGCAGCTGATGGAATCCGTCTTCCTGCTGCTGCGGGTTGCTGCCTCGCATGAGGCGCATAGCGTCGCGAAATTCACTGCCAGTCGATGGCGGCTGTGGGTAGGTTGGTGCGGTGAGGGTACGCCAGCGCTGTGTCACGTACGCCTGCTTCTGGATTTCGACGCCGCCGCGCATGAGCCGCTCCCAGGCCGCCGAGTAATCGGGAATCCATTCGTGATTTTGCTCGGCCGCGACCTTCGCCAGGCATCGGCCGAAAACCTCAGGCCCTTCTTCGACGAGTGCGAGTGGCAGCTCTGCTCGTGCGTGCGCTGTCCCCACGGCTTCGAAAACGTGACCTGTCTGATCTGTCTCGAATGGCACCGTATTGACCTGTCCGATCAGGAAGGCGAGGAGTTTGGCGGTGGATCGGATTCTGGTCGGAAGGTCGTAGAGAAACCGCTGGCCGCCGGGCAGTTCGGCGAATTCGGCATAGATGTACTCGGCTGCGGTCTGCAGATCCGTGCTGTCGAAATCAGCCGCGCTGCGCCGCAGTAGTTCCAAATCGGCGTCGGTCACGTGCAGCGTGATTTTCGCGGTTGTCATGATGCTCCTCGGCAGAAATGGGTTCCCTGTCCGAGAGCGGTTGTCGTCGGTACTCGCACAGACACATGTCCCGGGAGAGGATGGCAGACGTCGATCGTAGGAAGCGGCTAGTGACAGAGCCCGTTGTGTTCCCAATCCTGGGGAGTGGTTGACATTTCGCGGTCGGCGGGCGAGGCCGTCGCATTCCGGCGATCCGAGAGAATCCCGCTGAGGGCATCTCGCGCGGTGCCCGGGGTCAGCGGATCGGCCTCGATGTGGACTGCCGCGAATCCGGATCGCCGCAGTGCGGCTAACCGCCCTTCGGTACGTGCCCAGCCTCGTACCGTCAGCAGCTCGGGCCGCGAGTACAGCGGCCAGGTACGGCCACGAGGAATCGCGAACATCACGACGATCGTCTCGCTGAGTTGATTGCGGCCAAGCGCGCGCCACGCCCGTTCAACCGCTCTCGCTGTGGCGGCCGGCCCACCGGCGCGGCGTGGGCCCGCACTCAATCCGGTACCCGGCTGATCCACGATCAGCACATCGATGTCGTCGTCGAAGTCCTGTGCGAGGTGCGAATAGAATCGCGCGTGCAACCCCGGCGCCGGAACGACCAATACGGTGAGCGACGGTGTTCGACGCGCGGTGTGGTGTTCCACGTGCACGGTCGCTCCGCCTGGCGATTCCAGCTGGTGATGTTCCGGCGGTCGGAGCATCGGCGTGCTGACGCCGGGCTGCGCCGCAATGAATTCCGTGGTCGGTCGCAGGACCGTTTCGCAGGCTTGCGCGCGTCGCGGCACGAACGTGGCGTCGAGGATCGGCCTGGCTCGGTGGAGCAGCATGAGGGCGGCGGCCTCGTCGGAGGTGAGGGTTGGCGCCCATCCGGTGTGACGACGGAAGCGCGAAGCGTCGACAGGCGGCTCGCCCGCGGTAATCCAGTCGCCGGAGTATTTGCTCAATCGCAATGCAAACAGCAGATCCGCTATCGGCTGTCCGAGCTTCATGGGCAGGTCGGCCAGCACCTGACCATGCATGGCCGCAAGCCGGCGCACGGGTGTGGTCTCCCGTGGCGCGATATTGAACACTCCGCTGAAAGGCTGGCGCACCACGAGGTGGTAGGCCGTCGCGAGGTCATCCTCGTGCAGGTATTGGAAGCTCGATGAGTTCGCATCCGGGATGGCCAGGAATCTTCCCGCCATGGCGGCGATTCCGTCGTTGGCGAAGTGGGGTCCGACGATGTAGGTGGGACGGAGGACGGTGATTCGCATGGCGTAGGGGTGACGCCGCTGCCACCATTCCACGTAGTGCTCGACCATCGCTTTGCCGTGATGGTGGTAGCAGTTGCGGTCGCCCATCGGAAAGGTGTTCTCGTCGAGCGGATCTCGGGTGCCCGGGTTGCCGTAGGCGTTGACGCTGGAGGTGATCACCAGATGTCGCGCACTCGCCCGCGCCGCGGACTCGAGCACATTGATCGAACCACCGATGTTGATGTCATCGGTCAGCTTCTTGTCCCTGATCTCCGATACCACGAACGCTAGATGGATCACTGTGTCGCAGCCGTCGAAGGCATCCTCGATCGCCGGATCGCGGATGTCCAACCGGACGTGGCGGAACTTGGCATGACGAATGCCGCAGTGCCGCCGTGATATTCCCACGACCTCCTCGATCCGGTCGTCCTCGAGGAGGCGTGGAATGACAACCGCGCCGAAGTCGCTCGTTGCCCCAGTCACCGCGATTCTCATCGCGACACCCCCATTTCGGTTATGCGATCGCAGGTGATCCTGTGCCGGCCAGTTCTACGGCGAAGATGGCGAAAGCCTCTATGACGGACTTGATCTGGTCGTCGGTGTGCGTCGCGATGAAGGAAGTACGCAACCGCGGCGACGCGGCCGGGGGGAGTATCGGGTTGGTGTAGACGCCCAACTCCAACAGTCTGTTGTAAGCCGAGAACACGGTGATCTGGTTCGCGAGTTCGGAGTCCTCTGGGCGACCGAGCAGCACTGGGACGACCGGTGTCTCACTCATCCCTACGTCGAAGCCGAGCGCGCTCAGTTCGATACGTACTCGGCGCGCGATGTCGATAGCCCGGGCGCAACGCCAGGGCTCCTCCCGCAGCACCCGAAGCGCGGCCAGGGCGGCCGCCGTGGCCGCGGGAGTGCTCGCGGCGGAGAACATGATCGGCCGCGAGTGATGCCGCAGATAGTTGATGACTCGTTCCGGGCCGAGCACCGCACCGCCGATGGAGGCGAGTGCTTTGCTGAAGGTCAGTGTGCGCAGCGGTACGTTGGCGCTGCCCCCGAAATGCGCTACGGTGCCTCGCCCGTCGGCCAGCACGCCTGCGCCGTGCGCGTCGTCGAGCAGCAAGGTCGCACCGTATTCGTCGCATACCGCGGCGATCTTCGGCAGCTCGGCGAGATCGCCCTCCATCGAATAGACGCCGTCGATCACTACCAGACACGGTGTGCTCGAATCGATTTCGCCGAGTTGTCCGGCGAGATCGTCCGCGTCATTGTGGGTGAACAGATGGACGGTGCCGCGCGACATCCGTGCCGCGTCGATCAATGACGCATGGACGGCAGCGTCGAGGAACACGTGATCCCCCTCGCGTACCAGCCCGTAGATCGCGCCGAGATTCGCTTGATATCCGGTCGGAAACACCAGCGCGGCTTCGGCTTCGAAGAAGTCTGCCAATTCGCGCTCCAGCGTTTCATGGAGCCGAAGGTTGCCATTGAGCACCCGTGATCCTGTGCAACTCGTGCCGTGGGTGCGAATCGCGGCCGCAGCGGCATCACGAACTCGGGGATCGTTGGCGAGTCCCAGGTAGTTGTTGCTGCCCGCCATCACGAGCCGGCGACCGTGAACGATCGCAACCCCGTCGTCGTTGCCGTCCATCGGCAGGTAATACGGGTACAGCCCAACAGCTTTCGCTTCGTCGACCCGGGTGTACCGACGGCATCGTTCCAGCAGATCCATTCGCCCACCACTCCTTTGTCGCTCGCCGCTGTCACCGTATTTCGCAAGTGTGGGCACGGAACCAACCCGTCCCAGGAGTGGGAAACGAGAAGGGGGCTCGGCCGCGATGCAGAGCCCGTTCGTCAGTTATGGGAACAGTCGGTGAGCGCGGTCGGTAGCGGGCGAACAATCGGCATTCACCGAGATTTCCGACGGGGGAAGAACGATCGGTCCGGTAGCAGGCCTGGAACCCAGACCGATTCGATCCCTAGGAGGTTGGTGGCGATGGGAACCAAGGTCGCGGCGCTCTTCGCGGCCCATGGTGCGCATCTCGAGTCGGTTATCGCCGAGCTCGCCGATAACGGACACCTGCGTGCGGTATTCAGCGAGATCGACGAAGCCGTAACGGATTTGGGCTTGCGGGGCACTGCGGCCCTGTTCGACCCATCGGCCGCGCCGGCGGAGATTCTGGCTGACGATCCGGACACCAGGCAGCTTGCGCTGTTCGGAGCAGCCGTTGCGACGTATCGCATTCTGGGTGACTACGGATTCGACCCCTCGGTGCTGGTTGGGCACAGTCTCGGTGAGGTTGCCGCGCTGGTGACGGCCGGTGCGTTGAGTGTCGCCGACGGAGCGGCGGTCGTGGCCCGCCGCAGTGGCGCGCTGCATGCCGCCGGTCCCACGGTGCCTGGCGGGATGCTTGTTCTCGGTGCTGGATTGCCTCGTGTCTCGGCGCTGGTGGATTTGGCGGACGTGCCCGGCCTTGCGGTCGCCGTCATCAACAGTGCCCGGCAGGTGGTTGTCTCCGGTCCGATTGAAGCCATCGACCGTGCCGCTGAGCTCGCGCGAACGGCAGGAATTGCCCGCTACCGGATCCCGTCGAGGTTTCCCCTGCACAGCCCGTTGCTGGCGGATGCCGCCGAACTGCTGGCCTACAGCCTTCGACAAGTCCGGCAGCGCCCGCTGCGGCGACGTGTGTATTCGCCCATTCTCGGGCGCTACTACACCGATGCCGACAATCTCGCCGCGGTGTTGGCGAGTCATCTCACCCGGCCGGTCGACTTCGCGACCGCGCTGCGGTATCTGCACAGCATCGGCATCGACCGGTTCATCGAATGCGGTACACGCCAGGCTTTGAGCGGAATGGTCGGTAACACCATCCCCAACGTGCAGGCCGTATCGGCAATGCCGGGCAGCATCTGGCCGACCGATTCGCTCGCGGCCATGGAAAGTCGGCTCGCTACCGCACGAACCCCGACGGTTCCGAACGGCAGGCCGACGTACGACACTGCGGTCACTGGTGTTGTGAAAACCAACGGCCAGTCGATGCGGAAAGCGAAGGCATCGGTGCGGGTCGCTGTACATGAACCGGCATCAACCGCGATGTCGGATTCGGCTGCCGCCGACCGCGAGTCGGCCCTGGCAGAATTGGGGCCGATCTTTGCCGCGGCAGTGGACTACCCGGTCGAATTCATCGGGTCCGATGTGGATCTGGACGCCGAACTCGGCATCGACTCGATCACGCGGATCGAATTGATGGAGCGTGTCGCGATGCAATACGAGCTGCCGCCGTTCGCAGAGAGCTTTCCCTTCGACGACTACCGGACGATCGGCCGGATCGCGGACCTGATCGTCGCCCGGGGCGCGAAACCCGGACGGGCATCGCGCAATCGGTGACCGATCAGCCGATCGCCCGCTGCATCAACTCGCTGATGTTTGCCTCGTCGTGGTCGGTCACGGTCGTCAGTGCGAAGCCGGTCGGCCAGAAGGTGCCGTCGTCGAGGTTCGCACAGTCGTTGAAGCCTAATGTCGCGTACCGCATCTTGAATCTCTCAGCGGATTGGAAGAAGCAGACAACTGTGTCGTCCTTCGCGTAGGCGGGCATGCCGTACCAGAGTTTCGGCGACAGCGTCGCTGCGACGACGGCGTGAATCCGTTCGGCTATGGCACGATCCGATTCCGCCATCGCGGCGATCTTCTCGAGCACGTCGGCTTCCCCCGGTGCCTGTGCCTGGGGGAAGCCGCGACGCGCGGCCATCTTCAACCCTTCGACGTGCTCCGCGATCGCGGTTCGTTCGGCCGCCGTGAATTCCGCGCATGCCCGCTTCACCAGCGCGCCGATCCTCTCCTCATCGGCAGCCGTCAGCTCCGTCAGGGCGAAGGTGACCGGCCACATGGCGCCGTCGTCGAGGTTCGCCGCATCGGTGAAACCGAATGTCGCGTACCTGGTCTCGGATTCCGCTTCCTGAAAGAAGCAGACGACCTTGCCGTTGATCGCGTACCCAGGTATCCCGTACCAAAGTCTCGGAGCCAGGGCTGGCACGCTGGCCTTGACAATGGCATGGATGCGGGCGGCGATCGCACGATCCGGGCCGGCCATCCTGGCGATCGTAGCGAGTACCGCGGCCTCCTTGTCACTGGTCTCATTGTCCACGCCGCTGGTAGCGGTGGCGCCTCTGGCGGACTTGTCCGTCTCCGTCATCGCGTGCGGAGTTTCCTTCCTTGGGATCGTCGCATTCAGATACAGCGCTCGCCGACCAGCGCGGTCGTTGTATCAGCACCGACCTACTGCGGGCGCGGGATGCGGCGGAGGCCGGTGACTACCGCGTTCACGAAGGGGGCCAAGCCTTCTGGGCCGGAGGACGAATCCTTCATGTGCACGGTCGTGGCGGTGCTCGTTTCGAACACTTCGCGCACGATGGCCAATCGGATGTCGAGAGCCAGCCCCGCCCCCATGATGACGTGGTCGATCTTTTCTTGTGCCAGAGCGGATCGCAGATCATCTATCCCGGTGCCGCTGAGTACCCGCACACCCGGCAAATCCAGCCGGGTGCGGGTGTCGTCGATGACGGTGGCTGTGCGGCCCAGAACCATGATCGTGGTGTTGGTTCGCGGCGGTTGTTGTCCAGTCGACGGGGGTCGCAAAGGACCGGGCAGACTGGTCAGGAGGCCGGTGAGCGCGGCAAGGCCGATGTTGAACAGCAATGGATACCTCACATCATTCAGCATGCGGCCGGCACCGGTCGATGCGCATCGGGAACCGCATCGGTATCGACGATGGCGATACCTAGGTGCCGGTGCCGCTCGATCCCCGACGAGGTTCGACGGCCGGCTTCGACGATGTTCGGGTGGCGTCGTCCTCGAGCAGATGGTCCTTGATGTGCGCACGGGAGCTGATGGACAGTTTCTGCAGGATCGCGGCCAGCTGTGCATCCACGGTCTTGCGGGACGTGCCGCGCCGCACTGCGATGTCGATGTTGGTCAATCCGCCGGCCGCCAGCGTGGCCACATCGCGTTCGGCCTGGGTCAGGAGGTGCCACAGTGCGGATTCGCCACGGAACTGAGCTTGGCGGCGGGGCGCCAGTGACAGCATGCCAGCGGCGAACAGTTCCACCTCGTGGTGCTCCGGGCGCAGTTGGGCGCCTTGGGATTCGGCCTCTGTATAGCGGTTGTCGCCCAGAATCTCACGGGCGAGTGTGATTGCCCGCTCGGTTTCGTCGTAGAACGGACCCATGGTCGTCGCCGTGTAGACCAGGTGCAGTGTCGCACGCCATTTCGCGGTCGCGCCGAGAAGTTGTGCGTTCTCGACCGCCAATGCCGTGATTCGGTTCCGATCGGGATGCTCGGCGCCCTGCAGGACGGTGATCAGCTCCGCGAGCGACCAGGTCATGGAATGCGTCGCGAATATCGCGGCCGCCACATCCGGTAGTTTCAGCAGTGTGACCAGGGCCGTGCGCTGCACCTCGAGCGCGGCTTCGGGCTCGCCCCCCTTGCTCAAGGCCACCGCTCCTTTCAATTGCCCCCACACGGTGACCCACGACGACTGGTGTGGCGCTGTCCTCGTCCACTGCGCGGCTCGCTCGCGCGAGGGGTGTTGTGGCCACAGGAGCGCGGCCCACAGGCCCGCGCTGAGATCCCAGTACTGTGCGCCGAGCTGGTCGCCGAGCAGCGCGCATTTTGCCGCACCTCGTTCGAGGACGGTCACCGCCCTGGGGTCCCGTTGGATGACAAGCTCATGCCCCCAGGCGATCTCCACGACCGCGGGTAGACCGATATCGGAATCTGTTGTGTCCCGCCAGTTCTGCGGCCGAGCCGATTCGGGGAGTCCCGCGAGGTAATGGTCGACACATTGCTCGAGCAGCCGGGTCAGCCCTTCGCGGTCCCCTTGAATCTGGGCAACGATAGCGAGTACGGCCATGGTCGTGATCCGGAGCTCGGTAAGCGCCGGTGTCGATGTGACAGCGGCGTGCAGCGCTCGCTCGGTCAGCCGGCGCGCTTCTCGGAACGAGCCGAGGGTGAAGGGCAGTCTCAGGGCGAGGATGGCGGCGCATATCTGCAGGCCAGCGGTCGCCTCGTCGGGGGTCGAGATGCCGAGTTCCGTGGCGGCGCGCAGGTTGTCCCACGAGTCGACGGCCCAGTAGGGGATGTCGGCTGATCTGTCGCGATTCCAGGTCTCTGCCATTTCGGTGATCTTGTCGCGGTAATAGTAGAGGTACTTGCGGGCCACCCGCGCCGGTTCGTCAACCGCAGCGGTCGAACGTTCCTGTAGGCGTCTTTCCGCGAAGACCCGGACGGACTCCACCAACGAATAGCGAACCGTCGGGCGGTCGAAATGTACGACAACCATCGACTGATCGACGAGGTCGTCGAGGGCGCCCCGAATCCGATCCGGTGTGAGGTGTACGGCGGCGGTAGTTTCATCATCCGAACAGACAGCTTCGATCGCTTCGACGTCGACTCCGATATCGGCACCGAACCGATCGCCTCCGCTGTCTGAATCGACTGTGTATCCGGCCGCAAAGATAGAAAGCCGCTCTAGGAGCAGTCGCTCCTCGGGTGTGCAGAGGTCGTAGGACCACGCGACGACATCGGCCAGGGCGCGATGGCGGGGCTCAACCCCGTACCGCGGACCGTCGGTCCAATCCAACCGCTGGTCGACGCCGCCCGCCGCGCCGAGTTCGGACAGGATCATCGCCGGTGTGCTGCGAGTCAGTCGAGCCGCTGCCAGCCGGACGAACAGTGGATGGTCGTCCATACGTCGGCAGATCGCACTGATAATCGCGTCGTCGTCGCGAGCAAGGCGACGGCCTGTCAGCTCGGCGCGCTGCTCGAACAACGCGATGGCGTCCGCGTGTGTGAGCGGCGGGACCGAGATCCGTTGTTCGTCAACCCAGCCGATGGCCTTGCGGCTGGTCGCCACGACGGTCAGGTCGGCCACGGCGTCCAGCAGGTGGTCGACGAGAGAGCCGACGCCGTACTGGACGTGCTCGCAGTTGTCGAGTACAAGCACTCCTGAATTCGTGGACAGGGTCTGCACCACCGCGTCCCACGCCGAGCGGTTCGAGAAGTCGTTCCCGACTACCTGCTGTGCAACCTCGTCCACCACGGCGGTAGCGCCTGCCCCTGCTGTCATTCGCGCCAGTCGCACCCAGTGCACGGGACGTTTCGTGGCGTTGCGGTATCCGCGCGCGGCTTCCGCGGCCAATCGTGTCTTGCCGATTCCACCGGGCCCTACCAGGGTCAATAGTCGCGCGGGCCGCTGCAGGAGTTCGCCGATTCGCCTGAGCTCCCGCTCTCGACCCACGAATCGGTCGGGATCGGGCGCGCCGCTGTGCTTCTGGTGACTCAAGACCTACCTCGTTGCCAGCCGTGTGCTGGCAATCATGGCACAAAGAAGCCAAGGCCGCATTGTAACACAGCGATTCCATCCGGAAGCGTTTTCTCGCGAGCGAAGGTATTCCCAGCTGTGGGAGGTCTGCGGTTGCGGCTACTGGGCGTGGCTACGTTGAGCACGATCCGGCCGTACACGGCTGCAGTTTGGAGGCGCCATGCCCAAGTCCGTCATCGTTATCGGAGGAGGCCCCGCAGGGTCCACGTGTGCGGCGCTGCTGGCACGAGCAGGCTTGTCGGTCACAGTGCTGGAACGCGAACGGTTTCCGCGCTATCACATCGGAGAATCGCTGCTGCTCGCACTGGTTCCGATCATCGACGCCGCGGGCGCGGGAGATGCGATCCGCCACGCGGGGTTTCAGGTGAAGACCGGCGCTGTCTTCCAGTGGGGCTCGGACGAGTGGATCATCGACTGGCCCGCGATGGTCCGTCCGGATGCGCACTCGTGGCAGGTCGAGCGCAGTGTCTTCGACACCCTCATGCTCGACAACGCAGCGACACAGGGCGCCGACGTGCACCAGGAAGCCAAAGTGCTCCGGGTGATCTTCGACGACGACCGAGCATGCGCCGTCGAATGGCTCGAGAACGGTGAAATCCACACCAGGGGAGCCGATTTCATCGTGGATGCCTCCGGACGTACCGGAGTGCTCGCGCACACGCTCCGGCTGCGGCAGCAGCACGAGATATTTCGCAACGTAGCGACCTGGTCGTACTGGCGTGGCGCGCGGCTGCTTCCGCAGGCGCCCGAAGGCGCCGTCCATTCGATCTCGACGCCGGACGGCTGGATCTGGGCCATTCCGCTGGCAGGCGACAAGCTGAGTGTCGGGTTCGTGACCCACAAGCAGTCCTACGGCCGGTTGCGATCGACCTTTGCGAGCACCAAGGAGTTCTACCTCGACCGCGTCCTCAGTTCGAAGTCGCTGCTGTGGATGCTGGAGGGGGCCGAATGCGTCGAGGAAGTGCGCACGGACCAGGACTATTCGTATGTGGCAAGCCGATTCTGCGGACCGGGCCATCTCATCATCGGCGATGCCGCCTGCTTTCTCGATCCGCTCCTGTCCACCGGGGTGCATCTCGGTATGTACAGCTCGCTCGTCGCCGCGGCAGCCATCGCCTCCATCGCCAACGAAGGCATGCCGGAACAGACCGCGCTCGACTTCTTCGAATACAGCTATCGGCGCGCGTACAGTCGGCTGATCGTGCTGGTCTCGCACCTGTATCAGCGGTACGAGGACAAGGATTCGTACTTCTGGCAAGCGCAGCAGCTGCGGATGGGGCAAGCCGACGACGTGGCCTCGCCGCTGCATTCGTTCATGGATATCACCGCTGGTACCACCGACATTCGCGAAGCAGGTGCCGCCGCCAGCCGCGTCAGCACCGATGCGCTGATCAAACAAGCGCACGACGCACGCGAGATCGCGAACAAGTCCATCGACACCACAGTCCCCAATGTGGCCCGCGGCATCCCCGATCTCGATATGAGTGCGTTGCGAGATCTGTGGGACGGGCACGACGCCGGCGACTACGACGGCGCGCACCGTATGGTCGTCGAGACCTCGCCCCGGCTTCGGCTCCGCGATGCTCGAACCTGACGGCTTCACGGGGCGTTCACTATTGGCGATCGGACTCATCGTCCTGGTGGCTGCCGGGGCTGGCGCGCTGGCGCGGAAACTTGGTCAGCCCAGGGTAGTTGGCCAGCTCGCTGCCGGATTCGCCCTCGGACCAACGCTATTGGAGCGCATGGTCACACCTGCATGGCACTGGTTGTTCGACGTGGATGTGGTGGCGTTCGTCGATGAGTTCGCACAACTGGCCGTGGCACTGTTCGCCTTCGGGGTCGGACTCGCCCTATCTGTCGAACACACGAGGGCCGCGCGTGGCGGCGTCGTCGCGCTGGGCTGTGCCGCGTTTCTCGTTCCCGGCGCGCTCGGTGTGGGCGTAGCCCTGATCTGGAGCGATGCCCGGCCGCCGGGCACCGCGGTGGGTGCGTACGCGGGTTTCGTCGGAGTCGCATTGGGAGTAACGGCGTTTCCCGTCCTCGCCCATATCCTCCGTGAACACGGAGTGGCGACGGACCAGCTCGGTGTTCTCGGCCTGGCGACCGCCGGGGTGGTCGATGTGCTGGCGTGGCTCGCGCTCGGAGGCGTCGTCGCGGCCGCACGGGATGGCGGTCTCGGCCCGTTCGGTCTGCGGGTCGGGCTCGCCACCGCCTTCGGCCTCCTCATGGGCTTCGGCGTGCGTCCCATCGTGCACCGGGTGTTTGCCAAGGGTATGCCGGTCGCGCCGATGCTGGCTATTGCGCTGGTATGTGGCGCCGCGACCGATCTGCTAGGGCTACATGCGATATTCGGTGCCTTGGCGGCCGGGTTGATCATGCCTCGCGGCGTCGGACTGCAAAGCGTCGACGGGTTCACCACTCATGTCGGACTGCCCGCATTCTTCGCCGCGCTCGGGCTGCACACGGACCTGCGCCCGCTGCTCGGTGCTAGTGGTGTAGCGCTCACTCTGGCGGTGATCGGCTGCGCCGTGACCGGCAAGTTCGCCGGCACCACTGTCACCGCGCTCGCTTTGGGCTTCGGCCGCTTCGATGCCGTCGCGCTCGGCACGATGATGAATTGCCGCGGGCTGACCGAACTCGTTGTGCTCTCGGTGGGTCATTCCCTGGGGTTGATCGGCGCCGACATGTTCGGCGCCCTGGTGGTGATGGCTCTGGTCACCACGGCTGTGACTGGTCCGTTGCTGAGTCGGCTCGGCGTGGTCGGCGTTGACAACAAGCCTGATCGTGGGCATGGGGTGAAGGAAAGCGTGTCATGAAAACAGTAGTGCGATTGATGGGGAGTGTGCTGGTGCTGGCGGCCGCGGTCCTGCCCGCAGGGCAACCGGCAGCCGTCGCGGCGCCGGGCGGTGCTGAATCCACGTACCACCCGCTGATATTGGTGATCGACGCGTCAGGATCGATGTCCGAACCCGATGCCGGTGATGGACAGACTCGGATGGCCGCGGCGCAGCAAGCCGCGACGAACTTTGTCGACATGTTGCCGACCGAGGCGGAGGTCGGGCTGGCGACATACGGCACCGGCACCGGGCCCTCGTCCGCCGACAGAGCCGCCGGGTGCCGGGACTACCATCAGCTCACCCCAGTCGGGACTCCCGATCGGGCGGCGATGAAAGCCGCCATCGAGGGGTTGAGGCCGCGAGGCTACACACCGATCGGTGTGGCATTGCGCAACGCCGCTGCTGCGTTACCACGCGAAGGCGGACGGTCGATCGTGCTCGTATCCGACGGCGAGGACACCTGTGCGCCTCCGCCGCCGTGTGAAATCGCCGCAGAGTTGGCTCGGGACGGTGTCGACTTGCGGATTCACACCGTCGGGTTCAAGACGGGGGGTGATGCGCGCGACCAGCTCGCCTGCATCGCGCGGTCCACCGGTGGAACCTACAGCGATGCGGACGACGGCGCGGCATTGAAGAGTGTTCTACCGCGGGTTGCTTCGAAAGCGCTGCGCAGTTATCGGCCGAGCGGCGTGCCGGTGGCGGGTGCCGCGAACCCTGCCGCCGCGCCGCAACTCGGCGCGGGTAGTTACCTCGACAGCCTCGGCGAGGAGGCGAAATACTATGCGGTCGACGTGCCCGCCAGTGGCCGAATCTATGTGTCCGGGACGGTGATCTATCCGCGGGGACACAAGTCGTCGGTCGAAGTTGTCCATGTGCAATCCTTCGGTCCCGACAACACGGAATGTTTGGCCGCGCGCACCAGCGAGGTCGTGACCGGTGCCAACGAGGGTGCGATCGGCACGGTGCTGGCGGTGCTTCCGGTGGGCGGTTGCACAAAGGCGGGGAGGCATGTGGTCGCGGTGTCCCGGCCGCCGGCTCAGAGCCAGACCCATGCCGACATCGTCACGCTGCCGGTGGAACTGCAGGTCTTCGTCGAACCGCCTTTGGTCGGCGACAAGGGGCCCGCGGACGCGACCAGCACTGTGCCATTCACTGCCCAGACCGGTGATGCGGTGGCGGTGATCGGTGGTGGCTCGTTCGCCGATGCGACCGAACTGCCCGGCACCGGCCGGTACACCGATACCCTGCAGGCGCGCGAACGAGTCTTCTTCAAGGTGAAATTGGAGTTCGGACAAGGACTGTCGTATCGCCTGACCGGCGGTCCCAGTTCCGGCGTGAGCAGCCTCGAAGCCGCCGTCTACAGTGCCACCCGATTGCGCTGGAGCCGTGAGCATGCTGTCGTCACCGACGGCGAAACGAAATCAACCGACCCGATAGGCACACCACCGATTCGGTACAACAACCGCAACGGATATGGCCAACAACACCAAGTGATGTCGGTGCCCGGCTGGTACTACGTTTCGGCGGCCCTATCTCCCGGATACGGTCACAAATCCGGAACTCAGACTCCAGTGACACTGGAAGTAAACGTCGTCGGCAACCCCATAGACGAACCTTCCTATTCTGGGGAAGTCGGTGCTGCGCATGCCGTCCCATCCGGCCAGTCGGTTATCCGGACGGAGTCCGGCAGCGACAGATCGACCTGGATCATCGGCGGTGTGGTCGCAGTTCTCGCATTCACCGTCACTACCATCACCGTTCTCGTATTGCTCCTTGTGCGGCACCGCCGACGGTAAATCACATGTATCGCCCACGATTGGAACCGCCCTATGGACCACGGTAGCTCTCACACGAAACTCGATCCATTCGACCCGGACTTCTATGCGGACATGCACACGCGCCTGCGGCAACTGCGCGCGTCCGATCCGGTGCATTTCATCGAGCCGCTGCGAATATGGTGCACGACTACGTATTCCGATAGCGCGACGGTCTTTCGTGACCCTCGCTTCGTGAAGCGCGGCTGGGTCGAGATGGTGGACAAGTCCTTTGGCGGCAACACGATACTCGGTGACTTCCTGTTCTTCAAAGATCCGCCCGAACACACCCGGTTACGTCGGCTGGTACAGAAGAACATGCGACATTCGACCGCTGCGGCGTTGATCGAGCGATCCGACGCTGTCGTAACCGCTCTCGTGGGCGAACTGCGCCGCGCCGGCGGGTGGCGATCTCGTACGGGACTTCGCATGGCGAATCCCAATACCGGTGATCGGTGCACTCTTCGACGTGCCCGACACCGATGCCGACATGATCGCCGGATGGGGCCGCGACCTGTTCCTGGCGACCGATATGACCCGGCCCGATTGTCTGCCCGCAGGGCGACGCGCCCTGAACGAGATGTACGCCTACTTCGCTCTGCACATTCAGAAATCGCGGACCAGCGGCGACGGGTTCATCTGGTGATCGGCGGCTATGACACGACCGCGCACCAGATCGCCAGTGGCGCCTACTTGCTGCTGACGAATCCGGCGGCACTGGCACAGCTGCGCGCGGACTGGTCGCTACTCGACAACACCGTGGAAGAGATCCTGCGTTGCGAACCGTCCGCGCCATTGCTCGGCCGCGAGGCTGCGGTTGATCTGACGATCCACGGAAAGGAGATCAAGGCAGGAGATTTCATCGGCCCGCTCGTCGCAGCGGCCAACCGGGATCCGGAGCGCTTCGACGACCCCGACAGCTTCCAGATCGCGCCGTCGAGGCCTGCGCATCTGAGCTTCGGTATCGGTAGTCGACGTTGCCTCGGCGAGCACTTGGCGCGCGTCAACATCAAAACTGCTATGCGCCAACTCTTTTCGGATGACGTCGGGCTGACGTTGGACGACCACACGCCGACCTGGCGGTCCAGTCTGCTGTTTCGCGGTTTGGCGGGCTTGCCGGTGACCGTCGGCTGATTCATCGCTTGAAGCGGAGTGTGACGTGCGCCGCGGGCGCACCGTGTTGCACAACCCGACAGGTCACCTCACCCCCCGTGCGGCTGGAATCGGTGGTTACCGCAACACATTCGGCGGGTATGTCGAGCTCCACGAAGCGTTCGAAACTGCTCGACACCGAGCGCAAACACAGATCCGGGACGCCGAGCCCGACCAGCGCGGTCTGTCGGCAGGCCTCGATCAGCAGTGTCCCCGGCACGTGATCGAGTTGGTAGTCGAACAGTGTCGGATGGGTGGTGTCGACGACCAATGCGGCCCGTGCTGTCTCGGCGTCGACAACCGGCGGCCCGATCACCACGTTGCGCGGATCCTTGCGACGGACCAACGCCGCGTGCGCGCGCGGTCCGGGAGCTGGCGAGCCGTCGAATTCACCGAGCCCCAATTGCTTTCGGACATCGGTCCGCAGTGCCGACCACTTGTCGGGGGGCAGCCAGCTGAACGTCCCGTCGATCGCCATCAATGGCTCACCATCACGCTCGGCAGTGAGCGTCATATCGAGCCCGTGGACGACGTTGTCGCGCTGACGCACCCGCGATACCCGGACGGTCAGCAGCAAATCAGCCGGAGTGCCACCGATATACCAACCGGTCGAGTCGGTGGCCTGCCCGCTGAACGTGCGCAGAATATATGCGACCCGATATGGTACATCGAAGTACTGCTGGGAGATTGCGATCGCCGCTTGACGCGCTGCCTCCATCACCGCCAGTGGGTCATATTGATATTCGGACACACCGGAGTGATCGCCGAAAAATGCGTGCGTCCGCGGTAATTGGACGCCTGCGGCGAATTCCGAGCTGGACAATTGCTCTAGCGAAGTAACGAACACCTCGGCAACTGCGCGGCGGTGCACCAGCCTACGTGATACGGTCCAAAGATGCCGCTCTTGGCCAATTATTTCGACGGTCACGGCCCAACCTCTCTCTTGATAACTGCCTGCTATGCATCGGAGAATTCGTCCTAGCTGCAGGATGCGCGCGATACCGGTCTTCTGCATCGGGAAAAGTGTCGATACCCGGTTTCGGAACACCTAGGTATGGTCTTCGGGTCGTCTCTAAGCCGCGACTGTTGGATGGTTGGCGAGACTTTGCCGCAGGCTTGGCTCGGGATTGCAGGGAAGGCTTATGGCGACGTCGAGCAACCATGTGGTTCGATGCTGCTTTCCATGATTGAACAGTTAACATGCAACTACATCACGTCGACAGCTATCGCTCCGCAGTCACCACAGGTGGGAATACTGCGGGTGATTGTTCGACTGCTCCCGGACAATTGCGGGAATCGCAGCGTATGCCTTTCGTTACGAAGACTCTTCGCTGCCACACGTCTACCCGAGAGGTGCGTCATGAACACTGCCCTGTGGATCGTGTCCGGTGTGCTCGCCGCCGCCTACCTGGCGTCCGGCGTGATGAAACTGGCAACGCCTTACGATCGTTTGCTCAAGAACCCGAAAATGGCATGGGCCGAAGGATTCTCACCGCGCATCGTGCAGGCGATCGGCGCCGCCGAGGGCCTAGGCGCCGCGGGCTTGTTGCTTCCGCGGGTGATCGGTGTCGCTGAGATACTGGCGCCGCTGGCGGCAGCGGGCCTGGTTCTGCTGCAAGTGGGCGCGATAACGACCCATGTTCAGCGCAGGGAGTTCCAGCCATTGCCGATCAACATCACGCTTACGCTCCTCGCCGGTTTCGTGGCCATCGGCTTGGCCACCAGGGGATAGCAGCCCTCGGATGTGCTCTACAGCCGTCGTTGTCAGGACAGCGCTGCCGATCGAGGCTGATCAGGTCGCGGTTCCGCTTGCGGAGAGCCACTTCGACGACCCCGGCATGGTGGCTTTCTTCCCCCGGCCGGATGTTCGTCCTCGTGCGCTCCGCCTGGTGTTCGGCCTGACTGTGCGCGATGCGATCCACTACGGCCACGTGTACGTCGCTGTGATGGACGGCCGCGTTATCGGGAGTGCGGTATGGCTACCGCCGGGAACGTTCCCGCCGACAGGCCCGCGGAAACTCGCTGCTTTGCCAGGTCTTGCACGTCTATTCGCGACCGCGCCCAGCCGGTTCGGTACGTTCACGCGGTTCGGCATGGCTGCGGCGGCGCGGGCCGACAAATCTGCGTGGTTCCTTGCCGGTCTAGGGGTCGCTCCTGCTCATCAGGGAGGGGGCGTCGGGACCCGATTGCTACGGCGAATGTTGGACGAGGCCGACTTTCGCCGAGAGCCATGTCTGCTGAACACCCAGAACCATGCCAATATCCGCTACTACGGCCGCCACGGGTTCGACATCGTCGACGGACCATGGCGAGCGGATTCTGGACCTGCAACCTGGACTCTGCGTCGTGTGCCGTCACCGCAGCACCGTCCGACCTAGCGCCCGCGTGGATTTCTCGATCGCATCAGACGGGCCCTGCCTCGAACTGATGTCCAGACCCCGCGCGGGATCGACCACGCCGACGGGACCAGGCGAGCGGCGCCTGCAATACACGGTGCGTGCGACCGAGCGGGCGGCGATGACCGGGGGTCGGGTTTGCGTAATGCAGGCGACGCTCGTCCGGCAATGAGGGAAATACCCTTATCTGAGGCAACGGAAACCGTGAAGTTGCGCAATCGGCGCGTACCGATCGGTCCCGATCGTTGGGCCGCAGGTGTTTTGGTTAGCTCGTCGTTGACTGCTTGGCTGAAATCGGTGGAGTGCGGTGTAGCGGTTGGCTAGGCTGGGTAGCCCTGATGCGGAGGCACACAGGGCCGAGGAGACCGGATGGAGCAGCTGAGGCGGCGTCTGCACACCGCGGCAGCGATGGCGGAACGACCGTTGGACATCGAGTCCGCGACCCGGCTGCGCGACAGCGTGCTAGCCCTGTCCCGCGAACTCGACACCGGTCACTACTTCGGGGACGAACGCACCGAGTTGAGCAAGCTGCGAGATCGGGCCCTGCGCAAAGTTGAGCTGGCCGCCGCGCGAGCTGGCGGCACACCACGTGCAGGAGCCGGGGAAGTGCTCTACGACCGCTGACGCGCGAGACGGTCAGACTGTGATCTGGGTCCGGCAGGTCGCAGCCCTCACGGTGTCGCCCGGAGCCCGGCTTCATCGCGCAGGCCTGGTTGTTCAGCGTTTGCTCGGCGGCGCGGCGTGGGAACTGCTGGACCGATCGCGTCGGAGCTGTCCGTTTCCCACCTCGGTAGCGGCGCGGGCTTGTGGTGTGCGCTGGACAGGCGCGGCGCGCGCGTGTTCGGCGATACCGAGGCGTCGGGTCATCGGCGTCGGCGGTGGCGCGGGTCGCCAGGGTCCGAGCCGCTCCCATCCTGCCGCGATCAACGCGACATCGGCGCGGCGCAGCAGCGACTTGCCGGTCCGGCCGCTCGTGTCGATGGCCAGAGTGTCCAATGAACACACCCCGGACCGTCCGAGCACGATCACGCACTGCTGCACCACGTGCACGACAGCGACCAGCTCGCCGGTTCCGGCAGGTATCGGGTGTCGGTCTGCCGACTCCGGAACGGGCACGCTCGGATTGCCGCTGTTTTTCATCGTCAACATACGATTATCAAACCGCTCCGCCGACACCTCAACCCTCCTGACCGCGCTCGACTGCTCCTCCGGCGTCCGAGGCGCTATCGAATGCCGTGAAGCCGCAGCGGGATTCGGCGGAAACCGGTACCAACGAGGATAACCCGCAGGCATCGAGAATCGGCGTCGATTCAGTGTCTGACCTGCGTCGACGACGACATCCCACAGGGCACGGCGCCCACCGGCGGCCCTGCCGATCATCGCTCCAGAACTGTTCCGGATACACAGTTGCTTGTTCTCGTATGTCCTTGTTGACGAACAGGTTTCGCATACCCGGACCGGCGCCGAAATGAGGTGACCGTGATGCTCCTGCACGACGACATCACTGGATGCTGAGCCGGCTCGGTTCGCATCTGGATATGGCCTTCCAACTCGTCGACGATCTGCTCGACATCTGGGGTGATCCTGAAATCACGGGCAGGTCGGCCGGTTCGGATCTGCGGCGGCGCCAGAAGTCCCTGCCCGTGGTGGCTGTGCTCATGTCGGGCGTCGGCGCCCGGTTTGCCCAATTGATGGAATTGATCAGTGACAGAATTCCCTCATGCAGTCGAAGCAGAAAGGTCGATGCGATGGCCCACTACGTAATCCCTCCCCTGTATCACCCGACTCTGCCGCGGTGTCACCCCGACGTCGACCTCATCAATCTCAGAACCATGGAATGGATGCGTGGGATGGGGTTTTGCCCAACGACGGCCGACGAGAATGCCGTTTCCAACATCATGGCGGGTGATTTGGCAGCGCATTGGTTCCCGGAGCAGCCGACCGATCGTGTGCAATGGATCAGTGACATCTGGTGCTTCGTAGCACATCTCGACGACCTGCGGCTGGAAGTCGGGGAGACGTCTCCCATCTCGCTGGGCCGGCTGATCGCGCAAATGGCCTTGATCGTCGCCAATCACCGCACGTACAGCGCAGAAAGTATGGACACTCCGATCCTCGCAGCCCTCTACGACATCACCGACCGTGCACACCAACTCGGAGGGGAGGTACGGGCCGCTCGCTACACCGGTGGATTCGGATTCTGGCTGCTGAGTGTTCTCGCCGACACGACCGATCGGGATGTACTCTCGCCTGCGGATTTCCTCCGGATGCGATTTATCTCCGTGGGAGCGCCATTCATGCTCGATATCGCGAATATCGTCTGTCCGCAAGCAGTTTCAGCTGAAACATGGCACGATCCGAAATTCGTCGCCGCAGGCTACGCCGCAATGATGACCGCTACACTCGACAACGACATGATCTCATACGGCAAGGAACGCCACTGCGCCGACACCACGGGGAAGTGGCCGTCGGCGAGCACGGTCCGCTTCTGGGAAGTCGGTAACTATGACACCGGCGCCGCGTTTGCCAAGACGGCCGACTACCGCAACCGATTCATGTGCCTGTGGCAACACCTCCGCGCCGAACTGCGGCCTGAGGTGTCATCGGAATCCAACACGTATCTGGATGCCCTCGACTTGATCATCGCAGGGAGCTTGCAGCACCATCTAACGGGCAGCCGATATCACAATCCTGATGGGCGCCACCCCCACGCCGTCACGTTCGACATCAACTACACCAGCGCATGTCCGGTCACGGACCACAGCCCGCCGGCCTCATCCGTCGCATGGTGGTGGGATCAGTTGAGTCGAAGGCTGCATCGCGCACTCTGAGCACGACTCCATTCTGGATATAGGCAACGCTTGTCACAGGCGGCTGTCGTCGAAATCGTTTGGGGCGGATTCACATCCGCTTGGTGAGTGTCGCGGCAACCGGTCTGCGTGATGTGAGGGTCAACTGTGCCGTCGGTGTGAGGTCGGGGTTCGGGATGTTCAGGTCGAAACGGCATACCAGGCTGGCGAGGGCCAGTTGCATCTCGGTCATGGCGAATGCGTTGCCGATGCATCGATGTCCGCCGACGCTGAAGGGGAGATAGGCATATCGGTCGCGGGCGGCGACGGCGGCCGGGGAGAAGCGGTCAGGGTCGAATACTTCGGGGCGGTCCCAGAAATCGGGGTGGCGGTGGGCGTGGTAAATGCTCTGCAGCAGTTGGGTTCCGGCGGGGATTCGGTATCCACCGAATTCGTCGTCCGTGGCGGCGCGGCGACCGAGATTCCAGCCGGGCGGGTACAGGCGTAGCGTCTCCTCGATGACCTGTCGGGTGTAGCCCAGTCGGGGAAGGTCGGCCATCTCGGCGTGGCCGCGGAGGACGGCTGCTTCGTCGCGCACCTTGGCGAGTATGTCAGGGTGGTGGTCTAGCAGGAGCCATGCCCAGGTCAAGGTGGCGGCGCTGGTCTCGTGGCCGGCGAACAGCATCGTGACCACCTCGTCGCGCAGCTCTTTGTCGGAAAGCCTCTCCCCGGTGTCGGCGTCGACGGCGTTCATGAACATCGCCAAAAGGCCGGTGTCCGACCGCTTCCCGCGGAACTGGGTGATGATGTCGTAGACGACGCTGTCCATGTCGGCGATGGCGCACCAGAACCTACGGTGGCCGGGCGTCGGCATCCGCAGCGGGGGAAAGGGCAGCCGCGAAAAGGCTGTCAATTCCACATTGGCGCATTCGGTCGCGGCAGCGAACCGGACCAATGCCGGATCGTCAGGGTCCAGCCCGAATAGTGCCTGAGCTACGATCCGCAAGGTCAAGGTGCTCATCTGGGCAGCGAGATCGATGACATTGCCGTCGTTCGCCTTCCGTGCCCACTCGTCACCGAATACTTCGATGGTGTTGACCATGAGCTCGCCGAACTCGGCGATCCTCCTGTGGTGGAAGGCTGGTTGGGCCAGCCGGCGGTTGCGCCGCCACCGGGTATGGTCGGCAATGGTGGCCATACCGGAACCCATGAATGGCCGCACTGCCTTGTGGGCGTCGGTCTCCCGGGTGAAGTTACCAAGGTGGTCCTGCATAATATGTTTCATATATAGCGGATTGGTGACGACAACCTGGGTGCCGCTCAGCAGTCGGACACCGACAACGTCGCCGTGGCGGAGTGCCAGTTCGGAGATGAAAGGCAAAGGGGCGCGGACCAAACGCCTGGTATTGTCAAATCGCCTGGTTACCAATGGTATTGATGATCCTCGAATGGTGGCTGCCGCTGCCATGGCCCCTCCTGCTGAGACGCGAGTTCATTCGCATTGCAACGTACCCACGCTCGGGTGACTGATCGGGATTCGCTCCCATCGCCGGGAAGTGCTGAGATCGAAGCTCGGGTTTCAAACCGCGGGATTCGTTCTGCGAGTTACCAACCCGTCTTCTCAGGGATGAAATCCTGGATCTGTGCGCGGGAGGAGATCGAGAGTTTGTGCAGGATCGCGACTATCTGTGCGTCGACGGTTTTGCGGGCCGTACCGCGGTGCGCGGCGATCGCGGCGTTCGTCAAGCCGTTCGCTGCGAGGACCGCCACATCCTGCTCTGCCTTGGTGAGCTGTTTCCACCACGACGCTTTGGCATCGCCAGCGTCCCGGCGTGGCGTCCCTGTGCTCGACGCGAACAGAAGCAAGTCGCGCAGTTCGGGCCGAGTCTGAGCGCCGATGGACTCGTGCTCCCGATATCGGTCGGCGCCGAGTATGTTCCTGATAATCGTTGTCGCACGTTCGCTTTCGTCGAACAGAGGACCGAGTTTGAAGAAGTCCATACCGATCGATATGCGGAATGCGCGTGCAGCGCCGAGAGCCTGCGCGGTTTCCTCGGCTAGGGCGGTGATTCGAGCTCGGTCAGGTCGGGCAGCCGCGGTGAGATCGGCGAGTAGTTGTGCCAGTGCCCACGTCCGCGAGTACAGGGCCCATGCGGCCGATGGGAAGTCGCGAGCGGTGAGCAAACTGTTGATCGCGGTCGTTTGCAGCTCGAGCGCGGCCTCCGGATCCCCGGCCTTGGTCAGTACCATTGCCTGCACCAGTTCCCCCCACGCGGTGGCTCGGTCGGGATTTCGGGTATCGGTCCGTCCGAAGACGCGGTCAGCGAGGACCCTGGCGTCACGTGGCGGGGACACCAGCGCCGCGAACAAGGCGCTGCCGACATCGGTGAAGTGGGTGCCGCCCAGATCGCCAACTCGGGCGTATTTTTGTCCGGCGCGCTGGAGTACTGTCACCGAGCGTGGGTCCCGGTTCACGAAAAGTTCGTGCGCCCAGGCCACTTCGACCACGGCCGGCAACCCGATATCGGTCTCGGCCGTGCCGCGCCAGTCCTGCTGGAGGGCCTGCCGGTTGGCAGCCAGATGCACGGCGACGCAGTCGTCGAGGAACCGTGCGGCGCGGACGAGATCTCCCTGGCACACCGCGATCCTCGCGATCGAGGCCAGCACACTGATCTGCAACTCGGCGGGAGGATCATCCAATGCTCGGGCCACATGTAGCGCGCGTTCGGCCAGCCAGCGCTCTTCGCGGAACGAGCCCATCACGAACGGGAGCCGCATGTCGAACACGCCAGCACATATTTCGAGCCCAGTGATCGCCTCACCGGGCGTATGGGTACTGAGTTCGAGCACGGTGCGGATGTTGTCCCACGCGGCGATTGTCCAGTCGAGCAGATGCTGCCCTGCGGGTGTGGACCAGTGCGCGGCGGCGTAGGCGACCTTGTCGCGGTAGTAGTGAATGTAGCGGCGGATCAGTCGCGCTGGTTCCTCGGCGGAGCGGCGTTGCAAGCGTTGCGCGGCAAATATTCTCAGACTTTCCACCAGGGAATATCGGAGTGTCGCCCGATCGAACTGCGCAGAGACAAGCGAATGGTCGACGAGCTTGTCGAGCAGGGCGGGGATCTGGTCCGAGGCCAGTCCAAGCGTGGCGGTGGCGTCGTCGGCGCACACAGCTTGAACCGTCTCCAGAACGACTCCGACCTCGGAGCTACTGTGTTCGGGGTCCTCGTGCGAGTCGATGACGTAGCCCGCCGCGAACACCGACATTCGGTCGAACAACAAGCGTTCCTCGGGCGAGCACAGGCCATAGGACCATTCGATGACGTCGGACACGGCGCGGTGGCGCGAATCGGCACCGAAACGAGGGCCGTCCGCCCACCGCAGTCGCTGGTCGCTGTTCGGTTTGCCGCTGAGCTCCACCAAAATCTGTGTCGTGGAGCGGCGGCTCAAGCGTGCGGCGGCGAGCCGGATGAACAGCGGATGATTGTCAAGGTGCAGGCAAATCGCGGCAACAGTGGCGGCGTCGTCACGAGTCAGGGGTTCACCGGTCAGTTCGGCGCGCTGACGGAATAGCGCGACGGCGTCGGCATCCGTCAGCGGAGGGACGGTGATCCGCTGTTCATCGATCCAGCCGATGGCTCGACGGCTGGTAGCCACGATAGTGATATCGGCGACGTTGTCGAGCAGGTTTGTGATCAACTGTCCGACACCGGGTACCACATGCTCGCAGTTGTCCAGCACGAGAACGGCTGGGGTTGCGTTCAAGGTATCGATCACGGCCTCCGCTGCCGAGCGGTTCGAGAAATCGTTCCCCACAACGGCTTGTGCGACCTCATGCTCGACTGTCGCAGGCGGCGAGCCGGTTTCGAGTCGCGCGAGCCGTACCCAGTGCATCGGCTGTCCGACCGTGCCGCAGTGCGTGCGCACGGCCTCGGCAGCGAGTCGTGTCTTGCCTATCCCGCCAGGTCCGACCAGTGTGAGCAACCTGGTTGGGTGGCGCAGGATCTCGACGATACGGGTCAGTTCCTGGCCGCGGCCGACAAATCTGTCGGCGGCAGAGCGATCCTGGTAGCCACGGCGGTCCATGAAATCCTTGCGGTGGGCTTGCCCGGCGCTGGGGTCCGGGGTAATCGTACAATCAGGAATTCGAGATCGCGCCCAATACGATTACGCGCTTGACGGTGGTTTCCGACTTACAGGTGTATTTGGTCACGCCGCCGCGGAGATTGGACTTGTCGAAAGTCCGCACTGCTGGCCTGATAATCCGTGGTGGTTTGTAACGGCGCAGATCCGCGATAGCATTGCCGGAGTTGTCGTAGGCTACTCCGGCCCAGATCATCGACCTAGGCGGCTGGCCGATCGCTTGCAGTTTGGCCCTCAGTTCCGTGCATTCATCGAGGAGTGGGCAGGTCCTGCATAGGCCCAGCGCGCGAATCCAACCACCCAACTTCCCGACATCGAGATCCCAGGCATCGGGGCAATCGGCACACGCTGGCTGCTGATTCCGGTTCGACATGTGGCACACGCTCCCGTGCAATTGACTTCGCCTTGCCGACCCAGCATGTTCGCGCGATCATGTGTTCGCATCGGGAGGCGTGTCGATACGTCATCGGTAATGGCCTAGCGAGTACCTAGATAGCCGATGCCCATGGCCGCGGTCATGGGCATCGGCCGAGTCGTTGGCTATAGACCCCGGCGTCGTTCAGCGACTGTTCGACGGGCAAGATGTCCGGGGCGAAAACTTCGTGCACGAGAACTTGCTGACCGGTGGAGAAGGTGATTTCGTACACGCGCCCGGCTGAGAACGCCGGGAGCGCACCGAACACGTCATGGGTGACACCGATTCGGAAGATGCGCCGACGATCGAACATGCCCAGGCGCCGAGTGTGCAGGCCGAACGGCGTGTTGTCGGCAGGAATCAAGGTATCGCGATCGGTGTCGCGGAAGGTGATGACGTTCTCACTCAGCATCGTGCCGCGACTGTCTCGCAGGCGAGACCGACGCACGGCGATGCGGTCCTCTCGGCCGAAAACAGCACGGATGTCGGTGGTCCGGTGGTGCAGGTCCGATGACCGGGGAACTGGCACCGTTTCAGCCCATACGTCGGTGCCGGCAAGTGCTCGCAGTAGCAGTGTCGTGGAACCGTCAGACGTCAGCGCAAGGCGGGTCAGCAAAGGAAGGTCCGTGCGCGACAACAGAATTGGGTAGCCCTCATTGCCGACGAACTCTGTCTGTCGTGCCACGTCCGTCACCACCTCGACCGCCTTTGCGTCCATCACCCTGGCCGAATGATTCGGTCCGCCGCAGCGCAATACTGGCTCGTTGGCGACCGATCTTCGCCGAACATTCCCACCGCTGGTTCGATGCGCATTCGGGATCTCGGTCTTCTCATTCGTGAGAAGGGCTCGAAGGTGGGGCAAATGGGGATGGAACGATCCGGAAAATGTTCACGGATGGGAAGGCGCCGCGCTGCGAAGGAGGCAGCCGCATGCCCCGCGGAGCGGGAAATGGGCGTCCAGCAGAGGAGCCCGGGGCGCCGCGAGAGAGCGGCGCGATCGACGGTTGGATCCCGTCGCCGAGGGTCGCGCCACACCACGCTGACTCGCGAGTGGGAGGGGACGCGTTCAACACGCCTCCACGCCCACGATGGAGCCAACCGGCCGCGACCTGGGCGGTCGAGTTGCGCGCGCACCTTTCGTTGGCCGCCCACGATATGGACATCCTGTGCGAGGTAGACCCTGGTACGTGGGCGGCGATCGAGCAGGGCGACTGCGAGCTGACGGTCGAGCTGGTGCTGCCGTTGATGCGGTGCGTTCCTGACGTTCACGCACGCTATTTCGCGATCGGCGATACTCTCGTGCCCGGCCTGATGCGCGACGGCGTCCCTTTGTATAAGGAGGGCGCCAGTCACATCGGCGAGTATCTGGCGCACCGGCGCAAGTTGGCCGGACTGATGCAGTCGGCGCTGGCGGAGCGGGTGTTCGTGAGCCGGTCCTGCATCTCGATGATCGAGAACGGTGCGCGCACGGTAGCACCGCAACTGCTGGAAGGCGTGTGTCGGGTTCTCGGTATCTCGGGGGACGAGTTGGAAGCCGTACGTACATATTTCAATCCTCCCGGCGTCGGGGTTGCGTTGGATCCGCGCGCTTTCGATCCCCAGGAAGGTGGTAAGTGGGTCCGGGCGCGCCGTATGGATGCCGACCTCACGCAGGCAGAACTAGCCCGCGGCGCGGACTATTCGAGGGTGCACCTCGCACTGGTGGAAACCGGAGCTCGTTCCCCGTCGCACAGCTTGATCCGTAGTGTCGGTGCCGTACTCCAAATTTCGGAAGAAGAGCTATCTGCCGCCTGCGAGCATTTTGGTCTGGTTCTCTCGCGCTCTTGACTTGTGTGCGTCAAATTCTCGAGGCATACAGGTAAGCCTGGGCCACGAGTTTCACCATGCTCTTGGGTTCCATTGACAGTCCAGACCCAGAATGGATGCGATCCGGAGCAGGCAACTCCTGTGAGAAGCTCATCGCCGCGAGCCTGCCATGGGGGTGGTCATGCGGGTTGGGATCGTCAAAGCCCTGGGCCGGAGTCTCGTTGAGGAGTGGTTGGGTTATCGGTCAGTTCGAAAGCGCTGTCGTCGGTGGTTTTTGACGGTCGCCGCAAGGGAAGTTCATTGGCTTGTTGTTCGTGGGTGAGCCGGGTGCGTCGTTGTTGTTCGGCGCGTAGTTCGTCGATCCGCTGCTGGTCCTCGCTGATCTGTTCGCGGTTGTCGGTGCGCGATGCGGATGCGTGGTAAGGCGGTTGATCGGTGCGTTCGCTGAGTGACGTGGCAAGGATGAGATCCCACCGCTGTGGCTGGCCGGCGTGGCGAATTGCTTCGCGTTGGGCCTGGCGGGCGGTGATGCGCGCCGATTCGCGCGTGCGTAGGGCGTGCTGCTGCTGAGCCGCGAGAATGCTGATGCGGGTATGGAGTTCGCGTCGTCTGCTGCGGCGGTGAACCTGGACAGCGTCGAGTTCTGTGCGGGCCCTTTCGAGTTCGCTGATGAGGTAGGTGACTGTGCGGGTAGCGGAGGCGAAGTCGTCATCGGCGCTGCGTGCGTGGCGAATGGCCTGCTGGGCAGTGTGATGGCGGCTGACGGCGTCGTCTGTTGCACTGGTGTCGGGTTTGGGTGTGGGGTCGTAGAGGACAGTGTCGTTGTGTGCCAGGGCGATTCGCAGTTCGAGGTCGTTGATGTGTTGTTGGAGTTCGGCGTCGGTGTGCACGATGAGCGGGTTGTGTGCGATCGGGTCGGTCGGTGGGTCGGATGGTGGGATGGCGGTGTCGGGAATCGGGTGGTCCTCGATCCAGGAGCTGATGGCGAGTCGTTCGGCGAGGGTGCGTGCGGCGCGCCAGTCACGGCGCAGTAGGGCGCGGATGGTGTCGGCTGGGTGGGTGGCGGCGATGTGGTTGCAGCGTGCGCGAATGTGGTGGGCGGGGTCGTGATCGGGGATGGGTACTGCGTTGTTGTCGCGGCATTCCCCGCACAGGCCGTCCTCGCTGCGGCGGGGATGGATCGGGCGGGAGTCGTTTTCGGCGCGGCCTATTCCGCAGGCCACGCACGGTAGAGCTCGGGTATTACGGACCGCGATCCGGTCGTAGTCTGGGTCGCCTTCGGGGTATCGGGGCTGGTGGGGGAGTAGATCTCGATGTTCCTCGGCCACGTAGTAGTGGTGGGTTACTCCGCGGGGTATCGGCCAGTGCTGTTGGTTTTCGCCATGTCCGGGGTCGTCGTCGACGTCGCCGCGGGTGTCGAGATAGTCCTGTGTGAGGCGTTCGGCGGCGGTTTCGGCGTCGGTGGCGAGCGGCCGAGTTCGGGTGGGATCGATCTGGTCGGGGTGGTCTTGGGCCGCGACGGCGCGATGGTCACGTTCGGGCTGGTGTTTGGGGTGGATCGGTGTCGGGGAGTAGGTGTGCGGATCGTTGTCGGGGGTGCATGCCTGGATGAGGTCGCGATGCTGCGGGTATCGGTCGGCGGCCCAGCGCAACCGCGCGAGGGCGTTGATGAATGGATACCGGTACAGCGTGGTGGCGACACGTTCGAGGACGAAGCGCTGCTCGTCGGTGAGAGTGTCGGTGAGTTCGTGAAAGGTGCGCCGGGCCGCTGCGGTGTCGCCGGATCTGAGCAGTGCCGCGATGGTTTCGACGTTGTCGGGGAGCATGTTTCGGCCGTCGATCTCGGCGTCGGATCCGTGGCGCGGTGTTCGTTGTGCTGGCTGTTCGGTGGTGTCGTGCCGGGGCGTATCGCCGGGTGGGGGATCGGGTGCCATGTCGTGTGAGTCCATCGTGATATCGGGGTCGGGTGCGGTGGGGGCCGGTTGGGGTTGGGTGGGTTCGCACACGAGCGCGTCGATCCGCCACGAGAGGGCGTCGGCGAGTTGGTCGGGGCGCAGGTTGGTGGCGTCGTCGGGGTGGGCGCTGAGGATGAGTTCGTGCGCGGTGGTGAGGAGTTCGACCGGTGTCCATGCGGTGGCGGCGGTGCGGTCGATCGCGGCGACCAGCCGCGGCCAGCCGGGGCCGGTGACGACGAGTTCGGCGGTGTGCTCGCCGAGGACGGTGTGCAGGTCGGTGGTCCAGTCCGGGCGCAGGGTGTGGCTGTGCGGGGTGTCGAGGGCGGAGGCTTCGAGTTCGAGGCGGGACCACAGTGCGGCGGCGGGCATCTCATCGGGCAGTGGCCGCGATCGTGCGGCGTCGGTGAGGCGGGTGGCGATGTCGATTCCTGCGCGGGCGGCGAGGTCGATCTTGTCGGCGAGGACCGGCCACCACGGGTCGGTCGTGATATGGGCGGCGATGGTCTGCACTAGTGGTGCCCAGGTGTTGGCGGGGCGGTGCGGGTCGCCGAGAGTGTTGGTGACGCGAAGGTCCAGTTGTTGCTGGTGGTCTCGTTCGAGTGCGGGGTGGCGTCGAGGTCCGGTCGGGCGCAGGTCGCGGTCATCGACATGGAGCGAGGCGCGCCACACTGCGAGATCTGCCACCAGGCGCGGGTCGGCGCCGATGAGTGGGCGTGCCCAGCGTGGCGCGGACGCCGGTGTCCACTGTCGGGCGTCGGCGCGGATCTGGTCGGCGAGCTCGGCGACGATGCGTGCACGCGCGCGCAGTTGGGTGGGGTCGCGTTCGGTGTCGAGTCCGTCGGGGATCCCGGCCGCCCATGCAACTGGTCCGCGACCGGTGGAGTGCGCGCCGCCGGGATCGAGGCGCCAGTCCAGCACGGCGGCGGCATCGTCTGCGGTGTCGAGTTCACGCGCGTTCTTCGCGTTCCGTAGCGCGGTGATCGGGTCGTAACCGGACAGCGCGATCATCGTCAGATGCTGGCGCAGAACGGGGTAGGCAGGGCAGTCGGTGATGTATGGAATCAGTGCCTCAGCGTCGGCGTCGAGGCGCTCGAGACCCACCGGACCGAAGGCGTTTTCGGCGGCGACTCCGATCGAGTCGAGGTAGATATCGAGCGCGCGGCCGAGGCGCCGGTGTGGATCCAGTGCGTCTCGCAGCATCGTATGCGCTGACTTTTGAGTACCATCGCGACCGAATACGCGCAACAGAATCTCCACGGCGGTGCGTGGATAGACCGCGGGTTCGGACCAGAACGAGCCTTCTGAGCCGTCCAACGCGGTCGGAACGTAGACGTGGTTGGCATAGATTCCGCGGGTGAGCGCGACGTAGAGCTGTTGCAGCGATTCCTGTCCGGTCAGGGCGATATGGCAGGTGTGTGCGGTGATTCCTTGCGCGGAATCGATCGTCGTCGCGTATCCCAGCCGTACATGTTCGGCCACGTAATCGGCCGGTAGCCACACACTATGGCCGCGCCGTCCGCCGGGGCGTTGATGCGTGGCGGTGAGGCTGCCGTCATCGTGGACCGCGGTGACGGTCCAGGCGTAGCCGTTGCGCACCCAGTCATAGGCGCCCAATCGCAGCCGAGGATTGTTGCGGCGGGTGCGGATCGTGTCACCGACCGAAGCCTCGAGACCGTCGACGAGAACGCATGCTGCGCCCACAGGTTCGCCGCTGCGGGCGAGCCGGTCGGCGCGCGCACGAGCGTTGAGTTCGGTGACGACGGTGTGGTTGGCGGCGAGCATCACGGTGTCGCGGCCGGCGAGGTAGTCGGCGGTCCAGGCAGTGAACGCGTCGTCGTGGGTGGCACCTGCGTGGCCGGCGTGGATGCGACCGTTGTCCAGATACCAGCCCAGCGCGGCCGGATCGCCTTCGCGCAGTTGCAGACTCGCGCTGGCCTCACCGGCGGAGTCGAAACGAACGATGTGGGTCAAGGTGAGCGTGGGTTCGGGTGTCGCGGCCTGCATGTCAGCGTCGGCGCCGCCGGCGTCGATCGAGGCGAGCTGGCGGGGATCGCCGGTACAGCGGATCGTCGCGCCGCGATCGGTGAGAAACCGCAGCAGGCGAAGGCGTTTGAGGTTGCCGAGTTTGACGTGTTCGTCGACGATGACCAGCGTGTCGGGGTCGATATCGAGAACCCATTGCGGCAGCGACGGTGGATACGCGCGGTCGAAGATCGGGTTATGCGGTTCGGGAGTATGCCGTCGCAGGACATCGAGGACCTTGTCGACGGTCTCCACCCGCGTGCCGATCGATTCACCCAGGACCGCCGCTGCGGCCGCGGTCGGGGCGAGCCCGAGGACCTGGCCGCCGCTGGCCCGCCAGGCATCGGCCAGCACCGCCATCGCGGTGGTTTTGCCTGACCCAGCGGGCGCGTTGGTTGTGCGGACCCGCAAACCCGATCCGGCGAAACCCTCGATCACACTGACCTGCCCGGCATTCAACGGCCGATCCGGGCTCCTGGCGTTGTAGGTGCGTATCGCGGCAGCGACGATATCGGGCGGCAATTGGCGGGCCCCGGTCTGCACCGAAAGGTCGATCAGCTGCCGCTCGACCGAATGTGTGCGCGCGGAGGTGTAGAGCTGCTGGTTCGCCGAGGTGTAGACGCTGGTGCCGTCGCTACGCCGGAAAGGGACCGGGACACAGCGCAGTTCGGGCTCGTCGGCCAGATCAGGATCGTCTTGGGCGAGAGCTTTTGCGGGGGAGAGGGTCTCGGCCAGCACGGCCTCAGCGACGTGTTCCCAGTCCGCGCCGGTCACTTGTCCGCGTAGTTGGCGTTCGATTTCGGCGCGCAGGTTGGTGGCCCGCCAGGTGGCACGGTGCTCGGCGACGACCTCGATGACGTGCTCGGCGGTGCGGGTGATCCACTGCCCGGTGATCTGCGGACGCGGCACGTGCAGGGGGTTCAACGTCGTATGCACCATGTGCGACAACGCTTCTCGCCCCCCGAGCAGCCCCACGGCCTCGGCACGCCACGTGTTGCGTTGCTCGGCCAAGGACCGCAGCAGGTGTTTGGTGGGGCGGGTGTCGAGGGTGGCGCGCTCGGCGAGATGGAACATTTCCCCGGGTGTCGGTTCGCGCCCGAGGCGGGCTTGGAACTGTGCGGCAAGCTCTCCGAGGCGGGTCGTGATCGCGGTATCGCGTCGTGACCACGAGGTGATCAACGATGCTGGGACACCGACGATTTCCCGAATCGGGCGTTTGGACGGGTCCTGGCCGACGCGTTCGGCGAACTCGACCCCGACAAGGCGTTCGAGATGGTGCTCGAGGCGGGTGTTGTAGATCTCCGAGACCGTCACCACCGAGCGATAGATCGTGGCCCCGTCGAGGGTGCGCCACTTGCCATCCAGCGTGCGGACCCGGTTCGCGATCAACACGTGGGTGTGCAGATCCGGGTCGCCTGCGCGACTGTCCCGATGCGTGAAAACCGCCGCGACTATGCCGTCGACGTCGACCTGCCGAATGCCGTTGCGGCCCAATCTGGTGAAGACGCCGTGTCGTTCCAGCCACCCCAAAGCGTCCTCGATCCCGGCCTGGTGGGCGGCCTCGATCTGCTCCGAGACCCCACGGGGCGCCACCGCCCACAGCGTCGACACTGACTTGACTGGCGAGAAAGTGATGTCGAAACCCGCGACCGCGGTGGTGTTCGGGCGCGAATTCTTGGCCACCCAACCCGACAATTCCCGCGCATCAACCGGCGCGCGATCGTACTGTTCGCTGAACATATCGAACGCGACCCGAGTGCGAATCCGTGCTCGATCCTCATCAGAAATAATGTCGTCAGGGTCTGATCCGTTCACGATATTGTGTTGATCGAACGCCTTCGCGCACCGTTTCCGGAACTCGGAAACCTCCGAATAGATGCGGAAAGGATGGCCTAAACGGCTCGCCTGATCCGCCGCGCGAGCAGCGTCTTTGTGCTTGGCGCCGAGCCGTATCTGCTCGTCGTAGACACCGGCCTCGATCACCTCGGCGTCCGGATGACGACCCAGCCCGAACAGCGATTTCATCTGCTCCTCGGTGACCTCGTCACCAGAACCAATGCCCAACGCGGCCAACCCGGTACCGTGCCAGCGACCAGGTGCCTCTCCCCGGGCGGAGTAGTAGTCGGCAAGGCTGGAACGGCCACGGGACGAGACATCGTTGGCGGCGACATTACGCAAATAATATTGATACCCATTACCTGCCACGACTTTATGAATTGTTGCGGTCACCCTTCCAGTGGGCATCGCAACTGTCGTGAAGTCCAGCGGTTGGATTTAACAAAATTGTGTCAAATTCGACAAACCGCCTGGTTGTTATCGGATTGTTAACCTGAATGAAAGAGGTTTGCTGGTGAAAATGGAGAGGAGATGGGGAAGGTGGGGTGAGAGGGCTGATTGGTTGGTGGATGGATGAGAGCAGGAGTGTGGGATGCGAGGTTTGGTTGTGGAGTTGAGTGAGATGGTGGGGAGCGGATGAGTAGTAGTGGTGGGCCCCTCGTGCTGACGGGTGAATCTGGCCAGCACGAGGGGAGCGCGGTTAGTCGGGACTCCGGAAGCGGCAGGTTGCCGAGCGCGAACAGCAGCGCGCGTGGAGTCGAATGAGAGCGGCATCGTTAGCGGAGCTGATGCAGAGGAGAATGATCAGCGCGAACCAGATCCAGTCGAGTGTCATGGAAGTCCCTGTCTGAGAGTGATGGTGGCCGGTCCGCCGTGGGCGCGAGGCATGCCACGGCGGACCGGGGAACAAAGGGAGTGCGGGCAGGGGTCAGGCGGCGCTGGTGATGCGCCCACGTGGGCCGACGAGACCGAGTGCGATGCGGCAGTCGGTGCAGAAGTTGTCGGCATGGACGACGCCGGGGCGTGCGCAGCTGTCGCAGCGGCCGATGCGTTGCCCGGCACCGAGCGCGCCGGGCCGCCGTCGACCGGTAGTGGTGCGCCGGGTGGGCCGGTCGGTGGCGGGCTTGTCGAGGTTGGCCGCCATCCAGCGGGTGATGGTGCGCCAGGTCGGGCCGGTGTTGGTGGCGGCGGCGCGGATCCGGTCGAGGATCGCGCGGGCCTGCGCGGGATGAGCGGTCGCGATGTAGGCGCAGCGCGAGGCGATGTAGTCGCCCATGCCCCACGGCACGGGAAGCGGTGGGATGCCGGGGTGGCCGTCGGCGCGGCAGATATCGCAGAGACCGTCGTCGCTGACGCGGCGGCGGTCGCGGGTGTGGACCGGACGCCGGTCGCGGTCGGGGCGATCGATCCAGCAGCCGACGCACGGCCAGCCGAGGTAAGACACCATGGCCGCGAGGTCGTAGTCCAACCCTGAGCCCTGCCACGTGGGCTCGGGGACATCGAGTTCGGTGTAGGGCCGCAACTCGTCGTAGTCGGTCGGGATCGGCAACCCGGTCCGTGTGGCCGCGAACCGGGCTTGGTCAGCGGGGGTGATCTTCTTCGGTGCGGCGTTCGGGTTCTGACGAGCAGCCCGTCGGGTATCGGGACCCGTCGGGTTGGTGGTGTCGTGCGCGCGCAGGAAGTCTTGGGTGGCTGCGTCGCGGGTGTCAGGGGTGGTGAGCTGTTGGCGGTTGCGTTCGGTGTAGTTCTCGGCGACGTGCAGAAAATAGGTGCGGTCCCACAGCCCGGCTTGGACGTGCCCCCACAGCAGGTGCGCTGGTTTGCGTGGGTCTGGCACGGGCGGGGTGCGATCGAGAGCGGTCTCGGCGTCGATGGTGTCGATAGTGAAGAGGCGATCAGCGACGTAGGCGGTGACCTCGGCGTCGTGACGGGCCCGCCATGCACGGATGTGCTGATCATGGTCACGGACACGAGAGCGTGCCGCGTGGGGGATCGGCTGGCGGGCCCGGCGGTAGGCGATGGCGTCGGGAGCCAGGCGGGCGGCGTCGGTGGCCGGTGCGGGTGTCGCGGTGACCCGTTCGCGGCGGTGTTGGTCGCGGATGGAGCGGCGGACCCACTCGGCGGCATCGAGGCCGACCTCGGTGGGGTCGGGCATCGCGGGGCGATGCAGGCCGGGGTTCGAGTCGGCGGTGTAGTCGATGATCATCGACCGCAGTTCCGGTCGGCTCTTGGCCATCCAGCCGAGCTGACGGGCTGCGACCGAGTAGGGCGAGCGGGTGAGGATGTCGGCGGCCTGGTCGAGAAACCCGCGCTCGGTAGGTGTCGCGAGCGCGAGGACAGCGGGGAACTCTTCGCGCGCGCGATCGGGGTCGACCTCGAGGAGGAATTCGATGTGGCCGAGGGCGGTGGCGAACGGGGTCACAGAGGCAGGGTCAGCAAGATCGGCAACGCTTGTCGGAGCAGTCATCACAGTTCCTGTCGTCTCGGAGAAAAGGGTCCAGCTCCGTACCGGGCACGTACACGCCAACGGCACGACCCCGGAACGGGGCTGGGCGGCTGGTCGACTGACCCGCCTGGGTGCGGCCGACCAGACCGAGACCCCGACGCGGTGGGAGGGAACGCGCCGAGGCGGGCGGCAGCGAATTTCTGCGCTCAAGGGGTGTGACCGAGGGAATCGGCTGGGGCGTCGCGCCGAGAAATTCGGTGACGTCCGGGCGCGGGCCCGGAGCCGTGGCGGGGTCTTGGTCTGGTAGCACTGTTCAGGCGGGGCAGTCGGCCAGACGACCAGCCCTCACCACCCGCACAACCCCCGGGTTCAGAATCCCGGTTCGGCGCCAGCGGACGCCTCACCCCAACCATTGGCCTTGCCCCACGGGTCCTGGCCGCCCCGACCTGCCGCTGCGGCGCCGACCAGCTGATCCGAACGATCCGACGCCACCGAGGTGCCGGTCGTGTATGCGGTGGACCTGGTGCGCGTGACCTTGGCTGTCGCGAACTTCAACGCGGCACCAACCTCATCGGCCTCGAGTTCAACGACCGTGCGCTTGTCGCCCTCGCGGGTTTCGTAGGAGCGTTGCTTCAGACGCCCGTGCACGATGACCCTCGAACCGCGAGTCAGCGTCTCGGCCACGTTCTCCGCGGCCTCGCGCCACACCGAGCAGCGCATGAACAACGCCTCGGCGTCCTTCCACTCGTTGGTGCCACGGTCGAAATAGCGGGGCGTCGAGGCCACGGTGAAGTTCGCGACCGGCACACCCGAGGGGGTGTAGCGCAGTTCCGGATCCGCAGTCAGGTTGCCTATGAGGGTTGCCACCGTTTCTCCGGACATAGTGTCCTTCCTTCGTATTTCGTCGATTGCCGAGATCACCTCCCGGGGATTCGGGAAGCGTGGACATGAGAGGTCGAGTCCACGAGCCGGGGGCACAGGCGAGATTGCCTGGAAGCCTGGCGTGTCTCTCTCAATCCGGCGGTGCCGCTGCGGGCTCGGCGACGTTCAGGTGCCGACCTCGGAGGTGGGCCGCCGGGCTCTGCCTCGTGTGGAATATGTTGGCTCACTGTTGATCTGTGTTGTGAGGCTGGTTGCGATCGGGCGGGTCGAGGTCGATGCCGAGCGCGCGTGCGGTGTCGGCGCCGTGGCGAGCCAGCGCGCGCAGTCGATCGGGCCGCAACCCTATGGACAGCGCGGTCTCCAGCAGGGTCGCCATCGGATGCGCCGGGTCAGCGGCCAGCGCCGCCGCCGAGGCGATCCCCGCGAACACGCCGTCACCGCGCGCGTAGGCGCTGTAGCCGAGCAGCGCGGCGGCCTCGGCACGATCGCTACCGGAACCCGCGCGCGCCAGCGCCAGCCACAGGCCTTCCGCCGCGAGCGCGTGCTCGCTCAGCGCGAGCGCAAACATCGCATCGCGCACCGGCCGATCGCGCAGCGCGGCAATCAGTTCCGCGATCTCGGGCGCGTCGAGCTGCTCCCCGGATTCGGTATTCGCGATCTGCCACAGCACCTGCTCGATCGCGGTCCGGCTGTACCCGGCCGGATCGCCACGGCGCACAGCGCTGGCGTATCGATCCCTGGCCACGGCGAGCGCGGAGTCCAACTGTGCGGCCACCTCCGCGGCCAGTACGGGATCCGGGGCCACCAGCGCGGCGAGTTCGGCGCGCGAGGTGTGGGTGGGCCTGCCGTCGAGCACGTGTGCCGTCGCCACCATTGACGCAGCCGGGTCTGACACCTGTCCATGGTGGTCGGGGCCGGACACACTCCACCAGGGCAGGCCCGCCGCGAACCCCGGCACTGCCCAGGCACCACCGAACTCCAGCGCGCGGCCCTCGACCCCACGGGCTAGTGCCGAAGCGAGCCCGTCGAACCGCCGCGGTCTGGTATGCAATCGCCCGCGGTGTGTGTCGGGTTCGCGAAGCCGGTCGTCGACGATGACCACGAGGACGCGAACGGCGGCGAGTCCGGCACAGAGTTGAGCGATCGAAGCCATCACTGTTGCGGCGGTGATCGGGCCGGTGTTGTCGTCCAGATCGAATCGGGCAACCGCCTCGATGACCGACTTGTCCACCGGATCGGGCACCGGCCGCAGCATGAGCACGACCAGCGACCGCTCCGGCGTGAAACCGAGCATCGCGGGTATGGCGGCGATCAATTCTCCAGGATCATTCACGAACAGAGGTGATGGTGACACAGTGACTCCTCAGGAAGCGGAGATTGTTGGGGAGAGCTGCACGGCCACAGCTGCACAACGACGACATCGAGGGCTCAGCCGTCGGGCCGATGGAGGTGGCCAGTCACGCGGGCTGAAGACTGTGGAGGGTGTGGGGAAGCAGAGATAGCCGACGGTGCCTTGCAGGACGCGACACCATGGCCGGACGATCGTCGATGACTCGGTAGAGATCACCGGAAATGCGCGGCCCGAGGGCGCGATGGCTGACCCCGTCGTGGCGGAATGTTGTTGCCCGGCAATCGGATCGAACGCGATCTCCGTTGCTGGTGACCGTGACATGCTACCCGCGACGCGGTGGCGGATCGGGCCGAGGTCAGGCGGTGAGGTCGATGTCGCGGTAGTCGATGTCTCCGGCCGCGGCCAGCTCGACATCGGTCAGAGCGAAGTCGAGACTGGCGGTGACTTCGGCGAGGAAATGCAGATAGCGTTCGGTCGCGGCGGTGTGTTCGCGCCACAGGTTCTTGCCGAGGACGGCTTCGTGGCCGGTCATCACCATGACCGTGACGATCAACCACGCCCGCGCCGGCGACGCGGCGCGAATCGCCTTGACCAAGGCATCTCTGGAACCACCGACCCCGAGCAGATGCAACGTCCGTTGCAGATCAGCGAGATCGAGTCGATTCGCCAGCGATTCGGCCACGAACACCGCGGCCTGGTCTGGTGCGGTGCGGCGTTTGGCGAACTTGATCAAGGTGGCGTCCCGGCGTTGCTCAGCGGCCGCGCCGCGGATGTTGAGTTCGATAGTGCGGGCGCGGTTTTGGCGGGCCTGCTCACGTTCGGCCGCCGCTCGCGCCGACGCCGCGGCGTTGGCCTGCGCGGCGCTCTCACCGTCACCGTCGGTGACGGTGACGATCGGGGCGGGTTGCAGTATGTATCCAGTGTCGGACAGCTGTGCGGCGGGCAGGTAGTAGAACGGAATCCATCGGTCGCGCTGCTCGACCTGATCGGCGTGCAGCAACCCCGCGGCCGGAACCGCGTCGGGGTCGGTGCGGGTGGCCCGGTCGACGGCATCGGAGTCGATCAGTGCGCCGGTGTCCTTTTCGACGAGTTGCCCGTTCTCCTCGACGTGTAGATACACCACCCACCGGGAAGGTTCGGCGTTGATGTGCTCGACCGTGACCGGTTTATCCTCGGCAGTCACCAGGAGGTCGGCGGGGAGGTAGTCGGCCTCGGCGCTGCTGGTGTCGGGCTCGGCGGTCAGGATCCCGAAACCGGAGGCGCCGTAGGGCAGTGAGGCTTCCAGTCGTGCTCGCTGGGCGGCGCGTTCGGCGAGGATGCGATTGACCTCGACGGTGAATCCGGAGCGGGTGCAGCGATTGAGCCGCTGCACGGCCTCGGTGTCGCCGAGCTGTTCGTAGTGGCCAAGGACCGCGAGCTGATCGAGGTCGAATTGCCCGGTCTCGAGCAGCGCGGTCGCGGCGGGGGAGGCACCGATCTTGGCGTGCTGTTTGACCTGTTCGCGTGTGGTCTGTAACCCGTGCGCGACTCGGGTCACGTTCGCGCCGAGGTCGAGCATCAACGCCACCCCGCCCACGTAATCGGCCTTGCTTAGCGGGATACGCCGGGTGTTGAAGGTGATCTGATCAAGAGTGCGCGCGATACGCCGCTCGGCCTCTGACAGCCCGGTCGGGGCGTCGGTGATGAACACCGGCACCCACGGCGTGCCGACCTGACGGGCGATGAGGATGCGGACTTGGCCGTCGTCGGCGGCGATGGTGCCGTCGGGTTCTCGGGTGGCGTTGATCGGATCCTTGACACCGAACTCGGTGATCGAGGCAACCTGCTCGGGATAGTCTGCGAGATCGAAACTGCGGCGCACGTTCTCCGCGATCATGATGTCGGTCGGGCGCATCCACACCGCCTCGATCGCGGGCAGATCAGTGGACGGACTTTCCGTGCTGTCGGTTCCGTTGCCGAGTGGGGCGAGATCTGCTGTGGATTCGGTGTCGGTTGTGGCGGTGATGGTTTCGGTGTCGGGCATTGGTGCTCCTGGGGAAATAGGTTAGTGGGCAGCCCGTTCGGTGAGGAAAGGGCTGCTCGATCCGGCGCGGCGGGGACATTGCGTTGTCGGAGGTCGAGGCCGGGGATTACGCGGCAGCTACGGTGGCGTGGCGGGCGGCGACGTTGATCGGCCGCAGCCGCAGCACGCCACGGTCGTCGGTAGTGAATGACCAGTACTTGCCGCGCCAGTCAGCGCATTCGGACCGCCACCGGTCCAGCACGGCCGGGTCCTCGATCGCCGACATCGGGCCGGCGGAACCGGTGTACTGCAACTGTTCATAGGCGCGGCGGCTGATCGTTTCGACGGCAAGAGCGACAGACATAATGAGCTCCTTCGTGAGCGGAGACGGTGAATGCGGAACAACCGAAAAGCCCACCGGCACCACCTGCTACAGGGAGGGGCGGCCGATCGGTCGGACAGCTGGTGGGTGTTCGGCGGTTGGGGCGAGGGCGTCGAGGATGTGGCTGGCCGCGGTCACCAACTCGGCCTGCCCGGCGCGGATCATGGCGTGACAACCCGCCGACGCCGCCGAAAAGACCGACCCCGGCACGGCGAAGACGGGCCGGTTGAGCTGGTTGGCCCACCGCGCGGTATGCCGGGTGCCGCCCCGTAGACCGGACTCGGTGACCACGAGCCCGCGCGTGAGTGCCGCGACGAGCCGGTTGCGGCCCAGAAACAGTGAGTGCATCGCCGAGGTCCGTGGCGGGTATTCACTGACGAGCAGTCCGGTGGCAGCGATGTCACGAAACAACTGTGTGTGGGCGTGTGGGTAGGACCGGTCGACTCCGGTAGCGAGCACGGCGATCGTGGCCGCGGAGCTGTCCAGGGCCGCACTGTGCGCGGCGGCGTCGACACCGAAGGCGCCACCGCTGACCACGGTCCAACCGCGGGTCGCGAAGTCGGTGGCGATCTCGGTGGTCACAGTGCGGCCGTACTCGGTGCACGCCCGCGCACCGACGATGCCGATCGCGTTCAGGGACAACATGTCCAGGCGGGCGGGTCCGCGCGCCCACAACGCCACCGGCGCAACAGACCGGGCCGACTCGGCATCCAGATCGGCAAGCCGAGCGGGCCATTCGCTGCCGTCGGGGGTAATGAGGCGGGCATCGATCGCAGCGGCCCGGTCCAGGTCAGCGCGCGCGGCATCGCCGATGTCGCCGGGCACCTGGATCGTGGTGGCGCCGGTGGTGAGCATGTCCGCGGCCTCATCGGGACCGACCTGGGCGATCAAGGACGGGATGTCCTCGGGTGCGGTCAAGGCCGCCCTGGCAAGGATGGCCCACATCAGCTGCCGGGCATCCGACATCACCACACCGCCTGAAGGTCGGCGGCGATGGTCGGATCGAGCTGAGGCACAACGAAATACATCGCAAGCTCCTAATAGCGGGATCATGGATTCGGTTGCGTGTGGTGTGCAGTGGCGATGTGCGGCCGGGCACGGACCGTGCCGGGGACATCAGTTGAGGTCGAGGCCGAGGTCGGCGGCGATGGCGTAACCACCGCGCAGGCCCGCGCGGATCAGCTCGGGTGAGAGTGAGCACGCGAACGCCTCGGCCAGTGCGAGTGCGGTCGGCTCGTTCGGGTCGTCGGTCAACGCGATCCGGATCGCCGTGTTGCCAATGCGGTATCACCACCGGTGTAGGCGGTGACCGCGAGCAACATCGCGGTCTGGGCGCGCTGCGGGGCCGGGATCGCCGTAACGAGTCGAGTCCAGAATCGTTGGCATATGCGAGCGCGTGGTCCGGTCGAAAGCGTGTAGAAGCAATAGCGAATGCTGTTGTCGCGCAGCACGACCACCACCTGCGCCAGGATCGGGGCAGGGAGCTCGGCGCCAGTGTCGGCGGCGTGGATCTGGGTCAAAACGAACCTCAACCGCTCGCGTCGAGCCGCCTTCGTATCGGCGTCATCGCCAGTGGCGGCTACTTCGCGGTCCTGCTCAGCGTGCTCGGCGAGACATTGGGTGAAGTGCCGGGAGAGACCAGGGTCGAGTGGCAGATCGACGGACGGTTCCGCCAGTGGGGTGGGCTCGACCGACGCGACGGAGGTTGTGCTCATGCGGTCGGGCAGGACGCCGGTGCCGCCAGACAAACGGTTGCCAGTCCGAGATCCGCACCGGTCAAATACAAATCCTCGATCAGGGCGCGCTCACCGCGCACGTAGGTATCGGGCCAGCACTGCGACACACGCAGCCCCACGGCCAGCACGCACTGCCACAGCGGCTGCGGCGTCGAGGTGATGACGGTGGTGAGGAAGCGGCCGGGATCCTGCATCGAGAGCATGAAACCTCCTGAAAACACACGGGGCAGGGTGATGAATCCGAGCGAGGCGAACGAGATGAGTCGCCGACGGGCGGCAACGGCGGCCACGTCCCCGCTCGGACACAATCCAGATGCGAAGCGGCGCGGTGAATTACGGTGCCGCAGTCATCTGCTACCGGTCCGGTGCGTGGGTGAGGTCCATGTAGTCGGGCAGCATGCGCAGGATTTCGTCGAGGCCGTAATGGGTGTATTCGTCGTCGTCCCCGGTATTGAGATGGCCGATCCGGACTGGTGCCGGAACCTGGATCCGATGCGCGGCGTCCCAGTCGATGTCGCCGGATTCGCTACGCGGCACGGTGAGCCCGAGCGCGCGCTCGGCGCGGCCGAGGATCTGCTGCCAGCCGTGCGCGCTGTGGTAACGACGCTGCGTCACCTCGGCACCGAGGGTTCGGTCGAAGTCGGGCCAGCCGTGCACGAAATTGAGCACCGCTTCGGGAGTCGGGCCGTCGATCCACTGCACCTGCGCATCGGCCCGCCACCGCGGCAGCGCGGTGAACGCTGCTGCGGGCCAGCGTGTTCGCAGGCTGGCACGCAGCAGGTGATAGAGGTCAGCAATATTGTTCTGGCGGGCGGGCAGGACGAGATACGACAGCAGAAGGCGACAATCGTTGTCTTCGACGGTGATTCGGTTCCAGATGCGCGTCACCTGCGCGCCCGGGCTGTGCTTGGCCTCCATCGCCAAATCACGCAGCTGGGTCAAGGCTTGCTCGGCGGTGAGGTCGGCAGCGATCGCATGCTCGGATGTGTAGTCGCGGGGGAAGTGAAGGTCGTCGTAAAGGTTGTACCGGTCACCGAAATCGCAGTCGGGCATGATGCTCCTTCCATAATTCGGGCAGCGCGCGGGGTGGGCAGGTTAGTGGCGGATAGCGCGTGACCGATCGGCTGCCGAGGTACGGGCGGCAGCCCAAGTAAGGCCGTCGGTGATGGTGCGCTCGGCCTCGTCCGCGGTGAACTCGTCGATTCCGCAATGGACTCGCGCGGCATCCAGCAGCACGGCAAAGGCGTGATCATGGTCGAGCAGCCCGGCGCCGACCAGACGTCCGAGGCTGTTAGCAGCCAGCAGGACCGCGTGGTGGCGGGTCCCGGTGCGCGCGGCCCGAACCCGGACGCTCTGGTTAGTCAGCGCGGCCTCGACATAAGCGTCAGGATGCGTGATCGCTGCCAGCGCCTGGTGGGCCGCAGGCACCGGCGGCGCGGCCAGGAGTTGGATCAGCCACTCGGGCAAGGGAATCGGCGTGCCGTCATCGAGCAGGCGATAACCCCCTGTCGGCAGTGTCGATCCGGCGGCGACGACGTAGCCGCCACGGCCGCGGGTATCAATGCGCCACCCCAAACGGGCGATCGTGTTGCGCAGCGGCGGTTTCCGCGGCGCACGGTAATACAGGTGAAGCCCGCCGGCTGATGGGGTGGACACCGTGTAGGTGGGAACCGGGATCGGCTGATCGGCCTCGGCGGCCAGCAGGGCCAGCGCGTCGCGGCCGTCGCGAGCGTGCGCCCACCGCGAGGGCGGGCTTGCGCCCCGGCCGGTGTCGAGGTCGAGAACATGCAAACCCGAAGGGCCACACGCAATCGCGATATTGTCGCCAGGCCGCGCCAGCCACCAGGACCGCACCCGCGTCGGCTCGCGGGTGGCTGCGGCCTCCCAGCCTTTGATGGCGGGGATCTTGCTCATCGGCTTTAGCGGGAAGACGTGGAACCCGCGAGCGGCGTGGTCGAGCGCCTGGTCGAGCATGCTGTGCGCAGTCACGCCGGATCGCTTGCGTTGCCGAACAGTTCGCGCGCGGCGACCAGGGCAGCGAGCAAGTCCATCGGTTGATCACCGTCATCGGACGGGGCGGCGGCGCGGATCTTGCGTACCTTCAACAACGTCGCGTTGCGGATATCGACGCCGAGTGTACGGATGTCGTTGTCGGCGGAAATGACTGGGATGACAACGTAGTCGGAAAGGTCCAACCACGCCTCGTACCAGGCTTCGGCTGGGCTGCCTTCTCGCTCAGGGGCATTGGTGACGGATGGGGTGGTCGGCCACAGGGAACAGGTACAGGCCGGATCCTCGCAGCGGGTGAGGCGTTGCCGGGCCGGTATCGGGTTGTAGCGGTTGCTGCGCCCGTCGAGCATCGGGCAGGCGCGGCGAGCATAGAGCCCGCATTCGGGGTGGACGCCGGGCTCGACGGCGATCCCGCGCAGGTGGTCACTGGGGCGCAGATACAGCACCACCCGGTCGCCGAACGGCTCACCATTGACCGCGAGGGATTCCCCGCAGATCTGGCACAGCCGGTGGGTAAAGATATCCAGGTGCCGGACCGGATCCAGGGCACCCCAAACCGTATGAGTGCGATCCCGGTGGGCCAGGGTGATGAACGGTACAACCATCCCGTTCGAGACCGGGGCGTGCGCTAACCGTGTCGGCACCGGAGGATGACGGGGTTCACGGTCCTGGGATGCAGCCAGAGCGTTCATACTTACCTCGAATCTGTTGGAGGACAACGTCGGTACCGGGCGGGATCCGCTGTGGACCCGTGGTTGCGGGGCGGCTTAGCCCAGTGAGGCGACCGTGCGGGACATCGTGGACTGCCGATGCGCATGTCCTTGAGTGGTGGATGTGGCCGGGTTCAGGCGGATTCGAGGTCGAGCAGGTCGGCGTAGCGTTGTTCACCGTCCAGTTCCGGGCATACGCATTTGGGGAACCTGCGGGAGCAGTCGGCGCAGAATCCGCACACCCAGCAGTGGGGGCCTTCGGAGTTGTCGTTGAACTCGCCGCAGTCGTCGCAGAACATCCAGGTGTAGCCTGCGGTGGCCCACGTCTCGGACAGGTAGCTGCGGTTGGAGTACCAGCTGCCCTGATCCCAATGCCCGTGGCGTTCGTTGAAGAGGTAGGCGGGATGCTTGTAGGCGGGGTCGACGGTCAGCAGCACCATTTTGTCGGTGCCCAGCCAGCGCTCTAGCTGTTCACGCCCCGCCCAGGAATCCAGCGAGCCGAACGGGCCGCTCGGCAGGAACTCCTCGGCGGCGATGCGGGTGTCCGACCGCAGATCCCCCGCAGCGGGGTGCACGTTCTCGGGAAGAATCCCGTTGTGTGCGAGCACTGTTCGTGCGTCGCCGCCGAGGCGAAATGGGTGACAGTTGTCCACCGAACGTGGACCGTGGGTCGCGAGGCGGGAATGGAACAACGCCGGCCCGTCGGGATATCGCTCTCGCAGAGAAGCGAATTCAGTGATCACCGCGTCGGCGTCCAACCCGCGCCCGACCATCACGGTGTGCCCGGTGTGAATGGCGTAGCCGTGCCCGTGCGGATTGGCCACGGCGCCACCGCGCAACGCGTCGAGGTCGGGGCTGATGCCGGGTTTGACGAAGGTCAGGATGCACATGCCAGGGCCTCCAGTTCGGTGAGAAGCACGGTGTAGTCCAGGTGGGCGCGCAGCCAGGTGGTGAAGGCGTTCCATTCCCAGCCGCGGCGGCGCGCGATGTCGACGGCGCTGAGGTGGCGGGTGTATTCGACTGACGCCGCCGCGAACGCCAGCGCGGCTTGAACCTGTTGCGGGTGAAGGGAGCTGGCGAAGATCCGCAGCTCGAAGGTTTCCTCGGGGAGTACGTTGATCGCCTGATACCGCTTGGCGCCGGCCCGCTCGCCCTTGGCGAAGTCCTGGCTGAGGGAACGGGCCTTCGGGGTGAACTCCGCCCAACTGGACGAGCGGCGCGCGAGCGTGGTGACCGCGGCCTGGTTGCGGTACACGAACTTCATCCACCGGAAGGCGTGGGCGGGGGAGCCGAAACCCGCACGCGAGAGGTGGACGTGGATGCCGACCTCGGCGTCGGTGTAGCAGCCCAACTGCCGCAGCCGGTTCAGCAGCGGCCACGGGAACCGGGTCCGCGCGTACTGGTAGCTCATCGGATGGGTGACCAGTTCGAACCCGCACGGACGGATCGAGGAATCCTCTTTCAGATACCCCAGTCGGCCGAGGTGGTCCAGGCTGGTGTCGACGGCAGTGGTGAAACGTTGTCTGGGGGTTTTGATTTCGAGTTCGAGCCCGAGGAACAGCGGACCGTCACCGTAGAAGCGAGCCGTGGGCTTGTAGTCGTAGTGGTGGACGCCGTCGTGGTCGGGGTGATCGCAGTCGGAGCAGGAGTTGTCGTCGAGGGGGATCAAGGTGAAGCAGTTATCGCATTCGTGATAGTTCTCCTCGAGGCAGCTGATACAGACTCTGTCGCCGCGCTCGATGCGATAGGTGTCGACGGCCAACAGCAGGCAGTCGTCACATGTTTGGTGGCAGCGGACACAGTCCTCGCAGATACGGCGCCCGCCGGCTGCGTCAACGGTGTTGTTGCTGTAGGCGTCGCAGTTGTCGCATTGGATCCACCCCGTCACGCACGGGGCGCACAGTAGCCGGTCTCGGGCGCCGCGGTATGGGGCGCGAGTGTGGCCGGAGCATTCGGCGCAGACGAAAAGATCGCCAACGCAGTTCGGGCATAGGCTCTCGCCGTCGGCGGTGGCAATGAGGTTCGAGGCTGGGACGGAGTGTGAACAGTCCGAGCAGTGTGTGGTGGTACGTGTGGAAACCGGCATAGCAGAGGCCCTTTCGGTGGAAATCGAAAGAACCCCGGGCGTCGCCGTTGACGGCTACGCCCGGGGTTCTGAAAGACAGGTCAGCGAGGGAGCAGGGGTGACAGGTCCTCACCCGAGGTGGACCCGAAGGAGGTCGATGCTGCGACGTGGTCGACGCAGTCGCAGTGAGGAAACGCGGTGGCGCATTCGAAGCACCAGCCGCAGCGCGCGCAATAGCGGCCCGTGCGGTCCAGATCCAGGGCCTGGCATCCGCCGCACAGATACTGGCGATGCCGTGCCAGCCCGCGGGAAGACGGCGATAGGTAGCTGGTGTTGGAGTACCAGATCCCCTCACTCCACTGACCGGCCTGCTCCCCGAACAGGTAAGCGCTGTAGCGGTAAGCTGGATCGACGGTGAGGATGACCAACTTGCTACTGCCCAGCCAGCTGGACAGGCCACGCGCGCCACGGTAGGTGTCGATCGACCCGAACGGCCCGTTCGGTAGATAGTCCTCGGCGGCGATACGGGTATCGCTGCGCGGATCGTAGGGGCGCGGGTGCACCCGCTTGGGCAGGATACCGTTGTGCGCCAACACTGTTCGCGTATCCGCGCCAAGCGGAAACGGATGACAGTTGGTCACATCGCGGGCGCCGTGGGTGGCGAACCGCGAATGGAACAATGCCGACCACTGCGGATATTGATGACGCACCGCGACGAAGCGGTCAATCACCGCCGCCGCGTCCATGCCATGGCCGGTGATGATCCGATCACCGACAATGACGCCGAACCCGTGCCCATGCGGGTTCACGCCCGCACCGACCGCCAACGCGGCCCGATCTGGTGCGACGCCAGGCGGAAAGTAGGTCAGCAAGCACACGCGAGGTCCTCCATCTCCGCAGCCAGCGGCTGGTAGTCGGGGTGGTGAGCGACCCAGGCGGCGAAGCGCGACCACTCCCACCCACCCGCGCGCACATCGGCCACCCGCAGACCGCGGGTGTATTCGATGGAGGCAACGGTCAACGCCAACGCCGCCTGCACACATCGGCTATCGAGGGAACTGGCGAACACCCGCAACTCGAAAGTGCTGCGCGGGTAGGGATTGATGGCCTGATGCCGATCAAGCCCGACCCCGGGCCGGTGGCCCTTGGCGGTGTCCTTGACGCGGGCACGGGCAGCGCGGTCGAACGGCGCATAACGGGAGCGGCGCCGTGCGAGCGTGGTGACCGCGGACTCGTTGCGGTACAGCAGTTTCATCCACCGATATACATGCGCCGGGGAATCGAACCCGTCACGGCTGGCGTGCACATGAAGCCCCACACTGGAATCGGTGCGGCACCCCAGCCCCCGCAACGCCGCCAGCATCGGCCACGGGAAGTGATCGATCGCGTGCCGGTAGGACATCGGATGGGTGACCAATTCGAAACCGCTGGGCCGGATCGAGGAATCGTGCTTCAAATAGCCCAGACCACCGAGATGATCACTGGCGACGGCGACGCACTCGCTATACCGGGAGTCCGGGACGATGATCTCCAGTTCCATCCCCAGATACAGCGGACCCGTCCCATGGAACCGCGGATCCGGCTTGTAGCCGTAACTCCATACACGCGAGGGATGCGCGCAGCAATCACACAAGCGGTCCTCGCGCACCAACGTTCCGCAGTCCAGACAGGGCTCGAACATTTCCGCGCAGCGTGGGCAGGCCCGATGCCCGCCGGAGACGTAGCGACTGCTCGCGGTGTAGCAAGAGCATCGGAAACAGAAGTCGAAAAACGCTCGCGCGCACCGCGAACACACCGTTTCATCACGGTCGGTCAGGATCCGGGGGGGGCGGCCAATCCGTGACACGACACACATTCGCGCCACCTGGCTGTGCAGTCCGAACACAGCTGTCCCTCCTCAGCCGTCGGGGTCACGGTGAGCGCGAACCCGCTACAGCCTGCGCATCGCGGCAAATTCGGCAAACACCTCCCGCAGATCGGCTGGCCCTGAACCGGATACCGGTCACCGCGATCGCGGCTCGCGCACATCGTGCAGGCCACCTCAACCGGCATTTCGGGCATGACAGCGCTCCTTCCGGAAAAGAAAGAACGCCAGCCCGTTCGCTCCGGACTGGCGTTCAACGATTCACATGGGGGACTTCGGGGAACAACGCATACTGAGGTGCGGGGGAGCGGCAATCGGTCGAGGACCACTGTCGTCCGGCCCGGCCGAGCGCATCGAGTTTGGCGCCCATGGCTGCCAGGGCCGTTCGTGGCAGACAATAAATCTGGCGCGCATCGCGATTCGCGCTGAACCCGATCAGTCGCGCCTCATCCGCCTGCGATGTCGTCGGGCTCTGCCTTGCCTGTGCGGCCGTCGACGTGGGCGATGAGCCCGCAGAACGAGTACCGATGCCATCGACGTCGCGACCATCAGTGGGTTCCTGGCGCATCCTGGCGCGCCTGCACGAGTTGCAGTGACCTGCAGCGGGGGCAAGCCTAGCGTTGTGTATGTCGGCCAGCTGGCTTGAGCATCGCCGATGGATGGAATGCCTTGCAAAGCAAGAACATCAATCATGTGGAAGCGACAGGTGTCTGTCTACGTCGACAATTCGGTCCGCGCACCGGTGTGTAGCTGAATCAGGGGCCAAGCATCGGAAACTGGGCAAGCCATTCGGTGAGCGTTGCCTGAACCAACAGCTCCTTGGCCGCGTCGGGGTGTGTGGCAGTGGTAACCACGTCGATGGCGCGATACGGGGGATCCGGCCCGCATCCGATGCGGCAGTAGGTGCCGATCATGCGGCGCTTAGGGTTTCGGCGAACGTGTGCATTGCTTGTTCCGTGGCGAGCAACCGCGCACCCGCGTGCCCGTGCCAGCGGGTTTCGAATCCGGGACGTTTCTTGTCGACGACTGAATCCGGAGCAGCAGTAACGAACTCCTCGACTCGCGGGTACGTGGTGCACGGATGCGTAAGCCAGATCCGGACGTGTTCGCCATCGGAGCTCGGGCAGATCCGCAAATGAGCGGCGAGCTCGTCGAGGAACGCAGTGGCCTCGGCACGGCTGCCGCGAAAGATCGTCTCCACCGCTCGCCACGCGTTGGCAGGCCCGCTGTAGCAGCGTCGAACGCGATAGACCGCCCACCCACAGCGATCCAGTGCCGCAGCAGCGAGGGCGAGGACCTGCTCGGCGCCGTCACGACGCAGACGGTCGGTCAACGATTTGCCGGGGCCGAACAATCCGGACTTCCGGTTGAGCGCGATGGCCACGTACTCATCGACGAGATGCTCGAACGCCTCGGCTGGTGCGGCCTGGAATCGGTCGAGCTGTTCAGGCCAGCCGCGCTGCGATATGAAAGGGCATTGACGACAACAGGACTTGGGCCACCACACCCCGAACAGGCCAAACAGATAGCCCTGGCATCGCTCGCGCGACCATCCCGCTGCATGCAAAGGATAGATCGGGTGGCGCTGTCCTCCCATCGTCACCGAGGAATCCTTCTCGATACGACGCAATTCCTCAGCGTTGAACCCGACCGCATGCAGGTAGGGTTGCTGGACCAAATGTGTTGCACGCCACCGATCCAAAGGCATACCCTTGGCTTTCGCGGAACAAGATCTCGTGCCACCAAGCGTCGGCAAAACTCCGTTGGAGCGATGCTCGGCGCTGAGCGCATAGAAACCGTCGACCAGTGGATCGGGATGCAGCACAGTCGGTGACCTCGAATCCTGCAGCACGACAATCCCATCCGCCGCCGAAGGGCCCGCACGAGCGACCTCGATAAATCGGACCTTCCGATCAGACAGCAACGGCAGGACATGAGTGGCGACCAGATCGCACGTGCTGGTCCACTCGTCACCGGTCTGAGCAACCATGACAATCAAATTCGACAAGTCGCCACGTAGCTGGGGCGGCCGAAACGATGGTTCGATCAGCATCCGTACCAGCCCGGCAGTGCTTTCGACCCCCATACCGTAAGACCAGCAGACGGGAATGGCTCCATCAGCGAATAGTGAGGGCAGAGCGAACAGTCCGTCCAGCGGATCGGACATCAGACGGCTCCCTTCACTACTCAGTGGGTAACGCCTCGCGCTCCGGGAAATCAGCGGCTCCATGACGGTGCTCGTCCGAAAGTCGAGTGGTGTCATCAGAGTTCGAGGTCAGGAAGGGTATCGATCAATCGTCGTGGCCAGGGTTGGAGCTCACCGGTGAGGGGGTTGGGCAGACCGTGTTGCGCGGCCATGGACGTGACGTAGTCGATCAGGCGACGGGGCGATCCGGCGAACATGTTGCGGATCAGATCGCGGATGGCCCGCAGATCGTGGCCGCGGCGGAACTCACCGGTTGTGAGCTTCCTGCAGCCGCACCCGCAGAGGCGCGGCTCGTGTGTGACTGCGTTCGGTTTCACGCTGGCACTGGACATCAGCGCCAACCGCCGAGGCGGCCGAAGCGACGGACAACCGGGGTCTGAAGACGCCCGCGACGACGGAAGCCCGCGATGTCGGCAGCATCGCTAGGGTCGCTGGACTTGTCGGCGGGCAGCAGCCCAGCCTGGCGCAGAGCCGCGAGGATCGCGTTCTGGGCGGCTAGTGGCGAGGCAGTGCCGTCTTCCTCGAGGCGGAAGAGCATCAGGATGTCGCCGGGGCGAGGTTCGGCGCGCTGGCCACTCGGCGACTCGACAGGTGTGGGGGTGTCGGCCATGTGATCTCCAATCGGTTCAAACGGATTGGCGGGTCGCGGAATCCGTGGGTTGTGGCCCCTCACTCGGGGGTCTCGGGCGAGGAACCGTCAGCGCCACGCGTCTGGGTCGCAGTTGGCGAAGATTTGGCGGATGCCGCCGCGGGGATCGGGGACGTCTCCGTGCCAGCGGGGGATGATGTGTTGGTGGAGGTGGTGCACGCTACGGCCGGCGGCTTGGCCGTCGTTGATGCCGAGGGTGTATCCGTCGGGGCGGTACATGCGCTCGAGAAGGTCTTTCATCGCGCACGCGAGCTGGTGCATGTCGTGTACCTCGCGGGTTGTGAGGTCGAAGTAGGACTCGACATGACGGAGCGGGACGATTTCCAGGTGACCTTTGCTGGCGGGGTAGTTGTCCCAGCGGGCATAGACGGTGCCGTGTTGTCCGGCAATGCTGTTCAGTCTCGCGTCGTCAGGGTGGCAGAAGAGGCACGAGGGCGCGCTCAATGCGAGGCCAGCTGTCGGGTGCGGCGGTCGGCCGGGCGCGTGTCCGAAATCGGCTGGCCAAGTTCGCGGACGTGGATGCGCTGTCGATCCGGCGTCCTGCAGTCGATTCGACGACCCGTAGTGGCGCAGGGCAGATCGGTCATGGGATTGCCTCCAGATGGTTGTGTGATGGGAGTTGGATGCCGCTTTGGACCTGTGGTGCAGGGGCTGATGTTGCGCGAGTCAGGTCAGTGCGCGTCCGGTGAGTTGTCATCTCTGGGACGATTCTTCGGAGGTGATGTGCGCCCTGGGATCGAACAGCATGTACGCCTGGTGATTACCGATACTGCCTTTGCCGCTGTTGCGGCTAAGAACCTGCGTTCTGGGGAATGCGCCGGAGTTGTTTGGTGGCTGTCGGTTTCGTGTCGCTGTGGCAGCTTATGGCGAAGTGGCTTGTGCGAACTCGATCAACGCTTGATGCCGAGCCCGTGTGTGGCGTGCGTCGTCGGGCCCGTTATGCAGCCGACCGCATGGCGCCGGGAGGCAGGGATCACCAAGGCGTTGCTGTTCTTGGCGGATATCGTTGGTCCGCATCGGCAACCAATCCGGGAAGTCGACCATCGTGCCGAACAGTTGCGGCAAGGGCGATGTGGTCGTAGGCGGCGTACCAACCCCACAACTCTGGTGCCTCAGGCTGATCCGTGCCGACGGCATGACGCAGGAACTGCTCCACCTGCATGCGGATGACGTGCTGCGGGACACGTCCGTCACCGAGATGTGGCATGACATTGCGAGAAAGCCACTGATGCTGAGCGATGCGATCCCATGTCGCGTCGGCGTTGACCGCGTAATATTCACGTCCATCCTCGGCGACTATTCCGATCGAGATGAGCTCGATCGTGGCCCCGTTCTCGAGGAACTCGGTGTGGTACCAGTACCTCATGTCACTCCATTCGTCATATGTAAATGATTGCGCCAGAAGAATTTACGAGCGAGGCGGCTCGGCATCTTCAACGCGACGCGGACGCCGAAGCTCGTATGAGCCAGACGGTCCACCGCGACGCCGGAGGCTAGCTCGCGGGGCGGAAACAGCTCGCGCGGGCTGATCCTGTCCTGTTCGTCGGTCGCTGCAGGTAGGTGGTCAAGGGGAGCAGGGGGCAGCGGTCAGGCGGTACCGTGGGGGCAGGGGTTGGGCGTCACGGGCAGAAACGTGGAGCTGCCATGCGGAGCACCAATAGACGTCGTAACTTTCCAACGAAGATTGAACGCTCGCCAGAAGTCATTGCTCGGCTCGACCGCGCACGAGACCGAGCACGGTCTCATAGGGTGAAGGCCCGCGAGAGGGAGCGGATCGTCGGCGGCGCGGTTCGGGACTATATCGGCGCCTGGCAGGCGATCATGCGGGTCGAGGCACAGCGGGACAAGGACGTAGCGGCGCTGCATCAGCAGATCGAGGATGTCCGATCAGCGGCTGCCGAAGAGATTGACGGCTATCAACGCAGCCAGGCAGGCGCCGCCGCGGCCATGCACGCTCAAGGCCGGAATGTGGATGAGATCGCCGAGCTACTCGAGGCGACACCGAGGGATGTTCGCCAACTCCTGGCCAAAACCCGAGGCAGTGATACGGCCGAACAGGCCACCAGGCCAAATGAATCCGCGGCCCAACGTGCCGTATCTTTAGCTCGGCACGAAGCTGTGGAAACGAGCCTGCGGGCGGTGAGCCTGTCTCGGTCCGAGCCGAACAATCCCGGTTAGGTCCTGCGTTCGGAGATTTGATCAGCGCCGCCCGCCCAGGTGCGGTCTGTGGAATCGGCCAGCGTTCCACACTAGCCAGCGGAAATCATGGGGTGTGAAGGCCCGCCGTGGCTGAATCCATGGCGTGGGAGCTGCTGGCCAGAATGTGACGCCGCAGCGATGGCAGTAGTAGCCCGCACTCCATACCGTGTGCGCGTCGCGTCGGCCGGAGGCGATCTCACTGGAACGGCGGCTGCGTTTGACCGCGATGGTGAATGCGATCGCTGTTGGTGACGCGGCGATGGCCAGCAGCATCAGTGCGAACATCACCGCGACGATGCGGGTGAGGATCGGTCCGGGTTCCTGGACGATGAAGATGAACGGCGGTACCGCCGCGAGAATCAGGATCGTGCCGAGCAATCCGATCATGACGGGTCTGGTCGGAGGTGGAACGTATGGTTCACGCGCGAGGGTGCGCGCGAGCTGTGATGCATGCAGGCGTTCGGTAGTCGTTGTGCCGAACACGGGTACGAAGCCGGAGGAGGCAATGCCGACTCCGGAGTAGTGATGGGTGCTGTAGCTGGTCGAGACGCCGTCGGCGTGTAAGGCCGGGATGCTTTGCACGAGGTCGACTCGCTGGCACTGTGGGCACGAGATATCCATAGCTGCTCCTCCCGATGCATTCGTGCTGCGAGTCGGATGGTGAAGGCTGACAGCGGTTTCGATGACGGGTGTTGCGCGGACTATCAGGGTATCGGACACGTTGCGCGAGAGCATGCTCGTATCGCCGACGATAGGAATGTCGGCGGCTTCCCGTCGAGGGTCTCGTAGGGGCGTTGCAGGATGATCCAGGATGTCGGGCCGCTGCGTTTCATCGACCACGGGTGTCGTTGGACGGATCTGATGGGAGAAGTCCTGGAGCGTGACAAACCCGTTGATTCCCAATAACTGTCATGTGAGGCTCGGACTGTGCACTGGTAGATCGAATACCGAGATGGACGAGGCGAGGCTCCGCGACCACTCCCTCAGTCGTTTGATGCCTGATAGCCGTTGTGCCACCATCGCCGGAGCAATGTGATTTGTCTTTCGGAGAGTGGTCCTGCGAGGTGCTCGAGGGTTTCGTCGATGTGCCGCAGCTCCTCCTTTGTCCAGTCGCGGCGCCGACGATCGTCTGCGGTTGTCGGTCGGCGGAGTTTGGAGCGCTTGCCTTGACGGGTGACCGGATGATGGGCTGGCCTGTGCGGGGATGACGGGTTCGCGACTTGAGGAGATTCCCGCTTGCCGTGGGGCTTCCGGGTCATGAGTTGATCGGGCTCGGCTGGGCCGCTGGACCTTGGTCAGCGACAGGTTGACTGGTGAGCGAGTTGTGCATCGGTGGTCCTCGAATGACTTCGCCTGCCGCGCGCCACCCCTTACACCCATTTAAGCCGAATCCCGTTGGCTCTGCCAGAAGTCAGGGAGGCCGACCCGTATGGAGTGAAAACTAGTACTGACACCACCTGGATGCTGCTAGCAACTTCCGGAAGGATGGCGGTATGGCTGGGGTTGTCGATGTGCAGGCGGTGCGGAAGGCGCGGCGCGCTGAGTTGGGTGCATTCCTGAAGTCGCGGCGTGCGCGGATCACTCCGGAGGATGTCGGTTTGCCGCCGGGGCCGCGGCGGCGCACCCCTGGACTGCGGCGGGAAGAGGTCGCGCAGCTGTCCGGGATCGGGATTACGTGGTATACGTGGCTTGAACAGGGGCGCAGCATAAATGTGAGCGTTCAAGTGCTCAATGCCGTCGCGCGGACGCTGGGCCTCGATCAGGCCGAGCGTGCGCATATCTATCGGCTGGCCGACGTGCCGACGGTGCCGAGCGTGTATTCCAACGATCCGCTGCCCGAGGAGATCCAGACGATCCTCGATCATCTGGATCCGTTGCCCGGTGTGGTGTTGAGTGCGCGTTACGACGTGCTGGCCTTCAACAGCTCCTATGAGGCGTTGTGCCCGGGTTTCCTGGTGGAGGAGCGCAATATCGTGCGCCGGGTGTTCCTGACTCCGCAGTGCTGCAACGTCTATCAGCACAGTTGGGACGATCTGCGCCGGATGGTCGCCTATCTGCGCGGCGCCTACGCGAAGAACCTGGACGATCCGGGCTGGCAGGAGTTCATCGAGGAGATGCGTGTGGAGAGTACCGAATTCGCTTCGTTGTGGGAGCGCAACGATGTCGCGGTCCCACGGAGCAGGACCAAGTACATCCGCAATCTTGCGGTCGGTGATCTGGAGATGTTCGTGACCAGCATGACCTTGCGCGCCGTCGCCGGCGCCTGGGTCCAGATCTACACCCCGACCGACGAGGCGCAATGGGCAAAGTTGCATCAGCTGCTCGCGATGAGCAGTGATGAGCGGCAAAGGCCCTGGATTGAACATCGCGAGATGGCTCACGTTGCCGGATAGCTGGATGAGGGGATGCCGGGGTGCAGCCGGCATGCGTCCGAGAGGTTGCCGGCGAAAGATCTACGACAGAAATATTTACAGCGTAGCGTCGTGATTGCCTGAAAAATATCAACACTAGCCAGCTGCTATCGACGTACCTTTCCGAACTTCTCCTGGCTCGAACAGGGCAGGGCGATCAATGTCAGTGTGCAGGTGCTCGATGCGATCGCGCGTACGCTCGGCCTCGATCAGGCCGAACGCGCGCATATCTATCGGCTGGCCGACGTGCCGACGGTGCCGAGCGTGTACACCAACGATCCACTGCCCGAGGAGATCCAGACCATCCTCGATCATCTGGATCCGCTGCCCGGCGCGGTGCTGAGCGCGCGCTACGACGTGCTCGCCTTCAACAGCTCATACGAGGCGTTGTGCCCGGGCTTCCTGGTCGCGGAGCGCAATATCGTGCGCCGGGTGTTCCTGACTCCGCAGTGCTGCAACGTCTATCAGCACAGTTGGGACGATCTGCGCCGGATGGTCGCCTACCTGCGCGGCGCCTACGCGAAGAACCTGGACGACCCGAGCTGGCAGCAGTTCATCGAGGAGATGCGCTCGGAGAGTACCGAATTCGCGGCGCTGTGGGAGCGCAACGATGTCGCGGTTCCGGTGAGCCGGACCAAGCACATCCGCAACCTGGCCGTCGGTGATCTCGACATGTTCGTCACCAGCATGACCCTGCCCGCCGTCACCGGCGCCTGGGTCCAGGTCTACACCCCGAACGGCGAGGTCGAGTGGGCCAAGCTGCACCGGCTGCTCGCGATGTCCACCGAGGACCGTCAGCGCCCGTGGGTCGAGCACCGCGCCATGGCCCACGCGGCCGCTGCTGTCTGACGGCCTATCCGGCGGCCGGGGTCTCCCTGATCTCTACGATCGGCAGCACGAGTGCGGCCGGGGAGCTCGCGGGCACCACGGGCTTATTGGGGGCCACCGGTGAAATGCGCTGGTAGCCAGCGTCTTGCGACGGCCTGGTGTCCAGCTCGCCCTTGTTCGGCCAGTAGGCCGCGGCGCGCTCGGCCTGCGCGGTGATGGTGAGCGAGGGGTTCACGCCGAGGTTCGCCGACACCGCCGCGCCGTCCACCACGCTCAGCGTCGGGTAGCCGAATACCCGGTGATAGCCGTCGATCACCCCCTGCCGCGGATCCGCGCCGATCACCGCGCCGCCGAGGAAGTGTGCGGTGAGCGGGATGTTGAAGATCTCGCCCCAGCTGCCGCCCGCGATGCCGCCGATCTTCTCGGCCACCCGCCGGGTGACGTTGTTGCCCATCGGAATCCACGTCGGATTCGGTTCGCCGTGGCCCTGTTTGCTTGTCAGCTTGCGGCCGAACAGCCCGCGCTTGGTGTAGGTGGTGATCGAATTGTCCAGGTGCTGCATCACCAGCGAGATGATGGTGCGCTCGCTCCAGTCCTTGGTGCTCAGGAAGCTGACCATTTCGACGGGATGGCGCAGCACCAGGCCGAGGAACCGCAGCCAGCGCGGAATCCGGCCGCCGCCGTCGACCATCAGCGTCTGCAACAGCCCCATCGCATTCGAGCCCTTGCCGTAGCGGACCGGTTCGATGTGGGTGTCCGCGCTGGGATGGATCGATGACGTGATCGCGACGCCCTTGGTGAAATCGACTCCCGGCGTGACCTTCTTGGTGGCCGCGCCGACGATCGATTCGGAATTGGTGCGGGTGAGCACGCCGAGCCGATCCGACAGCTCGGGGAGTACGCCCTTGTCCTTCATGGCGAACAGCAACTGCTGGGTGCCCCTGGTGCCCGCCGCGAGCACCACCTGCGCGGCGGTGTAGGTGGCGGGACGCTTGCGCACCCAGGCGCCGGTGCGTGCGGTCGACACGTCCCAGGTGCCGTCCGGGTGCGGGCGCAGGCCGGTGACTGTCGTCATCGGAATCACCTGCGCCCCGGCCTGTTCCGCAAGGTAGAGGTAGTTCTTCACCAGGGTGTTCTTCGCGCCGAACTTGCAGCCGACCATGCAGTCGCCGCATTCGACGCAGCCGGTGCGCTCGGGGCCGACACCGCCGAAGTACGGGTCGGCCACCGTCTTGCCCGGTTCGCCGAAGAACACCCCGACCGGTGTCTGCACGAAGGTGTCGCCGACGCCCATATCCTCGGCCACCTGCTTGAACACCTCGTCGGCCGGTGTCATGTGCGGGTTGCGGACCACGCCGAGCATGCGTTGGGCCCGTTCGTAATACGGGGTGAGCTCGGCGCGCCAGTCGGTGATGTCGCGCCACTGCGCGTCCTGGAAGAACGGCTCCGGCGGCACGTACAGCGTGTTCGCGTAGTTGAGCGAGCCGCCGCCGACACCGGCGCCGCCGAGGATCAGCACATCGCGCAGCAGATGGATGCGCTGGATGCCGAAGCAGCCCAGTTTGGGCGCCCACAGGAAGTTGCGCAGGTCCCAGCTGGTTTTCGGCAGCTCGTCGTCGGCGAAGCGCCGCCCCGCCTCGAGTATGCCGACCCGGTACCCCTTCTCCACCAGCCGCAGCGCGCTGACGCTGCCGCCGAACCCGGAGCCGACGATGAGGACGTCGAAATCCGTCGTCCGCTGGTCCATGTGGAACTCCTCGATCGTGTCGCCAGTGACCCCGGTAACACTACTCCCGAGTAGTAAGACCCGGGAATCGGCCTCAGAGCTGGGTTTTCCACCAGGCGACGGTGGCGGCGACGGCCTCGTCGAGCGGCGTCGGCCGCAGGCCGAGGCGATGCTCGGTCGCGGTGGAGTCGAGCACGAAGGGGCGATCGACCTGGTAGCCGATCTCGGCGAGTTCGCGCATCAGCTCGTTGGTCAGGCCCATCAGGCGCATCATCAGCACCGGTGCGGCGAGCACCTTGGGCGCGGGGCGTCCGGCCGCCGCGGCGATCGCGTCGATGACCTGGCGCTGGGTCGGCGCGGGCGCGGTCGGCGCGTGGATCACCGAGTTCCAGACGGACTGATCGGCGGCCGCGCGGATCATCGCGGTGGCGAGGTCGGGCAGGTAGGTGAACGAATGCGGCAGATCGAGTTTGCCGAAGACCTTGACGGTCTGTCCGGTGAGGATCGGGACGAACAGCTGCTCGCCGGCGAGCGAACTGCGCACGTGCGGCCCGAAGAAGTCGGAGGCGGCGACGCTGACCGTTGGGGTGGCGTGCAACTCACGGGCCCGGAGCAGTTGGGCGCGCACGCCTGCCTTGCCCGAGCCGCCGGGGCGGGGGAGGTCTTCGGTGATCGGGCCGTCGACGCGGCCGTAGGAGTACAGGCCTTCCGCGAACACCACGACGGTGCCCGACTTCCCCGCCTCGTCCATGACCGCCTTGTCCACGGCGGGGAGCTCGGCCGCCCAGACCTTGGTCGCGTACCGCGAACCGCCTGCGCACTGGTACACCGCGACCGCGCCGTCGAACTGGGCCGAAAGTTGCTGCGGCTGCGAGACATCCACCCGGCGACGGTCGACGAGCGGATGCTCGGGCCCGCTGCCGGAGCGGGTGAGTATGCGGACCCGATGGCCCGCGGCGGCCAGTTGCTCGGCGACGGTGGTGCCGGTGGGGCCTGCGCCGACGACGATGTGCAGGTCGGACATGGGTAGATCCTTTCGGGAGGGCTTGCGCCCACTTTTGAGAGCGCTGCTCTCCATTGCGAAGAGCATGCCCCGCCCGGCTGTGCGTGTCAAGAGCGATGCTCTCATTTGTTGACATCGCTCTCCAGCTGATGCACGGTGTCCCTATGCCGACGACACCGACAACACCGCGCGCCCGCGCCCGTGCCCAGACGATGGCCGATATCGTGCGGATCGGTCGCGACCATCTCGCCACCGATGGCGCGGCCGCGCTGTCCCTGCGCGCGGTGGCGCGCGATCTCGGCGTGGTGTCGTCCGCGGTGTATCGCTACGTCAGCAGTCGCGACGAACTGCTGACGCTGCTGGTGGTCGACGGCTACAACGCGCTCGGTGATGCCGTTGACGCCGCGGTCGCGGCGGCGCCCGCTGACCCGGCCGAGCGAATTCGCGTGCTGGGCCGCACCGTTCGCGCTTGGGGGCTGGCCGAGCCTGCCCGCTACGGTTTGTTGTTCGGCACGCCCGTGCCCGGCTACGACGCGCCCGCCGACCAGACCACCGGCCCCGGCATCCGTGTGATCGCCGCGCTGCTCGTGCTGATCAAGAACGCCTACGAAGCGGGCGTGCTCAGTGAGCCGTCCCGCACGGTGCGCGCATCCGCGCCACTGACAACCGATTTCGCCGCCATCAACGAGGGTTTCGGTATGGCGCTGCCGGATTGGCTCGTCGCGCGCGGACTCGCGGCCTGGGCCGGTCTTTTCGGCGCCGTCAGCTTCGACATCTTCGACATGTACGGGAAAGACACCTTCACCGACCGCGCCGCCGTCTTCGAACTCCAACTGGACGCCCAACTCGAACTACTCGGCTTCCGCGACTGACCCACCCGCGCCGCCGCGCATCCCGCCGCGCGCAGTCGAATGGCCCACGACACGCCAAGGGAGTAGGGCCATTCGGCTGCGCTCGACGAAGAGTGCCCACCCGAGGTGGGCAAGGGAGTGCTGCGGTGCCGGGATTCGCCGAGTGCAGTCGAATGGCCGACGACACGCGGGGGCATGCGGCCATTCGACTGCGTTCGATGAAAGGCGCCCGCTCGAGGTGGGCGGGGGGAGTGCTGTGGTGCCGGGATTTTGTCGAGGGTAGTCAGATGGCGGCACCTCATGGGCGTGTCGACCGCCATCCGACTGCGCGCGGCGAAGGCTGTCGGGGGCGGCGCATGGATGGGGAAGCGTGGCCATCGAATTCGGGTTGTGGCGGGGGAGGGCGACGGCAGCCCGGGCGGGCATGCCAGGGCGGGGGAGCGGTGAGAGATGTTGTGGAGGTGGAGAAGTGGGCGAGGTTGCCGCGCTGGGGGTGCTGAGGTCGTGAACCGGGCGGGGCCCGTCTTGGCGATGCTTTAATAGATAGAAAACATCATCCTACGTAGATATGCGCATCTACGCATGTCAGCTCATCATAGAAATAACTCGACCGACAGGGTGCGTTCACGATGAGGTAGATCTTCGTCAGTACTCGCCAGCCAGGAAGAGAAGAGGGTCGGCGGGGCGTAGTGGGCGGGTGGTTGGTGTGGGTTCGTCGCGATGGGATCGCCGGGTCGTTGTGTGGCGCGGTGCTGGGCTTTCGTCTGTGCGGTGGCGCATAGTGAGTGGTGGGAATGGGAGATACGGGAGGATCACCGTGACGAGTGAGCGTCAGGGCGACGGCGGGGGGCGCCGTGGGTGAGCAGCGGGGGATCGTCCAGCGGAATTCGACGCTGACGGCCTATCGGGAGACCTCGTTCACGACCGCGCCCCTGTTGCGTGCGGTGCTCACCGCGGTGCTGCTGGTGCTGAGCCTGGTGCTGGTGTATTCGGCGGTACGCGGGATGCACGAGGGCGTGAACCACAGCTGGTTCGTCGCGGTGTCGCTTGCCGGGGTCTTCGTGGCGCGCGGGTTGCATCTGCGCCGCCCGATCACGTTGCCGCACTTGACGATCGCGGTGTTCGTGCTCGCGGCGGCGAATGTGGCCTACCGGGCGCAGCATCCCGGGGTCGGGTTCTTCTTCCTGGCCTCGAGCGGTTTCATTCTGGTGCTGCCGCAGTCGAGCAGGCCGCAGCCGCAGCAGCTGCATCGGGTGGCGGCGCTGGTCGCCAGGACGACGGAGGATCCGCTCGCGCCGTTCGCGATGCATTCGTCGAAGAGCTACTACTTCAACGGGAACGCGACGGCGGCGATCGCCTACCGTGCCCGGTTCGGTATCGCGGTGGTGGCCGGCGATCCGATCGGGGATCGGGCGGCGTTCGCCGAATTGGTCACGGAGTTCTCGGAATTCGCGATGAGCCACGGGTGGCGGATCGCGGTGCTCGGCGCGAGTCCGGAGCTGGCCGAGGTGTGGCGCTACCGCGCGCTGGAACATCGCGGGCTGCATCCGGTGCCGATCGGGCGCGACGTTGTGATCGACGTGGACACCTTCGCGATGGTCGGGCGGCGCTTCCGCAATCTGCGCCAGGCGGTGAGCCGGACGAAGAATTTCGGTGTCAGCACCGAGATCGTCCGGGAGGGTGAACTACCCGGGCCACTGCGCGCGGAGCTGCTCGGCATTGTCGACGAATGGCATGCGGGCAGGCAGAGCCGCGGTTTTTCGATGATCCTGGATCATCTGCTCGACGGGCGTAATCCGGAGATGCTGATCGTGCTTGCGCGTGATGCGGATGGTCGGGTGGTCGGCTTCCAGCGCTACGGTATCGCCGGTGGCGGGCGTGAGCTGAGCCTGGATGTGCCGTGGCGGCGCAAGGACGCGCCGAACGGGCTCGACGAGCGCATGGTGATCGATCTCATCGCTTATGCGAAGGGCAATGGCGTGCAGCGGATCTCGTTGGCGTTCGCGGCGTTTCCCGAGCTGTTCGCGGACAAGCGGCGCTCGCGGACGGCGAAGCTGATCTATGTCGCGGTGCATCTGGGCGACCCCCTGATCCGGCTGGAGTCGCTGTACCGGTATCTGCGGAAGTTCCAGGCGCTGGCCGATCAGCGGTACGCGCTGATCCGCTGGCGCGAGGTGCTGATCGCGGCCGCCGCGATGCTCACGCTGGAGTTCGTGCCGCATCGCAAGCAGTACTGAAGCGCGACAAGGAGATTGGGCGCGGATGCGCCATCGGTTCACTGAGTGATCCGGTGGGATGCATCCGGGTGTTCCGCGGCGAATGATTGATGTTGATCGATTGTGTTCCAGAGGGCAGGGGGCCTCGCACATCGATCCGCTGGCGAACACGGGGGGTTCGAATGACGATCGCGCGCTGGGAATGGCTGGGTACGACCGCGGTGGTCGCGCTGCTCGGATCGGGGATCGCGGTGGGCGCGGCGATGGCGGAACCGCAGGACGCACCCACGTCGCGGTTGACGTGCCACCACGCGTACGGCGACAAGTTCTACTCGGACGTATTCGATTGCCCGAGTGTGATTTCTGGTGTCGCCGGTACGGTGACCGCCTATCCACCGGACGCTCGTAGGTGAGCGTGGCCAGGTGAACTGATCAGCGGCGCGGGTCCGGCAGGGATTGGGCGAAAGTGCCCACCTCCTGCCGTGCGTGGTTGAGCTTGGGCAGCGTCACGGTGGGCGGATCGGTGATCGGTGTGGTCTCCACCAGGTCGACCAGCTCGGTGCCCGGACGCAGCTCGCTCGGCAGGATCGGCTCGCCGAGACCGAATTTCGCGTGGATACGCTTCATCCAGGCCGGCGCCCACCAGCAGTCGTCGCCGAGCAGCTTCATGATCGCGGGGACGAGCAGCATGCGCAGGATGGTCGCGTCGATGATCAGCGCCGCGATCATGCCGTAGGCGATGTACTGCATGAGTACCAGGTCGGAGAAGGCGAACGCGCCGGTCACCACGAGCAGGATCAGCGCGGCGGCGGTGATGATGCGCCCGGTGTGCGCGGTGCCGACGTTGACGGCCTGGGTGGTGCTCGCGCCGTGTGCGCGTGCCTCGACCATGCGGGAGAGCAGGAATACCTCGTAGTCGGTGGACAGGCCGTAGATGATCGCGATGATCAGCACGAGTACCGGCGCCATGATGGGCTGCGGGGTGAAATTCAGCAGCCCCGAGCCGTGTCCGTTGATGAAGATCCAGGTGAGAATGCCGAGGGTGGAACCCAATCCGAGCGCGCTCATGAGCGCGGCCTTGATGGGCAGCACCAGGGAGCCGAAGGTGAGGAACATCAGCAGCGTGGTGATGAACAGTACGACGGCGATCATCACCGGGATGCGGTAGAGCAGTGCGTCGATGCTGTCCTTCTCGAGCGCGGGTTTGCCGCCGACGAGCATGGTGACGCCGTCGGGCATGTCCATGGCGCGCAGGTATTCGATGGTGGTGCCGCCCTTGGCGGAGTCGATGAGTTTGGCCGTCGAGCGGTAGACGTCGCGGCGCGGCGGGTTGTGTGATGGCGCGCTGAACTTTTCGGCGAGTCCGGGCGCCTGGTTGGCCTCCTGCCAGGCCTCGGCGATCTTATTGGTATCCGTGCCGAGGAAGACGATTTGGATCGGGTCGGTGGGCCGTAACGGGAAGGCCTTGTCGAAGTTCTGCTGCGCCAGTCGCGTCGGATTGTCCGGCGGCAGATACGTTTCGCTCATGCCGCCGAAGACGAGGTTGCGCATGGGAACGATGAGCAGGAACAGGCCGATGCACAGCGGGATCGCGACGCGCAGTGGGCGTTTCATCACCCAGCGGGTGGCGCGGCCCCAGGCGCCGTTCTCGACTTCTTCGGCGGAGCGGGTGGTGCGGAAGCGCTTGAGGCCGAGCATGTCCACGCGCGGGCCGAGGATGCTCAGCATGGCGGGCAGGATGGTGATGGCGGTGAGCGCGGCCAGGCTGACGGTGGCGATCGCGCCGTAAGCCATGGATTTCAGGAAGCCCTGCGGAAACAGCAGCAGGCCACCGAGACTGGCGACGATCATGGTGGCGGAGAACACGACCGTGCGGCCCGCGGTCATCAGTGATCGCCTGACGGCGGTGCGGGTGTCGTAGCCCTCGGCGAGTTCTTCGCGGAATCGGCTGACGATGAACAGTCCGTAGTCGATGGCCAACCCGAGTCCGATCATCGAGACCACGCCGACGACAAAGGAATTGACCTCGGTGAAGGTGGTGAGGACGCGGACGATGCCGAGTGCGCCGAGCACGGTGAGCCCGCCGACGATCAGTGGCAGCGCGGCGGCGACGAGGCCGCCGAAGATGAAGAACAGCAGCACCGCGACGGCCGGGATGGCGAGCAGTTCCATGCGGTGCTGGTCGTCGCTCATGGTGTCGGTGAGTGTGCCCGCGATGGCCTGCAGTCCGGCGACTTGGACGTCGACGCCGGGAATGTAGAAGGCGTCCTTGACCTTTCGGAAGTTGCGCACCATGGTGGTGTCGTCGTCGCCGCGGATGGCGATGGCGGCGAAGGCGTATTTCTTGTCGTCGGTGGCGGCGCGGCCGCTGCTGAGTTTGCCGGTTTCGGTGCGCCAGTAGGAGCCGTTGATGCCGAGGATCTCGTTGGGGTAGTCGCGGGGCAGGCTGTTGAGGTTGTCGACGATCTTGCGTGCGAAGTCGGGGTCGTCGACGGTTTTGTCCTTGGGCGCGGTGTAGAGGACGACGACGTCGCCTTCGTGGTTGCGGCCGAATACCTCGTCGGAGATGCGTGCCGCGCGTGCCGATTCCGAGGTGTCGTCGTAGAGGCCGCTGGAGCTGAGATGGTCGTCGAGGCCGATGCTGTAGGCGCCGAGCGCGAGTAGCCCGGCGGCGACGATCGCGAGTACCGCGAAGCGCAGGCGATGAACCAGGTTGCCCCAGCGCGCGAACATCTAGAGAACTCCTTGCGGGCGGCGGGCGAGGGACTGTGCCGGGAGCGTCCAGTGCTCCGCTGCGCCGATCAGCAAGGGCCGCATCCTTTCCGAGGGTGCACCCGTGTGGTGCCCGGCATCAACGGTACAGGCGGTTTTGGATCGACCATGTTTGAGAATTCTCCGCAAACTACTCGCGCGTTACGTTCCGTCCGGGGAGGGGGAGTTCGGCGGGGCCGAGGATCTTGGTGAGTGTTGTTGCGAGACCTGCGAGTTCGTCGTCGTCGAGGCGGTCGGCGAAGCGCTCGGCGATGCCTGCGTGATAGCGGGGCGCGGCTTCGCGTAACCGGGTGCGGCCGGTCTCGGTGATGGCGACGAACGCGGATCTGCCGTCGTCGGGGTTGGATTCGCGCGTGACCAGTCCGGCGGCCGCCATTTCGGTGACCAATCGGCTGACTCGGGTTCGGCTGAGCACCACGCGTTCGCCGAGGTCGGTCATGCGGAGCGGGTCGACGCCGTCGAGTTCGAGCAGCACGTCGTACCAGGCGAGGGGAAGCCCGTGGGCGCGCCGCAGGTCGGCGTCGAGTCGGGGAACGAGCCGCGCGTGGACGCGCAGCAGGGCCGACCACGCATGGGCGGCCGCGCGACGGTGATTGTCCGAGTGCACCACGGAGCCGATCTTACCCACTTGCGTGCGTGCACACGCATGTAATAGCGTGTGCACGCACATAAATTGTGCTTTGGAGGAAGGAACGCTCATGACCACAGTCATCGAACGCGCGGAACTGGCCGCGGCGATCGAGGCGGGCGCGGTGACGGTGCTCGATACGCTCGGCGCGGGCTACTACGAGAAGGCGCACCTGCCGGGCGCCGTGCCGCTGGTCGAGGCCGAGGTGACCGCGCGCGCGGCGCAACTGCTGCCGGATCGGGGCGCGGCGATCGTCACCTACTGCTCGAACCTGGCGTGCCACAACAGCGAGCAGGTCGCCGCCAAGCTGCGCAACCTCGGGTACACGAACGTGCGGGCTTACCGTGCGGGCATTCAGGATTGGACCGAGGCGGGCCTGCCGGTCGAATCCGGCGCCTGAGCCGCCTCGAGGCGCCCGCTCGCCGCGGCGGGCGCCTGCCGCGGCGAGCGGAAACTGCTATAGGGGTTGTCGTAGGCGCGGTCTACCGTGGGTTGAATGACCACGCATCTGACGCATTGGGGAGCATTCGAGGCCGCCAGCGATGGGGAGCGCCTCACCTCGGTGCGGCCGTGGCACGGGGATCCGGAACCGATGCCACTGATCGGCAATATCGCCTCGGCGCAGCATCACCCGACCCGGATCGACCAGCCCTACGTGCGCAAGAGCTGGCTGGAGCGCGGGCCGGGCGGTGCGGGCCGGGGTGACGAGCCGTTCGTCGCGGTCTCCTGGGAGCGGGCGCTGGACCTGCTGGCGGGCGAATTGGGCCGGGTCTACGGCGAATTCGGCGCGGACGCGGTGTACGGCGGGTCCTACGGGTGGGCGAGCGCGGGCCGGTTCCATCACGCGCAGAGCCAGCTGCATCGGTTCCTGAACTGCCTCGGCGGCTATGTGCGCCACGTGAACAGCTACAGCCTCGGCGCGTCGACGGTGCTGCTGCCGTACGTGATCGGTGATGTCGGCTGGGTGATGTCGCGTGCCACCTCGAAATCGTCGGTGGCCCGACATTCGGAGCTGGTGGTCGCGTTCGGCGGGCTGTCGCCGAAGAACGCCGCGGTCACCCCGGGCGGAGTGTCCCGGCACAACACTCGTGGCTGGATCGGTGCGGCGCGGGCGCGGGGCTGCAAGTTCGTCTCGATCAGCCCGCTGCGCGACGACACCCCCGCCGAGGCCGAGGCGGAGTGGCTCGCGCCCAGGCCGGGCAGCGACGCCGCGCTGATGCTCGCGCTGGCCCAGGTGCTGGACGCGGAAGCGTTGGCGGACAAGGCATTTCTGGAGAAGTACACGGTCGGCTACGACCGGTTCGCCGGCTATCTGCGTGGGACGGCCGACGGGGTGGTGAAGGATCCGGAGTGGGCCGCGCCGATCACGGGCTTGCCCGCCGCGCGGATCCGTGCGCTGGCGCGCGAGATGGCCGCCGCCCGCACGCTCGTCACCACCAGTTGGTCGTTGCAGCGGGCCCAGTACGGTGAGCAATCGCTGTGGCTCGGTGTCGTGCTCGCGGCCATGCTCGGCCAGATCGGCCTGCCCGGTGGCGGTTACGGCCACGGCTACGGTTCGACCCAGTTCGTCGGTGAGCCCGCGCGCGGCATGTCGGTGCCGCGGTTCCCGCAGGGCGTCAACCCGGTGCAGACCTACATCCCGGTCGCGCGGATCGCCGACATGCTGCTCGGGCCAGGGCAGGAATACGAGTACAACGGTCAGCACCTGACCTATCCCGATATCCGGTTGGTGTACTGGTGCGGTGGGAATCCGTTCCACCATCACCAGGATCTGGCGCGGTTGCGCACCGCGTTCACCCGTCCGGACACGGTGGTCGTGCACGACGCGTTCTGGACCGCCACCGCCCGCCACGCCGATATCGTGCTCCCTTCGACCATGTCCATCGAGCGCGACGATTTCGGCGCGGGGGAGAACGACCGGAACTTCTTCCCGATGCGTACACTCACCGAACCGCACGGCCAGGCACGCGACGACTACTCGATCCTGTCCGCACTGTCCGAAAGGCTCGGTACCGGAAAGGAATTCACCGAGGGCCGCTCGGCGGGCGAATGGTTGCGCCACCTCTACGGCGAATGGCACGACCGGCTCACCGAGGCGGGTAACCAGCTACCCGATTTCGACACCTTCCTCGCGGGTGACCCGATCGAGCTCCCGGTACCCGATCCGGATCAGATCCTCGGCGCCGACTTCCGCGCCGATCCGGACCGCAACCCGCTCGGCACCCCGACCGGCAAGATCGAGATCTACTCCGAGACCATCGCGGGCTACGGCTACGACGACTGCCCCGGTCACCCGGTCTGGCTCGAACCACAGGAATGGCTCGGCTCCCCACTGGCGGCGCGATTCCCGTTGCAACTGGTGGCCAACCAGCCGAAATCCAAACTGCACAGCCAGCTCGACATCGGCGCCCACAGCCAATCCACCAAGGTCGCCGGGCGCGAACCGGTTCGCCTGCACCCAGATGACGCCGCGACGCGCGGGCTCGCCGATGGCGACCTGGTGCGTATCTTCAACGATCGTGGCAGTTGCCTTGCGGGGCTGGTCGTTTCGGATGCGGTGCGCCCTGGCGTAGCTCAACTCGCCACCGGCGCCTGGTACGACCCCGACCCGAGCGATCCGACGTTCTGCCGCCACGGCAACCCGAATGTTCTCACCGCCGACCGCCCCGCGTCCCGCCTCAGCCAGGGTTCCTCGGGCCAGCTGTCACTGGTCCAAATCGAGCAATTCACCGGCCCCGCACCGGATTTGAGCGTCAACCGGCCCCCGGCAACCACCGAGTGACGTTCCGACCGGCCGGGTTTCAGAAGCCCGGCATAGCGTATGCCCGGTAAGGCGGCCGAGAGGTCAATGGGGACAGCGTAGTTCGCGGAACCTCTAGCCCCTCGGTCGTGGTGTTCGACCGGGGGATACGCGGTAATGCCACAGGAAGACAGAGTTCAGCGCCGGTGCCGAGCTTCGCGGGCGGCGAGCGGTGGATTCAAACGGGAGCTCTCTCCCGAAGTGAAAGAAGTCATCAAAGATATTCACAACGACCGGGACAACTGGCACGGGCCGCTCGGCCTCTGCGTCGACTGGTCGGTCATTCTCGGTGTGGCCGTCGCCGTCCTGGTCACCCACTATCAGCCGCTGGTGTATCTGGCCGGGGTGGTCGTCATCGCGGGCAGGCAGCGCGCGCTGCGCAGTCTCATGCACGAGGCGAGCCATTTGAAGCTGACCCGGAACGGCCCGGCGAACACCTGGCTCGGCCGGATCTTCATCGCCTGGCCGCTGTTCTCCGGCCTGTCGGCCTATACCTGCTCGCACTGTGAACATCACCGCCACCTCTGGGACGACCGCCGTGACCCGAAGTTGCTCGGCTATCTGCGCCTCGGGCTGGTGAACCCCCGCGACATGAAACAGTTCGTCCGCAAACACCTGCTGAAACCTCTACTGCTGGCCCATGTTCCGTATCAGGTGAGTGCGGATCTGCTCGGGCGCGACGAAGACCGCAGGGAGACGCGCCTTCGTGTGCTGTTCCTGGTGGCCGTGTCCGCGAGCTTCGTCCTGGCGGGCGCCGGTCTCGACTTCCTACTGCTGTGGGTGGTGCCGTACGCCACGGTGTACCAGGTGCTGCGGTACTGGAGCGATATCGCCGACCACGCCGGGCTGCGCTCGGACGATCCCTGGCAGGCGACGCGGAGCTGGGACGCATCCTGGCCGGTCCGCCAGTTCCTCGCGCCACACCATTCGAATTGGCATCTGGCACACCACCTGTACCTGGTGGTGCCGCACTATCGGATCGGCCGCCTGCATCGCAGCTTGCAGGCGGTGCCGTCCTACCAGCGGGCGCACCACTGCGACGGGTTCGTGTTCGCCCGCCGCCAGTGCCGCCCCTCGGTCATCCAGGACGTCCTGCGGCCAGAGCGGCTGGCGGAGCTGCGATCCCGTCATCCGCAACCATGTGAGCACAGCGGCGCCTGCCCGGTGCGCGCTCTGTGCCAGACGGATCCGAGCGAAATCGCATGAGCCTCGGTGTGTCCCGGGCCGCCGAACAACGTTCCGGAGCCTGGCTCGGGACCGTGCTCGCCCTGGGTTCGAGTGTCGCGGTGGGTTCCGCGATCGCCGCGACAACGGCGCTGACCACGTTTCCCATCATGACCGGCCAGGCCATCAGGTACGGCATCGCCGCCGCGCTACTCGCGGCCTGTTTCCGAAGGCAACTGCCCAGAGTCGACCTGTCGCAGCTCGCCAGGATCATCGTGCTGGGCGCGACCGGCCTGGCAGGCTTCAACATCTGCCTGGTACTTGCGCTACGACGGGTCGACGCGGGCGTCGCGGGCGCCGTCATCGGCGCGGTCCCGGTCGTCCTCGCTCTCTTCGGCCCTCTCGTCGCGGGGAGATCACCGTCGGTGCGCGCACTGGCGGCCGCCGCGATAGTGACCACGGGTGCGGTCGTCGTCCAGTGGTCCGGCTCCGCCGACGACCCGATCGGGTTGCTCCTCGCGGCAGGCGCCCTCGCGGGAGAATGCGCCTTCTCCCTCGTCGCGATCCCTCTGGTGCGCGATATCGGCGCCAAGGCCACCGCCACCTACGCCGCGACGGCAGGAGCGGTGCTGTGTGGGATCGTCGCACTGGCCAGCGAACTTCCCACCCTGCGCCTGCCCACGGCCGCGGAATCGATGGCGATCGGCTACCTGGCCGTCGCGGCATCGGCCGGCGCCTTCACCCTGTGGTATGCCGCGCTGGACCGAATTCCGGTAGAAACGGCCGGCGCCTTCGCCGGGGTAGTGCCCGTCTGCGCCCTGCTCACCGGAGTGCTCCTCGGCGTCTCGGAGAGCTCACCACTACGGTTCGCGGGCGCCGCGATAGTCGGCGCCGGGGTGGTTTTCGCCGCCCGGGGAGCTCGCCGACCGCGTCCGCCCGACTGAACGGGCGCTGCTCCAGCCTTGTCGACACTGATTGGCGACCGACTTGCCTGGATGCCGATTGTCAGCGGGGTGTGACTGCGCAGTGGGCGGTGTGGGTGGTCGGAGTGAAGCAGGTGTCGTCGCGGCAGGCTTGCAGGCGGATGTTCAGGGTGAGATCCGCGGCGGCACCGGTCAGGTCGACGGCGATGAGCGTGGTGCCGGTGAGGTGGGCGTCTTCGGTTGCGGGGTAGGTGGATTCGTCGATGTGCCAGCCGGTGTCGGGGGCGGTGTCGATGGTGATCGGCAGGCCGTTGTCGGTGCCGGGGGCGTTGAGGTGGTAGCCGTCGGCGATGTGCAGGGTGAGGTAGGCGGTGGCCCGGTCGGGGGTGTGGCGGCGGGCGCGCAGCGCCACGGTGACCGGTGGGGTTTCCTCGGGGGCTACTTCCGGTGCCGCGGGTTCGTCGTCGGTGCCGGGCTGGGGCAGTAGGGCGATCAGGTCGGGGCGGGCCCAGGTGCCGTTGATGGTGGTGTGCGGCAGGGCGAGTCGCAGGGTGGTGAGGGCGGCGGGGTCGGCGGGCTCGCCTGTTTGCGGGTTGTTTCTGATCTCGAGGTGGCGCAGGGCGGTCAATCCGGTGAGGCGGGCTATCCCTTCGGCGTCGATCCCGGTGTCGAACAGGTAGAGGGCGCCGAGGCCGGTCAGGTGCAGGAGCTTGTCGATCTCGTTGGCGCGCATGGGAGTTCGCGCGATCATCAGGGTGTTCACCGCGTCCGGGGCGAGGTCGGTGAGTGCGTCGAGGTTCGCGTCCTGTCCGCGCAGAATGAGCCGCGCTCCGGCGGGCAGGTCGAGCACGGTGGTGGTCTCGGCGGTCGCGGACTTCTCGCGGGCGAGCAGATCGACGGTGACGTCCGGTGCGCCAGGCAAGCGGATCGTGCGCGCGGCCGGTTCTGGTGCGCGCGGTTTGGGTGCGGTGTCCGGTGCGGCGAGGACCGCGTCGAGGATGGCGGTGAGCGGTTCGAGGGTGGACGGGCCCGCCCACTCCAGTACCGGCGCGCCGTGCTGGATCAGGATCAGCGTCGGCATGGCGTGCACCGAATACCGTTCGGCGATGGTGGGGTTCTCGTCGACGTCGACGGAGACCACCCGGATGCGGTCGCGTTCGGCGTCGGCGAAGCGGTCGAGGTGCGGGGCCAGCGCGTGGCACGGCGGACACCAGGAGGCGGTGAAGTCGACGAGCAGTGGTGTGCTGTCGTCGGCGAGCGCTTTGTCGAACTCGTCGGCGTCGACCGCTCGGACGGCGGAGGTAGGTGTGGGCATGGTAGGTGTCGTCCTTCGTTCGGGTGCGTGCGGTGGCCGATCGACTGGTCGAGATCCCCTCGAATCCATTGAATCCAGCTGTGACAGCCCCGGCAACCGGATATTCCGGGCATCCACGCGCCGCGGCGCGCCGAACGGTACGGTCCATCCCCGGTGTCGACGCGAGTTATCCAGTGGCACTGAATATTTGGCTGCCACGCCGGGGCGGCGAGTGACGGTGCTCTCACCATCGCCGCTCGATTGCTCGCCGACCGACATTTTCTGCCAGGATTCGTGCATGGTGTCGAATCCGCTGCCCGCGTTTGCTCGCCGGCTCGCGCAGCAGCCGTGGGTGATGGGGATGTCGCCGGTCGTGGTGCCGGTGGAGCGGGTCATCCGGCGCGTCACCAAGGGGCGTAAGGGTGTGCTCGATCTGGCGGGGCTGCCGTCGATCGAGATCACGGTGGCGGGGCGTAAGACCGGTATCGCGCGCACCACCTCGTTGCTGTATGTGCCGTACGGCGAGGCGTTCCTGATCATCGGGTCGAATTGGGGTGACCCGAAACATCCGGTGTGGTCGGCCAATCTGCGCGCCGCGAGCACGGCGAGCGTGCGCCATCGCGGTGAGCGGTTCGAGGTGACCGTCACCGAGATCACCGGTGTCGAGCGCAAACGCCTGTGGGATCTGGCCGTCGAATTCTGGCCCGGTTACGAGATGGAGCACGCGCTGTCGGGCTATCGCGAATTCCGCATCTTCGAACTGCGCCGCGACTGAGGCGTCAAGACGCCGCAGCTCAGAACTCCACGGCGTCGGCCTGCCCGGCGACCGGAACGGCCTGATACGACTCGACCGCACCCTGGACCAGGTCTGGACCACCGATCGTGGTCGCGGACCGGATGCGGACCGCCAGCCCGGCGAACTCCACCGCGCCGTCGTGGACGTTGACCCGCGGCAGCAGCAGCCGCAGGTATTCGACGAAGAGGTCGGGCTTGGCGTCGATGATGCCGGTGATCTCGAGGCCGATCTCGGTGTCGAGCAGTTCCACCTCGGCGACTTCGTTCCCGCCGACGCGCAGGGTGATGTTCGGTTTGCCGTGGAGGCTCGACGTGTCGACGATGCCGTCGACACCGCCGCTGAGTACGTAGTGGTTGGCTGGGTTTCCTCGTATCGCCATGCTGCCCGTCCTTGTTCGGCTCGCCGCCGTCCCCCGCGGACCGGCGGTCCCCGCTCAGTGTAGTGCGCGTAATGGAACCTGTTGGGGGACAGTGAATATCAACTCGCGACGCCGATCGGCTCCGCGCAGCTCTCGGGCGGGTCGACCTCGCCGCACGGTGCGGGGGCGCGGGTGGGCCGGTAGTCGGCGGGGACACCGCCGTCGGCGATGATGCGCCGGTAGGCCTCGACCGCGTCGGTGGGGTTGCGCGCCAGCGTCGCATCGGTCGCGACGTCCACCGTGTAGAGGCCGAAACGTGGTGTGTAGGAACCCCATTCGTAGTTGTCGGTGAGGCTCCAGTAGTTGTATCCGATGAGGTTCATGCCCTCGGCCCTGGCGCGCTGCAACCAGTAGACGGTGTCGCGCAGGTGATCGGCGCGTGCGTAGCCGTCGGGGCGCGGCTGCCCGTTCTCGGTGGGGATCCCGTTCTCCACGACATACAGCGGGCGATCCGGGTAGAGCCGATGGTAGTGGCGCAGCGCGTAGTAGATGCCCTCGGGGTGCACCGGCAGCTCCCACATCGGCGGCCCGCCCGCCGTGCCGCCCTGCACCGCCTGGTTGGTCTCCGGCAGCGGCGCGAAATAGTAGTCGACGCCGAGGAAGTCGAGTTTGGCCGAGATCTTGTCCATCAGCGGCCCGTTCACCTCGGTCTCCGCGCCCGCGACGTAGCCGACATTGCTCGTGACCTGGGCGTCGGGCCGGTAGCGGTGGATGACATCGTAGATCTCGTTGTGCGCCTGCGCGATTCGGTCCAGCATCGCGGGCGCCTCGGCCGGGCTGATGGCGCCGATGCGCAATTCGGTGCCGATGTAGGCAACCGGTTCGTTGAAGGTGACCCACAGCGGATTGCGGGAGGCGTAGCGGTTGACCACGGTGCGCGCGTTCACCAGCCAGTCCTCGACCATGCCCTGGTTGCGCCAGCCGCCGCGCTGATGCGCCCAGCCCGGATACACCCAGTGGTCCAGGGTGAGCATCGGGCGCATGCCCGCGGCGTAGATGTTGGCGATCACGTCGTCGTAGAACTGGAATGCGGTGTCGTCCCAGCCTTCCGGCTGTGGCTGGAGTCTGGCCCATTCGATGCCGATGCGATAGACGCGGGCGCCGAGGCGGGCGGCCAGGTCGATATCGGAGCGGTAGCGGGTGAAGAAGTCGACCGAGTCGCGGTACTCCTCGACGGCGCCGGAGGCGATGTAGCGGGTCCAGTTGCTGTCGGGCGCGTGGCCCTCGGACTGGAATCCGGACGCGGCAACGCCCCACAGGAATTCGTCACCCAGCGGCGGCCGGATCCGGGCGGCGGCGCGGGGCGCACCGACACCGGGGATCAGCAACGCGGCAGCAGCCCCCAGTGTGGCCATGGCCCGTCGGCGATTCAGTGGTCGCATCGAACTCCTGTTCCGAAACGGCGCTGTTGACGCAGCGCAAAGCGCGCAGGACCTCGACGGTCGGCCATCGATAGCGGTTGATCAGAAGCGTAACTAGAGAATTGCCGAAACTGGGGTAGGTGCGCGCGTGTCGCAGCTGTGCGCCGTCCGCCGTCGAGCGCGGGCCCGGGTCGGTGGTATCGGCTACGGCCTTGCCTGCCAAGGCATTTGCGATCGCTGCTATTGATGACGGCGGACCGCTCGGGCAGGATCGACACCGTGCGCGGCGGCAGGCGCCTGCGACCAGCAGAAGGGTGCTCGCGATGGGTGGATACGACAGTCCGCAGACCGTTCTGCGCACCTACCTGTCGAGTGTGCAGGCCGGGAAGTGGGCCGAACTGCCCGAGCTGTACGCCGAGGACGCGGTGGTGCGCCACCCCTTCGCCCGTGGCGCGTCGGCGCTGCTGCGCGGGCGCGACGCGCTGTGTCAGCACTTCGCCGAGCTGGCCGGATTCGGGATGAAGCTGTCCGCGCGCGATCTGGTCGTGCACGAGGGCGCCGACCCGGAGCGGGTGATCGGCGAATTCGTCTACGACGGAATCGGCAGCGACGGTGAGTCGTTCGAGATGGCGGCCTGCTTCGTCTGGCGGGTGCGCGACGGCCTCATCGTCGAGTCGCACGACTATCTCGACCAGCCGCGCCCGATCGTGGAGTGACATGACCGCCATCTACGACCGCACCGGCCGCACCTACGCGCGCACCAGGCAACCCGATCCGCGGATCGCCGCGACGATCGCCGACGCACTGCGCGGCATGGATTCGGTCGCCAATATCGGTGCGGGCACGGGTTCCTACGAGCCGGACCGGACCGTGCTCGCCGTGGAGCCGAGCCGGGTGATGATCGAGCAGCGCCCGGCGGGCCGCGCACCGGCGGTGCGCGCGGTCGCCGAGGATCTGCCGATCGGCAGCGACGCCGTCGATGCCGCGCTGGCGGTGCTCACCATCCACCACTGGCGTGATCTCGCGCGCGGTATCGCCGAGTTGCGGCGCATCGCCCGCCGCCGCGTGGTCGTTCTCACCTGGGATCACCTGGTGTGCCGCGAATTCTGGCTGCTGCGCGACTATTTCCCGGCCGCGGCCGACACCGACGCGAAAATCGCGGTCCCCCTGCCGGATCTGACCGCGTTGCTCGGGGAGTCGACGACCGTGCCGGTGCCGGTGCCGCACGACTGCGTCGACGGGTTCGGCGGCGCGTTCTGGCGCCGCCCGCACGCCTACCTCGACGGCACTGTCCGCGCGGGCATGTCGATGTTCGCCCTCACCCCCGAACCGCTGCTGCGCGAGGGCCTGTCCCGCCTGCGCACCGACCTCGACACCGGCGCCTGGCACACCCGCTACGCCGATCTGCTCGACGAGCCCGCCCTCGATCTCGGCTATCGCCTCGTCATCGCCGACCTGTCGTCGTGAGCCCGCGACGGGAGCGACCATCGAGCGGCCGACGGTGTCCGGCGCAAGCGGCAGGTGCGGTCGCGGCCGGAAGGTCGAGGGTGGACTGCGGTGTTCGTCATAGTGCCGCCCGCGCGGGGATGGCGTCGTGAACTCGACGACGAATCGAACTCGAGCGGCTGAACTGGGCAGACAAGGTAGGGGACGGGAGTACTCACCATTTTCCCCTTCCAACTTATAACGCACCCGGGGACTTGCGGCAAGGCCCCGGTCGTACCGCACAATCATCGGCCTGGACCGAATCCCGTGGAGGCGGGCGGTTCGACGCGGTGGCCGAGGGATGTGAAGGAGTGTGGGTATGACCGAGCATGCGGGTGCTGTGTCGCAGGGGTACGACGACGAATTGCGGTCCGAGCGTGACTATGTGGCCGGGCTGTACGAGCGCCTCGACGCCGAGCGTGCGCGGGTGAAGGGCAACTACAGCGCGGCGCTGCGCAGTACCGGCGGCACGCTCGTCGACCGGGACGTCGAGGTGCGTGCGCTGGCCAAGGAGGCCAAGCGGCTGGATATCGCCGACAGCGGGCTGTGCTTCGGCCGGTTGGACACCCTGACCGGCGAGCGGTCCTACATCGGCCGCATCGGCATTTTCGACGAGGACGACGAGTACGAGCCGCTGCTGCTGGACTGGCGGGCGCCCGCGGCGCGCCCGTTCTACGTGGCCACCGCCGCGAACCCGGAGAACATGAGTCGGCGCCGCCAGTTCCATTCGCGCGGGCGGCAGGTGGTCGATTTCACCGATGAGGTGCTCGGGCGTCCCGGTGCCGCCGACCGCGGGGACGCGGCGCTGCTCGCGGCGGTCAACGCGCCGCGCGGTGCAGGCATGCGCGACATCGTGGCGACGATCCAGGCCGAACAGGACGAGATCATCCGCCACGAGCACGCCGGGGTGATGGTGATCGAGGGCGGTCCCGGCACCGGCAAGACGGTGGTGGCGCTGCATCGGGTCGCCTACCTGCTCTACACCCAGCGCGAGCGGATGGAACGCCACGGTGTGCTCGTGGTCGGGCCGAATCCGGCGTTCCTGAACCACATCGCGCGGGTGCTGCCGTCGCTGGGCGAGTCGAACGTGGTGTTCATGACGACGGGCGATTTCGTGCCGGGGCTGCGCGTCACCGCCGAGGACGGCGAAGAGGCCGCGCGGCTGAAGGGTTCGCTGAAGATCCTGGAGGTGCTCGCGGCGGCGGTCGCCGATCGGCAGCGGTTGCCGCAGCGACCGGTGGAGATCGAACTGGCGGATGTGACGGTGCGCATCGATGCCGAGACCGCCGAATGGGCCAGGGAGGAGGCGCGGGCGAGCGGGCAGCCGCACAACGCGGCGCGGTCGGTGTTCCGCGAGATCATCACCTACGTACTGACCGAGCGGGCGATCGCGCGGATCGGGAAGGGCTGGCTGACCAGGTCGGACCGTGAGGCGTGGGAGCAGATGCGCGCCGACCTGATCGAAGAGCTCGCCGAGAACGCGACGTTCACCGCCGTGCTCGATGAGCTCTGGCCGATTCTGACGCCGGAAACGGTACTGGCGCAGCTGTATTCGTCACCGGAGCGGTTGCGTGCCGCGGGTGCGGGCGCGGCGCTGTCGCGCACCGACGGTGCGGCATGGACGGTGTCGGATCTGCCGCTGCTCGACGAGCTCGTCGATCTGCTCGGCCGCGACAAGGACGCGGACCGTGCCGCCGAGCAGGCCGCCGCGCGGGAACGGCGGGCCGAGGTCGAGTACGCCGCGGGTGCGATGGACACCCTCGTCAAGCGCGAGGACCTGATGGACGACGAGGATCACCTGATCGCCTCGGACTTGCTCTACGCCGAGGATCTCGCCGACCGTTTCGTCGAGCGCGACACCCGCGAACTCGCCGAACGCGCTGCCGCGGACCGGGATTGGACCTACCGGCACATCGTGGTCGACGAGGCGCAGGAACTGTCGGAAATGGATTGGCGGGTGCTGATGCGGCGCTGCCCGAGCCGGTCGTTCACGGTGGTCGGCGATCTGGCCCAGCGCCGGTCCGCGGGCGGCGCCCGGTCGTGGGACACCATGTTCGACCCGTATGTCCCCGGCCGCTGGATATATCGGTCGCTGACTGTGAACTACCGCACCCCGGCGGAGATCATGTCCGTCGCCGCCGCGGTCCTGGCCGATTTCGCCCCCACCGTCACGCCGCCGGAATCGGTGCGTTCATGCGGCGTGCAGCCGTGGTCGCGACACATCACCGACGACGAATTGTCCACTGTCATCGACGAATTCGTCCGCAACGAAGCTGGCCGCGAAGGAACGAGCGTGGTCATCGGGCCCCCGGACGTGCCCGGTGCGGTAGCCGCCTCGGAAACCAAGGGCCTGGAATACGATGCCGTCCTGGTCGTCGATCCGGATCGGATCCTCGCCGACGGTCCGCGCGGCGCGGCCGAGCTGTATGTCGCTCTCACCCGCGCCACCCAGCGCCTCGGCGTCGTCCACCGGAGCCCACTGCCGCCGTCGCTGAGTGGTCTCGCGGAGATCGAGGCGCCGGTGCACTGACGGATGCTGCTCTGCCTGGCGTCCACGGACGCCAGGCAGAGCAGTGGCGCTAGTTCCGCGCGGCCAGGATCTGGGTGAGGTAGTCCGGGGTGCCGTCGATGCGCTGCAGGTGCGGGTAACGGAGGCCGTCGTGATAGTCCAGTTCGATGGTCCGTGTCTGATCGAAGTCTTTGACCTGCAAGCGGATCGGTGCGGGGTCTGTCTTGGCCGCCTCGATCGCGGCTTCCATCGTGGCTTGGGAATAGGGGGCGTCGTTGACCGAAACCACCGTCATCCCGGAGCCGACCTTTGCCTTGAACGCGGGTCCGTCCCAGCGCACGTCGGTGACCTTGCCTTCACCGGAGAGGTTGAGACCGATCGAGTAGGTGTAGTTGACGGCGCCCTCGGCGTCTTTCCGCTGCGCGGTGAGCAAGGCGCCCGGGTTGTTGTCGTAGACCAACTTCCACCCCGTCTTCTCGACACTCGAGGCGAACGGTACCTTTCCGTCGATGCGATCGCGCAGGTACTTCGCCCAATCGTCGGGGACAACGCCGTTCAGTGTCGAGACGACGTCGTCGAAGTCGTAGGTGTTCTGCGACATCCACTTACTGTCGTCGACACCGAAGAACGCGCGCGCGAAATCATCGAGTGACTTCGTATTCCCCGACAGTTCGCGGATACGCGCGTCCACCCCGAGCCACACCAGTTGCCCGCCCTGGTAGTAGTCCTCGCTGAGCTGCCACGACCGATACGGCTTCGGACGCCGCTGAGCGATGATGGGATCGTTGGTGGTGTCCTGCACACTGCGCCAGGTGAGTCCGAGCCGGTTATCGGTGTAGGTGGCGACTACCGAAGCCAGCGCATCACGAGAGATTTCCGCGGATCGCAAGCCGGACCGGCCGGTGAGCACGTTGCCCCAATACTGCGTCTGTCCCTCGTAGACCCACAACAGGCTGTCTTGCATCGGGACGTTGTAGTTGGGTGTCCACAGGTCTGCCGGGCGTCGGAACTTGCCGTTCCAGGAATGGGTGTACTCGTGCCCGAGCAGATCGGCGCTGCCGACCTCGGGGTTCCACCCGGTGAAATAGTCCGTGGGCTGGCCGTTCTCGCTGGATCGCTGGTGTTCCAATCCGTTGGAGCTGAGCTGCTTCGACAACGACAGCAGGAAGTCGTAGTGGTCGTAGTGCTGTGAACCGTACAGTTTCACGGCCTGTTGCACGAGAGCCCGGTGCAGCTCGATGTGCTCGGGCTTGGCTTCGAGCTGCTCCGGCGCGTCCGCGAACACTTGCAGCCGCACCGGGGTTTTCGCGCCGGGAGCCAGGTCGAACTCCTTGTGATAGCGCCCCGCGTACACGGGCGAATCGACGAGGATGTCCAACGGAACAGGCTTGTAATTCACGGTGTCGCCGTTCTTGCCCGCGACCTCCAGCGCGGTTCCGGCCTCGAATCCCGGCGGGTAGGTAACGCTCGCGACGAAGGGAATGTCACTGGCGGGAACACCGGCCGGATAGAGGACCACGGCATTCCACTGCAAATTCAGCATATTCGGCGTCATCACCACGCGCCCTTGCGTGGCATCGGTGGGGGTGAGGTACTGGAAGCTCGCGTCGATTGATTCCACGCCGTCGGGCACGGTAACCGTGAACGCATACACGTTCAGCGGATCACGCTTCCACTCCAGCTTGTTCTCGCTGCTGGAGAAGGTGATGCCCGCGATCTTGTCGATCGGACCGGACGGAGAGTGGTTGCCCGGCAACCACTGCGGAAAAAGTAACTTCACCTCGCCCGGCTGAACGGGGATCGTCTGTTTCACCTGAATCACGCGCTGCGGCAGATCGGTCACGTCGACCGCCACCGAGATCGGTTTCTGATTCGCCCGCGCTTCATCGGGCTTGTCGCGGAAGCCGAAGTAGAGCGAGCCTGCCAGGAGAAGAAGAACGACAACGCCAACCGCGCCGATGATACGAATTTTGGACAACGACACTCCCCGAGTCACCCAGACGATCCTGTCGACACCACGAATACCCGTAATGCCCGCCCTCGGCTGGTGTTCATCGGCCAAGGACGTCCCTTAGTTGCTGAACTGAAGGTCGATACTACGAGGGTTGGTACCGTCGCGTGCGAGGAGCGAGTGTGGGCTGCGTCATACCTGCGTCATACCTGCGTCATCGACGCGGATCGGTCGCCGATGACGCTGTCGATGCCACACTTCGGGCAGGTCACTCATCGCCGCGGTGATCGGTGGTCGATCCGTCGGTGAAGGAGCGGGTGCTTTCGATCTGTTCGCGGAGGATGTCGGCATGGCCGGCGTGGCGGGCGAACTCTTCGATGGCGTGCAGCAGGATGAATCGGACGGTGACGGGGCCGGCTTGGGGGTGGTGCTTGATGTATTCGAGGTTGTAGTCGGCGGCGATTTCATCGGAGCGTCGGCTGGCTCGTTCGAATTCGGCGATCACGTCGTCGACGGTTTCGTCGTCGGCGACAGTGAAGCTCGGGTCGCCGGGGGTGGCGGGGCCGTCGCAGTCGGATTCGTCGAGTCCGGCGAGGAAGTGCTGGAACCAGAATCGTTCGGCGGCCGCCGCGTGTTTGATGAGGCCGATAGGGGTGGTCAGCGAAGGGACCAGCCGTCGCCGCGCATCCTGCTCGGAGAGTCCGGACACCGCGTCGATGAGGGCGGTGCGGTTGTCGGCGAGCATGCTCTCGATGAGGACCCGCTCCGATCCGGTCCTGATGCGTTGTCGTTGTGCGGCCATCATCATCCAAAATACCTGTTACAGGCCGAGTTTGGTAACGGCGTTGTCTTCGAGGGGGTTCGCGGTGCGGATGTAGTTGTGGACGGTGCGCGGGTTGGACCAGCGGCCCTGGCGCATGATTTCGCGGTCGCTGGCGCCGCCGAGTGCGGCTTGGGTGGCGAAACCCGCGCGCAGGGAGTGGCCGGAGAACAGGGTGGGGTCGAGGCCGGCGCGGGCGGCGTAGCGTTTGACCAGTTCGGCGACGGCGCGGCCGGACATGGGGTCGGCGCCGATGGCGCCGTGGCGGGTGATGGTCGGGAACAGCGGCAGGTCGGGGTTGTCGGCGAGTGCGGTGCCGCCGAATCCGTGGCAGCGGTGGATATCCGGTGTGGTGACGGTATGGGTGAGCCAGGTGCGCAGGTCGGTGTCGCCGGTGTGGATCTCGAGCAGGCGCACCCAGTCGGCGAAGGCGCAGACCGGACAGGTGTGCGGGCGTTGGCCGCGGGGCAGCGCGACCCGCTGTTCGGCGACACCGGTCGGGTCGGTTTTGGTGGTCGGCAGGTGGACGAGCAGTACCGGTTCGCCGGTGGCGTGGTCGACGTGCACGCGCACGTCGGCGATGCGCAGGCCCGCGAGTTCGCTGCGCCGCAGCGCGCCCGCGAAACCGATCAGCAGTACGAGAGTGTCACGGCGGCGGGCGGATTCGCGCGGCCAGCCCGGTTCGGGTAGCCCGGCCAGCAGTTGATCGAGGGTGTGCAGCAGGACGGGGCGTTTGCGGGTCGGCGGGGTGCGCCGGGTGCGCCGGATGCCGCGCAACGTCAGCCGCACCACATCGGAGCGGGTGGGTGCGGCCAGTCCGTTGGCGGCGTGGACCGCCGCGACGGCCGCCGACTTCCGTTCGAGGGTCGCCGCGCTGAACGCCCATTCGCCCGAATCCTTGCGCGCGTCGGCGGCCGCCGCGAGATACACCGCGACATCGAGCGCGTCCGCGGGCAGCGCCTGGCGCCCTTCCGCCGCGCACCACGCCGACCACGCGATCCAGTCGGTGCGGTAGGCGCGCAACGTATTCGCCGACTGCGAGGCCTCCAGATAGCGTCGCAGCGATCCGGCCTGCTCGTCGTCGAAGCGTTCCCGCACCAGCCGCAGCGCCGCCGCGTCCACCAGCACACTGCGTACCCCGCGCCGCAATTCGGTGCGCACCGTCTCCGGCACGGCCACCGTCGCACGCTCATCCATGGTTCGGAATCCCGCAGGTACCCATGGGATTCGACCCTACGGCAGGTGCGGGCCACCCTGGCTCCGCGACGCGGCGCCAGGCCAGTAATCTGCGTGCATGGCAAGGGATGAGCGCGGTGTCACCGCCCAGAGCGAAGATTTCGCTGCCTGGTACAACGAGGTGGTCTTCAAGGCCGGACTCGTGGACCGAGGCCCGGCCAAGGGCACCATGGTCATCCGACCGTACGGGTATCGGATGTGGGAGCTGTTGCAGGCCGAACTCGACCGCCGGATCAAGGATACCGGCCACGAGAACGCCTACTTTCCGTTGCTGATCCCGGAAAGCTATCTGAGTCGCGAAGCCGAACACGTCGAAGGGTTCTCCCCGGAGCTGGCGGTGGTCACCCACGCGGGCGGTAAGGAACTCGAGGAGTCGCTGGTCGTGCGGCCGACCTCGGAGACCATCATCGGCGAGATGATGGCGAAATGGGTGAGCTCGCATCGGGATCTGCCGCTGCTGCTCAACCAGTGGGCGAATGTGGTGCGCTGGGAGCTGCGGCCCCGAATGTTCTTGCGCACCACCGAATTCCTGTGGCAGGAGGGCCACACCGCGCACGCCGACGAGGCCGGCGCGCGCCGGGAGACCATGCTCGCCCTCGACATCTATCAGGAGGTCGCGCGGGATTTGGCCGCGATGCCGGTGATCGCGGGGGAGAAGACGCCCGGCGAACGGTTCGCGGGCGCGGTGGCGACCTACACCATCGAGGCCATGATGCGCGACGGCCGTGCGCTGCAATCGGGCACCTCGCACTACCTCGGCACCAACTTCGCGACCGCGTTCGATATCCGCTACACCGGCGAAGCGGGCCGAGACGAGTTGTGCCACACCACATCCTGGGGTATGACGACCCGGATGATCGGCGCGATCGTGATGACGCACGGCGACGACAAGGGCCTGGTGTTCCCGCCGCGGCTCGCACCCCATCAGGTGGTGATCGTGCCGATCACCCGCGGCGGCAACACCGAGGTCGAACAGGCCGCCGACGAGCTGGCGCGGCGGTTGCGCGGCGCCGGTGTGCGCACCCATGTCGATGCCCGTCCGCAGCTCAGTCCCGGGTTCAAATACAACGAGTGGGAGATGCGCGGCGTCCCGATCCGGCTCGAACTGGGTCCGCGCGACCTCGAGGCGGGCACCGTCATGCTGGTGAAACGCCTTGGCGAGGAAGGCAAACGGGCCGTATCCATCGACGAGCTGCCACAGCTCATGCCCGCGATCCTGGACGAGTTCCAGCAGCAACTGCTCACCCGTGCAACGGAATTCCGCGACAGCAACACCCGAACCGTGGACAGCTGGGCGGATTTCGCCGACGCGGTCGCCACCGGATGGGCGCTCGCCCTGCACTGCGGCACCCCCGCCTGCGAGGAGGACATCAAATCCGGCACCGCCGCCACCCCGCGCTGCATCCCCCTCGACGGCGCACCCGCGTCGGGGATGTGCGTGCGCTGCGGCGCGGCCTCGGCCTACGGCAAGCGAGTGATCTTCGGCCGCGCCTATTGAGTTGGGCAGAGGCCGGCGTGAACAGGTCCAGCCGGTGATCCGGTCAGGAGTGGCTTGCCGTCAACGGGCCTCGCGGGTGAGAAACGCCGTCGGTACCCCGGGCGGTGCGACGATGGCCCGTGTCAGGTCGATGATTCTTGATCGGCATCGCATCCGGGCAATCCGCCGATGCGATGGCTGCGACTACTGCACGAACAGCTACGGCACAGCGGAGGAGGAAAACTGAGTTGGCACTCCTATCGGAAGTGGATTCATCGCCACGAATACGCGCGATCGTCGGGCGTCACTATCGAATGAACGACCACTACGAGGTCGGCCGGGAGAAGATCCGCGAGTACGCGGGCGCGGTGCAGGACTATCACCCGGTCCACTGGGACGATACGGCCGCGGCCGAGTTCGGTTACGGCGGGCTGGTGGCGTCGCCGACGTTCATCGGCCTGCTCGGCGCGGCCGCGCAGCGGGCGCTCATCGATCTGCTCGACGGCTACAACCTGACCACCGCGGTGCAGACCGATCAGGTGATCGATTTCCATCGGCCCGCGATCGCGGGCGATCGGCTGACCAGCAATCTGGCGCTGGTGTCGTTCCGTCAGGCCTTCGGCGGTGATCTGATCGTCGTCCGCAACACCGTCACCGACGATCTGGACGATCCGGTGTTCACCGCGCACACCAGTCTCATCGCGCGCTCGGAACCGCCGGAGAACAGCGACCAGCTCACCGAGTACATGTCCGGTGTGATCCGGCGCGACCTCGACGCCGTCCCGAAGGGCAGGGTGGAGCTGTGGCCCGAGGATCCGCGTGAACCGGCGGGGCCACCGCGGATCAGCGCGCGGGTCAGGGCACGGACCTCGGTCGCGGCCGGTGACGAATTGCCGACGCGGGTGGTCGAACTCACCGTCGGCGATCTGGTGCACTACGCGGGTGTGGCGGGCGATCCGAATCCGATCCATTGGCACAGCGGCGCCGCCGAGGCGGTCGGTCTCGAGCATGGCATCGTGGCGCACGGCATGCTGACCATGGCCTACGGCGCCGGTTTCGTCACCTCGTGGCTGGGTGATCCCGGCGCGCTGCGCCAGTACAGCGTGCGGATGACCAGCCCGGTGCACGTGCCCCTCGATCGGCCCGCCAGCATCGAGTACACCGGTCGCGTCAAGTCGGTCGACGAATCGGGCGCCGCGACCGTCGCGCTGACGGCACTGCACCAGGGCCGCAAGATCTTCGGCCGCGCCACCGCGGTGGTGCAGCTGTCCTGAACCGCACACGAACCCGCCGCCCGGCGAAAGCTGGTGCCGGGCGGCGGGATTCGGTGCCGGTACTACTTGGCGAGATCGCCGTGGTAGGTGAAGTCCTCGACGGTCTTCGTGGCGCCCGCCTTGGTCGCCGCGCGGGCGGGCGGGTCGATGCTGTAGGCGTAGGTCGCGATCGAGTAGGCGATCGCGCCGGTGTTCACCTGCATTGCTTTGTCGTTGATGTTGTCCTTGGTGTCGCAGGCCGAGTGGTAGCAGGCGTCATACGGTTTGCCCGCTTCGCCGCCGAACATCTGCTGCTCCTCGGGCGTCTTGATGCCCTCGGCGCCGGTGAACAGGCCACCGGAGGGGATGCCGACCGCGATGAACGGACCGTAGTCGGAGCGGCCGTCCAGCGGTGTGCTGACGTGCGGGATGCGCAGGAAGTCGAAGTAGCGGGCGAAGGTCTTCTCGATCTCGACCGATCCGGCCGGTCCCGCGCTGCCGTCATAGATCTTGTACGCGAAGTTGGGCGAACCGATCATGTCGAAGTTGAGGTAGAGCGCGATCTTGGCGCGGTCCGCCTCGGACAGGGCGGTCACGTAGTGCTGCGAGCCGAGCAGGCCGAGTTCCTCGGCGCCCCACCAGGCGAAGCGGACCTTGTTCTTGGTGGGCAGCTGGGCCATTCGCAGCGCGACCTCGAGCTGTCCGGCGCTGCCGGAGCCGTTGTCGTTGATGCCGGGGCCTGCGAGCACGGAGTCGAGGTGCGCTCCCGACATCACGACCTTGTCCGCGTTGCCGGTCCTGGATTCGGCGATCACGTTGCTGGTCTTGCGAGTGGTGCTCTCGGTGTCGGTCTTGAGCTTGACGACCGTGTTCGCCGGGGAGTTGAGGTCCTCGCCGATGGCGAAGCTGGTGCCGACCACCGGAATGGTGAACCCGGGGCCGCCGAGTGTGCCGGAGAAGGCGTCGGTGCGGCCGGGCTGTCCCTCGTTGAAGATGATCACTCCGACCGCGCCCGCGTCCTGGGCATTCTTCGCCTTGACGGCGAAAGTACAGGTGCCGCGCTGGATCAGGGCGATATTGCCCTTGGTGAAGGAGGCGAAGTCGGCGGTCTCACAGCCGGAGGTCGACGAGCTCGGTTCCGGTCCTGGCGGCAGCATCAGATCCACGCCCTGGACCGTCGCCTGCACATCGCCGGAGCCGGAGTAGGTCAGGGTGGCGAAGTCGCCGATTTCGGCGGCGCCGGGCGGGGTCGGCTTGTAGGTCTTGGCGTCGGGGGAGACCTGGTTCATGACCGCTGTCGACTTCTCCCGGAAGAACGGGAAGTCGAAGTCCTGCACCGTCACCTGGTAGCCGGCGCCGCGCAGTTTGCCTGCCACATAGTCGCGGGAGGCGTCGAAGCCGGGCGTGCCCGAGGCGCGGGTGCCGCCGTTGGCCGTGGCGATGGTCTGCAGCTGCTGTAGGTGCCGGTTGATGTTGGACGTCTGAACCGATTCGGCCAGTTGCCGTTCGGGGGGTGCGCCGGGGTCGGCGTGTACCGACCCCATGAGCGCGAGTGAGAACGCGAGCGGCAGAGCACCGGCCGCGGCGATGACGCGACCTGTCTGACGGAAAGTGCGGGGCATGTCAGCTCCTCCCATGGGAATGAAGAATCCCGATGGCCGGAGGTTAAGCCGGTAGGACGCTTGGTTTAAACCCCAGTTGAAGTGGGGAAGGGTTTGGGGCGGGTACGCCTGGTGTCGACATTGGCGGTCAATGTCCCGAGCACGCCGGGCAGTTCCGCGACGGTCCGATCAGGCAGGCCCGCAACGGTTTCCGCGGCCAGCTCGCACCACAGCCGTTTGACCTGCTCGGCCAGTGCGGCGCCGCTGTCGGTGAGTTCGACGATGCTCGCGCGCTTGTCGGTGGGGGCGGGGGTGCGGCGGATGTGGCCGGAGGCTTCGAGTTTGCGTGTCATCAGTGTGACGCTCGGCGGTTCGCAGCCCAGTGCCTCGCTCAGCTGTGCCTGGATCCTCGGGCCGGTCCTGGCGAGCTCCAGCAGCAGCGCCTCCTGGCCAGGATGCAGGCCGAGTGGCGCCAAAAGCGTTGCGGCCCTGGCCCTATGGCGCAAGCTGAGCAGGCGGATGGCCTGGTTGATGGCGTCGGCGCTTGCGAAGTCCACTGGCTCTCCTTGAGAGGGTTTAGTTACGTGCATAACAGTTATGTGCGTAACTAATTCTAACTCGAGGGAGTCGGACATGACCGTGCGGGTCGCCGTCATCTACTACAGCGCGACGGGCAGCGTGCACGCGCTCGCGCGGGCCGTCGCCGAGGGAGCCACCGCGACAGGAGCCGACGTGCGGCTGCGGCGGGTCGCCGAACTGGCCCCCGACGCCGCGATCGACCAGAACCCGTTGTGGCGGCGGCACATCGACGCCACCGCCACGGTCGCCGAGGCTACGGTCGACGACCTGGCGTGGGCCGACGCGTTCGCCTTCGGTACGCCGACACGGTTCGGTGCCCCGGCCGCGCAGCTCAAGCAGTTCATCGATCAGACGGGCGGGCTGTGGCGCGAGGGCGGGCTGGCGGGCAAGCCCGTGACGGCCTTCACCTCGGCGTTCCATCGGCACGGCGGTAGCGAGGCCACGATCCTGTCGCTGGCCAACGTGTTCTACCACTGGGGTGCGCTGATCGTGCCGCCCGGATTCACCGATCCGGTCGTCTCCGCCGCGGGCGGCAACCCGTATGGGACGTCGTTCGTGAGCGGTCCGGACGGTGGCGGCCCGGACGCGGCGGCGCTGGCGGCGGCCGAATATCAGGGGCGCAGGCTGGCCGAGATCGCGACCCGGCTGCATGGCGCGCTGGCCGCGAGTCGGTCATGAGCAGCACTACGGCACAGCGGACCAGCGAATCCTCATGGCTGGTCCTGGCTTTGGCGTGTGCGTGCCAGTTCGTGGTGATCCTCGACTCGTCCATCGTGAACGTCGCACTGCCCTCGATCCAGCGTGACCTCGGCTTCACGGCCACCGGCCTGGCCTGGGTGGTGAACGGCTACCTGCTCACCTTCGCCGGGTTCATGCTGCTGGGTGGGCGTGCCGCCGACCTGTTCGGCAGGCGGCGGATGTTGATCGCCGGGCTGTCGCTCTTCGCCGCCGCGAGCCTGGTCGCCGGGCTCGCGACCACGCCGCAGATCCTGGTGGCGGCTCGCCTCGCGCAGGGTATCGGCGCCGCCGTGCTCGCCCCGGCCACACTCGCCGTGATCAACACCGGATTCGTCGAAGAGCGTTCGCGGGCAAGGGCATTCGGCGCGTGGTCCGCGGCGGGCGGCGTCGGCGGCATGGCGGGCGCGCTCGCGGGCGGCGCCATCACCACCGGGCTGTCGTGGCGGTGGGTGTTCCTGATCAATGTGCCGATCGGCGCGGTGCTGATCGCGGTGGCCGTGTGGTCGCTGGCGGGCACGGTGACCGGTCGGCGGGAATCACTCGATCTGGCAGGCGCGCTCACCGGGACGGCGGGGCTCGGCGGGCTGATCTACGGGGTCATGCACGGCGCCGACCACGGCTGGTCCTCGGTGCAGGTCCTCGGACCGGTCGCGGCGGGCGTACTGCTGCTCGCCGGGTTCGTCGCGGTGCAGGCGCGCACCGTCCGGCCGATGATGCCGTTGCGGCTGTTCGGCATTCGGCGGGTCGCCGTCGGCAACCTCATGCTGGTGCTGTTCGGCGGGATCGCCATCGCGATGTGGTACTTCACGTCGCTGTTCCTGCAAAACGTCCTGGGCTACAGCGCCTTCGGCGCCGGGCTCGGGCAGACACCCGCCGCCGTGGTGTTCCTGCTCATCGCCCGATGGGCCGCGGCGCTGCTGCCGCGCACCGGCGTGCGGCCGCTGATCCTGACCGGAAGTGCTTGCTTCCTGGCCGGTTTCGGCTGGCTCGCCCAGGCGGGCGCGCACACCGAGTACGCCACCGGCGTACTCGGGCCGACACTGCTCATCGCGATCGGCATCGGACTCACCTTCCCCACCCTCATGGCCGCCGCGACCGCCGACGCACCCGAGCGTGACGCGGGCATCATCGGCGGCATGGCCGCCACCGCAAACCAAGTGGGCGGCTCGGTCGGCCTCGCGGTCCTCGCGACGGTGGCCGGAACCGCGAACGCCTACGACCACGTGTTCGCGGTGGCCGCCGGGCTCGGTGTGATCATCGCCGCGGTCGGCATGCTGCTCCCGCGACGCGGCGGACCGGTGGCCTGAGCCGGAAAACGACGATCGGCGCGGTAGCCCATCGTTCGATGGATCACCGCGCCGATTGTTTTTCCCTCTTCACTGTATAGCGCACCGGGGGCCTTGCGGCAAGGCCAGGGTGATGCTGCACAATCGCTGACCTAAGTAAGAACGTGCGACATGGGAGTAGCGAATAGTGCGTGTGGATACCGACGTGATCATCGTGGGCGCAGGTCCGGCCGGACTGATGCTGGCCAGCGAGTTGCAGCTGGCGGGGGTGCGCCCGGTGGTGCTGGAGCGGGCGCCGCAGCCACGCAACGTCCCCAAGGCGCACGGCCTCAGCGGCCAGATCCTGCAACTGCTGAGCTACCGCGGCCTGCTGGAGCGGGTCACCGGGGCCACCACCGACCCGATCCCGGCCCCCCAATTCCCGTACGGCGGTGTGCAGGTGAGCCTGACGCATCTGGCCGATCCGCCGCTGGACGCGCTGCCGCTGCCGCAGGCGCGACTCGAGCACCTGCTCGCCGAGCACGCCGGTGACCTCGGCGCCGAGATCCGCCGCGGCCACGAGGTGACCGGGATCGGCCAGGACGACTCCACGGTCACCGTGGACGTACAGGGACCGGACGGGGCATACCAGCTGACCGCCCGCTATGTGATCGGCTGCGACGGTGCGCGCAGCCGGGTCCGCGACCTGGCGGGAATTCCGTTCCCCGGCACCACCTATCCGGAGGTCAACCGGGTGGCGCAGGTCACCGTGCCGGATTCGGTGACCATGCTCGACAACGGCGACCTCGAGGTCCCCGGGCTCGGCCGGGTCGCCGCCGGATTCACCCGGACCGAGCGCGGCGTATTCGCGGTCGGCTCGCTCACCCCCGGCGTGCTGTTCCTGCAGACCACCGAGGACGAATCCGTCGAATACGACGACGACAAGCCGATGACCATGGACGAGCTGCACGCCAGCATCCGCCGCATCCTGGGCGGCGATATTCCCCTCGGCGAACCACAGCGGCTGTCGCGCTACACCTTTCAAGCGCGGCAGGCCGAACGCTACCGGGACGGGCGGATCCTGCTCGCCGGCGACGCGGCCCACCTGTTCCCCGCCACCGGCATCGCGATGAACGTCGGCATGCTCGACACCGTCAACCTCGCCTGGAAGCTCGCCGCCGTCCTCGACGGCGGAGCGCCGGACTCGCTGCTCGACACCTACCACACCGAACGCCACTACGCCGGCGCGCGGATGATGCAGCAGACCCAGGCCCAGGTGGCGCTGCGCCGCAGCTACGACCCTGCCGCGGAAGCACTTCGGGCGGTGTTGCAGGAACTGCTCGCCGACGAGCAGCCCGCTCATCGCCTGGCGTCCATGGTCGCGGGCACCGACGTCCGCTACCCGATGCCCGGCGCCGAGCACGCGCTGGCCGGAACCTTCGCACCCGACCTCACCCTGCGCACCGGCGAAAGCGTCACCAGCGTCGCGGAACTCATGCACACCGCACGTCCGGTCTTCCTCGACCTCGCCGACCGATCCGACCTGCGCGAGATCGTCCGCGAGTGGGACTCTCGCGTCGAGATCGTCACCGCCGATGCCGACGACCGCCCGGCCGACGCGCTGCTGATCCGTCCCGACGCCCATATCGCCTGGGCCGCAACCGGAGACGGATCAGCGGAAGGGCTGCGGGAGGCACTGCTGTCCTGGTTCGGTGCGCCGGAACCTGCGGCCACCGCGGTCTGAATCCGGGGCTGCCCGAGTTCGGTTGCACGGTAAGCGAACTCGGGCAGCGGTTCGGTTCGGCGAGACTATCGAGCGATGAGTTCCGATTCCGGAACCGCCAGCCAGCCGAACAACTCCCGATAGAACCCGGCGGTCACCTCAGGACGATCGTCGCCGTACAGATCCGGATCGAGCGGATAACCCATCGTTTCGACGAGGTAGGCGAGCATTCGATACGACGGCCGGAACCTCGCGAAAGCCGTTGCGGCGCCGGGCCACACCGTGCCGGGCACCGTCGGGACCATGGTGTCGCGCTCGTAAACCGCGTCGAGCGAAACGATCAGCCACCGCCCACCACGCCGCTCGACCCGATACACCAGCCGCGCATACGACGTGAGATCCACCTCCACCCCATCGATCTCGGTCCGGATCTCGATGGCCGTCGGCAACTCCACCACCGCCCGGTCCCCGCGCACCTCGGCAACCGGCGGACTGTTCCGATGCCGCGATGCCGTCCCACCTGCCGCCATGCGCCGAGACCCCGTCACGAAATCCGCGCCGCTCCCGTCGAACCAGCTCAACCGCACCCTCGAGTCCACCGCGAAGCACTCACCCATCCGGTCCCACCACCCCCGATCCCGCGCCTGCCGCTCCCGCAACACCACCTGCTCCACCTCGATCGTCGCCACCTCCCCACCTTGGCTTCGCGAACCCGCCCGATCCAATACACAGCTCTGCTACCTGCCATAACCACTACTTATCGCGAGTGGTTCCAGGCAGACGGGTACCGGTGCGTCGCCGTGAGCGAATCGAAATGGGCGGGCGCACGAGGCACCGGATGAAGCCGGACAGCTCACGCGCACCCCGGCCCGTAGCGCATGTCCTTGCGGGGATGTCGGCTATGCTGGCGGCGATGACTACCGGGACGGCTTTGCGCCACACACGGATTGGTGACCCGGTGCTCTGCTGAGCGCCGGATGGGCCGCGCGGGCCCCGCCTCCGTCGTCGTTGATCACGAGCTCGACACATCGACGACGACAGGAGAATTCATGCTGATCAAGGATCTACAGATCCCTACTTCCGATGGTGAGGCCGATGGTTTCGCCGCCTTCCCCGACGATGGTCGGCGGCATCCGGGGGTGCTGATGTATCCGGACGGGCTCGGGATTCGGCCCGTGCTGCGGGAGATGGCACTCGAATTGGCGGGGCGCGGGTATTACGTGCTGGTCCCCAACTTCCTCTACCGGCACGGCCCTTCACCGGTGCTCGACCTTCCCGAGTACATCGGCGAGGAGGCCAGGCCGGCGGTTTTCGCACAGCTGATGCCCATGATCGAGGCACACACCGCCGATCGGGTGCTGCGCGACGCCGACGCCTTCCTCGAGTTCCTCACCACGCAGCCCGAGGTCGGTGCGGGACCGGTCGCGGTGACCGGCTACTGCATCGGCGGGCTGCTGGCGATGCGCACCGCCGCGGCCCACCCCGGCCAGGTGGCGGCCGTCGCCGGGTTCCACAGCCCGGTGACGGGCGACATCCAGCTCTCCGAGATCACCGCGCGGGTTCACCTCGGCCACGCCGAAACCGACCTGACGCCAGAGGGTCTCGCCGAGCTCAACCGGGCACTGGACGCCGCCGGTGTCGACTACACCTCCGAGATCTACCCCGGCACCATCCACGGCTTCACCATGTCCGACACCGACGCCTTCGATGCCGGTGCGCTGCAGCATCATTGGGACCGCCTACTCGCCCTCCTCGCACGCACCCTCTGACCCGTCGCCGAGTGTGCACTCGCGCAGGATTCGCTGGCGCTCAGTGCACGCTCGGCGATGTTTGATGGACTGCTCACGAAGCCGCCTTCGACAAGGCCACCAAGCCTCGGCGACCCGTGCCGCGCCGGTATGGCGGATTACGGGGTTCCGTCGGCGAGTGCGTGGTGGATGATGTCGCGCACGGTGTGGGTGAGCCTATTGCTGGTCCGTGCAATGACACGATTGGTGGAGGTCGAGGGTGTCGAATCGATGGGAGTGCCAGATCAGGCGGGAGCGGTCCTCGGGGTAGGGGGCGGTGACCGGCTCGGTGCCGTAGATACGGGTGGTCCGGTTGTTCGGATCATAGGGTGCCCAACCGGGATCGCCGGTGGTCGCGAAGTTGAGCCAGTCGCTGCGCATGTAGTGGGCGACCCGGTCGACCTCGGACGCGGCGTTCGGGAAGGCCAGAGGATGGTCGCGCACCTCGTCGGCGGTGAGCGTACCGAAGACGAGCAGCAGGTCGAGGCTGTGCGAGGCGCCCTGGTCCTGGCGGTAGCCCCAGCACAGTTCGTAGTTCCATACTCGGCCGCCGCCACGGTGTTTCGCGTCGGCGAGATGCAGGCTCGGCATCCGGAACAGCCAGTCGGCGTGGACGAGCTCGTACAGTTCCCCGGCAGTGGCCTCGGTGTAGACGGCGCGATAGCCACTGCCGGAGGGCGGTGCGAGACGGTCGAGTGCAGCGCTCAATTGCTCCTCGGTGACCTCCCGGCCGAACAGCGGATTGAAAAGCCGGAATTCGTCACGGGTGTGGCCGACGAGCACGTCGATATCCCGCGCAGCGCCGCCCGCCAGCGCCTGCCACGGTGCGTGCGGCAGGGCGTCGCCGTCGACGACGGGGGAGAACGGTGTCGGCGTCAGCGCCATCGGCCCCCAGGAATCGACGAATCCCGGCATCCGCCGGATGATTTCGGAGGTCGCGCCGATCAGCGCATGCGGTGGGATACGGGCCAGCTCGTCGACAGTGGCTCGCGCACCGAGCTCCGCGGCGATCGTCGTCGAGATCGCGGCGGCGAGCCCGGTCGCGAAGTAGGTACCCGGGACGCTCTGGGCAATCGCCCGATGAAACAGTCCCGCGGCCAACGGTGTACTCAGCAGTGCCGCAACAGAACCCGCGCCTGCGGACTGCCCGAAGACGGTGACATTGCCCGGATCCCCGCCGAAGGCGGCAATAGTGTCCTGCACCCAGCGCAACGCGGCAGCCTGGTCGAGAACGCCACGATTGTCCGGCGCACCGGCGATATGGGCCCAACCTTCGAAACCGGTCCGATAGTTCATGCTGACCAGCACCACCCCGGCCCGGGCCAGCGTAGTTCCGTCATGATGCGGGTTGGCCGAGGTGCCATCGAGGTAGGCGCCCCCATGGATCCACACCAGTACCGGCAGCCCGGCGGCGCCGAGGTCGGGCGACCAGACATTGAGGGTCAACCAGTTATCGGAGGCAGGGGTCGGGCAGCCTGTCTGGGGAACCGGCGGGCCGAACTCCAGCGCGTCGCGGATGCCGTCCCATGGCCGCGCCGCCACGGGGGCCGCGAATCGACGCGCGCCGACCGGTGATTCGGCGTAGGGGATGCCGCGGAAGACTGCGACGCCATCCGCCCACCTGCCACGAACGATCCCGGCACCCGTGCGAATTTCAGGTTCGACGCTCACCCCACTAACCGCGGGCGGCCAATTTCGCGCGGGCGGCGTCGAACCAGGCCTGGGTCTCGATCAGTCCCGACTCGATGTCCTTGCGGGCGCCCTGGAATCCGTACAGATCTCCGGCGAACCGGGTCAGTACCGAGCCCTCGTGCTCGTCCAGGGCCTCCAGGAGGTCCGTGTCGCCCAGGAGGTAGGCGACGGCGGCGATGTCTCCGCTCGACCAGACCTCGCGGTACTCGCCCCATCCGTGCTGCCGGACCGCCAGGGCTCGCTCGACCAACTCCGCTTGCAGGGCCTCACGTTCGGCGTCGCTGGGGCGTCGCGATTTGAGATGATCCCAGCTGACCGGTGCTGAATCGGACATGCTGTGATCGTAACCAGCCCGTCGGGGCAGCCGTCATCCCCCGGCGAGGCGCGCCGCCGCGTGGCCGGCGATGTAGCTGTGCAGGCGCGCGACCGCCGGGGTGGGGCGGTGGCGGCCGCGGACGAGGCCGATCGTCCGGTCGCGCGCAGCGGTGAGAGCGATCCGACGTAGGTCCGGGTGGGGCGTTTCGGGTTCGGGGAGCAGGGAGATGCCGAGGCCGTGGGCGACGAGGGAGCGCAGGGTTTCGAATTCGGTGATCTCGAAGGTGACGTTCGGCGTGAATCCTGCCTCGGCGCACCAGGAGTCGAGCAGGTGACGCAGATGATAGGTGGGCGGGTTGGCGATGAAGACTTCGTCGGAGAGCTCGGCGAGGTCGACGGCGTCGCGGGTGGCGAGACGATGGTCGTGCGCGACGTAGAGGTGAATGCGCTGGTGTCCCAACGGTATTGACGGCAGGTCGACGGGGGAGGGGATCATCACGGCGAGGTCGAGCCGACCGTCGCGGATCAGATCGGCGAGTGCTTCGCCGTGTGCCTGGACGAGATGCAGCCGGATTCGCGGTGCGACGGTGTGGAAGTCGGTCAGCAGCGCCGGCACGCTGATCGGGCCGAGGGTGAGCGGGAAGCCGAACCGGACGAGTCCGCTGTCGGGGTCGGCATTGCCGCGCACCACGGTGACGGCGTCGTCGAGTGCGCGGACGAGTCCATGTGTGCGTTCGAAGAGTTCGCGTCCGGCGGGTGTGAGCGCGATGCCTCGCCCGACCGGCTGGAACAGCTGCACTCCGAGAGTCTTCTCGACGGCTTTCAACCGTCGGCTCAGCGAGGATTGCGGAACTCCCAGCGCCTGCGCGGCGCGGGTGATGTGCCCCTCATCGGCGGTGATATCGAAGGCCGCGAGCAGCGGTATCAGTGCTGCTATCCGCGCCGACGAGGACTCATCCATATGTGGATGATAACCGTCCGATCTTGGTTGTAGACGGATGAATTCGGCGCGCGCGACGATGTGCGCATGGCAACAGCGCACACAACGATCGTGAAACCGCCTGCCTCGGAGGACATTCTCGACGTCGCGTTGATCGGCGGCGGCATCATGTCCGCGACGCTCGGCGCGATGATCGCAAAGCTGCAACCGGACTGGTCGATGGTCATGTTCGAACGGCTCGGCGAGGTCGCGGCCGAGAGTTCGAACGCGTGGAACAACTCGGGAACCGGGCATGCCGGATTGTGCGAGCTGAATTACATGCCGGACCCGGATGATCCGGTGAAAGCCGATCAGATCGCCGGACTGTTCCAGCTGTCAAGGCAGTTCTGGGATCGGCTGGTCGAGGACGGCCTGCCCGCCCGGTTCCGCACTCCCGCACCACATATGGATGTTGTCTTCGGCGACCGCGATGTGGACTACCTGCGTCGGCGCTACGCCACGTTGCGCACCCTGCCGCTGTTCGCCGCGATGCGATACACCGAGGATCCCGAGGTGATCGCCGAATGGGCGCCGCTGCTGATGGCCGGGCGCGACCACGGCGAACCGATGGCCGCCACCCGGTACGAGGCGGGCACCGATATCGACTTCGGTGCTCTCACAAGCGGGTTGGTCGAGCTGATGACCGCCGCCGGTGCACAGGTGCGGCTCGGGCACGAGGTGGCCGGGCTACGCCGCGGCCGGGATGGGATCTGGACGATCAGGGTGCGCGATCGTGATGGTAAGCGGCGCAGCATCATCCGCGCCAGATTCGTATTCGTCGGTGCGGGCGGCCATGCGCTGAAGCTGTTGCAGAAAGCCCGCATTCCGGAGGTTCGCGGTTATGCGGTCTTTCCCTTCGGCGCACAGTTCCTGCGAACAGACAACCCCGAGGTGGTCGGGCGGCACACGGCGAAGGTCTACAGCCAGGCCGGGCTCGGTGCACCCCCGATGTCGGTGCCGCACTTGGACAAACGCGTGGTCGACGGCCGCGAATCGCTGCTGTTCGGCCCCTACGCCACCTTCAGCACTCGCTTGCTCAAACACGGCAGGCTCACCGATCTCTTCACGACTCTGCGCCTCGGTAACCTCGCGGTGCTGGCGGCAGCCGGCATCCGGAATCTCGGACTGGTCAAATATCTGATCGGGCAACTACTTTCCACGCGTCGCCGGAAATTCGCTCAGCTACAACGCTTCTACCCGGACGCCGACCCCGCCGACTGGTACCCGGTCCAGGCCGGGCAACGCGCGCAGCTGGTCAAGCCGGACCCGCGCGAGATCGGCGTCCTTACCTTCGGTACCGAACTGGTGACGGGCGCGGACGGCACGATCGCCGGGCTGCTCGGCGCTTCGCCGGGTGCGTCGACCGCCCCGGCGATCATGGTCGACCTGCTGGCGCGATGCTTCCCGGACGAGCTCCCGCGGTGGGAGCCCATGCTGCGCAAGATGATGCCGGCTCCGGAGTGACGCTCATCGTATCGACATTCCTCGAATTGTCGGTTCTAGGGACCTATACTGCGGATATGGCGAAGACTCCAGCCGAACCGGACCCCCGCCTGGTGCAGGCCATGCGCGCGCTCGCGAACCCGATGCGATTGCAGCTGCTGCAATGGCTGCGCGATCCGGAGCGCAACTTCGTGCTGGACGGGGCGATCGCGGATCCGCACGAGGTCGGCGTCTGCCTGACCCACATCCAGGCCAAGGTGGGGCTCGCGCAGTCGACGGTGTCCGCGTACATGACCGAGCTGGAGCGTGCCGGTCTGGTGCGCTCGACCCGGATCGGCAAGTGGACCCACTATCAGCGCGACGAAGACCGCATCGCCGCGCTGGTCACCGAGCTCGGCCAAAGCCTCTGAGGCGCTAGCGAACTGGAGGTGTGAGCCGGGCGCCACTTGACATCATATCGATAATTCGCGATGCTACGATACATCGAGAAAATCCGATATAACGATGCGTCACGCTCGAGGAGTCACCTGATGAACACCATCGACGGCCGGGATCTGGGCACGTTCGGGATCTACACCTGGGATTTCGAGCACCGCTCGGCCGCACAGATCCGCGCCGACGTCCAGGAACTGGAAGACCTTGGCTGGCAGAGCCTCTGGTTCCCCGAGGTCGGCGGCCGCGAAGCCTTCACCCACGCCGGGCTGCTACTCGCCGCCACCGAGCGCATGCGCATCGTCAACGGGATCGCCAAGATCGGCCAGCGCACCGCCCTCGCCACTCACGGCGCCGCCGAGCTACTCACCGACGCCTACCCCGGCCGATACGTCCTCGGGCTCGGCATCAGCGACGGGCTACCGGGCGTCAAGCCGCTCGCGGCGATCACCGGTTACCTCGACGAACTGGACGCACTCGCCGCCGACGCCCCGCCGATCCCTCGCGTACTGGCCGCCTACGGCCCCAAGATGCTCGAACAGGCCCGCGACCGCGCGGCAGGCGCGCACACCTACAAGGTCACCGTCGAGCACACGGCCCAGGCGCGAGAAATACTGGGCCCCAACGCATTCCTCGGCGTCGAACACGCGGTCCTCTTCGAATCCGACCCCGCTACCGCCCGCAGCATCGCCCGCAAACACCTGCACGTCTACCTCAACACCCCCTTCAACGTCGCCAAATACCGCCGCCTCGGCTACTCCGAAGACGACATCACCGGCGGCGGCAGCGACCGCATAGTCGACGACCTGGTCTTCTGGGGCAACCCCGACACCGTCGCCGACAAACTCCGCACCCACATCGACGCAGGCGCCGACCACGTCGCCGCCCAGGTAATCGGCATCACCCCGGGCGAATCCGCCATGCCCCAGTGGCGCCTGCTCGCCGAAGCCCTACTCCCCGAACCCATCTCGGCCTGAGCCCACCCCGCTCGGACCGCGAGCACCGTGCCCAGCGGACGGACTCCTACCGGCGGCGGCCTTGCGACGGGTCGGCGGAGATGAACAGATTGCCCACCTCGGCCAGCCAGTGCTGTCTCAACTGTTCCGGCGATCGCATCCACCGAGCTTAGACGCCGCGGCGAGTTCCGCTGTGCGCCTTGGCTTGCGCTACTGTCGCGCAGGTGTACTGGGATCCGCTTGCGACCATCGGGATGTCGGCAGAATGGCCGCTGGTCATCTACCCGCAGAGTCGACTCGGACCGTCGGCGGACTATCTGCGTGGAGCGTGGGCCGACAAGGACTGGCGCAACGTGCCCGGGCCGTTCTATGGGGCGGGAACCGACAACTGTGGTACGGGTCGGTTGAACGCGCCGGGGCACGTGATCTATGAGGACTGTTTCGCGGAGGTCGTCTACCGTCAGCCGCGCACTCCGCACGAGGTGCATCTGCTGTTGAGTGCGGCCTACAGCGATCCGTTCTGCCATTACGCCTGCGACGGCGACGACCACTGGACTCTGTCGCTGGTGCGGGACTGGTGGGCCGACCGCGACCGTCTGCTCGCTTGGATCCACACGATGGGGGAGGAATGGTCGGTCAGCGCCAGCGCGGATGATCGCGAAGCCGCTGCCGGACTGCGCGACTACGCGGCATACGTATCCGGTGCCTTGGAAACCCATCTGCGCGAGTACGGATTCTGGCTCGAATACCGCCGTCCAGCGACACCCGGCGAAGCTTTGCCCGACCTCGGCCCAGCCCTGACCGAGCAGTGATGCTGGGACGCGCCACGACAGGCATCGCTGGGTAGCATGCAGCGCATGGCCATCAAACTCGAGAACGTCGGCGTCACTGTTCGCGACCTCGAAGCGGCGATCGCGTTTTTCACCGACCTCGGTCTCACGGTCGTCGGCCGCGCGACAGTGAGCGGCGAGTGGACCGACATCGCCGTCGGCCTCGATGGCAACCACGCGAACATCGCGATGCTCCAGACGCCGGACGGTCATGGTCGCCTCGAGCTGTTCGAGTACATCCATCCCGAAGCGATCGAGTCGAATCCCACGCGTCCCAACGAGATCGGCATGCATCGCGTCGCGTTCTCGGTCGATGACATCGACAAAGCCCTCGAGATAGCCGCGAAGCACGGCTGCCATCCGCTTCGTGGTGTGGCGACCTATGAGGACGTCTACAAACTCACCTACGTCCGCGGTCCGAGTGGCATCCTCGTGATGCTCGCCGAGGAGCTGAAGCAGGGCTGATTGTCCTCGAACGCCGGATCGCCTGAACCTGCGCAGTGTCAGGACATGGCCTAGCCGCGGGCAGCCAACTTCGCGCGGGCGGCGGCGAACCAGGCCTGGGTTTCGAGCAGTCCCGACTCGATTTCCTTACGCGCGCCCTGGAATCCGTACAGGTCACCGGCGAACCGGGTCAGGATCGAACCCTCGTGTTCGTCGAGGCTCTCCATGAGGCCGGTATCGCCCAGCAGGTAGGCGACGGCAGCGACCTCCCCGCTCGACCAGACGTCGCGGTACTCGTCCCACCCGTGCAGCCTGACCGCGAGCGCCCGCTCGACCAGCTCCGCTTGCCGGGCCGCACGTTCGGCGTCGCTGGGACGACGCGGTTTGAGGTGATCCCAGCTGATCGATGCTGAATCGGACACGCTGTGATCGTAACCAGTCGTTGTCCGCTGGCCGGGCTCCGGATCGTGCCCGCTCACCCGTCGACGAGGTTCGCTGTGCGCGTCGGACGCGGATCTGTGCGTTGCAGCTCGGTCCACCCCGTCCAGCCGCGTTCGCCCAACAGCTCGACCAGTCGGCGGATCGGTGGCGCGGTGTCGGATGCCAATGTGTCGAGCAGGTCGGCCAACGGTGGCTCGATGGTGCCGCTGATGTAATCCTCGCCGTGCTGGTCGGCCAGTTGTGTCAGGTAGGCGGCCATCGCGTCGACCAGTCTGATCAGTGTCGGGTCGCTGTCGGTCTGGTCGAGGGACTGGCTCAGGGTGAGGTAGAAGTCGATCAGTGGTGGGTGGGTGAGTTGTTCTCGCTTGCGTGCCATCAACGTGGGGACTTTCTCGGGGGAGTGGGCGGCGAGCGGGATCCAGCCGTCGCGTTCGACCTCGACGATGCGCTCGTCGACCCCGAGTGCCCGCAGGTGGTCGAGGAATTCGACCACTTCCGGTGGCAGGGACAGGTTGTCTCCGGCGGCGAGGTGGGCGATCCGCTCGCGGTGCCGTTGCCGCTGCTCGATCTCCGCCCGCAGGCGCTCGTCGATTTCCGCTGTCGCGGTGGCGAACTCGTCCGCGTCGGCGTGGAGCAGCTCGCGCACGCGCGCGAGCGGGACACCGGCCTCGGCGAGGGTGCGGATCCTGATCAGTTCGACCACTGCGCCCGCGCTGTATCGGCGATAGCCGGAGTGGTCGCGTTCCGGTTCCGGCAGTAGACCTTTCGCGTGATAGTGCCGCACCGCGCGCACCGTCACCCCGGCATACGCGGCCAGCTGGCCGATCGTCAGCATCGGACCAGTCTCCTATCGATTCAGCGAATCACGCTGGCCGACCGGGGTTTGCGTCTTCCGGATCAGCTGGGCGACCTCCGGGGCGTGGGTGACGACCAGCGCGTGGGTGGCATCGAGCCGGGACACAGTGATATCCGGCCGTTCGCGGACGAGGCGCTCGATCCCGGCCCGCCACAGCCGATTGTGCCGTGGCGCACGCCCTTCGGCGCTGTCGCCTGCCATCGAGGTCGACATGATCAGGTGGATCGGGCACTCGATCGTGCGATACCGGTCGAGGATGCCGGGCCCGACCACGTCGATGTCGAGATCGATACCGGAACGGAGCACGTCCAGTTCGAGGTTGAGGTCGAGGATTTCCCGTGCGGTGAGCGACATTTGGCGCGCGGTGCCCGCGAGGCTCTGGTGCCACGTCGCGACGTTCTCCCACATCGCGCGCAACTCCGGCAGGTCGATCGCGGTGATGAACGGTGCGGGAATCGGATTCGCACCGTCGATGAGGACGAGTCCGGCGACGGTGTCAGGGTACGCGGCGGCGTAGTGCGCGATCAGGTCCGCGCCGTAGGAGTGGCCCGCGAGCACGGGCGCCGAGGGCAGGCCGAGTCGTCCGACCTCCGCCAGCACGGCGGCGAAATCGCCGAGAAACGCGTCGAAGGAGTACCGGTCGGCGGCCGAGGAGAGGCCGTGGCCGCGCAGGTCGAAGCTCAGCACATCGAAATCCCGGCGCAACAGCGCGAGGAGTTCGTGCAATTCGGCCTGTGTCGACGTCAGGCCGGGGCAGAAGACCAGCGGGCGTCCCGCACCGCCGCGCGACACCGGAATCGTGACACCCTCGTGCTGAACCATGAACCCCTGCACCGCACCAGTTTTCGTAGTCATGCCGACCATGCTGCGGGGTTGACGCTGCGTCAGGGTCAACCCCGCCTACTGCGTCGCGGCGAGGGTCAGCTGCCTGCGGTGGTGGTTGTAGTGCTCGCCGGGGAAGCGATAGATGTCGGCGAGGGTCATGTAGTCGTGGAAGTAGGGGTCCCAGCGGGTCGGGTAGTGCATGCCGCGGGTGAGGCTTCGAGCGGTCTCGCGGGCGAGGGAGCGCTGCAGGGCGTCGAGGACGCGATCGAGTTTGCCGCCCATGCGGTAGCGGTTGAAGACGCGGGCGGCATGGCAGGAGCCGTAGTAGTTGAAAGTGTGGAACGGGCCGGTGGCGGCGTTGAGCCCGGCGGCGAACGCGCGGCCGACCGGATGCGGGAGCCTGCCGAAGAATCTGGCGATGATGAGGAGCTTCTGGGTGATCATGTAGCCGAAGGCCATGTGGAACAGCAGCTGTTCGTTGGTCCAGCGGGTGCCGGATGTGGGTGCGGCCCACTCGGTTTCGCGAGCGTTGTCCAGCAGGTGGTGGAAGTCCGCACGGACCCGTTCGAGGTCGGCGGCCAGTGCGTCGCGGTCGATAGGCGAATCGGTCATCCAGGCCCCGCGGATTCGACGGTGTGGTCAGGGCTGCCGATTCATCGTCTCACCGCTGAGACCGCGACGGTACTGGTCATCACTCCGCGGTACGGGAGTGTGGGAGGACGACAGCGTCGGCGGCCGCGGGGGACGCCGGATAGCAGACGGTGACCAGTCCGAGGCCGAGGAACACGCCGAGTAGTTGGGCGGCAATGAATCCGGGCGCGGAGGTGGGCGCGATGCCGGCGAAGGTGTCGGTGAAGATCCGGCCGATGGTGACCGCGGGGTTGGCGAAGGAGGTCGAGCTGGTGAACCAGTAGGCCGCGCCGATCCAGGCGGCGACCGCGGCTGGTGCCAAGGCGGCACGGCCGGTGCGGGCCAGGGCGAAGATCAGCGCGATCAGGCCTGTGGTGGCGACGATTTCACCGACGAGGCGGCCGCTGTCGACGCGGTGCTGGGTCGAGATCTGCGCGGCCGAATAGGCCGCGGCTTCGGCGCCGCTCAACCCGGCGTGGGTTCGCCGCCCAGCGAGCCAATCAGCAAGGGAGACAGCAGGATTGAAGTGCGCGCCGGACACAGGGCCGAACAGTAGGATCAGCGCCGCCAAGCCGAAGACGGTGGCGGTCGAGTTCTCCAGCAACTGCAACCCGACATTGTCGGGGGAAAGGTGCTGAGCGGCGATGCCGGAGCCGACGACGACAGCGACCAGGGCGGCGGTGCCGATGGCCTCGGCCACCAGTCGCCGCGCCAGGGTGGGTGCCGCGTTCACGCGGGCGCGGCGGCGGGCAGCAGGACGTCGGAAAGTCGTTGCAGGGCTTCGGGAACGACCCGGTAGTAGACCCAGGTGCCGCGCCGTTGCGAGGTCAGCAATCCGGCCTCCCGCAGCACCTTCAGATGGTGGGAGATGGTCGGCTGGGACAGGTCGAACGCCGGGGTCAGCTCGCAGACGCACACCTCCTCGCCGCCCGCGGCGGCGATCAGCGACAGCAACCGCAGCCGGACCGGGTCACCGAGCGCCTTGAAGGTGGCGGCCAGTGCGGCCGCGGGCTCGGCGTCCAGTGGCGCGGACAGCGTGGTGGTGCAGCAGTTCGTCGACGCGATCACCGGAAGCCCTTGTTTCGACACACGTCAATATTGACAGATATCTATTCAGCGCGCCACACTTGCATCGATAGTCATCAATACAACCCGGTCAACGGAGTATCACCCTCCGGTTTCGGGTGTTTCGAGAGGGAGTGATTCCCATGTCAGAGCAGAATCTCGAGCTGCGGGAGACCGTGCGGGCGCGCTATGCGGCCGCCGCGACCGTCGTCGCCGGGGGCGGGGTGGCCGAGGATTGTTGCGGCAGCGACTGCGGTGCGACCGGAGCGGTGAAGATCGAGGAGGGTTTCGGCGCGAGCCTGTACGGATCCGCCGACCGGGACGCGCTGCCGATCCAGGCGGTGGCCGCGTCGCTGGGGTGCGGAAATCCGACCGCGGTCGCCGACCTGCGCGAGGGAGAGACGGTGCTGGATCTCGGCTCGGGCGGCGGGATCGACGTACTGCTGTCCGCGCGCCGGGTCGGCGCGTCCGGCAAGGCGTTCGGCGTCGACATGACCGACGAGATGCTCTCGCTCGCCCGGGACAACGCCGCCGAAGCAGGCATCACCAATGTCGAGTTCCTGAAGGGCACGATCGAATCGATTCCGCTGCCCGGCAACAGTGTCGACGTGGTGATCTCCAACTGTGTGATCAACTTGTCGACCGACAAACCCGCGGTGTTCGCCGAGATGGCGCGGGTGCTGGTGCCCGGCGGGCGGATCGGGATCGCCGACGTGGTCGCCGACGACGCGCTGACCCCGGCGCAGCGGGGCGAGCGCGGGGATTACGTCGGCTGCATAGCGGGTGCGCTGTCGTTCTCCGAATATCGAAACCGCCTGGAAGCGGCCGGGTTCGGCGAGATAGAGATCACCGCGACCCACGCGGTCGCCGACGGGATGCACTCGGCCGTCGTGAAAGCCGTCAAACCCGCCGTCGAGCGCGGTTGCTGCGCCGGTGATTGCTGCTCGGCGCAGTAGCCGGGTTCGAGCTCGGCTCCGGTCGCCGCGCGCGGCTCAGCAGCGTCGGCCGGGCCGGGCTTCGGCGCGGGTGTGGGTGCGGCCGTCGTTACGAGATGGACCTGAGCTGGCCGCGAGGTCGGCGGAGGTCGTCGATGGCCGCCGTCGTTTGCTCGTCCGCGGGGTGGAAGACCACGAGTTGCTGTGCGTCGGTGAGGAGTTCGAGCGATTGGCGTTCGAGCCGAAGCTCGTGCCCGGCCGGGTGATGGAGCCGAAGCAGCCCTCGGCGCGGCACCACGTGATGGTTCAGGCGGCCGGTGAAGTCGGGGCCCGCGATCGGGGTGAGTTCGGCGGTGAACCACTCGAGGTTCTCGACCGAGGGCGCGAGCCACAGGTCGAACGCGTGCTCGTCCGCGATGTCGTCCCAGTCGGCGAAGAAGGTCCTGGCGCGGGGATCGGTGAACACATAGCGGGTCAGGTTCGGTGGGGTGGTGTCGAACAGTCCGGTTCCGGCAGTGAGTGTTTCGAAGCCGCTGGTGTGCGCGAGGACGTCGCCGAGCCGGTTGGTCACGATGGCGATGCCCGGCTCGAGGAGGTCGAGAGTCTTGCGCACCGCCGCGCGCACCTGACGCGGCGGTGGTGTGGGCCGGAACCGTGGGGAACAGACATCGCCGGTGATCTTCGCGAGATAGCGCAGATGGGTGCGTTCGGAGGGGTCCAGGCGCAGCGCATCGGCGAGTGCGTCGACCATCACCGGTGAGGGATTGCGATCGCGACCTTGCTCTATGCGAGTGAGGTATTCGACGCTGATGCCGGCCGACACGGCGAGATCCTGCCGGCGCAGCCCCGGTGATCGGCGGCGGTCGCGGTGCGGCAGGCCGAGGGATTCCGGTTGGATGCTGTCGCGTTTGGCGCGGATGAAATTTCCCAACGGCGTTCCCATAGCGCGAGCCTACGGCGCTGCCCGCTGATCGAGGAGGGCTCAGGGTGGCCTTTCGGGGGCCAGCCTGAGCATGGTCTGGCTACCCGCGTCGCGCGGCCCGATCGTGAGTGGCATGGAGAAGTCGAGAGTGCATTCCGGGCACGCGCTGCTGGTGTGGGGATTGCTGGTAGTCGCCGCGAACCTACGGGCGAGTTTGACCGGTGTCGGGCCGTTGCTGGATCGGATACAGGCGGATTTGCATCTGGCTCCGGCGGTAGTCGGCCTGCTGAACACGGTGCCGCTGTTGGGTTTCGCGATCCTGTCGCCGATGGTTCCGCGCCAGGCGGCGCGATGGGGTTCCGAGAGACTGCTCGGGGGTGCGCTTGTCGTCCTGACGCTGGGGATCGCGGTTCGGTGGCTGCCGGGCGCACTCGGCCTGTTCACGGGGACCGTGCTCATCGGCGCGGGGATCGCCGTGGGCAACGTGCTCTTGCCGAGCCTGATCAAGCGCGATTTCCCGGACAGGGTTGGGCTACTGACGAGTGCGTACGCCACGGTGATGGGCGGCGTTGCCGCCGTGGCCTCGGGGGTGGCGGTACCGATCGCTGATGTCGCGCCCGGTGGTTGGTACACCGCACTGGGGTGCTGGGTCGTTCTCGCGCTGGTGGCCATGGTGCTGTGGGTGCCGCGGATGCGGGGTCCACGGTCCGCCGCGGGACCGATTCACCGGCACCGGCTTCCGTGGGGATCGCCCCTTGCGTGGGCGGTCACGGCGTTCATGGGGTTGCAGTCGCTGGGCTTCTATGTCGTCGTCACGTGGTTGCCGCAGGTGTTCCAGGACAACGGAGTTGGTGCCGCCACGGCGGGATGGCTGCTGTTCGTGTTCCAAGCGGTCGCGGTGGGGACAAGCCTGGCGGTACCTGCCTTGCTGCGACGAGCGCCTGACCAGCGTGCGCTGGCGGCCATCGGCTCGGCGGTCCTGCTCTTCGGCTATGTCGGCCTGTTGATGGCGCCGGGATGGGCGTTGCTGTGGAGCGTAGTTCTCGGAGCGGGCGGTGGCGCTTGCCTGGTGCTGGCGTTGGCTTTTCTCAGCCTGCGCGCCCAGGACGCGGCCGTGGCGAGTGCGCTGTCGGCGATGGCCCAATCGATCGGCTACCTGCTCGCCGCGATCGGACCGGTGATCTTCGGGCTGCTGCACGGTGTCAGTTCGGGTTGGCGGGCACCGATTCTGCTGCTGTGTGTCGCCGCGGCAGGTCAGACAGTCGTCGCGATGGTGGCGGGCCGGGGCACGGTGCGCCCGGCGTTCGGTCGTGTGCCTTCGCCGGCATCGGAGAAGGTCCCGGCGCCCGGGCGTTGATCATCGTGCGCTGCTCCATGTTTCGGATGCGCCGGGTATCGGGCCGGTATCCCCCTGAGGGGCGAGAACTGGGACGGGCGTACAGGGGAGCCTAGTTTTCGAAGGCTTTCGTAGCGGTTTCGTTTCGTCAGCTGCAACCAAACGTAAACGAAATAACGCCAACGAGATTCGATCGATCAGCAGAGTCTGACCGCCGATAATGTTCACTTATCGGGGGTCAGACTCGAGTGGTGGGGTGATGGGTTCCTCTGGGGTGACACGGGTTTCGTTTCGTGTGAATACGTTGGAAATGACGTAAGTGACGCTACGATTTCCGGGTGTCCAACGTATGCAACTACCCGGGGTGTGTCCGTCCGATTCCTCGCGGCGGTGGGCCGGGGCGGCCGTCGGAATATTGTGATCATCCGGACCACACGCGATGGCGGGCGTGGCGCGAACGTCAACGGCAGCAACAGGACTCAGAGGGGCCCGCCGCTTCCGTCACTGTGACGCCACAGGGTCCGGCTACCGTCGCTCGGCTGCGCGCGGATGAGCTGCTTACTCAGTTCCGTGGACTGGCCGAGCAATTGAGCAATACGGTGAACGCCGCGGTCGCCGAGCTGTCCACCCTGGCGGACCCGTCGGTGGCCGAGGCGCAGGTCCAGGCGGTGCAGGCGGATGCGGCGCGGCGGATCGCGGAGGCCGAGGTCGCCACCGTCGCCGCCGAGCAGTCGCGCCGCGAAGCGGAGGAGGCCCGCGCACTCGCCGAATCCGCCGCCGACGATGCCGCGAGCGCCGCCGAGCACGCGGAAAGCCTGGTCGCCGCGGCGAATACCGCCCGCGACGACGCACTGCGCGAGATCCAGCTGGTCAGCAAGCGCGCCGCGGACGATGTGTTCGCCGCGCGCAGCGAAGCCGAGGCCGAGGTGCGCACCGCGCGCCGCGAGGCCGCCGAAGAGATCGAGCGGATCCGTGCGGAGGCCGCCACCCGGATCGAGCAGGCCGAGCGCCGGGCCGCCCAGGAGATCGCCCACGCCAAGCGGGAGGCCGCCGCGCAGGTCTCGGCGGTGCAATCCGAACGCGATCTCGCCATCCAGCGCGCCGCCGACGCCGAGCGCGTCACCGAACGCGCGGAACAGGCCGCGCTCGAACGCATCGAAGCCGCCACCGAGGCACGCGAGGAATGGCGAAGGGCGCGCACCGAATTGGAGACAACCCGCACCGAACTCGCCGAAACCCGCCGTACCGCCGCCGCCGACCTCGCCGCCGCCCGCGCCGAATCCGCCGCCGCCATCGACAAGGCCCGAGCCGAATCCGCCCAACGCATCGAAGCACTCGACGAAGCCCGCGCCCAAACCCTCGCCCGCGCCGCCCGCGCCGAACACCAACTCGACGAACTCCTCGCGGACGCACGCAAGAGTCCAGCCCGCCCCTAGCGCTATCTGCATGGGATTACCAGGGAAGGATGCCTTCGGTAATTACGGCTGGCGTCCCGAGCTCCGTCGGTCCTCGGACGATGACGTGCGCTGGTCAGGTCAGGGCAAAGTGTCGAACAGTAGTTCAGGATCGAGCGCGACCAGCAGCTCGGCGCGGTCGGTGAGCACGTACCAGCCACGAGCTGTCGCTTCGGCGACCGCGTGTGCTGCGCTGATCAGCGTGTCCGCGTCGGTCTGGTGGCCACGTACGCGCAGCAGCGCCCCCAGCTCGGCGGCGGCGGACCGGTCCAGCACCGGCACCACGGTGTGCGGGGCGTCCAGCAGCGCGGCCAGCGCATCACGATCACGATCGAGGGACTCGGCCGCGGCCAGCACTGCGGCCGGGATGATCACGGTGCCACCGTGTTCCACGAACGACCAGTAGATACCTTGCGGGTACGGGTGATTGTGGCTCCAGCCCAGCACCGCGGCGGTGTCGAACACGATCCCCGACACCGCGGGAATATCGCTCACGCGGCGCCGGAGTGGCCCGGCGCGGTCGCCCAGGCCTCCGCGCTGATCGCGTCGGCTTCGGCCTCGGTCAATGGTGGGAGTCCTTGTAGCGCTCGGCCGCGGTTGATGGCGTCCAGTGGTGGGCGCTTCGGGCCGGCCGCGCCACCGTGAACGGTCTCTGCCATGCGCAGCGACGTCGCGCGGTCCATCCCGGCCTGGACCTGGCTGGCCACGTACTCGCTCACGGACTTGATGCGCCCGGCCGCTCGCCACTGCTCCAAGGTCGCCGCGACATCCTCGGGCACGGTGACGGTAACCTTCCGCGTCTTCGCCATACCGGAATCCTAACCGGTATGGCCTCGGTGGTGAAGTGTCACAGCAGAATCGCCAGCACGACCACGATCGCCACGATGACCACACAGAACGTCAACAGCGGGTAGGTGGGCCGCACCGGCCGGTTGTCGAAGACCCGAGTCGAGAGCCGGATCCGGGGAAGTGTGCGCCTGGGCGCGAACGCACCTTGCCCCTCGCGATGGAGTCGATTGATCAGCCTTGCGGGTTTGCGGCTTTCGCGAGCAGGGCAGCGCGCTCGTCGTCGGTCAACCAGCAGATGGCCAGCGCCTGACGTCATGGGTACTCATGACGTCATGGTGCGCCGGGGTACCGACACGGCCGGGTGCCGAGAATTGTTGTGGTAGTAGAACCCTGGGCGTGGGTCGTCGAGGGATTCGCGCCTCGAGCTGCACCGTCGGCAGGATTACCCAGGCCGTCAGCGATCGGTGGTGAACAGCGGAAGTTGTTGCGCAGCAGAGCTTTGCCCGCCGATCCGGCGTAGGCATCGTGCGCAGGTGACCGCAGCGCGAGTCGGCGCGAGCGCAGTAGGGGACCATCCGGCGACACCGGTATGGCACAGCAGCTCCGGTACCTGCTCCTCGCCGATCCACTGCCCGAGGCTGACCGCGTGCACCGTGCGCCCGGCCCGGACGACGGCGTGCACGCCCGGGTCGCCGAACGCCGCCCGTGTGGACGCAGCGAGAGGGGCGATGTCGGTCATGCGCCCATCGGTACGGATGCCCTACGACATTGGTGCACCACTGCGCGGGCTGAGCCGGGCACGAAGCTCGGCGTTTTCTCGTCTCAGGGCCTGGTTTTCCTTCGCGATCTCCAAGGTTGTCTCGCACAAAGACGGCCAATCGCATTGGTCGCAGTTGGGATAGCGAGCCAAGCTCGCCCAGATGTCGAGCACTTTTTCAAAGAGGCGGTCACTGACCCTACAGCCGCGCAGGAAGGCGACGACCTGCTCGCGCCTACGGGGCAGGCTGGTGTTTCGCGGCGAGACGAGCCAATAGACCGTACTGCGAGGAAGCCCGCCGAAGGCGGCGATCTGACCGCCTGTGTGCCCCGACCACGCCCGGATGGTGCGCAGCAGGGCGAGGAACTCATCTTCCGTTCGAGCGACGACCGGATGCTCCGTGCCGGAATCGTCGATGAGTTTGATGCCCATCACCCTTGTTCTCTCTTGTCAGCGAAAGTGCTTATTGCTCGGACCAGGCGGGGCACGGCGGAACCGCCGGCGCCGGGCGCAACACTGGCCACGATCCCGGCGACCACGGCCAGCGTGATCACCGTCGCGACCGCTGGTGCCATCCCGCGCGCGATCAGCACTGAATCGGTGTGCAAACCAGCGACCACCAGCACACACGTCAAGGTCACCGCAGGCCACGTCCACCGCGAACGGGGTGACTCAGGCGCGCCGCCGAACGAGTGCAGCGAATCAGGCACGAAACCTCCTCCAAGGACCAGGAACAGTCGTTTGATCCCCCTGTCCATAGCGGGGATCGCATCCGCATCCTGCCCTGAACTCAGGAGAAATCCATGAGTTTTTCAGTGGCGCTTCGCAATTCGTGTCCAGAGAACTACGACGAAACTATGGCGAACAGCGGGAAAGCCCACTACAAGGTGTCCAATGATCGTCCCTGTCGCCCCGTTCGAAAACGATCGATTTCCGAACGGTGAGTTTGTCGCCCATGGGCAACAAACCGCCTGCACGAAACTCCCGCTCCAGGCTCGGCAGGCGGTTTGGTTGTACCGTCAGACCATTCTCGAGCAGGGACAACCACGCCGTCGCCGAACCGCTCACGCTCGACGGCGGCCGACCCGGGTGTTGATCGCGCGCATCGTGCGGCTCAGCTGATTGTTCGCGCCACTGGCGTCGTCGTAGTTCTGTCAGACCATCGTGTTGCGGCCTCGTGTGTGGGTCCCGTAATGGATTTCGTACACGTCGTCGTCGATACGGACGGAGTCCTGCCTGATCTGTTCGCGCCAGAGATCGGGCCATTGAGTGGTCTGCTCCGACCACCGCAGCCCTTCGAGCGGCACGCCCGCGAGATCGACTTTCCGCAGGTCAGCACCGATGAAGTCGTTGAGCATCTGTTCGAGGCAGACCAGATAGCTGGCCAGCTGATTCAGCGGCTCGGCGAGGTAGGGGGCCCAGTCGATCGACAGGTTGTCATCCATCGACACATCGGGAACCTGGTTCCTGTGATGAGTAGACATCCCTTGGAATATCGAGCGGAAGGAATCACGCACATAGTCAGCGACCGCGCCCGTCCATCGATGCATGGACGAGATCGCCGCGAAGTCGGTGACCGGGACGACTTCTAGTTCGGTGCTCTCGCCCGCCTTCCGAGAACCGAAGCCGATGACGTTGTCCACCCCGTGCTGCGGCGTCTCGTCCTCGATGTTGTCTGTGATGTCGGAAACAGCTTTCCGGACGCCGTCGAGCACTTCGTAGATGGCATGTGCATCGAGAAACGCCTGCCTGCCTTCGTCTTTGAGAGCGCGAAGTAGTGCGTGCTTCTGGTCCTTGGACAGACCGTCGTCGGCACGGATCTCCTCGTCGGTAGCGATGCGCCACCGTGCTGCGGCCGATCCGGGCAGCAGAGTTTGGACATGGATGACGAGTGTTTCGAGCTGGTCCAGTTCGATCGTTGGCTGGCTGAGCAGCGTGGTGACTTCTCGCGCGGCGAACCCACATTTGGCGGCGTAGTCGCCGCGCAGCGCCAACCGGATCGGCAGGGGCATGCGCGCCAGTTCATCCGATGCCCATTCCAGCGTGCCGGGTGCGTGTGGCTGCTGCGCGGCGTCGGGAAGGGGAAGGAGTGGTGTCGGCAGGATGGCGGCGAGGCCGGCCTCGATGTCGAGCTTGTCGTGGACTTCTTCGATGAGGCTGCGGTGGCGTTCGGCGAGCAACACTTCTTCCAGGCCGGCCTCGATGTCGAGGTGTTCGACGAGTTCGGCGTAGAACTGATCACGGTGGGTGCCCAGCCAGTGGATCACCGCCGAAGGGTCGTGCAGGAAGTCGGTCATTGCTGTGCCCCCTTTGCCAGGGATAGCGCCACGGCGCATCGAGCTTTTCGTAGGTTCGACCGCACTGTGGCGGCATTGAGTTGCAGTTCACGGGCGATCTCGGCGGGTTTGTAGCCCTCCATCGTCCAGACCAGGATCTGCCGCTGTCGTGGCGGCAATGCGGTGAGCGCTTCCTGGTACGCAGTGGATTGGAGCCAGTCCTCGACATCGGTGGAGCAACCCAGCAGCGCTGAGTGCTCGGCTTCGTCGATGCGGTCCGGCTCGAGCGCGGCATAGCGCCGAACGAACTCACGGCCGGCCACGACTCGGGCCCAGGCCATGGGCGAGTCGACCTTGGACCACGATTGCCAGAGCTGAGTCATCGTGTCCTGGGCGATATCGGCGGCGTCCGCGAAGCGCGCGCCCTGCGTCACCAGGAACCCCACCAGGTTAGAGATGTTCGTGCGATAGAAGGCGCTGAACTGCTGCTCCAGATGCTGTTCGAGGTTGGGGGACAGTGGGGCTCGCAGGCCCGTCTGGTCGTATTCCTCGGTCATCAGTCACGCTCCACACGCCGCTTGCCCACGGTCACGCGGGTGTGCAGGCCTCCGGGGCCGTCCTGCGACTCGGCGCAGCTGTGGTCGGGCAACGCCTGTACGAGCTCGACCATCTGCATTCGATGTTCCCTGTGCCGCATAGCCTTCCATCGAAGCCGCAGGCCCAGGGCCACCAATGATGCGTTTCCCGCGATGCCTGCTGCCAGGCCGATAAGGGTCGGATTCATCCGGCTCCCCTCCTTGTGCTGTTCGTTGCTGGGTAGAGGGAATTTGGGGGCAGATCGTGCACTCGGGAGATCAAAAAGGTTCTCCGCTCGCTACGCGCGGGTTCTCGAACTACTTCGCCGAGCAGACCTGGATTACCGACCCGGCTGCTGTCCTCGGCCGCGAGCACCAGCCCAAACCCGTTGGCGGGCTGCGGGTGCGGTCCCGGGAGGCGATCGACCGGCTCGTCGGCGACAAGCGCCAGCCCCTGGAGGATCGGATGCTGTGGTCGATGCTCTATGCCACCGCCACTGACCGACACTCGATCTCAGAACCAGCTCACTAGATCGGTAGTGCGCCGCGGCGGGGGCGGTGGCGGAGGTGTGTGGGTACGGCGAGTACACCCGTGCCGTGGATGCGGGTGTGGGGGCCGAGGGTTTCGAGGTCGACGGAGAGTTGGCGGGATGCGGCTCGGGCGCCGAAGACGAGGTCTTGGATTGGGGTTGCCGAGTCGAGGTCGTCTTCGTCGTCGGGCAGGTGGCGGGGGTGCTCGCGCAGCATGGCCACGTATGCCTGGATGCGAGCGTCGTCCGCGGGTGTGGCGCGTATTCCGTTGGTTTGCAGCCAGGCGTGCAGTTGGTCGAGCGGTGCGGTGGGGGCGATTTCGTCGGATCGGTGGATTCGGACGGTGCCGGAGGATACGCAGTGCATGCGGATGTCACCGTCCTGTGCGAGACACCATTGGCTCCAGGACGCTTCCGGTGCGTAGCTGTCGGGTAGTTGTTCGAACCACTGTGCGGTGCCGAACCGTAGGCTCAGTTCCGCCATGCGCAGGTACATGTCGAGCCGCCGCTGTTCGGGAGGTGTGTCCAATGCGGCGGGCAGCGCTTTGTCCTTGTGGAACACCAGCGTCCAGCCGTCGAGTGCCGGAGTGACGAACACCTGGTGGTAGTAGTCCTGGTTGTAGGCCCGCACGGTGGCCTCGGCGTTCCAGTCGTCGAAGCCGTGCAGGCGTGCCCAGGTGTCGAGGTACATTCGCATGGGGTGCCGACGCTGCCATGGCGTGAATCGCAAGGGGGCGAAGCCCATTCGCAGGGTCGCGGGAACAGGGTCGCAGAGGTCGAGTGCGTCCAGGACGGCATGCTGATCGGTGGTCGGCAGCGCGTACCACGATCCGGAAAAGCACGCGAAATCCAGCGGTTCGGGTACCTCGGCGCGCTGTTTGACGCGGATCAACCGCTCCAGCGTCCGCAGGTCGCGGGGAGGCAGCAGGTGCCAGCCGAATTCGGCCAGCATGGTCAGTGCGCCGCCCCGCACCTTCCGATGCGCTCGAGGTATCGATCGCAACGTATCGACCGCGCCGAGCCCGAACACCAGCAGTGACTCCATCGCGTCCTGGCGGATCTCGTCGCGCGAACTCCCCAGCAGTGTCACGACGATGGGCAGATGCCGGCACTCGTGGATGGCGACGTCGTCATCGTCGCCAGGGCAGAAGGTGCACGAGACGAGCGTCGCAGCCGACAACTCCGGCGCCCGGGTGTCGGGCGGGAGTCCGAGCGCGACCCAGAGCCGTTCGCGCAAACCAGCTTCCGGCCCTGCCGCGAGGGCGAGCACGAGATCGTCGAACGGTGCTGGCTCGCGCAGCAATTCGATGCAGTCCGGCCAGGCGTAATCGAAATCGTCATCCGCCAGCAGTTGTAGCACGACGTCGGTGAACCGGCCGCGGACCGTGCGCGGCCGCCATAATCGGCGGCGGATCCGCGGATCGGTGTCGGTGAGCACTCTCCGGAATTGTTCGGCGTCGAACCGCGTGATCACGAGGGCGAGGAGGTCGTCTCGATGCCGTTCGTCGACAACCCGTTCCAGGCCGTCCCAGATCTGTTGTCGCACAATCGGATCTTCGGCAGCGGCCTGTTCCCGCACGTCATCGAGCAACGCTGCCACCTCACCCTTGTCGAGGCGCCACCACCCGTCGGGGCTCAGCGAGTGTCCGGCCAGCAATGTCCGCAACCTGTCCAGGCCTGTCGTCTCCACTGCCGCAACCTAGCAGCGCGTGTCGGCGGCGGCCCGCGGCAGGCGACGACTGTCAGGACGACGCCGCGTAGCGGGTGACGAGCGCGGTGGCGCGGTCGCGCAATGAGTCGCGTAACCACTGTGGGGCAAGGGCTTCGGCATTCATCGCGAACTGCCACAGCGCCCATTCGGCGTGCCGTGCGTCTTGGAACGTCGCCTCGAGCCGTAGCCAGCCGTCCGCGTCGGGCTCTTCGACGAGGACGGCGAGCGCGGTGCGCAGCAGTTCCTCGCGCTGGGCCGGGTGCAGCCGCAGCAGCACGGTGACTTGGTCGCCGCCGGTGCGAAATCGGGCGCTGCGTTCCTGCCAGGCACGGTCCAGGTCGACCCGGTCGGGTCGCTGTGCGGGTTCGGGGAGTTGCTCGGCGGCCAGGATCCGCGACAGCCGGTAGGTGCGGTCGGCGCCGGACCTCGTCGCCAGCAGATAGACCTGGTCGCGGACGGTGACCAGGCCGATCGGGTCGACGGTGCGCCACTTCGGGTTCTGGTCCACGGCCGCGTAGTGGATGCGCAGTTTGCGCCCGGCGAACACCGCGCGACGCACCTCGGCCACCACGGAGTCGGGCGCCTCGTCGGCGACCACCCGTCGGGCGAGCAGATCGGTCTCCGGGTCGATGAGTAGTCGCTGGGCCGCGCCGGTGGCGGTGGCTCGGTGGCCCTCGGGTAGCGCGTCGACCATCTTGCGCATGGCCGAGGTGAGCGCCGAGCCGAGGCCGAAAGCCTGTGCGCCGCGCCGTGATCCGGCGACGAGCAGGGCGAGAGCCTCGTCGTGATTCAGTCCGGTGAGCTCGGTCCGGAATCCGGGCAGCAAGGCGAAACCGCCGTGCCTGCCGCGTTCGGCGTAGACCGGGACGCCCGCGGTGGACAGCGCCTCGATATCGCGCAGCACCGTGCGGGTGGATACCTCCAGCTCGCGGGCCAGTTCGGGCGCGGACAGCCGACCGTGCCTGCGCAACAGCAGTACCAGCGAGACCAACCGGTCGGCGCGCATGCGGAAAACTGTACCGGAATACACGACACAAGATGTCGTGATTAGTTGGCAGGCTTACCGGCATGACAAACGAGCAAGTGGCCACCGACCCCAACGACCTGGGCAAGTTCTTCATCGAGCGCGCCAATGCGGGCGACGTCGACGGGCTGGTGGCGTTGTACGAGCCGGACGCCGTGCTGGCGTTCCCGCCGGGCAACATCGCGACCGGGCATGCGGAGATCCGCAAGGTATACGAGCAGTTCGTCGCGGCCGCGCCGGTGCTCATGCCCGGCAGGCAGCATCCGGTGCTGGCGAGCAGCGACTTGGCGCTGACCGCGTCGACACTGACCACCGGCGAGATCACCGTCGAGATCGCCCGCCGCCAGCCGGACGAATCGTGGCTGTGGGCCGTCGACCAGCCGGTACTCGAGCCGTAGTGGGACGGCGGCGGGCAGGCACGACCGAGCCCGCCGCCGCCCGGCGGCGCATCGCGACCATCGGCGTCTACGGTTTCACCGCCGAGTCCTTCCTCGAGCGGCTCACCGGCGAGGGCGTCGCGCTGCTGCTCGACCTGCGCCAGCGCCGCGGCGTGCGCGGCCCGGACTACTCGTGGGCGAATTCGGTACGCCTGCAACGTGCGCTGGCCATGGCCGACATCGGTTACCGGCACGTGAAGGGGCTGGCGCCGACGACCGAACTGCGCCAACTCCAATACCGCGAGGACGACCGGCAGGGTGTCGGCAAACGCAACCGCGTCGCGCTGGCGCCCGCGTATACCGACCGCTACACCCGAGAGATCCTCGCTCCGTTCGACTTCGGCGCGCTCGTTGCCGAACTTCCGGGCGATGCGACGGTCGCCCTCTTCTGTGTCGAAGGCGATGCGGAGGCATGCCACCGCTCCCTCGTCGCGGCGCGCCTGCACGCCGAACACGGTCTGCCGGTGACGAACCTGCGTCCGCGCTGAAGCGGGGGCGGGGGCAGTTCGGTCTGGGGATACGTACTCCGGCGGAGCGGAGCTTGTGCTCGAAAAGCGTGGCCGCACGCGTTGTGGCCTGCTGTTCGCCGTGATGGGCGATCAGGGTGTATCTGGTCGCGGTGTCGGTGCGGGCTTGCAGGGCGGTCACGACTTCCAGGTGGGCCGGGTTGGCGAGGTAGTGGTCGGCCATGGCGGTGGCGAGCTCCTCGACGCTGGGGTCGTCGGGCGGCCAGGCCGGCGCCTCGGCGGCGCGCTTGATTCGGCCATGGTTGCTCCTCGAAATCTGTTCTCTCCGTGCCGGCGTCGTGCCGCTGCGACGAGCCTGCCCCCTGACCCGAGGTCAACCTCAACGAGGATCTAGATCACCGCGGTTCAGCGGGTGCGGTCGTAGACGGCGGCGATCTCGCCGAGTTCGCCGCGTTCCTGGTGGGTGAGTTGCCAAGTCGTGTTGGGCAGGCCGTCCTCGAACAGGCGCTGGCCGCCGCCGGCGATCTCGGGGGTGATCAGCAGATACAGCCGGTCGATGAGGTTCGCGGCGAGGAGCGGTTTGATGACGCTCGGGCTGGTGTTGACCAGGATCTCGCCTTCGCCGGTGACCTTCAGCTCGGTGACGATATCGGCGGGGGAGGCGTTCACGACGCGGGTGCCGGCCCACGGCAGTTCGTTCGAAGTCCGTGACAGGACTACCTTTTCGGTGTCGAGCAGCCACTTCGCGTAGCCGCGGTCGCGCGGGTCGGCGTTGTCGTCGGTGGCGACGGTCGACCAATAGCCGAGGAAGCCTTCGGCGCTGCCGCGGCCGAGTACCGCCGTTGTCGCGTGTTCCCAGATGCGGTTCATGTGGTTGCGGGCGATCTCGGTGCTCGCGTAGCGGACGATCGCGCCCAGGTCGGCCGGCCCGCCGGGGCCGTGGTAGCGCCCGTCGAGGGTGAGGGCGATGTTGGCGGTGACGGTGCGTGTCATGACTGTGCTTCCTTCTCTGTGTTGTGTCGTGCGATGTCGGTGAGGTTGTCGAGGACCTGGCCCCAGCCGGTTTCGATGCCGGCGATATAGGGGACGGCGTCGACGGTCGTTTCGGTGATGGTCAGATCGAGGTGCAGCCGCGTCCCCTCCGGGACCGCGGTCAAGGTCAGGTCGTAGTGGCCGGTGAACGAGATCGCGCCCGCCGTGTCGAGCACCGAAAGGTCGAATACGAGGTGCCCGGGCGCCTTCGCGGTGTGGACTCGTCCTTCGGAGCGGTACTGCTGCCCCTCGGCGTCGCGATAGTCGAGCACGGCACGGCCACCGCGTTTCGGTTCGATGACGCACGCGGTCACCGTCATCGGCGTCGGGGCCAGCCACGACGCGAGCAGGTCGGCGTCGACCCAGTATCGCCAGGCGAGATCCCGCGGCACGGCCAGCACTCGCTCGAACGAGAACGCCCGCCCGTCGGCCCACCGTTCCCGGTCCGCGACAACGGATTCCGCCTCGATCGCGGCACGGTAGCGCGCGACGACGGCACGCTCACCGGCATGCGCCTCGATCGTCTCGACCAACTCCCGAAGTCGGCGCTCCAGCGCCGACAACGGCTCCGCGTCGACCGCGTACACGCGACGCTGCCCGAGCGGAAACACCGTCACGAGCCCGGCCCGCGCCAACGTCTGCAGATGTTTGGTGGTCTGCGGCTGCCGCAATCCGGTCAACTCGGCCAGCTCACCCACCGACCGTGGCCGCTCGGCGAGCAACTCGACAATGCGCCACCGCGCCCCGTCCCCGAGTGCTGATGCGATCCCTTCCATGCCCAAAGTATTCACTACAGAGAATATTCCTGTCAAGGAATACTTCTGCCGACCCTCGCGCGATGTGAGAGGGTGGGGTTTCACTCGTGAATTCGGTTCTGCCGAGGCAGTTTTCGAGTGCGGAAGAAATCCGGATGGAGGAGGGCTCGGTGGAAGCGGCGTTCGATGTGGCCGACCTGGTGGGGCATCGCTATCGCGTGGACGACTTCTACGAGGTGGGACGGGAGAAGATCCGCGAGTACGCGCGAGCGGTGCAGGACTTCCACCCGGCGCACTGGAGTGAGGGCGCCGCCGAGGAGCTCGGGTACACCGGCCTGATCGCGCCGACCACCTTCCTCTCGACCGTCGCGATGCTGGCCAACCGCAGGCTGCTCGGGACCGTGATGTCCGGTTACGACATGTTCGTGCAGACCGATCAGGTCTTCGAGATGTACCAGCCGGTGCGCACCGGCGATCGGCTGGTCAGCGATGTCGAGCTGTCCGCGGTGCGCCGGGTCGCGGGCAAGGATCTGCTCACGATTACCAATACCTTCAGCGACCGGAGCGGCGCGGTCGTGCAGATCATGCACACCACCGTGGTCGGTATCACGGGCGACGACGTCGACGCCGATATCGGCGACATGGTCGAGCGCGTGATCATGAGTGGACTCGACGCGACAACGCCGGCCACCAGCGCGCCCGCGGATGATACGGATTCAGTTGCTGCCGTGCATCTTTCGTCGATCGCACGCGCGCGTGCGCCACGTACCGCGCTCCGATTCGAGGACATCGCCGTCGGTGACGAGCTGCCCGCTCGCACCGCTCGCCTGACGCGCGGAGATCTGGTGAATTATGCCGGGGTCTCCGGGGACGCGAACCCGATCCACTGGCATGCGGAGGTCGCCGCGCTCGCGGGGCTTCCGGATGTGATCGCGCACGGCATGCTCACCATGGGGCTCGGCGCCGGATTCGTCACCGGGTGGCTCGGTGATCCGGGCGCGCTGATCAGGTACGGCGTGCGGTTGTCGAACTACACGGTCATCGAAGCCGCCGCCACCGGAAGCGTCGAGTTCACCGGGCGGGTCAAATCGGTTGATCCCGAGGGTAGGAGCGCGGTGGTCGTCATCGTGGCGAAGTCCGCTGGGCGCAAGGTGTTCGGGCTCGCCACCGCGGATGTCCGCCTTGCGTGACCTCGGTGATCGCATCGGGGGCGAACCTCGCGAAGGTCGGTGCGCCGGACGGTGCTACTGCTTGCGGCGGGGGCGTAGGGCTGCGTAGAGGCCGAGGGCGGCGGTGACGACCAGCCAGACCGCTGCGCCGAGGCCCGCGGTGACGGCCGTACCCCAGAGCATGATGAACGGACCGTATTCGGCCACGCGGGCCCAGTATCCGCAGGGGCCCACATCTCCCGGGATGGTCGCGCATTCGGGGTGGCGGCCGGACGCGAAGACCAGGGTCGCGAGCATCGGAAGCGCCACGGCCACAGCGAGGATGATCGCCAGGCTGCGGAGGGGGCGGAAGGAGACGGCCATGCGGTCAGACCATAGCCGGTGGGCGCCGGTCGGCGCCGACCGCGATTAGACTCGCTGAGGTCGGCGCAGGCAGGAGGTTCTCGGGTGGCCGAAATTCACCAGACCACAATGGTTCCCACGAAACAGGAGTTGCTGACCGCCTGGTTGCCGACACGGTCCTGGTATCGCGGCGACGGCGCGCCGGTGCTGCGGAAGGCGGGCGGATTCCGGCTGGACGACCCGGCGGGTGCGGTCGGTATCGAGCTCATGGTGATCACCGACAACGCGGGGGAGCGGCCGGTCGGGTACCTGGTGCCGTTCGGGTATCGAGGCGCGCCGCTCGACGGCGCGGCGGACGCGTTGATCGGCACCTCCGAACACGGCGTGCTCGGCACACGCTGGATCTACGACGGCACGCGTGACCCGGTCGTGGTCGGTCAGCTGATCGCGCTGCTGGCCGGTGCGGCGCAGCCGCAAGACCAGAACACCAGCGATGCGCCCGACACCTCCGTCGAGGTGAGCATCGCCGACATCACCCTCCTGCCAACAGAATTCGACGCGCTCTCGGCCGAGGACACCGCCTCGGACACCATCGTCACCGTGACGATCGGCGAATCGGACAGACGTGTGGTGCACATCAATCGCGCGCTGCTGCCGGTCGACGAGCGCCCCGTCGCCGGATCGGTCACCGCCCCATGGCGTCTCGCCGACACCGTGACCCGCAGCGTATTCGTCACGGTCGACGTCTGAGCGTCACTGCGCTGAGCGCGACTCCCCGCCGCTGAGGTCGGCAATGACCGGGCACTATCTGCTGCGGTGAGCGGTGGTTGCGCCCGAGAGCAGGCCGCCGGTCATCGTTCGGCTCGCGGCGCAGCAATACGACACTCCCGCAGCGCTGCGCACCCGGCTGGATCGCGCGGTCGTGGCGGTCGCCGACCGGCAGGGGCTCGGCGACCGGGACAGATCACAGGCAAACAATCCGCTAACCATGGGGTGCGGCCATATCATGGATGCCATGCCCGCAAACGAGGATGGCGAGCGTGTGCATGTGCTGGGCCGCGGGGTTCGGCAGACGGTTCTGCTGGCCGGGATCTGCTCCGTGGTCCTCGGCGTGGTGATCGCGGTGTGGCCGGACAAGACCATCGCGATCGCGCAACTGCTGATCGGGCTATCGCTGGTGCTGAGCGGCGCGCTGCAGATGGTCCTCGGTTTGACCGCGCGCATCGCGCCCGCCCTGCGCGTGATGGCGTTCTTCAGCGGCATGGTCTCGGTGACGCTCGGCGTGCTGTGCCTCAACGGCAACAACTCGATACTGCTGCTCGAGGTGTGGATCGGACTGGGCTGGGTGTTCCGCGGTATCACCCAGGCGACGGTCGCGGTGTGGACCGACGATCTGCCCGAGGCGGGGAGGCAGGAACTGTTCGGGCTGTGCACGCTGGTGGTCGGTGTCGCCATCATCCTCGTCGAGATCAACTCGCTCACCCTGCTCGGTGTCGTCGTCGGCTTGACCACGATCGCGCTCGGTGCGACGGAGCTGCTCACGGTCGCCTCGGTGCGGCAGGACGGCATTCACCTGCCAGGCTCGGCCCGGATCCGCTGGCCCGCAGCCGGTACCCGCTAGCCCTGGTCTGATGACCAGGTAGTCCGGCGACACGAAACGAGTAGCGCGACACTCGGGGCTCCCCTTCGAAACAGGAGCATGCTGGGTTTCGAAGGGGAGGAACGGAGGGAAGGAGCCTCCTATGTACGGGGTCGACATTCATCGGCGCAGGCGGGCCTGCGCGACCGAGACCGGCGTCGCGGTCGGCACGCACGGCATGACGGTCTTCGGGACCGGCATCGACTGCTATCTTTCGCACCGCGCGAGTTTCCAAGCGCCCGACAACTTTCAGATCCTGCTCTCGATCGAACTCGACGAGCGCGGTCAGCGGGCACTCGGCACGGATCGGCGCATCGGCTATGACGGCGTGCACACCTTCGAGCCGGTCGGCTTCCCGCTGGCCGAACTCGATCCGCGCGGCGACCGTCCGCGCACCGAATTCGACGGCACCCTGGTGCGCGGGCGACCGGAGCGCGGCGGCATCCCGATCGCCAGGGATGTGCGGGCCACCGTGCGCTCGGTGGTGTATTTCGCCGAACTCGATCCGGTCAGGCCCGGTGAGGTGTTGACCCATCTGTGCTTCGGGCGGCCGGGGCGGTTGTATCTCGCGCACCGGATCGCGCGGCGGCCCAGCTTCGATCAGATCGTCTCGGCGCGCCTGATTCCCGGCACTGTCGCCGATCTGGCGGGGATTCCGCTGCGCGACGACGCGGCGCGGTTGGGCTTCCCGCACGCGCAGCCGATCATCCTCGGCCAGCGCGAGTTCAGCGGTAATCGGTTGCGGGTCGGCGAGATCGCGGTCGCGGCGTTCAACGCCACCGCACCGTTCAGCGGTGAGGAAGGATTCCTGGTCGAGGTCGCCATCGACCGCCAGATCTACCTGGAGGTCGCGGACCTCGTCTGAGCGGCGTATGTCAATACACCGCAGGTCGCGGCCGGGGTCTCGGGGGAAATCGGTCAGCGGAGGGACGCCGTGACCGGCGGCGGCTGGAAGCATTTCCGGTATGTCCGGCGAAATCGTGCGCGCCGCACCGGCTTCCGTGCGGCGGATCGCGGAGGTCGACGCGCTGCGCGGGTTCGCGCTGTTCGGCATCCTCATCACCAATGTCGTCGTCGCCACCTCCCTCTGGTCCTTCGGCGGCGCCGAGGACGCGCCGCGGCCGACCTTCGACGGTGCCGCCGACCACGCGGTGACCGCGGTGGTCGACGCGTTGTTCGCCGGACGGTTCTATCTGCTGTTCGCGTTCCTGTTCGGCTACTCGTTCACCTTGCAGATCGCCGCGGCCGAACGCGCGGGCGTCTCGGCCAACCGGCGGCTGATGCGCCGATGCGCGGCGCTGCTGGCGATCGGCCTCGCGCATGTGTTCCTCCTGTGGATCGGCGACATTCTCACCCTGTACGCCGGGTTGTGCCTGATCCTGATCCTGCTGCGCAAGCTGCGGCCGCGTACCGCGGTGATCGTCGGCGCGGTGCTGTACGTGGTGTGGTCGGGCTGGGCGTTCCTCGGTGACGGCGCGGGACTCACCGGCCTGGTCGGCATCCTCGACTTCGGCGAAATCCACGCGGGCTATACCGGCGGTTTCGCCGATACGTTCGCTATCCAGTTGCGGACCGCTCCGGTGTTCCTGATCCTCATCTGGTTCACCCAGAGCGTGACCAGCCTCGGATTGTTCCTCCTGGGGATGGCCGCGGGGAAGCGCGGCTTGCTCGAGGACCGGGAGGCGTTGCGGCAGTGGGCGCCTCGCGTGCTCATCGGTGGACTGGCGGTCGGCCTGCCGATCTCGGCGGTCACCTACCTCGGTGCGGCGACCGGCTGGCGCCCGCCCTGGTTCTGGTACGGCCTGCAGGAGCTGATCAACCCGCTGATGACCTTCGCCTACATGGCAGGGATCATCATGCTCGGCCAGCGGGCGAACACCGCACGGCTGGTGGCCTGGCTGGCCCCCGCGGGCCGTATGGCCGCGTCGAACTACATCGCCCAGTCGGTGGTGTTGATGGTGATCTACACCGGATACGGCTTCGCCCTCGCCGACAAGGTGCCCCCGGCCGCGGTCATCGCGATCGCACTCGTCACCTACGCCGCACAGCTCGTCCTGAGCCGCCGGTGGCTGCGCACCCATCAATACGGCCCCGTCGAATGGGTACTCCGCTCCGCCACGTACCTCGCCATCCCCGCCTGGCGGCGCGAGAATTCATGATCATCGCGTGATGAGGGCGCGATAGGTGTGGAACGCGGGCTTCGGGGCGTAGGTGTCGGTGGTGAGGCCGAGCTGGGCGGTGGGTTCTGGTGCGCTGGAGTCGGCATCGCGCAGGCCGACCAGTTCGTAGTGGGTGATCTGGTACTTCGGAGCGAGGTCGATGATCGTCCGGATCATCTGGTCCAGGCTGGCGGCCTGGCGCTCTGGCGTGCGCTCCGGTCCGGCCGGGCTGCCGTTTTCGGCGATGTGGATCGGCACGTTGCCGAGATGTGCTGCGGGGAGACTGTTTTCGCGCAGGTGGCGAAGCGCGTGCGCGGTGAGGTCGACGATATTGCCCGGCTCGCCCGGCGGCGCGACCGGCGAGAACGCGTCGGGGTACAGCCCGAGCCCGACGTAGTCGACGAGATCGGCGAATCCGGGCACCCCCGCCAGGTGCTGCCAGAATGCCGAATCGCCGCCGAGCCATTCCGGCGGTTCGGCCACCGAGAAGCCGAGTTCGATTGCGGTGTGGCCGAGTTCGTCGAGCCGCGCGCGAGCGTGCGCCATCCCCTGGGTGAGCGCGTCGAGCACGCCGGGCGAGCTGCCATCGATCCACGGGATCGGGAAGTTCGGTTCCAGCGTGATCTGCAGATAGCGCACGATCGGCCCGTAGCGCTCGAGCACCCGATCGATGAATGCCAGCCAGCCCGGGATATCGGCGGCGGCGGGCAGGTAGCACAGCACGAGATCGAGCTGCCTACCCTCGCTGGTGTACCACGCATCGGGCATGGTGAGCGCCCGCAGCTCGCGCTCCGGATCGACGACCGCGAGGCGCTCGGGCTCCGGCGTCGCGCCGAGGTAGTGCACGTACTCGCGCACCACAAGCGGCTTCCCGCCACGCAATTCGTCGACCAGCCGCTCGATCGCCGCCGGATCGTCCTGCGCCGTACCGATACTCGTTCCCACCTGACTCGCGACATACAGCCCGAACATCATCTCCGCACCCATCCCACCACCCTACGATTTGTCACGCCTGTTGCGGGATCGTCCCTGGACGACGGCCGGGAGCGGGCGGGCTACGGCGTCGGCTCATGGGTGTCAGCCGACCAGTACCTCGATGAGGCGGTCGGCGAATTCGGTGGGGGCGTCGGTGAAACCACTGTGGCCGCCGGGAAATTCGGTGAGTGGGATGCCGAGTTGCTCGGCCAGGGTGGCGGCCGGGCGGTAGGGGAGGTGGCCGCGGGTTTCGACGCCCGCGGCCAGTACCAGGCGGTCGGCATGCGGGGTGAGGGCGGTGACATCGGGGAGGTAGGAGGTGATCGGGCGTAGTTCGTGCGCCATCATCAAGGGGCCGTTCGCTATCAGCCGATCGATCATGGCGGCGAGACGGGGTGGCAGCGTTGCCGGGTCGGGCATGCCTTTCATGGTTCCGCCGATGCCCTCGACGAAACGGGCCGAGGCCGCCGCGATGCCCTCGGTGTGGAACAGCGTCGACACCTCCTCTATCCAGACCCGATGCTGTTCGGCGTCGGGCAGCATCGCGAAACAGGGCGGCTCGTGGGCGACTACACGCCGGACCTGCTCGGGATGGTGTGCCAGCAGGTCGATGCCGACGATCGCGCCGCCGCTGCCACCGAAGAGATACGCGGAATCGCCTGCGGGCAACAGATGTTCGAGCAGACGGTGCACATCGTCGCGGAACACCTCGACGCGCTGGTCGACGGGTTCGGGGGAGTCGAGCACGCTGTGCGAATAACCGCGCGGGTCGATGGCGGCGACGGTGAAGTGCTCGGCGAGCGGGTCGGCGATGAAGTCGAAGACGACCGCGTCGCCACCGCTGCCCGGCAGCAGTAGAAGCAGTGGGCCGCTACCGCGCACCTCGTAGTGCAGCGTGGCGCCAGGGACCTTCAGTGTCTCGGTTCGCATCTTCCACTTCCTCATCGCAGGAAACCTAATCATCATAGTTTATAAACTATGCCTATTAGGTTTTGCAATGTCGGCACCGACCGATGAGTTCGCGGACCGGCCCCGGTCTACACAACCGAACACTTCGGACCCTGCAAGGAGGCTTTATGAACCCCACCTCGACCACGCCCGTGACCGCGCGGACGCTCGAGGTCCCCGGCGCACGGCTGCACTTCGAGGTGCGCGGCGCGGGATCCCTCGTGGTACTCGTCGGTGCGCCGATGGTCGCCGCGGCCTTCGCGCCGCTGGCCGACCTCCTCGCCGCCGGGCACACCGTGCTCACCACCGACCCGCGCGGCGTCGGCGCCAGCGTGCTCGACGACCCGGCGCAGGACTCGACCCCCGAACTGCGCGCCGACGATCTGGCCAGGCTGATCACCCACCTCGACGCGGGCCCGGCCGTGGTGTTCGGCTCCAGCGGTGGCGCGGTGACCGCGCTGGCGCTGGCACAGGCCAGACCCGATCTGGTCACCAAGGTGATCGCGCACGAACCCCCGCTGGTCGAACTGCTCGACGACCGTGCCGAAATGCGTAAGCAGACAGAGGATCTCGTCGCCATCTATCAGAGCGGTGACGTGCTCGGCGCCTGGCGGAAGTTCTTCGGCGACGCCGGTATCGAGCTGCCGGAACAGGCGCTCGAGCAGATGTTCGGCGGCGACCGCGATCCCGCGCAGGTCGCCGACGAGAGCTTCTGGTTCAACCACGAAATCCGTGGCTCCACCTTCTGGCAGCCCGATCTCGAGCGGCTGCGTGCGGTGTCGGCGCGCCTGGTGATCGGTATCGGTGAGACCTCGACGGGCCAGACCTGCGACCGCACCTCCCGCGCGCTCGCGGACCTGCTCGGCCTCACCCCGACGATGTTCCCCGGCGATCACACCGGATTCGTCGGCGAGCCCGACATCTTCGACCACCGTCTTCGGGCGGTCCTCGGGGATTGAACGAGCGAAGGGACCTGGGCGCGCGGGGCACGCCCAGGTCCTCGTCGTTACGTGAGGCCCCGGATGAACTCGGCGAGATACTGGCCGCTGTAATCGGGTTTGCCGTTGTTCTGCACCGCCGCGGCGCCGATCGAATCGACATGGGTGTAGCCGGGCAGCGTTTCGATCTGCGCGGTCGGCGGCGCGGGCAGCCAGTTGCCGACACCGTACTGCACGACGCTGTCGCCGGCGTAGACCACGAAGTACGGCTTGGTGCGACTCATGTTGTGGTAGCGCAGGTTCACCATGTCACCCCCGCGCGCGCCACCGAGCGCCGCCGCGATATCGACGACAACGCGCAGCGGAAAATAGGTCTCCCAGTAGGCGAACGGCGCACCGGTGCCCAATTGGCGTGCCACCTCGCGGATATCGGCGACCTCCCGATTCGGCGCGGTCCACGGCACGCCGACCACGTCGTTGTAGTTGCGCCAGGTGTAGAGCACACTGCGATCGGTCGGCGCGACCCTGACCTGCGGGCCCGCCGACATCCGCATGTAGTTGCCGATCACCGGAACCTGGGTCACCACAGCGGGATTCGGGAAGGTCTTCTCCTGCACCGGACCACCCGACAGCGCGCCGACACCCTGCTGCAGCAGCGCGAAGTTGCCGGAATTGTTGTCGATGAACGTGCCGAGCAGCGCGGTGTTGGTGAAGCGGTAGTCGCGGATGGTGCCCTCACCGTTGGCGCCGCCGGTGGCGACCGCGGCCCAGCTCTGGCCGAACATGGTCGTCAGCGTGGCCTCGACCTCGGGATCGTGGATATGGGCCAGCAGTTGGCTTTCCGCATCCGGCTCGAGATGCGCCGCCAGTCCGGCCAGCCGGTACAGCATCATCGCCTTGGTGCCGATCACCGGCGTCGGGCCGAGGGTGCGCAGCGGCAGCAGGCCGGAGTCGAAACCGGCCTTCAGCGCGCCGTTGGCGGGTCCGACGATCGCGTCGGTGATATCGCGGAAGAACGGAGTGTTCTGGATCGCCGCGGGATCGGAGGACACCATGGTGTCCTGGGCGGCGAACGCCGCGCACTGGTTGAAGCCCGCGTCGGACTGGGTGGCGGGGTTGCCGTCGAAATCCCAGTCCGAGAACATCCCGGTGACCATGCCGCCCATGGAGATTCCGGTGCAGATGTACTTGCGTTGCCGCGCGGCCTGATCCGGCATCTCGTGCAGCATCATCTCGTACTGGTCGCGCAGCACTCGCTCCGCGCCCATCACATCGAGCAGGTGCAGATCGGCGGAGGTCTTGAAACCGGGGAAGATTCGGCCGTCGATCGGCTTGCCGCCGAAGTAGTAGTCGACGGCGTCGAGGTAGTTGCCGGTGCGCAGCGCCTCGTCGAACCCGGTGGTCTCGTCCAGGCAGGAGCTGCGCCGGCCGAGCGCCCAGAATTCGATGCTGCGGCCGAGCGATTTCGCTGAGCGCACCGTATTGGCCGCCACCCCATCGGAATTCACGGCACCACCGCCGAATCCCTGCTGCTGCACCACGACCGCGTCGGCATCGCGCGACTGCTCGGGCCCGCCCGCGGGACGGTAGCGCAGATACCCGGCGCGGTCGCAGGATTCGGGGTGCGCGGGGGCGTTGGCGGGCAGCGGCAGCCGGAAGCTGACGTAGGACACCGCGATGCCGTCGCGGGTCGCCAGCTGCTGCTCTTGCCGGTCGGTTGCCACCGTCACCGGCGGCTCCTCGGCCGTCGCGGTGGCGGGCTGCAATGCCGCCGCCGCCACCACCGCAAGCGCGGCGGTGACCGCCCAACCATTCCGTCGGCCCCGATGCCGCACTCCATATTTCACGCACAGTGACGTTTCCAGGGAAAACGGGCCGCATCACTGTGCGATTTGTCAGGAATGGCGGCGGCCGGTCATGCACTTCGACCAATGGCCACCGCCGGTGCATGGCTCGTTGGTGCCGAGCCATGGTGTGGCACGGCCGGGATTGTTACCGCGCACAAAGCTCCTCGATTGCGCGTCGGCTGCTGTCGGGCAGCGGATCCATCCCAGGGGTGAGGTGGGCGCCGGCCACTAGCCCCGTGGTCGGATGTCGCGAAAGCCCGGCGTCGATACGTTTTTCGCATGTATCTGGCACGCATGCTCCACCGGCCGATCCGCCGCACCGCGACGACGATCGCCGCGCTGCTGTTCACCTTCGCGGTCGTGGCCGGTACGGCACATGCGGCACCGGATGAACAGGATCCGGCGCGCGAAGACGTCAGCTTCACCAGTCACGGAGTGACGCTGCACGGCACAGTGTTCACGCCCCGCTCCGGTGCGGGGCCAGCCCCCGCCGTCGTGCTCGTGCACGGTTCGGGACCGGGACCGCGCGCCGAATATGTACCGGAGGCCGAGGCATTCGCGCGCGCGGGCATCGTCACCCTCGCCTTCGACAAGCGGACCGACGGCTACTCCGACTTCGAGCGCGACTATTCGCTGCTCGCCGATGACGCCATCGCCGGTGTGCGGCTGCTCCGCTCGCGCCCCGACGTCGACCCGGCACATGTCGGACTGTGGGGCTTGAGCGAGGGCGGCTGGGTCGCACCGCTGGCCGCCTCGAAGACCCCCGACATAGGTTTTGTCGTCACCATCGGCGGTTCCGGCCACAATCCGCTGCGAACCCAGACCTGGAACCTCGGAAACAAGCTGCGCCACCAGGGTATTCGCGGATCCGAGCTGGACGCGATCACCATGCCCGCCGCCCATTCCCTCGCGGGTACCGGCCTTTTCGCCGAGCACGACCACGATCCGGTACCGGTGCTCGAGCGCCTTCAGGTGCCGATCCTCGGCCTGTGGGGCGAGCACGACACCCTGGTCCCCGGTCCGGAGAGCGCGCGAATCTTCCAGGAGGCGGGGGCCAGGGCCGGAAACCGCTCTGTCACCACACGATTCGTGCCCGGCGCCGGGCACAACGGGCACCTCAGCGCCGACGGGTTCACCTATCAGGGCGGATCGTCCCGCGACGGCGAACCGCGCGGCGCGCTCGGTCCCGGCTACGCCGACGTGATCACCGCATGGATCGGCGAGGTCGCCGCGGGCCGCCCACCACTGTCGAGCGCCGAACCGGCACCGCCGCAGGCCTTCGCCAGCCGCGAGGCGGCCGACGACGCGTGGTACGAAGCGCTTTCGCTGCAGTACACCGTGCTGGTGGCGCTGCTGTTGATCTTCGCCGGATATCCGGCGGCGGCGATCGCACGAGCCACCCGCTTCCCTGCCGACGGCACCAGTCGGACCCGCTCGGTGCGCCGACTGGCCCGCTGGCTGTCCGCGACCGGTTTCCTCGCCGTCTTCGGCACGGTGACATACCTGCTGTGGACCATGGCCGCGGGCGCCAAGGTCGCGGTACCGATCCTGGCCGACCGCAGCATCTACTGGCTCGCAGTGCAGCTCATCGCGCTCGCGGCCGTCGCGCTGACGGTAGTCACCGCCGCGGCATGGTGGCGGGTCCGCGACGAGCTGGTCGGCGCGGTCCGCATCAGGTTGACGCTGTTGCTCCTGGGCGCGGCGGTATTCGTACCGTGGGCCCTGTACTGGCGCGTGCTGCTGCCGTGAACCTCCATGGTATCCGTCGCGGCCGTCGAAACCGCTGCGCTGCAAGGTGATCGGCTCCGCAGAGCGACGACTGCCGCGACCCGTGCGCGTCCGGCGGTCACCCACGGCGAGTTCGGTGCACACTGGCAATCCACGCGGGGCCCATCTCGCGGGACCCGAAAAGGTGTGACAGGCTTGGCCGATGGTGATCATCGGATGAATCGTGGCGTATTGGTGACGGGTGGCTCGTCGGGGATCGGGCGGGCGATCGCCACGGCGTTCGCGCGGTCGGGGGACAGGGTGGCTGTCCACTACTCCTCCCGGCGCGACAACGCGGAGAAGACACTCGCCGGTCTGCCCGGCGAGGGACATGTGCTCGTCGAGGGCGATCTCGTCACCCCGGAGGGGGCCGAAGCCGTTGTCGCGCGGGCGATCGAGGCGCTCGGCACGGTGCACGTGCTGGTAAACAACGCCGCGGTGGTGCTGCCGAGCCCGCTGGCGGAAACCTCGTACGAGGACTGGCAGGAGCAGTGGCGCAAGACCATGGACGTGAACGTCTTCGGCATCGCCAACACGACCTACTGCGTGGCGCGCCACATGATCGACAACGGCATCGCCGGCCGGATCGTGAACATCGGCTCGCGCGGCGCCTTCCGCGGCGAACCCGACCACCCGGCCTACGGTGCGAGCAAAGCCGCCGTGCACGCGCTCGGCCAATCGCTGGCCGCCTCGCTCGCACCGCACGGTATCGCGGTCGCCTCGGTCGCCCCCGGTTTCGTCGCCACCGAGCGCGTTGCCGACAGGGTCACCGACGAAGTGCGGGCCCAGAGCCCGTTCAACCGCGTCGGCAGACCCGAGGAAATCGCCTCGGCGGTGCACTATCTCGCGTCCGCGGAGGCAACCTGGACCTCGGGCGCGGTGCTCGACGTGAACGGTGCTTCCTACCTGCACTGACCGCAGGTCGGCACGCACTGCTGTGCCGACCTCGACACACACGAGCCGCTGATCGCGCCGATACCCTGCACCGGCGGCGGGTCGACGGCACCGAGATCGGACCGAGCAAGCGCGGCAGCAGATCACTCGCCGCGCACGAATCGAGTCGCCGCGCACGAATCCAACCTCGGGTAGCTTGGCGAGGGCAGGACGAGTTGGCCCGGTGGCAAACCCATGGAGTGGTGATGTCCGATCTCGAACAGCATGCGTCGGCCGAGCGTCCAGCGGTGACGAAGTGGTGGGTGCGTCCGGTCCGGTGGGTACTGCTGGCCGTGGCGCTGGTGCTCGGCGTCTACATCGTGCTCGGTCAGCTGCTCGCCATCGTGCCGGTGTCGTGGACATCGCCACTGCTGCACAAGGCGTCGATGCAATCGGCGCTGCTGCAATTCGACTGGGTGCGCGACGTACTCGGGTCATGGAACCTGGTGCTCGCGGCCATCGCGACGGCGGCAGCGCTCGCCGCGGTCCGGCTGCGCCGCACCCGGGTCGCGCGCACGACGACCGCGTTCACCGGCGCCGGATTCGCGGTGAGCCTGATCACCGCGACGATCCTGGTGTTCTCGGTGCATTCGGCGACGGGCTCCTGGTTCCTCTTCGCGCCGACCACACTCGGCGCGGTCGGCGACGCGCCCGACGCCACCGTCACCTATGCGGTCCTCGACGGTCGCGACATGAAGGCCGACATCTACTACCCGACGAACACCACCTCCGCCCCGGCGCCGCTGGTCGTGATGATCCACGGCGGCGGCTTCGTCGCGGGCAACCGCGGCACCAACCCGTACACCAGCTGGCTGGCCGAGCAGGGCTACGCGGTCTTCGACGTCGACTACCGCCTCGCCTCCGATACCGAACACCGGTGGGACACCGAGGACGCCGACGTCGGGTGCGCGATGACCTGGGCGAATGCCCATGCCAAGCAATACAACTGGGATCCCGACCGGGTGGCGACGATCGGCGGTTCGGCGGGCGGTGGCCTTTCGGTGACCACCGCCTACAAAATCAACAACCACGCACTGAAGCCGAGCTGCGGCACCGCCGCCGAACTGCCCCGGGTCAAGACGGTCGTCGGCATCTACCCCGCCGTCGATCTCACCGCCTCCGAGGGCGATACCGGCATCGGCGCCATCCTCGGCCGCCAATACGTCGGCGGTCCGCCCGCGGAGTTCCCGGACCGCTACCGCGCGGTGGACTCCGCCAACCAGATCAGCGCCGACAGCCCGCCGACCCTGCTGGTCACCGGCGGCCGCGATCATCTCGTCTTCGCGAGCAACACCGAACGTTTCGCGCGCAAGCTCGCCGACGCGGGCGTGGTGCACCGCTACGTCGAACTGCCCTTCTACGACCACGGCTACGACGGTTCGCGCCTGACCACCGGCGCGAAGGCGGGCCGCGCACTCATACTGTCGTGGCTGCGCGAGCATCTGTAGAACGTGGCGTCCGATAGCCGCCGGTGCCTGCGCGCCGGGTTGGTGAGACTGGCCGCATGACAACCGATCCGATGTCCGTTCTCACCGGAATGTATGCCGCCGAAGCCGAATACCTCGCCGCGGGCGGACCGGGCAAGGCCTCCTTCGACCTGCTCGCCCCGTACTTCTCCCCGGACATGGTGCTGCACCAAGCCGAGGCGCTGCCCTACGGCGGCACCTGGCGCGGACACGACGGCATGGAACGCTTCTTCCTGGCCATGAGCGAATGCTGGGCCGCCTTCGACCTGCTTGACCAGGACATCCTCGCCACCGGCGATGCCATCGTGGTCCGCACCGTCGTGCGCGCCCGCTCTCGCGCGACCGGCCGCGAACTGACCTTCCCGATCCTGCAGACCATCACCGTCACCGACGGCCGCATCACCGAGGTCTACCCGTTCTACTGGGATACCGCCGCCATCGCCGACATCTGCACCAACCCCTAGTTACGCAGCAGTTCGAACAGCGCGGTAATGCTCTGTCCGCCACGGCCTTCGGCGACGGCGCGGCGCAGCAGCTCGTGCATCGGTGCATGCCAGGACATATCGACACCGGATTCCGTGCCCAGCTGCTCGTCGTTGCCGATCCCCGCGTGGAACACCCCGACCGAGGAGCCGAGCCGGGTGTAGTCACCGGTGGCGATCTCCTCGGCCATGAGCGGCAGCAGCGATTCGATCATCTGGAACCACTTGGTCGTGTAGGGCACCATCGTCCGCACGTCGAGACCACGGGCCGTCAGCACGGCCGCGCCCTCGAAGAATCCGAGCAGCGCGGGCAGCAGCGTCGCGCCGACGGCCGCCTCGTAGAGAGCGGCCAGATCCGGCTCGGCCCCCAGGTACACCACATCGCCGCCGAGCACCCGCAGCGTGTCCGCGTACTCGTCGAAAACCGATCGCGCACCGCCGAAGTACAGCAGCGTATCCGGCAGGCCGACCGCGGCGGGCACGTTCTTGATCGCGCCGCCGAGGAACGCGGCGCCGCGTTCGGTGACCCAGTCCGCGAACTCGCGTGCGTCGGTGGGTGTTCCACTGTTCAGCGTGATCAGGGTGCGCCCGCGCAGCGCCTCGCCCGCATCCGCCAGGCTCGCGCGCGTCGCCGCGAAACTGGTCTGGCAGGCGATGATCAGCCTGCTCGCCGTGATCGCGTCCCCGATGTCATCGGGCCGGACGGCGCCCGCGGCCACCAATGCCTGTGCCCGTTCCGGGCTGCGGTTCCACACCGTCGTCGGATGTCCCGCCGCGAGAAAGGCTTCGGCGAGCGCGTGCCCCATCGAGCCCGTTCCGAGCACGGTCACCGGTGTTCGTTGTTCGGTCATGCGGATTCCCTCCTGAGCGGTTACGAGGGCCAAGTCTGCGTTCGCGCCGAATAACGCCACAAGTACGCACTTTTCGCGGGAATTACCTACGTCGAGGTAAGCAACCAGGTCAGCGCCGCGCGTGCGCCTTGCGCTGTGACGTACTCGGGGCCGGGCCGAGCACCCGGATGAGAAGGTGATCGACGAATCCGAGCGCCGACTCGCGAGTGTGCATGCCCGCGAGAATCGACTGCGTCAGCGCGGCGACGGCGAGGGCGATCAGCTCGGCGTCGAGCTCGGTATCCGGTGCGCCGGGTCGCTCATGGCGCAGCTGCTCGGCCACGATGGTCATCAGCGCCCTTGTCGCGTCGGCGGTGTTGTCCGGTGCGACATCGGATCCGGTGAGCGCGGCCGTGTGAAAGGCATCGAGGACAATCGAATCCTCGCGGCGCGCGTCATCGAGCGGTAGCAGCTCGATCAGTATCGCCCGCAGCGCCGCGCGGCCCGAGGGCTCGGCCCCGAGCGTCGCCATCCGATGCCCGAACCTGGCGCCCGCGTCCTCGATCACGGCGCGCCGCGTGGCGAGCAGCAGCTCCCTTTTGTTGCCGAAGTAGTACTGCACAGTGCGCACCGAGATCCGGGCCGCGGCCGCGACCGATTGGAAGGTGGCGGCGTCGAGCCCGCCGCCCGCGATGACAGTCCGTGCGGCGCCGGTGATTTCCCGTCGCCTCTGCTCGTGATCGGCCAACCGCGGCACATCATCGCCTTTCGCCTCGTCGAGGTTTTGATGGTACGCCCATATCACTTATATGGTACGTTCATACCATCAAAAAGAGAAGGGGAGAGTATGGCGAAGATCGGACGCTTCAAGAGCGACCAGGCACGTGAGACATACGAGGCCGCCTACGCGGCACTGGCGGCCTCCTGGCCGCTGCCTGCGACAGAGCTCGACATTCCGACATCCTTCGGGTCGACGCATGTGCGCCGGTCCGGCTCGGGTTCCGGGACGCCGATCGTGCTGCTGCCCTCGTTCGGCGGCAACGGCTTGTACTGGGACTTCATCGTCGAAGACCTAGCCCGTGATCGCATCGTCTACGCGCCGGACACGATCGGCGTGGCGGGCAAGAGTGTGCAGACCGCGCCGATCGTCGGCGAGGCCGACTTCGCGACTTGGTTCAACGAGGTGATGGCAGGCCTCGGGGTCGGCGACGTCCATCTGCTCGGTCTGTCGCAGGGTGCTTGGCACGCGTCGCTGGTCGCGCTGCACGGCCCGGAGCGCTTGGCGAGTGTCACGCTGATCGAACCGAACGGCATCATCACCAAAATGCGGTGGACCGTCCTGGCGAAGATCCTGCGCTTCGGGATGAACCCCACGGACGAGAAGTGGCGGAAGATGACCGCGTGGCTGACCCCCGGCGTCACCATGAGCGATGCCGAATTCGCGTGTGCGCGGGCCGCACTCGGCTACCAAACCGGACTCGGCTGGTCCAGGGTGCTCGACGATGTCGAACTGCGGTCCATCGCCACGCCGCTGCTGGCGATCTTCGGCGGCGAGTCGGTGGTCTGCGACCCCGAGGCCGCGGTGCGGCGTATCGCCGATCGTGTCCCGAACGCCGACACCGAGATCTATCCCGGCATGGGACACGGTGTGCTCGACCAGATTCCCGAGCAGGTCGTGCCCCGAGTGCTGCACTTCCTGCGACAGCACGATCGTTTGGCCGCGCCTGCCGAGTAGCGCCCTGAATCCTGGCGGCACCACGGCGAGGGGATCGCCAAGATGATCATCTTCAGGCAACGATGGGCAGCATGACGTTGCGCAGGACCGTGGTGCTGCTGATCGGAATCGTGCTGGCGCTGTCGTTGACGCCCGGTGTGACGATGGCCGAGGTCGGCGGGCCCGAGGGGTGGTCGGCGACGTCGGAGGTGTTCGCGCCCGGCGATTTCCGGGCGGCGCCGTATCTGGGCAACGGCAGGATCGGGACCATGGTGCCGCCGAGTGGCGGCGGGTTCCAGGACTACGGGCCGGATGTGCGCACCTCGTTCCCGCTGGAACAGCCCCGCTACACCGGCACGTACCTGGCGGGCTTCTACGCGCGGGCGGCGCTGTCTTGGAACAACACCCAGGTGATCGCCGCGCTGCCGTCCTGGTCCGGGCTGACCATCGGCGTCGCGGGCAAGGAATACCGGCCCGATGTCGATCCGGCGACGGTCCAGGACTATCGGCAGACGATGAACTTCCGGACCGCGACGGTGACCACACAGGCGAGTTGGCAACCGGAGCAGGGACATCGGGTCGATCTGCGCTTCGATACCTTCCTGTCGCGGGCCAGGCCGGATCTCGCGGTGCAGCAGGTGACGATCACGCCGCGCCACACCGGCGAGGTCGCGGTGACCGACGCGTTCGACGCGGCCACCGCGCGCCGGGTCATTCCGGTGGAGGCGTACGCGGATCCGGCGCGGAACCAGAACACGATCGGCGTGCGGGCGGAGGGGACCGAGGATGTCGCGTATCTGGTGTCCACGGTCACCGCGCCGGAGGGCGCCCGCACCGAATCCGTGCCGGGCGGCTTGCGGTACAGCACCGCGATGACCGATGGCCGCGCCTATCGGTTCGTCAAATACGTGGGCATCTCCTCGACCGACTACGGCGCCGACCCGAAGGGGCAGGCCGTTCGCGCCTCGGAAGCCGGTCCGGTGGGTGGCGTCGACGCCCGCTCGGCCGAGCATGTCGCGGCATGGGATGCATTGTGGCAGCCGATGGTCGAGATCGCGGGCCGCGACGACTACGGCCGATGGATTCGCACCGCGCTGTACACCGTGCTGGCCAGCGTCCGGGAGGGGGAGCGATGGTCGGTGCAGCCGACGGGGCTGTCCTCCGACGACTACGGCGGGCTCACCTTCTGGGATGCCGAAACCTGGATCTTCCCGACATTGCTCGCCCTGCATCCGACACTGGCGCGTACCGTGGTCGACTTCCGTGCGGCGGCACTGCCGACGGCCCGCGCCAACGCACGCGGCTACGGTATGCCCGGCGCGCTGTACCCGTGGGACGAGGGCCCGGGGCAGCGGTGTGCGAGCCCGGGCGTGTGCGGGCTGGTCGAGGAGCATCTGCACAACGAGATCGCGCTGGCCCAGTGGCAGTACTTCGTGGCGACCGGCGACGAGCAGTGGCTGCGCGAGCGGGGTGCTCCGGTGATCACCGGTATTGCCGAGTACCTATCGGCCAGGGTCGGCCCGAAACTGCCCGACGGCAAATACCATTTCGCGCCCGCCGCGGGCGCGGACGAGTACGTCAGCCTCACCATCGACAACGCGCTCACCAACGGCGGCGTCATGCACACCATGCGGATCGCGGCCGCGGCCGCACAGCGCGCCGGACTGCCCGCGGATCCACGCTGGGCCGATATCCAGGCCAATATGGCGATGCCGCCCGACATTGCTCCCGGCGTCCCCGCCGAATATCTCGGCTACCGCGGCGCGCCGATCAAACAGGCCGATACGGTTCTGCTGAGCTACCCGTTCTCCTATGCGGCGCAAGGCTATTCACCCGCCGACACGCTGCGCTACTACTTCGACCGCACCGACCCCGACGGCCCCAACATGAGCAACGCCGTCGGCGCGATCCTCAGCGCCCGCTACGACCCGTGCCGCACCCAGGAATACCTGGACCGCTCGGTACAGCCGTACGTCCGCGCCCCCTTCGGCTTCCAATCCGAGGCACGCGGTGACCGGGCGGGCGCGAACGCCATCGGCCAGTCCGCCTGGGTCTTCGTCACCGGCGCCGGCGGCTTCCTCCAGGGACTTCTCTACGGCCCGGCGGGCCTACGCTGGACAGACACCGGCGCCGCACTGGATCCCATGCTGCCCAACGGCTTTCCCGACGGTATGACCATCAGGGGCCTGTCTGTCGGCGATACCAGGCTGACCGTCCACATCGGACCCGAACAGACCGAGGTGACGGTCACGTCAGGCCCTGCGGTGACCCTCGATACGCCGCTGGGCCAACGGCACATCACCTCCGGAGCGCCATTGCACCTGCCGACCCGCCCAGGCTGCTGAGGCGGCGTCCGGACAGCCTCTGAGGTAATCGAAGGAGAGGGGCCACGGCGGGGCGGTGTCACTCGCGCGAGCTGCCGCCTGTGCACGGTGATGTGGCTGCGGCGAGGGCGGCAGAGGGGGCGCCGTCGCCGGGCTGCGCGCACTGCAGTGGGCTGAACGTTGTTGTGGGGCAGGGGGATCCGGGTGGGTAGGGCATGGGACAATCGGGGTATGGCCGAGTTGTGCAGAGTCGCACTGGTAACCGGGAGCTCACGGGGGCTGGGGAGCGCGATCGCGCGACGGCTCGGGCGGGACGGGTACGCGGTGGCGGTCAATGGTCTGCACGATGACGGTAAGGCCGCCGAGGTTGTCGAGCAGATCCGTGCCGTGGGTGGGGTCGCCGAGGCGGTGGCCGCCGATGTCACCGACGAGCGGCAGGTCGGTACGCTCGTTGCCGAGGTCGCCGAGCGGTTGGGTCCCATCGATGTGCTTGTGCTGAATGCGACAGGGCCGCAGCCGGAAGGGCTGCTCACCGATATCGGGTGGGCGGAGCATCTCGCCCAGCTCGACTTCTTCGTGAAGAGCCCGATGCTGTTGGGGCGGGCGGTGATTCCCGGGATGCAGGAGCGCGGATTCGGCCGGGTCGTCAATATCGACTCCGAGGTGGTGGACCGGCCGCCGCCGGGGCGCTCCGCATACGCGACGGCCAAGAGCGCCCAGATCGGCCTGACCCGCAGCTGGGCAAGGGAACTCGCGCCGTTCGGCATCACCGTCAACACCGTCGCCCCCGGCTTCGTCCCGGTGGAACGTCACGCGGACGTCCCCACCGAGGAGCGCGACGCCTACCTTGCCTCGGTCCCGCTCGGCCGCCTCGGCACCCCCGACGACGTCGCCCACGCTGTCAGCTTCTTCGCCTCGGCGACAGCCGGTTTCATCACCGGCCAGCGCATCGTCGTCGACGGCGGCCGCGGCGTCAGCTGAATTCAGGCCGCGTACCCGCTCGCCTTCTCGACCGTGACGCGAACGGCCACTCGAACCTGACCGGGTTCGGGTGCGTCGTGGTCCTTCGTCGATTCGCTGAGCATGAATCCCATGCCGATGACAATAGGTCCGTATCAGGACACCCCGGGACCGCAGCCTGACCAAAGCTCGACGAAAAACGATGCCGCCGCAACCTTTCGGGTACGGCGGCATCGGTGGTGAGGGGACTCAGCGGGTGAAGGTGGCTGCCTGCTTGGCCAAATCCAGCAGGGGTTGGGGGAGGATGCCGAGGACCAGGGTGGCCGCCGAGGTGACGGCGATGAGGGTGGTGGTCATGGCCGGGGTGACGATGATCGGTGCGTCGGCCGGTGGGTCGGTGAAGAACATGAGGACGATGACCCGGATGTAGAAGAAGGCGGCGATCGCGCTGGCGATGACGCCGACGATCACCAGATAGGTGACGCCGCCGGCGGCCGCCGCGGAGAACACGGCGAACTTGCTGACGAAGCCGCTGGTGAGCGGCAGGCCGGCGAAGGAGAGCAGGAACAGCGCGAACACGGTGGCCAGCCACGGCGAGCGGCGGCCGAGGCCCGCCCACTGCGACAGTGCCGTTGCCTCATCACCGTTGGCGTCGCGGACCAGGCTGACCGCGGCGAACGCGCCGAGCGTGCCGATGCCGTAGGCGAGCAGGTAGAACAGGATCGCCGCGACACCGGCCTCATTCGCGGCGACCAGGCCGGTGAGGATGAATCCGGCATGCGCCACCGACGAATACGCGAGCATCCGCTTGACGTCGGTCTGGGTGATCGCCATGACCGCGCCGACGAGCATGGTGGCGATGGCGACCGCGGCGAGCACCGGCCGCCAGTCGTCGCGCAGGCCGGGCACCGCGATCTGCAGCACGCGCACCATCGCACCGACCGCCGCGATCTTGGTGGCGGCCGCCATGAAACCCGTAATCGCCGTCGGCGCACCCTGATACACATCGGGCACCCACGACTGGAACGGCACCGCGCCGATCTTGAACAGCAGCCCGACCGCGAGCATGCCGACGCCGAGCAGCGCGAGCGTGGTGTTCTCCGGGTGGGTGGCGATCGCGTCCGCGATCCCGCCGAGCCGCACGGTCGCCGCCTGCCCGTACAGCAGCGCGACACCGTAGAGGAAGAACGCCGAGGAGAACGCGCCGAGCAGGAAGTACTTCAGCGCCGCCTCCTGGGAGAGCAGCCGCTTGCGCCGCGCCAGCCCGCACAGCAGATACAGCGGCAGCGACAGCACCTCGAGCGCGACGAACATGGTGAGCAGATCGTTGGACGCCGGGAACAGCAGCAGTCCGCCGACCGCGAGCACCGTCAGCGGGAACACCTCGGTGGTCGCGATTCCCGCACGCACGGCGGCCTTTTCGTCGGCGCTGCCCGGCACCGAGGCGGCCTGTGGAGTGAACGCGTCGATACCGCCGCGCGCGGCGGTCAGGCTCCAGGTGCCCGGCCCGGAGCGCGCCTGCGCCCGCGATTCGGCGCCGCGCTCGGCGATGAACACGATGCCGAGGATGGACACCACCAGGATGGTGCCCTGCAGGAACAGCGTGACCCCGTCGACGGCCACCGCGCCGACCATCGCGGTCGCGTTGGTGCCCGACAACCACACCACCGCGACCAGCGCGGCGGCGAGCCCGATGATGGCCAGCGGCAGATGGATGCCGTAGCGCGACCGGCGCGGCGCGAACGCCTCGACGAGCACACCGATCACCGCGGTACCGAAGACGATCAGCATGGGGGAGAGCAGGCTGTATTCGATACTCGGCGCGGGCACTGTCGCCGCGAGCAGTGCTGTCATTTGTGCGCACCTCCAGTTCGATCCGCCGGGCCCGCCTCGGAGGTGGCCGGGGTGTTGGGCACCGGGTCGTGCACTCCGATGGTGGTGAGGGTCTGGCTCACCGCGGGATTGATGAAGTCCAGCACCGGCTTCGGGTAGATGCCGAGGAACAGCAGCGCCACGATCAGCGGTCCGACCACCGCGAGCTCGCGCGGGACCAGATCATAGAGCCGCTCGTTGCCCTCCTTGACCGGGCCGGTCATCATCCGCTGGTACATCCACAGCACGTACAGCGCGGCGAGCACCAGCGCGCCGGTCGCGATGACGGCGGCACCCCAGTACCGGCCGAATGTGCCGATCAGCACCAGGAATTCGCTGATGAACGGCGCGAGACCGGGCAGCGACAGCGTCGCGAGACCGGCGATGAAGAAGGTGCCGGCCAGGATCGGCGCCACCTTCTGCACCCCGCCGTATTCGGCGATGACCCTGCTGCCCCTGCGCGACACCAGGAATCCGGCGACCAGGAACAGCGCGGCGGTGGAGATGCCGTGGTTCACCATGTAGAGCGTGGCGCCCGCCTGTCCCTGGCTGGTCATCGCGAAGATGCCGAGGATGATGAAGCCGAAGTGCGAGATCGAGGTGTAGGCGATCAGGCGCATCACGTCGGTCTGCCCGATGGCGAGCAGCGCGCCGTAGATGATGCCGATCACGGCGAGCGTGATGATCAGCGGCGCATAGGTTTTCGATGCGTCGGGGAACAGCAGCAGGCAGTAGCGCAGCATGCCGAAGGTGCCGACCTTGTCGACCACCGCCATCATCAGCACCGCGCTGGCCGGGGTGGCCGAGACCGCCGCGTCGGGCAGCCAGGTGTGCAGCGGCCACAGCGGTGCCTTCACCGCGAACGCGAACATGAACCCGAGGAACAGCGCGTTCAGCACGATGGGCGCCGCGCCGAGCTGGCCGGAGTTGGCGGCCGCGACCACGGTGCGGAAGTCGAAGGTGCCGTTGGCGCCGCCGAGTCCGTCGCGCGCGGTGACGACGTACAGCCCGATCACCGCGGCCAGCATGATCAGCCCGCCGAACAGGTTGTACAGCAGGAACTTCACCGCGGCCCGCGAGCGCTGCCTGCGCAGCTGCTGGTCGATATCGCGCGGTCCGAAGCCGCCGATGAGGAAGTACATCGGGATGAGCATCGCTTCGAAGAACACGTAGAACAGCAGGATGTCGAGTGCGACGAAGGAAATCAGCACCATCGCCTCGACGAGCAGGATCAGCGCGACGTAGATGTGCGCCACCCGCTTGCCCGTGCCGACCTCGCGTTCGTCGTGCCAGCCCGCCAGGATCAGCAGCGGCACCAGCGCGGCGGTGAGCAGCACGAGCACCAGCCCGATGCCGTCGAGCCCGAGGGTGTACCCAGCGCCGAACGCCGGTATCCACTCGTGGGATTCGACGAACTGATACTGCGCGCCGCCGGGGTCGAAGCGCACCGCGAGCACCACACCGAACACCAGCACGCCGAGCGAGATGACCAGCGCGAGCGAGCGGGCCAGCGTGCGCCGGGACGCGGGCAGCGCGAGCACGATCACCGCGCCGATCACCGGCGCCAGCCACAGAGTCGTCAACCAGGGATAGTTCGTCACCAGATCCTCACCGCCAGCAGGGCAGCGGCCAGCAGGGCCGCGCCGGTGAACATGGACAGGGCATAGGTGCGCACGAATCCGGACTGCACCCGCCGGATCCGCGCGGACAGTCCGCCGATCAGTGCGGCCGTGCCGTTGACGATCCCGTCGATGCCGCGGTTGTCGAGGAACACCAGCGACCGGGTCACGTGCTGGCCCGGCCGCATGAACGCGGCCTCGTTGAGTGCGTCACCGTAGAGGTCCTTGCGGGCGGCCACGGTGAGCGCGGTGACGGCTTCCGGTGCGGTATCCGGGATTTCGCGCTGCGCGTACTGGAAGTAGGCGAACCCGACGCCGATCGCGACCACCATCAGCGCCAGCGCGGTGACCACGCCGGCGGGCACCGCCTCCTCGCCGTGGTGCGCGCCGACCACCGGTTCGAGCCAGTTCTGCAGCGCCGAACCCCAGACCAGCAGCAGGCCGGAGGCCACCGAGCCGATGGCGAGCAGGATCATCGGGCCGGTCATCACCGCGGGCGATTCGTGCGGATGAGTTTCTTCCTTCCACCGGCGTTCGCCGAAGAAGGTCAGCAGCATCACCCGGGTCATGTAGAACGCGGTGAGCCCCGCACCCAGCAGCGTGACGATGCCGAGGGCGAGCCCGTTGAATCCGCCCGCGCCGAAGGCGGCTTCGATGATCTTGTCCTTGGAGAAGAATCCGGCGAACGGCGGCACCCCGATGATCGCGAGGTAGCCGAGCCCGAAGGTGACGTAGGTGATCGGCAGCAGCTTGCGCAGGCCGCCGTAGCGCCGCATATCGGTTTCGTCGTTCATCGCGTGCATCACCGAGCCCGCGCCGAGGAACAGCCCGGCCTTGAAGAAGCCGTGGGTGAGCAGGTGCAGGATGGCGAAGGCGTATCCGGCCGGGCCGAGTCCGGCGGCGAGCACCATGTAGCCGATCTGGCTCATGGTCGATGCGGCGAGCGCCTTCTTGATGTCGTCCTTGGCGCAGCCGATGATCGCGCCGAACAGCAGCGTCACCGCGCCGACCAGGATCACCCCGAGCCTGGCGTGTGGCGCGAGATCGAAGATCGGGTTGGACCTGGCGATCAGGTACACACCGGCGGTGACCATGGTGGCCGCGTGGATGAGCGCCGACACCGGGGTCGGGCCCTCCATCGCGTCACCGAGCCAGGACTGCAGCGGCACCTGCGCGGACTTACCGCACGCCGCGAGCAACAGCAGCAACCCGATCGCGGTGTTGGCACCCTCGCTGGCCTGGCCCGCCGCCCCGAACACCGCGCCGAAGTCGACCGAGCCGAAGGTAGCGAACATGACGAACATCGCGATCGCCAGCCCCATGTCGCCGACGCGGTTGACCACGAACGCCTTCTTGGCGGCCGTTGCCGCCGAGGGCTTTTCGTGCCAGAACCCGATGAGCAGGTAGGACGCCAGGCCGACGCCCTCCCAGCCGAGGTAGAGCACCAGGTAGTTGTTCGCCAGCACCAGCAGCAGCATGGCCGCGAGGAACAGGTTGAGGTAGGCGAAGAACCGCCTGCGCGCCGGATCGTGGCTCATGTAGCCGATCGAATAGATGTGGATCAGCGATCCGACACCGGTGATCAGCAGCGCGAAACACACCGAAAGCTGGTCCAATTGGAGGCTGAAATCGACCGAGAGCCCGGCGACCGGCACCCAGCTGAACAGGTCCTGAGTGATGGCCCGCTCGGCGTCCGAGCGGCCGACCATGTCGAAGAACGCGATCACCGCGATGACGAACGAGGCGAGCGCGGCGACGCAGCCGAGCAGGTGACCCCACGTATCGGCGAATCGCCCTGTCAGCAGCAGTATTACGGCCCCGGCGAGCGGCAGCAGTGGCAGCAGCCACATCGATGCGGTACCCACGTCAGAACTTCAGCAGGTTGGCGTCGTCGACCGAGGTCGAGCGGCGGGCGCGGAAGATGGTCATGATGATGGCGAGCCCGACGACGACCTCGGCCGCGGCGACCACCATGGTGAAGAACGCGAAGACCTGACCGTCCAGGTTGGCGTGCAGCCTGGCGAAGGTGACGAACGCGAGGTTCACCGCGTTGAGCATCAGCTCCACGCACATGAACACCACGATGGCGTTGCGCCGCAGCAGCACACCGGCCGCGCCGATCGTGAACAGCAGGGCGGACAAGAACAGGTAGTTCTGTGGATTCACCGGGTGCCTTCCTCGTCGCTCTGAGTCTCGTTCCCGCGCACCGAGATCACGGCGGCCTCGGTCAGCGCCCTGGTGCGGCGGTGTCGCAGGATGGTGCTGACCGACAGCTCCTCGAACGAGCCGTCCGGCAGCCTGGCGGGGATGTCGACGGCGTTGTGCCTGGCGTAGACGCCGGGGGTGGGCAGCGGGGTGGCGCGGCCGGTGCCGTCGCGGAAGCGGCGGCGCGAGAGCTCCCGCTGATCCAGGCGCGGGCCGAACCGCTCGCGGTGCGCGAGCACCATGGCGCCGATGGTGGCGGCGATGAGCAGTGCGCCGGTGAGCTCGAAGGCCCACACGTACCGCACGAAGATCAGCTCGGCCAGCGCGCCGATCACGTCCCGGCCCGGAAATCCGGTGGCGGGGAAGGTGATTCCGGAGTTCCGTATGCCGTTGGCGATACCGCTGATCAGCAGGATGCCGAAGCCGACGCCCACCGAGGCCGCCGCGAGCCGCTGCCCGCGCAGCGTCTCCTTCAGCGATTCGGGGGAGTCGACGCCGACCAGCATCAGCACGAACAGGAACAGCATCATCACCGCGCCGGTGTAGACCACGATCTGCACCACGCCGAGGAACAGCGCGTCCTGGGCGATGTAGAAGCAGGCCAGCGCGATCATGGTCGCGGCGAGGCACAGCGCGGAATGCACTGCCTTACCGGCGAATACCATGCCGAGCGCGCCGAGGACGGCGAGCGGGGCGAGTATCCAGAACTGCACCGTCTCCCCGGTGCCCGCGTTGGTGAGCGGCGTCGCCGCGAGCAGGGTCATCATCGGGTGCCTCCTTCGACCAGGCCCGGCACGTTGCCGAGGTAGTAGTCGGCCTCGGTGCTGTCCGGCGCCATGGCGTGCGGCGGCGCCTGCATCCCCGCCTGCAGCGGCGCGAGCAGCTTGTCCTTCTCGTAGATCAGGTCAGCCCGGTTGTCGTCGGTGAGCTCGTAATCGTTGGTCATGGTGAGCGCACGGGTCGGGCACGCCTCGATGCACAGGCCGCAGCCGATGCAGCGCAGGTAGTTGATCTGGTAGACCCGCCCGTAGCGCTCACCGGGCGAAAAGCGTTCGGCCTCGGTGTTGTCCGCGCCCTCGACGAAGATCGCGTCGGCGGGGCAGGCCCAGGCACACAGCTCGCAGCCGATGCACTTCTCCAGCCCGTCCGGATGCCGGTTGAGCTGGTGACGCCCGTGGTAGCGCGGCGCGGTCGGCACCTTCTGTTCCGGGTAGTACTCGGTGTTGGGCTTCTTGAACATGGTGGCCGCGGTGACCGCGAAACCGGCGAGCGGATCGAACAGCCCGGACTTGGCGGCATCGCGCGGCCGGTCGGGCAGCGGCGGCGTCGGGAACCCGAGGAAGACCGCGGTCGACGAATCCGGCTGCACCGGTTCGTCTTCCAGCGGCGCCAAGCCCTGTTTGCGCCCGGCGCGCAGGAACATGTACACCATCAGCCCGGTGATCACCAGCCCGCCGATGACCAGCGCGGGCGTCTCGATGTGATAGCCCTCGGCCTGCGCGACGCGCGCGGCGGCCACCAGCATCACCCACAGCAGCGAGGTCGGAATCAGCAGCTTCCAGCCCAGATTCATGAACTGGTCGTAGCGCAGGCGCGGCAGCGTGCCGCGCAGCCAGATGAAGACGAACAGGAACGTCCACACCTTGGCGGTGAACCACAGCAGCGGCCACCAGCCGGAGTTGGCGCCCGCCCACAGGCTGAGCGGGAACGGTGCGTGCCAGCCGCCGAGGAACAGGGTGGTGGCGAGCGCGGAAACCGTTGCCATGTTGACGTATTCGGCGAGCATGAACATGGCGAACTTGAGCGAGGAGTACTCGGTGTGGAAGCCGCCGACCAGCTCGCCCTCGGCTTCGGGGAGGTCGAACGGGGCCCGGTTGGTCTCGCCGACCATGGATACGCAGTAGATCAGGAACGAGGGCAGCAGCAGGAAGACGAACCAGGTGCCGTACTGCGCGTCCACGATGCCCGAGGTGGCCATGGTGCCCGCGTGCAGGAACACCGCGGCGAAGCACAGCGCCATCGCGATCTCGTAGGAGATCACCTGCGCCGTCGAGCGCAGGCCGCCGAGCAGCGGATACGTCGAGCCGGATGCCCAGCCCGCGAGCACGATGCCGTACACGCCGATCGAGGTGATGGCCAGGATGTAGAGCACGGCCACCGGCATATCGGTGAGCTGCAGCGCGGTACGGGTACCGAGGATCGACACCTCGGGCCCGAACGGGATCACCGCGAACGCCATGAACGCCGGGATCACCGAGATGATCGGCGCCATGATGTAGATCGGCTTGTCCACGATGGCCGGAATGATGTCTTCCTTCAGCGCCATCTTGACGCCGTCGGCGATGCTCTGCAGCGTGCCTTTCGGGCCGACCCGGTTGGGGCCGATGCGCATCTGCATGCGCGCCACGATCTTCCGCTCCGCGTACACCGCGATCATCGGGGTGAGCAGCAGGAACACGAAGATGGCCACGGACTTGCCGATGACAAGCCACATCGGGTCGTGGCCGAAGAGGGAATCATTCATGCCTGTGCTCCTGGTTCCTCTCGTCGGCGCGGTGCAGGTGCACGACGCCGCCCGCCGGGACGGCGAGCTGTTCGTACACCGTGGATCCGGGGGAGTTCAGTGGCAGCCAGGCCACCCGGTCCGGGATGTCCTCGATCACCAGCGGCAGCGTCACGGCGCCCCGTTCGGTCGAGACGGTGACCGGATCATCGTGTGCCGCACCGATTTCGGCGGCGGTGGCGGCGGAGAGCCGGACCACCGGCGGCCGGGCGATACCGGCGAGGTTGGGTTCACCGTCCTGCATGCGGCCGAGGTCGAGCAGCATCCGCCAGGTGGCGAGCACCGCGGTGCCCGGTCCCGGCTGGGTGATCGGATGCGCCATATGTGCGGGCGCGGGCACGGCCGGGCCGTCCCAGGCGCCGAGTTCGGCGAGTTCGGCGCGCGCCGCGGCCACATCGGGCAGCCCGAGACCCACCTTCATCTCGTCCGCGATCGCCTGCAGCACACGCTGATCCGCGAGCTGGGCGGCCTGGCGGCGGGTGGTGTCCTCGCCCATCGCGGCCTCGAACCGGCGCGGCCTGCCCTCCCAGGTGCGGAAGGTGCCCGCCTTCTCCATGGCCGAGGCGACCGGGAACACCACGTCGGCGCGCTCGGTGACCGCGCTGTGCCGCATCTCCAGGCTGACCACGAACCGGGCGGCATCGACCGCCGCCAGCGCGGCGGCCGGATCGGGCAGGTCGGCGAGATCGACGCCGCCGATCACCAGTGCGCCGAGTCCGGGTGCGGCCTCCAGGATGGCCGCGGTATCGCGGCCGACGGTGACCGGCAGATCCGGCACATTCCAGATGGCCCGAACCTGTTGGCGGGCACGGGGATCCACCACGGGACGGCCGCCGGGCAGCAGGCCGGGCAGCGCGCCCGCCTCCACCGCGCCGCGTTCGCCTGCGCGCCGCGGCACCCACGCCAGCGCGGCGCCGGTCTCGTCCGCGAGCCGCACCACCGCCGACAGCGCGCCGGGGATACCGGCCATTCGCTCGCCGACCAGGATCACCGCGCCGGGCTCGCGCAACATCCGGCCGACCGCCACATCGCTTTCGCCGGTCCGGATGGCATCGAGCACATGCGGTTCGGCGCCGGGCGCGGTGGACACCAGCGTGCCCGACATCCGGTCCAGACCGCGCGAGGCGAACGGGGCGAGCGAGTAGATGGGCAGCCGCTTCCTGCGCGCCGTCTTGCGCAGCCGCAGGTAGATGATCGGCGATTCCTCTTCGGGCTCGAAGCCGACGAGCAGCACGCCCGGTGCGGCCTCGAGCGTGTCGTAGCCGACGGTCACGCCCTGTCCGGCGACACGGGCGGCCAGGAAGTCCGCCTCCTCCACCGAGTGCACCCGTGCGCGGAAGTCGATGTCGTTGGTGCCAAGCGCGATCCGGGCGAACTTGGCGTAGGCGTAGGCATCCTCCTCGGTGACGCGGCCACCGACGAGCAGGCCCGCGTTACCGAAGGCGGCGGCGAGCCCCTCGGCGGCGCGGGCCAGCGCCTCCGACCAGGAGGCCGGGGCGAGGGTTCCGTCCCAGCCACGCACCAGCGGCGTGGTGAGCCGGTCGCGCTCGGTGGCGTAGGCGAAGGCCCAGCGCCCCTTGTCGCAGTTCCATTCCTCGTTGACCTGCGGATCGTCACCGGCCAAGCGGCGCAGTACTTTTCCGCGCCGGTGGTCGGTGCGCTGGGCGCAGCCGGCGGAGCAGTGCTCGCAGATGTTCGGGCTGGAGACCAGGTCGAACGGGCGGGCACGGAACCGGTAGCTAGTGCCGGTGAGCGCGCCGACCGGGCAGATCTGCACGGTGTTGCCCGAGAAGTAGGAGTCGAGCGGTTCGGCCTGTGCGGTGCCGACCTGTTGCAGCGCACCGCGTTCCAGCAGTTCGATGAACGGGTCGCCGGCCACCTGCTGGGAGAAGCGGGTGCAGCGCGCGCACAGCACGCAGCGCTCCCGGTCGAGCAGCACCGCCGAGGACAGCGGAATCGGCTTGGGGTAGGTGCGCTTCTCGCCGTCGAACCTGGTCTCCACCCGTCCGGTGGACATGGCCTGGTTCTGCAGCGGGCATTCGCCGCCCTTGTCGCAGACCGGGCAGTCCAGCGGGTGGTTGATCAGCAGCAGTTCCATCACACCCTCCTGCGCCTTGTCGGCGGAGGCGGAGGTGAGCTGGGTGCGGCAGACCATGCCGTCGGTGACGGTCATCGTGCACGAGGCAACGGGTTTGCGCTGACCCTCGACCTCGACCAGGCACTGGCGGCAGGCGCCGACCGGGTCGAGCAGCGGATGGTCGCAGAAGCGCGGGATCTGCACGCCGATGAGTTCGGCGGCGCGGATCAGCAGGGTGCCCGCGGGCACGCTGATGGTGACGTCGTCGATGGTGACGGTCACCAGGTCGGCCGGAACCACCCCGCTGGTACTGGAATTCACCGTGGCCGGCCCACCCGTCGCCCGGCCACCACCCCCCATGGAATCGCTGCGCGATGCTGTACTCACTGGACTCCTTCCGCCCACGCGGTGGAACGTGCCGGGTCGAACGGACAGCCGTCGAGCCGCAGATGATCCAGGTATTCCTCGCGGAAGTACTTCAGCGAGGAGATGATCGGGCTCGCCGCGCCGTCTCCGAGGGCGCAGAACGACTTGCCGTTGATGGTGTCGCTGATATCGAGCAGCTTGTCCAGGTCCGCCTCGGTGCCGCGCCCGGCCTCCAGACGGGTGAGCAGCTGGACCAGCCAGTAGGTGCCCTCGCGGCACGGCGTGCACTTGCCGCAGGATTCGTGGGCGTAGAACTCGGTCCAGCGCAGTACGGCGCGCACCACGCAGGTGGTGTCGTCGAATATCTGTAATGCCTTGGTGCCCAACATGGATCCGGCGCTCGCCACACCCTCGTAGTCGAGCGGCACGTCCAAGTGCTCGTCGGTGAACAGCGGTGTCGAGGATCCGCCGGGCGTCCAGAACTTCACCCGGTGCCCGGCGCGCACGCCACCGGCGTAATTCAGCAGCTCGCGCAGCGTGATGCCCAGTGGGGCCTCGTACTGCCCCGGCCGGTTCACGTGACCGGACAGCGAGTACAGCGTGAAGCCCGGGGACTTCTCCGACCCCATCGACCGGAACCAGGCCGTGCCCTTCAGCAGGATCGGCGGCACGCTCGCAATGGATTCCACGTTGTTCACCACGGTCGGGCAGGCGTAGAGCCCGGCGACGGCCGGGAACGGCGGGCGCAGTCTCGGCTGGCCGCGCCTGCCCTCGAGCGAATCGAGCAGCGCGGTTTCCTCACCGCAGATGTAGGCGCCCGCGCCCGCGTGCACGATCAACTCCAGGTCGTAGCCCGAGCCGAGGATATTGCGGCCGAGCAGTCCCGCCGTGTACGCCTCGGCCACCGCGGCTTGCAGGCGGCGCAGCACCGGCACCACTTCGCCGCGCACGTAGATGAACGCGTGCGCGGCGCGGATGGCGTACGCCGCGATGATCACGCCCTCGATGAGGGTGTGCGGTGTGGCCAGCATGAGCGGAATGTCCTTGCAGGTACCTGGTTCCGACTCGTCGGCGTTGACCACCAGGTAGTGCGGTTTGATGGTGCCGTCGGGTGCGGGGCCCTGCGGGATGAAGCTCCACTTCATGCCGGTGGGGAAGCCCGCGCCGCCGCGGCCGCGCAGTCCGGAGTCCTTGATCGTCTGGATGACGTTGTCCGGTTCCATCCGCAGCGCCGTGCGCAGGGCCTGGTAACCGTCGTGCCGACGGTAGGTGTCCAGGGTCCAGGACTGCGGCTCATCCCAGTAGCGGGTGAGTACGGGAGTGAGGGTCATACTCACGCGCCCTCCGAATCGTAGTGCGGCGCAGGGGCTCGCATGTTGTTCTCGTTGGCGACCTCGAGGCCGACCAGCGTCGCCGCGCCCGCCGGATGGTCGAGCACGCCGGGCCGTTCGTCCGGGAAACCGGCGAGGATGCGCGCCGTCTCCTTGAACTTGCACAGCGGCGCGCCGCGGGTCGGGGTCACCGATTCACCCGCGCGCAGCGAATCGACAAGCGCCTGAGCCGATTCCGGCGTCTGGTTGTCGAAGAACTCCCAGTTGACCATCACCACCGGCGCGTAATCGCATGCGGCGTTGCACTCGACGTGCTCGAGCGTGATCGCGCCGTCGGCGGTGGTCTCGCCGTGGTGCACCCCGAGGTGCCGCTCCAGCGCGGCCATGATCGCGTCGCCGCCCATCACCGCGCACAGCGTGTTCGTGCACACCCCGACGTGGTAGTCGCCGGTCGGCGTGCGCCGGTACATCGAGTAGAAGGTGGCGACCGCGGTCACCTCGGCGCCGGTCAAACCCAGCTGCTCGGCACAGAATTCGATGCCGGTGCCGGTGACGTAGCCCTCCTCGGCCTGCACCAGATGCAGCAGCGGCAGCAGCGCCGAACGCTTGTATTTACCCGCCCCGTCGGCTTCGCCTCCTGCCATCCCCGGGTGCGGGTACCGGTCGATGATCTCCTTGGCGTCGCGCTCGAGCCGTTCCCGCACGAACGGCCGGTACGGTTCCGGCCGCTTGCTGAGCTGCAACATTATTTGCGTTGTCATCGGTCCACTCCGCCCATAACCGGGTCGATGCTGGCGACGGAGGCGATGACGTCGGCGACCATGCCGCCCTCGCACATCGCCGCCACCGCTTGCAGATTGGTGAACGAGGGGTCGCGGTAGTGCACACGGAAGGGCCGGGTGCCGCCATCGCTGACCATGTGCACGCCGAGCTCGCCGCGCGGCGATTCCACGGCCGTGTACACCTGGCCCGCGGGCACCCTGATGCCCTCGGTGACCAGTTTGAAGTGGTGGATCAGGCCCTCCATGGATTTGCCCATGATCTTGCCGATGTGCTTGGGGGAGTTGCCGAGTCCGTCCGGGCCGAGCGCGAGATCGGCGGGCCAGGCGATCTTCTTGTCGTCCACCATCACCGGGCCGGGCCGCAGCCTGTCCAGGCACTGCTCGACGATCTTGATCGACTCCTTCATCTCCTCCACCCGGATCACGTAGCGGCCGTAGCAGTCGCAGCCGGTGGTGGTGGGAATGTCGAATTCGTAGTTCTCGTACCCGCAGTAGGGCTGCGACTTGCGCAGATCGTGCGGCAGACCGGTGGCCCGCAGTACCGGACCGGTGATGCCCAGTGCCATGCAGCCGGTCAGGTCCAGGTAGCCGATGTCCTGGGTGCGCGCCTTCCAGATCGGATTCTGGGTGAGCAGTTTCTCCATGTCGCGCAACCGCTTCGGCAGCAGATCCAGCAGTTCGCGCACCTTGGCGACGCCGTCGTCCGGCAGGTCCTGCGCAAGGCCGCCCGGCCGGACGTAGGCGTGGTTCATCCGCAGCCCGGTGATCGTCTCGAACACGTCGAGGATCAGCTCGCGCTCACGGAAACCGAACAGCATCGGGGTGAGCGCGCCAAGCTCCATGCCGCCGGTCGCCAGCGCGACCAGATGCGAGGAGATCCGGTTGAGCTCCATCAGCAGCACGCGAATCACGCTGGCGCGCTCGGGAATCTGCTCGGTGATATCGAGCAGCTTCTCCACGCCGAGGCAGTACGCGGTCTCGTTGAAGAACGGCGACAGGTAGTCCATCCGGGTGACGAACGTGGTGCCCTGGGTCCAGTTGCGGAACTCCAGGTTCTTCTCGATCCCGGTGTGCAGGTAGCCGATGCCGCAGCGTGCCTCGGTGACGGTCTCGCCCTCGATCTCCAGGATCAGCCGCAGCACGCCGTGTGTCGACGGATGCTGCGGGCCCATATTGACGACGATGCGTTCCTCGCCCGCGCCGGCGAGCGAGTCGGCGACCTGCTCCCAATCCTGGCCGCCGACGGTAACCATGGTCTCTGTCATCAGCTGTATGCCCTCCGCTCGTCGGGCGGGGGTATCCGCGCGCCCTTGTACTCGACCGGGATCCCGCCGAGCGGGTAGTCCTTGCGCTGGGGGTGGCCTCGCCAGTCGTCTGGCATCATGATTCGGGTCAGCGAGGGGTGACCGTCGAACAGGATGCCGAAGAAGTCGTAGGTCTCGCGCTCGTGCCAGTCCGTCGTCGGATACACCGCGTACAGCGACGGAATGTGCGGATCGGCGTCCGGCGCCGACACCTCGATGCGCAGCCTGCGATTGTGCGTGATGGACATGAGTGGGTAGACCGCGTGCAGTTCGCGGCCCGCGTCCTCGGGATAGTGCACACCGCTCACGCCGAGGCAGAGTTCGAAACGCAGTGCGGCGTCGTCGCGCAGCACCCGCGCGACGGCGATCAGGTGCTCGCGGCGCACGTGCAGGGTGAGCTCGCCGCGAAAGACCACCACCTTCTCGATGGCCGCCTCGAACACGGTCGCGGCGGCTGTATCTGATTCGCGGCGCTCCCTGGGCCCTGCGTGGTCACGCTGCGCTACCGCCTCCGGGCCCTGAGCTCGCGCCGCCGCGAGCGCCGTGCGCAGCGAGGTGACCAGCTCGTCGAAGTAGCCGCCGTAGGGAGTGGGCGTGCTGCCGGGCAGGCTCACCGGCCGGACCAGGCGGCCGTAGCCGGAGGTGTCGCCGGTGCCGGTGATGCCGAACATGCCGTGCCGCACGCCGATCACCTCGGCGCCCTGCTGGGCCGCGGTGTCCTCGGGCTGTGTTGCCTCCGGGCCCGCCGTCTCGGCGCCGATCGAATCCGCGTGTGTCACAGTGCCTTCGGTGCGCTCTGGCGCGTCGAATGTCATCGGAGCAGGCCCTCCATCCGGATGGTCGGCGTCGATGCCAGCGCGGCCTGTTCGGCGGCGCGGACCGCTTCCTCGCGGTTGACGCCGAGCGGCATCTCCTGAATCTTTGCGTGCAGTGCCAGAATCGCGTTGAGCAGCATCTCCGGGCGCGGCGGGCAGCCGGGCAGGTAGATGTCCACCGGCACGATGTGGTCGACGCCCTGCACGATGGCGTAGTTGTTGAACATGCCGCCGGAGGAGGCGCAAACCCCCATGGCCAGTACCCATTTCGGCTCGGTCATCTGGTCGTAGACCTGGCGCAGCACCGGCGCCATCTTCTGGCTGACCCGCCCGGCCACGATCATCAGGTCGGCCTGGCGCGGCGAGGCGCGGAACGCCTCCATGCCGAAGCGGGCGATATCGAAACGCCCTGCGCCGGTGGCCATCATCTCGATCGCGCAGCAGGCGAGGCCGAAGGTGGCGGGCCACAGCGAGCCCTTGCGCAGATACCCGGCGAAATCCTCCACCGTGCTCAGCAGGAACCCGCTCGGCAGTTTCTCTTCGAGACCCATGTCGGACTCAACTCACTTCCACTCGAGACGATATGCGGTGCTCTCGGGGCACTTCGTGGTTACGCAGGCTGCCTCCTCCGTGCCCGTCGTTCGCACCGCGGGGTGCGTGCGGGGTTCAGTCCCAACTGAGACCGCCGCGGCGCCACTCGTAGGCGTAGGCGACGGAGACGTTGAAGATGAACAACGCCATCGCGGCGAGACCGAAGAACCCGAGGGAATCGAAATGCACAGCCCACGGGTAGAGGAACACGATCTCGATGTCGAAGATGATGAACAGCATGGCGGTGAGGTAGTACTTCACCGGAAAGCGCTGTCCGGTAGGGCTTCCGGGCCCACCGGCGACCGCGTGGGGCGTCGGCTCGATACCGCATTCGTAGGCTTCGAGCTTCGCCCGGTTGTAGCGTTTCGGGCCGATGATGGCCGCCATGATGATGGAGAACACCGCGAACGCGGCCGCGACCGCGCCGAGGACGAGAGTCGGCATCTCGATGTTCACGACTGCACTTACCCTCCTCGAGACGGGCAGCACGAAACACTCATTCCATGGCCCTAGCTCATGTGAGCTAGGGCACAGAGTACAACTGGCGTGCCTGGGTGAACCCCTTTTCCCGGGCGACTTTGATCGAAGTTGCGTCGCCGATTCATGAGCGATCCGGGGGTAATCGAAGGACGGCTCAGGTGGGGGACGATTCCGGCAATCCGGACATATGAAAAGTCCCCTGGCCCTTGCGGATCCAGGGGACCTGAGCTGAGGGGAGGCTAAGCCGCCGGACGGTTGCGTAGCAGCGAGACGACCGTGTCGGTCAACCGGATCGGATCGATCGGATGCGCCACCGAACCCTCGGCGCGCGACCAGTTGGCCAGCCACGCGTCATCGGGACGCCCGGTGAGCACGAGAATCGGTGGGCAGTGCTCGATTTCGTCCTTGAGCTGCTTGGCGATGCCCAACCCGCCCGCGGGCGCGGCCTCGCCGTCCAGGATCGCCAGATCGACGCCGCCCGCGTCCATCTGCTCGATGACCACGGGGGCGGTCGCCACCTCGAGGTAGTCGAACGGCGGCAGCTCCGGATGTGGACGCTTGCCCAGTGCCAGCATCACCTGGCTCCTGGTATCGGCGTCATTGCTGTACACGAGGACCCGCAGAGGGGTGGAACGAATCGAGTCGGCCACGGTGGGGATGGTACGACGCGAGACCGCCCGCCCGTGGCAGGTTGGCGAGATCGATGCGCGCGTCGTATCACTGCCGGAAGTGCTTGCGCTGGAAAGATGATCGCAAGCGGTTGATAAGAAATTGCCGGTAGAGTCCCCGAAATGCGGGGAGATATCACGCAGGCCCTCGTCGATACCGACGTGTGGACCGACGAAATGCTGAACCACTCGGGGATCCCGGTGATCGACGTGCCGTTCGTGACGATCGGCAGCGGCATCGGATCGTTCGTTACCTACGACACGCTGCGCATATACGGCGTACCTGCCCAATCCATGGCCGTTCTCGGGCCGCAGGACATTCCGTGGGCGTCCTATGAGTACCTGACCCGGTGCTCGCAGATCCCTCGCACCGAGCGACTGCGCAGCGACTCCGCCTCGGAGCCGGACAACATGTGGGGGTTCCCGTCCTACGCGGTGCGGGAGGCGTTCGCCGACAAGTCGATCAAGCCACTGTGGAACGTATTCGCCGAACCGATCTTCGCCAACTACTACACCCCGCGCGCGGGACAGGCGTTCGTCGGCATGGAACGGGAGTTCCATCGCATCGGGTACGCGGGATCGTTGCACAAGGGGCATGTCCGCATGGTGCGCAAGCGCCACGGCGGCGGCTACTTCACCATCCTCACCCCACCCGACGGCACGGCGCCGACCAAGCGGATCGCGTTCCGCAGCAACTACGTCCACGTCGGCATCGGCTATCCGGGCCTGAAGCTGCTGCCCGATCTGCAGGAGTATCGGGAGAAGTATCGCGACCCCACCCGGGTGGTGAACGCGTACGAACCGCACGAGCACGTCTACCAGGCGCTGCAGCGCAAACCGGGCACCGTGCTGATCCGCGGCAGCGGCATCGTCGCGAGCCGGGTGCTGCAGCGGCTCATCGACGACCGCGACAAGTACAAGCTGAACACCCAGATCCTGCATCTGTTCCGCACCTACATCGCCAAGGCGCACGGCCCCAACGTCTTCAGCCGCCGCAAGGGGAGCGATGGCTGGGCCTACCAGGGCTTCAACTACCCCAAGTCGGTGTGGGGCGGCCAGTTGAAGGCGAAAGTGCGCGCGCTGCAAGGCGAGGAGCGGGCCGCCGCGTACAAGGCGATGGGTGGCACCAACACCCCCATCCGGTACAACTGGCAGGAACAGTTGCGCCGGGGACGTAAGCAGGGGTGGTATCAGGTGATGGCGGGCAGCGCCAGGGATCTGCGGCCCGCGCCGCAGGGCGGGGTGATCAGTACGATCGTGCCGGATCCCGGTGCGCCACTGCCGTATTCGCCGCCGACCCAGCCCTTCGAGTCGACGGCCGACTACATCATCGACTGCACCGGCCTCGAGGCCGATGTCCGCGAACACCGGCTGCTCGCCGATCTGCTCGACCATGTCGGCGCCGGGCGCAATCCGGTGGGCCGCATGGATGTGGACACCACCTTCGAACTGATCGGCACCCGCAGCGGCACCGGCCGCATCTACGCCTCGGGCAGCGCGACGCTCGGCGGTCCGTTCCCCGGCGTCGATACCTTCCTCGGGCTGCAGATCGCGGCGCAGGAGATCGCGGACGACCTGGCCGCGCTGGGGTTCGTGAATCGGCTGGGGCCGTTGCGGTCGACGCATCAATGGTGGCTGTGGATGAAGAACAAGAGAATCTGAGATGCTGACAACTCTGAACGGCCGGATCCAGACCAGGATCCTCGCACTGGGCGTGATCGGATTCATTGTCGCCCTGATCATCACGCCGGTACTGCCGACCGGGTCGCTGACCATCGGCCAGGCCTACCGGGTAACGCTTTCGGTACTGCTTGCCACGATCATCGTGGGCGTGCTGTGGGAACTGCTCTACCATTTCTTGCAGCAGTTCCGATGGGAGAAGGACTGGCCGACCATGTTCGGCCTGCTCACCATCATCAACGAGGGGGCGCTCATGTGGGTCCTCGTGCACAACACGACGATCGTGCTGCCCCGTGCGCTGCATCCGTCACTGACGGCGTTCCTCATCCAATTCATCGTCACCTGGATCGTGTTCTGGGTCATCGTGAACGGGCCGCTGCGGCTGATGTTCCACCGGTGGCGTTTCCAGGGCGGCAGGTTCTTGTGATGGAACGACAGGTCGAGGTACTCGCGGGCACCCATCTGGTCGCGGGTGCGGCGGGCGCGGTCGTGGTGGTCGCGCACCGCTACGACGAGCCCGCCACCGCGGACTCGCATGCCTGGTCGGCGCTGATGGCGCTGGTCGGGCTGGTGCGCGAGGCCGCGGCCAAGGACGCGCGGCGCAGCGGGCGGATCTTCGCCCGTCTCGCCACCAGCTGGCTGATGACCCTCGACTGGGAGGAGGAGGTCGAGTTCGGGGTGCTGACCCCGGCCGACTCCGGCCTCGCGGTGTTCCTGCACGGCGGGGTGACCGCCGTGCTGGCATGGCCCGAACGCGCGGAGGTGCTGCGCGGGCGCGACGCCGGATTCACCGTGGACCGCGTGGTGATTCCGGCGCCGGGCGTCGGCGCCGGACTGTTCGTCGACGAGGCCGACTGGAGCGCGGAGAGGTTGCCGGTCCGGGGGATTCACGCGATGGAGGCGGGCACCGCGCCCGGCTCCGGCGCGGTGATGTGGACCGGTGAGCGGCCCGCCGGGGTGACGCCCGCCAAGCCGATGATGGTCAAGCGGGTCGAAACCGTCGCGCCGGCGCCGGCGCCTGTCGCGCCGAGTGTCGCGCCGGTGGTACCGCAACCCGCTGTGCCGACGCCACCCAAGGCTGTTGCGCCGAAACCTGTTGCGCCGGAACCGGAACCGGTGCTGATGCCGACGGTCGCCGAGCCGGTTCCGGTGTTCGATCAGACCGAACCGGTGCCCGAGCACGATCATGCGCACGACGATCACATGCACCACGAACCCACCCGCGTCGAGCCCGTCGCGGCGAGTGCGAGCACGGTACTCGCGCAGACACCCGCCGACGTCCAAATCGGTACCGTCGTCAAGGGTTTCAAGTGCGCGCGGCACCACCTGAACGATCCGCGGGTGTCGTTCTGCGCCGTCTGCGGTATCCGGATGGATCAGCTGACCTGCGTGCTCACCGACGGCGTCCGCCCACCGCTCGGCCTGCTGCTGCTCGACGACGGCAACCAGTTCGTGCTCGATACCGATTGCGTGCTCGGCCGCGAACCAGAGCACGCCGAAGCCGTGGTGAAGCGCGGCGCCAGGCCGGTCCGGCTGGAGGACCGCTCCGGCGGAATGTCGCGGGCGCACGCGGAGATTCGGCTCATCGACTGGGATGTCACCGTCGTCGATGGCGGTTCGACCAATGGCACGCATGTGCGTCAGCCGGGACATCAGGAATGGACCCGGGCGATTCCGGGTCATCCGGTGAAGCTGTCGCCGGGCGCCCAGGTGCTGCTCGGTGGGCGGGTGGTCACCTTCGACTCCCAGCACGGGCAGATCTGAGATATTCGCTTCGGTGCCGTGGTGGTCGTTGGATAGCATGGTCGGCATGAGTACCTTCGCGCTGGAGATGATGCCCCGCTCACGGGGCTGCTGACGCTGCGCGAACTCTCGCTCGAGGCCCTGTCACCGGGGCCTCGATTCGTTTGCCGGGTGCCCCTTCATTCGCTGGAGGTATCCGATGACCACCTACATCACCACCACGATTCCCTACGTGAATGCCAAGCCGCACTTGGGATTTGCCCTGGAACTGGTCGAGGCGGACGTGCTGGCCCGCTATCGGCGCGGTGCAGGCGAGCCGGTGCGCTGGCAGACCGGAACCGATGACAACTCGCTGAAGAACGTGCTGGCCGCCGCGGCCGCCGGGATGGACGTGCAGGAGTTCGTCGACGCCAATGCCGCCGCCTTCACCGGGCTTGCCGGGCCGCTGTCACTTTCCGTCGACGATGTGATCCGTACCAGCCGTGATCCTCGGCATCGGATCGGCGTCGAACGGTTCTGGCGTGCGTGCGCGGACGACCTGTATCGCAAGCATTACGACGGGCTGTATTGCGTTGGCTGCGAACAGTTCTACGCGCCCGGCGATCTCGACGACGGGCGCTGTCGCGAGCACGGTACCGAGCCGCAGCGGGTGTCGGAGGTGAACTGGTTCTTCCGGCTGTCCCGCTACACCGACCGGCTACTCGAACTCATCACCTCTGATGTCGTGCGGATCGAGCCCGTCGAGCGGCGCAACGAGGTGCTCGCGTTCCTCGCGGGCGGGCTCCAGGACTTCTCCGTCTCCCGCTCCACCGAGCGCGCCCGCGGCTGGGGCATCCCGGTACCGGACGACCCGAGCCAGGTGATCTACGTCTGGTGGGACGCGCTGGGCAACTACCTCACCGCCCTCGGCTACGGCACCGACAACCCCGACCTGCGCCGGTGGTGGACCGACGCCGACCGCCGCATCCACCTGGTCGGCAAGGGCGTGCTCCGATTCCACGCCGTCTACTGGCCCGCCATGCTGCTGTCCGCCGGATTACCTTTGCCCACAGATGTTTTCGTGCACGACTATCTCACCGTCGACGGTCGCAAGATCAGCAAGTCGACCGGGAACAGCGTCGACCCCGTCGAACTGGTGCGGCGCTACGGAACCGACGCTGTCCGCTGGTGGCTGCTGCGCGAGCCCGCGCGCGTCGGCGATACCGATTTCACCATCGACCGCCTGGTCCGGCGTGCCGACGACGAACTGGCCAACGGTATCGGCAACCTCGTCAACCGGACCGTCGGGATGATCCACCGCTACCGTGACGGGCGTCCGCCACTTGCTGAAGCGCCTGCGATACAGGGTGATTCCTTGCGAGATGCCATGCGCGAAGCGCCCGTTCATATCGAATCGGCGTTGGCCGACTTCGATTTCCGTCGGGCCACTACAGCACTGTGGAACAGCGTCGACGGGGCCAACCGCTACATCAATCAGGTCCGCCCATGGGAATTGGCTGCCACCGGCAACGCAGGGGAACTCGATGCCGTCCTCGCCCTGCTACTGCACTCCTGCCGCGAGATCGGGCGGCATCTCGCGCCATTCCTGCCCGATCTCGCGGCCCGCATCACCGGCCAATGTGCCACCGACGGTGGGGCGCTACCACTTCCGACGCCACTCCAACCACGGCTTGGTTCGTCCCGGACATCCTGACCGGTCCGGCTGCGGCCGATTCGGGAGCGGCTGGCGCGCACCCGGTTGCACTACACGTGTAGTCTTGCGGCAAAGGGAGGGTTCAATGCTGATCGATTTCGTTCCCGACGGGAATCTGTATCCATTCGAGTCTCGCTGGTTCGACTCGTCCGTCGGCCGGATGCACTACATCGACGAGGGAACCGGGCCGACGATCCTGTTCTGCCACGGCGCTCCGGCGTGGAGTTTCCTCTATCGCCACATCGTGAAACAGCTCCGCGACCGGTACCGGTGTATCGCCGTGGACTACCTGGGTTTCGGATTGTCCGAGCGCCCTGCGGGTTTCGGCTACACCGTCGCCGAGCACACCGCGGTCCTCGGTGAGCTGATCGATCACCTGCGGCTCGACGAGTTCGTCGTGATGGGACACGATTGGGGCGGACCCATCGGTCTGGGCGCGGCGACCGCGCGTGCGGATCGGGTGCGGGGGATCGTGCTGGGCAACACCGTGTTCTGGCCGCTCGAGGCACTGGCAAACCGGGCCTTCAGCGCGATCATGAGCAGTCGCCCGATGCAGCGGCGAATCCTCGAACAGAATTTCCTCATCGAGCGTGTGCTGCTCGCGGAATTGGGAGGTCGGCTCACCGCGGCCGATGCCGACCACTACCGCGCGGTGCAGCCGACCGCATCGGCCCGGCGCGGACTCTGCGTGCCGCCCAGGGAAATTCGTGCCGCGCGCCCGCTGCTGGAACGGCTCGCCCGCGATGTCCCCGCCCTGCTCGGCGACAAGCCGGCCCTGGCCGTATGGGGCATGCGAGACATGGTGTTCCGCCCCAACGCCTGCCTCCCGCGCCTGCGCGCCACCTTCACCGATCTCGAGATCGTCGAACTGCCACACGCACGCCACTTCATCCAGGAATACGCGCCGGACACGATCGCGACGGCGATCGCGAAGCGATTCCCGTGAGGCGGAATCACGTATTCGCGTGTGCGACAATGAATCTGTGGGACCGGGCGAGATCGAGGACAATCTGCGATACCTGCTCAACCAGTGGGATCCGATCGGTGTGGCCGACCTGGTGGATGACGAGTACGAATGCCTGGTAGCGCCATTACTTTCGAAGCTGGACGCGGGGGCGAACAAGGTGGAGATCAGCGAATTCCTCTGGCATGAACTGGAGGATCACTTCGGCCTGAGCCCCTATCACCACCGGGACCATTACGGAGTGGATTCCCTCGCCGACGGCCTCGTCGTATGGTGGGTCGCCGTCAATTCGGCATGAATGTGGGACCTGCGCTCGGCCTGGCCGGAAGTATCGAGCGCAGTCAAATGGCCCTCAATTCCGGTGTGCCGCAAGGCTATTCCACTGAGCTCGGCGATCGCTCGTATCTCGAAGCGGTACCCGAGCGCGGTGTGCGTCTGTCCCGTCGCGTGGCTTCGACTTGTTCGTGCGGCCTCACACCTGGGATCTCAGCACGTCGATCTCGCAGCCCGGTGTGGATGGGTCGTAGCCGTGCTCGATGAGCCAGCGGACTCCCAGCAGGCTGCGCAGTGACCACCATGCGCGGATCATGTCGCGGTCGACGTCGGTGCCGTAGCCTGCGATGACGTCGTCGAGGCGATCATGGTGGCCGAGGGTCAGGGTGGCGAGGTCGAACAGGGGATCGCCGGGGGCCGCCTCGGACCAGTCGATGATGCCGGTGATCTCGTCGCCGTCGGTGAATACGTGGCAGAGCTGTAGGTCGCTGTGGGTGAACACCGGTGTCCACGGCCGCAGTGCGGGCTCGGCGAACCGGCGGTTGCGTGTGACGATGTCGACGGGAAGGACGCTGTTGGTGACGAGCCAGTCGCATTCGTAGTCGAGTTGCGCGGCGAACTCGTCGGGGCCGCGGCCGGGCCATGGCGGTAACGGCGCGTCGTGCAGTCTCCGTACGGCGGCACCCGCCGCGCCCCATGCCGCCGCCGAAGCGGTCGACGGCTCACCGAGGCGGCCCAGCGCCTTCCCGGGCAGGGCAGCGAGTGCGAGCACGGACGGCTTGCGCCATAGAACCTTCGGCGTCGGAACCGGCGCCATAGCCATCGCCTCGACCTCGCGGTCGGCGCGCGTCTGATCGGCGTCGATCTTCAGGAAGACATCGCCGACGCGCAGTGTCGCGCGCTCGTGATGGGCGACGACGAGCTCGACCTGTTCCACGGCGGCCATTATCGCGGGACGACCACCGACGTCGCCACGGATTTATCACGTGCGACCGCAGGCCGAAACGCTGGCCTGCCACTGAATTCACGGTCGGCCATCCAGCATCGCCAAGAATGCCTCCGGATCGTCGTTGTGCACATTGTGACCCGCATCCGCCACAACGCCCACCCGGTAACCCTCGCAACGCAATTGAGCGGACAGCGCCGTATCAATCGGGAATTTCGGGCGCCACGGCGCGTGGCCCGGGTACTCGCGCACTTCCCAGGAGCCTGCACAGCGCTCGGCGAGATCCGGATATCGAGCGCAGTCATATGGCCCCCATCACGGCGTGTCGCAGGGCCATTCGACGGCGCTCGGCGGTCAGCCGGGGCGGAAGGCGTCCGCGCCTACCTCGGCCGGGTCGGTGATGTGGGTGAGGAAGAGGCGGGTGGTGGGGGTGGGGGTGCGGGTGGTGATGGCGTGCCAGGGGCGGTCCAGGGGTGTGCCCGCGACCGAGAGTACTTGTAGCGCACCGGATTCGAGATCCTGTTCGATGGCGTCGCTGTGGATCAGCGTGACGCCGAGACCGGCGCGGGCCGCGGCGAGGACGGCGCCGTGACTGCCGAGGGTCAGGGTGGGCGGGCTGATCTGGAGCTGATCGAGTAGTGCGAGGGTGGCGTCGCGGGTGCCGGAGCCACGGCCGCGCAGCAGCCAGGTGGCGCGCAGCGGATCCTGTGGTGCGCCGACGACGACAAGGCGGCTCGGGCGGCGCGCACGGGTGACCAGCCCGGTGCCGCGCGGCGGCCTGCCCGCGATGACGAGATCGGTTTCGTGGTGCTGTAATTCGAGGAACAGGATGTCGCGGGGGTGGATGGACAGGCTGAGTTCGATATCCGGATACCGGTTGCGGAAGGACACGAGCGGACGCAGCAGCACATACTCACCCGCGGTGGCCACGACCCCGATGCGCAGCCTGCCGGTTTCGGCACGGCGCACCGCGGCCTGCGCCTCCTTCATCAGCCCGAGGATGCTGCGGCAGTAGTCGGCGTAGATCCGCCCCGCCTCGGTGAGCGCGATACCGCGCCCCGATTTGGCGATCAATTTGGCGCCGAGCTGCTTCTCGATGTGCGCGACCGCCGCGGAAACCGCGGCCTCGGTGATGTGCAGGTGGGTCGCCGCGCGCCGGATACTGCCCTGGCGGGCGACGGCCAGGAAGGTTTCCATCCGGGCGGCGCTCACCATCCCCATCCGCCAACGGTAACCGGGTGCCACCCCGGCTGCCACGGCTGTGCTGCTCGGCGCCGGCCTACCGGCAGCCGCCGAACTCCGCGCGCATCCTGCGCTGGACGGTGAGGGCGGGCCCGCTGAGTGTGTCGTCGGAGACGGTGGCGAGGGAGTAATCGCAGCCGGCGGCGTGGACGGAGCCGATGTTACGTTTCCCGTCGGAGTAGTAGAAGAACCCTGTCCAGTCCAGGCGCAGGGGATAGTCGGTGGTCGGACCCAACTTCCTTACGGCGTCGGCGAGTTGGTCGTAGGTGAGGTCGGCGTCGAAGGGCGCGGGCTCGGTGTTCTTAACCGACAGCTGGATGATGTGGCTGTTCTTGATGACGACGAAGTCGGCGGCCCAGGGTGTTTCGGGCAGCTGACGGCGAAACTCCGCTTCCCGCTCCGCGGAGAGCGGTAGATCGACGCTCCACCGTTCGAACCGGGTCGTTTCGATCGAGACCTCGGCGGCGGTCCTGGCGCCGATCATCGTCCGGATCGCGGTGAGCGGTTCGGCCGTGCTCGTTTTCACGTCCATGACGGAGATCTTCGGTGTGGGGCGCACACCCCACACGATCCGCCCGTCGGGCATCGACGCGGTGTACTGGCGGACGTTTCGGACCGCGTCGAGGAGAGCATCGGCATCGAGCTCTTTGACGGCGCCGACCTTCGCTCTGTCGCCGACGACGAAGCCGAATTCTCGTTCCCGCAACCCGCCGAATGTGCCTGTGCGCCCTGCGATCCGGGTGACGACGTCACGGATCTGGGGCTCGGTCGCACCGGGCAGGTCGGCGGTGAGCCGGAAGTAGCTGTCCCCGCGGACGAAATCGTCGGCGATGGACACCTTGACGTGCTGCACGCCCGGCATGGCCGAGATCTCCTGTTCGAGCTTGTCGGCCTCGGCGCGGTAGTCGGTCAGCACCGAGGAGCAGGCGGTGAGAACGAGCACGGCGACTCCGGTGAGCACGGCACACAGTAGGGTCCGGAAAACTGCTGTCGGTGCGCGAATTGTGCTGACTCCTCTTTCGTTTCGTCCAACGTCGGTGAGTCCGATCCGCCTCCGCGCCGACTCCGATGGCTCGAGGAGTGTGTCGCGGGCGGGGGCGATGGCGTTACCGGCCGATCGCACCAGGAAGGTTTCCGTCGCACCGTAATCGCCATACCCAATTCTGCCGCCGCGAAACCTGACTTTTCCCTTGACTATTCGATGGAACAATCAAATTGTTTGTCGTTAACGGCCCCGTCATCCTGGAACTCCCGAGGCACAGGAGGAGCGATGGCGGAAGAAACGGAACGGGATCGGTGGGATCCGGGCGTCCATTCGTATGCGTCGATGGGATATTACGCGCCGGACTACGAGCCGTCCGATACCGATGTGCTCGCCGTGTTCCGGGTGACCCCGCAGCCCGGTGTCGACCCGATCGAGGCATCGGCCGCGGTGGCGGGCGAATCCTCAACGGCCACCTGGACGGTGGTGTGGACCGACCGGCTCACCGCGCACTCGCGCTACCAGGCCAAATGCTATCGGATCGATGAGGTGCCCGGTCGGCCGGGGGAGTATTTCGCCTATGTCGCTTACGATCTGGATCTGTTCGAGGAGGGCTCGATCACCAACCTGACGTCCTCGGTGATCGGCAATGTGTTCGGTTTCAAGCCGTTGCTCGCGCTGCGCCTGGAGGATATGCGGATTCCGATCGCGTATGTGAAGACATTCCAGGGGCCGCCGCACGGCACGGTGATGGAACGCGAGTATCTGAACAAGTACGGCAGGCCGCTGCTCGGCGCCACCGTGAAGCCGAAACTCGGTCTGTCGGCCCGCAATTACGGCCGCGTGGTGTACGAGGCGTGCAAGGGCGGACTGGATTTCACCAAGGACGACGAGAACATCAACTCCCAGCCGTTCATGCGCTGGCGCGACCGGTATCTGTTCGCCATGGAGGGCGTCAACCGGGCGATGTGCGAGACCGGCGAGGTCAAGGGGCACTACCTCAACGTCACCGCCGCGACCATGGAGGACATGTACGAAAGGGCCGAATTCGCCAAGGAGCTCGGCAGCGTCGTCATCATGATGGACCTCACCGTCGGTTTCACCGCCATGCAGTCGATGTCGCACTGGGCGCGGCGCAACGGCCTGCTGCTGCATCTGCACCGGGCCGGGCATTCGACCTACACCAGGCAGAAGACGCACGGGGTGAGCTTCCGGGTATTGGCCAAGTGGTGCAGGTTGATCGGCGTCGACCATCTGCACGCGGGCACCGTGGTCGGCAAGCTGGAGGGCGACCCGGCCACCACGCGTGGCTTCTATGACACGTTGCGGGAGAACCATATTCCCGCCAACCTCGGCAACGGCATCTTCTTCGACCAGCACTGGGCGAGCCTGCCCGGCGTGATGCCGGTGGCATCGGGCGGAATCCACGCGGGCCAGATGCATCAGCTGCTCGATCTGTTCGGCGACGATGTGGTGCTGCAGTTCGGTGGCGGCACCATCGGTCATCCGCTCGGTATCGCCGCGGGCGCGGAGGCGAACCGGGTGGCGCTGGAGGCGGTCGTGAAGGCGCGCAACGAAGGTCGCGATCTGCTGAAGGAAGGACCCGAGGTGCTGCGCAAGGCGGCCGATATCTGCCGCCCGCTCGATGTCGCGCTGTCCACCTGGGGCGATGTCACCTTCGATTACACCTCCACCGACGCGCCCGATGCGGTGCCGACCGCGACCCGCTGAAAGGCATAGCGATGTATCTGCGTCACGGAACCTTCTCGTACCTGCCGGAACTCACCGATGCCGAGATCGCGGCCCAGGTGCGCTACGCACTGCTGAACAACTGGCCGGTGTCGATCGAATACACCGACGATCCGCATCCCCGCAACGCCTACTGGGAGATGTGGGGCCTGCCGCTGTTCGATCTCGACGAGCCCGACGGTGTGCTCGCCGAGATCGACGCGTGCCGGGCCACGTTCCCGCGGCACTACATTCGGGTCCTCGCCTATGACGCCAGTTACGGTCGGCAGACGACGGCGCTGAGCTTCCTCGTGCAGCGCCCCGCCGACGAGCCCGGATTCCTGCTGACCAGAACCGAGGGACCGGACCGCAGGCAGAAGTACGGCCTGCACGCCTACGCCACCGACACGCGCCAGGGCCAGAGGTATGGCGGCTGAGAACGGATTCCGGTTGCACCGGCCGAGTGCCGACGACCCTCGGCCGGTGCGCGCGGGCGTGCCGGAGCCGCCGCCGATCCTGGACGACGATGCGGTACTGGACCTTTCGACCGATATCGCGGGCAACGACGTCGAAGACACGCTGAGCAGGCTCGATGCCGAGCTCGTCGGCCTGGCCAATGTCAAAGGGCGGGTGCGGGAGATCGCGGCATTGCTGCTGATCGACCGGGCGCGGCAGCGCTTCGGCCTCGCCGCCTCCCGGCCCACCATGCATATGAGCTTCACCGGCGGGCCCGGCACCGGCAAGACCACCGTCGCGCTGCGGATGGCCGAGATGCTGCACGCGCTGGGCTACATCCGTAAACCCAAGGTGCACACCGTGACCCGCGACGACCTGGTCGGCCAGTTCATCGGGCACACCGCGCCGAAAACGAAGGAGGCCCTGGCCAAAGCGGCGGGCGGGGTGCTGTTCATCGACGAGGCCTACTACCTGTTCCGCCCGGAGAACGAACGCGACTACGGCCAGGAGGTCATCGAAATCCTGCTCCAGGAAATGGAATCCGAGCGGACCAGCCTGGTGGTGATCTTCGCGGGCTATCCGGACCGGATGGAGCGCTTCTTCTCCGCCAATCCCGGCCTGTCCTCGCGGGTGGCCCATCACCTGGAGTTCGCCGACTACAGCCACGGCGAACTCGTCGCCATCGCCGAACTCATGGTGGCGGGGGAGAACTTCCGCTTCGACGACGCGGGCCGCGCGGCCTTCGCCGAATACCTGGCCCGCCGGATGAGCAGGCCGCGATTCGCCAACGCGCGCAGCGTACGCAACGCGCTCGACCGCTGCCGGTTGCGGCAGGCGAAACGGCTCGTCGAGCTGCGCAGACCGCTCACCAAGACCGACCTGATCACGCTGACCGACCGGGATGTCTACGGCAGCAGCGTGTTCACGGAGCCGGAGGGGCCGAGCGCGCGAGCCCCCGCGTGACGAGACAGAGGCGCCATGCCAGAAGGATTGAAGACCCTCACCCGCTACACGATCGAGCAGGAGCACCGGCATCCCGGATCCTCCGGTGAATTCTCCGCACTGGTGAATGTCGTGGCGACCGCGACGAAAATCATCGCCAACCAGGTGACCAGGGGTGCGATCGTCGGCTCGCTCGGCGCCGCGGAACCGGACAACCTGCCACCGACGGTGCACCGCAAGCTCGACGCCATCGCCAACGACATCATGGTGTCGGAAACCCAATGGACGGGCCATCTTTCGGCGCTGCTGTCGGAGCAGATGACCGATATCCATCCGGTCCCCGACGCGCACCGGCGCGGAAAGTATCTGCTCGCCTTCGATCCGCTGGACGGTTCGTCGAATATCGACGTGAACCTGCCGGTCGGCACGATATTCAGCGTGCTGCGCGCGCCCGACGGGCCCGATGGGGAGCCGACTGCCGCGGACTTCCTGCAGGCGGGGGTGCAGCAGGTGTGCGCGGGCTTCACCCTGTACGGTCCGGCGACCATGCTGGTGATCACCACTGGCAGCGGCGTCGACGGATTCACCCTCGACCGCGAGATCGGCGCGTTCGTGCTCACCCATCCGCGCATGCGAATCCCGGAGGACACTTCGGGTTTCGCGATCAACGCGGCCAACGAGCGGTTCTGGGAGCGGCCGGTGCGCCGGTATGTGCACGAATGCCTGGACGGCGTGGACGGTCCGCGCGGCCGCGATTTCAACATGCGCTGGGTCGCCTCGCTGGTCGCCGACACCTTCCACATCCTGACCCGCGGCGGGGTCTACCTGTATCCGCACGACAACCGCCCGCCGCTGCGCGCGGGCCGAGTCTCGTTGCTGTACGGCGCGAATCCGATCGGCTACATCGTCGAGCAGGCCGGGGGATGGGCGACCACCGGCGGCGAGCGGGTGCTCGAGGTGCCGCCGGAACACGTGCACCACCGGGTGCCGCTGATCTTCGGCTCACGCAACGAGGTGGCGCGGATCGAGCGCTATCACAGTGAGCCCGAGGCGGGGCCTGCCTTCGACAGTTCGTTGTTCGGCTCCCGGTCGCTCTTCCGGCAGTAAGTGAGGTGCCATGTCGGTCAAACATCCCGTCGTCGCGATCACCGGATCCTCCGGTGCGGGCACGACCAGCGTCACGCGGACCTTCCAGGAGATTTTCCGCCGTGAGGGCGTCAATGCGGTGATCGTGGAAGGGGATTCGTTCCATCGATACGATCGCAACGAGATGAAGCTCGCGATGGCCGAGGCCGAGCAGCACCGCAACCTCACCTTCTCGCATTTCGGGGAGGAGGCGAATCTGCTGAAGGAGCTGGAGACGCTGTTCCGCGACTACGGCGAGACCGGTGTCGGCTCGGTGCGCAAATACCTGCACGACGAGGTGGAGGCCAAACCGTACGGCCAGCCCGCGGGCACCTTCACGCCGTGGGAGGATCTCGCACCGGGCAGCGATCTGCTGTTCTACGAGGGGCTGCACGGTGCCGCCGTCACCGAGACGGTGAACGTCGCGCGCTACGCCGATCTGCTGGTCGGGGTGGTGCCGATCGTCAACCTCGAATGGATCCAGAAGGTGATCCGCGACAAGACCGAACGCGGCTACTCCAGCGAGGCGGTGATCGATACGATCCTGCGCCGCATGCCCGACTACGTGAAGTACATCTGCCCGCAGTTCTCGCATACCTACGTCAACTTCCAGCGCGTCCCCACCGTCGATACCTCCAATCCCTTTATCGCACGGACGATTCCGACCGCCGACGAGAGCTTCGTCGTCATCCGTTTCGCCGACCCGAAGGTGATCGACTTCCCCTACCTCCTCTCGATGCTGCACGACTCCTTCATGTCCCGCCCCAACTGCATCGTGGTCCCCGGCGGAAAAATGGAACTCGCCATGCAACTGATCTTCACCCCCCTGATCCTGCGCCTGATGGACAAGCGCCCCAAGCGGAGCCGATGACGTATGGTGGGTTAAGTTAATCGGCATTCACATGCCGTCACTGTTTGAGCGTTAGGGAGCCGCTATGACCTCCGCTGTCATCGTCGATGTCGTCCGCACGCCGTCCGGGAAGGGGAAACCCGGTGGTGGGCTGTCGGGAGTGCATCCGGCTACGCTGCTGGCGGGGGTGCTGCGGGCGCTGGTCGAGCGCAACGATCTCGATCCGGGGCTGATCGATGATGTGATCGGCGGTTGTGTGACGCAGAGCGGTGAGCAGACGTTCAATATCTCGCGCACCGCGGCGCTGGCGGCCGGGTTCCCGGATTCGGTGCCCGCAACCACGGTGGACCGGCAGTGCGGGTCGAGCCAGCAGGCCGCGCATTTCGCCGCGCAGGGAGTGCTCGCCGGGGCGTACGACATCGCGATCGCATGCGGTGTGGAGTCGATGAGCAGGGCGCCGATGTTCTCCAGCGCGCAGGGCAAGGATCCGAACGGCGCGCCGCTGGCCCACCGGTTCCCGGAGGGCCTGATCCAGCAGGGCACCGCGGCCGAGATCATCACCCGGCGCTGGAAATTGGATCGGGAGGCCATCGACGCCTTCGCGGCCCGCTCGCATCGGCTCGCCGCCGAGACCGCGGCCGCGGGTGGCTTCGACAACGAACTGGTCCCGGCGGGCACACTCACCGCCGACGAGACCATCCGTCCGGGCACCACCGCCGAAGGCCTGGCCGGGCTGAAACCCGCGTTCGTCGACGAGGCGATGAAACAGCGCTTCCCGGAGATCGAATGGTCCATCACGCCGGGGAATTCGTCGCCGCTGACCGATGGCGCGTCCGCCGCGCTGATCATGAGCGAGGAGAAGGCGAACGCGCTCGGATTGCGCCCGCGCGCCCGGTTCCACTCCTTCGCCGTCGTCGGTGACGATCCGCTGCTGATGCTGACCGCGATCATCCCCGCGACCCGCAAGGCGCTGGCCCGCGCCGGGCTGACCATCGATGACATCGACGCCTACGAAGTGAACGAGGCGTTCGCTCCGGTGCCGCTCGTCTGGCAGCACGATCTCGGCGCCGATCCGGCGAAACTGAACCCGCGCGGCGGAGCCATCGCCCTCGGCCATCCGCTCGGCGCCTCCGGCACCCGCATTCTCGCCACGATGGTGAATCACCTCGAGCAGACCGGCGGCCGCTACGCACTCCAAACCATGTGCGAGGCGGGCGGTCTGGCCAACGCCACCATCATCGAGCGGCTGGATTAGCGGCTTAGGGGAGCCCGGCTGATCCGGGCTCCCCTCGGACTCGGCCCGGCTTGAACGGGCTGCCACCCTCTCCATTGCGGGCGCGCTCATCCGGAGCCTGCGCGCCTTGGGCGAGGACGTTCCGGAACGTTAGCGACAAGTCGGACCGGCGGCAACCGAGATCCGTCGAACGCAGTCATATGGCCCTCAATTGCGGCGTGTCGCAGGGCCATTCGACTGCGCTCGGCGAACGGTTATCTGCTGAGGTTCTGGAAGCGGCGCACGGCCAGTGGCAGGAAGATCAGCGTCAGGATCAGTGGCCACACGACCGCCATCAGGGTTGCGTGGGATTCGATCCAGGAGTCGCCTGCGCCGACCGGTGTGCCGAACAATTCGCGGGACGCGGCGACGGTGGAGGACAACGGGTTCCATGCTGCGAGGAACCCCAGCCAGCTCGGCATCAGCTGCGGCGCGACGAAGATGCTCGAGATCATCGTGAGCGGGAATGCGACGCCGAACAGCCCGCCCGCCGCCTCCGGGTTGGGCACCATCAACCCCAGCCACACGCCTACCCAGATCAGCGCGAACCGCAGCCACAGCAGCAGCGCGAAAGCCGCCAACCCGCCGAGGATTCCGCCGGTCGGCCGCCAGCCGATGGCGAACGCGGTGAGCATCAGAATGGTGAGCTCGGCGCACGCCATGATCAGATCGGTGACCCCGCGCCCGGACACCACCGCCGAGGACGCCATCGGCATCGAGCGGAACCGGTCGATCACGCCCTTGGTGGCATCGTTGACCACCAGTGTCGCGGTGTTGATGAACCCGAACGCCATCGTCATGGCGAACATGCCCGGCATCAGGAACGATTTGTAGTCCCCGCCGCCGGGCACCGTCATCGCGCTGCCGAAGACGTACCCGTAGAGCAGTACCGACAGAATCGGGAACCCGAGCGCCCACAAGATATTGACGGGCTGGCGCTGATAGTGAGTCAGCCCGCGCCGCACCACATTCCAGCAGTCGGCCAGTGCCCAGTAGATCCGTGTGTTGTTCATCAGGCGGCCACTTCCTCGGTGCTGGTGCGGTGTCCGGTCAGGTACAGGAAGACGTCGTCGAGGCTCGGTCTGCGTAATCCGATGTCCTCCACCGCGATTCCCTCGTCTTGCAGGGTGCGCGCCACCTCGGTGAGCGCCGCGACGCGATCGGACACCGTCGCGTAGACCCGCCGTTCGATGTCGTCGGTCTCCGGTTCGCCCTCGCTGACCCTGGCCAGCACCTTGGCGACCACGGGCAGATCGGCTGGTTGGGAAGCGACCACCTCGATGAGATCGCCGCCGACGGTGTTCTTCAGCCCGTCCGGTGTGTCGTCCGCGATCGCCCTGCCCTGGTCGATGACGGTGATCCGCGACGCGAGTTTGTCGGCCTCTTCGAGGTATTGGGTGGTGAGCAGCACCGTGGTGCCGTCGGCGACCAGCCCGCGCACCGATTCCCACACCTCGTTGCGGCTGCGCGGATCGAGCCCGGTCGTCGGCTCGTCGAGGAAAAGCACCTCCGGCGAAAGGATCATCGACGCCGCGAGATCCAGGCGCCTGCGCATGCCGCCGCTGTACTTGCCCGCGCCGCGATCCGCGGCGTCGGTGAGCGAGAACTGTTCCAGCAGTTCGGTCGCCCGCCGCTTGGCCTGCCTGCCACCGAGGTGGAAGAGCCTGCCGAACATCTCGAGGTTCTGCCGTCCGGTGAGCACCTCGTCGACCGCCGCGTACTGGCCGGTGAGGCCGATGCGTGCGCGAACCGCGCGCGGCTCGCGCACCACATCGAGCCCGGCGACCTGTGCGAAACCGCCGTCGAGCCGGATCAGCGTGGACAGGATCCGCACCGCGGTGGTCTTGCCCGCGCCGTTGGGCCCGAGCAGGCCGTGCACCGTGCCGCGCCGCACCGTGAGGTCGAAACCGTTGAGCGCGTACTTGTCCGCGTATTTCTTCTCGATCCCCTCGGCGAGGACCGCGTAGTCGTTCACTGAACCTCCAAACTGGGTACAACGTACCCGAATTAAGGTACAACGTACCCAGTTTCTCGGCAAGCGGTTAAGCTTGCGACCATGAGCAGCGCGGAAACCAGTGGCAGCGGCGATCTCGCCAGGACGCTCGACCTGCTCTGGAACACCGGCCCCCGGCCGAGCCGCGGCCCGAAACCCGCACTGACGCTTGATCGCATCGTCGACGCCGCGGTGCGGGTCGCCGATGCCGAAGGGTTGGACGCGGTGACGATGCGCCGGGTCGCCACCGAGCTCGGCACCGGAACGATGTCGCTGTACCGCTACGTGCCGGGCAAGGCCGAGCTGCTGGACGTGATGCTCGACCGGGTGCAGCGCCCGATCGAAAGCCAGCTGGCGGCGCAGGGTTGGCGCGAAGCGCTGGAGGGGCTGGCGCGCGAATCCCTCGTGCTGTTCCGCGCGCATCCCTGGCTGTTGCAGGTCAACCAGTCCCGCCCGGTGATGGGTCCCGGCGCGGTCGAGAGTATGGAGCTGGTGCTGTCCCGGATCCGGCCGATGGGACTGCCGGATCCGGAGCTGATCTCGGTGGTCATCATGGTCAGCGGATACGTCGCCGGCGTCGCGCGCGGGCAGCTGTATCAGGAAGAGGCCGAAAGCAAATCGGCCATGACCGATATCGAGTTCTGGCAGGCCCAGCATCCGGTGCTGGAGCGGGCCATGGCCAGCGGCGACTATCCCGTGCTCGCCTCGCTGTCCAGCGACACGTTCGACCCGAAGTTCGACCACTTCGAGTTCGGCCTGCAGCGCATCCTGGACGGTCTGGCGGTGCTGGTCGACCGGCACGCCGGGCGATGAGATCGCCTGGCGCGGGGCACTATCCGGTGCGCACCGTCAGCTTCGGCCGCCCGGCCACCGCGGCCAGATGATCCACCGCGGCGTCGATGCCGTGCTCCGGCAACGGTTTCGCGTCGTCGAACATGCTCAGCAGCACCGTGTCCTCGGTGAGCTCCCAGGTCCCGGTGATCCGCCCGCCCGCGACGACCAAGGGGGAGATCCAGCCCGCGGCCCGGCTCACCTTGGCGCGATGCGCGGCGGGCAGCAGCTCCGCATCGTTGGTGCCAGGCCCGAGTATGTACTGGTCGAAAGCGCCGAGCAGGTAGACGTTCTCGTCGGGTGTGCTCGCGGCCAGTTCGTCGGCGTGCTCGGTGAGCAGGTAGCCGGTCCGGCCCGCGACGTCGACCTCGGTGATGGCGTCGCCGAGCTCGGAAAACCAGCCGCGCACCTGCGTTTTCCGCAGGCTGTTGCGGGTGAGCCAGGCGTTGAAGGTCTCCGGGGTCGCCGGGCCGTATGTCCCGAGGTAGGCGCGGATCGCGGTCGCGGCGGCCGCGTCGAGCTCGGGCAGCCCGCGCCAGCCGCGCACCAGATGCGCCGGGCTGGTGAAGGTCACCTTGCTGCCCTGCGCCGGGCCGTGGCACAGCGCGCCTTGCCAGGCAAGGGGTTTGAGCAGCGCGCCCCAGCCGGAGCGCAGCTCCTCGCCGAGCCCGCGGAACGCGGTGTCGGCGACCAGCGCGCCGACCAGCTCCTCACGGGTCAGCACCACGCCGTCGAGTATCCGGGCCACCGCCTCGGTGAGCGCGGCGACCTCGGCGGGCGACGCGCCGAAATTGCGCTGCCAGATCGGCTTCTCCCAGGTGCGCGCCGAGGCCATCACGGCGAGGCAGGCCGCACCGAGATCCGGGGTGAGCGCGTGCAGCGTGCCGCGCATCGCCCACGTCTTCATCAGTGTGCCCGCCGCGAGCTCGGTGACGACGGCATCGGATTTCGGTGTCGCGCTGCGCAGCGCGACCGCCAGCTCGGCGGCGGAGGTGACCTGCGCCTGTACCCCGCACAACCGTGCGACGATCTCCGGCACGCTGCCCGTGCCCCGTTCGGCGACGTACTGCCGCCGCAACCGCCATGCCCAGACCTGTTCCCAGGTGACCCGCACTGGCCCCCTCCTGTCGTCTCAGCCGAATACCGTGCTGCAGAAGAATATTCCGATGGCGACTTCCAGAAGGCCGATCACGGTCAGTGCGATCACTCCGGTCAGCGCGGTGCGGTTGGTGGCGCGCCGGATCGCGCTCACCGGCGCGAGTAGACGCTCGGTGCGGGCGAGCACCGCGGTCCCGGCCGCGTGCATCGCGCCGGCCGGCGCGGGATCGGCGACGCCGACGATGGCGAGCAGGGCGCCGAGCAGCGGCTCCCTGCCGTGCGCGCGGGTCGCGGTGTCGTCGGCGCACATCTCGAGCAGCCTGGCGATCTCGGCCGCGCCCTCGGTGACCAGCCTGATCCCGGGCAGCGTCGTGGCGAGGCCGCGCAGCGCGGCGAGTACCGCGGCGTGCCTGCCGCTGAGGTGGGCCCGCTCGTGCGCGAGCACCGCATCGAGTTGATCGGGGGTCAGCGCGTCGAGCGCCGCGCTGGTGACCACGATGGTGTCCGGCCTGCCCGCCACGCAATAGGCTTGGCGCTCCGTCGAATCCAGGACGACCGCGCCGACGCCGGGCACCTCGCGCCCGACCATCCGTACCGCGCGCCCGTGCGCATGGGTGTGCCTGCGCATGCGCAGCATCAGCCCGCCGGTGCGCAGCAGCAACGCGGCGAGGCCCGCGGCCATCACCCCGGACACCACGAATGCGGCCACCTCCACGGCCATCCCGCGATGGACACGCGCGGGGGCCCAGATCAAGCCGACGATATCGCGCACCGTATCGGCGGGATGCTGCCAGAACGTCGCGAATTCGACGATGAGCAGCGTGCCCGCCGCGGTCCACGCGCCGAGCGCGCCCGCGATCGCGACGAGCCAGGCCAGCACGCCGAGCCGCGGCGCGCTGCCCTTGCGGGTCAGACGCCGCAGCACCGGTGGCCCGAAAAAGGCCACCGCGCCGCCGTAGCACATCAACGCGAACGCTAGGGTCACGGCGCCTCGGGAGTTTTGCGAGTGGTCAGCCTGCGCAGCGCGGCGCGCAGGCCCGCCGATTCCTCTTCGGTGATGCGATCGACGAAGTGGCTCAGCACCAGATCCGAACGCCCGCCGGCGCCGAGCGCCTCGAGCATGAGCCGGGCGCTGTGTTCCTCGCGGGTCAGCGTCGGCCAGTAGCGGTAGGCCTTACCGGCGCGCTGCCTGGCCAGCCAGCCCTTGCGATGCAGGTTGTCCATGGTGGACATGACCGTCGTATACGCGATGTCGCGTTCGGCGGCGAGCTCGTCGAACAGTTCGCGGACCGTCGTCTCCGCGTCCCGATCCCAGATGCGGTCCATGATCACCGCCTCCAGATCTCCGAATCCACGCACCGTGCCGCTCCCTCATCGCGATCGTCCAACTTGATCGGCCCACCATAGCGGCCCGCGGGACTTCCTACGTAGTGAAAGCGTAGATTGCGTCTCCGCCGGAGTGTCACCCGGGTATGCGAACATATGTTCGTGTCCGACTCCGACGCGCGAACCAGGCCGCGAATCACCGCGCGCGCCGAGGCGTCGATTCTGCACGCCGACCTCGATTCCTTCTACGCCTCGGTCGAGCAGCGCGACGATCCGCGGCTGCGCGGTAAGCCCGTCATCGTCGGCGGCGGTGTGGTGCTCGCGGCCAGCTACGAGGCGAAGGCATTCGGCGTGCGCACGCCGATGAACGGCGGGCAGGCGCGGCGGCTGTGCCCGCAGGCGATCGTGGTGCCGCCGCGGATGGCCGCCTATGCCGAGGCGAGCCGCGCGGTGTTCGAGGTGTTCCGCGACACCACACCGCTGGTGGAGGGCGTCTCCATCGACGAGGCGTTCCTCGATGTGCAGGGGCTGCGCAAGATCGCGGGCGAGCCGCTCGGTATCGCGCAGCGGCTGCGCGCCCAGGTGCGCGAGCAGGTCGGCCTGCCGATCTCGGTGGGGATCGCGCGCACCAAATTCCTGGCGAAGGTGGCCAGCGCGGTCGCCAAACCGGATGGGCTGCGGCTGGTGCCGCCGGACGGCGAACTCGCCTTCCTGCATCCGCTGCCCGTCGAAAGACTATGGGGTGTCGGCGATGTCACCGCGCGCACGTTGCACGAGCACGGCATCACCACGGTCGGGCAACTGGCCGATCTCGGCGAGTCGCCGCTGCGCGCCATCCTCGGTGCGGGCGCCGCGCGGCATCTGTACGCGCTGTCGCTCGCGCGTGATCCGCGCCGGGTGGAGACCGGGAAACGCCGTCGCTCGATCGGTGCGCAGCGCGCGCTCGGTGCCAGGTACCGCCCGCCCGACGAGATCGAGGCCTACCTGCACGGGCTGACCGATCGCCTCGGCCGCCGCCTGCGCGCCGCCGACCGGGTGTGCCGAACGGTGGTGCTGCGCTTGCGTTTCGACGATTTCACCCGGGCTACCCGCTCGCACACGCTGCCCGAGGCCACCGAGCACACCGCGACGATTCTGCGCGCCGCGCGCATCCTGCTGCACGACGCGATGCCGCTCATCCAGGAGCGCGGGCTCACCCTGATCGGACTGGCGCTGACCAACCTCGACGACGCCGGCACGCTGCAGCTGACGCTGCCGTTCGAGCACCGTGCCGCCAACACCCTCGATGCCACGCTCGACGAGCTGCGCGAGCGGTTCGGTTCGGCCGCGGTCACCCGTGCCGCGTTACTCGGTCGCGGCGAAGGGCTTTCGGTGCCGCTGCTGCCGGACTGATCAGCTCACTCGCGCGTACACCCGGACGTAGTCGACGAGCAGTTCGGCCGGGAACCGCGTGGACTGATCCGGCGGGCCCGGCCAGCCGCCACCCACCGCGAGATTCAGCAGGAGGTAGAAGCGGTGGTCGAACACCCACTTCTGATCCGCGGTGAGCTGGTCCTTCGACAGGGAGAAGTAGCGGGTGTCGTCCAGCAGCCAGTCGATCCGGTGCGGACTCCACTCGACGGCGTAGGTGTGGAAGGCGTCGGCCAGCCGTTGCCCGTCGGGCAGTTGATAACTGTCGGTGAAGCCGGGGTCGACGAAACCGGGGCCGTGCGCCGAACCGTGCACCAGGCCCGGATCGTCGCCGACGGTCTCCATGACGTCGATTTCTCCGTTCGCCGGCCACGGATGCTGATCGATGTCGGCGCCCATCATCCAGAACGCGGGCCACAGGCCTTTTCCGTCCGGGATCTTCATCGATGCCTCGTACCGGCCGTAGGCGCGCGAGAGCTTGTCGCGGGTGGTGATTCGGCCCGAGGTGATATCGCAGGGGCCGTGCGGGCATGGCGTCATCCCCGGTAGTCGCTCACGCCGGGCGGTGATCGCCAGATGTCCCTGGCCGTCGAGCGAGACGTTCTCGGGGCGGTCGGTGTAGTACTGCCACTCGGCATTGCCCCACTGCGGCTCGCCGCCTCGGTCGTAGACCCATTTGCCGGGGTCGGGCCGCTCACCGGCCCGGCCGGTGAACTCGTCGGACCACACCAGCTTCCACTGCGTCGGTCGCGAATCCTGTTCGGCGGCAGCCGTTTCGGAGGCACACGCCGTGACGACGGCCAGCAGTACCGCGGCGGCGACCGCTCCCATCGCCCGGCCGAACCTGCCTGTCTCCACGTCTCGCCTCCATTGGTGGTGTCACTGCGCCGCCTGCCGGTCGACGCGGGCACGATCCTTCCGATCCATGGCTGAAGAATTCGTGAAGACGGATCAGGAGGCGGGCTGCTTGGCCTTTTTCGCGCCGCCCCACAGAGATCCGGGATTCGCGCGGTCCGGGTAGAGCTCGAGCATGGCGGCGTAGAGCTCCTCGGCGGTATCGGTGGCGGCATCGAGTCGATTGAAATCGGCCAGGTATTGCTTGGTCTCGGCGAGGATCTTCGGATCGTCCGTATGCTCGGGAATCTTGTGGCCCGCGACTACATAGCTCGGATCGAGTGCCGCGAGCTTGTCCGTGGCGCGCATCCAGTTCTCGCGGGACGCGGTGGTGGTCTCGGGCATGTACTGGTGAATCCCGTTGTAGGCCACATCCCCCGCGACCACCAGCCGCAGCTCGGGCACCCAGAGCGCGGTGGTGCCCGCGGTGTCGGTGAATCCGGTGTCGATCACCTCGAAGACGTGGCCGTTCATGTCGAACCGGTCGCCATCGAGCGCTTCCGGGAACTCGCGTGGATCCGGAATCCGGCCGGGGAAGAGCTTGCCCCAGAAGGCGGCAACGCCCTCCGGGCTACCGTCCTTCGCGGCAGCCGCGGCGGCACCCGCGGAGGCGATGGCGCGGGCTTCGGGGAACACCTCTCTCAGCTGCCCGATCCCGAAGGAGTGATCGCCGTGCCCATGGGTGATGTAGATGTATCGCAAGTTCCGGTCGTGCGCCCGCACCCAGTCGACGAGCTCGCGATTCTGGTCGATGGTGGCGAAGGTGTCCACCAGCACCGCGTCGCGGTCGTCGGAGATCAGGGTGGCCGTGTTGACCACCCACTGCAGGTCTTCTTTGCCCGGCGGCAGATCCCGGGTCACACCCGGTCTCTTGGCGCACATCACGTCGTACCGCAGTGGGGATGAATCGGTTCCGGGCATCTCATGAGTCCCTTCGTCGGTCGCGCCAACGCCTGATTGCTGAACGGTAGCCCACGTCTGGATGTGCAGCGAGGGGGGACCGATTCGGTGGTGCCGGTGCGGTAGCCAGCGGGTATTCTTCCTAGAGGCCGGTTCGGCGGGGGGATTCAGCGGCATATCGAAGACCACGGGGCGGGCAGGCCGCACAACACCGTGTTCTGCGAGGAGTGAATTCATGCCATATGCCGTAATCGGGCTCATCACGCTGGCCCTGTGGGTCTACTGCCTGGTCGACATCATCACCTGTCCCGATGTGGGCATTCGCCACCTGCCGAAGATGGGCTGGCTGATCGTCGTCATCCTGATCCCGACCGTCGGCGCACTGCTATGGCTGTTCGCGGGCCGCCCACTGCACGAATCGTCGACCCGCTCCAACACCCGATACTCCGAATACGACCGACCCGGCCGCTACGTCGCCCAGAGCCCGGAAGACGACGAAGCCTTCCTCCGCGGCCTGCGCGAACGTGCCGAAGAACAGCGCCGCGAGGCCCGCCGCCAGCAAATGGAACACGAACGCGACCTCGACCGTCGCCGCGAACAGGGCGAGCTCTGACGAGCCGCGACAATCAGTCGGCGTGACAGATGAGATCGGTCGCGGGCAGTCCACCGTCGCGAAGATAGGTTTCGACGGCCTGGCTCACACAGCTACTCGGGACGGTGAACGCTCCGTGCACGATGACATTTCGCAGTGTCACCAGCCGTGACGCGGTCATGGTTCGGTGCAGACCGACGCCTTCTCCGTATGCCGCGACCGGATCACCGGTGGCCTGCACGATGAGCACGGGCGTGGCATTGCGCACGTCGACGCGTGGTTCGACGGGCGCGGGCCAGAACGCGCACGGGGAGATGTTGTTGACCAGCGGCCCGAACACCGGCTGGCCGGCACGACTGGATTCGACATTGCGCCGATACCACGCTGGGTCGCGCGGCGCGCTGACATCACCGCACACCACGGCGGTCGAGGATTCCACGGATGCGATGGCGTCATCCGCCGTCGCGTCGAGCAGCCCGCTCAGCGTCTGCGCCAAGTCGGCGCTGGGCTCGGTCAGCTGTCCCGCGGCGGCGTCCGCGAGCTGCCGAACAGCGTTGGCCGCGTCGTCGAACCGGCGGGAGTCGTGCAGGTAGCCGAACAACACCGACGGTAGCCAGTGATCGTCCACCTCGTAGGCGCCGACCCGGATCGGTTGCCGGGCGGCCTGTTCGATCAGGCCGGACACCACCGCACGAACCTCGGAACGAGTGGTTCCCAGCCGATACCGATCGGCTCGGGCGGCGGTCCAGTCCGCCAACGCGTCGAGGGCTTCCTCGAGCGGCGCTCCCTGATCCTGGATCATCACGTCGCTGCCGTAGCGTGCCGGATCGACTGCGCTGTCGAGCACCATCCGTTCGGTGCGATCCGGAAACATCTGTGTGTAGACGGCCCCCAGATAGGTGCCGTAGGACATCCCGAAATAGTTGATCCGGTCTTCGCCGAGCAATGTGCGGATGAGGTCGATATCCCGCGCCGTATTGCGAGTCGTGATGTGGGACAACATACCGTCGTCGGCGGCCAGGCACCGTGCCGCCAAATCGGCTTGGGTGGCAACGGATTCCCCGAATCCGGCCGGATCGGCTCCGGCCGACTGGAACGAGTCCCCGATCGTCCATCCGCAGTGGACCGGCGTCGATCGACCCACTCCGCGCGGGTCCATACCGATGAGGTCATAAAGCCCCCACGGATACGACGGCGCCGCTCGACCGAGTCGCACCGGCAAGTCCAGACCGCGGCCGCCGGGGCCGCCCGGATTCGACAGCAGGATCCCTCGCCGGTGTGCCTGATCGGTCGCGCGCACTCGTGAGATCGCCACGGAAATGGTGCGTCCCCGTGGTTCCGCATAGTTCAGCGGCACAGTCACATTCGCGCATTGCGCGCCGGCGCGATCCAAGAGATCGCTGTCGCACGAACCCCACTCCAACTGTTGATGGGTGAAGCGATCCAGTGCGGCGGCGGGCGGATCTGCCGGTACTGTTCTGGCGATACCGATTCCGGCCACGGTCCCGATCAGAACTACCGCGGCGGCGAGCACCAGCACACCGTTGCGCGTGCGGGGAGTCGCCGCACTCGATCGTGCGGACTTCTTTGCCAACAATATGCTTCCCTGTGTCGTTGCTGGATCGAGTTGCCTTGGCGGTCAAGGTAGTCGGATAGCCGCATCCTCGCCTATCCGGAAAAACCCCGATTTCCCCGCTATCGGTCCAGGTTGCGTGCCCGGTCTCGCAAGTAGCGTTGTTCGGGGAGGCTCGTGGTGTGCCGGGCGGCCAGCTGGTAGTTCGTGCGGGCGGCAGCGTTGTCGCCGGCCAGTTCCTGCAGGTGGGCACGGACGGCGTAGAGGCGGTGGTGGCGGGCCATCCGAGGATCGCCGTCGAGTCCCTCCAGCAGCTCGAGTCCGGTCCGCGGGCCGCTGGTCATCGCTACGGCGACGGCGTAATTGAGGGTGACCACGGGGTTCGGTGCGATCCGGCCGAGGATTTCGTACAGGATGCGGATCTGCCCCCAGTCGGTGTCCTCGGCCCGCGGCGCCTGGACGTGCAGCGCGGCGGTCGCCGCCTGAAGCTGGTAGGGGCCGAGGGGTGAAGTGGCCATTGCGGCAGTGATCAGCGCGGCGCCCTCTTCGATCAAGGTGGCGTCCCACCGGTTCCGGTCCTGCTCGGCCAGCGGTATCAGGGTGCCGTCCGGCCCGGTGCGGGCCGCGCGGCGGGCGTCGGTCAGCAGCATCAGCGCCAGCAACCCGGCGACCTCACCGTCAGCGGGCAGGGACCGGCGCAGCATCCGAGTGAGCCGGATCGCCTCCGTGGTGAGCTCGGCGCGGTGCAGATCGGGTCCGGAACTGGCGGTGTAGCCTTCGTTGAAGATCAGGTAGAGCACCTGCAGGACAGCGTCGAGCCGCGCCGCCCATTCCTGGGCGCTCGGCATCGCGAACGTCGCTCCGGCGGCGCGTATCCGCTGCTTGGCCCGGCTGATCCGGGGCGCCATGGTCGCCTCCGGCACCAGGAAGGCCCGCGCCACCTCCGCGGTGCTGAGCCCGCCGACGGCACGCAGCGTGAGTGCGACCTGAGCGGCGGGCGTCAGCGCCGGATGGCAGCACAGGAACAGCAGCGCGAGCGTGTCGTCCTGGTCGCGGGGGCCTTCGTCGCCCGGCGCCGTCAGCAGCGCCGCGGTGGCCTCCCGGCGGCGGCGTGCCTGCTCGCTGCGTACCTGGTCGACCACGCGGCGTGCGGCGACGGTGACCAGCCAGGACCGCGGGCTGTCCGGGATCCCGTCCGCGGGCCACTGCGTCGCCGCGGCGAGCAAGGCCTCCTGGACCGCGTCCTCGCACTCCTCGAACCCGCCGTAGCGGCGCAGGAGCACGCCGAGGACCTGCGGCGCCAGTTCGCGCAGCAGGTCCTCGAGTCGTGCGGGCGTGCTCACATCTCCATCCCGGCCGAGTCCATCAGCGGTCGCACCTCGACGCCGCCACTGTGACCGTTCGATATCAGCGCGGCCAATTCCAGTGCCCGCTCTCGGCTTTCGCAGTCGACCAGGTACTGGCCCGCGACGTAATCCAGGGCCCGCGAATACGGCCCCTCGGTCACCGTCACCACGCCGTCGGAAACCGAGACGACGGCGCTGATGGACGGATCGGCGAACACGTGACCGCTGATCAGTTCCCCTGCCTGCCCGGAAGCCGCCAGGAACCGCTCACGGTCGCACCCGTCCCCGGGGAGAGCCGCGGTGCTGAGGTAGAGATTCAGCAGGAACTTCACGGTGCGCTCAGTGATCGGCCGCGAAGACCACCGGCCGCACCTCGATGCCGAGGCCCTCGACGCCGGCGTCCGGGATGAGCGCGGCCAGCTCCAGTGCCCGCTCCCGGCTTTCGCATTCCACCAGGTAGTAGCCGCCGAGGTACTCCTTGGCCTCGAGGTATGGCCCGTCGGTCACCGCCGGGACGCCGGCCCGCACCCGGACCACGGCACTCTGCGACGGGTCGGCCAGCGCGGCGGTGCTGATCAGCTCCCCGGACTTGGTGGTGGTCTCGATAAACGCGCCGTGGCCACTCATCACCGCGGTGCGCTCCTCGTCCGTGAGCGCATCCCAGATCCGCGGGTTGCTGTGCATGATCAGCAAGAACTTCACGTTGTCTCCTCAGATGGTCGGACGGCGCCATCGAGCGCCGTTCACCATCAAGTCGGAGCCGGTGGCGCGTTCTTGCGCACCGGCCCGCAAGAATCTGATACCCGTTCCGACTATCTCCCAAGGGACGCCTCACCTGGGCGTTCCGCACCCAACGGCTACCACGGGGAGTATAGGAATGAATCTGCCACGCATCGGCGTCAGCCTGCCGTACATCGAGCCCTACGCCGACCCCGACGCCGTCGTCACCGTGGCCAAGACCGTCGAAAGGCTCGGATTCCACGCCGTATCCGCCAGCGACCGGATGCTGATCCCGGCCGGACCGCACTGGAGCAATGACGCGGGCCTGCCCGAGGCGCACGCCTGGGACTCGCTGGAGGTGCTGACCTGGGCGGCCGCGCACACCCGGCGGATCCGCGTGACCACCGACATCGTGAACTCGATCTTCCAGCCGCCCGTCATCCTGGCTCGCCGGCTTGCCACGCTCGACCGGCTGTCCCGGGGGCGGTTGGATGTCGGTGTCGGCCAGGGCGGCGGCACGCGGCTGCCACCGTTCTATATTCCCGAAGAGTTCGTCGCGGCGGGAGTGCCCGTCGGCCGCAGAGGCGCCGGATTCGTCGAGCACATCGCCGCGATGCGGGCATGCTGGGCCCCCGACCCTGTCGAGTTCCCTGGCGAGCACTATCAGATCCCGCCGTCGATGGTCGGCCCGAAGCCGCACGGAACCACCATCCCCGTGTTCATCGGGGCGATCAATCGCCGCACCATCGAACGCGCCGCCCGCATCGGCGACGGCTTCATCACCACCGCGATCGACTGGAACGACACCGGTACCAACATCGGCTGGTACCGAGCGGCGGGCGGCACCGGCACCGTCGTAGTGAACGTGATTCCGGCGCGTCATCGACTCGCTCCCGGCGCCTTCACCGCGGCTGTACTTCACGACCTCGAACGCGCCATGGCCGTCGGTGCCGACGAGGTGCACATTGCGCTGCATCTCCTGTCGTCGCATCCGGAGCAGCAGGTCGAGCTGCTGGCAGCGCTCGCGCGCGAGCTCGACCTGCCCGGACCGGCAGAGGCGTAGTCAGCCGTCGAGCTGCGTGAACGGGATCGTCACGGGGAACGGGCTTTCCAGCACCAAGGCTTCCTGGTGCGGCTCCACGGGCCGGTAGGCGCGAGTGGCCCAGTCGAGCCGGTATTCCTGGATCATCTTGACGTAGAGGCCCGCGTCCAGATGCACGATCAGATAGACCGGGATGCCTTCGTATGCGTATTCGGCCAGTTTGTCGACGGTATCTGTGTAGCCGGATCCCGGGGAAACCACTTCGACGACGAGCAACGCGTCCTCGGTCGTCAGCTTCGCGCCACGCTCGACGCAGCGGTAGACGGTGACATCGGGGCGGCGAAACGAGAAAGAGTCATCCCGGTTTCGGCGCCGAACGAAGCGGACATCGACATCGGTGGATACGCGTGTGCACGGGTCGGCGGGCTTGGCGGCCTCCAGTCCATTGGCGAGCCGTCGCGCCACGTCGCTGTGCTCGGTGGACCCGCTTTGACAGCGAATGACATTGCCATCGATGACCTCGATCAACTTGCGCAGATCATCGGGCAGGCGGTCATAGTCCGCCTCCGTCATCTCCAGGGCGCCCGGATCGTCGGCCCACACGGGTAGCACGGTCACTGGTTGCCTCGCTCGGAGTAGGGCCTCGGGTCACCGGTCATGCTACGCCGCAGGTAGTCGGCCGAGCGTGACCGTTGCCCCGGACGAGCACTCGGCCGTTCACCCACTCGCGCCCGGCATCAGCGAGGTATGCCGGGCGCGAGTGGGTGCTATGCCGGTTGATGCTGGGGTGGGGCAACGGGTTCGGGCATTTTGGCGGCCAGGCCGATCAGGCCTGCGATCACGGCCAGGGCGGCGGTGACGTACCAGGCTCGGTGGAAGGCGTCGAGGGTTGCCGTGGGGGAGGTGGGAGTGCCGATGATGGCGACCAGGATGGCGACGCCGACGGCGAGGCCGATTTGGCGGGACATGCTCAGCACCGCCGAGCCGGTGGCGAAACGTTGCGGTGGCAGGCCGCTGGTGCCCGCGGCGAAGGAGGTGGGCAGGGTGAGGCCGACGCCGATGCCGCTGACGATCATGCCGCCGAGTAGACCGCCGATGTAATCCGGTGCGAGGGTGATGGATTGGGCCCACCAGATCATGCCGAGCGCGAACACGACACCGCCCGCGGCGATCACCCGGCCCGCGCCGAGCTTGCCGATGAACCGGCCCGCCAGCACCGCGACGAACGGCACCACCAGCGGGCCGGGTGCGATCGCCAGACCGGTGCGCAGCGCCGACCAGTCCCAGACGTCCTGTGCCCAGAGCACCGAGGACAGCAGCATCGCGCCGAAGGCGATATTGAAGAACACCGAATTGGCCGCCATCAGTGCGAAATTGGGGGCGCGCAGCAATGCCGGATCGACGATCGGGCTGTGATGCTGGGACGAGGACACCACGAAGGCGGCGCCGAGGATCACCGTCGCCACGAACGCGGCGAGCACACCGGCGGAGTTCCAGCCCCACTCCTGGCCCTTGACCAGTGCGAGCACGAACGAGGCGATGGTGCCGACCAGCAGCAGCGCGCCGAGCAGATCGGGCAGCCTGCCGCCGTCGCCGGGCGGGTTCGGCAGCAGCCGCAGGCCGATGACCACCGCGACCAGGCCGATCGGCACATTCACCAGAAACACCCAGCGCCAGCCGAATTCGACCAGGATGCCGCCGAGCACCGGGCCGAGGGCCGCGCCGAGACCGCCGAAGGCCACCCACAGCCGCACCGCCATGGGCCGCTTAGCCGCGGGCGTCGCGGCAAGCACCAGCGCGAGTGAGGTCGGGGTGAGCATTGCGCCGCCGACCGCCTGCAACGCGCGGAAGGCGATGAGCGCGCCCACGTTCCACGCGACGGCGCACAGCGCGGAGCCGAGGACGAACGTACCGAGCCCGAGCAGGAAGGTGGTGCGGTTGCTGCGCCGATCACCCAGCCGCCCGGCGGGCACCAGGAGTGCGGCGAAGACGATCGCGTAGGCGTTGAGCACCCAGGACAGTCCCGAGATATTCGCGCCGGCGAAATCGCTCGCCATATCCGGCAGCGCGACATTGACGATGAACAGGTCCAGGCTGGACAGCAGTACGCCCACCGACACGATGGCCAGCACGATCCGCGAATCGACGGCGGGCCGATCCGGCGGGGCGACAACGGTATTCACGAATTCACTCCAGTTCAGCCGAGTGCGCGGCAGGTTCGGCGGGTCGACCACCGGTTGGTCAGTTGCTTCATGCAACGAACCATAGGGCAGTGAGTTCTGTGAAGCAACTGACTATGCTGGTGTCATGCGCAGAACGAGCTTCGAGGACATGAACTGTTCGCTGGCCCAATGCCTGGAGGTGGTCGGCGAATGGTGGACGCTGCTGATCGTGCGCGACGCGCTGCTCGGCGTCACCCGCTTCGACGACTTCCAGCACCGCCTCGGCATCGCGCGCAACGTGCTCACCCAGCGCCTGGAACACCTGCTCTTCCACGACATCCTGGTCAAGGAGCCGTATCAGGAGAACCCGGTGCGCTACGACTACCGGCTCACTCCGAAGGGGCGGTCGCTGTGGCAGGTGGTCACCGCGATGCGGCAGTGGGGCGACGAGTGGGCCGCGCCCGACGGTCCGCCACTGCAGGTGGTGCACGAGGCGTGCGGCCACACGATGACCGTCGAACCGGTCTGCTCGCACTGCGGCGAGCATGTGACGCTCGGCGATCAGCGGCCGATCCTCGGCCCAGGCGCGCGGGATTCGTCGCTCATCCCGCGATAGGCTGCGCTGATGCTGATCGATACGGTGGCGTGGGTGCGCATCGAGCAGGGGCGCATCCTGTGCGCGCGGCCGCGCGGCAAGGACGTCTTCTACATCCCCGGCGGTAAGCGCGAGGGCGCGGAGACCGATCTGCAGACGCTGCTGCGCGAGATCGAGGAGGAGCTCACCGTCGCGCTGCTGCCCGAGACCGTCGCGCACGTCGGCACCTACGAGGCGAACCACGGCCCGTCGGTGGTCCGGATGAGCTGCTACACCGCCGACTATCACGGAACGCTGGCCGCAAGCAGCGAAATCGAAGAGGTCGCCTGGTTCACCTACGCCGATCGCGCCCAGGTGCCGCCGGTCGACCAACTACTGTTCGACGACCTCGTCGACGCGGGGCAGCTGCACTGAGCAACCGTCCCGGCGCGCTACCGTCGGCGGCATGAGCTCGCTACGAAAGCTGCTGCGGTCGGCCGCCTACGCGCTGTGGGCGCTGCCGCTGGCCGCCACGCCCGTCGCGGTCCGCCTGCGGGTGCCGCGCCGGATGTTCGGCGAATCCTTCGCTCTCGGAGAGCGATTGGCAGTCCGTGCGGCTGTGCACGCGGTGCTCAGCGGTGTCGTCGGGCTGCTGACCTGGTTCCTCGCTTTTCTCGCGGGCCTCGCGGCAGTGCGCGGTGCGTTCTATCCGCTGCTGGCGTCGGGCAACTACGAGAACTCTTGGGGCGGGCCCACACTCGCGGGCGCGTGGGCCGTGCACGCCCTGCTCGGCATCGGGCTGCTGCCCGCGTGGCTGGCTGTCCTCGCCGCACTGGGCGTGTTCCAGCGCCGCCTCGCCCGGGCGCTACTCGGCCGTGCGGCGCCGCGCTGGCCGATCCCGCTCGCCGTGGCACTCACCGCGGGCGGGATCGTGTTGTTCATCGCCTGGTTGCACCAGATCTGAGCTGAGCTGGTCTGAAATCAGCTGGCGACCGGTGCGCGACCTGCCCGTTCGATCAGATGCTCGACCAGAGTCAGCAGCACGTTCTTACAGGATTCGCGGCTGCGGGCATCGCAGAGCAGTACCGGCGTGCCGGGGTCGAGGTCGAGCGCGTCGCGTACCTCGTCGGTGGTGTACTGCGGCGCGCCGTCGAAACAGTTGACCGCGACTATGAAGGCCAGGCCACGCCGTTCGAAGAAGTCGACGGCGGCGAAGGAGTTGCCGAGCCTGCGGGTGTCGGCGAGCACCACCGCGCCGAGCGCGCCCCTGGCCAGCTCGTCCCAGAGGAACCAGAACCGGTCCTGGCCAGGTGTGCCGAACAGATATAGCACCAGGTCGCGATCGATGGTGATGCGGCCGAAGTCCAGTGCCACCGTGGTCGTCGACTTCTGCTCGACCCCGGACAGGTCGTCGACGCCGGTGCTGACCTCGGTGATCAGCTCCTCGGTGCGCAGCGGCGCGATCTCGCTGATCGAGGAAACCATGGTCGTCTTACCGACACCGAATCCGCCCGCGATGAGGATCTTCACCGAGGCGGCGAGGTGCGGGACCGGGCTCGGGTCGAGCTTGGCCGGGTCAAATTTTTCGGATGCCATCCAGTACCGCTCGCAATACGTTGAGGTCGCCGGGGCCGGCATCGGGTTGCACCGGCGCCCGGAAGATCAGATGTCCCTCGCCGATCAGGTCACCGACGAGGATCTTGGTCACCACCAAGGGGAGTTTCAAGGCCGCCGCGACCTCGGCCACCGATTGCGGATCCCGGCAGAGCCGGATGATGTCCGCGTATTCGGGTTCGGTACGGCGCAGGGTGGGCGCGGGCCGTGCCGCGACCACCACCGTCAGCATGTCGAGGTCGTGTCCGGCCCCGATGGTGCGTCCCTTGGTCACGGCGTAGGGCCGGACCAGTGGGCCCGCCGCCTCGTCGAAAAACGGCTCACCCAAACGACGCGTCATGACTGTTCCTTATTCGGGGCCGCGCCGCGGTGTTGTCGACAGATAGCTGCCGACCCGCTGCACGGTCAGGTTCATCTCGTAGGCAACCATCCCCAGGTTGGCCGACTCGTTGGCCTGTAATGCCAGGCAGGCGTTGTCGCCCGCCGAGGTGACGAACAGGACCGCACGGTCGAGTTCGATCACCGCCTGCCGCACGCCGCCGCCGTCGAAGCGGCTGCCCGCGCTGCGCGCCAGCCCGTACAGGGTGGAGGACATCGCGGCGAAATGTTCGGCGTCCTCGCGGGTCATCGCGGCGGAGCGGCCGAGTAACAAACCATCGGTGGACAGCACCACCGCCTGACGCACGCCGGCCAGTCGATCGACCAGATCATCGAGCAGCCAGTTGAGATCACCTGTATGGGAAGTGGTCACTTACCTTCCTGTTCGTCCGTAGAGCTGGACAGCGGCTTACGGCCCTGCCTGGTGCCGTTTTCGATGGCGGACATGAGGTCTCGGGCCTGCTCGGCGGAGCGCGCGCGTTCCGGGGCGGGTTCCGGGATCGCCGGTTCCGCCAATTCGGGTGCGAGACTAGCCTGCCGGTTGCGGCGCGGCAATGCCGGACGGCCGTCCGGTGTCGTGCGCGCCTCTTCAGCGTGCTGTAATCCGTTGGCGGACACCGCCTTCGGCGGTTCTACCACCATGGTAGCGGTCGGCGTTGCCAGCGGTTCCGGCGCGGCGGCCGCGGCGGACTCCAGCGCGGCGGGTGGCGGGAAATGTTGGTGGCGTGCGGGATCGGCCAATTCCGGCGTCGGCGCGAGCGCGGCGGTCTCGCCGGCGATGAGCGCGGTGGGGATCAGCACGATGGCGCGGATCCCGCCGTAGTCGGACTCGGTGAGCCGCACCGAGACACCGTGGCGCGCGGCGAGCTGGGCGACGACGAACAGGCCGAGGCGTGAATCGGAGGACAGCGCGGCGACACCGAAATCCGGTGGGTGGCGCAGCATTTCGTTGACCCTGGTGAGCTCGGCCTCGGGCATGCCCATGCCCTGGTCGATGATCTCGGTGACCACGCCCTTGCCGACGATATTCCCCGACACCTCGACCCGCGACTGCGGCGGGGAGAACGCGGTGGCGTTGTCGACGAGTTCGGCGAGCAGGTGGATGAGGTCGGCGACAACGGTGCCGGCGATCTGCACCTCGGGCTGCCTGGCTACGCGCACCCTGGCGTAGTCGAGTGTCTCGCCGATGGCGCTGCGCACCAGGTCGATCAGCGGCACCGGATTGCGCCACTGCCGTCCCGGCTGGCCGCCGCCGAGGATGATCAGGTTCTCGGCATTGCGCCGCTCCCGGGTGGCCAGGTGATCGAGGCGGAACAGCGTGTCGAGCAGGGCCGGATCCTCCTGGCGCCGTTCGGCGTCGTCCAGGATCTCCAGCTGCCGGTGCACCACGATCTGGCTGCGGTGCGCGATATTGAGGAAGACCGCCTTCACACCCTCGCGGGTGCGCGCTTCGGCGATGGCGCCTGCGACGGCCGCCGCGTGCGCGTGCTGGAATGCCTTGGCCACCTGGCCGATCTCGTCGCGGCCGTAGTCGAGCACCGGCGATTCGGCGGCCGGGTAGACCGTCTCACCCTCGCGCAGTTTGCGCATCATCTCCGGTAGTCGCTCGTCGGCGAGCAGCAGGGTCTGTCCGCGCAATCGCTTGAGCCTGCGGATGATCCGGTTCGCCAGCACCAGCGCGATGAGGAAGGCGGTCAGGCTGATCGCCACGACCGCGATGCCGCCGAGCAGCGAGTTCCGCTCGTCGCGCGCCGCCTTCTCCTCGGCGAGTTCCTGGGTGTGCTTGTTCTGCACCATCCACAGGTCGACCAGCTGCTTGTTGACCTCGGCCGCGGTGCTCTGCCATTCGGTCATGGTCAGCGGAAGCGGCGGCGTGGTGGCCTGTTTGGACGAGCTGCTGCTGGAGCTGGAGCTGTTCGGCACCGTGGCCGGGGTGGTATTGCGCTGCGCGATGGCGCTTTCCATCTCGCTGAGCCGCTGCCACGACGCACTGTGGGTGATCTTGTTGCCGAGTTCCTTCTGGTAGCCATCGATTTCGGTGGTCAGGGTGACGATCTCGGTGTGGTAGTAGCCGATCTGCCGCAGGAACTCGTCCATCGGGACCGGGCCCGGCCGATTCTCGGTGACCATCGCGAAGGCAAGCGCGTTGCTGCGCGACATCGCCTCCGTCGCGTAGAGCGTCCGCATGCCCTCGGCGATCTCCACGCCGATCTCGGCGTCGGGCGCGGACTGCTGGGCCACCTGCGAGCCGACCGAGACCACGTCCAGCAGATGGTTGTAGAAGACGTAGGCGTCGCCCGGCGGAATCTGTCCCGCGTCGACGCCCGAACGCACCGCGGCCATCTGGGTGAACAGGGTGTTGAACCCGGCCAGGTCGTCACCGATCTTGGAATCGTCGACCTTGCGTATCCCGGTCGAGATGGCGATGAGCCCGCGGAACGCGCTGTCCATTCGCGGGCGGGCGGCGGCGAGCGCGGGGCCCGCGGTCTCGTCCCCGGCGAGCAAGGCCAGCGACAGGTGCCGTTCCTGCTGGACGGCCTCGACCAGTTCCCTGGTCGGCGCCTGGGCCTTCTGCATTTCGATGGCCCAGTTCTTCGCCTTGTTGCCCTCGGCTACCAGGTATCCCGCTGCGCCCACGCCGACCACAAACAGAGTCAGGCTCGGAATGAGCGCGATTGCCAATATCCGCGTTCGGACACCGAGCCTCGCTCTGAACATCGGCACAACTTAACAGAACGGACGCAACATACCGACTCGTCCTTTGCTCGATTCCCGTTGAGCGAGACTGCAATTGACATTGTGAGCTATACCTGTATGCGGTTGATCATGAACGGTCGGGCCCTGTCGAGGTGACAACTGATCTCGTGAGGACATGGGTAACTCCCGGGGGACCGGCTGACCCAGCCACTGTCTTACCGCCGGCCGCCAACGCGGCGGATCTGTCACCTGGGTCTGGCCTGAGTACGCGGAGAGGCGGATAAGCTTATGTAATTCGGGGTTACTGACAAGTAGGAGGCACAATGCCGGCGCCGGAAGCCGCCGTTTTCGACCGTCTGAGCGCGCTCGCCGCGATCGACGACCCGAAAGCGCGCCCTAGCAAGTCGATCGCCGAGACCTTCACCGGTAAGGCACTCGGTACCGTGCCCGTCGGCACCGCCGAGGACGTGGCGGTCGCATTCGATAAAGCACGCGCGGCGCAGGTGCGCTGGGCCGCCAGGCGGGTCAAGGAGCGCGCAGGCGTGCTCGAGCGCTACCGGGCGCTGGTGGTCGAGCACCGCGAATTCCTGATGGACGTGGTGCAGGCCGAAACCGGTAAGGCGCGCTGGGCGGCCCAGGAAGAGATCATGGGGCTGATGTTCGCGGCCCGCTACTTCGCCAGGGTCGCACCGAATCTGCTCGCACCGCACTCGGCACAGGGCGCGTTCCCCGTACTCAACCGGACCTCGGTGCAGGCACAGCCCAAGGGCGTGGTCGGCGTCGTCGCGCCGTGGAACTACCCGATGCTGCTGTCCATCGGCGATTCGATTCCGGCGCTGCTCGCCGGCAACGCGGTGGTGGTCAAACCGGACAGTCAGACCCCGTTCTCCTCGCTGGCCAATGCCGAACTGCTGTACCAGGCGGGCCTGCCGCGCGATCTGCTCGCGGTGGTGCCTGGTCCGGGCACCGTGGTCGGCACGGCGATCGTGGACAGCTGCGACTACCTGATGTTCACCGGCTCCTCGGCGACCGGGCGCACCCTGGCCGAACAGTGCGGGCGCAGGCTGATCGGCTTCTCCGCGGAACTCGGCGGCAAGAATCCGATGATCGTCACCCGCGGCGCCGATCTGGACAAGGTGGCCAAGGCGGCGGTGCGCGCCTGCTTCTCCAACGCCGGGCAGCTGTGTATCTCCATCGAGCGGCTCTATGTCGAGCGCGCGGTGGCCGCGGAATTCACCGAGAAGTTCGTCGCCGCGGTCGACGCCGCGAAAGTCGGTGCCGCGTACGACTATTCGACCGATATCGGCAGCCTGATCTCCGAGGCACAGCTGGAGACGGTGAGCAAGCACGTCGCCGACGCCACCTCCAAGGGCGCGAAAGTGCTCGCGGGCGGTAAGGCGCGGCCGGATCTGGGCCCGCTGTTCTACGAGCCGACCGTGCTGTCGGAGGTGACCGACCAGATGGAGTGCGGCCGCGAGGAGACCTTCGGCCCGCTGGTGTCGATCTATCCGGTCGACGATGTGGAGGAGGCCGTCAAGCTGGCCAACGATACGGAATACGGTCTGAACGCCAGTGTTTGGGCCGCGAGCAAGAGCGAGGGCGAGCGCATCGCGGCCCGGCTGCACGCGGGCACGGTCTGCGTCGACGAGGGTTACGCACCGGCCTGGGGCAGCACCGGCGCACCGATGGGCGGGATGGGGATCTCCGGCGTCGGGCGCAGGCACGGCCCCGACGGGTTGTTGAAGTTCACCGAACCGCAGACCGTCGTGGTCACCCGGTTCATGAACCTCGATGCGCCGCCGCTGTTCTCACAGGACAAGTGGCAGCGCTTCCTGATGACCGTCGCGCGCGCCATCCGGTTCCTGCCCGGTCGCTGATACCGAACCAGCGCCCGCCAGGTGGGTCTGCGGACCACCTGGCGGACGCCGCCGCCGGTTCGCTTGTGTGTACCTAGACGTCCCAGTCGCAGCGGACGGAGTCCGCTTCGCGCATGGCCGGAGCGAATGCGGAGGTACGCCTAGGTCATCCTGTCCGCGCCTGTGCGTGGCGGCGGTCCCGCCGCCAGCGCCGCCGTCTCCGCGTCGGTGAGCAGACGCGAGCGGATGATGAAACGCACACCGTCGGGCGCTTCGAGGGAGAAGCCGCTGCCCCGGCCGTTCACCACATCCACGGTCAGATGCGTGTGCTTCCAGAGCTCGTACTGGTCACCGCTCATCCAGAATTCGGTGTGCCACGCCAGGTGACCGAGCAGCACGTCGGCCGCTCCCACACGGAACTCCCTGGCGGGGAAGCACATGGGTGAGCTGCCGTCGCAGCAGCCGCCGGATTGATGGAACAGCACAGGGCCGTGCTGCTCGATCAGCCTGCGCAGCACGTTGCGTGCGGCGTCGGTGATCTCGACGCGATGGATTCGGCTCTGCATCAGAAGAATCCGAGCTTGCTCGCGGAATAACTGACCAGTAGGTTCTTCGTCTGCTGGTAGTGATCCAGCATCATCTTGTGGTTCTCGCGCCCGATGCCGGACTTCTTGTACCCGCCGAACGCGGCGTGCGCCGGGTAGGCGTGGAAGCAGTTGGTCCAGACCCGGCCCGCCTTGATGGACCGGCCCAATCGGTACGCGGTGTTGATATCGCGGGTCCATACGCCCGCGCCGAGACCGTAGAGGGTGTCGTTGGCGATGCGCACCGCTTCCTCGACGGTGTCGAACTTGGTCACCGAGACGACCGGTCCGAAAATCTCCTCCTGGAAGATCCGCATGGTGTTGTCTCCCTCGAAGATCGTCGGCTGGATGTAGTACCCGCCGGGCAGGCCGTCCACCTTGCGTGCTTCCCCTCCGGTGAGCACGCGGGCGCCCTCACGCCTGCCGATGTCGATGTAGGACAGGATCTTCTCGTACTGATCGTTGCTGGCTTGCGCACCGATCATGGTGGTGTCGTCGAGTGGGTTGCCTCCCTTGATCGCTCGGGTCCGCTCGATGCAGCGGGCCAGGAATTCGTCGTAGATCGACGAGTGGATCAGCGCGCGCGACGGGCAGGTGCACACCTCGCCCTGGTTGAGCGCGAACATGACGAATCCCTCGACGGCCTTGTCAAGGAATTCGTCCTCTGCCGACATGACGTCCGGCAGAAAGATATTCGGGCTCTTGCCGCCGAGTTCCAGGCTGACCGGAATGATGTTCTCGCTCGCGTACTGCAGGATCAGCCTGCCGGTGGTCGTCTCGCCGGTGAAGGCGACTTTCGCCACCCGCGGGCTGCTGGCCAGCGGTTTGCCCGCCTCCACGCCGAATCCGTTGACCACGTTGAGCACACCGGGCGGCAACAGGTCGGCGATGAGCTCGATGACGAGCAGGATCGAGGCAGGGGTCTGCTCGGCGGGTTTGAGCACCACGCAGTTGCCCGCGGCCAGCGCGGGCGCCAGCTTCCAGGTGGCCATCAAGATCGGGAAGTTCCACGGGATGATCTGCCCGACAACGCCGAGCGGCTCGTGGAAGTGGTAGGCGATGGTGTCGGCATCGATCTCGGAGATGCCGCCCTCCTGCGCGCGGATCGCGCCGGCGAAGTAGCGGAAGTGGTCGACCGCGAGCGGTAGATCGGCGGCGAGCGTCTCGCGGACCGGTTTGCCGTTGTCCCAGGTCTCGGCGACGGCCAGCGGCTCGAGGCTGTTCTCGATCCGGTCGGCGATCTTGTTGAGGATATTCGCGCGCTCGGTCGGTGAGGTCGCGGCCCAGCCCTCGGCGGCGCGATGGGCGGCCTCCAGCGCCATGTCGACATCGGCGGCGGTGGAACGCGGCACGGCGCAGAAGGTTTCGCCGTCGACGGGGGAGGGATTGTCGAAGTACCTGCCCTCGATCGGCGCCGCCCAATCCCCGCCGATGAAGTTGTCATAGCGGGTGGCGTAGCTGACGATGCCGGTGTCCGACCCGGGTTTGGCGTAGATCATGGCCCTCGCTCCTCGCGGAAACTTCGCTGACGGGGCCACTATTGCGTGCCGAGGTTGGCGAGAGGTTGGTGCCGGAAACCCGCGCTGGTAGCTAGGGCCGCAAGGCGGTGTGCAGCCGGGCCGACACCGTCGCACGGCGCACGTCGCCCTGCGGCAGCAACCGCAAGGCGTGCTCGTGCACCTCGATATCGCCCGGTGCGCGCTCGCCGAATTGCACGGCGTGCTCGGCCCGGTCGCTGGCCAGCACCGCGCTGCGCACGCCGACATCCAGGAACGCACGCCAGTCGAGAATCCCGGGCGTATCCGAACCGGGCATCAACGGGCCCTTGTAGAGCCAGACGGCGGAACTGGTGTCGCCCGCCGAGATGGCGGCCACCAGATCCACGGCGTCACAGGACACCGGCGCGGTGAGCATGTAGCGGCGCGGGGTGATCTCGCCGCCGGTGGCCCGGCGCAGATGGGAGACATCGGCTTTGAGCGTGCTCGCCGAGACCGGACGGTCGCCGTAGATGGCGGCCTGCAACTGCTCGGGCGTGAAGCCCTCCGGCTCCAGCGCGAGCAGCGCCAGGATCTCCAGCTGCCGTGGCGGCAGCGGCAGCGGCCTGCCGTCGCGCATCAGCCGGGACGCGCCGAGACATTCCAGCCGCACGCCGGGCACGGGCGCCGGCGCCGAGACGCGCAGCATGGATTCGATCGCGGTGACCAGCGCGCGCACCGACGGCATCACCATCGAATGCGAGCGGTTCCACGCGCTGGACAGATCGAGCACGCCGAGCTTCCTGCCGTCGGGCCCGTGGATCGGCACCGAATAGCAGACCCAGCCGTGCAGCGCGGCCACCAGATGTTCGGCGGAGAACACCGTCTCCGGCCGGTCGGTATGCAGCGCGAGCGATAAACCGTTGGTGCCCATATGGCTTTCGCCCCAGCAGCCGCCCGGCGCGAAGTTCACCTGCTCGGCCTGCCTGCGCAGCGTGCGATCACCGCGTGTCCACATGATGGTGCCGTCGGCGTCGGTCACTACGGCCAGGTAGCCCGCGTCCTCGGAGATGTCACGCAGCTGATCGCCGAGCTGGGTGATCGGCGCGCGCAGCGCGGATTCGGCCCAGCGGGCATCGACATCGTCGAGGCTCGGCGCCACGGTCGCACTCGGATCGACGGTGTGTAGCGAACGCTGCCAGGACTGTACGACCTCGGTGCGCAGGGCAGGGCCGCGCTGGATCTGCCCCGCCGGTGTCGGCGTGGTCGCCCAGCGCTCCCATTCCCTTTCGAGTTCGGCCCGCTGCTGGGTGAGGGTGCGCAAATGTGCCACCTCGCAAAACCCCATCGTCGATTGAACGACCGCATCCAGCTTCACCCGGCCCGGCGCGAAGCGGACGCCGTCCGCTGCTCACAAATTCGCTCTCTCATCATGGCGTACGCAGCAGCCGTGCGGGAGTGTTCGGCGGGAACCACCGGCGTTTCATTTCTTGATGAAAATGCCTGCCACGTCGGCGTTCTTGATCGGTGTCTCGCCGTTGAGCTGTGCGCCGCACAGCAGATCCACCGAGACCATCGTCGCGTCGACGACGGTGCCCGCGGGCTCGTGCTCGTCACCGGTCTGCTGCTTGACGAATTTGGTGATCGTCATGCGCTTGGTGTCCTGGTCCTGCTTGACGTACTCGTTGCACGGCGTATCGCCGCCCCGGTTGAGCGCGCGCTGAATATCGGTGCAGCCCGCGAGTAGCAACGCGACCACCGCCACTCCGAGGACTGTGTTGAATTGGCGCCGCCGCGAACAGGTGCTCGTAAGACTCGCACCGTGCGGGGTCGGGTCCGCATTCATTGTGTACTTCCTCCCAGGGGGCATGGTGTGCGACGAATGCCGCGTTCGCCAACCACCCTATGCGGCGTTCGCTCCATATATACGGAGCGGAACGTTCATCTCGGCGGCCGTCAGCGAACCGTGGTGGCCGACAAGGGCGGACTGGAGCGGTTCGACACCGGTGCGGACGATGCCGCGCGGGGCGCGTGCGACGACCACCAGATCGCCGATGCGGTCGATGACGTGGGCGGCGACCGTCGGCCCGAACCAGCCGCGGGCGATCGCGTCGTCGCGCACCAGTACCTCGAAGTCGGGACCGAGGAGCGCGCGCCAGGTGTCGGCGACATCGGGGGCGGATCCGTCGACGGTGTAGACGTGCCGTGCTCGTGGCTCGCCGCCGAGCTGCGCGACGCCGGTGGAGAGTTCAGCGCTGCTGTCGAAGTCGACGCGATCGTCGATCTCGACCATGCCGTGGTCGGCGGTGACGAGCAGCACCGCACCCGGCGGCAGGTTCTCGGCGATGGCCGCCGCCATGCGGTCGACGTGCGCGAGTTCGAGGCGCCATGCCCGCGAGGACGGTCCGCGCACGTGACCGGTGGTGTCGAGATCGCCGTGGTAGGCGTAGACCAGCGAGCGCGAACCCGCACGCAGTGCCTCCCCGACACCGGAGATCAGGTCACCGGTGGATACCGAGGGACGGAATTCGCAGCCGCGCAACACCGCCCTGGTCAGCCCGGAGCCCGCCTGATAGCGCGGCGCCACCTGGGTCACCGCGACGCCGTCGGCCGCGGCTCGCTCGAAAACCGTTGTGGCGGGCTGGAACCGCTCCGGTACCAGCTGGGTGCGCAGATCCGCTTTCGATCCGTCGCCGTGCAGCCGCCAGGCCAGCGGGTTCAGCAGTTTGCCGTAGCCGGGCACGTTCAGCAGATAGCCGACGATGCCGTGTTCGCCCGGTGGCACGCCGACGCCGAGCGAGCTGAGGCTGGTCGCCGTCGTGCTCGGGAAGCCCGCGGTCAGCACCGCGGGCGCGAGGCCGGACAGGAACGGCGCCGCGGTCGCGTGTGCCGCGAGCGCGTCCGCGCCGAGTCCGTCGATCAGCAGTACGCAGATGCGGTCGGCCGCGATGCCGAGTCCGAGCCGGTCGACCTCGCCGGGCACGCCGAGTCCGGCGAGCAGCGAGGGAAACAGATCGGCGAGCGAGCCCGAACCATAGCGAGGTGCGACGAACACGTGCGCAACATATCAGGCGTGCGGTCTCACGCCTGGCCGGTCTCGAATCGGCTGATCTTGCCGTCGCGCACGGTGAACCGCCATGCGGTGCGCATCGAACCCCAGCGGGAATTGGTGTAGTCGGCAACGAGATCGGTGCCGTCGTCGCCAACGGTGACCACCTGCATCCGGCCGTTGCTGCCGAAGATCTCCGAATCGGTCCACTGCGCGATATTGCGCTCGACGCCGTCGTCGGACATCGACGCATCGTCGGTGAGCATCGCGAAGAAGCGGTCCTGGTCGTTGTCGTTGAGCGCGTCGACGAATTCCTGGACAGCGGGATCTAGCTGTGTGGTCATACGGTTAACCCTCTCGTGTCAGGTAAAACTGCATGAGTTGTGCTTCAGCAAATATCTGGCGCCCACTCTAGGGCAGAGGCGGCCGAGTCGGTCCGACCACCGGCACACGGCTGGCCTGGCGTGGCGGCCGCTGGTAGACAGGAAAGATGGCTGTGCAGCGTCCATTCCGGTTCGGTGTCAATATGCTCTCTTCGGCGCCGCGCCGCCAATGGATCGAAAAGTGCCGCAGGGCAGAACAACTCGGTTTCGACGTGATCAGCGTGTGCGACCATCTCGGGCTCTACGCTCCCTTTCCCGCCATGGTCTCCGCCGCGGAGGCGACTGAGCGGGTGCGGATCAACACCTTCGTGCTGAATACCCCGTTCTACAACCCGGTTCTGCTGGCCCGTGAGGTGGCGGGCACCGATCTGCTCATCGACGGCCGGATGGAGCTCGGCCTCGGCATCGGCTATGTGAAAGAGGAGTTCGAGGCGGCGGGGCTGCCCTTTCCCACGCCGGGCAAGCGCATCGCGCACCTCACCAAGACGATCGAGACGCTGCGCAAACTGTTCGCCGACCCGGACTACAAGCCGAGTGCCGCGCAGCCGGGCGGGCCGCCGCTGATGATCGCGGGCTGGGGCGATCGGTTGCTGCGGCTGGCCGCCGAGCAGGCCGACATCATCGCGCTGCCCGGTGGCGCGGCCGCCCATGACGGCGGGCCGCTGCTGTTCTCGTCGGCGGAGAAGTACGACGAGCGCGTCGCGTACGTGAACGGGCTGCTCGGTGCGCGAGCCGGCCAGGTCGAGCTGAATGTGCTGTATCAGCAGGTGATTCTGCCGGAGGAGCGGGATGCGGCCATCGATCGATTCCGCGGGCATCTCACACCGGAGATGATCGAGCGTTTCGACGAGCTGCCCGTCCTGCTGGTCGGCACACCCGAGGAGATCGCGCAGCGGCTGCAAGAACGCAGAGAGCGCTACGGGATCAGTTTCATCAGCGTGCACGACCACAGCATGGAGAAGTTCGCGCCGGTCATCGAGTTGCTGCGCTGAGGTTTACGGGAGCGGTTCTTACGGCAGCGGATCGATGATCACCCTCGGGTCGAGCTGGCGTAGGCGGTCGGCTCGGCCGGTGAGGCACGGCCAGTCACGCGCGATCGCCTCGATCACCGCGTGACCCGGTGGTAGGAGCGCTTCGATATCGGCCTGACTGGCCAGGGTGGCGCCGAGGCGTTCCGCGGTCGGGCGGTCCAGCGCGGTGACGATGGTGTGCGGCAGCGCGAGCAGTACCGCGAGCACATCGAGCCGATCGGCGCGGATGACCGCGCGCGACGCGGCGAGTACGGCGCTCGGCACGACGATGGTGTTGCCCGCGTTGACCGTTGCCCAGGTGACCGCTTGCACGTAGGGGACCTGATTCACCCAACCGACCACGGCGGCGGTGTCGAAGACCACGCCGCCGAGTGCCGCCGCGTTCACGGCTCCACCTCGCTGGCGCTCGGCTCCGCCGTGCCCGCTGTGCGGCTGTGTCGATGGTCGCTCGCTGCGCTCGCTCACGCGGCACCGGCGTGCGGTCCGCCCGCCTCCTTATCGGGTAGCGGGGGTAAGCCCTGCATGGCGCGGGCACGATTGATCAGATCCAAAGGTGGCCTGCCGCCGGTGATTTCCTCGATCTTCGCCAGTGACTCCGCGCGGTCGATCCTGGCGCGCACCGATTCGGCGACGAATCCGGACACCGATTCGATCCGGCCCGCGGCCTTCCACTGGTCCAATGTCGCGGCGACCTCCTCGGGCACCGTGATGGTGACCTTGCGAGTGCCACGTTCCCGGGAAGACGGCATATCGATACTTTACCGTGACCTTCGGCGGGCGCCATGACCTACGGGCAAAATGTCGGTTCTTCCTGGCATGGTGTTCGCATGCTCTCTTCCGATTCCATCGATGTCATCCGGGTGCTCGGCGCCAGCGAGCACAACCTGCGCGACATCTCGCTGGAGATTCCCAAGAACAAGATCACCGTGTTCACCGGCGTCTCCGGATCCGGCAAGTCGTCCATCGTCTTCGACACCATCGCCGTGGAATCCCAGCGTCAGCTCTACGCCACCTTCCCCGCGTTCATCCTCAACTTCCTGCCGCGCTACGAGCGCCCGCACGCCGAGGCCATCGAGAACCTGACCGCGCCGGTGATCATCGATCAGCAGCCGGTCGGCGGCGGGCCGCGCTCCACCGTCGGCACCATGACCGATATCTATTCGATGGTGCGGGCCATGTTCGCCCGATTCGGTGCGCCCTCGGCCGGATTCGTCTACAACTACTCGTTCAACGTGCCGCAGGGCATGTGCCCGGACTGCGACGGGCTCGGAGTCAGCGTGCGGGCCGATCCGGATCGGCTGGTCGATCGGTCCAAGTCGCTGAACGAGGGCGCGATCCTGATTCCCGGGTACGCACCCGGCAGTGGTGACTGGCAGCTGTACGGCAATTCGGGGCGCTTCGACCTGGACAAACCGCTGGTCGACTACACGGCCGGCGAGTTCGACGACCTGATGTACGGCAGCGGCGGCAAGGTCGAGGTCACCTTCGCCAAGGGCACCTGGAAGGCGAATTACGAAGGACTGGCGGCGAAATTCACCCGCACCCGGGTGCAGCGCGACACCTCCGCGCTGAGTGCGAAGACGCGGGAGAAGACGCAGCGGTTCCTCGCCGAAGGGATCTGCCCGACCTGCCGCGGCGCCCGGCTCAACGCCGCCGCGCTGGCCACCCTGATCGGCGGCCGCAATATCGCGGACTGGTCCGGCATGCAGATCACCGATCTGATCGCGGTGCTCGACGAGATCACCGATCCGGCGGCGCTCGGGCTGGCCGGGGCGATTCGCACGGCGTTGCAGCGGGTGGCGGATATCGGGCTCGGATATCTGAGCCTGGATCGCGCGACCTCGTCACTGTCCGGTGGCGAAGGGCAGCGGCTGAAGATGATCAAACATCTGTCCAGCACGCTGATCGGGATGACCTACATCTTCGACGAGCCCAGCGTCGGGCTGCATCCGCGCGATGTCGGCAGGCTCAACAACCTGCTGCGGGCGTTGCGGGACAAGGGCAATACGGTGCTTGTCGTCGAACACGATCCGGATGTCATCCAGATCGCCGATCACATCGTCGATGTCGGGCCGCGGGCCGGTGTGCACGGCGGGAAGGTGGTCTTCCAGGGCAGCTTCGCCGAACTGCGCACCGCCGACACCCCGACCGGTGCCGGACTGCGCAGGCCGTTCACGGTGAAGGAGACCTTCCGTGCGGCTGACGGGGAATTGCTGATCGAGCATGCGAACGTGCACAACTTGAAGGATGTGACCGTCGCGATCCCGACCGGCATTCTCACCTCGATCACCGGTGTCGCCGGGTCCGGCAAGAGCAGCCTCATCCGTGACGTGTTCATCAAGGCGCATCCGGAGGCGATCTTCGTCGACCAGTCCGCCATCGGCGCGTCGTCGCGGTCGACGCCCGCCACCTATCTCGGGCTGATGGATCCGATCCGGAAGTTGTTCGCCAAGGCCACCGGCGAATCGGCGGCGCTGTTCAGCTTCAACTCGGCGGGCGCGTGCAAACAGTGCGAGGGGCGCGGGGTGATCATCACCGAGGTCGCCTACATGGATCCGGTGACAACGCACTGCGACGCCTGCGACGGCCGCCGCTTCTCCGACGAGGTGCTCGCGCATACGTTGCGCGGCAAGTCGATCGCCGACGTGCTCGAGTTGTCGGCCGAGGAGGCGCTGGAGTTCTTCACGGAGAAGGCACTCAACGCCAAGTTGCGCACCATGAACGAGGTCGGCCTGAACTATCTCAGCCTCGGCCAGGCGATGAGCACCCTGTCCGGTGGTGAGCGCCAGCGCATCAAACTCGCCACCCAACTCCAGAACACCGGCACCGTCTACGTCCTCGACGAGCCGACCACCGGCCTGCACATGGCGGACGTCGACACCCTCCTCGCCCTGATGGACGGACTCGTCGAACGCGGCAACACGGTGGTGGTGATCGAACACAACCTGGACGTCGTCGCCCACTCCGACTGGGTGATCGACCTCGGCCCCGACGGCGGAAAAGCCGGCGGCGAGATCGTCTTCACCGGTACCCCACAGGAGCTACTGGCCCACCCGACCTCGCTAACCGGCGAATACCTGCGCAGGTACAAGGCGGCCTGAGCGGGTTCATGGCCGCGTGGCGGTACCTCGTCATCGGTCAACGGCAATAGCGGGGCATCCAGCTCGGGGATCAGTGATCTACTACGGCCCATGTTGGGCGCGCTTGATGTAGTCGATGATGTCGTGAACCGAGCGGAGGTTGTCTGTCTCGTCATCTGGGATGTCGACACCGTACTTGTCCTGCAAAAGCGCGAGCAGCTCTACTTTGGACAGTTCGTCTCCGCCGAGATCCTCATAGAACCTCGAGCTGGTGGTTACCAGCGACTCATTGACGGTGAAGACTTCGGCGACGATCTTTACTACGTGTTGCTCAATGGTGTCCATCGAGGCTCCTCCGTCGTCGGGACATACAGTCGCACAGTCGATCTTCTCACCGGAGCCAGTCCGCCACACCGAGATCCAGAGAGCACAGCCGAAAAGCTGATCAACGAGCTTCGGACCGGACGCGTCCTATGGATTTCGGGGCTCGCCGGGTCGGCGGCGGTGATGAGAAAATTATGGTCGCGTGGGTAGCCTGGGGGTCACTGGGTGGTGGGGTTCTTCGAGTCAGGTGGTGGGATATGAGTGGCTTCAGGGGAGAACTCGACCGGATGATCGAGGATGTGTTCGGGCTGGATGTGAAATCGGCGGTGATCGAGTTTCCCTCGGGCGCAATGGATCTCGAACTTCGCTGGCTGGAGCGCTGGGTGGTGATCCAGGGCAGGGGCGAGGAATGGGGTGTGTCGGTCGATATTCCGGAGGGGGAGGAGTTCGCGGGGCATGACCATGTATTCCAGTCGCTCGAAGATGCCTTGCGTTTTGCGAAGCTCATGATGATGACCCCGAAAACATCCGACGACACCGCCGGTGACGCGGAAGGCTACCTCCGGAACCGGCTCACCGAAACAACCGACAATTAAAGGTGTTCGCGGATAACGCTGTTCAGTTCGGCGGCGAGTTCCAGTAGCTCCTCGATACCGCCCGCCCGCTGCTGGAGATCGAGGACGACCTCGGTCGCGCCGACGGCGGCGGTGTCGGCGAGGTAGCTCGCGATCTGGGTGACCGTGCCGTGGCGTGGTACCTGAGCCGCGTCGGCGTTCCCGTGCTGCTCCTTCGGGTTCACCCGGACCACCAGGCGAAGTGCGGCGGGATCGCGGTTGGCCTTTTCGGCGGTGCGCCGCACGGTGTTCCACATCGATGCCAGTGCGGGGGCGGGCACCGGTCCGGCGAGCCAGCCGTCGGCTCGGCGTCCGACGCGCTCCAGTGTCGCGGGGACGAACCCGCCCAGCAGGATCGGCGGGCGCGGGTGCTGCGCGGGCTTCAGATCGATCCTGGCGCGCGGCACCGTCCACAGTGCGCCGCGATGCTCGATGGCCTCGTCTGTCCAGGCCGACTCCAGAATGTCCAAGGTCTCCTCGAGCCGGGCGCCGCGTCCGCGCCACGGCACGCCGACGGCCTCGTATTCGTCGGGGGACCAGCCGAGCCCGAGCCCGACATCGAGGCGGCCCGCGCTCACCTGATCCAGCGAGGCGAGCGTCCTGGCCAGCAGCATCGGCGGCTGCAACGGGGCGTTCAACGTGTTGGTGCCCAACCGAACCCGCTCGGTGACACCGGCCGCGACGGTCAGCACGGTCAGCGGATCGAGGAACCGTTCGGCGCCTTTCATCGCTCCGCCCGGAGACTCCACCCGCGGCTGCGTCGGCACCAGCAGCCGATCACCCACCCACAGACTGTCGAGCCCCTCCTCCTCGGCGAACATCGCCGCGGCGATGATCGCCTGTGTGCTGGCGAAAACGCCGTACTGGGGCAGAGCGAGACCGATACGCATCCGCCCGATGCTAGTCACGGATCCCGGGGCGGCGCCGCCGCGATGATCTCGCGCTGACCGATCGATGACGCGCGGAGAACGACATACATCGAACTCCGCCGGTATCACGGGTAGTCGGAATATCGGAGGGGCCGAAGTGCTTGGATGACTTCGTGACTAGCGCTGAGTTGTTGGTGGATGCCTTCGGGCGGGTTCAGGAGAACGTGCACGGTGCGGTGGCCGGGCTCGGTCAGGAGGAGCTCGCGGCCAGGATCGATCCGGGCGCGAATTCGATCGCGTGGCTGATCTGGCATCTCACGCGGGTGCAGGACGACCACATCGCCGAAGTGGCGGGCCTGGAGCAGGTGTGGACGGCGGCGGGCTGGGCCAAGCGTTTCGAGTTGCCGTTCGACGACGCGGCCACCGGATACGGGCACGATTCCGCCGAGGTGGACGGGCTCGGCGCGGTGCAGGCGGAACTGCTGCTCGGCTACTACGACGCGGTGCACGCGCAGACGATCGACTACGTCGCCGGACTCACCGACGCCGATCTGCCGCGCATCGTCGACACCCGCTGGGATCCGCCGGTCACCCTCGGTGTGCGGCTGATCAGCGTCGTCGACGACGATATCCAGCATTCCGGCCAGGCCGCGTTCATCCGCGGAATCCTGTTGCGCCGCAGATAGTTCCGTACGGTCAGGCGGTGGCGGCGCGATCGAAATCGGCGAACCAGTCCGGGAATTCGGTCAGATCCGCGAGGACGACGTCCGCCCCCGCCGACCGCAACTCCGCGGCGTCGCACGGCCCGGTCGTCACGCCAACGGCAACCACACCGGCCGCCCGCGCGCCACGCATATCGCCGATGTGGTCGCCGACGTAGACACTCGCCCCTTGCTCACGCAAAGCGCCCGCCTTGCCTGCCGCCCACAGATCACCCGCGAGATGATCCACCCGCCAACCGAGTTCGTCGATATGCAGCCGCGCCAGCGGCGCATGCTTCCCGGTCACCACCAGTACCCGGCCACCGCGCCCCGCGACCGCGTCCAACGCCGCACCCGCCCCGGGCATTGCCGGAACCTCCGCGACGATCGACGGATAGAACGCCCGGTACCACCCGATCAACTCCGGAATCATCTCGACGTCCACCCCCGCCTCGGCCAGCAGATCCGCCAGTGGCGGCCCGAGCTTCACGGCCAGCTCATCCCCATTCACCGCAAGCCCGAACTCCTCGGCAAGCCTATCGATCGCCCGAGCCACCCCGGGCCGCGAATCGATCAACGTCAAATCCAGATCGAACCCGACAACCCAACTCATGGGACGACCCTAGCCGGTCGGGGGGTAGCCCCGCTTTGCCGATTGATTCGGGATATGTACTATCCCTATTCATGATGATGAGCGAGGGCGTCGAGTGGGGGCTGCACTGCTGCCTGGTGCTTGGCTGGCTCGATGAGCGGGCGCCGATCGCCACCGCTCGGTTGGCGGAGATCTTCGAGTTGCCGCCGGAGTACCTGAAGAAGCGCCTGCAACCGCTGGTGCGCGAGGGAATCCTCGAGTCGACGCCTGGTGTGCGTGGGGGGTACCGGCTGGCCAAGGGACCCGAGCGCATCACCGTGATGGATGTCGTTGCCGCGGTCGAGGGCCGCACGGGTGCGTTCCAATGCACCGAGATCCGCCGCCGCGGAGCCGGTGAAACCGCGGGCAAGTCGGAGTTCGCGAAGCCGTGCGGAATCGCCACGGTCATGCGACGCGCCGAGATGGCGTGGCGGCGTGAGCTGTCGAGCCAGACGATCGCGGATCTGCTGGCCGACGCGCCCGCGAACGCCGCGACACGAGCGCGGCGATTCTACGAACAGCGCACTGCCTGAGCGGGCGCGGTCAAAGATCGGAAAAAGCTACCCGGCCACCGGCCGGGTTTTCTCGAAAGGAAAACCGGGATGTCTAATGTCCTGATTTCACAGGGCCCGGCCGCTGGCGGGAGCAGTGATGCATCGAATGGGTTGCGACGCACTCTGATTCTGGCGTTGGGCACCTTCGCCGTAGGTACCGATGCGTTCATCCTGGCCGGGTTCCTGCCGGATCTGGCGGCCGGGCTCGAGGTGTCGGTCGCGACCGCGGGGCTGGCGGTGACGGTCTTCGCGGCCGCCTACGCGCTGGGCTCGCCGGTGCTGGCCACCGTGACCGCGCGGGTGCCTCGCCGGGTGCTGCTGGTCTCCGCGCTGCTCGTGCTCGCGCTCGCCAACCTCGGATCCGCTCTCGCGCCGACGTTCTCGCTGCTGCTGGCCACCCGCATCGTGGCAGCGGTCGGGGCGGCGGCGTTCACCCCGAACGCGGGCGCGGTGGCCTCGGCGCTGGTGCGTCCCGAGGCCAGGGCGCGGGCACTGGCGGTGGTTGTGGGCGGGCTGACCATCGCGACCGCGCTCGGGGTGCCGCTGGGCGACGTGCTCGGTCAGTGGTTGGGCTGGCGCGCGGCGCTGGTCGGGGTCGCGGTGTTGTGTGTGCTGGCGGCGGCCGGCGTGGCGGCATGGGTGCCGTTTGTGCCCGGTAGCCCTCGGGTGCCGCTGGCCACGCGCATGTCGGTGCTCGGTAACCGCACCGTGGCGTTGGTGCTGCCGTTGACGGTGCTCGGCATGGGCGCGGCCTACGTCGTCTATGCCTACGCTGTGCCTGCCCTGGGCGCCCTGGGGATCAGTGCCGCGACGACGGCGTGGATGCTGTGCCTCTACGGTGTCGGCGCTGTCGCGGGCAACCTGTGCTCGGGCTATGCCACCGACCGGTGGGGCGCCACGCGTGTGCTCACCATCGGCTATCTGGCCATGGCCGCCGCACTGGGCATCATGGGCGTTCTTGCTGCGACCGGCACCCATGCGCCGCTGCTGGTGGGAGTGCTCGCCGTGGTGTGGGGTGCGGCGAGCTGGTGCCAGACCCCCGCTCAGCAGCATCGGCTCATCGATGCGGCCCCGCAGGAATCGGGATTGGTGGTGGCGCTCAACGCCTCCTGCATCTACCTCGGCATCGGTGCCGGCACCGTGCTCGGCGGCTTCGCGAGCGGCCACGGCACGACTGTCATGTTCGCCACCGGCGCCGCCGTGGCCGTCCTGGCCCTGTTCTACCTGCGCGTGACCGCGGCAGCGACCCGGGCCTGATCCCGGACAGCAGTTCAGTCGAGGAAGTCGTACCAGACCGCCGTTACGGTGTCCCCGGGGTTGCAGTAGGCAAATGAGCCCGAGAGCAGCCAGACGGGGTCGCCGTAATCAGCGGGGGTTCCCGACAGGTCGTAGTTGCCCAAGCCGAAGGAAAATGGTGGCCCGCAATGGATTATGACGTAGTAGCGGCCGCTCTCGGGGGTATGCGGACATTGCACCCAGCCGCCGACACCGAAATTTATCGTGATGCATCGAGCGGGCCGCGCGTGGGCTGTCGGTGCGATGGCAGCCGTGGTGCCTCCGGCAATGGCGAGCGCCGCCAGTCCCATCGCGGCGCGTCGCATGATCGTGTTCATCCTGCCTCCCCGTCTGTCCTCGGCCCTTCATGAGATCACATGCGCAGGAAGGGATTCGATGGGACCGCGCCGATAGTCGGATCGAGGTTGCCGGACCGTCCGCACAGCGGCGAGGTCGTGGTCAGTATGCGCGCGACCGGCATCGACGCCAAGGGGGCAGTCGCCGGGCGCAGGACGATTCCCGTGTGTCCGTCAACGCGAACAACCACGTGTCGGTCCTGCCGCGTCAGTGCGGTGCGCGATCGTCCGGGACCGGGAGATCTGGGCATACGCATGTGACTCGGCCTGCCGGGTAAAGACCGCTGCGATCTCAGCGGTGGCAGCGGGTGCCTCGGGGTGGGATTGCTCCGTCGAGGAGGAAGTCGGTGGCTATGGTGTCGATGCAAGAGGAGCCGGAGTCGTAGGCGATGTGGCCGTCGTGTTCGTTGATGACCAGGACGGCGTCGGCGAGGTGGCGGGCGACGGATTGGGCTTCGTCCAGCGGAGTGGCGGGGTCGTTGGTGTTGTTGAGCAGCACGATGGTCGGTGCGCCCGTGGCGCGTGCGGCATGCGATTTCTCCGACGGTGGCACCGGCCAGAACAGGCACAGCGGGGAGCTGTAGGTGCGGTTCTCGCCGAACAGCGGCGAATAGATCTTGGCGCGCTGGGCTTTTCGAGCGAGAAAGGCCAGGATCTCGTCCTCGGACTTGGATCGGTACTTCGCCGGATCGTCGTTGGCGCATTGAACCGCCCAGAAGGCCGGATCCGAGGAGGTGTAGCGGCCCGAGCGCCGGCCTACGTAGGTGTCGGCGAGTTCGGCGAGGCCGGTGCCGTCACCGTCGAACGCATCGGCGAGCGCCTGTTCGAAATCCCGCCAGTACCTTTCGCCGTAGGTGGCCTGGAATGCGCCGAGGGTGGCCAGATTCGAGCCGAGGCGGCGGCCGTCGGCGACCGGGATCGGGGTGACGTCGACGCGATCGATGAGCTCGCGCAGCTTGCGCATCGCGGCATCGGCATCATTGCCTACCGGACAGTCCGTCCTGGCCGCGCACTTCTCGAAGATGGTGTGCACCAACTGATCCCGTAGCGACATCCCGGACGGCGCCGAGTCGTGGTCGAGGTCCCAGCGCGCCGTCTCCTCACTCGGATCATCCACGGAGTCCAGCAGCATCCGGCCGACCCGGTGCGGATACTGATCGGCGTACTCCTGGCCGAGCCGAGTGCCGTACGAGAAGCCGAAGTAGTTCAGCTTCTGCTCACCGAGCGCCGAGCGCATGATTTCCATGTCCTTGGCCACGAATTCGGTGCCGACGAAACCGAGCAACTTGCCCGCATTGCGCAAACAGGCTGTGGCATAACGCTTGTGCGCGTCGGCGACCTTACGCATCCCCGCGGCATCGGCCGGCGTGAAATCGGTGGCCAGGTAGGCGTCCATCTCCTTGTCGTCGAGGCACGAGATACCCGCGGTGCGCCCGACCCCGCGCGGATCGAACCCGACCAGGTCGTAGCGGGCCCGGAACCGGCCGAGCACAGTATCGTTCGGATCGAGCGCGGCGAGCACCTGCTCGTACCCGGATTCACCGGGCCCGCCCGGATTGGTGGTCAGCACCCCGATCCGGGCCTGCCGGTCGGTCGCCCGCAACCGGACCAGCGGCATGCTGAGCGCGAGTGCCTCCGGGTGCGAATAGTCGACCGGAACCCGGATCGCCCCGCACTCGGCGTCGCGCTGGTCCGGGCACGGTGTCCACGAGACCCGCTGGGCCAGATAGGCATCGAGCGTCGGCAGCGGCGCGGGCGAGGGTACGGCGGTCCCGCGGATCCCGCGCAGCTGCGCACACCCCGACAGCATCAGCACGGCAACACCGAGCACGAGCAGTATTCGATAGCGCATCCGTGCCGACCCCCGTCGTAGAACATCCTCCGCTGTCGAGAGTAACGCCGCGACCTCCGAACGACCTCAGCCGATGATCGGTGGATGCTTGACCGTGACCGTATTGGACAGGGCGGCACCGAATTTGCGATTTCCCGCGAACCGCGCCACCGCGTCGACGCTGTAGCTGTCGTTGGGCGCATGCCCGGTCCAGGAGAACGTGCCCGCGCTGGTGAGCGCGATCGATACCCACTGGGCCTGGTGGTTCTGGAAGTCGACCCGGATGTTGATCGTGCCGCCGCCGGGATTGGGGGTGACGGTGCCGTCGAGCCGGACATTGTTGCTGTAGTCCCACTGACCACCCAGCTTCACCACGGTTTTGACGCGCGGCTTGATCTCGTATTCGACACCGCCCCAGCGCACGGTGCTTTCGGGATCGCGGCGCCAGGCGTGCAGCTGGAATCGCTGGTCGTTCTCGCAGCCGGTGTGGATGATCTGATCGTCGAGTCGCAGCGTGCAGTGGAACAGGACGGTGCCGCGCGCCGGAATCGTCTGCTCCGGTGGCGTCACCGTGAGCGTCATCCCGTACGGCAGCCCGTCGGGCTCGAGGTAGGCGAGTTCCGGTGTGACACCGTCGTTGTGCACGCTGAAGTCGAACTCGATGGGCTGGAACGGGCTGGCGCTCAACGCCTCGTACTTGTCGACGTTCTTCTGGGCGTGGTTGTTCACCTGCCACACGTCGTCGGACCCGAGTGCCGCACCGTGCGAGTCGCGCGGGATCTTGTAGTCCTCGATCTGCACCAGCAGGCAGGTGTGCCCGCCGAATCCGGCCGGAACATCCCAGCGGCCGAGAGCTTTCACGGGATCGTTGACGCCGGGTGTCGCGGGCACTCCCGGCAGCGTGGCGGAGCCGATGAGTTTGTAGTGCGACGCGTCCTTCACGTCCAGCGGCTTGTTTCCGTCGCCGCCCCCTGGCGGCTCGTAGTAGAAGAAATTCAGCTTCACGTCCTGCGCCTGGACCTGTCCGCGATTGCGCACTCGTGCGACGACCCAGTGCAATTCGGGATGCGAGGGGTGTACGCGGATGGCCTCGCCCTGATCGGTCGGTTGTCCTACCGGATAGTCCGGCGTGAGCGATTCCGGCGTCGGAGTGTTGTTGCCCGCCCAGTCGACCCAGAGGTCCGGATTCTTGTAGTAGATGGGGGGATTGTCGAAATACAGGTCGACGAATTCGGCGTTCTGGCGGGAAACCTTGACGCGGTACACCATTGCGTCACCCTCGACGGTCTTGCGGTCGACCACCTGTACGGACATCCCCTTGACCGGAAGCTCCGCGGCCAGCGCGAGATCGAACGTGTCACCCGCGGCGGTCAGCACATTGCTCGGATTCAGCAGTTGCAGCGAGCGCCGATACCAGCCGTTGGTGGCGAACCGGTCGTCGAGTGTCCAGGTGATCGCGTTGGTGATCAGCACGCCGCCGTTGTGAATCGGCAGGCTCTGGCTGAACGCGGCGCCGGGTTGGCGTGCCTCGATCAAGCCGAAAGTCGCACCGTCCCCGCCGAAGTCGATGTAGGCCAGCTGGACGACGGGAATGTCGCCACCGACACCGAAGGCGGTGCGCGCGCTGGCGACCAGGCTGTCGCGCCACAGCTCGACCGGCACCAGCAGCAGTTCCCAGGTGCGTGTGACCGCGGCGTCCGGCAGTCCGAGCGGATAGACCCGCCCGTAATCGGTTTCGGTACCCGAGCCGTCCGGGATCCAGCCCGCCTGCATCTTGTGATAGCCGCAGTGGTGCGGCAGGTCCCAGTGCGAGTCCATCATGGCCCAGCCGCCGAGGTAGGCGAGCTCGTCGCGGTATCCGGTCTGGTGGTACAGATCCCCGAATCCCAAGGCGTGCCCCATTTCGTGGCAGATCAGCGGGACATCGGGCGCACCGTTCGCCATGAAGTCCAGCGCCCAGTTGGTCTGCAGCTGCACTTTCGGGTCGACGCGGTCGATGATGGTGGCCATGGCGTCCGCTCCGCGGAAGCCGAACGGCCGCGAAAGCGGTGTCACAGTCCAGATTTCGGATGCGCGCGGGGCGTTGGGGTCGGCCGGGTTCGTCATGGTCGGCTCCAGCGGCATGACGATGACGGCGCCGAACCCCTCCAGTGCGTTCGTGGGCTTGCTGTTGTCGCGGAGCCGTTTGATGGCGGCGCTGAACGCGTCGGTGAGGATGTCACCCCAGTCGCGGATCGCCTCCGCGTTGTTCGCGGTCGAGGCGCTGTTGGGTGTGGAGTTGTGCGCGTCGAACAGCGTCGACAGCCCCGAGGACGAGACGAAGGTGACCTCCGCGCCAGGGCCGCCGTACCGGCTGGCGATCGAGACGACGGTCTTCAGTGTGCCCGCCGTCGCGTCGAAAGTGGTTGTCGGTGGCTCGATCCGCCGATCGTTGTAGCCGAAATTCGCGGCCTCCTGGGCAAGGAGCCCCGCGTTCTCCAGGTATCGGTTGATCCGCGCCGTGTTGGATACCGGCATGGTGCCGATGATGGTGTCCGACAGCCCGAGTGGGTCGCCGCCGGGCACGGTGGCCGTCGATGCGGTGACCCGCAGCTTGGTGCCGGTGGTGGTCGCGGCGGCGAAGGTGATGAGCAGCCGCCCGAAATCGGTGCCGATCTGCGGGATGCGCCGGGCCTTCGGTTTGGCGAACAGCCGGGTGGCGATGCCCGCGGCCGTCTCCGCGGCCTGCATGACGGCATCGAGGTAGGTCTCGAGCTCACCCAGTTTGCCTGGTATCGAGGCGGTATCGGGCATGTCGAGCGTCTTGGCCGTAAAGGCGAGCGCCAGCACCTTGTTCGTGCCATCGGCCAATGTGACGTTCACACTGAGCTTTTCGGTGCCGAGGAACTTCACCTGGACCGGGAAGAAATCCACGTCACGGGTCAGCGCGAGCGCGAAGAACGGGAAGGTCAACTCACCGGCCGCCGGTCCGCCGGTGAGCGGTGCCGGCCGGATCTTCAGCGATTCACGCCCGTCGAAGACGACCTCCGAGGCCGACGTCACCGAACTCTTGGTGAGTACCAGCTGAGCGGGTTGATAGGCGGGGAAGAAATAGTCGGCGACGTGGGCGCGCGGCAATGTCAATGGCCCGGCCTTCGGTCCGACGTCGACGCCGAATACGGAGATATTCAGGTCTTTGAGGATGCCGAAGCTGTTCTCGTCGTAGTAGTCCTTCACCTGTGCGAGGGTCACCCGGTTCACGAAGGCGCCGAAGCCGTCGAGGTTGGCGCCGGTGAAGGATTGGGCGCCCTCGATGACCGGAAGCAGCAGCGCCTTCACCGATGTCGGCGAGGGCTGCTGGCCGTGTGAGAGGGCGTAGGTCTGCTGACCGATGAAGGTCTTCGTCTCCAGTGCGACGGGTGGGTAGAAGGTGAGATCGGGGCGGTAGTCGGCGGCGAAGCGCGCCTCGTCGCGCCAGGCCCAGCGGCCGGTGGAACGGGTGTGCATCAGCAGGGTCGAGGTGCCGGTTCCAGGCAGCAGCAGCGCGCCGCCACGCCCGAATTGCCATTCGTCGATCACGTTCATATCGGCGCTGAGTACGGCGGCATGACGTCCACGCTGGTCCGTGGCAAGGATGTATCGACCGAGGCGATGCAGGTCGGCGACGCCGAAGAACAGGTCTCGGCCGCACGGGCGCTTGCCGGTACCGGGCGGCGGGTGGTGGTCTACTCGGCCGCCGTCGCCGACGACCGTGCCGCCACCGTCCGAGGGGATGGCCGCGCCGCCGCCGGGTGTCCTGCCGTCATCCGGTCGGTCCTCGCCCGGTCGGTCGTTGCCGGGGTGCTCAGTGCCGGGGCGTTCGGGCGTCGTCGCGTCGTCGCAGCCGCAGCGGGGCACACAACAGGCGCCGCAGCAGTCCGTCGGGTGCGCGTACTTCGGCGGTCGCGCGGCCGCCGGCGTGGGGATCGGCGTCCAGCGCAGGTCGCCGTCGGCCGACCGCACGGTGCGTTCGCGCGTATCGGTCACCACGACATGTCCACCGGCGGAGTTGATCGCGACCTTCATCTCGCCGTGCGCGAGCGGCTGTTCCGCGACCACCGCCCGCTGCCGCACGCCGATTCGCATCAGCGCCGCGTGACCGTCCGCCTTGCTGACGACGGCATACGCGTTCGCTCCCGCGCTGGCGAATGCCGTGATCGCGCCGGATATGTCGAGCACCGGTGCGAGTGTCTGGTCCTGCAACCGCATGATCGCCGAGCGACCGCCGCAGCGGGTGGCGATCAGTAGGCCGAGCGCCGATTCCGCCATGGCCGTGACGGTGCCGTCGACCTCCATCGCGCACAGCGGTTTCGCCTTCACACCGGTGCGCTTGCGGGTCAGCCGGTAGACGATCACCTGGTCGCCACTGGCCAAAGCCAGGTTCTCGTCGTGTGCGTACAGCAGGCCGACCGTGTCGGCAGAGAGTGTGGCCGGGAGTCCGCTGATTTCCTCGGTGGCCGAGGCCGGGACGGTGGGCGCGTGTTCTTTGTTCATTGCCATGCCTCTTGCCGGGTCTTGATTCGCGTCGGCGGGCAGCCGGGGCGATGGCAGGAGCTTGCCCACCGGCGCGCCCGCTGTCGTGAGTACCGTCTACTCGTTTTCGCAGGTGAGAGGCGATCGGCCGGTGGCGGGCGCATTCGGCGGTAACTTGGACGGCGACGCAGGTACGCCGCGCGGAAGGGCACGCCGATGGATGTTCTGACCTTGTTCCAGCGCACCGCGGCGACGGTGCCCGCGTATCGGAAATTCCTGGGCGACAACGGTATCGATCCGGGAGATATCACGGATATGGCCGGGTTCGGGCGGCTGCCGTTGACCACCAAGGCCAACTATCACCAGCGGTATCCACTACCGGAACGCTGCCGGGACGGGGAGCTGTCCGGCTGCGATGTGATCGCGGTGTCGTCGGGGTCCACCGGGACGCCGACGTTCTGGCCGCGGGCGATCGCCGACGAGGCGGCGGCGGTGCGCAGATTCCGGCAGGTGCTGGTGGACGGGTTCGGGGCGGACAAGCGCAGGACGCTCGCGGTGGTCTGCTTCCCGCTCGGTACCTGGGTCGGCGGGGTGTACACGCTGTCGTGCCTGCGCGCGCTGGCGCCGGAGCTGCCGCTGACCATCGTCGCGCCGGGCAACAACAAGGCCGAGATTCTGCGGGTGACACCGGAATTGGGTGCGTACGCGGATCAGGTGGTGCTGCTCGGGTATCCGCCGTTCCTCAAGGATGTCGTCGACACCGGCATCCGCGCCGGCATCGACTGGTCGCGCTACGGGGTGAAACTGGTGCTGGCCGGTGAGGTGGTCAGCGAACAGTGGCGGACGCTGCTGGGGGAGCGGGCCGCGCTCGATCCGGTGCACGATGTCGCCGCGCTGTACGGCACCGCCGACGGCGGCGTACTCGGCAACGAGACGCCGCTGAGCGTGCGGATCCGGCGATTTCTCGCCGAACGTCCCGCGGTGGCGGGGGAGCTGTTCGGCGAACTGCGGCTGCCGACGCTGCTGCAATACGACCCGGCCGACCGGTACTTCGAATCCGCGGGCGGCACACTGGCATTCACCGCCGACGCGGGCGTGCCGCTGATCCGCTATCACATCGACGACCACGGCGGCATCGTCCCGTTCGAGCGGATGATCGGGTTCTGCCGCGAGCACGGGCTCGACCTCGACGACGGGCCGCAGCTGCCGTTTGTCTACGTGTTCGGCCGTGACGTGCACGCGGTCTCGGTATTCGGTGCCAACGTCTATCCGGAGAACATCTCGATCGGACTGGAACAGCCCGAGATCTGCGAGTGGGTGACCGGCAAATTCGTGCTGGAGGCATGGGAGGACGCGGACCGGGACCGGCGGCTGCGGGTCACCGTGGAACTGGCTCCCGGCGAGGCGAATACGGCCGCGCGCACCCAGCTGGCCGGGGCATCGCTGCGCACCCAGCTGATCGCGCTCAACAGCGAATACGCGAACTTCGTGCCCGCCGAGCGGCAGCTACCGCACGTCGAACTACTGCCCGCGGGCGACCCCGACTACTTCCCGATCGGGGTCAAGCACCGGTACACGCGCTAGTCCTCCGTGCGGAACTGGGCGCGCTTGTAGTCGCCGAACGGTTCGTCGCGCTCACGCACCGCCTCGCGGAAACCCGCGGTGGCCGAACGCAGTTGGAAGGCGTATCCCTCGCGGGTGTGCCGGGAGATGCCGTCGAAGACGGTGCTGATCATCGCCGAGTTGGCCACGCCCTGGGATTGCAGCGCGGAATTCAGCGCCAGCTTGGCCATCATCAGCTGATTGACCGGCATCCGCGCGATGCGGCCGACGAAATCCTCGGTGCGCGCGTCGAGTTCGCCGGCGGGGCAGGATTCGACCGCGAGCCCCCATTCGGCGGCCTGCTTTCCGCTGAGGCAGTCGCCGGTGAACAGCAGCCGCTTGGCCCGCTGATCGCCGAGCCGGTGCGCCCACATGCCCGCCGCCGGAATGCCCCACACCCTGGTGGGCGGATATCCGATCTTCGTATCGTCGGCGCAGATGATCTGATCGGCGTAGAGCGCGATATCGGTGCCGCCCGCGATGGCGAAGCCGTGCAGCTTGGCCACCGTCGGCTTGTTCGCGTGCATGAGGCTGGCGAAGCCGCGGTTGAACCGGCTCATCATGGCGTAGTCGATCATCGGATCCCAAGTGCCCCAGGGATTGTGGTTGATCGCCTGGACCACCGGATCGGTGACGGTGCCGGTGGCATCGACCGCGCCCTCGGCGGGGGATATGCCCTGTTCGGCGAATATGTCCAGGTCGTAGCCGCCGCAGAAACCCTTGCCGCGCCCCGACACCAGGATGACGTGCACCCGTGGATCCAGATCGGCGCGCTCGACCGCGTGTGCCAGATCGATCGGGGTGTCCGGCGTGATGGCGTTGCCCTTGTCCGGACGGTTGAAGGTGATGCGGGCGATCCGGCCGTCGCGCTCGTAGGTGAGGGTCCGGTACTCCCTGCCGTCCTCGGGCTCCGGTCGTCGCTGCCACGGCGAATCCGGTGCCTCGGTCCAGTTCTCGTACCAGGCGGCGGGGCGGGTACCCGAATGATTCTGGTAGTCAGGCTGATTCACGTGGAACCCCTAGTGCACTCGATGCCGACTCACGGTGCGCACGTCAGGACCGGTGCGCTCGGCATCGGTGCAGTGCGTGCACGGTGACACTACATGCAGGGCACTCGGCTGAACGGACACCGATCACCGGAGGGGCGCGAAATCGGCCCAGTCGGATCGAAAGGTGTCCGCTGGGCCGAGTCCGGCATCAAGCCAACGTGGATTTCTTACGCCCGTAGCCGTAGTAGACGGCCGAGCCGACCGCGACCCACACCGCGAACCGCACCCAGGTGAGCTTGTCCAGTGTCGTCGCCATCAAGAGGCAGCCGATCAGGGCGAGGATCGGGACCAGTGGCACCAGCGGGGTGCGGAACGGCCGCTCACGCAGCGGCTCCAGCTTGCGCAGCACCAGCACGCCGACACACACCACCGCGAATGCCGACAGCGCGCCGATGTTCACCAGCTCGACCACGATATCGATGGGCACGAGCCCGGCGATCACCGCGCAGAGGACACCGAGCAGCACGGTCAGCCGCGCCGGGGTGGCGCGCTTGCCGGTGGCCGCCAGGCCGGGCGGCAGCAGCCGGTCGCGCGACATCGCGAAGGCCAGCCGCACGGGCGCGTAGATGATCAGCAGCAGGCCCTTGGTCAGCGCGATGATCGAGGCGACCACGATGACATTGCCGATCCAGCCGATGTTCAGCGCGCCGAACGCGGTCGCGATGGGCGCGCTGTTGTTGAGCGAGGCGAACGGCGCGATACCGGTGAGCACCGCGCTCACCAGCGCGTAGAGCAGTGTCGCGATGAGCACCGTGCCGATGATCGCGAACGGCACGTCCCGGCGCGGATTCTTCGCCTCCTCCGCGGAGGCGGCGACCACGTCGAAGCCGAGGAACGCGAAGAAGGCGATGGCCGCGCCGCCGATGATGCCGCCGGCACCGAAGGGCGCGAACGGCGTCCAGTTGTTCACGTCGATATGCGGTGCGCCGACCGCGACGACCAGCACGAGCACGCCGATGGTCACGCCGACGAGCACCTTGGTGATGCGCGCGGTCAGCGACACCTCGCCGACGAGCACCGCGACCACCACGGCGATGATCAGCACGGCGGGCAGGTTCACGATGCCGCCCTCGGTGGGACCGGCGGTGATCGCCGTCGGCAGTTCGATGCCGAATATCGACTTCAACGCCGACACCGTGGTGCCGGACCAGCCGATGGCCACCGCGGCGCCCGCGATGACGAATTCCAGCAGCAGATTCCAGCCGACCAGGAACGCGGGCGCCTCGCCGAGGGTCGCGTAGGTGTAGGTATAGGCGCTGCCCGATACGGGCGTCATCGCCGCGAGTTCGCTGTAGCAGAGCGCGACGAGCACGCACACCGTGCCGGCCAGCACGAACGACAGCACGATCGACGGACCGGCCTTCTCGGCCGCGGCGACACCGGTGATCACGAAGATGCCCGCGCCGACGATCGTGCCGACGCCCATCGCGGTGAGGTCGAGCCTGCCGAGGCTGCGGCGCAGCGTCGACGCGCCCTCGGTGGCCGAAGCATCGGGCATGCGGCGGCGCCATTGCCGGGCTGGTGCGCTGGTCATCGACTCCCTCAACGTGTCAACGATCGGCCGGGCTGGACCTGATCGACCGTCCATTCTCGTCGGTGCCCGCGCCGCGCCGAAGACCGGGGGTGTTGCACCGCACGCCGACTCGCATCCGATGCCCGGTGTTGTCGACGTCACCGCCGCGGTCGGCGAGACTGGCCGGATGCACGTTGTGGTGGTGAACAGAGGCGAGATCGCGGTCCGGGTATTGCGGACCGCGCGCGAGCGCGGCGACCGGACGCTGGCGGTGTACACCGAGGACGAGCGCGAGGCCGCGCACGTCCGCCTGGCCGACGACGCGGTCCAGTTGCCCGGCGCGGGAGCGGCCGCCTATCTGGATGTCGCCGCGCTGGTCGCCGCCGCGCGCAAGGCCGGGCCGGGCGCGGTGGTCCACCCCGGTTACGGCTTCCTGAGTGAGAGCGCGGAGCTTGCGGCGGCGTGCGCGGCGGCCGGACTGGTGTTCGCCGGACCGTCACCGGAGGTGTTGCGGGTGTTCGGCGACAAGCTCGCGGCGCGGGCGGCGGCCGCGCGCGCCGGTGTCGCGGTACCGGCGGCGACCGCTTCCGGCGCGGCGCGCGACGACATCGCCGCGCTGCTCACCGCTCATCCCGGCGGCGTCATGATCAAGGCGATCGCCGGCGGCGGTGGCCGCGGTATGCGGGTCGTGCACGACCCCGTCGAGGTCGCCGAGGCGTATGAACGCTGCCGTGCCGAAGCGCTGGCCGGATTCGGCGACGACACCGTGTACGCGGAGGCGTTGGTGCCGGGCGCCAGGCATATCGAGGTGCAGGTTGTCGCCGACGGTGTCCGCGCGCTCGCGCTCGGCGACCGCGATTGCAGCGTGCAGCGGCGGCGGCAGAAGCTGATCGAGATCGCGCCCGCGCCGGATCTCGATGTGCCGCTGCGCGAACGGTTGCATCGCGACGCGATAGCGATCACCGAATCGGTGGGCGCGCGCGGCGTGCTCACCGTCGAGTTCCTCGTGGCGGGCGCGGACGCGTGGTTCCTCGAGGTGAACCCGCGCCTGCAGGTCGAGCACACCGTCACCGAGGAGGTGACAGGTGTCGATCTGGTCGCGGTGCAATTAGATCTGGCACAGGGGTTGGATCCGGCGCAAGGGTTGGATCCGGCGGAGGGGTCGAATCGGGCGGAGAGGTTGAATCGGGCGGAGAGGTTGAATCGGGCGGAGAGGTTGAATCGGGCGGAGAGGTTGAATCGGGCGGAGAGGTTGAATCGGGCACAGGGGCGCACGCTGGCCGAGCTCGGGCTGCCGGATCCGGCGCCGCGCGGGTTCGCCGTGCAGGCCAGGGTGAACGCCGAGTTGGTCGGCGCGGGCGGTGAGGTGCTGCCGAGTACCGGTGTGCTGACGCAGTTCTCGGCGCCGACCGGCACCGGGGTGCGCGTCGATACGGCCGCCTTTCCGGGGATGCGGCAGAGCGCGCACTTCGATTCGCTGCTGGCCAAGGTCGTCGCGCGCGGGCCGTCCTATCCGGCCGCGCTGCGGCGCGCGGCGGATGCGCTGGCGGAGACGGTGATCGGCGGGATCGACACGAACGCGGGCCTGTTGCGTGTCGTGCTCGACGAACTGGCCACCGGCAACACCGTGTCCACCACCTGGTTCGAGGAGCATGCCGACGAATTGGTCACGCGCGCGGGCGAATACGCGATAGCGGCGGGCACCGATGTCGCCTCGGCGCCCGGTGGCACGGCGGTCACCGATCTCGGCCTGCGCGCCGAGGAACAGGCCATGCGCTCACCGATCGGCGGCACCGTGGTCAGCCTGGCCGCGCCGGGGACCGTGCTGGCCGCCGGTGCGGAGGTCGCGGTGCTGGAGGCGATGAAGATGCAGCATGTACTGCGGGCCGAGCAGGCGATGCTGGTCGAACGTCACGTGGTTGCGGCGGGTGCGGTCGTCGATCCGCATGCGCCGCTGCTGGTTTGGGTCGAGGCTGAACACAACGGCACGGAGGCCGAGGGTGCGGCGGTGGATCTGGACGCGGTGCGGGGCGATCTCGCCGAGGTGCGGGAGCGGCACCATCTCGGATCGGACGATGCCCGTCCCGACGCGGTCGCCAAACGGCATCGGCTCGGCCGCCGCACGGCGCGGGCCAATATCGCCGATCTCGTCGACGCGGACAGCTTCGTCGAATACGGCGCGCTCGCGGTGGCCGCCCAGCGGCTGCGCCGCAGCCAGGAGGATCTGATCGCGAATACGCCCGCCGACGGTTTGATCGCGGGCGTGGCCACGGTCAATGCCGGGACCTTCGGCGCCGAGCGGGCGCGGGCCGCGGTGCTGTCCTACGACTACACGGTGCTGGCGGGTACCCAGGGCATGCGCAACCACGCAAAGACCGATCGCCTGTTGGAACTCGCACGCGCACAGGGACTTCCGGTGGTGTTCTTCACCGAGGGCGGCGGCGGGCGGCCCGGCGACACCGACTATCCCGGCATCTCCGGACTCGACGTGACGACGTTCCGCGCCATGGGCGCGCTGTCCGGCCACGTCCCGCTGATCGGCATCGTGTCCGGGCGGTGCTTCGCGGGTAATGCGGCGCTGCTCGGCATCTGCGATGTCGTCATCGCGACCCCGGACGCGAATATCGGGATGGGCGGGCCCGCGATGATCGAGGGCGGCGGGCTCGGCGTGTACGCGCCGGAGGATATCGGGCCCATCGAGGTGCAGCGGCGCAACGGTGTCGTCCACATCGTCGCCGAGGACGAGGCGGACGCGGTCGCCATCGCCCGCCGCTACCTCGGGTACTTCCAAGGCGGCGTGGACGAGTGGACCGCGCCCGATCCGCGCCTGACCCGGCATGTGGTGCCGGAGAACCGGTTACGCGCCTTCGCGGTGCGTGACGCCATCGAGGCCGTCGCCGATGTCGGCTCCGTGCTGGAGCTGCGCCGCGACTGGGGTGTCGGCATCGTCACCGCGCTGATCCGGATCGAAGGGCGTCCGTTCGGGCTCATCGCCAACGACTGCCACCATCTCGGCGGCGCCATCGACGCCGCCGCGGCCGACAAGCTCAGCATGTTCCTGCGGCTGTGCGACAGCCACGGCCTGCCGATCGTCTCGCTGTGCGACACCCCCGGCTTCATGGTCGGTCCCGACGCCGAAAAGGAAGCCACCGTAACCAAATTCAGCCGGCTGTTCATCGACGCGGCGGCGCTGTCGGTTCCGTGGGGCACGGTCATCCTGCGCAAGGGGTACGGGCTCGGCGCCCAGGCCATGGCCGCGGGATCGTTCCGTGCGCCCCGTTTCGTCATCGCCTGGCCCACCGGCGAAATCGGCGGCATGGGCCTCGAGGGCGCGGTCCGCCTCGGCTTCGCCAAAGAACTCGCCGCCATCGAGGATCCGGAGAAACAACGCGAAGCCTTCGACAATCTGGTGCAACTCGCCTACGCGAATGGCAAAGCACTCACGGCCGCCACCGTATTCGAACTCGACGCGGTCATCGATCCCGCCGATACCCGCCGCTGGCTCACGACGCTGCGGTGATAGCGCGCCGGAATTTCGTCGTCGGGCAGGCCCGACGCGCGCAGGCCTGCAACAGGCGTCGGCAAAGGGCCGGTGACCGTTGTGTGACCGAGAGCACGGTAGGCGGCACGGGTTCGGCGCCCGCGTTTTTGTTCGCGGGCACACCGGGCGCGACCGGCCGATGTTGTGGAAAAGTAACCGCGGCACACCCGATTCGACTCCGGAATTACAGCGTGCTCTTCGCCAATTGCTGCCTTTTCTCTCAGCCTCGGAGCCCATTCCAGGCATAGCTTTTCGATATGACCAACATGCGGAGCTACATCAAGAATCACCGCGCCATGGTGGCGATCGGAGCTTCGATCACCGCAGCATTTGTCGCCGTCGGCGCTGTCGTCCCGGCCATCGCCTCGGCGGACGCGCCTGCGCAACCCGGTCCCGTTGTCACCGCTGTCGGCTGGGTGACCGGCGACAGCGGATCCACGCTGACCGTCCTGCCCACCGCTGGTCCGCAGCCCCTGATGCTGACCGGCGTGAACGTCACCCCGACCACCGCTATCACCTTCAAAGACCAGCCCGGCGTGGAGATGTCGTCGATCATCCCCGGCGACAAGGTCGACGTGGTCGGCTATCAGATGCCCGGCAATTCGATTCAGGCAACATCGGTCAACGTCGCATTCCAGCCCTGAGAGCCTGGAAGCATTGTGGAGCGCCTGCGATCGGAGGCGCTCCGCAGTGCTCCCAGTAGGATTCGAACCCACGACCCGCCGATTAAAAGTCGGCTGCTCTACCAGCTGAGCTATAGGAGCGTGACCCCGGCGGGAATTCAACCCGCGGAGGTCGAGCACGAGACCGTGTGACGCAGATCGGAATCGAACCGACGGAGTACCTGAATGAAAGTCAGGGTGCCCATGCCAGCAGAGCAACTGCGCCAGGTGGGGCGATCGAACCCCTCAGCGGCGTTTATGTTCACTTTCCCGGGCGGCATCGAACGCGCGTGATCGCGGCGTGGATGCGGTGAACCCGGTCATCGTGAAAACCCTTTCGCTGGTGTCGATGTCGTCGACGGTAGCATCGGGTGGCGAGGCAGCGACAGTGAATTATCCCGCCGAGCGCAGTCGAATGGCCCTGCGACACGCCGTAATAAGGGGCCATTCGACTGCGCTCGGCGAATCTCGCTCACCTGTGCGGCATTCGGGGCGGGGGTGCTACGCGAGGGAATTCTGTACGGCCGCAACCAGGTTGCGGGCGCGCAGGTCCGGTGCGCCTTCGATGATGTAGTTGGTGACGTAGCCGAAGGCGAGGCCGGTGGCCGGGTCGGCGTAGGCGAGCGAGCCACCGCGGCCGGGGTGACCGAAGGAACCGGCGGGCAGCGCGAATGTGTCGGCGGGAAGCATGTAGCCGGTGGCGTAGCGGTCCTGCAGCATCATCACCCGGTCGAGTCCCGCGGCCTGTTCGGCGGTGGCGTCGGCCAGCGTTTCCGGTGTGAGCAAACGGTTTCCGTCGACCTCGCCGATCAGGGCGGCGTAGAGGCGGGCCAGTCCGCGTGCGGTGCCGATGCCGTTGCTGGAGGGGATTTCCGCCGCGTGGACGGCGGGGGAGTTGAAGTCGATATCCGGCGGATCGGTGACCTCGAAGGCGCGGTTGGCCAGCGACTCCGGATCGCGCAGCGCGGCCGCCATGTCGCGGTACTGCTCGGGAACGAATTCCTCGGGCACCGCGGCCAGGTCGACGGCGGGCGCGAAAATCAAGCGGCTCACCCGATCTCGCTCGGCATCGGGCAACCCGATGTAGAAGTCGACGCCGAACGGTTCGGCGATCTCCTGCGCCAGGATCTGTCCGACGGTGCGGCCGGTGGCCCGGTGGATGACCTCGCCGACCAGCCAGCCGAAGGTGCGGCCGTGGTAGCCGTGCGCGGTGCCCGGCGTCCAATTCGGGGCCTGCGCGGCCAGCGCGTCGACCATCGGGTGCCAGGCCAGCGCATCCGCCAGCGGTATCGGCTTGTCCAGCGCGGCGACGCCCGCCTGATGGGTCAGCAGCCAGCGGACCGGAATCTCCGCCTTGCCCGCGGCCGCGAACTCCGGCCAGTACCGGGCGACCGGTGCGTCCAGATCGAGCTCGCCACGCTGCGCGAGCAGATGCGCGACCGTCGCGGTCACGCCCTTGGTCGCCGAGTAGACGAGCTGCACAGTGTCACGTTCCCAAGGCTTTTCGGCCTCCGGATCGGCGACACCACCCCAGAGGTCGACCACCGGCCGCCCGTTCAGGTACACCGCTACCGCCGCACCGACATCACCCTGTTCGGCGAAATTCGCGGCGAACGCCGTACGGACCGCCTCGAATCCGGCGGCGACACTTCCCTCGATCTGCATACGGGCAAGCATCGCACGGGCGACGATCGAGATCCGCGGCCGAAGGACGAGACGGGTGACCGCCATCGAACTCGGCGCCGTCGCGGCGGGTGCCGAACTCCTGTCGCGAAACGATGTCCGGGGGTGATCAGCCGCGCCATCGTCACCGAACATCCCAGCCAGCCGTCTCGCCGAGGACAGGGCACCGAAATGACCGCTCATGACCGGGGGCCGTATTGGGTAGGGTTTTCGGAGGTCCAATGATTCGACGTGGAAGGGGTTGGCATGCCGAACAAGCTCGAGGATCTGCCCTATGCGCGTTATCTCACGCCGTTCGAGGGTGAGCTCGAGCCCGAAGGCGAGTACGAGTGCGCGCAGATCAGCGGTGTGTTCGAGGACGCGCACATCGGCTACGCCAGGTTCAGCGAGTCGGCGTTCACCGGGGTGGTGGCGACGAGGGGCAGCATGCGCTTCGCCCAGTTCGCCGATGTCTGGCTGCGCGATGTGCGCTGGGTGGGCACCGACGTCTCCGACACCGCATGGCGGGACTCGGAGATGATCGCCGGCGCGCTGTCCGGCGTCGACCTGGCCGGATCGCAACTGCGTCGCCTGCGTTTCGAGGGCTGCAAATTCGATTCGGTCAACTTCCGCAAGTCGAACCTGCGCGATGTGGAGTTCGTCGATTGCGTGTTGCGGCACGCCGATTTCGCTGACGCGTCGCTGACGAACGTGCGCTTCCCCGGGTCCATCCTGGACGAGATCACGCTCAGCAGGGCAGAGCTGACGAAGGTCGATCTACGCGGCGCCCATGCCATCGGCATCGCCGAAGGCATGGAGGCGTTGCGCGGCGCCACTATCACCCCCGGACAGCTCATGGATCTCGCGCCGGCTTTCGCCCGGCATTTCGGCATCGTCGTCCGTTAGGTTTCGCGATAGCGGAATCGGAATGCGTTCGATCGCGGCTGTCACGATCGCGGCTGTCACGATCGCGGCTGTCACGGTCGCGGAAGGATCGCCGCGGACTAGCGTGTGCCGTCGGCGATGCCGTCCACAGTCGCCGCGACACCGTCCAGCACCAGGTCGAGGCCGAAGCCGAAGTCGTCGGCCGGTTCGGTGGCGGGTGGTGCGAAGGCATCCGAGGCGAAAAGTGCCGCGGCGTCAGGGAATCGGTCTGGATCGATCAGGCGCGCCATCTGTCGCGCGTAGTCGAGGTTGGTCTGCGATTCGTCGCGGCCGGTGCCGCCGCGACCCTGTTCCAGCTGTTGCAGGAGTATGTCGGTATGGCGCACGTAGCCGCTCACCACGGTGATCACGCCGACCTTCACGCCGGGATCGAGGCCGGTCTCGCGTAGTGCCCGCAGGCCCGCGTCCATCCAGGCGATGGCGTTGGGGCCGCGCGGCGGGCCCGCGATGGGCAAGTGCGGCAGCCATGGATGGGCGAGGTAGGTCGCGCGCAGCGCCACGGCCCAATCGCGCAGTGCGGCACGCCAATTCGTCACCTCCGCGGGCGGCGGGGGACCGGTCGCCGCGTCGGCCATCAGCACCAGCAATTCGTCCTTGGAGCCGATGTGCCGATACAGCGACATCGGTGTGACGCCGAGGGTTTCGGCGATCTTGGGCAGTGTCGCGCCGGAGAGGCCCGCGCGATCGGCCGATTCGATGGCGGTGCGCACCACCCGGTCGACATCGAGCGCCGCGGGACGGCCGAGCCTGGATCCGGCGGGCAGGCGCCAGAGGCGTGCGAGGTCCGCGGGCGTGGTGTCCTCGGTCATGCGAGCTCCGGATCCCTTCCTGTTGCCTACCGTCGGTTCGAAGGTTAGCATACGTCTTATAGTTTATCTCTTATACTAATGGTGGACATACCCACCAGGAATGCGAGAATCCATGGACGGCAATCCCATTCAGCGCATCACCGGGGCGACCGGCGTGCTCGCGACGCTGCTGATGCTGGTCGAGCTGCCCCTCTACTTCGTCTACGGCGGTGCGCCGCCGGACGGGAACATCTTCACGCGCAGCCTGCTCGGCATCGTCGGCGCCACGCTGATGATCGTGTTCATGGCCGGGCTGCCTCAGCTGGTGAAGACCGCGCCGCCCGAGCGCGCGTGGGCGGGCACGGTGTCGGCGGTCGCCGGGCTGCTCTGGACGACGATCGCGCTGGTCTCGATGGGGCTGGAGGTCGGCGCGGCGATCCAGGCGCCGGAGCCGATCGACCCGACCGTCGCCGTCAGCGGCACCTACATCCTGTACGGATCGATCTCCAAACTGCTGATGGCGCTGTTCCTCGGTGCGTTCGCCTACGCCTTCGCCGACCGGCTGCCACGCTGGACGGTCCGGTCCGCGGCCGTGCTCGCGGTCGTCCAGCTCGCGTTCGTGCCCTCGCTGTACTTCGGGAACGACCCGGCGAACTTCTACGCCGCCAACGGCTGGGGTACCACCGCGACCATGGGCGGGTTCATCATCCTGTGGATACTCGCCGCGAGCATCGCGATCCTGCGCACCCGCCGGGTGACTACTTGAGCGGGATGGTCCGGTCGGGCGAGCCGGCCTCGGTGATCTTCCAGCCCAGGTTCTTGTCGACGGTGACCGGATAGCTCACCATCGCCCGCGCACCCTGCGGATTCTGCACATTGGTGGAGTTGATGGTGAGGAAGACCGTGACGCTGTACACGCCGTCCTTGCTGGACAGCACCTTCGCGGTGATCGGCGTCGCGGTGGCGGTGAACTTCAGCGGGGTCAGCATCTCCTGCAATGTCGCTCCTGACCCGTCGTACTTGCCCGCCAGCTGGGGTGCCGCGTTCGACTTGAGCCGCGCGAGCCAGGTGGTGATCTCGGCAAAGTTCACCGTGGACGCGCCGACCGCGTAGTCGGTGGCCACCTGTTCGGCGTGCTGTTGGTCGGCCGCCGCGGTGTCGCGATCGGCGACGTCGCCGCGGCTGGCGAACCAGCCCATCGATACGAGGGCCAAGGCCACGACGAGCACCGCGATCGCCGCGCCCGCAACGAGATTCGAGACGGACACCGATATCGAGGCGCCGTCGGGGCGGCGGGCGGCCACGGGCGCCGCGCTGCCGATCAGGGCCACCCCGTTCGGGGCACTGTCCGTTGGAGTGCCGTCGGTCGCGGCGGCCTCGTCGAGGGTGTCGTCGTTCATGATTCCTCCGGTCATTTGACGGTGATCTGCAGGTTCACCGTGCCGTCGGGACTGGTGCCGTGCAGTGCCTGGGAGATGAGCGCGCTGAGGTCCACCCGCCCCGCGACCCGATTCGTCGTGGCGATCAGCGGCTCGAATACCGGAAGCAGGGCGCGTGCGTCCGGCCCGAGTATCTTCAGCTTCTCGGTGATCTGATTCACCAGGGGCACAAGGCCGATCACCTCGTCGGTCGCGGTGAGATAGTCGCCGGGGGTGTCCCCGATCCTGATGACGCGCGCGATGGCCGCGGCGACGTCCGAGACCCGCGGCCCGAACGCCGCCCACGGCACGGATGCCTTGTCGAGTTCCGGTCCGGCCCACCACATGTCGTCGGCCCTGGACTGCATGGCCACGAGCATCCGCCGGATCAGATCGGTGCGGCTGAGCAGCGTGGCAGCGAGCAGGTCTGTGCTGCGGGACAATTCGGGGATCATCGCCTGGGTTCCGGCGAACGCCTGGCCGAAGTTGTCGATGATGGCGCCGACAGCTTTCGGATCGACCTGTTCCAGCATGCGGGTGACGGTGCGCGCCACTTCGGGAATGGAGACGGGCGCCGCGACGGTGCGCGCGTCCACCCGCTGGCCGTCGCGCAGATACGGCCCGTCGCCGCTGGTCGGCCGGAATTCCAGATACGGTTCGCCCAGGCCGGAAAGCGTCTCTATCCGTGCGCTGCTCGCGGTCGGGATGTGATAGTCGGCGGAGTAGCGGAAGGCCACCTCGACCGCCGAGCCCGCATGCGACACCGAGGTGACGCGGCCGATCTCGATGCCGTGCAGCAGCACCTTCGAGCGGTCGATCAGGCCACCCGAGTCGGGCAGCAGCATGGTCGCGGTGATGTCCTCCTTGAGCCAGTTCACCTTGACCACACCGAAGGTCAGATAGGAGCTGCCGACCACGAGGATGGTGGCGATGGCGCCGAGCGAGGCGGCCGGTGCGAGCTTCATCGGACGATTCCAATCATGCGCAGGGTGTCGATGACCCGGGTGACCTGTTCGTCGGTGCCGAGCGATGGCGCGCCCTCGATATCGACCCGGGTGACAGCCGCTTTCGGCCCGCGCTCGACGAACGGGATGATCTTGTCGCGGATCAGCGCGACCAGCTTGTTCAGATTCGACGGCGCGGTCAGATCCAGTGGCTGATCGGTGAACAGCAGCGGCACAAGGGCTTTCGCCGCCGCATCACCGGATTCCAGCAGCGGCGCCAGCCACTGCACCGCATGGCCGATCACGCCGAGCCCGCCGATCACGCCGAGGGTGAGCACCAGCGAACGCGCGTCGGCCGGAATCTCCACCGCGCCACGCGCACTCAGCAGCGCGGCCAGCTGTTCCGGATTGTCGAGCACCGCGCCCAGATCCTTCTGCACGGCCGCGAGCGCGCGGTCGACGCTGTCCAGGTTCGCCGCCACATCCTGGGCGTCGCGGCCGAGTACCTGGAAGATCCGCGCGGTGTCGACGGGTTGCCGCGGCAGCACCGCGTTCACCCGGTTGATGATGTCCTGTGCCTGCTGCACCGCGCCGCCGCCGACGAAGGTCGACATGCCTGCCAGCAGATCCTCGACCTGCAGTGCGGGCCTGGTCTGGGTGAGCGGGATGGTGCCGCCGTCCTGGATGGTCTCGGTGAAACCCGCTGCCGGCGTGGTCAATCCGATGAAGATGTCGCCGAGGATGGTGTTCTGGCGCAGCTGCACCGTGGTGTTCTTGGGCAGCCGCACCGCGGTCGAGATGTCGACGACGGCCTCGACCCGGCCCGCGCTGCCCGCCGTCGGATCGATGACCGATACCGACCGCAGCGTGCCGATGTGCGCGCCGTTGGCCACCACCTTGGCCCTGGCGGGCAGGTTCAGTGCGTTGGCGAGCTCGATATGGACCTCGTAGGTGGGGCCGGATACGGTCGCGCCGGGCACCGGAACGGCGGCCGGGTCGAAGCCGCAGCCCGCGGCGAGCAGGACCGAGGCCATCCCGATGCCGACGCCCGAGGCGACCCTGGCGCGCGTGGTGCGTCGCATCGGTCTGTCCGCGGTCATCGGGCACCAACCATCCCCAGCACCAACGGCACCAGATTCACTCCGGCCAAACCGTTTTCCGCGGAAGGGCAACGACCCGGCGTCACGGCGTTGATGGCCGCGCACACCTGCTCGGCCTGGTCCTGTGGCAGGGCCACCCGCGGCGCCGCGTAGGTCACCCTCGGCCAGCCGGTCGCGGGATCGATGACCGTCTCGAACGCGTCGACGATCGGCGGGATCATCTCGACGAGCTCTTTGAGCGTGCCGACGTTGGCCGCGATGAGCCGCAGCCCCGGCACCGCGCCGTCGAGTGCGCCGAGCAGCGGCCTGCCGTAGTCGCGTGCGAGCCGATTGAGCCAGGGCAGGATCACCAGCAGCGAGTTGACGAGGGTCACCACCCGTTCCCAGAGCATGTTGATGAAGTCGATGCCGGTATTGGCCAGCGTCACCATCGTTTTGATGTCGTCCCAGTTCACCGCCATGCTGTCGGCGATCGAGGCGACCGCGTCGATCAGCGCGCCGATATTGCCGATGGCGGCGTCGGGTTTGCGCAACGCGGTCGCCAGATCCCTGATCAGCGCGTTGAGTTTCGGCCCAGTCCCCGAGGTGGCGGTCTGGAAGGCGTTGACGCTGTCGCGAATGCGGGTCTGTTCCTTGGCGTTGTCGCGCCCGCTGAGCTGTGCGGCCAGCTCCGAAAAGCCCTGCAGGCTTTCGCTGATGCTCTTCGGCGTGAAGGTCTTGGTGAGGCACCGGCCGCGATCCCAGGTGGTGCTCGCCTTCGGTTCACCGAGTACGGCCAGGTTGCGGTCGGCGACCAGGGTGTCGGACACGGTGGTCGCGGTCGGCTGACCGCGCAGTGGATGGTCGGCGTCCACCTCGAAATCGACACGGACACCGGCCCCTTCCGGCTTTATCGCGGTCACCGTGCCGACGGTGACGCCGAGCATGGTGACGTGATTGCCCGGATACAAACCGACGGCGTCCGGCATCATCGCGCAATAGCTCAGCGTCGGCTTCATCGGGTTGTACACCACGAGATAGCCCGCCACCGCGGCCACCGCGAGCAGCAGCGCACCGACGACGGTGACGAAACCCGGTGAGGCGAGTACACGTTTCATCGCTTCAGCACCTCCGTCCGGGAACCGGTACGCAGACGGTGAGTGCCGACTGGTCGATGGTGACGCCGTCCCGGTCCGCCGTCGCCGCGACCAGCCGCTCGCGCAGCTCACGCCACTGCGGCAGCGCCACATCGAGCTGTGCGCCCAATTCCCGCAGCTGCGGCAGTGTTTCGCGCAGCTTGGCGCCGAGCGGCTCGAGCACCTCGCGCGAGACCGGCTCCAGTGCGGCGATCCGCGCGAGCAACTGGGGGACGATGGTGAGCGCCACGTCGATTTCGGCGCGCTTGTTCAGGCCCTCGACCTCGAGCACACCGGTCTGCCGGATGAACTGTCCGATAATGGATTTGCTCTGCTCGATGGTGCCGAGGAACTCCCGCGCCACGGTCAGTGCCTGCGATACCTCGGCATTCTGCCGGTTGAGGATCTGGACGAAGCTCTGCATCGCCTGGCCCATCTGACGCAGTCCGTCCGGACTGGTCTCCAAGGAGTTCTGGAGTGCCGCGAGATTGTCGCGCAGTGTGTCACCGCTGACCTTCCCGACCGGTACGGCCGCGTCCTGGAGCGTGCGAATCAGGCTGTAGGGCAGTCGAACGCGATCGGGCGGGATGGTCTTGCCGCCGAGCGGGGCCGTGCCGGCGGGGAACACCGCGACGTAGTGCCCGCCGACGGCGGTGAGCATGCGGATCTCCAATGAGGTCGCGTCACCGAGGAATACATCCCGTTCGGCGGTGAAGCGCATCCGGACCCGGTCCGAGCCCAAGGTCAGCTCGGTGACCGAGCCGACGGTGATACCGGCGACCCGCACCTGATCGCCGACCTTGACCGATTGCGCCTCGGACAGTTCCGCGGTGTAGGTCGATTTGCCGATCGGCAGGAGGTAGAGCAGCCCGGTCGCCGTGAGGACGACCACGAGGCAGGCCGCGCCGATCAGGCCGAGCCGGAACTCCCGCCGGTTCTTCGCCGCCTCGTGCCGGTCGGTCGCCGGGTCGTCCCGGAACAGCCAGGCCAGCACCGCGCGCGGGTGCGGTGGTCTCATCCGTTGCATATCGCGATCCTTTGCCCCGCGACCAGTACCGCCAGCGCGGGCGGCAGTTCGGCATTGCCTTTCGTGCAGGTGAGATCCACCTGCCCCACCGCAGGGTGCGCGGGCGGTAGGAGGGCGCTGAGCGCCTGCAGCAGGCCGGGCAGCCTGCCGAGCAGATCCATCGCCGCCTGCGGATCCGGGAACAGCAGGCGGATATCGGTCATCAGGTCGGGGTTGGCGCCCTCGGTGAAGCCGAGTGCACCGAGCAGGCTGTTCAGCGGGCCGAGCGCCGAGGGCGCCACCTGCGCGAAATCGATGAGGCCGTACAGCTTTTCGCGGAACGCGGTGAACACGTCGGCGATACCGCGCAGCAGCGTGACCAGATGCGGTGAGCGCCCGCCGATCTGGCTGGAGATGGCCTGCAGGTTGGACACGATGGTGCTGAGCACGGTCTGCCGGTCGACGGCGTAGGCGCTGAGTTTGTCGAGCGCGTCGAGCGCGGGGCCGATACCGGAGCCGTTGCCCTCGATCACCGCGAGCACGCTTTCGGTGAACTGATTCAGTGCCGCGGGGGAGAATTCGGCGATCACCGGCTGTAATCCGTTGAACAACTGGGTGATATCGAAGGATGCGATGGTGTTGGCGGGCGCGATGGCGGTGCCCGGCTTCAGCTGTAGCCCTGGCCGATCGGGCTGTTTGATGTCCATATACCGCTGCCCGGTGAGTGTCTGGTAGCGGATGGCGAGCACGCTCGAGTCGTAGACGGGCCGATCCCGCTGAACGGTGAAGCCGACCCTGGCCCGATCACCGTCGAGGTCGATCGCGGTGACCTTGCCGACCTGCACGCCGAACATGCGCACGTCGTCGCCGGTCTTCAAACCGCTCACATCGGTGAATGTCGCGGTGAACGATGCCGTATCGCCGCCGACCGGCCGGGTGATGGCCTGGACGATCACCCCGAGCAGCATGATCATCGCCACCGCGAAGACGCTGAGCCGCACGATCACCGAGCGGATGGACAGCTCTCTCATCGCCCGCCTCCCAGCGTGTCGTAGCCCTGCTGGCCGAGCAGCGGGACGGCCAGACCGGGCAGCCCGCGCAGGGTGACCGCGACATTCACCGCGGGCCCGGCCGGTGTATCGGTGAACATCCGGTTCCATCGATCGATCAGCTCGGTCACCTCGGCGGCGGAGGCGCCCGGCGTCGGCACGGTGGCCGCCAGCGTGGCGATGAGCGGCGTCAAAGCCTCGGTGTAGCCACGCAATTCGCCGCGTGCCGCGTCACCGACCTTGCCGATGGCGGGGAACAGGGTGTTGACGATCATGTCGATGGTCTGGTCGTAGCGCGGCCGGTCGCTGACGAAGATCTCGATATCCATCACCGCGGCGAGCAGTTTGAAGGTGGACGAGACGAAGCTGCCGAGGCCGCCGAAGAACGACGAGTACTGATCGACCAGGAACGGCACCGGATACCGCTGTGTCTCGGCGACGGCGCGGCTGAGCATCACCACCGATTCCAGCAGCGGTGTGAACGCTCGCAGATCGGAATCGAATCGGCGGATCAGCTCGACGAGCTTCGGCGTGAGCACCTCGGTGGAGGTCTCCGACAGCGTGCGCAGCAGGCTGCCCATGGTCACATCGGTCACCTTGTTCGCCTGTGCCCCGGCGAGATCGACGAGCGAACCCGCGCGCAACGGGTTGCCGCCCGCGGACCGGCGCAGCGTGAGCGCGCTGATGCCGAAGAGGTTCTCCGGTGCGTAGTCGACCGCGAAACTGTCGGTGAGCCCGGCGGTTTCGGCGCTATCGAGGTCGAGGGTGATGAGCTGGCGACCCTGTTCGATGGCGGTGATCTCGGAGATGGTGCCGATCGTCACCCCGTCCATGCGCACCTTGGTGCCGGGGATGATGCCCTCGCCGATGTTCTCGGTGCGCAAGGTGATGCTGAGCCGGGTGTCGTCGGGGGAGTCCATATCGGCCCGCAGGCCGATGCCTGCGACGGCGGCGAGCACGATCGCGCACGCACCCGCCACCCGCGCACCGCGCCTGCCCATGCTCACCCCGGGCATTCCATAGTTCGGCACGGCCTCACCCCGGGAATTCGATAGCGGAGTTGATGCCCCACAACAGGATCGACAGCACCATGTCGAGGGCGATGATGGCGACGAAGCTGGCGCGCACGGCGCGGCCCGAGGCGATGCCGACGCCCTCCGGTCCGCCGCTGGCGAAAAAGCCGTAGTAGCAGTGGATCAGGATGACGGTCACGCCGAACACGAGGATCTTGATCACCGCGGCGAAGACGTCGTAGCCGCTGGTGAATTGGAAGAAGTAATGGTCGTAGACGCCACCCGCCTGCCCGTGCAACAGCACGATCACCGTCGAGCAGGCCAGGTAGCTCAGGATCAGTGCGATGAGGAACGTCGGCACGATCGCCACCGCGCCCGCGATCACCCTGGTGGTCACCACGAACGGCACCGAACGCAGCCCGAGTGATTCGATCGCGTCGATCTCCTCGGAGATCCGCATGGAACCGATCTCCGCGGTCATCCGGCAGCCCGCCTGGGCGGCGAAGCCGATCGCCGCGGCGATCGGCGCCAGCTCACGGGTGTTCGCGAACGCCGAGATCACCCCGGCCACCGGGCCGAGGCCGAGCAGGTCGAGCGCGGCGAACGATTGGATGCCGACTCCGGCACCCATCGCGATGCCGAGGACAACGAGCATCGGCACCGTCCCGCCGCCGACGATGACCGAGCCGCGGCCCCAGGTCATATCGGTGATGGTGCGCATCGTCTGGGCGCGATAACGCCTGAGCGTCAACGGAATCGCCCACAGTGCCTGGAAGACGAACCCGAGCAGGAACCCGGTGTTCTCGATCGGCGCGAATAGTCGATGACGCTGGCGCACCGCGCGATAGGCCCAGCCCAGGCCCCTCGGGTGATAGGGAGTCGCGGTCATCACGCCACCCGCAGCGGTAAGAACATCGCTACCACCTGGGTGATCACCAGATTGACCAGGATGATCGCGGCCACCGAGACGACGACCGCGGCATTGACCCCGTCGGCGACGCCGCGCGGTCCGCCCCTGGCCTCCAGCCCGCGCTGGCAGGCGACGATCACCACGATGAATCCGAACAGCATGGCCTTGGCCAGCGAGATCCACACGTCGGCCAGCACGGCGAAGGATCCGAAAGTCGCCCAGTAACTTCCGGGCGTCACGTTCTGCGCGCTGATCGCCACGGCGTACCCGGACACCACACCGACGAAGATGATCAGCACGTTCAACAGCGGCGCGATCAGCATCATGGCGCACACCCGGGGGATCACCAGGCGATGCACCGGGCTGATGCCCATCGTGCGCAACGCGTCGATCTCCTCGCGCACCGTTCGCGCACCGAGGTCGGCCGCGATCGCCGACGCGCCGGCGCCGCCGAGCAGCAGGCCGGTCGCGATCGGCGCGCCCTGCTGGATCACCCCGAGCCCGCCCGCCGCGCCGATCATCGAATCGGCGCCCAGCTGATGGATGAGATTGCCGACCTGCACCGAGACGACCACACCGAACGGAACGGCCATCAGCACCGCCGGAATCGCGGTGACCGTCACCAGATACCAAGCCTGGCGCAGCATCTCGTGCCACTGGAAGCGCATGCCGAGCAGATCGGTGACCGTGCCGCGTACGGACTCGATACCTAGATCCACCGCGCGACCGAAGGTGCGAATACTGGAAATCACTGTGTCGGACAGGTTCTCGCGCACAATTCGCGCTGCCGTCGGTGATGGCGCCCGCTCCTCGGCGGGTGGCGCACCCTTCATCTGTTCTCCCTTGCCCCCTGCAACCCTCCCCGCACGGTATGCCGCGTCGGTGGGGTTCTCCGTGGCGCTGCGTGCCACGGTATTGACATATTTCGACACACGCGTGGCGACGACTGTGCGGTCATGATCACGCGCGATCGCATCGGCGAGTTCGGGGTCGGCCGACTCGCCGTGTCGCCAAATTACCGTGACCCGCCCCGCCACACGGGGCAAACGCCAGCATCGGCGAAAGGTGGAAACAACGACGTCAATTTGAACGCGAAATCCGTAGCGGCATCGTAGAATCCGACGCTCGCGCATGGTCCGGCCGACAAGATCGCCGATGCCGGCGAATCGGCGCGACACCTTAAACAACAATGTAAAATTCAAGCGCTGCCGTGTCGAAGAGGAGACAGCATCATGACGGACACTCTCGCGGGCCGGGTCGGCCCGCACCGCTGGCGCCGATCCGGTTCGGAGCGTGCCACTTTCGGACGGCTCCGCGACATCGGACCGCTCGCCTGGACGCTGTCGCGTGCGGGCGGTGCGATCACCGGCGGGCGGCGGGTGCACGCGATCGAGGCCATCGGGCTCGTGCCGGGGATGCTGAAGTTCTACGGCCTGTACTTCGGCTACGTGAACTCGCTCAGCCGGCTGACCCGCACCGACAGCGAACTGGTGATCCTGCGCACCGCGTGGAACTGCGGCGCGTATTACGAGTGGTATCACCACGTTTTCGTCTCCCGGCTCGGCGGGCTGTCGGTCGAGGATGTGGCCAGGGTGGGCGCCGGGCCGAGCGCGGACGGCTGGTCGCCACGGCAGCGGGCCGTGCTCACCGCGGTGGACGACCTCACCGCGCACCGGTTGATCTCCGATGACACCTGGACGGTGCTGCGCGGGCACTACGACCATCGTCAACTCACCGATCTGTGCCTGCTGGTCGGCAATTACGCGATGCTGGCAATGCTGTTGAACAGCCTCGGTATTCGCGCCGAGGCCGATGCCTGGCGGACCGGGCCGCTCGGGCGGTTGCGGCGCGGTGCGGATGTGGGCGGCGTCCTGATCGGAGGAGCGGAAGCGTCGTCTCCCGGCGGCGCCGCCGTGGTGCACGCCAGAACGAAACCCCGCTTACCAGAGCCGAATTCGACCGACGGTGTGCTCAGCCGCCTGCGCACCGCCCCGCATTTCGCGGCAGCCGGCGTCGACCGCATCGCGCTCGGTGCCTTCCGTGACGTCGGACCACTGACCTGGACACTGTCGCGGCTCGGCGGATTCTGCACCGGGACAGGCCGAGTCGAGGCGGGCGACGCGATCGGGATGGATCCCCGGATGATGCGGCACTACCTGCCGTTCGCTCTGAAGCTGGTGCTCGGCTCACACCTGTCGCGGCGCGATACCGAACTCGCCACGCTGCGGATCACCTGGAATTCCGGCATCCGCTACGAATGGCTGTACCACGCGCACTTTTCCAGGATCAGCGGCGTGGATGTGCCGACGGTCGAGCGGGTGGCGATCGGACCCGCTGCACCCGAATGGCGCGATCGCGAACGCGCGCTGCTCACCGCCGTCGACGAATTGCACGCCGATCGATTCATCACCGACGGCACCTGGGCGCGATTGCGCGAGCACTACACCGACCGGAAGCTGGCCGCGTTGTGCCTACTGGTCGGGCATTACGACATGATCGGCATGCTGTTTCGCAGCTACGGCGTCGAACCGGAGCCAGGCATCTTCGAACGCGGCCCGCTGCGCTGGCTGCGTGGCGGTGCCTGACATGGCCACGACAACGCTGACTACAACCGTTCCCGCACCGCCCGCGGTAGTGTTCGAGGTGCTCACCGACCATCGCGGCTACGCGGATATCACCCCGTTGCGTGCGGTGGATATGGAGCGCGACGGTACGCCGGAACCCAACGGGCTCGGGGCTGTTCGGGTCATCTACGTGCTCGGGCGGCGTTTTCCCGCGGTGCGCGAACAGGTCACCGAATACCGGGCGCCGCACCGGTTCTCCTATCGCATTGTGTCCGGATTGCCCGCTCGCGATATCCACGGCACGGTGGAGTTGACCGGCGGGCCGCACGGGACTCGGCTCGAGTACACCCACGAGGTGCGGCTGTCGTTCCCGATGCCCGCCGCGGTGGTCCGCGCGGGCAGCCGGTTCGTCATCGGCTTCCTCGTCCGTGGCGTCGCCCGGGAGGCCGTGCGCCGCGTGGCTCGACCATAAGGCGGTCAATGGGTCTCATGCGGACTGCGTACACTGTCGCAACCGGGCCACCTGGTCAGACGACTTGGTGGCCGCCCATCGAGCACATCCGGAGGAGCAGTGTCAGCGCGACGTGAGCGCATCCTCGACGCGGCGCGGGGTTTGATCGTCCGTGAGGGATATGTGAGCGTCAGCATGCACGCGATCGCCAGGGCCGCAGGCGTCACCCGCCCCGCGCTGTACGCCGAATTCGGCGACCGCGACGACCTTTTCGCGGCACTGCTCGACCGCGAGGAGGCACGGGTACTGGAGATGGCCGCCGCGTCGACGCCGGTCATCGAACCGGGCACCGATCCCGCCGGCCTGGTGGCCGAGATCGGTGAGGCGGCCGTCGACATCTACCTGGATCTGGTGCTGTCCGCACCGGAGACGTGGCAGCTGGTGCTGATGCCGGGCGACGGCCTGCCCGCCTCCGCGCACGAGCGGGTCGAGCGGGGGCGCACCGAGATCCGGCAGCGCACCGAGTCGATGATCGCGATGGCGGCCGGGTTGCGCGATGTGGAAGTGGATGCGGAGCTGCTGAGCCACGCCGTCATCAGCGTCAGCGAGACCGCGGCGCGACTGGTACTCGCCGAGGGCGGCGTCGAACGGCGCGAGGCGCTTTCGCAGTCCCTGCGCTGGCTTTCGCGACGGGTGTTCAGCGCGGCCACCGCTTCAGGAAAGTAGAGGAAGCCTCATGCCGAGGACGAAAACCGAACGCGGCGATACCCGGGTCAGGCGGCGCTACGCCAAGCGGCTGCAACCGGCGGACCGCAGGGAACAGCTGCTCGACGCGGCGCTCGAGCTGGTCGCCGAGCGCGGATTCACCGCGGTGAGCATCGCGGCGGTGGCCGAGCGGGGCGGCGTCACCCGTCCCGTGGTGTACGACTCGTTCGGCAGCAGGGACGAACTGCTGCGAGAGCTCATCGATCGGGAGACCCGTCGGATGGGCGAGGCGGTCCACCGTTCGCTGGCAAGTATCGGGTCGGCGCCGACCGAGGATGTGCCCGAGGCGCTTTCGGCCGGGCTGGTCCGGTTCCTCGACGAGGTGCGCGCGATGCCGCGGACGTGGCGGCTGGTCTACTTCCCGATCGACGGTGTGCCGCCGGTGCTGCGGGAGCGGGTCGAACGGGCACGCACCGAGTTGCGTGCGCCGCTGCGGCTTGCGGTGGGGGCGTGGCTGGCCGGGACCGATGAAGCGGATCAGGTGGATGTGGACGTGATGGTGCGGCTCGTCCAGGGGCTCATTCAAACCTTCTCACGGCTGGTGCTCGACGATCCCGAGCACTTCGATGTCGACCGGATCGTCGGGCTGCTCGGCGAGCTGTTGTTCCGGGAACCCTGACCGTCACGACGCGATCCGCTGTGCGGGCAGGTTGGCCACGACGAACTCCGAGAGCGCGGCGGCGACCGGTTCCGGTGTTCCGTCCGCGCGCGGATCCGCGCCGAGTGCCAGATCGCAGTGCAGGTACCCGGGGAGCCACCGTGTGTTCTCCGGGTAGACGCCGAGGCCCGCAATGACATTGGTGAAACTGGAGGCGCCCATCAGGTTCAGGTGCGGTAGCCGGGCCGCGCCCGCCTCGTGCCGGATCGGCGCCAGTGATCCGGTGCGGCAGCCGCCGAACACGGCGGCCGCGTCGATACTCTGCCTGGCGGGGAAGTAGTCCTCGAAGACGTTCAGGCGTCCGCCTGCCAGCACCTTCGCGAGTTCGGTGATGTCGACGACCTCGCCCGCGGCGGTGGAGGCGGGTACACCGCTCTTGCTGAACTGCGCCGGCGCGTCCTGGGCGCCGCAGCGATCGAAGCCGCGCCAGTGGTACAGCTCGTCGAAAGAGGTTGGGCTGTAGCGGGGTTGGGTGCCGAGACCGGCCTGATAGAGCCCGCGTAGGCCGGGGAGCCCACTCGCCTCGAACGGCAGCGGGAAGCTGCGTGGCGCCACCGCGGCGCTGTCCAGGGTGCCGCAGCTCATCGAAAGGATGGCCAGGTTGACCGAGGTGTGCGCGCTGCCGAGCAGGCCGAGCAGCGCCAGATTGGTCAGCCGGAGGTTGCGGTAATCAGGTCTGCCGGTGAGGAATTCGCGCCAGGTGCGCGCGGTGGACGCGCGGATCGCGATGCGCGTGGTGGCGTTCTCGGGCAGGCGGTGCAGGATGTCGGACTCTTCCTCGGGCGCCATGGTCGCCGCGGCGGCGATGCCCGCGAGCACCGCGAACATCTCGGCGTTGCCCCACCCGCCCTTCATGACGGCGGTGCTGCGCGGTATCAGGTTGCGCCGCATTGCGATCGGGGCTCGCTCCAGCACGCGGACCGCGCGCCGCGCTCCCTTACCGATCAGCCCGCGCTCGCGCAGCCGCAGCGGATCGAGATGGGTGACGGTGTCGAGCGCGATGAGACCGGCGATCTGTTCATGCCCGGGTCTGCCGTCGAAATCCCATGCGGCATAGGCGCCCGCCTGTATTCCACCCAGCGAATGCCCACCGAGGAATACCCGATCGGCGCGTATATCGGCATCCGGCAGCTCCGCGCTGAGTATCGCGTGCAGATCCCCGACAGTGCGCGCCATCCCGAATTCGGCCAGGAACCCCAACTCTCGGTCGCGGTAGAAACCACCGAACCGTCGTCCACCAACCTTTGCGCCGCGATAGTAGTAGTCGAACGGCAGCCGATAATCCCCCTCGGCCAGGGCGATCTCGATCGGACTGTGGTCCTCGAGCGCATTGGCCCTGCGGTCGATCGCCCAGAACTCGGCTCGAATACCGGCGGCCCGCAAACTACGAATGGTGTTGCGCCCCACCGGTTGCAGCGACCGTGCCCCGGCAATCGCCCCGGGTAGGAAAACGATCACCGCATCGGCCGACGCCGGATCATCCGATTCGTCGTCGAGCCTGATCCGCAAATGCCGCAGCTCATCACAATCCACCGGATACTCGAGATGCCCCGCCGGCAGCGGAACGTGGTGCGTGACCATGCTGAACCGCAGTCCGTCGACAACCTCCAGCAGGTCTTCCGTCCGCACCCCATCCTCCAAACCGCTACTGTCCCAGACGATGTCAGCGTATCGGCGACCTGGACGGCGTGACGACACAGACTGTTCGGTTGGCTGAAAATGCGCAGATCATGGCCGGTATTGCCACTACACGCAAAGCCGCCCGAGATGTCGGTTGGTCACAGTAGGGTTACGGCACCTCCTTTCTCGGGGGCGGTGGCATGGTCGACGCCGCGCCCGGAGAGGAGGTGTGGGTTATGGGTAAACACCGAAAGGAAAGCGCCCCGGTCAACTGGGCTGCTGTTGCGATCAGCATTGCCGCAGTTGCCGGGGCGTCGTACTGCCTGGTCCGGTTGATTCGGGCTAGGTAAACCCACAGATGGGGCGTCGGGTCATCGGCGCTCCATCCTCACAACCATCACAAAGTGACGGGATCATCATAACGCGCTCGCCTTCATCCTGGGAGCGAACGTGCCGCTACAGCACCTCGACCCTGATGTTTGTGAAGTCGAACAGCGGCGACTGCCTCGATGTGGGGTCTGTCAGTAATCCCGGTGTCCGTCGAGCAGTCGCAGACGGCGTCGGGTGAGGTTGCGGAGTGCGACGACGCCGCTGGACTCCTCGGTGGAGCTGCCGCGGGCTTCCATCAGCAAGCTGGGTTTCGACGGCCCTACGAATTTGGCGCAGATGTGTTCGTGGGTGGCGAACAGGTGTTGGGTGGCCGCGCGAAATTCGCGGTAGGGCAGCTGGGTTCGGTTCATCGTCCCGAAGACGGGGCGTAGGTCGCGCAGGAGGCCCACCAGGACCTGGTGGTCACGGCCCTGGATGCCGCTCACTCCCGGGATGGTATTGGGTGGCCGCATGACGTGCTCGCGTACGTCGTGGGTGTAGAGCGAGGCGGGAAAGTCGGAGGTGAACAGCAACGACGCCGCCGAGGCGCGCATCAACGCCGTCGCCACGCGCAGCGCTTCCTCCGCCGCCGCGGTGTTCGCGCGCGCCGTCGCGGCGGCGAAGCACGACAGGGTGACGGTGAGGGACTGGATGAGGGCATAGAACAGGCGATGGCCGAGTCGCCACCGCTGGCGCGGGTCGAACTCGGCGCGCCGAGCGCCCGTGCCGCGACGGTCCGGCACCGCCGGCGCGGAGGTGCCGCCGGCATCCGCGACAAGGAATTCCAGAGTCGCTGCTACTCCCCGCAGCAGATCCCGCCACGCTGCATCGTCGACGTCCGAGCCTGCCGTCCACGCGTCGGCGAGGACCTCGGCGGACGAAAGCATCAGCGCGCCGACCAGGATGGTGGCACTGTCGCCCCGTACGCGGGCAACGCCGAACAGGCGATCCTGTTCGTTCTCGTCCGAACCCCAGCCCGGTCCGGCGGGCCGGTCGACGATCATGGTCACACCTGCCAGGCAGAGTGCGCGCATGTCCTCGACGAAGACCGAAAAGCCCTGGCTCGCAACATTCAAGTCGGCGATACCCCGGCCGCGAGCGGTCATCTCGGTGGCGGCCGCGGCGAACTCGGCACGGTCATGCGGTAGCAGTTCTGGTAGCGGCAAGAAGAATTGATCCTGCATCAACAGACCGTAAAGCGCCGACCGCGGCGCACAGTGCGGTTTGTGAAGTTGGACAGCGACGGCGGCCGTCGGATAAGTACATGTAACAGCCAGTGTCGGAAGTTTGTCATTTCGCCCATAAGGGCGCGGCGCCATTGATAAGTTTCGCCAACCACATGGGTGGCAGCTTTCGATGAGGATGGCGGGGACGTGTTCGACTGGGACCTTATGCGCAGTACCTCCAGTGTGCATGTGCTGATGAAATTGGCCGAGGAACGCGGGATGGGGGCGACGGCCTGCCTGGAGGGGACGACATTGCTGCCCGAGGCGGTGATCGATCCGGAGGCCGAGATCACGGCGCGGCAGGAGCTGCGGGTGGCGCGAAATCTGTTGGCGCGCTTCGGTGATGAGCCTGGACTGGGAGTCGAGGCGGGCAGCAGGTATCACATTTCGCTCTACGGCCCGTGGGGGCTGGCGCTGCTGAGCAGCCGCACGCTGCGCGAGGTCATCGATGTGGCGCTGCGCTACCTCGATCTCGCCTTCGTCTTCGGGCAGCTCACCTTCGAGACGCGGGGCGACGACGCGCGCCTGCGGTTCGACGATTCCGAGATTCCGGAGGATCTGCGCGCCTTCCTCACCGAACGGATTTTGGCGGGTATTCAGACGATCGGCCGCGAGCTGTTCTCCGCGGGCGTACCGGTGCACGCCGTGCGGTTCCGGCATGCCGCGCCGGCGGACACCGCCCGCTATCGCGAGGTATTCGGTGGGGTGGAGCCGGTTTTCGACGCGCTCACCAATGAGGTGGTGTTCGACAAAGCCTACCTGGACCTGCCGCTGCCGCAGGCGAACGAATGGGCGCGCGGCACCTGCGAGCAGCTCTGCCGCGATCTGCTGACCCGCCGCCGGGCCAGGACCGGGATCGCGGGTGCGGTGCGCGATCTGCTGGTGCGCAATCCGGGGGAGATCCCCGACCAGATCGCCGTCGCCACCGCGCTTTTCATGAGCCCACGCACCCTGTCGCGGCGGCTCAACGAAGAAGGCACCTCGTTCCGTGCGCTGCTCGACGAGGTGCGGCAGACGCTGTCGGAAGAACTGCTCGCGCACACCGATATGACGACCGAGCAGGTCGCCGCGCGCCTCGGTTACGCCGAGGCGGCCTCGTTCATCCGCGCCTTCCGCCGCTGGAAAGGCTGTCCGCCACAGGAGTTCCGGTTGCGCAAAGGGCGCAAGCCGCTGGCGGCCCGCTCGCAGCGCGCGCCGGTATCGGTCGGCGCGCGCTGACGAGACGTCAGGGTGCTCGCCACCCGTTCGCGGCCGATCCGGTGGACAGGATCAGGCCGGGCAGCGCGGCGAGCTGGGCGAATTGGTAACTGAACCAACCGAAGATGTCGGCCATGGTGGTTCCTTTCTCGGCAATCAGTTCGGCGCGGGGGAGCGGACGGTGGCGCAGGTGCGCCCGGGGACGGCGCCGTCGGGCGGGGTGACCCGGGCGATCCATCCGAAAAGGTGTGAGGTGACCCAGATATTGCCGTCCGGTCCGGTGTTGAGGTACCCGGGGAAGGAGCCGACGGTGAACGGTGCCGCGCCGCCGAGCGCTCGCATCGGATACTCGGTGAACGCGCCGGTGGCCGGATCGAGCCTGCCGACCCTTCCGGTCGCGATCTCGGCGAACCACAGCGCGCAATCCGGTCCCGTGGTGAGTCCGGCGGGCCCGGCGGCGAAACCGACCTCGAACTTCCGCACGATGCGCATGGTGTCCGGATCGATCGAAATGAGCTGTCCGCGACCGTAATCGCCCGCGCCGAGGGTGGCCCACATTGTGCCGTCGGGTCCGTTGGTCAACCCGAACGGCACGCTCTGCACGGGCACGTTCATCTCCGTGACGCGGCCGGTCGGCGTGATCTTCACGATCCGGGTCGGCGGGGTAGCGGCGGTGACCCACAGCTGCCCGTCCGGTCCGGCGGCCATGATCGGATTCTGGGTGGGAAAGGTGTAGGGCAGCGCGAATTCCTGCTGCGCACCGGTTTCCGGGTCGTAGCGGCCGACCCGGTTGGTGACGAATTCCGGATACCAGAACGCGCCGTCGGAACCGACCACCAGTTCGTGCCCGCCCGCGAGCGGATGCGGCAGGGTGACACGGGTGATTTCCCTTGTCCGCGGGTCGATCCGGCCGAGGTAACCGCCGAGCAGTGTGCTGAACCAGATGGCCTGATCAGGTCCCACCGTGATGCCGGTGGTGCCGGGCAGCAGTCCGCCCGCCCAAAAGGTCTCCAGCCGTAGCTTTTCCGTATCGAAGCGGGCCACCTCGGCGGGCGGCAGGGTGAACCACAGGCCACCGTCGGGGCCCGCGGTGAACCGCTCGGCGAAGCGGAAGGCGCCGACCGGGATCTGGGTGACGCTCGCCTCCGGTGACGGTGGTCCGGCACTCGCGGTCGCCGCGAAAGTGGTTGCGGTCAACGTGATCACCGTGGCCAGCACGGCCGATCGCGAACGTTTCGATGCCATCGCACACACCTCGTCGTCGACTGGATCGAAGAAACCTAACGCCGTGGGGATCTCGCGGACCCCATCCGAACCGCCAGCACCTTGACTGCCGCCGCCAGGTTCGGCACGGCGGCGGAAAACATCAATCGAACGTCTGACACAGCTCTGGTCACGTGTCCGACTCGCCCATACCGTCCTCGAATAGCGCGACGGCATGGAGGATGCGACGTGGACGATCCCGGGACCGAGGAGTTCGACTACGACTGGATCGTGGTCGGCAGTGGGTTCGGCGCGAGCGTGTGCGCACTGCGCCTGTCGGAGAAGGGATATCGGGTCGCGGTACTGGAGCAGGGGCGGCGCTTCGCGGACGACGAGTTCGCCGATCGCGCGAGCCAGCTCCGCAAATACCTGTGGCTGCCCGCGCTCGGGTTGCACGGGATCATGCGGCTGGCGCCGTACAAGCACGCCGCGGTGCTGTCCGGTGTCGGGGTCGGCGGCGGCAGCCTGGTGTACGCGAACACGATGTACCAGCCGCAGGGTGACGACTTCTATCGGCATCCGCAGTGGGCGGGTCTAGCCGACTGGCGGGCCGAGCTGGCGCCGCACTACGGCACCGCCCTGCGGATGTTCGGCGTCGAAACCTATCGGGGCGGGCGGCCGGTGGACACCATGATGCGCGGGCTGGCCCGGGATCTCGGTGTGCCGCACGGGTATCGGCGTACACCGGTCGCGGTGCACTTCGGCGAGCCGGGCAAGACCGTCCCCGACCCGTACTTCGGTGGGGATGGCCCCGATCGCACCGGCTGCGTCCGCTGCGGGCAGTGCATGCTCGGCTGCCGCTACGGCGCGAAGAACACGCTGCCGAAGAACTACCTCTGGTTCGCCGAAAAGGCAGGCGCCGTCATCGAATCCGAGCGCAAGGTGTTCGACATCAGCCCGCTCGGCGGCGGTAGCGGCGAGCAGGGCTATCGCGTCCGCGCGCGCAAACCCGGCCCGTTGCGCCGGGGCGCCCGCGGCTACACCGCCCGCGGTGTGGTGGTCGCGGCGGGCACGCTCGGCACCAACGAACTGCTCAGCGCCTGCAAGCGCAACGGGTCGCTGCCCGCGCTGTCGGACCGGCTCGGCGAGGTGGTGCGCACCAACGACGAATCCATCCCCGCCGCGATGACGCTGGCGCGCGACGCGGACTTCCGCGGCGATGTCGCCATCACCTCGAGCATCTTCCTCGACGAGCACACCCACGTCACGAACAACACCTATGGTGACGGCGGCGGGCTGCTCGCGCTGTTCTACGGCCCCGTCGCCGTGGCCGATTCGGCGCTGCGCCGCTGGTTCCGGTTCGCCGCGGAGTATCCGGTGTACCTGGCGCACTTGCTGATCCGGCGGCGCTGGTCGCGGCGCACGATCATCTTCACCGTGATGCGCAGCACCGATGTGTCGCTGAAGCTGCGCCCCGGATTCGGTCCTGGCCGGTTGCAGACCGAGCAGACGACCACCGGCGCGGACGGCGAGTCGGCGGTGTCGATCGCCCGCAGGGTGGCGCGAGCGGCCGCGGACCGGATGCACGGGCGGCCGCTCGCCGCGCTCGGCGAAACCCTCGGTTCCGCGCCGATGACCGCGCATTTCCTCGGCGGCGCGGTGATCGGCGCCGACCGTGCGCACGGTGTCGTCGACCATCGGCACCGCGTCTTCGGCTATTCGAATCTGCTGGTCTGCGACGGCGCCGCGGTGCCGGCCAATGTCGGGGTCAACCCGAGCCTCACCATCACCGCGCTCGCCGAGGCCGCGATGTCCCATATTCCCTTCGCCGGCAGGAGCTCTCGTGACTAGACAGCGTCGTCGTATTCGCGGTGCACTCGCGGCCGCCGCACTGATCACCGTGTCGGTGCTCGTCGGCACGCAGGCGCCCGCCTCCGCGCAAGCGCCGCAACCGCCTGATCCGATGTACCCGTTCACCGAGGTGCTGCAGCTATTCAGCGGCCCGGCAAGGGATCTCGGCACACCAGGGATGCTCGACTACATCGTCCGGGCCGGGCTGTCGCAGAATCTCGGCAACCTCGCGCGGCCGTTCGAGGAACTGGCGAACCCGGAAACCTTCACCGCACCGGACGCGCGGCAGCGCCAGCTCGTCATCGCGCAGCAGGTGATCGACGCGCTCGCGCACAACGCGCCGTTCGGGCTGAGCCTGCCGTCGCATCCGGACTACCTGCCCGACTGGAACCACGACGGCAACTACACCAACGATGTCGGCGACGCCACGCTCGACGACGACTACCGCACGCCCGCCGCGCGGGAGGCGACGTTCCGCTATCCCTGTCTTCAGCCGGACGGCGGCGTGCTCTTCGAAAACGCTTCGGGGGTTTGCGTTCCCGGTACCGCGCCGGAGGCGTTCAAGCTCGGCACCGTCGAGAAGTTCACCATCGTCAACAATCGCGGCATCCCGCTGCCTGCGAAGGTGTGGCTGCCGGAGGGCGCGCGGACCTCGGGGGAGAAGTACCCGGTCACCGTGATGGCGCCGGGCGCCACCGAAAAGCAGGCCGACGTCGCGATGTACACGCTCGCGGCGGTGCGTAAAGGCTTCATCGGCATCACCTTCGAGGAAACCGGCAACGGCACCGGCGCGGGCACCATCGCCGATATGTACCTGCCGTTCCTGACGGTGCCGCACTGCCAGGCCCCCGGGGCCTGCCGCGATATCCAGGATGTGACGCGCTGGCTCACCCGCGCCCCGATCACGCCGATCGCGGATCCGAACAACGAGATCGCCAACGCGCTCAACGGCATCGTTCCCCGGCTGGTGCGGCGGAATCCCGGATACGCGCCGGCGGGCGACAATTCGGTGAACCCGTGGTTCGACCTGATGGATACCGAGCACATCAATCTGTGGGGCCAGTCCTACGGTTCGGTCGGTATCACTTCGTATCCCTATTGGCAGGACAGGGGTTTCGGCATCGATGGACAACCGCTGCCGAAAATCAGCGCGGTGGTCGGGCTCTCCGGATTCTCCAACGCACCGGCCTCCGTACCGACCCAGCTGCAAACGGCCGACTTCGACATCCCGGCACTGGGCGCCTATTCGTTCACCTCGGAGCCGAACGGCCTCGTCGATACCACCGACGGCCCGATCGGGACCAAGGAGTACTACGACAACACCCGCCGCGGTGAGAACGGCCCGGGCAACAGCCCGCTGATGTTCATCACGTACGAGGGTGGCAGCCACGGCGATTCGATCAACTGGCCCGGCGTGCCGCGCAATGTGATCTCGCCGTGGCTCTCGACCACCTACGCAGTCGACTGGTTCCAGTGCTACGGCCGCGCCGACACCGATCAATCGGCCTGTGACGCACTGCGCCAACCCCTTCCGGGCCTGTCCCGCGCCTTCGCGACCGAATACTCCCCGCAGGGCCCGGCCGGACCCAGCCTGTGCGTGACCATCCCAGACCGCGCGACCCTCATCCAGGCGGTACTCCGGCCTGCGGACTATGTCCAAAACAACTGGGGCCCAGCCAAATACGACTGCACGCCGCAGGGCTGATCAGCGCGCTGCCAGGAAAGCGGCGCGCGCTGCGGATCCGTCGACGACGAAACCGGCCGCGGTGATGGCGAGTGCGCAGGCGCCTTGCGCCATGGCGAACCATGACGGGCAGATGCCAAGGATCAGCTCGACCCTGACGCCCTGGTGGCGCAGTGGAGCCTGTTTCGGCACACCTCGGTCGGCCTTGAAAGAGATTGTGGCCGTTCCGAACCGCGCGATCTGCGGCATTATCGTGCCTTGTTGGACCGACCTGACGGTTGCAGCTGGGCTGGTTCCGCGCGGCGCGGTGGCGATCGAAAAGGAGGCTGCGCAGGTCTCTGCTGTCCTGTAGAACCGATTTCATGTCAGCAATGGATGATGAGCTCGCCTACCTGCGTCGGGTCGAGCTGCTTGCTCACGCAGTGTGCGACAGTGCGTTGGATGAGGGGTGGCTCAGTTATGCACCTGATTCGGAGGATGCGACCCCATTGCAGCGCGCAACCAACGAGCTTGCTCGCAATCTGCGGCACGTCCACTTCGAAGGCGACGGGTGTCTGTCCGACTGAGCTGATTCCCCCAGTCTGCGCCCGAAACTCGGCATGAGTGTGCGTTCGGGCGACGCCAGGGTGGCGCGGTCAGCGCGATAGCTGTGCGGTCACTGGCGGGTGTACCGTCGGCCGTGTGGATCTGCGGCCCGTTGTCGATTCGTCCGAGTGGCTTACACGTCGGGGCGTGTCGTTCATTTCGGCACACTGTGTTCGTGGCGAATGCCCCCGACTCGAGGAGTATCGGGACCGGTGGCTCGGCATGGGTATTTCCGCGGTGCAGGTCGAGCGGGTCATCGAGTTTCAGCGGCGGTGGGGCGGGCTGGTCCTGCCGCCGTCTCCGGGCTATGAGGGCGGGCCCAAGATGCTGTGCACCGATATGCCGAGCGAGGCGCTCGAGCGGGACGGATGGTTCGAGGCGGGGGTGCAGCGAGCGTCGATGGCCTACTCCTTCATGATCGGTCCCGCAGGCGAATTCGGTATCGACGGCGATCGCTGGGTGGCACTGCACGCGAGCATCGAAGGCTGGATCGAATCGGTCGCGCTGGCTCACCATGCCTCCTACTGGGCCCAGCAGATCAGCACACTTCGCGGTGATGCGGTCGACGGCTGGCGTTGCGTCATCTCGAACCGGTGACCGAGGTTCGCGGGGTGGCCGACACCTGGTGGCGGGGCACGGATTCGCTGATCGCGATCTACACGGGAGAGGCCGAATGCTACGGCGCACCGAGGCTCCGTGTCGCTCGCATCTACGCCGGTCTCGACGAATGGGGACTGAGCGGCGGATGACGAGCGATCCGCAGACCCTTATGCGGGTTGTTCACCGGCGACCGGTGTTGCGGTGGGGGTGACGTGGCGGAGGAGGTAGTCGGTGAAGGCGGCGGTGACCGGCTCGTCGGGGTGGTCGGTGCCGATGACCATGTCGATGTGGCCGTAGCCGGGGGCGTGGAAGGCGTCCGGGCGGGACAAGCCGGTGAGGCGCAAGGCTTGGGGTACGAAGCGGTCCGGGCCCGACAGGGCGTGCAGTGTGGGCAGGGAGCGGACACCATCGGCGTGGGCCAGGCCGCTGAGGTCGCTGCTGCGTGCGCCGGCGAGTGCGGTCCACAGGTCGTAGTGCACGCGCATCGGGAAGTATGTCTCGAAGGTGTTGAGCGGGCCGCCCGCCAGCAGACCGGCGAGCGCGCGGAGATCGGCGCTGCCGCCGTAGCGCCAGCCGTACAGCACCGACGGGTCGGCGGGCACCGAGGTCGGCGCGCCGAAGACGGCGCGGATCGCGGTGCGCAGGCCGGGGATTCGCCTCGTGGCCCGCGGCACCGGGAAGGAGGTGCGCGCCACGGTCGGACCGTCGAAGCTGCCCATGGCTGCCTGCAGTGGATCGATCGGCATGCTCGTATCGCTGCCGACCACGCCGAACAGCGCTTCACCGGTCAGCCGCAACCGTCGAATGCTTGCCGTATCACCGAACAGATCGCGATAGCGGCGCGCGCCGAGTATCCGCAGGAAGATCTCCCACCCCGCGGTCTCCGGCAGGCGGTGGTGCACCGTGGTTTCCCGCGTGCCGTCGCAGACGGCGGCCACACCCAGGATGTGCAGGAGGACAAAGAATTTCGCGACATTGGTCGGGCCGAGCGGTGTCACCCGCGGCAACAGCCCGCGCCGCAGCCCCGCGGTGACCGCGTTGTGCAGGACACCGGCCAGCGCGCCGAGCGGCCTGCTCGCGCCGCGGCCGACGAGCTCGAGCGGATCGGGGCTGACCAGGGTATCGATGGCGATGAGACCGGCGCACTGGTCATGTCCCGGTGCGCCGTCCAGGTCCCAGCCCGCGTAGGCCGCGGCCAGCAGTCCGCCGAGCGAATGCCCGCCGATATGCACCTTGGCCTTGCGCAGCGCGGGATCCGGCAGCTCGCGAACCAGCACCTCGTGCTGATCGAGCACCGCTCGCGCCATGCCGAGTTCGGCGAGGTAGCGCAGCCGCGCGCCGCGGCGGAAGCCTTCGAAGACCTTGTCACCCACCGGTTTACCGCCGAAGTAGTAGTCGACGGCGATGGCCGGATCGTCCGCCGCATAGGCGGCGTCGATACCGGTGCGGTCGGACGCGCCCTCGCTGCGCCGCGACAGCGACCACCATTCGATAGACCTGCCATGAACGGCCGCGCGCCGAACGACATTGCGGGCCAGCACATCCAGTGATTGCGCGGCCGCCCAGGTGCCGGGGTGCATGACCAGGATCGCGTCGGCCGCGGCGGCGGCCTTCGGGCCGTGCTGTGACCGATAGCGCAGGTAGTGCAGATATTCCAAGCCGTCGGGATGTTCCGGGAAGTCCCGGGGGAGCGGTGAATGCAGCCGCACCAGGCTCACCTCGACACCGTTCTCGGTGTCGACGACGGTTTCGGTTCGTGCGTCCACGGTGACGCCTCCTGTCTGTTTCACGCGTCGGCGCCCCAGCATCGGTGCAGGAACGCGACGACCTCGTCGAGTACGCGGTGCGGGCCGGTGTGCAGCTCGTACATCGACGCCAGCCGCAGGTAGCGGGCGGCGGGCAGTTCGGCGAGCAGGGTGCGCACCTCGGAGTCGCGGTGCAGTGGGTCCTTCGGGTAGCCGATGACGAGGGTCTCGGCCTCGATGGCGGCCCGTTCCGTCGACGGTGGCGCGGTGCGGCCGAACATGATGCCGCGCAGCAGCGCGGCGCGGGCTTTCGGGTCGCCGCCGAGCGCGTCGAGCACGATGTCGCGAATCAGGTTGCGGCCGCGCGGCATACGGGCGGCGCCCGCCGCGATCAGTCGCAGCACCGGTGCCGCGAATACACCTGCCACGAGGAACGGCCCGAACGCGGCCATGGCGACCGGTTGCGCGCCTTCGAGTATCGGGCCCTCGGTGATCAGCCCGCGCACTCGGTGCGGTGCGAGCAGCGCCAGCTCCAACGCGGTGTTGGCGCCGAGCGAGCGCCCTGCGACGATGGCCTGGTCGATGCCGAGCTCATCGAGGATCGCAAGGACGTAGCCCGCGAACTGCTGCACCGAGTACGCCCGAGGATCGACCGGACGAGCGGACCCGCCGTGGCCGAGCTGGTCGATACTGAGGACGCGAAACCCGTGCTCGCACAGTGCGACCGCCAGCCGTTCGTCCATACCGCGGTGGAACAGCAGCCCGTGTAGCAGCACCACCACCCGGTCACCCGACCCGAAATCGGTGTACTCCCAGTGATATCCGTGCAGCGAGACGCGACCGATCCGGCCGCCGTGCCCGGTCGTCATCGTGGACCGATCCGGTCATAGCCGGGATGGACGATCGCGACTTGCCGTCGCACATCCTCGCGCAATGCCACTGCCCGCTCGATCAGCTGCGTGTCATGCTCACCCGCGCGGATCGCACGGGCCAACTCGCCCTCGGCCGGTTCCGGCGATGGCGAGCGCAGTTCGCGCGCACCGACACTCAGTGCATGGGTGAGCACGAGTAGCCGCTTACGAGCGACGCCGTCCGTCGTCTCCGCCACCGCGCCTGCTACTTCCCCCGCCGAGGCGATGGCATCGGCCGAACCGTGGTCCGCGCCGCTGACCTCGATGGCCGCCGCCAGCATGAGCAGTGCGCCTCGCGGGTCGTCGTCGAGCGAGGGTGCGAGCAGTCGCGCTTCCGCGGCGGCGGCCGCGAGCAGTTCCGTGGTCCGCGTGCTCACGCTGCCTCCTCCAGCAGGTCGATCAGGTCCCATTCGACCTCGGCGATGCGGCGACCGACGGCGTAGCGTTCCAGATTGCGGTGCCCGCCTTGGCGATACGTCCATTCCTGGAGCAGGCAGTACAGGCCCCAGCGGAGTTGGCCGACGATTTCCCAGTACCGGGCGGTGGCGGCGGCGAGAGGTTCCGGCGCGGTTTCGGCGTAGCCGTCCAGGAGTTCGTCCAGAGAGCCGAGGCCGCCCGCGCGTTGGTCGTCGTTGTCGAATCGCCAGGGGCGCAGGCAGAAGAAGCCGAGGTCCTGCCCTGGGCAGCCGACCGAGGTGAACTCCCAGTCGATGACGCCGGTGAGGCCGGTCTCGCCGACCATGATGTTGCCCAATCGGAAGTCGCCGTGCACGAGCACGGGGCTCACGGAGAGCGGCCGGTTGAGCTCCAGCCACCGCAGACCCGCCGCGACGACGGGACGGTCGGCGGCCAGGAAGTCCACTCCGCCACGGATTTCCGTGAGCACGGCGGCCGCCGGATCAGCGGACGGTTGTCCTTGCTCCGGTATCTCGGCGCGCGCGAGAGTGCCCGCGGCCCGCCCGATCTCGCGGACGAGATCCTTGCGTGCGGCGCTCGCCGGATCGAGCGACAGGATCCGGCGCGGGCTCGAGGTGCCGTCCACGAACGCCGAAATCAGCCCGGCGGTGCCGAATCGGCCGCCCGCGTGCTCGAAGCACACGGGCCGGGGGACCGGCATGCCCGCGGCCTGGGCGGCACGCGCCGCCGCGAATTCACGGGCGCGCGAGGTCGCCGGGTTCCGCTCGTGGAGCGGATCGCGTTTGAGCACATAGCGGCGCGCGCCCGCGGTCACCAGCCAGGAATCGCGGGAAGCGCCGCCGGGCAGCGGGTCGAGCCACGGGACGGCGGTCGTCGGCTCGCCTGCCTCGGCGAGCGCGTCGGCGATCAGCAGCGGATCCGGTGGCGCGGTGGGTTTCTCAGCCACGATCGTGGCCCCGGCGCCGGAGTTCGTGTTTGGCGATGGTCATCAGGTGTACCTCGTCGGCGCCGTCGCCGATGCGCAGCGCCCTGCTCATCGCCCACATCTTGGTGAGCGGCAGATCATCGGAAAGGCCGAGCGCGCCGTGGATCTGCATCGCCCGATCGACCACGTCCTGGGTGGCCCGCGCCGCGTGCACCTTCGCGATCGAGATGTCCCGGTATGCCGCCTGTTTCCCGTGCCGGTCGATGGTCGATGCGGCGCGCAGCACCAGCATGCGCGCCGCGTCGATATCGATCCTGTTCCGCGCCAGCATCTCCCGGACCAGCTGGGCTTTCGACAGTGTCCCGCCCTGGTGCGCGCGGGTGGCGGCGCGGTCGACGGCCAGTTCCTGTGCGCGTTCGGCCCAGCCGATGGAGCGCATGCAGTGGTGGATCCGGCCGGGGCCGAGCCGATCCTGGGCGATGAGAAAGCCCGCGCCGGGCTGCCCGAGGACCGCGTCGGCCGATACTCGCACGTCGTGGAAGCGCAGCTCGGCGTGGCCGGGTCCGCCCGCGTGCCCGAAGATCGGTATCCGGCGCACGATCTCCAGTCCCGGTGTGTCCATAGGCACCAGGAACATGGTCCCCCGCAGATGCGGGTCGGCGCCTGGATCGCTGCACGCCAGCACGACGCACAGCTGGGCGCCGGCCGCGTTGCTGATGAACCACTTGTGCCCGTTGATGATCCAGTCGTCACCGGCGCGGCGGGCCATGGTCTGGATGCCGGTCGGATCCGAGCTCGCGACCTCGGGTTCGGTCATCGCGAAACACGAACGGATGCTGCCCTCGAACAGCGGCGTCAGCCAGCGTGCGCGCTGCTCCGGTGTGGCGTGGTCGTGCAGGATCTCCATGTTCCCGGTATCGGGGAAGTTGCCGTTGGTCACCATCGGCGCCCACATGCCGCGGCCGAGGAGCTCGCACAGGTGGCCGTAGTCGACATTCGACAGACCGTGGCCCAGCGCGGGATCGGCAAGGAAGAGATTCCACAGTCCGGCATCGCGTGCGCGCTTGCGGAGTTCGGACATCAACGGCCCGAACGGTTCCGGGCCATCCAACGCGTCCATCTCCGCGTCGAGTTCGGCCTCGACGGGGAAGAAATGCTCGTCGAGGAATGCCGAAAGCCGTTCGCGCAGCGCCGTACCCTGCGGCGACAGCGACAGATCCGTGTTCACCTCAGTCCTCCGAGCAGGCTCGCGATCGGGGTGAACCTGCGGCTGCGACGAGCGCCGTCCAGGTCGGCGCCCGCGCTCTCCACCGAGCGGAATCGGTAGTGCTCGAGCGGGAAATGCCTGGCCCGCCACCACATTTCCGGTCCGGTGGCCGGGCGCAGCATCGGCGCGTCGCCGTGGTGGTCGAAGTAGTAGCTGTTGGAGCCGCCGCAGTCGGCGGCCATGAACACCGTGTTCTGCTGGCGCCGCAGGATGTCGCGGAAGTAGGCGTCGTGCGGTTCCCTGCGCACCTCGACGTAGGTCGCCCAGCGCTGGTCGGCCTCCCGCAGCAGCCGCAGGATGTGCGTGGTGGCCGCCTCGATCATCGCGAAATACGACGCGCCGGTGAGCGAGTACGGCGCGAGGATGGCGAACAGATTGGGGAAACCGGGGACGGTCACCCCCTCGTAGGCCTGGTACCGCTGGTCGTGCCAGAACCGGCCCAGCTCCAGGCCGCCGGTGCCGTACACCGGGAACGGCGGGGTGTTGCCGAGCTCGAACACCTTGAATCCGGTGGCCAGGATCAGTGCGTCGATCTTGTGCAAACGACCGTCGGCCGTGCATATCCCGGTCTTGGTGATCCGCTCGATGCCCTCGGTCACCAGGTCGACATCCGGGCGGGTGAACGAGCGCAGGTAGTGGTTCGAGTAGGTCGGGCGCTTGCAGAGGAAGCTGTACTTCGGGGTCAGCTTCGCGCGCAAGCGCGGATCGGGCACCTGCCTGCGCAGGTGCGCCAGGCACAGCTGCTCGATTCCTGTACGCAGCCAAGGGAATTGGCGCTCATAGGTGGCACCGAGCACCATCACCGCCTCGGTGATCGCACCGGTCGTCAGCCGCACCGAGCGCTGTGATCGCGGCAGCCGCTGGAACATGCGCCGCACGGGCGCGGCGATCGGGGCGTCGAGCTTGGGCGCCACCCAGATCGGGGTGCGCTGGAACACCTCCAGATGTTCGACCCGGTCGGCGATGGCGGGGACCAGCTGGACCGCGGTGGCGCCGGTGCCGATGACAGCGACCCGTTTGCCGGTGAGGTCGTAGTCGTGGTCCCATCGCGCGGTGTGCATGGTCTTGCCCGCGAAGGTGTCGAGCCCGGAAATGTTCGGGGGCTTCGGCTGGGTCAGGCCGCCGACCGCGGAGACCGCGAACCGCGCGGTGACCCGGCGGCCGTCGGCGGCGTCGAGCCGCCACAGGTGCGCGTCCTCGTCGAAGCGCGCCTGAGTGATCTCGGTATCGAAGACTAGATGCGCACGCAGGCCGTACTTCTCGACCAGGTGGTCGGCGTAGGCCTTCAGCTCCCGGCCCGGTGCGTACACCCGGGACCAGTTCGGATTCTGTTCCCAGGAGAACGAATAGTTGAACGACGTGATGTCCACCGCGACACCGGGATAGGTGTTGTCGCGCCACGTCCCGCCGACATCGCCGGTCTGCTCGACGATCAGGAAGTCGTGATACCCGGCCTCTTTCAGCTTGACACCGAGGCCGAGCCCGGAGAATCCGGCGCCGACCACGACGATGTGGGTATCCAGATCCTCGGTCACGACACGCGCTCCTTTGCGACGAGTGGATGGGCGGCGGCCTTCGTTCCCGCGCCGCGGAATTCGTAGTCGCGCAGGCTGAATGTCCGGCTGTCCCACCAGGCTTCGACGGCCGACGACGGGCGCAGGATCGGTGTATCGCCGTGCTTGTCGAAGTAGTAGCTGTGCGCGGCGCCGCAGTGGTTGTTGTAGAAGACGCCGTCACGGACCCGGCGCAGCGCCCAGTCGAAATACCGTTGGTGGGCAGCCTGTTTCACCTCGAGGAAGGTGGCCCCGGTGCTGCGTGCCTGTTCGAGGCAGCGGATCACATGCCGGGACTGGTTCTCGATCAACTGGAAATACGAGCCGCCGGTGAATCCGTAGGGCCCGGCGATCGTGAAGGCGTTCGGGAACTTCGGCATGGTGATGCCCTGGTAGGCCTGATACCGCTGCTCGTCCCACCATGCACCGAGCTCGATGCCGTCGCGGCCGTGGATCGGGAACGGGGGCGTGTTGCCGAACTCGAAGACCTTGAAACCGGTGGCGAGGATCAGCGTATCGATCTCGCGATGGACGCCGTCGCGGGTCACGATGCCGTTCTCGGTGACCCGCTCGATGCCCTCGGTGATCAGGTCGACATGTGCGCGGGTGAAGGTGCGGAAGTAGTCGTTGGAGAACGACGGCCGCTTACAGCCGAAGCCGTACTGCGGCGTGAGCTTCGCCCGCAGTACGGGATCGGGCACCTGGCGGTGCAGATGCCGCAGGCAGATCTGCTCGATTCCCTTGACCAGCAGCGGCAACTGCTTGTTGTGCACGATGCCGAGCGTCATCACGGTTTCGGTCAGCGCGGTGGTCATCATCCTGGTGCCCAGCTGCGCCGCGGGCACTCTGCGGAACAGCGACCGCACCGCTGCGGGAATGGTGGCGTCGGGCTTGGGGGCCACCCAGATCGGTGTGCGCTGGTACACGTCGAGATGCTCGACCCGATCCGCGATCGCGGGCACCAGTTGCACCGAGGTGGCCCCGGTGCCGATCACCGCGACCCGCTTGCCGGTGAGATCGTAGTCGTGCGCCCAGCGCGCGGTGTGGATCGTCTTGCCCGCGAAATCGCCGACACCAGGTATGTCCGGGGGCTTCGGCTGGGTCAGCACGCCGACCGCAGCGACCACGAACCGCGCCGTGAACACCCGGCCGTCGGCGAGGGTGACACGCCAAAGGTGCGCCTTCTCATCGAATTCCGCCGCCGCGACCTCGGTATTGAGCACGATGTGCGCGCGCAGGCCGTACTTGTCGACACAGTGGTCGGCGTATGCCTTGAGCTCCCGGCCGGGCGCGTAGGCGCGCGACCAGTCCGGGTTGGGTTCGAAGGAGAACGAATAGGTGAACGAGCTGACGTCGACGGCGACACCCGGATAGGTGTTGTCGCGCCAGGTGCCGCCGATATCGGCCGCCTGCTCGATCATGACGAAGTCGTGGAAACCGGCTTCCTTCAGCTTGATTCCCATGCCGATGCCGCCGAATCCGGCTCCGACGACGGCGACCTGGTAGTCGGGCAGGCCGTCGGATCGTGGCACGAGCCGGTTCGGATCGATAACTGCGGTCATTGCGGTCTATCCCTTTGCTGAGGTGGCCGTCGCCACGGGCGAGGAGGGCACCGAGGTCCAGCACTCGGCGAGGAACTCGGCGATGGCGGGCGCCAACCGCGGTGGGTTCCTGCGCAATTCGGTGATCGAGCGCGCCCGCAGGAACCGGCCGTCGACCAACTCCGCGGCCAGCGCGCGATCGTCGGCGATCGGATGCACCGGATCGAACCGGTGCCCGATCACGAGAGCCTTGGTATCGATGGCGCGCCGGACATCGCGCGGCACCAGCACACCGCCGAGGACGATGCCGCGCACGGCCTCGGCCGAGCGCCGCTGATCCTGGCCGATCCAGGACAGGAGGAGGTCCGGAATCGATCCCCGCGTGCGCGGAATCCGCTGGGCGGCAACGCTGATCGCGCGAGCCGCGGGCGCACCGTAGGTCGCCAGTGCCAGCCACGGCCCGGCCAGTGCCGCGCACGTCGGCATCGCCCGCTCCAGCACCGGCGACTCGACGACCATGCCGCACAACCGCTCCGGCGCATACGTGGCGGTGGCGAGGGCGATGTTCGCACCGGCCGAGGTGCCGAACAGGACGGTACGGTCCAGCTCGAGTTCGTCGAGCAGCGCCACCACCTGACGTGCGTAGATCGGCATCGAGTAGTGCCGGTCACCCGCCGGGCGATCGGATTCGCCGAAGCCGAGCGGCTCCATGGCGATCACCCGGAAACCACTGTCGGCCAGCGCATCGGCCAATCGCGCGTGCATGCGCCGCGGCATGAGCAAACCGGGGATCAGGACAGCGGTGCGATCACCGTTTCCGCGTACGTCATAGGCGATTCGGTGGTGGCCGACTGCCGCGTACAAGGCGGGAGGTTCCATCTGTACTCCTCATCGAGTAGCACGAATATTACACTGTTGTATCGAGATTTCGGAAGGGGCACACGGGCACTGGCCCAGACGCAAGCGCCGACCTCAGTTACCGCTGATTCGAACGGTGCGAGTCGCGAAATAACCTGGCGCGCTGTCGATTGGGCTGTCCCAGCGGTACTGCTGGACGATATGGGCGGTGCCGAGATCCACGGTGAAGTTCAGTCGTCCCGCTTCATCGGCGACCACCGCACGGATCTGGATTCCGTCGTCGACGCGCATCGTCGCGCCCGGCGGGTAGTACCGCGCGGTGGTTACCTGTTGGGCGCCCGAGCCGGTGAGCGTCAAGCCCGTCGAATCAGCGGTGCGGATGTCGAGGAATTCGGGTGCGCGCGCCGGGTCGGCGCGAAAGGTCCAGTCCCACACCGAGAATTCGGGATCGACGCGACGGTAGTCGAAGGTTCGCGGTTTCGCTGTGCCGAAGGCATCGGCCAGCTGCGGCCAGAACTCGTACAGGAATTGCTCCCAGTACCGCCAGGTGTGCATGCCGCACCGGTCGGTGCCACCGCGATACGGCACCCGCGCCTGATCGAGTCCGTGCAGCAGGCCGCGCGATCCCTGCGCAACCACCGGCTCGGTCAGCTGGAACGGTTGCGTGAACGGACCTTCCTGCGGCTGCGCGAGATCCGCGACATCCCTCGCGTCGCAGGGCACGCCGTTCCCGGTGGTCACAAACAGCGACATGCCACGGAAGTTCGGGGCGAGGTCGGGCGGGTTGGCATTGCGCCACCACACCTCGTCACTGGGCAGTGGGCCGAACAGGCCGGGGCCCAGCGGGTTTCCGTGGCAGGAAAGGACCGCGACGCGCTCGATGCCGCTGTAGGCGATGGCGCCCGCGCGGCCGAGGCCCAGGAATACATCGGGCTCGCCACTGAGGCTGGCCGCCGCGGTGAACATGTCGGGATATCTGGCCGCCAGGTACATGGCCGAGAGGCCGCCGGGGGCGATACCGGCCAGCGCCCGGTGCCTGCCGTCCGCGATGGTGCGGAAGGTGCTGTCCACGTAGGGGATCACGCCCTGCATGAGCTGGGATTCGCCGCGGCACGAACCGTCGCGCGCGTTCAGGTAGAACGACAGCTCGGGCTGCGTCGGGAGCACGACGATGGTGTCCTTGTCCCTGGTGAATTGTTCCAGCTCGGTGCGCTGGAGCCACGCACTGCCCTCGCTGTGCCGGGCGGTGATGCCGTTGCCCGGGTAGAACAGGTACAGCACCGGGTAGCGCTTACCGGAATTCTCGTAGTCCGGCGGCAGCAGGACGGTGAACGGCATTCCGTCGACAGTTGCTGTCCGCGTGCGGTTCTCCTGGTCCGCGGCGGCCTTCGGCGCCACCGCGGCGACCACCACCAGCAGCGCGCCGAACAGCGCCGCGACGATGCGCGTCCTCATAGCCGACCTCCTGTGTCGAGTGCCAGCCTAGGAATCGGAACATCGCCGTCCGCAGCCTCCGACCGGGGTCTGGCGGGAAAAGTCAACAGTCTGACGACCACTGTCGGCCGTGCGCGGCGAGATGTCCGACGCGTTGACAGCGGTGTGGCCGGTCGGGAAACTACGCTGCGTAGCAGACGAATTCGCCGTAAGGAGTCACCATGCCAAGTGTCAGCAGTGTGTGGCAGAGCCGCACGTTCAATGCGATCGGGGCGCGCGCCTATGATTACGCGCTCGACCATCCCGGGGTCGCCCGCGTGGCCGGAATCGCGCTGTGGGGCACCGATACCCGGCGGATGTACGCCGCGATGGACGTGATCAACGAAGTCCGCGACGGTGCGAGCATTCTCGACCTGCCCGTGGGCGGTGGTGTCGCTTTGCGCCGGCTCGACCCCGCCAAACAGGTGCGCTACGTCGCGGCCGATATCTCGGAGGATCAACTCGACGCCTCTCGCCGGGCCGCCAACTCCGCCGGTTTGACCGGCATCGACTACATCCACGCCGACGTCTACGAACTCCCGTTCGCCGACAACGAATTCGATCTCGTCGTCACCTTCGCCGGTCTGCACTGCATGCCGGACCCGGCGGCGGCCATCGCCGCACTCGCCCGCGTACTCGCCACCGGCGGCACCCTCGCGGGCAGCTGCGTGCTCGCGGGCGAAGGCCTGCGCCAAAACGCCGTCCGCGCCACCCTGCAGACCCTCTCGATCTTCGGCCCGCCGATCACCGCCGAAAACCTCACGGCCTGGCTCACTTCCGCGGGCCTCGACGATATCCGACTCACTCGCAACGGCGCACTCGCCCAATTCACCGCCCGCAAGAAGCCGGAGTAGCGCACGTCACACTGGTTCATGTCATGTTTCGATGCCCGGCGGTGTCTAGAGGGCATGACCCACCAAGAAATCCGCCACAAGGTCGTTGTCATCGGCGGCGGTTACGCAGGCACACTCGCGGCCAACCATCTGCGCATGCGCACCGATATCGACATCACACTGGTCAATCCCCGCTCGGAGTTCGTCGATCGAGTCCGGCTGCATCAGTTCGTCGCCGGAACCAGCGACGCGACGGTCGAATACGGCACGCTGCTCGGCGAGGGCATCCGATTGGTTGTCGACAGCGCGACGCGCATCGATACCGCCGCTCGTACGGTGCGGCTGGCGTCGGGTCGCGCCCTGGACTATGAGCACGTCATCTACGCGGTCGGCAGCACCGCGGCACTACCGTCGGTGCCCGGCGCGGCTGAATTCGCTCTGCCCATCGCCGAATTCGAGCCCGCGCGGCGGCTGCGCGCCAGGCTGGCCGAGCTGCCCCTCGACGCTCCGGTCACCGTGGTCGGCGGCGGGCCGACCGGCATCGAAACCGCCGCCGAACTGGCCGAACAAGGACGTACCGTCACCCTGGTGTGCGGCGGCACCCTGAATCCGTCACTGAGCGCGAAGGGGCGCCGGTACGTCGCCAGGTGGCTGTCCCGGCACGGTGTCGCCGTGCTCGAAACCGATCGGGTGAACGAGGTCCGGCCGGAGGCGGTCGTCTTGACCGGCGGTGCGGTGCGTGCGAGCGCACTCACCATCTGGACCGCGGGTTTCGGCGTGCCGGAGTTGGCCGCCGCGAGCGGGCTGCGGACCGACGCACTCGGCCGGCTACTCACCGATGAGACGCTGACCAGCATCGACGACATCCGCATCGTGGCAACCGGCGATGCCGCCGCACCGTCGGGCCGGCCGCTGCGGATGAGCGGCCAGGGCGCCGGACCGCTCGGGGCGCGGGCCGCCGATACCGTGCTGAGCCACATCGCGGGAACCGAACCCGCGGTGATCGATCTGGCCCTCACCGGGACGTGCATCAGCCTCGGCCGTCGCGTCGGCATCCGGCAGCTCGCCCGCAAGGACGACACCGCGGTGAACCTCTACATCGGCGGCCGCGCCGGCGCCAGGATCAAGGAGTTGACCTGCAAGATCGGGGTCGGGAAGATCCGTCGTGAGGCCCGCAGGCCGGGTTCGCTGATCTGGCCCAAGGGTGGCCCGCGTCCCGCGCAGTCCGACTGCGCCGCACCGGCGGTCACGTCCGCGTGACGACCGACGAGCATGCCGATCGGTTCACGCTACTGCGACCGCTGCTGTTCACGATCGCCTACGAAATCCTGGGCTCGGCAACCGAATCCGACGACGTGCTGCAGGACAGCTATCTGCGATGGGCCGCGATAGATCTGGCGACCGTGCGCGACACCAGGTCGTATCTGGCACGACTGGTAACCCGTCAGGCGCTCAACGCGGTGCGGGCCGGCGCGCGCCGGCGCGAGGACTACATCGGCCCGTGGCTGCCCGAACCGCTGCTCCTCGACGAGCAGGACGCCTCCGCGGATCTGGTGCTCGCCGAATCGGTGTCGATGGCGATGCTCGTGGTGCTGGAAACACTGAGTCCGGACGAACGCGCGGTCTTCGTGCTGCGGGAGGTATTCGGTTTCGAGTACGGCGAAATCGCCGCGGCGTTGGGCAAATCCGTGATGACGGTACGTCAGGTGGCGCACCGTGCTCGCTCACACGTGCAAGCGCGGCGCAAACGTTTCGCGCCCGCCGACGCGGCCGAGATCGCGCGGATCACCGAGCAGTTCACCACGGCGGCGACCACCGGAGACACACAGGGCCTGCTCGCGCTGCTCGCTCCCGACGTCACCTGGACAGCCGACAGCGGCGGCAAAGCCACCGCGGCGCGCCGACCGGTAGTGGGTGCCGAGAAGGTGGCCGCGGTCGTTGTGAACATCTTTCACACGAGGCGGCGGACATCGGGCATACGGATCGAAATGGTCGACTACAACAACACGCCCGCGGTGGTCGCGTACAGCGGCGACCAGCTGGAAGGCGTATTCCTGATCGAGGTCCGCGACAGCAAGATCGCCGATGTCTACGCCGTCCGCAACCCGGACAAGCTCGCCACCGCAGCGGTTCCGCGCCGGATCAGCCGGTGAGGAGCAGGCGACCCGACCAGATGCGGTGAATTCGCTCCGGGGCAACGCATTACGTACGCTCGCTGCCCCGGCCGATTCGGGCATTGACAGCCGGGGGAGCGGGATCGCAGACTGGCGTTGGATACAACAGTGTCAATTTGCGGCGCGCTCGATGAGGAGCATGCGATGGGTGATGTTCATGGAGCGCGGACGCGCACCTGCACGACCGACGGTCATCGGCTGGCGTATGACGTTCGGGGGGAAGGGGATCGGGTTGTTGTGCTGGTGCCGGGACTGCTGATGTCGCGGCGGATGCAGTGGCCGCTGGCGGATGCGCTCGCCGCGGCGGGGCTGCGGGTTGTGACGATGGATCCGCTCGGGACCGGCGAATCGGATCGGCCGACGGACTACTGGCGGTATTCGATGCCGATCGCCGCGCGGCAGTTGGTCGCGCTGCTCGACGAGCTCGAGGTGCGGCGTGCCGTTGTCCTCGGCACGTCCGCGGGGGCCGCGATGACGTTGGCGGCAGCGGATTTCGCGCCGGAGCGGTTGCACGGCATCGTGGTAGAGGGGCCGGTGCTCGATCGCGCGATGGCCTTCGCCGCCGCATGCTGCGCGCCGCTGCTTGCCGGATGGACGTACGGGAAGCCGCTGGCCCGTGGGCTGTCTCGGGTGGCGCGGGCGCTGCCGCGGCGGTTCGGCCTGGTGCCCGACCTGACCCTGGATTGGCTGGCGCAGGACTCGGCGGCGAGTGCCGCTGCGCTACAAGGGTTCATCTACGGTGGGCCCAGGCTGGCCAAAGATGTGCGCGAAGGGCTGCGGCCACGCGCGCTCGTCATCGGATACCGGCTCTTCGATCCGATCCATCGGCCCGCGGATGCGCGCCGACTGGCCGAGGAGATGTCCGACGCGCGGCTGGTGTGGGCCCGCACCTGGTTGGAATTGCGCTATCGGCCGGATCGGTTGGCTCCGTTGATCGCCGAGTTCGTGAGGGACTGCTATGCGAGCGCCGCCGGGTCCGCGGTGCCGGCATGACCGATCACGAGGTGGTCGTCGTCGGCGCCGGATTCTGTGGTATCGGCGCGGGGATCCGGCTGCGGGACAACGGCATCGACGACTTCGTCATCCTGGAGCAGGCCGACGATGTCGGCGGCACCTGGCGCGACAACACCTATCCCGGGGTGGCGGTGGACATCGCGTCGTCGGTGTATTCGTTCTCCTTCGAGATGAACCCGGGGTGGTCGCGGACCTACGCGCCGGGGCACGAACTGAAGGCCTACGCCGATCACTGCGTCGCGAAATATGGCCTGCGCCCGCATCTTCGACTGCGCAGACGGGTGCTGGACACCTGCTTCGACGAGGATGCGCACCACTGGGTGCTGCGCGTCGAAGAACTCGATACCGGCAGGCGATATGAGCTCACCGCGCGGTTCGTGATCGCGGCGGTCGGCGGTCTGACCCAGCCGAAATCACCGGATATTCCCGGCCTGAACGGGTTCGGGGGGACGACGATGCACACCGCCCGCTGGGATCATGCGGTGGATCTCACCGGAAAGCGCGTCGCGGTGATCGGCACGGGCGCGACGGCGGTGCAGGTGGTGCCCGCGATCGCCGCCGAGGTCGCGCACCTTTCGGTCTTCCAGCGCACGCCCATCTGGATCGTCCCCAAACCCGACCGCACCATTTCCCCGGTGGAGCAGCGGATCTACCGCTACCTGCCGCCGAGTCAGAAGGCGATGCGCTATCTGCAGTCGAGCCTCACCGAGACGATCATGGTGGGCATCCGCCTGTACTACAAGCGGCTACCGTGGGCGAATCATGCGGTGGAGCGCCTCAGCCTCGCGCATCTGCGGCGGCAGGTGCCCGATCCGGAACTGCGCGCGAAACTCACACCGCACTACGGCTTCTGGTGCAAGCGCCCCACCTACTCCAACGAGTACTGGCGAGCGTTCAACCGGGACAACGTCACCCTGGTCACCGACGCCATCCAGCGGATCACCAAGACCGGAATCCGCACCGCCGACGGCCGCCTGCACAAGGTCGACGCATTGATCCTGGCCACCGGATTCAAGGTGTTCGAAATCGGCAACACCCCGCCGTTCCCGGTATACGGCAGCGGCGGTGTCGAACTCGGCCGGTACTGGCAGGACAAGCGCTGCCAGGCCTACCTCGGCGTCTCGGTCCCCCGCTTCCCGAACGCTTTCCTCATGCTAGGCCCCTACGGGCTCACCGGCGGATCCTGGTTCCAGCTGGTGGAAAACCAATCGCTGCATGCGATCCGGGTCATCAAGGAGGCCCGCCGCCGCGCCGCCACCCGCGTCGAGGTGCGCCAGGACGTGCACGACCGCTACTTCGACCAGGTCCAGCGGCGCCAGCGCGGCACCGTCTTCTTCAACCACAACTGCGGCGGCGCCAACAGCTACTTCTTCGACCACCACGGCGACGCCCCTTTCCTACGCCCCGGCCTCGCCGTCGAGGCCTGGTGGGACGCCCACACCTTCGACCTGGACAACTACGACTACCGCAACTTCAGCTCCTCTGTCGTGCATCGGATTTCACCGACGCGAAGATGAGCGCGGTCGATGACCGCGAAAGGAACTGGGCGGATGAGTCGTTCGCCGATGGCGGAGAGGGTGGTCGTGCCGCCGAGGAGGTGTTGGGGGCGCGGTGAGCGAATGATGGTCAGCTCCAATGGATTCGTAGCAGCGAGGCGGCGCGGAGGCCGTCGGTGGTGATCACCCAGCGGGCGGGGCGGGCCGAGCGGATGTAGCCGCGGGCGACTAGGGAGGGGATGGCGGCGCGCACTTGGGCGCGTTCCCTGCCGGTGCAGCCCGCGATATCGCCGACGGTGCGCGAGACGCCGTCTACCAGGCAGTGCAGCACCGCCCGCTGATTCGGTCCCAACCGGTACACGCTCGCCACCGCTCGTTCCCAATTACCGTTCACCGCACCAGCGCATTCATCACAGCCCCATGCTCCCTGTCCTGTCGTATACCCCTCATGACGCTACGAGCAGGGCGGCCGCGCACGCCATCCAAGTGCGGGAAAGTGCGACACCCCTTGAACGTTGACGCTGTATACCGCGACTATGAGGTGCACCGATTGCACTGACACGCGACAAGGGGGCTTTCACAATGAAGATTCGACTTCTCGGTGGCCCGTCCGGCAGTCAAGGATCGCCACGTTTGTACGCCACCGACCGCGAAACCTTCGCGGTGCAAGGGTGGAAGACCGCGCGAGCGGACCGCATCGAGATCCCGCACCGCCTGATCGCGTACGCCGAGCCCGGAACCTGCCTGGCCGGCCTCGTCGACACCGGCCACGGCACCTTCCTCCTGTCCGGTATCCCGGTCACCGACCCGGAACTGTTGCAGGACATGAATATTCCGAGTCATGAAGCCGTTCTCGAACTACCTCTCGGGCGGGAGGTGATACCGGATGCGCCTGATCTCCGCCGGTGAGCCGTTCGACCAACTCATCGACGAAACGCAACGCAAGGCATTTCACTTGGAAACGCACGACGATTACCGCGCGGCCAACGAAACCGTCGCACTGCACGCCTGGCTCGCCGACGAAACCAGCGACCCGGCAGGTGACTGGTTCGCCCCGTGGGCAGAACAGGTGCGCGCCACCGTCGCCCGCGGCGTGGTGATGCAACGGGCCCGCATCGTGAGCGAACCGCACACCGCCTACACCCGCTATCTGCTGGCGCTGTCGGAGTACAACGTCGCGGCCGGGGAGGATGTCCGCTATCTCCCGCGGTCGGACGCCGACCCGGCCGACGTGGGTGCGGAGGACTTCTGGCTACTGGACGACCGGACCGTGGCCTACAGCGTTTTCGATGCCGACGGATTCTGGGTCGGCGCCGCCGTCACCGCCGATCCGGAACTCGTGCGCTATGCCACGAGCATCAGGGACCGGGTGTGGGCGGCCGCGATTCCCTTCGCCCACTACATTTCTCGATGCCGGGCGTGAGGGCCGCCGACCAGGCCAGACAAGCGCTGGGGGCCCGGCTGCGCGAGCTCCGCAAGGATGCGCGCTTGGATGGCAGGCAGTTCAGCACCGCGGCGGGCTGGCACTGGTCCAAGACCAGCCGCATCGAGCACGGCAAGCAGGCGCCGAGCGAGGACGACGTCGCGGTCTGGTGCCGGGTCTGCGAGGCCGAACTCGCGTTTCCCGACCTGGTCGCCACCCTGCGCAACGTGGAAGCCCAATGGGCCGAATGGAAACGGGTCGCGGCCACCGGGCACGCGCGCAGGCAGCGCCGCGGCATCGAGCTCGAGGGCAGGACGCGGCTGCTGCGCACCTACAGCGTGCTGCTCATCCCCGGCCTGCTGCAAACCGAGGCCTACGCGAGAGCTGTTCTCGCGCAATGCATCCGATTCCTCGGCACCCGCGACGACCTGGAGGACGCGGTCGCGGCGCGGATGGAACGCCAGCAGATACTGCATCGCGGCAACCACCGCGTGGTCACCCTCGTCGACGAGGCGGCACTGCACACCGCCGTCGGCGAGACCGCGACCATGGCCGCGCAGCTGCGCCACCTGCTCACGGTCGGCTTCGACAATCCCCGCCTGATCTTCGGCGTCGTCCCCCTCGACGCGCCGTTCATCTACACCACCACCACGTTCGATCTGCTCGATCAGCGCCTCGCCCTGGTCGAAACCATCAGCGCCGAACTCACCATCACCACGCCCTCGGAACTGCGCTACTACGAACACGCTTGGGCCGCACTGCATCACCAGGCCCGCTACGGCGACCAGGCCCAGGAGATGATCGAGTCCGCCCTGCGCCGCTGGAACGCTCCCGGCCGTTAGCCGCCCGGCGGGAGCGGTCTTTGCGTTGCGGCGCTTAATATTACATCGTTGTTTTAATTGTCTGGGACAATATAGAGTCGGTGGCGAACAGCCAACGCCGTGTTGCGAACAGTTTGGTGTGAACGCACTTTCGCGCACTTCTGGTCGAGGAGGACCACCCCATGACAGCAGGTACCGCGAGGGGAATATCCCTCGATCGGGTGACGGCACTGTTCGATCCGGCTAGGGTGCCCGATCTGGTCGATGTGTCGGCGGGCTACCTCGATCTGCTCGGGCGTGACGCGCCACGGTCGCGGGCACTCGGGCAGAGCGTGATGGAAGGCAGGCTGTATCCGAAGGTGTACAACGCGTGGCGGCCGGTGGCGGGCAGGCTGGCGGCGGGGCCGCGCGGGCTGTTCGAGCCCAAGCCCGAGCGTGCCAGGCTGATGCGGCGGTTCGATCCGCGGGTCGGCGCCACCGTGCTCGATATCGGCTGTGGGCCTGGTAATTTCACCACCGCGATCGCCGACCGGGTCGGACCGGCGGGTCTTGTTGTCGGGCTGGATATTTCGCCGACGATGCTGGGGCGTGCGGTGCGGGTCGGCGCGCGGGAGAACATCGGGTACGTGCGTGCCGACGCGCAGGCGCTGCCGTTCCCGGAGGGGCGCTTCGATGCGGTCAGTTGTTTCACCGCGCTGTTTCTCATGCCCGATCCCTTTCGCGCGCTCGACGAGATGGTGCGGGTGCTCGCACCCGGCGGGCGGCTCGCCGTCCTGACCAGCTGCGCCAATGCCGTGGCGGCGCTGCGGCCCGCCGAGCGGTTCGCGGCATCGCTGGCCGGTGTCACGATCTTCGGCAGGCACGAGATCACCGACGCGCTGCGCCGCCGCGGGGTCGGCGGGCTGGTGCAGGATTTCGCCGGGGCCGCGCAGGTGGTCGCGGGCGCCAAGCCGATATCTGGATAGCCGATAGGTCGGGACACAACCGTCGGCTACCGGGCAAATGCGTCGAATGCTGCAAGGATGCTGGCGTGCCATCCACTGTGCGTGCCAAGTCCGGCGAGCTGACAAGCCGTCGACGACTCGTGATCCTCGCCATCTGCTGCACGGCAGTGGTGATGGCGAATCTAGACACCACCGCACTCAATGTCGCGCTCCCGGCTATCAGTCGTGAGCTGCACACTTCGGTAGCGGGAGCGCAATGGACGATCGACGCGTACACCGTGGTGCTCGCGTGCCTGCTGACCTTTTCCGGTTCGCTGGCCGACCGGATCGGCAGGAAGCCCGTCTTCCAACTCGGTCTCGCGGTATTCGCTGTCGGATCGCTGGCATGCAGTCTCGCGCCCTCGCTCGGCGTGCTGGTCGGCTTCCGCATGGTGCAGGCGGTCGGCGGTTCGATGATGAACCCGGTGGCGATGGCGATCATCGCGACGGCCTTCACCGATCCAGGGCAGCGGGTCAGGGCCATCGGCGTATGGAGCGGCGCGATCGGCATCAGCATGGCGGCGGGGCCCGTCGTCGGCGGTTTTCTCGTCGATGCCGTCGGCTGGGAGGCGGTGTTCTGGATCAATGTGCCGATCGCGCTCGTGGCGCTCGCGCTCACCGCGCTGCTGGTACCGGATTCGAAATCGCGGACACCGCGCGCGTTCGACCCCGTCGGGCAGCTGCTCGTGGCCGGCGTGCTCGGTCTGCTGGTGTTCGCGATTATCGAAGGGCCGCACCGCGGTTGGGATTCGCCGGTAACCGTCGGCTGTTTTGCCGGTGCGGCGCTGAGCCTGGCCGCGCTGCTGTGGTACGAACCGCGGCATGCGCAACCGCTCATCGATGTGCGCGCCTTTCGATCCCCGCTGTTCAGTGGCGCGCTGGCCATCTCGGTCCTCGCGTACGCCGCGATGGGCGGGTTCCTGTTCCTGAATACCTTTTACCTGCAGGAGATTCGGGGAGACCGGCCGCTGCATGCCGGTCTCGAGCTGCTGCCGATGGCGGCCGCGCTGTGCGTCTTCGGGCCGCTGTCGGGCCGAATGGTCGCGGCGCGCGGCGCGCGGACGGCGCTCACCACCGGTGCGCTGCTGGCCACCGTTGCTGCGGTGATCCTCGGTGTCACCTTCGACAGCAGCGGCACCCTCACCCTGCTGATCGGCTATGCCCTCTTCGGTGCGGGGATCGGCCTGATCAATACCCCCATCACCGCGACGGCGGTGGCCGGATTGCCGCAGGCGCAGGCCGGGGTCGCCGCGAGCTTGGCGACCACCTCACGACAGGTCGGTCAGTCGCTGGGCGTCGCGGTGATCGGTTCGATCATCGCCAGCCAGCACGATGCGTTGCGCTCGGCGGCCGCCTTCCACGCCCCCGCCACCCACAGCTGGATGACCATCGCGGGCATGACGATCGCGGCCTTCGTCGTCGCCCGCGTCTGCACCGGCCGATGGGCGCGGGAGGTGCTCGCCGTCCCGGTCGGGCCGCGCGGACCGCGCCCCGAGGTGCCGCCGCCGGTCTCGCGGCCGATGGCGTTCGCCCCTGCCAGGTGATCAGCGAATGGTGCGCGTGGTGAAGTCGGCGATGGACACACCGACCTGATCCGGTCTGCCGTCGTTCTGTGTCGCGGCGCCGAGGATCATGTCGAGGTGGGTGTAGTTCGGGATCATCACCCGCTCGATATTCGGTGCTCCGGTAAAGACTTTCGCGGCGATCTCGCGGATGTCGAGCATGTCCTTCACCACGCTCTTGTCACCGTTGAGGGTGAGCATCGGCTTGCGCATCACCTCGGCCTCGTACCGGATCGGCGCCAGATCGTCGCTGCGGGTGCCCGCCAGTGCGAAGAAGGTGTCGTAGACGAACCGGGTCGGGAAATAGGTTTCGGTGAACGGTAGCCCGCTGCTCAGGATCCGCGCGAGGTCGGCGATGTCGACGACCTCGCGAGATCTGCTGGTGTAGAAGGTGTCCGGCGTCCGGCGATAGTCCGCCCAGTCGTAGAGCGCGCCGTGGTCGGTGGGCGCGACGCGCTTGCCGTGGCCGAGTTCGAAACCGATCAGCGGTCCGAGCGGCGACGTGTCGGCGGTATCGCCCGGCACCGGGAAGACGCGCTCGGTCACCGGTCCGCCGTCGAGGGTGCCGACGCTGAACTGGTACAGGCCCGCGGTCATCGAGTTGTCGTCGATGATCTCGCCGAGTAGTGCCTGATTCGTATACCGGTAGCTCAGCGGGCCGTTCTGGCCGGTGAGGAAGTCCTGATAATTGGTGGCCATCCCGCGAAAGGTGCTGCCCAGCTGCCAATCCAAGGGCAGTTGCCTGGTCAGTTCCGTCTCGTCCCGCGGCGCGAAGTTCGCGGCGAGTCCCGCGATGGACAGCGACTGCACCGATTTCGGATTGAAGAACGGCAGCAGCGCGGCATCGTTCGGCGCTAGACCGGCCTTCAGCAGTGCGGTGGTGGCGGCATAGGGGAGTGGTCCCGCCGCCGCGGCAAGGGATTTGAGGATCGGATCGACCTCGAGCCCGACCGGGTCGGCGGTGACGAGGGTATCGATGGCGACCCAGCCCGCGCACTGGTTGTAGCCCGCGTCGGCCGGATCGCCGGTGAAATCCCATGCGCCGAAGACGCCGACCATCAGTCCGCCGTGGGAATGCCCGCCGCACAGCGTCTTCGAGGCACGGAACTCGCGGTCCGGCAGTTCCCGTGTCATCAGCTCGTACTGGTCGCGCACCGTTTGGGCGAGGCCGAAGTCGGCGCTGCGCCTGTCGCCGAGCAGGCCGCGCCAGCCGCCGAAGCGGCGGCCGTCGATGTCCCTGTTGTTGTAGTAGTAGTCGAGCGCGATCCGGTAGTCACCGGCCGCCGCGGCGGCGGCCAGGCCGGTATCGTCCTGCTGGCAGACCCCGCGCCGGTTGATCGACCACCACTCGGCCTTCTTGCCCTGTGTCGCCAACTGTCCCAGGGTGTTCCTGGCGACCCGATCCAGCGAGTAGGCCGCGCCGACCGCGCCGGGCTGCATCACCAGCACCGCGTCGGCCCGCTGCGGATCCTCCGGGCCGTCGGTCATCCGATAGCGCAAATAGCTGAGCCGCTGACACTCCGGTGGTTGTGGTCCCGCGGCGGGCAGCATCGGGCTGTCGAGCACGATCTCCCTGACCTCGATGCCGCCCCAGTTCTCGACGACGCGCTCGGTGCGGCCCGGTTCGGCGTGCGCAACGGCCGCGACGGCCGAGGTGAAGGTGAATGTCGCCGCCACAGCGACCAATACGCGCTGTCTCACGCGGGCGTTCCTCCGTTGTCTTCGGCGATATCCAGCACGAGCACCTTGACCAGCCTGGTGAGCAGCCGTGCCACACCGGGCAGGTGCTCGGCGCCCGCCGCGTCGACGATCCGCGGATTGATCGCCTTCCTGGTCCGCCTGCGGTATGTGGCCTCGGCGCCGCCCGCGGCGAGCACATTGCGCACCCAATCGGCCCTGTCGCCATAGGCCAGCGGGATCATCAGCATCCCCGCGGTGTGGACACCGACCACCGGAACGCGGTAGCTCCGCCCGGATCGACGGCCGACGTGGTGAATCACCGTGTACGGCGGCACCTTTCCCGCGGTGACGCCCGCCACCCGATTGGTGACCACCTTGTTGAACGCGGGCACCCAGCCCGGCATGATGCCGTCGCCGGTCTCCGCGTCGCGCACCCAGCGGAACGGGCCGCGCCGCCACATCGCCGGTTCCGGTTCCACCCCATGGCTTTTCAGCAGCATGGCCAGCATCTCGTAGTGGCCGACCAGCATGCACAGATCCGCGCGCTGGGCATCGGACAGGCATTCCGACAGGCCGTCCCAGGTTTCGTCACCGATCATCCGATCGGCGTGCAGTTCGTCGACTGCGCGCAGCAGCCACCGCTGATGCGGCGTCCACCCCTGCGCCTCGGGTCCCTCGGCCACCCGCTGCACCGTCTCCAGTGAAAGCCCGCTGAAGCGTGCGGCATACACGTGATGATGCCATTCGTAGCGGGCACCCACGTCCCACGCGGTGCGCAGGGTCGCCAGCTCGCAATCGACCCGCGACAGCGCGCTGCCGGGGACGACGCGCAGCCCGAGCGGCGCGTAACCCCAGAACAGTCCGCCGCTGCGGCCCATCACCTCGAGCACCTTGATCCGGCGCCCGCCGCCGAGGAAGCCGCCGAACCTGGCCACCAGCCAGGTGCCGGTCTCGGTGCGCCGGAACGCGCCGAGTGCGGTGATCCGCTCGGTATCCGCGGCCCGCCAGTGCGGTGCGGCGTCCGTGCCTGCCGCGACATCAGGCTTGAGTTTCATCGTCGTCCTTCGCTCAGGCGGGCGCGGCCGACCACGCCGTCCGGATCAGACAGACGTTAGTGAGCACGTCGACCCTGCGACCAGGCCGATTCCGGTCTGAACATTGACCGATTCCGCCACGGCACGGCCGTGAGGTGGCGGATCGGGTCAATCAGTCGGCGGCTCGGGACGTGGTCTCGCCGACCGTCCGGGACATACCGTCATCGAGTCGAGGTCGCCTGTGTCCGAGGGGGATTCCATGCCGCTGCACCGCATTTCGCGCACCGCCGTAGTCGTCGGTGCGGTAGCGATGTCGCTGGCCGCCGGCACACCCATGTCGTCGGGGGACACCGGCGCCTCGATCGCCGCACACGGTCCGCGGGTACGGGCCGAGCTGCTGGCCGATGTGCCCGCGACCGTGTTGCTGCCCACCGGCTACGACAGCTCGGCCGAACGCCGCTATCCCGTTCTCTACCTGCTGCATCCGTATCGCGGCACCGAGACCTCCTGGCTGGACGACGCCCACGTCGCGGAGCTGGCCGGCACGGAGGACACCATCGTGGTGATGCCGCGCATGCCTACCTCGGGACTGGTCGTCGATTCCGCCAACGGCCGCTGCCGGGACGAATCGCGCATGATCGACGGGCTCGTCCCCGCGGTGGACGCGAAATACCGGACTGTCGCCGATCGCCGCGATCGCGCGGTGGCCGGGGTGAATTCGTCGGGCATCTCCGCGATGTACCTCGCGGCCCGGCATCCCGAGGTGCTCGGCATCGCGGGTGCGATGTCGGCGCCGCTCGACCTGTCGTTAGGGCTGGGGACGGCAGGTCGAGTGGGCGCCACCGCATTTCTGGCCGCCATCGCGGGGGAGTGCGGTAATCCGCTGGGGCAAGGGTTGTTCGGCGCGCCGACCGACGAAACGGCCTGGGCACGGCGCAATCCCGCGGATCTGGCGGCGCAGCTCGGTGATTCGGCGGTCTACGTGTCCGCCGGAAACGGCATCCCGTGTCAGATCGGCGATCTGGTCGCGCCGCTGCCGGTCGAGCCCGGCGAGGCGCTCGTCGACGTGGCCAGCCGGATCTTCCCGTCCGAACCATTCCCCGCCTACTCCGCGCAGAGCTTCGCGCAGGCACTGAACCGCGCTCAGGTGCGCCACACCGCGGACTTCGGTGGTTGCGGCCAGCACACCTGGCTCGACTACCGTAGACAGCTGGCGAAATTCCTGCCGTGGATGTCGGCGGCGTTCGGCAAAGCCACCTCATGATTCGACGCCTGCGCTGGTGCTGTGCGGTGCTGCTCGGCGTGACCGCGCTACCCGTTGCCGCGCACGCAGAGCACCCGGCGGCGCGCACCGAGACGGTGATCGCCACCGACGGCGATATCGTCGTGAGCCGGGTGCGGCTCGCGGACCAGCTGCCCCCGGGAAGCCCACCGCATCCACCGGCCTGCGACGAGATCGAATACCTGCGCTACCGGTCGGCCGGCGGCGCGGACGATCCACAATCCGCCGACGGCGTGCTGCTCGCGCAGACCGCGGCCTTCTTCGGCGCCACCTCGATGGAACCGCTGGCGCGCAACACCATTCACCAGCTGGCCGCGCGCGGCACCCATGTCGAATGGTGGACCCAGCCGCGCCGGAGCACCTGCGCGTTCGACTATTCCGGCATCGCGGCCGCCGATCGGGCACGCGACGGCCGGGTGGCTTTCGACTACTACTTCGGCGACAAGGAGATCGAAGGCCGCCGGTTCGGCGGCTTCCGGCCGAATTCCGAACTGCGCTACCTCGCCGAGATCGGGTTGGCCCGCAATGTCGCCGACATCCACACGGTGTTGCTGCGCGAACTGCCCGATCCCGAATTCCGCGCACGGAAGACGTTCTGCGGTGGACCCTCCGACGGTGGGCTCATCGTCGGTGCCTTCGCCGCATGGGATTTCGGCGGCGGACCGCAGCGGGCCGGTTATCGGCAGTGCGCGGGATTCTTCGCGCTGGAGTCGCTGATCAACGCGGATGTGCTCGGCCTGCAGTCGGTTCCGGCGCTCGCGGCCACGGCGCCGATCCTCGGCGGGCTGCCCTACGAGCTCGCCGTGGCCGGATTGCGTTCCGGCGGCGTACCGGTGAGCTTCAGCGGCATTCCCTTCGTCGAACCACAGTTCATGGCGTTGCTCGCCGTGCTCGGTTCCGCCGCATGGCACCGGCCCGACGAGGAATCCGGCCTGGCCGCACGTATCGTCGCGACCTGGCAGAACGAGATCGCCACCCGGGGCGCGTTCGCGGCCACCTACGACGAGTTCCTCACCGGCGCAGACGCATTGCGTGAGTACCGCTTCACCGATGAGGGGCTGCTCGGCATGCTGACCAGCGAGCACACCTTCAGTTTCAGCCCGCTGCAATTCAGTATCGGCGCACCGGCGGGTGGGCCGGTCGCGGAGAAGGAATTCCCGTGGCGCGATTCCGCGGTCGCGAACACACCGCTCGGGCCGCTGGCGCGGATCGTCACGGGCCCCGGCCCCCGGGTCGCGCCGACCGACAAGCACGCGGTCTACGGCTGGCACGACTACGACGATCTCGCCGACGTCCCGTACGCCCCAGCGGATTCCGCGGTGGTGAGCATTCGCGATCTGGCGCGGGCGATGGCTGCCGCCCCGGGTGACGGTATGGGTTTCGTCGACCCGTACTTCACCGCCCGGCTGAGCATCGATCTGCAGGCCGCGCACACCGGGGTCAGGACCGGCGACCTCGCGCCGCTGCGCTACGACGCCGAAGCGCGTAATCGCCCCATTCTCACCGTGTTCGGCACCGAGAGCTGGCCGCTGCTACCCGCGGGCGCGGTAGGCGCACTACCGGCCGACACCGTCTACATCCACGGCTATACCCACGCGGACTCCACGCTGGGCGCCGAGCGGCAGAACAACGGCAAACCGGAGCCCATGGCCGCCGCCCTCACCGAATTCGTGACGCGGCACCTGTCCTAGGCACCGCCTGTGCCCGCGCGCGGGTGTCCTGTGAGTGGACCGGCAGCTGTCGCTCTCGTGCGCAGGCACGTATCGTTGCGCTGCGCCCGCGCTGTGGGCAGGCCGGTAACGAGGGGGCTCCACCATGCACCAACCACCCTTCCCGCCTGCGTCGTACCCGCCGGGCCGGGTTCCGCCGCAACGCGTCAAGCCCTCGGGCTGGTGGTACGGGTTCGGCGCGCTGTTGATCGCGTTCGGCCTCGTCGGCGGCGTGGCGCTCGGCGTGCTGAGCGCGTTCCAGGCGGTGAACGAAATCTTCGACCTGCAACGGACACCGGTGCCGAGCCAGCGCACGATGCGGTTCGATCGCGCGGGCGCCTACACCCTCTACTACGAATATCCAGGGGCTGCCGAGGGTGCGCCGCCACCGTCGACCGTCGTCGTGCGGATCACCACGTGGGACGGGACGGTCCTGCCGCTTGCACCGGTCGACGAGCACGACAGCTACCACAGCGGCGGCTACGAGGGCCGCGCCGAACGGACCATCCAGGTGACTCAGCCGGGCAACCACATCGTCACCGTCGAGGGCCGCGCCGGCGTCACCCTCGCCGTCGGGCGCGGTGATATGCGCGGGGAATTCCGCTGGTTCGTCATCGCGATCTGTCTGGGCATCGCCGGACCGATCCTCGGTATCGTCGTCCTCGTGGTGGTGGGGCTGTGGCGGCGGGCGAACCGCGCAAAGCTGCACCGCTATTCGTTCAGCCCGCGCTGAACGCGATCGGTGTCGCCACGCGCGCACCGGGTTTCGGATCGATGAAGCTCATCGCGCGTTCGGCCATCGCGGTGATGGTCAGGCTCGGGTTGACGCCGACATTGGCCGGGATGGCCGCGCCGTCGCAGACCAGCAGGCCGGTGTAGCCGAACACCTCGTGCCTGGCGTTCACGACACCGGCCGCTGGCGTGCCGCCGATCGACGCGCCACCGAGGAGGTGCGCGGTGGTCGGAATCGCGAATACCGCTTCGGGTACGGCGGCTTGCACGACACCGCCGATCTGTCCCGCTATCCACTCGGCCGCAGCATAGCCCGCCGGAATGAGGTGTGGGATAGGGTGATCCGGGTCCTGACGGGTGGTCAGGACCGGATAGCCGGTCGGCAGGCGGAATTTCACGTGCAGTGCGATCGCGTTGTCGACGGTCTGCATGGTGGTCAGCAGCATGGAACGCCGCGACGCGTGCCGGATTCGGCTCGCCCTGCCGAAGCGCAACGGATGCCGGATGGCATGGGCGGCAAAGAAGAATGGGCGGGTGCGGCGGCCGCCGCGCGGGGTGGCCAGCGTCGTCAACAGCGACATCAGATCGCCGTTGGTTCCATAGGTGACCGGCTGAATATGGGTGTCGGCGGCAGGTTCGGCGCCGGAGGTCAGCGCCAGGCCGCTGGCGAAATCGTAGCTGTCGTCGGGTGCGGTGACGGCCAGAATGGATTCGCTGTTGGTGCGCACCGATTCGCCGAGGCGCCCGGACAGCGCGGGCAGTGAACCGGCGAGCTTGCAGCGCAACAGGAGCCGGTTGGTGCCGAGCGCGCCACCGGCGACCACGACGGCGCGCGCGGTCAGCGTCTGGCGTTCGCGGCGCACCCAGCGGCCGGTACGGACGGTCGTGACGCGGTAGCCGTCGCGGCCGTCGCTCGCGCCCAGCGGCCTGATGTCGGTGACGGTGCGTTCCGGCATGATTCGCGCACCCTGGCGTTCGGCGAACCACAGGTAGTTCTTGACGAGGGTGTTCTTCGCGTTGTGCCTGCACCCGAGCAGGCAACTGCCGCAGCGGATACAGCCCGCGCGATCGGGTCCGGCGCCGCCGAAGTACGGGTCGGGCACCGTCTTTCCCGGTTCGCCGAGGAAGACCCCGACCCGGCTACGGGCGTAGGTATCGGCGAAGCCGTGTTCGAAGGCGTACTCGTGCAAGAGAGAATCGGCGGCGCCGTCCTCGTCGTAGGTGGTGACGCCGAGCATCCGCTCGGCGGTGTCGTAGTGCGGTGCCAGTTCGGCGGCCCAGTCGCCGAGCTCGGCCCACTGCGGGTTGGCCGCGAATTCCGGCCTGGCCCGATACAGCGTGTTCGCGTAGGTGAGCGATCCGCCACCGACGCCCGCGCCGGTCACCACGAAGACATCCTTGAACAGCGTCGGCCGGAAGATCCCCTTCATGCCGAGCCCCGGCAGGAAGTAGTACCTGCGCACCTGCGATGCGCGCTCGGCGAAATCGGTGTCGGCGAAGCGCCGGCCCGCCTCGAGTACGCCGACCCGATACCCCTTCTCGCTCAACCGCAGTGCGGCGACGCTGCCGCCGAAGCCGGACCCGACGACGAGCCAGTCGAAGTCGAACGCGGGCTCGGCCGTGGGTGATTCGCCATCACCCATCGATACCCCCGCTGGCCGTGCCCGGCTCCTCGGTCCGCGGCGTTGGCGGGCGCTGGTTGATGAACCGGAAACAGGACCGCTGACCGCCATCGCCCTGCATCGCGGTGCTCGCACATACCTGGCGGTATTCCCTGGCGGGCAACTCGGAAAGGAAACCGTAGATGTAGCCGTTGGCGCACTGCCCGGCCAGCTGATGCACTTCCGCCGCGCCGTCGACGGTGTCGAAGACGATGGCGCCGGTCGCGCACGCGGTGTCGAGCAGCCCGAGATCGGCCAGCCAGCCGATGGTGAGAATGCGCCACTCCGGGTTCACATTCCAGAACGCGCCGTCGAAGGTGACACCGGCCGGTTGCAGGTTGGTGTGTTTGAAGTCGATACCGCCGAGGCCGAGGGTGAAGGTGATCGGCGGCAGGATCGGCGGTGCGGTCGGCTGCGCGGAAACCGGTGCGGCACCGGCGATGCCGAGGAACGCCAAGCCGACGAGGCCGGTCAGGAAGCGGTGATTCATAGCTCGCGCCGTTCGTCAGTCGTTGGGAAAGCGGAAGCAGGTGGTTGTCTTGTGCGGGGCCACGTCGACCTCGCCGCAGACCTCCGCGTAGTCACCGGCCTGCCTGCGTGCGGTCACGAAATAGATCGACGGCGCGCCGCACGCGGTGCCGACCGGCACGATCTCGGGCGCGCCGCCGTCCTTCGGATAGAACAGGAAACGTGCGGTGGCGCAGGTGTTGTCGAACGGGATGGCATCGCCGAGCACGCCGATTACCCCGGGTTGGAGGGCGGGCTGGACGGTCACGATGTCGCCGTCGAAGAGCGCGCCCGCAGGCACTGCGGTGAAGTGGGTGAGGCTGGTTCCGCCGAAGCTGGTGGCCCAGCTCAGCACCGGCTCGACGGCATGGGCGGGCGTCGCCGCGCAGGTCGTCGCCGCGAACGAACCACCGAGGGCGAGCGCTCCGAGGATCGGCTTGATCATTGGTCTCCCTTGGGTACGCGATTGACCAGCACGGCGACGTCCTGGGAGAGACTGCTCATGCTCACCAGCGACGGCTGGCGATCCCGTCGCAGTTCGGCGACTTCCGCCGCCTGCGGGCCGAGCCCGATGGTGTGCTGTTCGAGGTAGGTGAAGGTGCGGTCGCCGTTGTTGCGGTAGATCATCGCGGTCGACGGCAGGTATTGCAGTGCGGCGATATCCTTGCGGCCGTCGCCGTCGAAATCGGCGACGGCGACCGCACACGGCGCGATCGCGCCGAAGGTGATCTGTGGCGCCCCGAAGTTGCCCCGCCCGTTGCCATATTGGACCGAGAAGCTGAATGCGGCGATATTGGCCGACACCACGTCGAGGTTGCCGTCGCCGTCGACATCGTCGAGTTTCAGGTCTTCGTCGGGCAGTGGTAGCAGATTCCAGCGCGGCACCTCGAAGCCACCGCGGCGGTCGTTGAGCACCGCCCAGAAGCCGAGGGTGCCGAGATCACCGGTGACCAGGTCCGGCCAGCCGTCACCGTTGAGATCGCCTGCCAGCACGGTCGATCGGCCGATACCCGCCGGAATCCAGCGCGGCGCGGCGAAATGCCCCGCACCGTCGTTGTCCATGATGGCGATGGCGCCCGGAATCGGAACCAGGTTGTTGAATGCCAGGTCGGGCCGTCCGTCGTGGTTGTAGTCGGCCAGCGCCGCGCCGAACGGTATGCCGCCGGTGCGGCGGGTGACGTTGGGGTTGAAGTCCATCGAGTAGGTGCGATCGACGGTGAAGTTGCCGTGCCCGTCGTTGAACAGCACCGTCACGCTCAGGAAATTCGTCACCACCAGGTCGAGGGATCCGGTGCCGCGCAGGTCGGCGGCGGCGACCGCGTTCGCCCCGACCTCGGTGTGGTAGAACGCGATTCGATCGAGCCGACCTGTTCCGTCACCGCGCAGGATGGCCACGCCGTCGACCAGCCCGGTCGAGGCGACATCGACATTCCCGTCGCCGTCGAGATCGCCCACCGCCATGGTCTGCGACCCGACGCCGGGACCGAGTCCGCCGGAAGGATATTGGACCGATTCCTCGAACAGGGGGTTCGGTCCCGCCGAACCGGAACCCGAACCCGTTGGGGGAGCGGCGGATACATTTCCGACACCGCCGATCGCCAAGCCCGCCACCAGCACGGCTGCCGCACCCGCGGCGCGCCATTGTTCAGTTGTCATCCTCACCCCTGCGGTGTGCAGTCGTAGAACGCGGGACCCCAGTTGTTCTGGATGAAGATCTGCGGCCGCAGAATGGCCTGCTCCAGCGTCGCCCGGTCCGGGATGGTCACGCACAGGCTCGGTCCACCCGGGCCGTCGGGTGAGTACTCGGTCGGGACGGCTCGCGACAAGCCGTCCATCGGCCGCGCCAGCGCGTCGCAGGCGCCTTGATCGGCGTCGGCGCGCCCGTAGCACTTGAACCAGTTCATCGCGTAGTACACCGACAGATTCGCCGTCTTGGCGTTGCGCGGCACACCGAGCCAGTTGATCGAATCGCCGTGGCTGCCACCCTCATACGTGATGAACTGCGCCGGGCTGGTGCTGCGCGGATCGCGGCGGATCTTGTCGTAGAGCTCCTTGGTGCCGATCGGCCCGTCGGTGGCGTCGATGATCGGGTTCTCCGTCGGCCAGAATCCGGTGGCCCAGATGCCGGGAATGTCGAAGTCCGCCGTCTGCACCTGTAGCGGCGCCGACGCGGGCACCTGGGTGAACCCCGACATACCCACCACCGAGCTCACCCGTGGCAGCGGCCGCCCATCGATGCCGTGGCCCTTGGCCTGCCAGTTCAGATATGAGGTCATGCCGATGGAGCCGACCGACTGACCCCACAGGTTGAGGTGCGCCAGGTCGAGCCGGTCCAGCCACGGGTTGCGCATATTCGCGCCGACGGGGGCGTAGAGCGGATTGGCGCGCACCAGACGGGGATTGCCGAGTTGCAGTACGGTGGCGACCTCGTTGGCCAGATCGAACACCGGGAGCACGTCCTCACCCGCGACCCAGCGCACCACATCCTGAGCGTCGCGGCAGGAACCCGGCGCGAAACAGTGCTCGACGCTGAACAGCGGTGAGATCAGGTCCAGCGCATTGCCTTCCGATCCCGGCTGGCCCGCCTGGGCGAAGGTGAACGCCACGAAACCGTTGCGCACGCTGGACTGCGCGTACATGGCGACATCGTTCTGGGATTCGGAGGCGCCGGGCATCCCGATCGTCACCGGATACTTCTCGGTGGCCTCCTCGGCGCCCTCCGGGAAGTAGACCTTGCCCGACAGGCGGATGCCGCGGGAATTGACCACGCGGAACTTGCGCACCGTGCCGAGTTTGAACGTGGCCGCCGAATCGCCTGCGGCACAACCGCCGTCGGCCGTCTCGTACAGCACCGTCGCGCTCGGGGTCAGGCACGGATAGCGGAATTTTCCCTCCTGCACCGCGGGATCGTCGTAGTCGTCGTCGACCATCGCGTCGTCGAGATCGGCGATGCCGAAGCGGCCGTTGTTGTTCCAATCCGGCGTGTAATACGGGTGCGGCGGAAATCCGGCGCCGAACGGCGCGACATGGGTGATCGCATCCCAGATCTTCTGTGCCGCTTCGAGTTGCCTGCGCTGGGCGTCGGGGGCGTTGTAGGTCTCCGGTTTCGTCAAGTCCTCGAACGGCTTGGTCAGTTTGCCCAGGTTGGTCAGAATGCCCGCCCGGACAAAGTAATCCAGCATGCCCGGCGTCATGGCCTCTTGCATCGGCCCGGTCAGCACCTGCAGTATCTCGGTGAACGGATAGGCGGGATCGGGCGGCTGCGGCGCGGGTAGTGGTTGCGCGCCCGCGGGTGCGACACTCGCGCCCGCGGCGCCGAGCGCCATGGCGAGCCCCACCGCGATAACACCACGGGCAAATCGACGCCGATCTGTCACTGAATCCTCCTGTGACACCGCAGAAACCCCCGTGATCAGCGACGCTACGGATGCGGCACGCGCGCGGTAATGACCGCGCCCGTCACCTCATTGACAGTTGGCGACAAGCTCGCACCGGCTGACGTACTATCGCGATCGGAGACGCCGGCCGGTTGGACGAAGGGGGGCGGCGTGGGATTTCGCCTACCGGCAACCATCCGTCAAGCGGCGGAATGGATGCGGCGGTTCGCCAGGACCACACCGGGTGTGCTCAGCGGGCTCGTCGTGGCCACGGTCGCGCTGTGCCTGCTCGCCGGGTTCGTCGGTGCGAATCAGCTGAGCGACAAGCAACATCGGCGCGACGCGCTGCTCGAGCGCACCGAACCGCTCGCCGATGCCGCGCAGAGCCTGTACGTCGCGCTGTCCGCGGCCGATGCCTCGGCCGCGACCGCGTTCCTGTCCGGCGGTATCGAAACACCGCAGGTGCGGATGCGCTACCAGCAGGCGCTCGCCGACGCGGCCAGCGCGCTGGCCACCGCGACGGCGGGCGCGGGCGACGAGCAGACGCGCAAGATCGTCGCGCGCATCGCCGCCGATCTGCCCGCCTACACCGGGCTGGTGGAGACGGCGCGCGCCAACAACCGGCAGGGTTTCCCGGTCGGCTCGGCGTACCTGCGCGAGGCGTCGACGCTGATGCAGCAGTCGCTGCTGGTCAACGCCGAGGCGCTGACCAAGGCCAGGTTCGCCGCGGTGCGCGAGGAACAGCGCGCGATCGGCGAGCCGCCACGGCTCACCTACCTCCTGCTCGGCCTGGTCCTGGCCGCCTGCGCGGTGGGCTCGTATCAGCTACGGCAGCGCACAAACCGGCGGGTGAACATCGGTATCGCCGCCGCGGCGGGCGCGACCGGGCTCGCGCTGCTGTGGATACTCACCGCGACACTCGCGGCGAACGCGGCCGTGCCCACCGGTGCGTCCGGGGCGAGCACCCGCTTCGAAACGATGGCCCGCAGCCGGATCCTGGCCCAGCAGGCCCGCGCCGACGAAACGCTCGCGCTGATCACCCGCGGCGATATCACCAACGCCGAGAACCAGTTCAACGACCACACCAACGAGCTGCGGGTGCGCCTGCAAGCCGGTTTCGCCGCCAATTCGACCGCGGTGGAGACGTATTCGGCCTGGGTGGCGGGGCACAAGCGCCAGGTCGAGCTGTACCAGGCGTCGAAGGTCCCCGAGGCCGTCGCACAGGCCACCGGCACCGGGCAGGACGGTTCGGCGGGCCGATTCGCCAAACTCGACGAGCAGCTGCGCGCCGGAATCACCCAGACCCGTGGCGAATTGCGGGCCGGGGCCGAGACCGCGGGCCACGCGCTGCTCCTGAGCCCGGCAGGCACGCTTGCGCTGCTCGTCTTCGCGGCGGCGGCCGTCGTCGCCGGTGTGTGGCCGCGGCTGAAGGAGTTCCTGTGACCAAGCGACTCCTCGCCGCGCTGGTGATCGGCACGGCCGCCATGCTGTCCGCGTGCGGTTCCACCCAGGTGCCGGGCACCGAGCCGATGGCGCCGGTGAATCCGCAGCCGCCGGACTTCCGGGAGATCACCACGGCGCCGCAGGCCGAAGGCGGCGGCACCTGCGATGTCGAGGGCAGCCTGCGGCCCGGCGCGCAGCCGAAACCCGGTGCGATGCCGCCGGGTTCGACGATGGCGGCGATCGTGGCCAACGGCAGGGTGCGCGTCGGCGTCGACCAGAACACCTACCTGTTCGGCTTCCGCAATCCGTCGACCGGTGAATTGGAGGGCTTCGACATCGATGTCGCGCGCGAGATCGCCCGCGACCTGTTCGGCGACCCCAACAAGGTCGAATTGCGCTCGGTCACCGCGAGCGAACGCATTCCCGCGCTGCAGAACAAGCAGGTCGATATGATCGTGCGCACCTTCTCCGCGACCTGTGAGCGGCGCAAGAGCGTCGACTTCTCCAGCGTGTACTACGAAGCGACACAACAGATTCTGGCCGTGCGCAACTCCGGCATCGCCAGCGGCGCCGATCTGGCAGGCAAACGGGTGTGCGTGGTGCACGGCACCACCTCACCGGCGCCGCTGTTCACGCTGCCGCAGCGCCCCAAGGTGCTCGGCGTGTCGAACTGGACCGATTGCCTTGCCGCACTGCAGCAGGGACATGTCGACGCGATCAGCGCCGACTACCCGATCCTGGTCGGGCTGGTCGCTCAGGACCGCAATCTGGAGATCGTCGGCGAGACCATCGGCACCGGCGCCTACGCGGTCGGCGTGCCGAAGGGCACCGACGATCTGGTCCGCTTCGTCAACGGCGTGCTCGACCGGATGCGCGCGGACGGCACCTGGCGCGCCATCTACACCAAACGGCTCGCCGATCTCGGCCCGCCGCCGAATCCGCCCGTCCCGAAATACACCGGGTGAGCACGGCCATGCAGGTGCTCACCCTCATCGAGATCGATCGCGAATTGGCCGCACGCGCGGTCGAAATCGACCGCGTCACCGCGACTCTGCTCGAGCTGGACAAACATCCCGGCCTGACGCTGATGCGCCGGTTCCCGCCGCAGGGCAGCACCGAGGTCCGCTGGCTGCCCGTGCGCGACGCGCTGGCGCTGATGTGGGAGGACTTCGGCCGCATGCGGTCGATCCTGGATTCCGCGCACGCGTTGCGCGGCACCAGATCCCGGCTCGACGACGCCGAGCGCACCGAGCTGACCCGGCTGCTGCGCGGGCGCCCCTACGAGGCGTCGCGCACGCCGATCCCGATGGCGCAGCGCTCGCTGACCGGTCCCAGCGAGATGGTGCTGTTCGTCGGTCTCGCCGACACCCTCGACCGGATGCGCGACACCTTCCCGAAGATCGCCGAATTCCTCGACGCGGTCGACGCGGTCAACACCAGGGTCACCTCGGGACTCGCGCCGCTGCAGGACAAGGTGGACCGCGCGGGCGGCGGTATCACCCCGGAACTGCGCGTGATCGGCGCGGGCATCGCGGATCTGCTGAGCCGCTCGGCCACCGACCCGCTCGCATTGAGCGCCACCGAGATCGACGCCAGGATCGCCGCACTCACCGAACAGCTGCGCCGCGAATCGGCGCTGCTCGCCGAACTCGGTGCCATGGCGGCGAATTGGCCCGCCGCCATCGCCGAGGCCAGGACCGCCGTCGACGTATTGCGTGCCACCTGGCAGCGCGCGGCGCAGGCGAAGGCCGAAGCCGAACGCACCATCCATTCCGGCCCGCTGCCCAGCCACGCCGACGAAAGCGGCGAACTGCTCCAGCAGGTGGAGACGGTGGCGGCCACGCCAGGCTCCGCCGCCGAGCTGCGCACGCTGCGCAGGCGCGTCGCCGAGGCCACCGCGGTGGCGGCCGCCGACGAACAGCTGGCCCAGGGACTGCTGGATCGGCGCACCGAATTGCGCGGCAGGCTCCGCGCATACCGGGCCAAGGCGGCCAGGCTCGGCATCGTGGAGGACCGCGAGGTGGCGGCCGCCGAGCAGATCGCCAGCGGCCTGCTCTCGCGCGTGCCGTGCGATCTGGCCGCGGTGACCCGAGCGGTGGCGGACTATCAGCAGCTGATCGGGGAGAAGTCGGGGAGGAGACCATGATCTGCAACGAACCGGGCTGCGGCGGGCAGATCGAGGACGGCTACTGCACGGTCTGCGGCACCGCGCCCGCCGAGGCGACGACGGTCGAGGCCACCGCGATCGAGGCGCGGCCGACCGCGCCGGAGCCGCAGCGGTGTACCGAACTCGACTGCGGCGGAACGGTGGTCGACGGCTACTGCGACACCTGCGGTACCGCGCCAGGCCCGCTGACGGCGGCGAGCGCACGCACCGGCCGCGCGTCGAGCCGCTCGGTGCGCACCGGGCGCTCGTCGTCGCGGTCGAGCAGGCGCGGCAGGCTCGGCGCGGGCATGGTGGACATCCCGAGCCTGCCGAGCATCAACCCGCTCACCGCGATCATGGCGAATCCCGAAGTCGCCGAGGGCAAACGCTTCTGCGGTAAATGCGAGAAGCCGGTCGGGCGCGGCCGCGACGGCGCACCGGGGCGCACCGAGGGGTTCTGCCCGAACTGCGGCACGCGCTTCTCCTTCACGCCCAAGCTGGTCGAGGGCGACCTGGTCGGCGGGCAGTACGAGGTCGTCGGCTGCCTGGCGCACGGCGGGCTCGGCTGGATCTACCTGGCCACCGACCGCAACCTCGGCAATCGCTGGGTGGTGCTCAAGGGCCTGCTGAACTCCGGCGACGCCGACGCCATGCTGGCCGCGATGGCGGAGAAGCGCTTCCTCACCGAGGTCAAACATCCCAGCATCGTCAACATCCACAACTTCGTCGAGCACGCGGGCGCCGACGGCGTGCCGGTCGGCTACATCGTCATGGAGTACGTCGGCGGCACCTCGCTCAAGCAGATCCTGCGCACCCGCCGCGACGCGGGCGGCGGGTATCTGCCCGTGGCCCAGGGCATCGCGTATGTGCTGGAGATGCTGCCCGCGCTCGGCTATCTACATTCGCTCGGCCTCGCCTACTGTGATTTCAAGCCCGACAACGTGATGCAGACCGAGGAGCAGCTCAAGCTCATCGATCTCGGCGCGGTCATCCATATGGCCGACGAGGACAGCCCCATCTACGGCACGATCGGCTATCAGGCGCCGGAGATCGCCGAGACCGGGCCGACGGTGGCCACCGAGGTGTACACGGTGGGGCGCACGCTCGCGGTGCTGCTGATGAACGTGCCGCAGGACGGCGGGCATTTCGGCGCGCTGCCGACACCGAACACCGAACCGCTGCTCGCGGTCCATGATTCGCTGCACCGGTTCCTGCGGCGCGCCACCGACGCCGATCCGGAGGCGCGGTTCGGGTCGATGGAGGAGATGCACGACCAGCTGACCGGGGTGCTGCGCGAGGTACTCGCCGCCGACGACGGCACACCGCGGCCGGGCATGTCGGTCTACTTCGGGCCGCCGCGCGCGGTGTTCGGCGTCGGCATCGCCGCCACCGTCGAACCGCTGGATATCGTTGCCGCACTGCCGGTTCCGCTGATCGATCCGAGCGACAGCGGCGCCGCGCTGCTGGCAACGACGAACGGAAGGACGCCGGCCGAACTGGAGAGCGCGTTCGAGGCCGGGTTGCGTTCGGTGGTCACCGGGCGTGGCGCCTCGACCGAGATCCCGCTGCGGCTGGTCCGCGCGGCGCTCGAGATCGGCGACGCCGAGGACGCCGACCGCAGGCTCGACGAGCTCGCCGGCACGCTGCCAGGCGACTGGCGGCTGGCCTGGTATCGCGGCCAGGCCCGGTTGCTCGGCGCGGATTTCGTGGCGGCGCACGACCACTTCGACGCGGTCTACAGCGCACTGCCCGGTGAGTCGGCGCCCAAGCTGGTGCTGGCCGCCGTCGCCGAGCTCGCGGCCGAGAACGGGCTCGCCACCCGCTATTTCGACACCGTGTGGCGCACCGATCACACCTTCCTCGCCGCCGCGTTCGGCGTGGCCAGGCTGCGCCTGGGCGGCGGCGATCGCGAGGGGGCGGTCACGGTGCTCGATCAGGTCGACCCGTCCTCGGCGCTGTACACCGAGGCCGCCGTCGCGGCGGTGGAAACCCAACTGGCCGACCGCTTGCCGGCCGAGCTCACCGAGGCGGTGCTGCGCGATACCGGCGGCCGGGTCGAGCGGTTGCGGCTGGACTCCAAACGCCGCGACGCCGCGGTGCGCATGCGGGTACTCGACGCCGCGCTGGAATGGTTACGCACCGGGCGTATCCCGGAGGACGACGCGCCGTTGCTCGGCGCGAACCTGGATCAAGAAGGAGTGCGGTTCGGCTTGGAACGGTGCTATCGCGAGCTCGCTCGTGAAACCGACGATATGTGGACCCGATTCGCGCTGGTGGACCAGGCGAACGCGATTCGGCCGAGGACTACGCTATGACTGCCCGCTGTTCGGGCTGCGCGGAACCGGTGGGGGTCGCCGACCGGTTCTGCGAGGCCTGTGGCCACGAGCTCGCTGCCACGCGCATCGCGTTGCCGCACAACGACTCCGGGCCGACCCACCCGTGTGACAACTGTGGCGGGTCGCGCTACGACGCGGACGGGTACTGCGTGGGCTGCGGGCAGTTGCGCGCGGCGCCGGACCGCTTCGCCGCCGACCTCGGCGCGGTCGCGGTGGTCACCGATCGCGGGATCTCGCACGCGCGCAACGAGGATTCGGTGGCCGCCATCGTGCTGGAGGGCGCGACGGTGATCGCGGTCTGCGACGGGGTGTCCACCTCGGAGGATCCCCAGGCGGCCTCCGGCGCGGCGGCGCGGGCCGGTGTCGAGGCGAGCCGTGGCGCGCTCGCCGAGGGGATGTCCGCCGACGAGGCGGCGATGGCCGGGCTCGCGGCGGCGGCGCAGGCGGTGCGCGAGACCGCGGGCCCCGACGGGCAGGCGCCGTCGTGCACCTACGTCGGCGCCATCGTGCGCGGCGACGGTGACGCGGTGCAGATCACCGTCGCCAATGTCGGCGACAGCAGGGCCTATTGGCTGCAAACGGGACCGGATCACGCGGGTAACGCACCGTCGCAACGGCTTTCGGTGGACGACTCGTGGGCGCAGGCGCTGGTCGACGCGGGCGCCATGGACGAGCAGGCCGCGATGAACGATCCGCGCGCGCATACGCTGATCCGCTGGCTCGGTGCGGATTCCGGGCCCACACCGTGGTCGGACACCTGCGTGCGCACCCTGCGCACCGCAGGGCCCGGCCTGTTGCTGCTGTGCAGCGACGGCCTGTGGAACTACCAGCCCGACGCCGCCGCGCTGGCCGCCATGGCGGCCGCGCCGACACCGCTGCTCGGCGCGCACGAGCTCGTCGAATTCGCCATCCGCTCCGGGGGCAGCGACAACATCACCGTCGCATTGGCCCCCGTGCCATGGTTTACCGAGCCAGGAGAAGTGCAATGAACTCTGCGACAGACAAAGGCATCACCGTCGCGGTCGACCAGAACGAGTATCTGGCCGAGGGCGCGGGCACGGTCGACGCCGTGGTGACCATCGAGACCGACGCCGAGCTGGTGCCGATCGCGAAACCGCAAGAGCGCCTGGAGATCCTGATCCTGGACTGCTCGGGGTCGATGGGCACCGGCCACAAGTTCCCCGAGGCGCGCAAGGCGGTGCTCGCCGCGCTCGACGTGCTGCCCGACGGCACCAGGTTCGCGATCGTCGAGGGTACGGCCATGGCGCGGTTGATCTTTCCCACCGATGTGCCCTCGCTGCCCGCCAACCGCGATTCGCGGGCGGCGGCCAGGCGCAAACTGGAGAAGTTGCGCGCCACCGGCGGCACCGCGATGGGCACCTGGCTCGGCCAGGCCAGGCAGCTGGCGCAGAAGCATCCCGGCGCCATGGTGCACGCCATCCTGCTCACCGACGGCAAGAACGAGCACGAGGAACCCGAGGCGCTTGCCGCCGAAATCGCGCAATCCCAGGGCTTTTTCACCTGTGACTGCCGCGGCGTCGGCACCGACTGGCGGGTCGACGAGCTGCGCGCCATCGCCTCGGCGCTGCACGGCACCGTGGATATCGTCGCCGATCCGGCACTGCTCGCCGCCGATTTCACCGCGATGATGCAGGGCTCGATGGCCAAGGCCATTCCGGAGCTGACGCTGCGGGTGTGGACGCCAGCGGGCGCGACCGTCCGGTTCGTCAAACAGGTCGCGCCGACCATCGTGGATCTGACCGCGCGGCGCACCGATACCGGGCCGCAGGTGGGGGAGTACCCGCTCGGCGCGTGGGGTGCCGAGGACCGCGACTACCATGTGGAGGTCGCCGTCGAACCGGCGCCGCCGGGCCGGGAGAAGCTGGCCGCCCGGATCAGTGTGGTCGCAGGCGAGGAAGTGCTCGGCCAGGGGTTGGTGAAGGCGGTGTGGACCAACGACACCGCGCTGTCGGCCCGGATCAGCAGGCGCGTGGCGCACTACACCGGACAGGCCGAGCTGGCCCAGGCCGTGCAGGAGGGCCTGGCCGCGCGCAAGAACGGTGATGTCGACACCGCGACCGCCAAACTGCGCCGCGCGGTGGAACTGGCCGCGTCCTCCGGGAACGAGAGCACCGCGAAATTGCTGCGCGGCGTGGTCGAGGTGGACGAGCGGCACGGCACCGTGCGGTTGCGTACTCAGGTGCAGGCCGCCGACGAGATGGCGCTCGACGCCAGATCGACCAAAACGGCGCGGGTCCGCAAGGAGGGGTGATGGTTATCTGCCCGGACGGTCATGAATCGGGCACGCCCGACTACTGCGACGTGTGCGGCGCCTCGATCGGGCTCGCCTCCGCCGCCGCGGTGCCGGTGGCCACCTCGCCGATCGCGCTGTGCCCCTCGTGCGGTTCGCCGAGCGCGGGCCGGTTCTGTGAGGTGTGCGGCCACGATTCGGCGCTGCCCGCACCACAGGAGGGACCGGCGACGATCGTGGAATCGGTACCGCTGCCGCCCGCCGCGGCCGGCTGGGTCGCCGTCATCACCGCCGATCGCGAGTTCTTCGAGCGCGTGCAGGCGCGCAAGGGGCCCGACGCCGATCAGGTCGAATTCCCCGCCTTCTACCCGGAACGGCGAATCGCGTTGCACGGCAGCGAGATCCTCATCGGCAAGCGCAGCGTGTCGCAGGGGCTGACACCCGATATCGATCTCGGCATCGCCCCGGCGGACGCCGGTGTCTCGCGCGCGCACGCGATGCTCCGGGTGACCTCGGAGGGGCTCACCATCACCGATCTCGGATCGACCAACGGCACCAGCCTCAACGGCAGCGACGAACTCATTCCCGCCGAGTCCGCGGTGCCGCTGCGGCACGGCGACCGTATCCATCTCGGCGGCTGGACCACCATCGTGGTGTCCACCGAATCCGCGTGAGGCCGCACGCTCGGACCGTTCCGACTTTTATAGACAACGTTGTTCGTCTATGGTCGGTCGCATGACGAAGTTCGGCGGTAAGCGCGTTCTGATCACCGGAGCGGCCAGTGGGCTCGGCCGCAGTACCGCGCTCGCGGTCGCCGCCAAGGGCGCCTCGGTGGTGCTCACCGATATCGCCGAGGCCGGGCTCGGCGAGACCGCCGACCTGGTCCAGGCAGCCGGTGCGACAGTGCATCTCGCGCAAGCCGCCGACATCAGCGATCACGACGCGGTGGTCGACCTGGCCGCCAAGGCGCACGCGGAAGTCGGCAGCGTCGATATCGTCATGAACGTCGCGGGCATCGCCACCTGGGGCACCGTCGAGCGGCTCACGCACAGCCAGTGGCGCCGCACCATCGATATCGATCTGATGGGCCCGATCCATGTGATCGAGGAATTCCTGCCGCCGATGATCGAGGCGGGCCGCGGCGGGCATCTGGTGAACGTGTCCTCGGCGGCCGGACTGTTCGGCCTGCCGTGGCACGCGCCCTATAGCGCGGGCAAATTCGGCCTGCGCGGTGTGTCGGAGGTGCTGCGCTTCGATCTGCGCAGGCACCGCATCGGGGTCAGCCTGGTCTGTCCCGGTGCGATGGCGACACCGATGGTGGACAGCGTCGATATCGCGGGCGTCGATCGGTCCGCGGTGGCGGTGCAGCGGGCGATGGCGCTGTTCATGCGCCACGCGGTGACACCGGACGCGGCGGCGGCCTCGATCGTGCGCGGTGTCGAACGCAACCGCTACCTCGTCTACACCTCACCCGACATCCGCGTCGGCCACTGGGCCCAGCGCTACTTCCCGCCGTCCTACAACCTGGCCATGCGCACCATGAACTGGGCGATGCACCGCTACATCGACAAGGCCCCCAAGGACTGAGCGGCCACCCGCTCCGGCGCGACCCCTCGCAGCACGGGCCGAAACAGGTGGCCACCGCGCATTATTCGATGGCGCGCCCCCGCCTCGGCTTGCGAACATGCTCTACCGGCTCGCCGCGAACACCGCCGCCCCCGGATTCACCGCGGAACTGCGCGCCACCCCGCGCCTCGGAACCTGGCTCGACACTTCGGATCTCACGGTGCAGCAAACCGTCGACGCCATCCTCTCCGATGCGCGGCCGCTGTGCTGATCAGTCCGGCCGAGTTCCCTGGATCAACGCTAGCGAAGGTCGGGCGAATCGGTCCTGGTACCGATAGTGCCAGGCTCCGCGCAGACATACGCGACCTACGCCTGTGGCGGGACTACTTTCCGCCCGCTGACCGGTAGGCCTCTACGATGTGGCTGGGAATCCGCCCGCGCTCGGCAAGTTCATGGCCCTGTTCCCGTGCCCACGCGCGGATTCTTTTTGCCAACTGCGGATCAGTACTCGACCTCGTCACATGACCCCTGCGACGTACGACCCGGCGGTGGACCTCCGGCAGCCCCTTATGTGCGCCATGCTTGGTGTCCCGCGTGATCACGGGGTCTCCGATATGTAGGACCTGGTTGAAGTTCATCGGGACGTACGCCAGGATCGGCACCGCCTCGCCCGTGCGGTCGGCCGGGGCGAGGGAAACAACCCGGGGCATCGAGAGCCCCTTCGCGTTGCCCGTGGACAACGGCTCGTGCGGGACGCCGGTCACGACCAGGTTGTTCCCGCCGGTCACGGTGCCACCGCGAGACTTCTGACCACCATGCCTCATTGCCTCCGCCTTTCCGCTGATTCGTCGATACGAACGGGATCCGAAACGGTGCTGAACGATTGAGCAGAATGTCACTACGCCCAGAATGCCACCCGGATCGACCGGTCGGGTGGCCAACTCGGTAGATCCACCGCCTCCGGACGCCTGATTCGCCTGCCCGGAGCGGGGGTATCCGCCCCGCAGAGGAATGGTTTCCCCATGTTCTCGGGGAAGGTCGGAATATGTCCGATACGTACTGCTCTGGTTACCGACCGGATTGATATTGCCGACCGTCGACACGTGGCAGCTCGTCATCGACACGGTGACGACGATTATCACGTTTCTACTGGTAGCGCTGCCGCCACAATACCGAGACCGGGGCCGATGAAGCGGTACAGCAAAAACTCAACGCCATCGCCGACGCACTGTGGGTGATGATGGGCGAAATGGCGGAGGACGATTCTCCGTTACCGGGCGCACGCGACGAATTGGCGGCGGCGGTCGGACTCGAGAATCGGGAAGGTTCCGGATGAGCGCTGATTGAGTTCGATTCGGGCGGGTAAGCGGTGAATGTCCAACTGAACACCGATATTTCGGAGGTCATTATCGTGTCCGATCACAAGAGCGGCCCGCGCGAAGGCCTGGAAGGCGTCGTCGAGGACGCCAAGGGAAGGGTCAAGGAAGCCGCAGGCACCGTCTTCGGAAACGACGATTTGCGGGACGAGGGTCGAGCGCAGCAGGACAAGGCGAGCGATCAGCGCGAAGCCGCGAAGAAGGAGGCCCAGGCCGAGAAGGAGCGGGCCGAGGCCGCCATGGATGAGCAACGACAGCGCGCTTACCAGCGCGGTCAGCATCCGTAACTCGCATCCCCTACCCAGCGAAATGGGCTGCCCCACAAGGGCAGCCCATTTCCTTTATCGCCCCCTTCCTATCGGATCGGGGCGGCCTGGAGTAATCGCTGCGCCGCGTCCACCACCTCGGCGACGCTGACGACCAGCAGGCCGGGATCGGGTGTTTCGCCCTCCGGATCACCGACGTGCCCGGCCCACAACGCGATATGACGCGACCGGGTCGGCGGCGGGCCGCACCATGCGGGCGAATTCGGACCGAAGACCAGCACCGACGGCGTACCGAACGCGGTCGCCAGATGGCCGACTCCGGTATCGCCGCTGACGACCAGCGCCGCGCCCGCCACCGTGGCCGCGAGCTGACGCAGCGTGAGTTCGCCTGCGACGGTGGCGGTTTCGGGCAGCCCGGCGCGCTCGGCGACCTCGCGCGCCAGCGGCAGTTCGGTGGCGGTCCCGGTGACAACGACCGGGCGCCCGCTCTCCCACAGTGCGGCCGCGACGGCGGCGAAACGCTCCGGCGGCCACTGCCGGGCGGGCGCACCCGCGCCCGGATGGATGACCACGTGCGTGCGTTCGCCGGCCGCCTCGGGCGGCGCCGCGATATCCACGCGCGTCGGATCCGCCGGGATACCGGCGGATTCGAGCAGCGCGCACCAGCGCCGGGTCTCGTGCACCTCGTGCGGCCACACCGGTCCGTGGATCAGCGGGAATTCGGGGTGCCGGTGGGTGATCAGCTGCTCGGGATCGGTGGCGAGCAGATCGGCGATACTGTCCGGGCCGCTGCCGTGCAGGTTCACCGCGAGCGTCGGCGGCTCCGCGTTCCAGCGCAGCGCGCCCGCCATCGGCGTCGCGTGCAATTCGTCGGCGCAGCCGGATAATTCGACGATGGGCCGCAGCCAGCCCGGTGCGGCGAGGACGAGCTGGTGATAGGGCCGCGCCACCCGCAGCGCGCGCAACGCCGGGACCGCGGTGAGCAGTCCGCCCAAACCGCGTGCGGTCAGCACGAGTGCTACCGACATGCCTTGCTCCTGTTTACTTGGGCACCAGAATGCCGGTGAGATCGGCCTTCTTGATCGGGGTTTCGGGATTGGCCTGCGCGGAGCACATCAGCTGAATGGAGGCGACGGCCGCGTCGACGGTCCTGGCATCCGGCGTCGGGCGGTCACCGCTTTCCTGCTCCAGGAATTTGGCGACGGTCACCCGCTGCTTGTCGGCGTCCTGGCGCACGAAATCGGTGCACTTGGTGTCACCGCCGGGGTTGACGGCCTTCTCGGCCTCGCTGCATCCGCCGAGCCACAGCGCGGCGGCGGCGAGGGCGAGCACCGCGATCTTGGTGGGTTTCATCGCATTCTCCGTTGCTGGACTACCGGCCGAAACCGGCCAGGCCCGAGGCGAGATCGTCGATCCGCAGTGCGTCGAGCACCTGCTGGCGGACGTCGGGGCAGTGCTGGGTGGTGAGGGTGTCGACGATGCCGCGGTCCTTGACGATCAGGTCGTTGAGACCGCCGCTGCGCGCCGCCCATTCGTGCACGCTGGCGTTGAACGCGAGCTTGCCGACGCCGGGCGCCTCACCGCGCCACTTGCCGACCTCGGGACGCAGCATGTCGCACAGCTTCTGCGCGGCCTGCGGTGTCACCTGGTCCGGATCGGGCACGTCCTTGGCGGTCGGCGCCGAGGTGAAGGTGAGGGTGATATCCGGGCGCTCGGAGGTCGGGGTGGTCGGCAGCAGCGGATTGTCGTCACCGGCACAGCCGGTGAGCAGCAGCGCACCGGCCGCCATCGCGGCCAGTGCGGCGACACGCCGAGTCATGGTGTCCTCCTGCGAGATTCGGGTCGACGGCGGTAGCGGCTCAGTGGCCGCGCAGTTCCTCGCCCTCGCGTGCGCGCAGCCTGCGGTGTTCGAGCACGACGAACGCGGTGCCCGCGCCGATCAGCAGCACGCTCGCGATCACGCCGACCACCGCCCAGCCCGCGAAGCCGTAGCCCGCGGCGGTGAGGGTGAGCGCGACCGCGACGAGGCCGAGCAGCAGCACCACCACACCTGGGAACTGGCGGCTGTCCTCGAGCGCCTCACCCGCGTTGTTGCGGGTGGTCCGCGCACTGTCCGGGATCTCGGGGACGTTGTCCGGAATCTCGGGGCGTGGGGCGTAGCGTCCTGGCTGTTCGTTCGGTCCTGGCATCATGTCCGAGCTCCTTTCGGATCTGCTCCCGCAGTGCCCCGCGACGGCGGCTCGAAACGCGGACGACGCCGCCTGATTGATCCACACCGGCACGGGTACGCGACGCGCATGCCGAACGGACGCGCCGACCAGGGGTGGGATACCGCGCGGCGCCAGGAAACGGGCATCGAACGGCTGGACCGCAATTGGATCAGCCTGATTCAGGAACTGCGCGTTGTTCAGACCGGTGTACAGTTCCTCACCGGCTTCCTGCTCGTGCTGCCGTTCCAGTCGGGTTTCGCCGCGCTGTCGCCGCCGATGCGCGTGCTGTATCTGGTGACGGTCGGCGCCTCGATCGGCGCGACGGTCTTCCTGGTCGCCCCGGTCGCGTGGCATCGGATCCTGTTCCGGCGGCACCGGCTGGCGAATGTCGTCGGCGCGGCCCATCGGTGCGCGATGGCGGGGGTCGCGCTGCTCGGGGTCGCGCTGCTCGGGGTCGCGCTCACCGGCGTTGTGCTGCTGGTATTCGTGACGGTCGCCGGGACGGGCGCGGGGGTGATCGCGGGAACCGTCGCGGCACTGCTGTTCGCGGTCGCGTGGCTGCTCATGCCGTGGCGCTGGCGGTGAGCGCCGAAGCCGAAATCACCAGCCGGAGGACGAGATTCGCTCCGCACACTCGGGCACCGCACGCCGGTACGCGGCGACGGTGTCGATGGCCGCGCGCTCCCAGGTGTAGCGCGTGCAGGCCCGCTGATATCCGGCCACGCCCCAGGTTTCGCGCAACGTCGCGTCGTCGAGCAGTGGCCGCACCGCGCGTGCCACCGCGATCGGCTCCGGCGGCGCGACCAGACGGCCGGTCACGCCGTCGACCACCGTGTCGAGCAGCCCGCCGACCGCGGTGGCGACCACCGGTTTACGACAGGCCATGGCCTCCAGGGCAACCCGGCCGAACGGCGCGTACCACGGCGTGCACAGCACCACATCGGCCGAGCGCAGCAGCTGGGGCAGCCGGGCACGGGATACCGTGCCGAGCAGGCGAACTCGGTCGGCGACGCCATATTCATCGGCGACGCGGCGCAGGCGGCGCGCCTCGCTGCCCTCCTCCACATCATCGCCGACCGGCCCACCCGCGACCAGCAGTTCGGTCGAGGGCAATTCTTGTAACGCTTTGATCGCCGTTTCGAATCCCTTGCGGCGCACGAGTTTGCCGACCGACACCACGCGACGGCGCGCGGAACGCTCCAGCGCGGGGCCGTCCGGGTCGAACCGGGTGGCGTCGACTCCGGCGGGCACTACCGAGGTACGGAAGCGCGGCACACCCATCCTGGCCAGCTCCACCGCCTCATCGGCGCAGGTGGCCAGCACCTGGGCAGCGCGGGTGGCGATCATCCGCTCGAACCGGATCCGCGAGCGCGGGCTGGTATCGGCCAGCCCCTCGTGGCGGCGCTTCACCACACCGAGCGTGTGGAACGACACGACCACGGGCAGGTTGTGCACGCGCGCGGCGAGTTCGGCGGCGAGCCCGGACATCCAATGGTGCGCGTGCACCAGATCCGGTGTGTCCCTTGCCCAGTGGCGTTGCAGATAGGTGCCGAACTCGCCCAGGTGGCTCAGCGTCTGCTCGACCGGCAGCGGCACCGGCGGGCCCGCGGGCACGTGGATGACGCGATAGCCCGCGCCGGTCACCACCTGTGCCCGCGCCCGCGGATCGGTGCGCCGGGTGTAGACGGTGACCTCGTGCCCGCGGCGCACCATCGCCGCGGACAACTCCGCGACGTGACCGCTCTGACCGCCGAACGCGAGCACGCCCGGAGCGGCGAGCGGGCTCGCATGTTCGGAAACCACGGCGATCCTCATAGCCGGGTGGTGCCCACCGGGGCGGCATCGAAACCCCTGCGGTTCTGGCGTGTGAGGTCCCGGGGGCAGGGTACGCGCGGGGGTGAGAGGCCAACCAGGACTTTCGTCCCCGAGAGAAGAGGTTGCCATGGCCATTGACCAGAACGGCGCATCCGATGACAAGCAGCGGCAGCTCGCCGCCTACCGAGTCGACCGGCAGCAGGGGTATCTGAGCACCCAGCAGGGTGTCCGAGTGGACAGCACCGATGACGCACTGTCGGTGGGTACCCGCGGACCGACCCTGCTCGACGACTTCCACGCCAGGGAGAAGATCACCCATTTCGACCACGAGCGCATCCCGGAACGGGTGGTGCACGCGCGCGGCGCGGGCGCCTACGGCCGGTTCCAGCCCTACGACGACGCGCTTGCCGAGTTCACCACCGCGCGGTTCCTCACCGATCCCACCGTGGAAACGCCGGTGTTCGTGCGCTTTTCGACGGTGGCCGGTTCCCGCGGCTCCGCGGACACGGTGCGCGACGTACGCGGTTTCGCCACCAAGTTCTATACCGCGCAGGGCAATTACGATCTGGTCGGTAACAACTTCCCGGTGTTCTTCATCCAGGACGGGATCAAGTTCCCCGATTTCGTGCACGCGGTGAAACCCGAGCCGCACAACGAGATTCCGCAGTCCGCCTCCGCGCACGACACGCTGTGGGATTTCGTGTCGCTGCAACCGGAGACGCTGCACGCGATCCTGTGGCTGATGTCGGATCGGGCGCTGCCGCGCAGCTACCGGATGATGCAGGGCTTCGGCGTGCACACCTTCCGTTTCCTCGATGCCGACGGCCGAAGCACTTTCGTAAAGTTCCATTGGAAGCCGCGGCTCGGCGTGCATTCGCTGCTGTGGGACGAATGCCAGCAGATCGCCGGGTGCGACCCGGATTTCCACCGCCGCGACCTGTGGAACAGCATCGAGACGGGCCGGTACCCGGAGTGGGAGCTCGGCGTGCAGCTTGTGCCGCAGGATCGGGAGTTCGAATTCGACTTCGATCTGCTCGACGCCACCAAACTCGTTCCCGAGGAACAGGTTCCGGTGCGCCCGGTGGGGGTCATGCTGCTCGACCGCAACCCGGACAACTTCTTCGCCGAAACCGAGCAGGTAGCCTTCCATACCGCGAATCTGGTGCCCGGCATCGACTTCACCGACGATCCGCTGCTGCAGCTGCGCAACCTCTCCTACCTCGACACCCAGCTGATCCGGCTCGGCGGCCCCAATTTCGCTCAGCTGCCGATCAATCGGCCCGTTGCCGAGGTGCACAACCATCAGCAGGACGGCTACGGCCAGCACGTCATCCCGCAGGGGGAGGCGAGCTACAGCGACAACAGCATCGGCGGCTGTCCCGCGCTGGCCGACGCGGGCGCCTTCCGGCATTACCCGCAGCGGCTCGACGGCGAGGTGCTGCGGCGGCGTGCGAACAGCTTTCGCGAGTACTACCGTCAGCCGCGGATGTTCTGGCGCAGCATGTCCCCGCCCGAGGCCGAACATATCGTGGAGGCGTTCGCCTTCGAACTCGGCAAGCTCACCCGCCCGGCCATCAGGACCAGAGTGGTCGATCATCTCGCGCGCATCGATGCCGACCTGGCGGTGCGGGTCGCGGTCCGGCTCGGCATAGGGGCGCCCGCGCCGGTATCGGGCGCCGACGACGCGGTCACCTCCGCCGCACTGTCACAACTGAATTCACCCGCGGACAGCATCGTCACCCGCAAGATCGCGATCCTGGTCGCCGACGGCGTCGACGCGACGGGCGTGCGCCGGGTGCGTTCCTGGCTGGCCGGGCGCGGCGCGGTCGTCGAGGTGCTTGCCGCGCACGGCGGCATGGTGCGCGGCGACAACGGGGAGACCCTCGCGGTGGATCACGCGCTGCTGACCGTGGCCTCGGTGCTCTATGACGCGATGCTCGTCGCGGGTGGGCCGAAGGCCGCCGATACCCTCGCGGCCAACGGCGGCGCCGTGCATTTCGTGCTCGAGGCGTTCAAGCACGCCAAGCCGATCGCCGCGTTCGGCGGCGGGGTGACGATGCTGCGCGCGGCCGGCGTCGCGACGAGCATTCCGCCCGATACCACCATCGGCATCGATCACGGCGTGATCACCACCGCGGCCGCGGGCACGGCGGTGCCCGAGCGATTCCTCGAGCTGTTCGCGGAGACGCTGCTGCGCCATCGCATCTGGCGCCGGGCCACCATGGCGGTGCCCGCCTAGCGGGAGCCGGTGTACACGGCCGGGCGGGCATGACACACTGGATCGAGGTTGAGAACTTACAGCCGACCCCGGTTCGACGCAGTGACTTTCGCACTGACCGGTCGATGGGACGGGCAGTCACAGCCGACTCGCGATTCCCTCGCCGCTGGTCACTGCCGCGTAGGACTGGACGCCCCTCCGTATCGGGAGGTCTGTCATGTCTGCCATCGCCGTTCTCCGGCATCGTAACGACGCGGCGCCGCCGCACGCCGTGCGCGCGGGCCGCCGCCAGCTGTGGGCCCACCGCATCGATCGCCGTCACCACTGCATCGTGGTGCGGATCGAGGGTGAACTCGACGCCGCGGTGTATCCCGAGTTCCGGACTCTGCTCGACCGTGCCTTGAATACACCGTGCCACGCGGTCGTGATCGATCTGCGTGCCGCGACTTTCGTCAGCATCCGTGCCGCGGCCACCCTCGCGCCCGCACGCGACTACGCACTCAACCGCGGTGTCGATCTGCGCGTCGTCACCGGACGCAGGGAGGTCGAGCGAGCACTCGAGGTCACCGGAGTGCGCAGCGCTTTCTGCCACTACCCGACAATGCGGGCCGCGCTCGACGCCTAGCCGCGACACGCGGGAATCGAATACCGCTCCAGTCGCTGTGGATATCCTGCCCAGCGGATACTTGGACTGTGACGATAGACGGTGGGTCGATACCTCCCGAGGACGCGTTCGCGCTGAATCGAGTGATCGGCCAGGGAACGCCGCAGAGTGTCGGTACCTTCCGCTACTGGTACGACGAGCAGCGGTGGGAATGGTCGGACGAGGTGGCACAGATGCACGGCTACTCACCGGGATCGGTGACGCCGACCACCGAGCTGCTGCTGACACACAAGCACCCGGAGGATCGGGCGTGGGTGGCGACGGCGCTGGCCAAGACCACCGAGGACGGCCAGCCGTTCTCCAGCCGCCACCGCATCGTCGACACCGTCGGCCAGGTGCGCCACGTCATCGTGGTCGCCGATTCGATGTTCGACGACGAGGGCGCGGTCATCGGCACCAACGGCTACTACATCGACGTCACCGACACACTCGAGGAGCAGCGGCAGGAAACCCTCGACGACACCCTGCCCGAGCTCTACGCCGCGCGCGCGGTGATCGAACAGGCCAAGGGCGCGCTGATGCTGGTCTACGGCATCAGCGCCGAGCAGGCGTTCCGGGTGCTGAGCTGGCGCTCGCAGGAGACCAACACCAAATTGCGGGCGCTGGCAACGCAATTGGTGCTCGATATCGGCACCATGATGCAGACCACCTCCAACCTGCGCACCGAATTCGATCACCTGCTGCTCACCGCGCACGAACGGATCGAACAGCGCTGATCCGCCCGCGAGCGGATGTTTGGTGAACAAACGACCGGGTACGCGGACGTTGATTCCGCGCGAGACAAGGCGATGGCCCGCGAGGGGCGGGCCGAGGCAAACCGTAAGGAGCAGGTGGTGGTCAGTATGGGCGACAGGGTTTCCGAGCCCGCTACAGAGACGGCGACGACGGTCGGCATTCGCGTACCCGCGGTCCTGGAGCAACTGCTCATGTTGCGCGCTCTTGCCGAAACCGTAGCGCTGATCGCGGATTTCGCGGTCGACGAGGTGACCGATATCCGCCTCGCGCTCGACGAGGTGGCGACCGCGCTGATTCTGGACGCGGTGCCGGGTTCGACGATCGCCTGCGATTTCAGCTACGACGACCGGCAGATGTTCGTGCACGTCTCCTCGATGGCGACCTCGCAGGATGTGGTCGAAAAACAGAGCTTCGGGTGGCATATCGTCCGCACGCTCACCGCGTCGCTCTCGGCGATGCAGGCGCCCTTCGACGAGATCATCGGCGGATACCCCACGGTGGTGGATTTCAGCTGGGTCCGGGGTGAAACGAATGGCGGCTGAGCGGCGTTCACATTCGAGCGGCGACAGCTATGACAATATCGAGCCGCTCTTCGAGAAGCTGGCCGCGCTCGGCGCGGACGAGCGGGCGCGGGCGGCACTGCGCGAGGAGCTGATCGGCCGGTGCCTGCCGCTGGCCGAGCACATCGCGCGCAAGTTCGCCGGGCGCGGCGAGAATTTCGACGATCTGCTCCAGGTGGCCAGGGTCGGGCTGTTGCACGCGGTGGACCGCTTCGATGTGACGCGCGGTTCGTCGTTCCTGTCCTTCGCGGTGCCGACGATCATGGGCGAGGTGCGCAGACATTTCCGCGACACCACCTGGGCGGTGCGAGTTCCACGGCGCACCAAGGAGATTCAGCTCACCATCGGTCCCGCGATCGAACGGCTGTCGCAGCGGCTGGGCCGGATGCCGCGCGCCAGGGAGATCGCTGCGGAGCTCGATGTCGACCTGGTCGAGGTCACCCAGGCGCTGATCGCGGGCAACGCCTACCAGTCGTCCTCGATCGACGCGGTGTCCGGCGACGACCCCGACAGCGGGCCGCTGCCGCTGCTGGAGAGCCTGGGCGCCGAGGAGCCCGCCTACACCGCGGTCGAGGACCACCTCGTGGTCAAGCCGCTACTCGCCGAACTGCCTGACGGGGAGAAGCGCGTGCTGATCATGCGGTTCTTCGAGAACAAGACCCAGAACCAGATCGCCGAGGTGCTCGGCGTCTCCCAGATGCAGGTCTCACGCATCCTGGCAAGGACACTGAACGCCTTGCGGGAACAAGCTTTACGCGACTGAGCCGCTGCTCACACGTTTGCCGCGCGCCGGCATCGGGTATCAGGGAGTTAGCCGCCCCGGTCAGGGAGGAATGTCCGGGGGCGGTTTGGCCGCCGGATCACCCCGCCAGCCCGAGGAGGTCGTCATGACAGATCATGCCGACGCGCCCCATCGCACGGGACGCACACTGGTCACCACCAATCACGACGTCATCCGCCGCTGGGCGGAGCAGCGCGGAGCCCATCCCGCGACCATGCCGGGCAGCCGGTACAAGGGCAGAATGGGCGTGCTGCGCTTCGATTTCCCGGGATACGGGGGCGCGGTACTGCAGCCGGTGGACTGGGACGAATGGTTGTCCACCTTCGACGACCGCCAGCTGCGGTTCCGTTATCAGGACGGCGGCCGGACCAACTTCTTCCGGCTGGAGCGCGCGGCCCGCGACGACTGGTGATGTGCATCTGACGATAAAACGTAGCGCGGCTCCTCTCTATTCGGGGCGCAAGGTGCGCTGACACGAGCTCGGGCGTCCATACCACGGCAAGTGAACAGAACAGCGAACGAACTCTTGACCTCACTGTTACCGGTGGGTACAAATACGTAACGATGCCGAACCGCTCGGTACGGAGTTCGGCCGACGAAGAAATGTACGCCGTTGGTAACTGATGTCGTCACTGTCGATGCGGAGTTCACTGTCGCGCGTAAGGCGATGTGGGATCTGCTGATGGAACCGCAGACCTACTCACGCATGTTCCAAGGTGTCGGCGTCTGCGAACGCGCCGAGACCTCCGCACCCGAACCGGTGCTGCTGATCCGCGCGGGCAGCGCCGCCGAAATCGCCCTGCCCCCGGTGCATCTGCTGGTGGTCAAGGACGGTGAGACGTTCGAATTGCAGTGTCCCTCGCACGGCGGGTTCGCCTCGGTGCGGTTGCGCGGCGACGAGCAGCAGACCAGGGTCACCGTCACCTTCATCGGTGCGGGCCGGGTGCATCCGGCCATCGCCGAGCGGGACAAGCCCGCCATCGTCGAATGGACGCGGCGCGGCCTGGGCCGCGTCGCCGACGCGGTCCAGGGCGCGCCGACCTCGACGCTGATCAACGGCGAGGATTCGGCCGCCAAGTTGCAGGTCGGCATCGCCAAACAGCTGGTGACCACCGGTGTGGTGCGCAGCCTGCGCCCCGATCGCGGGCTCAAACAGCTCGGCGGGCTTGCCCGTTGGGGTTTCACGCTGGCGGGCGGCTACGCGGCCGCCGCGGCCTACACCCCGAAGCGGGCCGCGCTCATCGACGGCCCGATCGCCTACAGCTTCACCGAGGTGCACGAACGCACCCACCGGCTCGCGGCCGCGCTCGCCGCGCTGGGTTTCGGGCCGGGCCACGCGGTGGGCCTGCTCGCGCGCAACCGCGCCGCGATGGTCGAAACCATGGTCGCCGCGGGCAAATTGGGTGTCGACACGGTACTGCTCAATACCGGGCTCTCCGCGCTGCAGATCGAGGAGGTGGCCGAGCGGCACCAGCTGGCTGCGATCTTCCTCGACGACGAATTCGCGCCGCTGGTCCGGTATCTGGCGCCGCAGATGCACCGGTTCTCCACCTCGCCGCCGAGCCAGGACGGGCCGACGACGGTCGAGGATCTGATCGCCATGCAGTCCCCGCCGTTCGCCAGGCCCGCCCATCCCGGCAGGCTGATCGTGCTCACCTCCGGCACCAGTGGCACGCCCAAGAGCGCGCGCCGCCCGCAGCCCAAGGGTTTCGGCACCATCGCGGCGCTGTTGTCGCGCATCCCGTTCCGGATGGACGAGACGATGCTGGTGCCCGCGCCGCTGTTCCACACCTGGGGGCTGGCCGCGCTGCAGATCAGCACCCCGATCCGGGCGAGCGTGGTGCTCACTGAGCGCTTCGACGCGGAGGAATGCCTGCGGCTGGTGGCCGAGCACCGGGTGACCGCGATGATCGTGGTGCCGGTGATGGTGAACCGGATCCTGGACCTGCCCATCCACGTCCGCGCCCGCTACGACACCTCCAGCCTGCGGGTGGTCGCCAGTTGCGGTGCGCCGCTGGCCGGTCCGATCGTGGAGCGGTTCATGGACACCTACGGCGATATCCTCTACAACGTCTACGGCTCCACCGAGGTGTCCTGGGCCACCATCGCCGATCCGGCCGATCTGCGCGCCGCGCCCACCACCGCGGGGCGCCCGCCGCTGGGCACCAAACTCGCTGTGCTCGACCAGGACATGCGTCCGGTGGCGCGCGGGGTGACCGGGCGCATCTTCGTCAGCAACCACATGCTGTTCGACGGCTACACCGATGCCACGCCGCCCGCCGAATCCGCGGGCATGCTCGACACCGGCGATCTGGGCTATCTCGATGTCGACGATCTGCTGTTCGTGGCGGGCCGCGACGACGAGATGATCATCTCCGGTGGCGAGAACGTCTTCCCGCGGCCGGTGGAGGAGGCGTTGTCGTATCTGCCGCAGGTCAGCGAGGTGGCCGTGGTCGGGGTGCCGGATAAGGAATTCGGCCAGCGGCTGGCCGCTTTCGTGGTGACCCGCGAGGGTTTCGGGCTCGATCGGGAGATGGTGTGCAACTACATCCGGCATCGGCTGAGCCGGTTCTCGGTGCCGCGCGATGTCACCTTCGTGGACGCGCTGCCGCGCAACGCGACCGGAAAGATCCTCAAGCGCACGCTCATTCAACCCGGTTGACGATCCGTTGCAGCGCGGCGAGGTCCTGCTCCAGCATCCGGAACAGCCAGTAGACGCCGATGAACGCGACCGCGCTGCCGACGCACAGCACCCGCAGCGGCACGATCACCGCCGGAATGTCCTCGGGCGGAATGAAGGTCGCGCCGGCGACACCCAGCAGCGGCACCGCGGCGGCGACGACGAGGAAATAGGTGCTGGCGCGGTCCAGTGCGCGCAACTGGCGCGCGTCGCCGGCGACTGAACCGCCGTGCGGCAGGAACATCGGATACAGCGAGCGCACCGCGTAAAAGCTCACCAGGAAGTACGGGTAGGCCATCGCGATGGCGCCGCACACGATCTGGGTGAGGAAGAAGTGCACATAGGATTCGGCGGTGATGTGGCTGCCCGAGGCCTGCACCGACACCGGGACCACCACACCGGCGAGCACCCACAGCGCGAAGCAGGTCAGCACATTGCGCCTGCCGAGCCGCAGCGTGTCGGCGCGTGCGCGGGCCAGTGCCGCGGCGTCGTAGGAGGCGCCGCGGCGCAGGCCGCGCGCGATCGACCACAGGTGGGCCAGTAGCACATTGGTGACGACGAAGCCGAGGAAGAAGCAGGCGCCGTAGGTGGTGATCGCGATCTGATCGAAGCGGTGCTGGGCGTGCGCGTCGAGTTTGGCGATGATCAGCGTGCGATTGTGGTTGTAGCTGTACAGGATCGCCAGCGCGTTCGGAATGGCGATGGCAAGCGCCATGATCGGATGCATCAGCATGCGTGCCCGCAGCCGTCCGCTGCGCGGCGCGGGATCGACCAGATCGCGGGCGCGTGCGTCCAGGCACACCTCGAGTTGCTGGGCCATCTCCGCGCCGCAGGCCCAGCGCCGGTCCGGCGCCGGGTCGAGGGCACGGACGAGCGCGCGGCGCAGCGCCGCCGGGCAGTCGGGCGGAAGATCCTGGTACGGCAACGATTCCGGGCTGGCGTCGCGCCGGTCGAGCATGCCGTCGAGTGCGGTGCGGTCACCGCCGATCACCGTTTCCTCGCCGAAGGGTTTGCGGCCGGTGAGCAGCTCCCACAGCACGACCGCGAGGGCGAACAGGTCGCTGCGCACGTCGAGATCGGCCGCGGTCGTCTCCCGGTCCGGGTGCACCGCGGCCAGTTGCTCCGGTGACATGTAGGCCAGCGATCCGCCGAAATAGGCCACCGGGCTGTCGCCGGAGACGTTGCCGCTGAAGCTGATATTGAAGTCGGCGAGTTTCGGGATGCCGTCGGCGGTGAGCAGGACGTTGGCCGGTTTCACGTCGCGATGCAGCACACCGCAGCGCCCGGCGTAATCGAGTGCCTCGGCCACGCGCCTGCCGAGCCAGGCGATGGTCTCCGGCCAGGACAGCGCGGCCAGTTCCGCGCGGGTCGCCGATTCGCTCGGCCTGATCTCACCCTTGTCCGCGAGCACCTCGTCGATCACCGCGAGCAGCAGTGCGCCGTCGCGTTCGTGCGCCGGTGTCACGCGGACCTTTTCGAGCACGGTGAACAGGGTGCCGCCCGGCACGTACTGCATGTACAGCAGCCGCAGCCGCCGGTCCGCCAGCACCCGCTGGTCGAAGACGCGCACGATGTAGTCGTGGTCGAGCTGGGCGAGGGTCTGTGGTTCGGCGCCCCTGTCCTGGGAGATCTTCACCGCGACCAGGCGCTGCATCGAGCGCTGTCTGGCCAGGAACACCCGCGCGAACGCGCCGCGCCCCAGGCCGGTCATCAGGTCGAAGTCGTCGATGCGCTGACCGGCGTCCAGATCGTCGAGGCGGACCGGGTCGGCGGCGCCGAGCAGCGTGCTGTGGTAGTCGTCGGTGGCCAGCAGCTCCGAAAGCTGTTCGGCCTGTTCGGGATAGGCGGCGGTGTATTCGGCGACATCGACCGCGCTGCCCGCGCGCCTGCGCACGTGGAACTCTTCGTAGATCAGATCCGGGGGCAGCGGCCAGCTGCTGAGCTCGGGCAGCTCGACCACGTAGTCGGCCAGGCGCTTGGGCGCGGTGCCGCGCATCCACCGGTTGGCCAGATCGATCTTGATCAACTCGATCAGCGACACCCGGCGGATGGCGGGGGAGTCCGGCAGATAGTCGGGCAGCGGCGGCGGTGTCGGCGCCGCACGCCACGCGTCGGCGAACCGCTCGACCACCTCGGCGACCCCGCCGCGCGCACCGCCCGGCGACGGGGTGGATGCGACCGTTGCCCCGCCTCCCGGGCTGCCGGGCTGCGCCATTTTCGCATCGTATCCCCGCCGCCCGACACCGGGCGAACGTACCGCAGCGGGGTTTGCTGGCGGCGACTCATATTCCGGGGCGCGGGTTCGGGGGGATCGGGCACACTCGTGGGATGCGTGTGCGTTCAGTGGGGGAGTTGGTGGATGTCGTGGCGTCCGGCCGACCTGTGGAGTATCTGCCGTTCTGGGGACATCAGCCGCAGCGGGACGGACGTATCGGGCAGGGCTGTTTGAGCCAGTGGTGGCCCGCGGAGTTCGTGGTCGACGGGGTCCGCTTCGCCACGGCGGAGCATTACATGATGTGGCGCAAGGCGATGCTGTTCGACGACGCGGCGACCGCGGCGCTGGTGCTGGCGGCGGCGGAGCCCAAGCAGGCGAAGGAACTCGGGCGCCAGGTCGCCCGGTTCGACGGACAGGTATGGGAGGCAGCGCGTTTCGACATCGTGGTGGCCGGTAACACCGCGAAGTTCGGGCAGCACGAACCGTTGAAGGAGTATCTGCTCGGCACCGGGGAGCGGGTGCTGGTCGAGGCGAGCCCGGTCGACCGGGTCTGGGGTATCGGGCTGGCCGCGGACAATCCGCGCGCGGTGGACCCGGCACGCTGGCGCGGGCTCAACCTGCTCGGCTTCGCGCTGATGCAGGCGCGCGCCGCGTTGGCCGGATGAGCGTGCGGGCCGGGGTGGTTCAACTGGAGTTGCAGGACGGGTCGAAGCCGCGTTCCTCGGCGGCGCAGGCCCGCCACACCCTGGCCTCGGCGTGATTGCCCTGCCGGTCGAGCAATTCGGCGAGGCCGGACATGGCGCGGGATTCGCGGCGATCGGCGGCGGTGCGCCACCAGCGTTCGGCCTCACCGAGATCGCCGCGCCGGAAACGGACGACGCCCAGGTCGTAGGCGGCCCCGGCATGGCCGGCCTCGGCGGCCTGGGCCCACAGCCCGCAGGCCTGTTCTTCCTCGCCCCGGCTGTACATGGCGACGCCCAGGTCGTAGAGGGCGCTGCGATAGCCGGGATCACCGCCCGCGTCGTCGTTTTCGGCGGTGTCGGGATGTCCCGCCACGGTGCTGAGCTCGAGTACCAGATTGGCGAAGTTGGGCGGGCCCTCGCCGACGCTGCACCACAGCACGATCGCGCCCGACGGTGTCGGTTCGACGAGGATTCCGTAGTTGCCGGTCCAGGATTTCTGTTCACCGAGCGCGTCCACCCAGACCGGCGTGACGGTGAACATGCCGCCCGGCGCGGTGGCGGTGACCTCGAAGGTGACGCCCGAGGCCAGCGCGTCGCTCCACACATCGACCCCGGCCAGCCTGCGGCCGTCGAGCACGACATGGCCGTCGACCACCGACATGCCGATGCCGAGTCCGCGCACCCCCAGCGGTGGGGCCGCCGATAGCAGCGTCATGGTGACCAGCGCGGTCGTGTCCCCGAGTTGTTCGGTGTACATCGGGTAGATCATGCTGCCGTGCCACCGGATAGGGTCGGCGCTGCGGTATCGGGCGGCCAACGGTAGGTGTGAATCCGGCTCGTTCACGTGTCGCGCCCCGCCTTCCCCGATACTCGTCACCCATGCTTGCGCGGCCCCCCGCCGCCTTGCCGCCATACCGTACTAGGCAACCTCGCGCGCGGCGCCTCATTCCCGGCGCGTTGGGCGAACTGTTATGCCGAAGAGCTGTTCCGTTGTTCGACTTCCCGATTCGAATGCGTCGAGCGCTTGCACGAGCCGGCGCTCCTCCCACTGGAAATGCGATTCGAGGATGGCGGTCAGGCCGTCGAGTTCGCGCAGCGCTGCCCCGGCATTGTCGGGGTTCACCGAGGTCAGCAGCTGTTCGAGGCGGCGAAGGATATCGGCGACCAACCGATGATCATCGCGGAGTTCCGCCAAAACCGGGGCCAGTTCCGGGAATTGCGCGGCCAGCGCGGGAAAGGTGGTGGTGTCCTCGCTGACGTGGTGCCGCGTCAACGCCTGACAGAATGCGGTGCAGTGGCTGCGCAATTGCGTGGGGCGCACGAGTTCGCCCGTCGGATACCGGTTCAGTTCGGCGCGTACTCGGCGCAGTTCGGTGCGCAGCCATTGATGGATTTCGACGAGTTCGCGGCCGAGCGCACGCGCGCGGGCCACCGAGAATTCGGACATGGATTCAGCTTTCGATCGAGGAGAGCGCCGGTCACCCGACCGGCGGTGCGTGCGTGTTCGGACCGCAGCGGCCCCGAAGCGCGGGACGACCTATCGGGCCGTCAACAGATCCGCGGATGTGGACGCATGGTGGTCTCCTCGATCGGTGCCTCCATGCCGACGCCGTCCACCTGGCGCGTACACGCGACGAGATCATGATTTACCCTGCCGGGGGCACCCGCGCAACAGCGCAGATCAGTGGTGGTTTCTCCGGCACCGAAGTTAATGTAACCGCCGGTTACACATACTTCTACTCTCGCGGAATGGGAGAGGAATGGGTGCCGAACGGCGAAGCGACGAGCGCTCGATATGTAGAGGGTACTCGCTGCGGCGCCGGGGCGCGACACAGGGGTCATATCGGCGGGCGGTGGACCGAATTCCTCAGGCGCGCTGAGGGATTGGCGGTATCGCGAACGCCCGACCAAGCGCTTGCTACCATCGCGGGATGATCCCCACGATCGTCTGGGGCACGGGCAACGTCGGCCGTGCGGCCATTCGTGCCGTCGCCGCCCATCCCGAACTCGAACTCACCGGCGTGCTGGTACACAACCCGGACAAGGTCGGCCGTGACGCGGGCGAACTCGCCGGGCTCGACCACGGACTCGGGGTCGCGGCCAGCGATGACATCGCCGCGATGCTGGCCGCGCGGCCACGCGCCGTCGTGTACGCCGCCTCCGGCGATATCCGCCCCGATGCCGCGCTCGCCGATATCGTGCGTGCCATCGAGGCGGGCGCGGTGGTGGTGACGCCCGCGCTCTACGCCTTCTACGACCAGCGCAGCGCGCCACCGTCGCTGCGCGATCCGGTGGTGGCCGCGATCGCGGCGGGCGGTGGTTCGCTGTTCGTCTCCGGCGTCGATCCGGGCTGGGGCAACGATGTGCTGCCGCTGCTGGTGAGCGGGCTCGGCAGCACCGTCGAGGCGATCCGCTGCCAGGAGATCTTCGACTACACCACCTACGACCAGCCCGATGCGGTGCGCTACCTGGTCGGCATGGGGCAGCCGATGGAGTACGCGCCACCGATGCTGGCGCCGACGGTGCCGACCATGGTGTGGGGCGGGCAGATTCGGCTGATGGCCAGGGCGCTCGGCGTCGAACTCGACGACATCCGCGAAACGGTGGCACGGCAGGCATTGACGCACACGGTGCACACCGAGCGGATGGGGGAGTTCGAGGCGGGGACCCAGGGCGCGGTGCGCTTCGAGGTGCAGGGCATCGTCGAGGGCGAACCACGCATCGTGATCGAGCACGTCACCCGCATCCATCCGGCGTGCGCACCGGACTGGCCGGCACCGCCGGACGGCGAGGGCGCGCACCGGGTGATCATCGAGGGCCATCCGCACATCGAGGTCACCGTCGAGGCGCGCGACGAGGACGGCAACCGCTCGGCGGGCGGAAACGCCACGGCCGTCGGCCGATTGGTGAACGCCATCGACTGGCTCGCCGCCGCCGAGCCCGGACTCTACGACGCGCTCGACGTTCCGCTGCGTCCCGCGGTCGGCAAACTCGGAAGGAAGCAACCATGAGGATCGATGTCCCCGAGGGCAAGGACCCGATCGGCTACGTGTGGGGCGAAATGGTGCCCGGCATCGGCATTCCCGCCTCCAACTTCTCGCTGGCGGTGTATTCCGAGAGCACGCTGGGCCTGCGCGAATTCGAGGCGGCCCGGTTGCGCATCGCCCAGATCAACGGCTGCCTGTTCTGCCTGGACTGGCGCACCGAACGCGACGGGCAGAAGGTGGACGAGGGCTTCGCCGACGCGGTCACGCACTGGCGCACCACCGCCGCGTTCGACGAGCGCACCCGCCTGGCCGCCGAATACGCCGAACGCTATGCGCTCGACCACCACAATCTCGACGACGAATTCTGGGCCAGGATGACCGCGCACTACAGCCAGCGCGAAATCGTCGAGCTGAGTATGGGTATCGGCTCGTGGCTCGCCTTCGGCAGGCTCAATCACGTGCTCGGCCTGGACGCGGTGTGCGTGCTGCCGAGCCAGTTGCCCACGCATTGACACGACCGATGTAAGCCGCGCGCAAGGCCGGTGCAATCCTGGCCCGTCACAGTCGGAGTCATGAACGAGACATTCGATGTGGTGATCGCCGGCGCCGGACCGGTCGGGCTGATGCTCGCCTGCGAGCTGCGGCTCGCCGGAGTGGATGTGCTGGTCGTCGAGCGACTCACCGAGATAGATCCGACCGTCAAGGCCGGCGGGATCAATGTGCCTACGGTACAGGCGTTCTACCGGCGTGGCCTGCTGCCCGAGCTGCGCGAACAGCAGGAGTCCGCACTCAACTTCATGCGCGGATTCCTACCGGGCGACAACGCGGGGCCCGATAAGGCGAAACTCGACGCCGCGGCGCCGTCGACGCCGCGGGTCGCCGGACATTTCGCGGGCATCATGCTCGACAGCGATCGCATCGATTTCGACGATCCCGCATTCGCCGATCTCGGGCCGGTCACCGGCATCTGGCTGGTGCCGCAGCAGGGGATCGAAACCGTCCTCGGCCGCCGTGCCGCGGAACTCGGGGTGCCGGTGTGGCGCGGGCTCGAGGTCGCCGATTTCACCGATGACGGCGACGGCGTCGATATCCGGCTCGGCGACAACGTTGTTCGCGCGGGCTGGCTGGTCGGCTGCGACGGCGGTCGCAGCACAGTGCGCAAGCGCGCCGGTTTCGACTTCCCCGGCATCGGGCCCGAGATCACCGGGCACCAGGCCATCGTCGAGATGACCGGCGCCGAGGGCCTGCGCGTCGGCTGGAACACGACCGACACCGGGATCTACGTGCACGGCGCGGCGGCAGGCCGGATCCTGACCGTCGAGCTGGATGGACCACCCGCCGAACGGGATACACCGATCACCGCGGCCGAGCTGCAGGCGAGTCTGCGGGCGGTGTCGGGTGTGCCGGTGCGGATCACCGCGGTCAAGTCCGCGACCCGGTTCACCGACAACACTCGCCAGGTCCCCGAGTATCGCAGGGGCCGGGTGCTGCTGGCCGGCGATGCGGCGCACGTGCATTCACCGTTCGGCGGGCAGGGGCTCAACCTCGGGATCGGTGACGCGGTCAACCTCGGCTGGAAGCTGGCCGCGGTGGTCGACGGCTCGGCGGGTGAGGAACTGCTCGACACCTACACCGCCGAACGCCATCCTGTCGGCGCCTGGGTGCTCGAATGGACCCGCGCCCAAGTGGCTTTGATGCGGTTGGATCCCCGCAGCCGGGCGCTGCGCAGGGTGATGACCGACATGCTGGCCACGACCGACGGCACCACCGAGACCTTCAAGAAGATCTCCGGTGTGCTGCATCGCTACGATCTCGGCTCCGGCCATCCGCTGATCGGCGCGACCGCGCCGGATCTGGAACTGTCCGACGACACCCGCCTCGGCGATCATCACACCGCGGGCGGCGCGGTCCTGGTCGACCTCGCCGATTCCGCCGAGCTGCGCGCGCTGGCCGCACGCTGGGCCACGCGCGTGCACACCGTGACCGCGAAATCGCCTGGGGCGGGCGAGCTCACCGGTCTGCTGGTGCGTCCCGACGGCTTCGTCGCGTGGGCCCGCGACACCGGCGCCGTCGACGGGCTCGAGGCGGCGCTGACCCGCTGGTTCGGTACGCCCGCCTGAGTTGAACCCGTTGTGCCCGAAGGTTTTACGAATTCACAAGATCGTTGCTTGACACGTTGTAGCGTGTGCTGATCGACCCTGAGTGACTGAAAGGGGCCTTCGTGACCAGCACCGACAGGGATAACACCGTCACAACCATCAAGGGCGCGGCGCCGGGGGTGATCGTCGCGCTGCGGCGCGCCGCGGCGATCGCCGCCGAGCACGGGCACAACTACATCAGCGTCGAGGATCTGCTGTCCGCGATCCTCGGCGCCGAACCGATGTCGCTGCTCGAGGTGCACTGGCAACTGCGCGGCGGCGGTGCGCTGACCTTCCCGGAAGTACGCCAGCTGGTGGATTCGATCATTCCGGGACCGGTGATCGGCAATCACGGCCCGCCGGAACCGGCCACGGTGACCTTCGAATGGACCGGCCCGCACGCCGCGGAGTTCACCGAGGCGATCAACCGCCAGTCCTAGGCGTACCTCCGCATTCGCTCCGGCCATGCGCGAAGCGGACTCCGTCCGCTGCGTACCTCCCTGCATTCGCTCCGGCCATGCGCGAAGCGGACTCCGTCCGCTGCGTACCTCCCCGCATTCGCTCCGGCCGTGCGCGAAGCGGACTCCGTCCGCTGCGTACCTCCCTGCATTCGCTCCGGCCGTGCGCGGAGCGGACTCCGTCCGCTGCGTACCTCCCTGCATTCGCTCCGGCCGTGCGCGAAGCGGACTCCGTCCGCTCGCAGCGCCTGGTTCCGGTCGCGCCGACCGGGACCGGGCGCTCGCATGTCACGCGGGCCTCGAATGTCACGCGGGCACAGAGGGTTCGATGGTGGGTGGTTCCTCGACGGTGCGTTTGGGTCCGGTGAACCAGGTGCGGGCCGAGGCGAACCACCAGATGGCGATGGCGCCGACGACGGCGACCAGGGTGATGGGAGCGTAATTGACCGAGTTCCAGGTGAATTCGGCGTTCCACGGGTAGCCGCGGTCGTCGGTGGGCAGGATGAACAGCAGGCTGATCGCCACGATCCAGGCCAGCGCGACGACGCCGATCGGGCGATACCAGCGGCCGAGTCGCCACGGGCCGGTGTGGAATCGGGCGCCGTGCAGCTGCCGCAGCAGGATCGGGATGCCGTAGGCGATGTAGAGGCCGATGGTGGCGACCGAGGTGGCCGCCGCGTAGGCGGTCGGCGCGTTCTCGGCGGGCACCAGCATCGACGGGATCAGCAGCACGAAGGCGAAGAACGAGATGAACACCACCGCGAGCACCGGCACCTTGCGCGCCGAAAGTTTCGCCCACAGCGCCGATCCCGGCACCGCGCCGTCGCGGGAGAACGCGAACAACATCCGCGAGGCCGAGGTCACCGAGGCGTAGCCGCAGAACAGCTGGGCGACCGCGGCGATGACCAGCAGCAGGCCCGACCAGAACGAATTCAGCGAGTTCTGCAGGATGTAGATCACCGGGTAGCCGCTGTTCTTGGCAGGGTCGAGCGCGTCGTCGAGGTTCGGGATGGCGAAGGTGACCGCCATGATCAGCAGATAGCCGGCGACCGCCGAGACGATGATGGTGTTGATGATCCCCTTGGCCGCGGTGCGCGCCGCGTCGTGGGTCTCCTCCGACATATGCGCCGAGGCGTCGTAACCGGTGAAAGTGTATTGGGCGTGCAGCAATCCGAGCAGGAAGCTGAATGCCACGCCGCCGAATCCGACGGCGCTGTTGTCCACCGTTTCGGTGAACACGAATCCGGCGCTCTGATGGTGGCTCGCCCCGAATCCGAGCACCACGACAAAGATCACCACGCCGCCGACATGCCACCACGCCGAAATATTGTTGATCACCGCCGACAGGTGCGGGCCGATCGCGTTGAGCACCGCGTGCAGAATCAGGATGACGGTGAACACCGCAAATATCGCGGTGCGGTCGGTGCCGATGTCGATACCGATCACGTTGAGCACCACGGTGGTGAAAATGGCGGCGCCGTAATCGATGGCCGCGGTCACCGCGATCTGCCCGATCAGGTTGAACCAGCCGGTGAACCAGCCCCAGATCGGCCCGCCGAGCTCCGAGGCCCACCAGTACAGCCCGCCGGAGGTCGGGTAGGCCGAGGCCAGTTCGGCCATCGCCAAGCCGACGAACAACACCATCACCGACACCAGCGGCCAGCCCCACGCCATGGTGATGGGCCCGCCGTTGGCCAAACCGATCCCGTAACTGGCCAATCCGCCCGTCAGGATGGAAACGATGGTGAAACTGATGGCGAAATTGGAAAATCCCGACCACGATCGGGCGAGTTCTTGTTTGTAGCCGAGTTCGGCGAGGCGCCGTTCGTCATCGGATGGCATCGGTTTGTCGATCATTGTTGCTCCCGCGTGAAAACACTGCCAGCACACAGTGTTTGCCAGAAGATCAGTGTGCGGTAAGCGCTGGTCCGGCGCAGGGCAACTCGAAAACTGACGGATAGCCGACACCGGTACCGTTGGCGGTATGAGTGAACGTCTGGTGATCATCGGCGGCGACGCGGCGGGAATGTCGGCGGCCTCGCAGGCCCGCAGGTTGCGCACGGCGGGCGAGCTGGAGATCGTCGTGTTCGAGCGCAGCGGGTTCACCTCGTTCTCCGCCTGTGGCATCCCGTACTGGGTGGGCGGGGATGTGCTCGAGCGTGACGCGCTGATCGCCCGCACACCGCAGGAGCATCGCGCCCGCGAGATCGACCTGCGCATGCGCACCGAGGTCGTCGAGATCGACATCCCCGGCGCCCGGGTGCGCGCACGGGATCTGGCGTCCGGCGCGGAATCCTGGACGAGCTACGACAAGCTGGTGATCGCGACCGGCGCCCGCCCGATCCGCCCCGAGATGCCCGGTATCGACGCGCCGGGGGTGCATGGTGTGCAGACACTCGACGACGGCCAGGCACTGCTGGAAACCCTCGACCGCACCGAGGGCAAGCGCGCGGTGGTGGTCGGGGCGGGCTATATCGGGGTGGAGATGGCCGAGGCGCTGATCCAGCGCGGCTATGACGTCACGATGGTCAACCGCGGGCCGGAGCCGATGTCGACCCTGGATCCGGATATGGGTGCGCTGGTTCGAGAGGCCATGTCCGGCATGGGAATTCGGGTGATCGGCGATGCGCCGGTGACCGAGCTGCGCACCGGGGCCGACGGCCGGGTGCGCGCGGTGGTGACCGCGGCGGCCGAGTACGAGGCCGATGTGGTCGTGCTCGGGATCGGTGTGCACCCGGAAACCGCGCTGGCGCGCGCCGCGGGATTACCACTGGGGACGCACGGCGGGCTGCTCACGGATCTGGCGATGCGGGTGCGCGGGCACGACAACATCTGGGCCGGTGGCGATTGCGTCGAGGTGCTCGATCTGGTGTCGGGGCGCGAGCGCTACATCCCGCTTGGCACCCACGCCAACAAGCACGGCCAGATCATCGGTTCGGGCGTCGGCGGGGGATATGCGACCTTCCCCGGTGTGGTCGGCACCGCGGTCAGCAAGGTCTGCGATGTGGAGGTCGCGCGAACGGGGTTGCGCGAGAAGGACGCTCAGGCCGTCGGGCTCCAATACGTCACGGTCACCATCGAGTCGACGAGCCGCTCGGGCTACTACCCGGGCGCCGCGCCGATGACGGTGAAGATGCTCGCCGAACGCCGCACCGGGCGCCTGCTCGGCGTGCAGATCGTCGGCCGCGAGGGCGCGGGCAAGCGGGTCGATATCGCTGCCGTCGCCCTCACCGCCCGGATGACGGTCGAGCAGATGACCGCACTGGACCTCGGGTACGCCCCGCCGTTCTCCCCGGTCTGGGACCCGGTCCTGGTCGCCGCCCGCAAAGCGGTGACCGCGGTCCACCGGCGCGGCTAGCCGCACCCGTCGAGCGCAGTCGAATGGCCGTGCGACACGTCATATGTGACGGTCATTCGACTGCGCTCGACGGATCCTCGGAGACAGGCTCAGGCGGGCTCGCGGTAGGCCGCGAGGACCGGGATGCGGCGGCTCGTCTTGGCCTCGTACTCGGCGAAGCCCGGCATGATGGCGACCATGCGCGCGTAGAGCTCGTCGCGCTCGGCGCCGGTGATCTCCTCGGCCTTGGCCTGGTAGGCCTCGGTGCCGATCTCGATGGTGAACTCGGGGTTGGCGCGCAGGTTGTGGTACCAGGCCGGATGCTTGTCGGCGCCGCCGTTGGAGGCGATCAGCACGATGCGGTCGCCGTCGGGCAGATACACCAGCGGGTTGGTGACCGCGTTGCCGGATTTGGCGCCGGTGGTGGTCATCACCATCATGTTGGCGCCCTCGAACATGCCGCCGACCTTGCCGCCGTTGGCGCGGAACTCCTCGATCACCTGCGTGTTGAAATCGCTCATGTCATCCCTTTCGGTTGCTATGTCCACCATCGCCAACTCCGGGGACCGCACGGGCATTCCCGGGCTCAGGAATCGCCGAACAGATCGCCCTTGCCGAACATGGCGGCCGCCTCGCGCGCCGAGGGCGTGCCCGCGTCCGGATCGGCGCCCGCCGCGAGCAGCGCGCGCACGATCTCGGTCTCGCCCTTGAACACCGCACCCGCCAGCGGGGTCTGGCCCTTGTCGTTGGGCCGGTTCGGGTCGGCGCCGCGGGCGAGCAGCGCCGCGACCGCATCCGGATGCCCGTGGTAGGCCGCGAGCATGAGCAGCGTGTCGCCGTTGTCGTTGGTGAGGTTCACCGGGACACCGGCATCCAGGTAGGCGACCAGCGCCTCGGCATCGCCCTGCCTGGCGAAGTCGTAGACCTTGGTGGCCAGTTCGAGCAGTTCGGGATCGAACTCGTCAGCACTCATCTGCTTTTACTACCACCCGCGCCTAGACGAGCGTGCCGAGCTCGTCGCTGACCAGCTCGCCCAGTGTGGCGAAGAAGGCGGCGATACCGGGCAGGTTGGGGCCTTTGGCGCGCGAGGCCGCGAAGTCCGCGTCGGTGCGCCACTCGACGATGTCGAGCCATTGATCGCCGGGCAGCCGTACCAGTCGCGCACCGAGGAAGCCCGCGCGATCGGATTCGAAATCGGCCACCATGGCGGGCCGGGCCGCCAGCATCTGTTCGACCTTGTCCGGTGCCACCGTGAACCTGGTCAGCTCTACCGTTGTCATGACTGCCTCCTGAAGCGATCAGCTGTGTCACGCTGCTCAACCGCGCTGGTGGCCAAAGTGTTCCGCGCGTCAACTTTCCTCGAGCGGATCGGGCAGTGACCAGCGGTCGCCGCGGCGCGGGTGCAGGTAGGCGGCGTAGTAGGCGGCGCCGAGTCCCATGGTGGCGGCGGCGATGGCGAGCTGGGTCCAGGTGTCGCGCAGGACCTGGTAGCTGACGTAGCCGACGATGCCGATGACGATCAGCGGCGGCGCGGGCCACAGCGGCATGCGGTAGCCGCGGCTGGTGCGCGCGCCGCGGCGGCGCAGGCGCAGCGCCGACAGCGCGACCATCAGGTAGACGACGATGACGGCCGATCCGGTGGCGGTGATCAGCCAGCGGATCGGCACGAAACTCGCGGCCAGCGCGGCGAATACCCCGACAACCACGGTGGCCGCCACCGGCGTGTGCAGCCCGGGATGCACGTAGCCGAGCACCCGATCGATGGGGTCGGGCCAGGAGCGGTCGCGGGCGGAGGCGAACAGCAGGCGCGCGATCTGCAGGATGATCGCGATCACCGCGTTGATGATGGCGATCGCGATGCCCGCGCTGACCACCTCGTCGACGAGCTCGCCGCCGCGGCTGGTGAGCAGGTAGTTCATCGGCGCGTCGCTGCTCAGCAGCGCCTGCATCGAGGGCGCGCCGAGCACGACCGCCGCGAGCGGGACGACCTCCACCGCCACGGTGACCGCGAGGGAGATCATGATGATGCGCCCGATCGTGCGCGCGGCGTTCTTGGTCTCCTCGACGTAGTAGACGGCCGCGCCGTACCCGTTGTAGGCGAACAGCGCGACCGGTACCAGCGCGGCCAGTGCGCCCGCGCCGACGTCGGCCAGCTGTCCCGCGTGCACGGTCTGCGCACGCAGGAATTCGGCGGGTCCGCGTTCGGCGTGCAGGAAGCCGAGTGTCGCGAGCACCAGGACCGCGACGATCTCGACGCTCAACGCGATTCCGGTGATCCAGGCGTTGGCGCGGATGTTCAGCAGTGCGATCACGGTGGTGACCGCGATGACCGCGACCCCGATCCACTTGCCGCTCAGCGCATCCCACACCACGCCCAGATACGCGCCGGTGCCGAGGGCGATGACGGCGATGATCAGCACCCCGGTGACGAGGGTGAGCAGGAAGGTGGCGAATCCGGCGGGTTTGCCGAGTAGTCGTGCGGCCCATGAGTATTCGCCGCCGGTGATCGGATAGGTCGCCGACAGCTCCGCGTAGCAGAGCCCGACGAACAGTGCCGCGACCGCCGCGATGAGCAGCGCGGCCACCGAGGCGCCGCCCGCACCGAGCAGTACCGCGGGCACGATGATGAACACGCTGGAGGCGGGGGTCACCGCGGACAGGGTGATGAGGATGTTCTCGCGCATGGACAGCGAACGCGACAGCTGTTGCCGGTAGACGGGCAGTGGCTCGGCCATGAGCCGCCCCTTTCTTTGACTATCAGTCAAAGAATGACCGAAATCCCTTGCAGGTAGGGCGAAAACCGGTTAATTTTCTTTCAACTCGGAGTCAGTGTCAGGAGTCGGGTGGGCAGGCGTAAGGATCAGTCGGCGGCACGGGCGGCCATCATCGAGGCGACACTGACCGCCATGCGCCGGCGCGGTGTCAACGGGCTGCGGGTGCGCGATGTCGCCGAGCTCGCCGGTGTCTCCACCGCGACCGTCCACTACTACTTCGACGACCTCGAGACGCTGCTGCGCGAGGTGCATCGCCAGGGCAGCGACCGGTTCTTCACCGACCGGATGGCCATGGTGGCCGCCATTCCCGACGCCCGCGCGAAACTGCGGGCGATGATCGCCGCGGGCATCCCGAGCTCGGTGGACGATCCGCTGGTGATCGCGCTGTATCAGCTCAACGCCCACCTCGGCTTCCACGACGAGCATTCGCTGCTGCTCACCGCGCTGTACGAGAAACAGGTCGCACTGTATCTGGCCGTGCTCGAAGTCGGGGTGGCACAGGGACATTTCACGCTGACCGAACCCGCGCTCGATATCGCCAGCAATCTCGTCGCGCTCGAGGACGCCTACGGGCTGCACATCGTGACACCCAACCGCGCGGTGCCGCCGGCCCGCGCGGCCGAGCTGATCTGCTCCTACGCCAGAACCGCGACGCACTGTCCGGAGATCACCGCACCATGTCAGGAGGGTCGATGACCGCGACCGATACCACCGCCCGCCGCGCCCGCGATCTCGGGCTCGAATTGCCCGGCACGCCAGGGCCGTTCAACGCGATCACCGATGTGCCCGGCGTCGAGGTCGGCTATCGGACGTTGATCGAGGGCGACGGCGCGCTGGAGGTGGGCAGGGGTCCGGTGCGCACCGGGGTCACCGCGATCCTGCCGCGCGGGCGCGACGGGGTCGGGCGACCCTGTGCGGCGGGCTGGTATTCGCTCAACGGCAACGGCGAGATGACCGGCACCACCTGGATCGAGGAGGTGGGCGAATTCTCCACGCCCATCGTCATTTCCAATACCCAGGCGATCGGCGCCTGTCACACCGGTGTGGTCGAGTGGATCAACCGGGTACATCCGCGGGTGGGCAGGCAGTGGCTGCTTCCGGTGTGCGCGGAGACCTGGGACGGCTATCTCAACGACATCAACGGCGGCCACGTCACCCCGGCGATGGTGGGCGCCGCGCTGGACGCCGCGCGCTCGGGACCGGTGGCCGAGGGGTCGGTCGGCGGCGGCACCGGCATGAACTGTTACGCGTTCAAGGGCGGCAACGGCACCTCCTCGCGCCGGATCACGCTGGGCGGCACCACCTACACCCTCGCGACCTTCGTGCAGGCGAATTTCGGTGCGCGCAAGGAGTTGACCGTCACCGGCCACGCGGTCGGGCGCCGCCTCGACGTGCCGAATCCGATGGAGACCGACGACTGGTTCGACCGCGATCTGACCGTTCCGGCGGGGTCCGGCTCGGTCATCGCGATCGTCGCCACCGACGCACCGCTGGACGCGGCCCAGTGCAAGGCGCTCGCCCGCCGCGTTCCGCTGGGCCTGGCCCGCACCGGCACCACCGGCAGCTTCTTCTCCGGCGATATCTTCCTGGCCTTCTCCACCGCCAACGACCGGGCGGGCTCGACCTCGTTCGGCCCGGAATCGCTGCCGGACAACGAGATCGAGACCCGCGCCGTGCTGCCGTGGTACCGGATGAATCTGTTCTACGAGGCGGTGGTGCACTCGATCGAGGAGTCGGTGCTCAACGCGCTGCTGGTGAACCAGGACATGACCGGTCGCGACGGGCACGTATCCCCGGCGCTGCCGCACGAAGCGCTGCTGAACCTGTTGCGCGGCTGATCATCCCGCGGACGGAGCGAGGAACAGATAGCTCTTCTCCTCGACCCGCCGGGTGATCCGCCACGCGCCGTCGACGCGGGCGAAGGTGTCGTGATACCACAGCCCGCACAGCATCAGGCTCTGCCGCCCGTCCGCGCCGGGCACCAGCATCGGGTTGTGGCACATGGTGCGCGCGGTCGCGGTATCGCCGTCGACGGTGATCGTGGAGTTGGCGATCAGGTGTTGGAAGGCAAGGAAATTCGGCATCACCTCGGCGAGGAACTTCTTCGTCGCCGCCAGGTCACCGACCGCGCCGCCCATCGCCGAATAGTCGATGTGGGCGTCGGCGGTGAAGACCTCGTCGAGCAGATCCCACTGGTGGGTGTCGACCGCGTGCGAATACCGGACCATCAGGTCCTCGATCTCCATGCGATCCGAAATCTCCTGCAGTGACAGCACGAGCGCCTCCGATCCGTGGTCCCCGCGCCTCACGGTAGCGCGCCGCGCGGCCCCGCACGCGGGTATCGCCCACCGGCGCGGCGTGATCCGCCGCCGATACCCGCTGTCGCTCAGGCGTTATCCGGCGCTGCCGGTGCCCGGACGTGGCGCGCGCTGCCGCGCGCAGGCGTTGTGGTCGGCGTCGGGGCGGTCCAGATCCGCGGTGCGCCCGCAGCCCTTGCTGTTGATGCCGTCGCGGTTGAAACCGGAGCGGTCATAGCCCCACCGGTCGTAGCCGTTCTTGTCGTAACCCGTACGGTCGTAACCGAATTGGTCGTAGCCGTTGCGGTCGTTACCCCAGGTGTCGCGGCCGTCCCTGTCGAAACCGTTGCGGTCGCGGCCGTTACGGTCGTAGCCATCCCTGTTGTAGCCGTTGCGGTCGTAACCGTCGCGGTCACGGCCCAGCCGATCACGGCCGTCGCGGTCATAACCCGACCGGTCGTAACCGGACCTGTCGTAGCCCTGCCGATCCCGGCCGAACGCGTCGAAGCCGTCCTGGCCGTAGTCGCCGGCCTTGCAGGTGACATCCCCCGGGGCGCAGGGCAGCGCGAACGCGGGGGCGGCGACCGCGACGGGTGCGAGCACGACCGCCCCGACCAGGGCGGTGCGCACCACCGCCTGCCGCACCGCGTGTGCACCTGTCGTCCACTGCAACATGATTCAACCTCCGATAACAACGAAACCGGGGCACGGTTCCCGTGCCCCGGCTCGCCTATCGGTCAGCCGACCAGTCTTGCTACATGGTCGGCCGGAAACCGCCGATCTACTTCTCGATACCCTCGAAGTCGAACAGGCCGTTCCAGGTCAGCTCCGCCTTCTTCACCTTGTCCGAGCGCCCCGCCGCGGCCTGGTAGTCGAACAGCGGAATGTCGGCCATATCCTTCAGCAGCAGTGCCTGCGCCTTGGCGACGATCTTGTACGACTCCTCCAGCGTCGGCGCCGCGAGCGCCGCGTTGAGCAGGCCGTCGAACTCGGGGCTGTTGTAGTTGACGTTGTTGGTCTCGGAGAAGCTGTAGTACTGCGAGGTCAGGAACTGCAGCATGGTGGGGTAGTCACCCTGCCAGCCGTAACGGAACGCCTTGTTGATGGTCTTGGCGTTGATCTCGTCACGGATGTTCTTGAACGTCGGGTACGGGTAGCCGACCGCCTCGATGCCGAGGGTGTTCTTCACACTGTTCGCGACGGCCTCGACCCACGCCTGATGCCCGCCGTCGGAGTTGTAGGCGATCTCGTAGCGGCCCGACCACGGCGAGATGGCGTCGGCCTGCGCCCACAGCTTCTTGGCCTCGGCCGGGTTGTAACTCAGCGCCTCGACACCGGGCAGATTCGGGTTGAATCCTGGCAGCGTCGCCGCGGTGAAGTCCTTGGCGGGTTTACGGGTGCCACGGAAGATGTTCTCGCAGATCTGCTCCCGGTTGACCGCCATCGAAATCGCCTTGCGGCGCAGCACGCCTTCCTCGCCGCCGAAGTGCGGCACCGAGGTCTGGATGCCGACGGCCGCCTTGTACGCGATCGGCTTGAGGATCGCACGGTCGCCGAGATCCTTCTTGTAGGTGGCAAGCGCGCTGTCCGGCAGGATATCGAGCGCATCGAGGTTGCCCGCCTGCAGATCCGCGTACGCGGTGTCGTAGGACTGGTAGTGCACGAACCGCAGACCCTTGTTCTTGGCCGGGCGCCCGCCCTTGTAGTCCGGGTTCGGGATCAGGTCGATCTTGACGTTGTGCTCCCACGCGCCGGTCTTGGCGAACTTGTAGGGGCCGTTGCCGATCGGGTTCTCACCGAAGGCCTTCATATCCTTGAACGCCGCATCGGGCAGCGGATAGAACGGCGCGTAACCCATTTCGGTTTCGAAGTCGATCGATGGCTGTTTGAGCTCGACGGTGAAGGTGCGTTCATCGATCACCTTCAGACCCGACATCGTCTGCGCCTTGGGGGTCTTCTCGTTCACCTCGTCGAAGCCGACGATCAGGCTGAACACGTAGCTCTGCAGTTGAGCATTGGTGCCGAGCGCGCCGTAGTTCCACGCGTCCACGAAGTTCTTGGCCTTGACGGTGGTGCCGTCGTTGAACTTCCAGTCCGGCTTGATGACGATCTTGTAGTTCTTGCGGTCGTTCGTCGTGATCGACTCGGCCATCTCGTCGTGCGCGACACCGTTGCGGTCGTAGAACTTCAGGCCCGCATACAACCGGTCGACGACGCGTCCGCCCATGTTCTCGTTGGTGTTGGTCGGAATCAGCGGGTTCTGCGGCTCACCGCCGTTCACGGTGACCATGCCGCCATCGTCACCACTGTCCGACGAACAGGCGGTCAACCCCAGGCTGGTGGACAATAAAACTGCCGCGGTCAACGCTGCCGCTCTTGTGAATCTCACGCGTTCTCCCGTATCGAGCTCGGTCCGAGGCGGCCTCCGATCGGACCCGCCTTGGAATCTCTTCGGACAGTAACTATTTCGGCGATCGTTGTCTTCGTAATGACGAACGACGTTCGCGCGGCCCGCCGCGTCAGCCTCCTTCGGTCGGTGGTCGGTCTCGCCGGGGCGCCGCGCCGGCGCGTCCGGCGAGCGCGCGTGCGTCGCGATGATGTGCCGCCGCGGTCTCGGGCTCGCCGAGCAGGGCGGCGAGGTCACCGAGGTAGTACGCGACCGGTTCGAGGGTGATCAGCCCGCTGCCCGCACCCGCCAGTTCGGCTGCGGCGGGCAGCAATCGGATGTAGGCGCGGCGGGCGATCTCGGTGTCGCCGAGTGCGAGGGCGGCGCGGGCCAGCAGGGCGGTGCGCAATTCGACGAGCAGATCCGGTGGGGAATCCGGGACGGCGGCCAGTGCGGTGCGCGCGGCGGCGTGATCGCCGGTGTCCAGCAGCGCGAGTGGTCGGATCCACGGTTCGTAGGGGCCGTAGTCGCCGGGCGGGACAGGTCTGCCGTGTCGCAGGCGCACACAGCACAGGGCCAGTGCGGGCAGGCCGTGTTCGACACCGGGCATTCCGGTACCGGCCAGCTGGGTGGCCGCACTACGGTAGGCGGCCTCGGCGGTGTCGGCATCGTCCGAGACGGCGTGGCGCAGTGCGCGATACCACTGGGTGAACACAGCGGTCAGCGGTAGGTCGTACTGCTCGCCGAGCCGGTCGACAGCGGCGGCATGGCGATCGGCTGCGGTGAAATCGGCGAGGGCGCACTGCGATTGCAGGCCGATCAGGTGACCGAGCACTTCGAAGGTCACCAAGTGTGGTGTGTCGGCGAGGGCGATCAGTTCGCCGGCGATCGCGGCGCGCTCGCCGGCCAGGCCCGCGTGCTGGAAGGTGTGCAGGTAACGGCCGTTGAGCGCGAAGGCGAGCACGGCGGGATCACCGAGCTCACGCGCGATGGCCTCGGCCTCGGCGGCGGCGCGCCTGCCGCGCTCGCTGTCGATGCCGCGCAGCTCGATCGCCATCGTGGTCAGCAGGCGGCTGCGCAGCTCGCGCTGGTCGGCGGGCAACGCGGGGAGTGCGTGCGCGCTCGCTGCGATCGCCTGTGCGGCGAGGGCGGGATCGTCGGTATCGGTCCACAGTGCGGGCACGTCGAAAGCCGCGACGACGCGGGCCAGCTGTTCGGGATCACCCAGCTGTTCGGCGGTGCGGATCGCCTCGCCGCGGTAGCGGCGCGCGGCGTCGAGATCACCGGTGACGGCCAGCGCGCGAACCAGGCCCATGGTGGCGTCGAGACGGGTCTCGGGTTCCGCGGTCGCGCTGCGGTCGAGCGCGTGAATCACCGTGCGCCACACCCGCGCTGCCTCGTGCGGGGCGAAGGCACGCTCGGCCGCATGGGCGGCGTGACGACCGTAATAGGCAGCGCGCGCGGCGGTTTCCGGACTGTCGGCGAGCAGGAAGTGATGAGCCAGCGCCGCGAGATCGCCCCGGCCGGTGCGCTCCATCAGTTCGGCGATTTCGCCGTGCCATCGCGCGCGCCGCGGCCGGGCGATCTCCTCGTACACGGTGTCGCGAATCAGGTCGTGCGCGAAACGGATTCGCCCAATCGGCGCCGCGGTCGACCGGGCGGCACGTCGGACGGTTCCGACCGGAGGACCGGTCGACGATCCAGCGCGTTGCCCGAAGTCGTTCGAAGGCTCGGCCGACTGTCCGGCGCGTTGCGCGGTGCCGATCGAGGATTCGGCCGGCGGGCCGGGGCGTTGCACGGTCTCGCACGGGGCACCGGTCAGCCGTCCGCCGCGTTGCGCTATGTCGTTCGGTGTGTCGATCAGCAGTCCGGCGCGTACCGCTGTTTCCATCGCGTCGAAGGTGCGCTCCGCGTCCCCGATCAGTGTCACGAGCAGCGTCGGGTCGATCTCGTTGCCCAGCACCGCCGCACGCCGCAGCACAGTCACGGTCGGCTCGGGCAGCACCGACAGCCGATAGCGGATGACCTCACGCACGCCCGGCGGGACGCCGTCCAGCGCCTCGACACCTTCGTCGCGCAGCAACCGGGCCAGTTCCCGCACGAAGAACGGATTACCACCGCTGCGCTGATGGATCCGCCGGATCACCCTCGGCTCGGGCACGGCACCGGTGATGTCCGCGACGATCGCACCGACCTCCGATTCGGCGAGCCCACCGAGGTACACCCGCGCCGGTTCGGCGCGCGCGATCCGGGCCAGCGCCCGCGAAAGCGCGGGCCCGCTCTCGGTGGTCCGATACGTCCCGACGACCAGCATCGAACCCGTAAAGCGTTCCACCACAAGCATTGTCAGTAGGTCCAGGGTTTCCTCACCGGCGTCGTGCAGATCGTCGAGCACGAGCAGCAACGGACCACCCGCGGCGACCCGGGCGAGGTAGGCGACCGCCGCACGATGCGCACGAAACCGGGCCGCGGGATCGACATCGCCGGTGGCCGAAGACAGCTGCGGCACCGGCCCGGCACCCGCTGCCGACAACTCGTCGAGTATCCGCGTCCACGGCCAGCCGGGTGGCGCACTCTGATCGGCCGGATTCTCACCCCAAGCCGTCGTCCAGCCCCTGGCACCCAGCTCACCCGCGAATACCGAAGCGAGCGTGGACTTCCCAGCACCCGCCGCGCCGGAGATCAGCACAACGCCCAGCCCATCACGCACGTGCGCGTCGGCAACGTCCAGCAGTCGCGCGAGTTCACCATCACGCCCGACGAACACCGATCCTTGCGGTGCCGCTCCGCGCGCACCGCCGACGCGGTAGTCGGCGACGCCGCGTGGCCGCGCACGTTCGCCACCGCGCCCGATGATCACCGGATCTCGTCCGCCGCCGCGGTCGTCGGCGACGCCGGATGGCCGCACGAGCCCGCCATCGTCATCGACGGATGCATGACCCTGCGGTCTCACACCGGGTCCACCGCTGGGGAGCGCGTCGGCGAGATCGAGCCGCCGCGCCGGTTCGGCATCGCGCCCTGCCAATGCTGATCCGTGTGACGCCACTCCCGGTTCATCGCTGACGATGGACACCTCATGCGATGCGACATCTGATCCACTGCTGTCGCGAGCGTCGGTGATGTCGAGCCGCGCGGCATCCCGTGCGCCGTTGTCAGCGGAGCGGGCTGTGAGATGTGGTGCGTGGGAAAGGATGTCGGCTTCGAGGCGGGTCAGGTCGGGGCTCGGGTCGACGCCGAGATCGGTGCGCAGGGTGGTGCGGATGGTGCGTAGGGCGGTGAGGGCGTCGGCTTGGCGGCCTGCGCGGTAGAGGGCGAGGGCGAGCATGTGCCAGGACTGTTCGCGCAAAGGGTGTTCGGCCACTTCGGTTTCCAGCGCGAGGACGGCTTCGGGGGCGCGGCCGAGGTCGGTGAGTGCGCGGGCGCGGTGTTCGACGGCGAGTTGGTGCAGGCCGTCGAGGCGGGTGATCTCGGCGCGGGCCCAGCCCTGGTCGGCGAATTCGGCGTAGGCGGGGCCGTGCCACAGGGCCAGTGCGGTGTCGATGTCGGCGAGCGCTTCGGTGGTGCGGTGCGCGGCGAGCAGGGCGTCGACTCGGCCGACGGCCGTTTCGAAGCGCCACGCGTCGACCGCGTCCGGCGCTGCGGCGAGAGCGTAGCCGGGGGCGGCGGTGACGAGCAGGGTGGCGGGGGCGCGCGGCGGGCGATGGGGTTCGAGGATGCGGCGCAGGGCGGCGACGAAGGTCTGGAGTGCACCGGTCGCGTTGTCGGGCGGTGTTTCCCACAGGTCGTCGATGAGGGTCGCGACCGGGACCACGCGGCCGCGGGCGATCAGCAGCCGGGCCAGCACCGCGTGGTGGCGTGGTCCCTTCAGCGCGAGGCGGCCGCGATCGTCTTCGGCCCGGAGCGAGCCGAGGACGCCGAAGGTCACCGCCACGGTGTCGCGTTCCCGGTCACGTCGGTGATGGTAGTCGGCGGGCGCGGGGCCGCTCGAGGGTTGCTCAGTCGTCGATGATCGGTTGCTCAGTGGGTGCGGGCACGCTCGTCGAGGTCATCACCACAGCGAAGTAGAAGGCAGGACCCATGCGAGCGAGCATTCCCGGATTCGATTATCAGCGTGTCACCGTCGCCGACGGTGTCGCGCTGAATGTGGCGGTGGGCGGTGCGGGCAGCCCGATCGTGCTGCTGCACGGCTTCCCGCAGACGCATCTGATGTGGCGTCATGTCGCCGCCGATCTCGCCGCCGACCACACCGTGCTCGTCCCGGACCTGCGCGGCTACGGCGACAGCGACAAGCCCGCCGACACCGGCGGGCACACCTATTCCAAGCGGACCATGGCCGCCGATATCGTCGCGCTCGCCAGCGCTTTCGGCCACGAGCGGTTCGCGCTGGCCGGGCACGATCGTGGCTCGCTGGTGGCCTTCCGCGCCGGGCTCGAGCATCCGCGGGCGATCAGCCATCTCGCGCTGCTCGACACGTTCCCGACGGTGAACATGTGGGAGGTGCTGCACGGCAGGGCGGCGGCGGTCGGATTCCACCTCTACCTCACCGCACAGCCCCCGGGGTTGCCGGAGCAGATGATCGGCGCCAGCGCCGACGCGTTCTTCGGGCACTTCCTCGATATCTGGACCAACGATCCCGCCGCGATTCCCGCCGAGATCCGCGCCGCCTATCTGGCGGCGAGCCGCCGGGCAGTGCCGTCGATCGTGGCCGATCTGCGGGCCTCGGCGAATATCGACCTCGAACACGATCAGGCCGATCGAGCCGCCGGGGCCCGCCTGTCCATGCCGGTCACCACGATTCAGCAGGATTGGGGTGCGGCGCTCGGCTTCGACGCCGAAAGCCTGTGGCGCGCTTGGGCGCCCGATCTGGAGAACCTGACGGTGCGCTGCGGGCATTTCATGGCCGAGGAGGCGCCCGCCGAGATCATCGGCGCGCTGCGGGGGCTGCTCGCCCGGGAACCGGTGGGTCAGCCGGTGGTGTGATCGTCGGCGTGCTCGCCCGGTTGTTCCTGGTTGGCGATCAGCACTGAGCAGCGGGCGTGGCGGGCCGCCTTCTCGGCGGTGGAGCCGATGAAGCGGCCCCAGATCGCCGAATGCCCGCTGCGCCCGAGGATCAGCAGATCGGCGTCGTGTTCGGTGGCGGCGGTCGCGAGTGCCTGCGCGGCATGTCCGGCGCGCAGGTCCGCGCTCGCCGCGATCCCGCGCTTGCCCGCCTCGGCCAGTGCGACGGTCAGCCAGCCGCGGCAATCCAGCTCACCGACCGAGCGCTCCTCCTCGAGCTCACCGACCACCGGCCCGTAGTGGGGCAGATGCTCCTCCACGGCGACGATGGTCAGCGCGGCGTGGTCGGCGGCGGCCATCTCGAAGGCCATCCGCAACGCCACCCGCGCCCCGGCCGATCCGTCGTAACCAACCACGATGCGCTGGAACACCCGTCCAGTGTGCGTCCTCACCGGTAACCGATCCAGTACCTGAACGTTTGCCCGCGTCACCAGGCGCGCCGCCCCACCCGGCTCACCGATCGGAGCACCGGCGCGGTCGGCATCGCACGGTTCGCGAAATGCCGCCTTGACCGGGGCACTTCAGTAGGGTGATGCGTGGGAGGCGCTGTGTTATGACGCTCAGGGAAGAACTTGTCGCACCCGCTGCCGAGGCATTGACGAATCCGTATCTGGAAGGGCCGTATGCGCCGCAGGCGCAGGAGATCACCGCGGCCGATCTGCCGGTGCTCTCGGGTGAGGTGCCCCGCGATCTGGACGGGGTCTACGTGCGCAATGGGCCCAATCCACAGTTCGCGCCGCTGGGCCGCTATCACTGGTTCGACGGTGACGGGATGTTGCACGCGGTGCATTTCGACAGCGGACGCGCCACGTATCGCAACCGGTATGTGCGCACCGACGAGTTCACCACCGAGCGCGCGGCCGGAACCGCCCTGTGGCGCGGGGTGATCGAGCCGTGGGACACCAATCCGCCGGGTGATCGCCGCGAACGCAATGCCGCCAACACCGATGTCGTCTTCCATCACGGCAACCTGCTCGCCCTGTGGTACCGCGCGGGCAAACCGTATGCGCTGGACCCGATCACCCTCGAGACCCGCGGCGCCGACACCTTCGGCGCGACGCTGCCGTGCGAGGTTTCGGCACACGCCAAGGTGGACGAGCACACCGAGGAGCTGATGTTCTTCGACTACGGCATCCACGCACCGTATCTGCGCTACGGCGTCGCCGATCCGTCCGGAAAGGTCGTGCACCACACCGGTATCGAGCTGCCCGGCCCGCGGCTGCCGCACGATATGGCGATCACCGAGAACTATTCGATCCTGATGGATCTGCCGCTGTACAACGATCCGCGCGCCGCGGCGGCGGGCCGGTTCAAACTGTTCTTCGACCGCGAATTGCCCAGCCGCTTCGCGGTATTGCCGCGCCGCGGGACCGCGGCACAGGTGCGCTGGTTCGAGGCGAAGCCCGGCTACATCTATCACTCGGTCAACGCGTGGGAAGAGGGCGAGGAGATCGTCATGATCGCCTGCCGGGTCGCACGGCCGAGCCCGGTCACCGATCGCGCGCATCCGCTGGCGCAGCTGCTCGCCTACCTGCGCCCGGAGGCGACGCTGTACCGGTATCGGTTCAACCTGCGCACCGGCACGACCGCCGAAACGCCGTTGGACGAGGTGAACACCGAATTCCCGGCCATCGATCAAACCCGCACCGGGCGGCGCGGGCGCTGGTCGTATCAGATGCGGCTGTCGGTGGATCGCACCATGCTCTTCGACGCGGTCGTCAAATACGACGTGCGCACCGGCGACAAGCAGACCCAGCCGTTCGGCGACGGGATCTTCGGCAGCGAACTCACCGTGGTGCCGCGCCCGCACGCGCGCGACGAGGACGACGCGTGGCTGACGATGTTCGCGCACAACAACCACACCGGGCGCTCGGAGGTGTGGATCTACGACGCCGCCGACGTGACCGCCGGGCCGATCTGCCGGATCGGCCTGCCCGCCCGGGTTCCGCTCGGTTTCCACGCCACCTGGGTCAGCGGTGCGCGCATGCGCGCGGCCGCACAGCCGCTGGGCTGAACCTCGCCCGTGCGCCGGGTCCCGCGTGGTATGAGTGTGCCGTGGCAGACGCAGGGCCGCAGGGCAATCCGGGGGACGGCAACGACCCGGTGTGGAAACCATTGTCGGCAGCGAGAATACGGCCTGGCTCGCCGACCAACGCCCGCAGCTCGATCCCGGCTGATTCCCGCACCGGCCTCGACACAATCGGCCTGGAACTGACCGCCATCAGCCTGCTGGCCGCCGACGAACGCGCCGCCCACCTGGTCCGCGCCGACCCGCATCATTGCACCGTCGCCGCTACCGCGACCTGTGCCGCTCCTTGCTGACCGCGCTGGGTTGGGGCTGTGCGGTCCGGTCACGAAAGGTAGTGTGTGTGAACCGGATTCCTCGCACAGGGATCCGTCCCTGTCGGTGTGGGTGGTTAGGGTGGGCCGCGACGCGATAGGGCACGGGTGAATGACATGACTGAGTTGACCGAAGAGGTCGAGAAGCTGGCACGCGAGTTCGCGGTGGGCGGCATGACAGCGGGAACGGTGGAGCTGTACCACGGGAGGGGTGGCAACTTCGGCATCCATCCTCGCGACGTGGTCGGCACGCTGGCGCCGCCGCTGCCGGACATCTCGGCCATCGCGGCGGCGGTGCGAGCCGAGCTGGGTGCGGGCGCCGACGACATGGCATGGATGCGGCTGCGGTTGTCGGGCGAGCGCTACGAGTTCCACTACCGCTGCGGCGACCACGCATTCGAGTGGGAGTCCGCCCGCCGGGTGATCCGCGACCCCGCATATCGCTATCCCGGTCACGCGGTACCGATCCTGCGCACCGAGGCAGCCCCGGGCGACCGGCCCACCGATCCGGCATCGGTCGAGGCCGTGGCCGAGCTGGTCCGCGAGTACGTGGCGCTGCGCACCGAGCAGGACGGCAGCGCTCCGCACTGGGGCGCCGGGAACACCGAGGCGGAGATCGCCGCCGCCGAGGCGCGGATCGGTATACGGCTGCCGGAGGACCTGCGGGCGCTGTATCGGGTGGTGGGCTCCGAGCTCGACGAGGGCGGTCTGCTGGCGTTCACCACGCTGTTGCCGTTGGCGACCGTCGCCGCGGCCCACCTGAACGACGACACCGCCACCGCGGGCCTGGAATACGGTCACGGCACCGTAGGGGCCTGGCGGGATTCGCTGTTCGCCGGCAGCGATCGCACCGTCTTCGAATCCTGGCCCCACGGTGTGGTGCGGCGCGTGTCGCGCAGCCCGAAGTGGGTGATCATCGGCGTCGGCGACCGCGCGGTGACGGCCGTCGACCTCGACCCCGGCCCGCTCGGGGTATCCGGGCAGGTGATCGAGTTCGAACCCGACGGGTGGTACGCCGCCTTCCGGCACGACGACTCCGTCCTGGCGGTACTGCGGCGGACGGTCGAGTCGCTGCGCAGGGGCGAGTCGGCGCACGAGTACTACTTCGCCAAGTACACCGGCTATCGGCGGCATCAGGCGATGCTGCGCGGTGCGAGCGATGTGGCGGGGCTCCCCGATGCGATCGCCGTGCAGGAGCTCACGATCCACGGCGCGGACTCGTTCGACGCCACCGAACTGGCGTCGCTGCCCGCGCTGCGGAGTCTGCGGCTGCACGGTGTCGCCGCGGCGCGGTTGGCCGTGCCGCACACGGTCGCGCTGGAACTGCTACAGCTCGCCGTACCGCGCATCGAGCTGGCGCCACTGGCGGGCCACCCGACCCTGTGGGACCTCACCCTCGCCGGAGCGACCGAGCCGGTGCGCATCGCCCCGCTGGCCACACTGCCGTCACTGCAACGCCTGGACATCTCGGAGGTCGAGGTCGCGGACCTCGAGGCGGTCGCCACGATGCGGTCCTTGCGGATGTTGGTGGCGACCCTGCCGCAGTGGCAGCTACTGCGCGACCGTGGCGCGGTCCCCGCCGGACTGGCCGCCGCGGAGCTGGTGGGCGATGCCGCCTTCGACGACGAAATCGTCTGGGCCGCAGGGTTCGGTATCGACTCCGTCACCGTGTCGCTGCCGGTCCTGCGTGGCACGCTGACGAATGGGCGGCGCGGCTAGCCGGTAGCGCGGCCCATCCAGCGGTCGATCTGGTCGACGCCCGCGGGGAAGAAGGCGCAGGTGATGTGGTCGCAGGGGAAGACGCTCATGGTGACCGACGCGCCGCCCGCCTGCCAATCCCGTTGCAGCTGTTGGGCTCCGGCGAGGGGGATCCACTGGTCGAGCAGGCCGTGCCACAGGTAGATCGGCATGGTCGGGATGGCGCCGCCCGCTTTGGTGTCGCGGTAGATCTGGCGCACCAGCGGGGTCTTGTAGGGGTCGACCCTGGTCATGGAGGCCAGTGACACCGGGACGACACCGTAGGCGGCGGAGGCTGCGCAGAGGTTCTTGGCCAGCTGTGCCGCCGCCGCCCCTTTGGCGTTGAGCAGATCGAAGGCGCCGGGGTAGACGCGCGCGATGCCGATCACCGCCATCAGATACAGCACCGACGCGGGCGGTTGACCGTCCATGGTTTTGCGCAGCAGGCTCAGGTCGGCGGGTGTGCCGCCCGCCGCGGCGCCGCGCATGACCAGTTCCGGTGCGTACCAGGGCTGCATCTGCGCGGCCCATACCGTGGCGATGGCGCCGCCGCTGTAACCGATCATCGCGATCGGGCTGCCTGCCAGTCCCGCGTCCGGGAAGGCGAGGGCGGCGCGGATGCCGTCGAGGACTTCGCGGCCCTGGGTTGGTCCGTGCGCGTAGGCCATCTTCGGGCCCTGATAGTCGGTGAGCACCACCGCGTAGCCACGCCACAGCAGCTGGCGGGTGATGTCGGGGACCTCGAGGGACGTCTCGTGGGTCAGCTGATAGGACGGATTGCATTTGAGTCCGACGCTGTCGATGGCGTAGTTGTTGCTGACCGTATGCCCGTTCCAGTCGACGGGTTTGAGGATGGTGGTCACCGAGCTGATCGGCGCGCCGGTGGCGTCGGTGGTCTTGAACCACAGCTGCCATGCCTCGAAGTCGGCGGTGAAGCCGAGCGGCGCCCGCACGCGCACGGCACGGTTGGCCAGGATCGTCCCGTTGGGCAGTGCGTCCAGCGGCCCGGGATCGGCCGGTTCGTCCGCGTCGAGTGCCCCGGGGTGGGTGGGTGCGGTGCTGTGGAATCGCATGTCCAGGAACGGGTCCCCGGTGGGGTCCGGGTCGAGATCGCCCGCCCGCACCGGCTGCGCCGCGGCCGTCGCGGCGGTCAGCACGAGCACCAGCAGGACAGCGATGGCCGACCACGCGCACCACGGCCTTCGGGGCAGGAGGGTCACGCCGCCGAGGTTAGCCCACCGATAGCCCCGGGTCGGGGATCTCGCCTCGGGTCGGGGAGTCGGTCGGCGCTACTGCCCGCGCCACTGCGGTGCGCGCTTCTCGGCGAAGGCGCGCGGCCCCTCCTTGGCATCCGCGCTGACGAAGACCGGGGTCGCCTCCTCGACGCTCATCTGCCAGATCGGGCGATCCCAATCGGAGCCGAAGTCATTGACGCGGTGGATGATTCGCTTGGAGGCGCGCACCGACAGCGGCGCGTTGGCCGCGATGGTCTCGGCCAGTTCCAGCGCGGTGTCGAGCACCTGCCCGGCGGGGACGACACGGTTGACCAGACCCCAGTGCGCGGCGGCCGCGGCATCGATCGGGGTACCGGTGAGCGCCATCTCCAGCGCGATCTTGGGTGGGATCTGGCGCGGCAGCCGCAGCACACCGCCCGCCGCGGCGATGAGCCCCCGCTTGACCTCGGGCAAGCCCAGCTGCGCGTCCTGGCTCATCACCGCGAGGTCGCTGGCGAGCACGATCTCGGTGCCGCCGCCGAGGGCGAACCCGTTCACCGCCGCGATCAGCGGCTTATCGATGAAGTGCTGGACCAGTCCGGCGAATCCCCATTCCGGATGCTCCGGATCGTGAATCCCGTTGCCGCGCGCCAACTCCTCGAGGTCGGCGCCCGCGCAGAACGCGCGCCCGGCACCGGTGATCACTCCGGCCCGCAGCTCCGGATCGGCGGCGAGTTCCTCGAGCGCGGCGCCGACCGCGGCCGAGAGCGCGGCGTTGACCGCGTTCATCGCCTCGGGCCGGTTCAGCGTGATGACGGCGACGTGGCCGTGGCGGGCGAGGCTGGCGGCTGCGGTCAAGACGGGCTCCCTTGTTCGTTGCTGTTTCGGAACCTACCGTCGCACAGGCGCTTACGCAGTCAACGCGGCGACGGCCCCGGCGTACATGGTGTGCTTGATGGCAGCCAGTGTCCCGCGATCCTTGCCGCCGAGCGGCGCGAGGAATTCCAGCGCGGCGGCGGTGAGCTGGTCCAGGTCGGCGGCGCGGTCGACGATGTCGTAGGCCTGCGCGTCGACGCCGCCGAAGCGGCGCCCGGTGGTCATCGACGCGACCGCGGCGCGCGGGGTCAGCTTGGCCTGGATCAGCGCGGCCATTCCCTCGGTGAACGGGATGCGGATATCGACCTCGGGAAAGCAGAAGTAGCCGCGGTCGGCGCGCATCACCCGGTAGTCGTGGGCGATGGCGAGCATGGCGCCGGCACCGAACGCGTGCCCCGGCAGCGCGGCGACGGTCGGGACGGGCAGGGTGAGCACCCGCGCCAGCAATGCCTGCACCCGCCCGACGTACCAGGCGCTGCGGTCGCCGTTGGCCAGCAGCCAGTCCAGGTCGAGCCCGTTGGAGTAGAACTTGCCGCTCGCGGTGGTGATCAGGCCGTGCGCGTCGTCGGCGAGCACCGTGTCCAGGTGCGCGTTCACCTCGTCGAGAAAGGCCGCGGAGAAACGGTTCTCGTCGTCGCCGAGGTCGAGGACGGCGATCTTGTCGTGGTAGTGCAGGGTCGGCATGCGGTGTTCCTTACCTCGTGGTGGACGGCGGGGGTGGGCCCACCGCCAGGACGGCGCGCACGGCGGCGCGCAGTTGATCGCGGGCGATCGGTCCGGTGAGCCGGTCGCGGCGCAGCAGGATCGCGGTCGGCAGGTCGACCACGCACAGGGTGAGCACGTCGACGGCGGCGCGGTCGCCGCGGCCCCACAGCCGCCGCGACAGGCCGACCATCAACCGCACCAGGGTCTCGTCGACGGCGGACAGTTCGGTCGCGAGTTCGGCGGGGAGGTCGTCGCCGAGCAGCGCGTCGCGGTCGAGCACGAGCAGCAGCCGCGACGACTCGGGGTGCCGTTCGGCGAAAACCGCGGGTGTCTCGGCGGCGGCGAGGACGGCGTCGGTGGCGTTCTCGCGCGCGTCGACCTGCTCGGTCTGCAACGCGAGGAAGCGGCGGGCGGCACGTAACCACATGCGGCCCAGCAGTTCCGCGCGGGAGCCGAAGGTGTGGTAGATCGCGCCGTTGGAGGCGCCGGTGGCGCTGGCGACGGCGCGGATGGTGACCGCGGCGGGCCCGGCGCGCACGGCGAGGGTTTCCGCGGCGTCGAGCACGGTGTCCGGATCGTGCGTACGGGGCCGTGGCATGCCGTAGACGATAACAGAGCACACGCTCTGTTATACAAACATGCAGGTATTGTCCACCGGCAGTGCGTATTTCACTTCACCGGTGCCACAACATAAACTTCGTTACGCTGAAGCGCCCCGGCACTACGATGCGGTACTGTTCGGGCCCTCTCCGACTGTCCGAACGAACAGAACGGCTTCCCCGATGTCACGTGTGGTCACCAAGGAGCAGTACTTCGATACGGCGTTGGAGGTGCTCGCCGAACTCGGCTTCAAAGGCCTCAACATCGGGGTGCTGTGCCGTCGGCTCGGCGTGACCAGCGGCTCGTTCTACCACCACTTCGGCAGCTGGCAGGGTTTCGTCGACGCGCTGCTCGAGCACTGGGAGAACCGGCAGGTGCGCATCCTGCGCACGCTGAACTTCAACCAGGGCAATCCCGACGACGACATCCGCGCCATGTCCGACCTCGCCGCGGGCCTGCACCACGCCGCCGAGGCCGCGATCCGCGCCTGGGCCGCCAACGACGAATCGGTCAACGTCGCGGTCAAACGCGTCGACGACTCCCGCAGGCGCACCGTGCACAAGGCAATCAAAGGCGTTGTCGGCGACGAGGACACGGCCACCGCGGTGACCTCGCTCGGCATGGCGATGCTGATCGGCTACCAGCAGATCGCCGCGGGCGGGGAGGAACTATCGCTGGACCGGCTGCTCACCGAGTACGCCAGGCTCATCTACTCCTACAAGCGTCAGCCCAGCAGCTCGTCGACGTAGCACCAGCGCCACGCCTCACCCGGCTCCACGCTGCGCATCACCGGATGCTGGGTGCTCGCGTAATGCTTGCTCGCGTGATTGCCCACCGAGGAGTCACAGCAGGCGACATGCCCGCAGGACAGGCACATGCGCAGATGCACCCACGTCATCCCCTCGGCGAGGCATTCGGCGCATTCGTCGGGTTCGGTGGGCTCGCGCACCAGCGGCGCGGCCCGCAGATGCGCGCAGCTGTCGTCACCGGCGCCTGCGGGCAGCACGAGGGTTTCGATCGGTTCGTCGTCACTGTCGTTGTAGCGGCCGATGATCGACTCCTCGAGATCCAGCTGGGCCAGCACATGCTGCAGGATCTCGTAGTCCAGCGTGCCCGAATCACGCACGCGCAGCACGGTTTCCCGCTCGGCCTGCAACATCGCCAGGCGTAGCCGCCGGTACTCCGCGGTCGGCGTGGCCTGTTCGGCCTCGGAGCGGCCGAGCCGTTCCCATGCCGCGTTGGTCTTCCAGGTGACCCGGTCGCGCAACGTCTCGGCCACCCCCGCCGGCGTCTCCGGGGTGATCCGGCGCTCGAGCTCGGCCAGCCCGGCCGCGGTCGACTGCTGCAGCAGATTCGCCTTCTGCAACGCCACCTCCGCCCGGCTCGGACCGCGCAGATGCAGCAGCCGCACCAGCCACGGCAGCGAAGTCCCTTGCAGCAGCAGCGTTCCCGCGACCACGATCAGCGCGAGCAGTTTCAGCACCGGCAGCTGCGGTGTGTCCTCGGGCAGCAGCAGCACCGCGGCCAGGGTGACCACACCGCGCATGCCCGCCCACGACACCACCACCGCGTGGGTCAGGTCCGCATCCGTCGGCGTCCCGCGCAGCTTCCAGAACAGCGCCGTGAACGGGAACACCCACACCGCCCGCGCCAGCATCACCGCGGCAAGCACCGCGACACCGGCCACCACCAGCGTGGTGTGGTCCAGGCCGCTGGCCCACGCGCCCTCGATGATCGCGCGCATCTGCAACCCGATGATCAGGAACACCGAGCTCTCCAGAATGAATTGCACGGTGCGCCAATTGGTTCGCTCGGCCACCCGCGAGGCCGCGCTCTGCCACACCGGCGCGCCGTGGCCGAGGATCATCCCGCACGTCACCACCGCGATCACCCCGGAGGCGCCGATCGCCTCGGCAGGCAGATACGCCACGAACGGCGCCAGGAACGACAGCGTCGTATCGAGCACCGGATCGGTGATGCGGCGGCGCAACATCGCCAGCGCGTAGGCGACCACGATGCCCACCGCCGCACCGCCACCGGCGGCGAGCAGGAAATCACCGCCCGCCTTCCACACCGACACCGTGCCCGCCGCCGCCGCGATCGCGGTACGCAACGCCACCAGCGCGGTCGCGTCGTTGAACAGCGATTCGTCCTCCAGGATCGTCACGATCCGCCGCGGCATCCCGATCCGCCGCGCCACCGCGGTCGCGGCCACCGCATCCGGCGGCGCGACCACCGCACCCAGCGCCACCGCCACCGCGAACGGCACCGGAAGCAACCACCACACCACCGCCGCCACCGTGAACGTGCTGAACAGCACCAAACCCACCGAAAGCAGCGCGATGGTGCGCACATTCGCCCGGAAATCCACCAGCGAGGTCCGGATCGCCGCCGTGTACAGCAGCGGCGGCAGCAACCCGAGCAGGATGATCTCCGGATCGGGATGGATCTGCGGCACGAACGGCAGATACGACGCCGCGACCCCGGCCAGGGTGAGCACCAGTGGCTCGGACACCCCGAACCGGCGCGCCAGCGCCGCCAGCGCCGCGGCGGAGGCGACAAGAACAACTAGGCCGACAGCGACATGCACCGTGGCATTCTCGCAGAGCCGGTACCGCACACCGTGCCGCGCGGTACTTGACACGTGCAATGCCGCCGGAATCGCTGTGCCGGTGCGGTTCACCGGCAATGCTGGTGGCCATGGAGGAGTTTGCCGAATGGCGGGCGCTCGGGCGCAGGCACACCCATCGAGGACATCAGATCTTCTGGCGCGACGGCGGCGGCGGGCCCGCGGACACGCTGCTGTGCGTGCACGGATTCCCGACCGCGTCCTGGGACTGGCATCTACTCTGGCCGGGTCTGTGCGCGCGGTTCGCCCGCGTCATCGCCCCGGACATGATCGGATTCGGCTTCTCCGCCAAACCACGCGACTACGACTACAGCATCGCCGATCAGGCCGACATCCACGAAAACCTGTTGCGCGCACAGGGAATCGGCCGCGTGCACCTGCTCGCCCACGACTACGGCGACACCGTCGCCCAGGAACTGCTCGCCCGCGACGCCGACCGCCGCGCGGCAGGGGATTCCTCGCTGGTCATCGAATCGGTGTGCCTGCTCAACGGGGGCCTGTTCCCGGAAACCCATCGCGCGCGCCTGGTCCAGCGGTTGCTGGCGAGTCCGGTCGGTCCGTTGCTCAGCACGCTGACCACCGAGGGCTCGTTCGGGCGCAGCCTGGCCGCGGTGTTCGGTCCCGACACCCGCCCCGACGCCGACGCGCAACGCCAGTTCTGGCTGCTGTGGTGCACCAGGCACGGACATCGCAACGCGCACAAGCTACTCGGATACATGGCCGAGCGGCGCAGGCACCGTGAGCGCTGGGTGGGGGCGCTGCGCGAGGCCGTGGTGCCGCTGCGGTTGATCGACGGGGTGCTCGATCCGGTCTCGGGCGGGCATATGGCCCAGCGCTACCGCGAGCTCATCCCGAATCCGGATGTGGTCGAACTGCCGGTCGGGCACTACCCGCAGCTCGAGGCGCCCAAGGAGACCCTTGCCGCGTTCCTCGAGTTCCACAGCGCGCGGGTCGCGCCGAACGGCATCCCGAGCGGTGACGGCGTGGCGGGAGGCGAATCCTGAGCAGGGCTCGACCACCGCCACTATGGCACACCCCATAAGATGGTGACGTGGCAAGTTCGAAGCGAGCACGCAGCGACGCGACTCCCCGCCCGCGTCTACCCGACGCGCGGCGGCGGATGATCGAGGGCACCATCGACTCCCTGCGCGTGCACGGCGCCAGCGCCACCAGCGTGGACCGGGTACTCGCCAGCACCGGCGCGCCGCGCGGGTCGGTGTATCACCATTTCCCCGGCGGGCGCACGCAGATGATCACCGACGCGGTCACCATCGCGGGGGAGTTGATGACCCAGTTCATCGAACAGTTGACCCGTGAGGGCGATTCGGCCGGGGCGCTCGAGCAGTTCGGCGCGCTGTGGCGCCGGACCCTCACCGACAGCGATTTCCGGGCGGGCTGCCCCATTTTCGCGGTCGCCGTCGAAACCAACGACGACACACCGGAATTCGCGGCGTCGGCGGCGGCGATCTTCGAACGCTGGCACCTGTTGATGACCGGCATGCTCGTGCGCGAGGGCATCGCCGAGGAACGCGCCCAACGTCTGGCCACCCTGACCGTCGCGTCGATCGAGGGCGCGGTCGCGCTGTGCCGGGTCCAACGCTCCACCTCTCCGCTGGACGACACCTTGAGCGAGCTGCGGATACTGCTCGACGCTGCCCGCTGAGCACGACGGATGTCCGCCCCGGGGCGGTCGCCGATATCCACCCAAGGGTGGTAGCCGTGACGGAGTGACACACGTATTATGGTGTGGACCATAATCTGATCGCGTCGCCGTGCCCGGCCGAATCGTCATATGCCACAACGACTTCCGGGTATCGCCCACGTGCGCACCGAAGGAGTCGCCGATGACCAGCGCAGCCGAACTTCAGCTCGAAACACTCGAACTGAGCCAGGACGGCCGGGTGCTCACCGCGAGCATCGTCGCACCGCCACTGAACTTCGTCACCCCCGCCGTCGTCCGCGATCTGGACCTGCTCACCGCCGCCGCCGACACCGACGACAGCATCGGCGCGATCGTGCTCACCGGCGGCCTGCCCGGCCGCTTCCTCACCCACGCCGACCCGCGGGCACTGATCGACATGGTGGCACTGCCGCACCCGTTCATCCCCGCCCGCGCCGTCGCACCGCTCATCCCGCTGCTCAACACCTCACTGCGGGTGCCGGGCACCGTGCGCGCACTGGAACGCTTCGGCGGCGGCCTCGGCGTCGGCATGGTGTGGGGCTACCGGTGGAAGCGAACCACCATGCGGATGAACCGATCTCGCCTCGTCTACCTCGCCGCCATCAACGGCCCCGCACTCGGCGGCGGCCACGAGATCGCGCTCGCCTGCGATCTGCGCTACGCCGCCGACGCCGACCACGTCAAGCTCGGCCAGATCGAATCGCTGGCCAACCTCATCCCCGGCGGCGGCGGAACCCAGCGCCTGCCGCGACTCATCGGCGCCGCCAAAGCGATCGAGCTGACACTCGAGGGCGCACCGGTCAGCGCGCAGGATGGCCTGCGCCTCGGCCTGGTCCACCGGCTCACCACCCCCGACGAACTACTCGCCGAAACCAAGGCCACCGCCGCACGCCTGGCCACCCGAAATCCGGTGGTGATCAAGGAACTCAAGCGCGCCATCTACTTCGGCACCGACAACACCCTGTCCCGCGGCCTCAACCACGAACTCGCCGCCTTCCTGTCCACCGGCACCAGCAAAGCCGCCACCCGCACCACCGCCGCGTTCCTGGCCGACCTCGACCGCCTCGGCGACACCCCCTTCCTCGCCGAACCGAAAGCCTGGATCAACGGCACCCGCGTCGACCAAACCACCAACTGACCGGCGCTATACACACTGCCTCGATCAAAAGTGTGTATCGTGAGGAGATGGCGCGGATCAACATCACCATCCCCGACGACCTGCACGAGGAGATCAAGAAGCTCGCCGCGGCCGGTGCTGCCGACTCGGTGTCGGGGTTCCTCGCCGACGCCGCGCGCCGCAGCCTCGACTACGCGCGGGCCGCGCGCGCGCTGGACGAGTTGTTCGGCCCGGCCTCACCCGAGGAGCAAGCCCTGATCGCTCGGATGCGTAAGCCCCGGCGTGCCGGGACGTCGGCGGCGTGATCGACGGGATCGTTCTCGACACCACAGCATTGATCGACTTCGCCTCGGGTAAGAGCCTCTACATCCGTGCCAGGGTCCGCGCGGCGATCGCCGACTTCTCCACCGTCGTCGTGCCCGCCGCGGCGTTGAGCGCCGCATGGCGCGACGCGCCTGATCATGCGCATCCCGCACTCGAACGCGTCCCCACCCTGGAAAACGTGTTCTACGTCGATGAGCTCGACGAAGTGATCGCGCGTCAGGCCGGGCGCCTGTGCGCGGGATCGGAACTCGGTGTCGACGAGATACACGCGGCATGGTCGGCATCGTGGCGGCAGTGGCCGTTGCTGACCACCACCGGTGAACGCTACGCACGCATACCCCGGCTGCACATCGAGCAACTGCCGTGATCGCCCCCGTGGCGGCCACTCGCAGACGAGTCATGGCCCGAGTTGTTCGCGCCCGCAGACACGAAGCCGACAATCCGGTGGGCCGAACGTGAGAGTGGCGAACGCCTGCGGTGCCGGGGCCCACGTGCGCCCGTTGCCCGTTCGGGTTCGGCGGGGCTATTCGGCCGAGGGGTCGGCGAGGAGCAGGCCGAGGGCGACGGCGGCGAGGGGGACGAAGCACAGGGCAGTAAGGACGGCTTGGGGGCCGGAGTGGTCGGCGAGGATACCCAAGATCGGGACGAAGGCGCCGCCCGCGCTGACGGCGAGGCCCAGGGTGACGCCCGCGGCGGTGCCGGGTCTGTTCGGAAGGTAGTCCTGGCCGAGTTTCACCAGGACGGCGAAGGGGATGTTCATCGCGACGCCCACCGCGGCGGCGGCGAGCAGGCCCAGCCATGGATCGGGGGTCGCACGCAGCGCCACCAGCGCGGGAATGGCTGCGACGGAACCGATTTGGATGGTACGCAGGACGCCGAGCCGGTCGGCGAGACGCCCGCCCGTCAATGTCCCCGCCACGCCGCCGACGAAGAACACCGTCAGTGCCGCACCGCCGAGGGCCTGCGAGGCGCCGAGGTGGTTGATCCAGTACAGCGCCAGGAAGGTGGCGATGCCGCCGGAGATCACCGAGCGCACCACCGCCACCGCGGTCAGCACCAGGAACGGCACCCAGCGATCACGACCGCCGGAATGCTTCGCCGCCACCGGGTTCCGCGACTGCCGCTGCTGGAAGCGCCACAGCACGAAGCCCATCAGCACCGCGGGCGGAATGAACAGCGCCGTCGCACCGACACCGAGGGACACCAGCGCCGGTGTCGCCACCGCGGGCGCGAGGAAGAATCCGACGCTGCCGCCCGCCGCGAACAGGCTCATCGCGGTGGCGCTGTCACCCGCGGCCCGGCGCGCGTCACGCCCGGCCGCCGGATGGAACGCCGCGATACCGATACCCGACAGCAGCAGCAACAGCCACACCAGCGGATAACTCGGCGCCAGCCCGGCCAGCCCCGCGCCGATCCCGGCGACCGCGAGACCCGCGGGCGCCAGCCACAGCATCCGCCACCGATCCGCGATCACCCCCAGAATCGGTTGCGGTAGCGAACTTCCCAGCGTCGCCGCCAACGCCAGACCCGACGCGGCGACATAGCTGTAGTCGCGTTCCAGTACGAAGAACGGGATGCTCGCCGGCACCAGACCCTGATAGAAGTCGTCGACCGCGTGCGCGAACGCCCAGTGGCGCATCCGCTGCCACGCCGAACGCGAATCCAGCTGTACCGCTTGACCTGTCACCATCGCCGCCTCCTTCACCCGGTCCGCAGCTCAGCGTAGGAACCGGCGGCATAGGCAGGCTTCCGATAAAATGCCGGAATATGTCGATAACCCGCCAACACTCGCACGCCGCGACCTTGGCGCGCGACCAGCCCGCGGGCTCACATATCGATCGGCACCGCCACGACGTACACCAGATCGTCTACCCGAGTTCCGGTGTGGCCGAGGTCCGCACCGACGCCGGGCACTGGATCGCCCCCGCCGATCGCGCCATCTGGATCCCCGCAGGCCACTGGCACGAACACCACTTCTACGGACCGACCCGCTTCCACTGCGTCGCCTTCCCCCTCGACATGGCCCGCCCGGGCCCGTCGGTGATCGCCGCCCACCCGCTGCTGCGCGAACTGCTCATCGCCTGCTCACAACCCGGCACTCTGCCCGCCGACGAATACGACCGCCTGCGCCAGGTCCTGTTCGACCGCATCCGCCGCAGCCCCGAACAACCACTGCGCCTACCCGCCGCCCGCGACGACCGGCTGCGCGCCGCCTGCGCCCTCGTCGCCGCCGACCTCGCCGAACCATGGACCCTCGACCGGCTCGGCACCCGCGTCGGCGCGGGCGAACGCACCCTGTCCCGCCTGTTCCGCACCGAATTCGCCATGACCTACCCCCAATGGCGCACCCAGCTCCGCCTGCACACCGCGGTGCAACTCCTCGCCGACGGCCTGCCCGTCTCCGTCATCGCCCACCGCTGCGGCTGGGCCACCACCAGCGCCTTCATCGACGTCTACCGCCGCACCCTCGGCCACACCCCGGGTGCTACCCGGGGGCAATCATGATCGTGCCGCGCCCGCCACGCTGACCCAGGTGCTGTTGACGGCGGCAGTGCCGGAGAGGGTGTCCATCAGGGCGGGGTCGTGGAGGAGGTTCACGTTCGCGCCAGGCAGCGCGGCGGCGACCTGCCAGCCGACGCCGGGTTCGCGGTGGCCCCAGCCATGGGGGATAGCCACCGTGCCCGGGCGGATATCGTCGCTGACCTCGAGGGTGACCTCGATCGAGCCGACACGCGAGCGCACCGCGACGGATTCGCCGTCCACCAGCCCGCGATCGGCGGCATCGGCCGGATGCATCAGCGCGGTACAGCGATCACGGCCCTTCACCATCGCCGGGACATTGTGCAGCCAGGAGTTGTTGCTGCGCAGATGACGACGGCCGATCAACTTCAGGTCGAAGCCATCCGGCGCGGCGGTCGCCGCGCCACCACGACGCGCCTCATCGATCAAAGCCCGTGCCGCGGTGAGGAAATCACTCGGCGCGAGCTGAACCCTGCGGTCCTTCGTGCCGATCAGCGCACGCAACCGCGGACGCAACGGACCGAGATCGACACCGCCCGCCGACGCACGCACCTTCCCGACCGTCAAACCCTTCCACCCGTTGCGCAGCACCCCATACGGACCGGTGAGCACACCCAGCGACGTCAACCGCATCGGGCTGAACTGCTCGAACACACCGTTGAGCAGCCGGCCGGTCATCCCGCGCACCGGCAACGGCACCAGCTCGGTCACCAACCGCGCCATGATCTGCCAATCCTCGAGACCATCAGCGGGCGGATCGAACACCCGCGCGTTGTAGCGCAGGTTGTTGCGCACACTGAACACCGGAAGCAGCACATCCACGTCCTCGCGCTCGAGCAGCGAGATCGGCGGCAGGATGAAATCCGCGTGCCGGGTCGTCTCCGTGACATACATGTCAACGGCCACATAGCAATCCAGCGAATCCAGCGCCGCACCCAGCCTGCCCCGCTGCGGCGTCGACAGCACCGGATTACCCGCGTAGGTGATCATCGCCCGGATCTGCCCCGGCCCCTCGGTCAGGATCTCGTCGGCGAGCACCCCCACCGGCAACTCCGTACGGAACGCCTTGTGCGCCCCCGACCGATCCGTCCACGCCCCGTACCCCATCGGCAGATACTTCGCGAACCGCGCCGCATCGATCGGCGGCGACGCGAACATCTGCCCGCCGGGCCGATCCAGATTCCCGGTGACCGCGTTGATCGCATTCACCAGCCAATGCGTCAGCGTGCCGGTCACCTGCTGGCACACCCCGATCCGCGCGTACAGCACCGCCGACTCCGCCGCGGCGTGCTCGCGCGCCAGCCGCCGGATCGTCTGCGCGTCCACCCCCGCGTGCGGCGCCGCCACCTCGGGGGAGAAGTCCGCGACCAGCGCACGCAACTCACCCCACCCATTGCACTCCGCGCGAATCAGCCGCTCGTCACACAACTTCTCGGTGACAAGCACATGCAGCATCCCCAGCAGCAGATACGGATCACCGCCCGCCGCCACCGCCACATGCTCATCGGCCAGCCGCGCCGTCTCCGTGCGCCGCGGATCGATGACCACCACCGTGCCGCCACGCTCGCGCACCGCCCGGATACGGTCCCGCGCACCCGGCATCGTGGTGATCGACCCGTTGGACACCGCCGGATTCGCCCCGAGGATCACCAACCGAGCCGTCCGATCGATATCGGTGATCGGCATCAGCACATTCGACCCGAACATCCGCCACGCCACGAACTCCTGCGGCAGCTGATCGATCGACGACGCCGAGAAGAAGTTCCGCGTCAGCAACACCGCACGCAGCAACGCCCCATAGATCACCGAAGAACTGTGCGCCGCCGGATTCCCCAGATACATCCCGATCGCACTGGGCCCGTGCTCGCGACGCACCCGCCGCAACCGCTGCCCGATCTCGCGGAACGCCTCGTCCCACCCGACCGGCTCGAACCGCTCACCCACCCGCCGCATCGGCGTCCGCAGCCGATCCGGATCATGATGCAGCCCGCCCATCGCCGTCGCCTTGGGACAGATGTATCCCTTGGACAGCACATCCGCGGGATTCCCCTCGATCCTGGTGACCCGCTCGTCCTCGACGGTCACCAGAATCCCGCAATGCGCCTCGCACAGGGTGCACTGCCTGGCAATGGTGGTAGCGCCCATGGAATTCCCCGATCCTGCCGCGTCGCCTTCGGGTCAGGCTACCGCGCGGTCAGGTCCATCCGCCTCCACCCGTGGTAGGTGAACAGCCGCGGCGTATGCCGCAACTCATGGAATCCTCCCTTCCACTGTCGACGGCGCCGGTTCGGCTGTCGCGCCGCTGCCGGAATCGACAGCGGGGGAGCGCGGCCGACGGAGGTTGACCGATCGGGGTTGCGCGAGAAGTGCGGCACCGATGATCACCAGGATGCCGACCAGTTGCAGAATCGACAACGTCTGGTGCAGAAAAAGATATCCGAGGAGAGTGGCGACGATCGGGCTGCCGAGGGAAAGGAAGGAGACCGACAGTGCCGGTAATCTCTCGATCCCGTGGAACCAGATCGCGTAGCTGATGACCGCACCCATGGAAATAAAATAGGCGAACCCCACGATATTGATTCCGGTAATGCTGTTCGGCAGGCCTTCGACGAACAGCAGAAAAGGAAGCAACACGAGTCCGCCCGCAACGAGCTGCCAGCCGGTGAAGGGAAGCAATCCCACGCCGTCCGGACGCCCCCACCGTTTGGTCAGCGTTATTCCGGCGGCCATACACACCGCTCCACTCAACGCCGCGACAACACCGACGGAATCCAGTACCACCGCCCCCTTGAATACCAGCAATATGGCGCCTCCGGCGCCGAGCACGCAGGCCACCATATGCTCGAGCCGAATTTCGTCCCCGATGAGAAGCGCCGCCAGCACCAGGACGAACATCGGTTGCATCGACATGATCACCGCTATTATGCCGCCCGGCAGGTGAAAGGTTGCGACGAACAACAAGAAGAAGAACGCACCGATATTGAGCGTGCCGAGCACCAGGGACCGCCACAGCCAGATCCCCCGCGGCACCGTGCGAGCGAAGGCCAGCAGAATCAGCCCCGCGGGCAGCGCCCGCACGGTGGCGGCCAGCAGCGGGCGGTCCGGCGGCAACCACTCGGTCGCCACCAGATAGGTGGTTCCCCAGGTCGCCGGCGCCAGCGCCGTCACACCCGTGGTGAACAATCGCTGGTCGCGGTGCACGCCGTGTGTCATACGCGGATGTCGAGCGCGTCGAGTGCGGCGGCAACCTCGTGCCGGGCGGCCTCGGGAATTCCGCGCAGCGGCCGGGGCAGGTTCGGCGAGCCGATGAGTCCGAGCTGTTCGGCGGCGGCGGTGACGACGCGCAGGCTGCCGTAGCGGCGGAACAGATCCCACCACGGTGCCATGCGCGCGGACAGTGCCGTGGCCCGCTCGTTGTCGCCGTTCGCCAGTGCTCTGGTGATCGTCACGCATTCCTCGGGCAGCAGGCCGCCGATGACACTGAGCCACACGTCCGCCCCCGCGATGACGCCACCGACACCGAACTCGTCGAGGCTGAAGCCGATCGCCACGTCGTCGGGCAGCGCGCCGCGCAGCTCGGCGATTCTGGCGGGTGCCAGCTCAGCGGATACACCGGGGGTCTTCACCGCGCCGACGTTGGGCAGCGCGGCGACTCGCCCGTGCAGTTCGTCGCTGAAGGTGAACTTCGTGGTGCGCGGATTCTCGTACACGCACAGCGGAACCGACAATTCCTTGGTGACGTCCTCGTAGAGCCCGAAGACCTCCTCATCGGTGAGCGGCTGGTAGGAGACCGGCGAGAGCAGAACCGCGGCGGCGCCCGCATTCTGGGCGTCCTCGGCCGCGGCGAGGACATCGCTGGTGCGCAGGGCGCCGATGCCGACCATGACGGGAACCTCACCCGCGGCATCGACGGCGATCGTGGCCACGCGATCGCGTTGCGCACGATCGAGGTAGGCGTAATTGCCGGTCGAGCCGAGTGTGCCGATCAAATCCACACCCGCCGTGACCAGCCGGGTGACGAGGTGCGCGAGCCGCTTCTCGTCGATATCGGCATCGTCGGTGGGCGTGAGATGAAAGGCGCTGAGACCGGTGAACATGGAGTTCCTTCCAACGGACGGGCAAGCGATCGAACCCGAAACGCGAAATCATCATGAATCGCGGTCGGTGCCCCGAGATTCGCACACCGAGTACCCCGCCACAAGATCCAATTCGCGCCGAAACCGAGATGCCACTTGACCCGAGATTTATTATTGCGGACGTCGAAACCACGACCGAATACCATTATCGGAGCGCCGGTCGTGCCGAATAATCCTCACTTTCCGCGGTCCCCGTCGATCGATCCCGGCGGAGCCGACACGGTACGACAGATCAGCTGATCGAGAATACGTGCTCATTCGCGGCCGACGGGTCGCCGGGCCACAGCCGCAACTCTCGGAGATCCGGGCGCAGTATTACGGCCGCCACGGTCCGCTCCCGGCGAATATCTCCGTTGTCCGGCACGCATATCGGCGCCGTCGACAGCACGCGATGGTGTCCCGCGATGTCATCGGCATCCGGTATACCGATCGCTCGAACCGATTCCAGGCGCCGACGGGACGAATTCCGGGCGAAAACATTCATCTCGTCGCGTGCCTCGAAATCCGGATGCAGGAAATGGTTGGTGTGGAACAGTTCTTCTCCTTCCAGGACTCGTCGCTCGGCCCCCAGAGTCTCGACACACACAGTCCGGTCCGCATCGCAGAGCAGGAAGGCTCTCGAACTCGACAGCGTGAGGTCGTTCAGGATCGCGACGGCGTGCTCGACGCTCTCGGCGGTGTCGAGCAGGTGCCGGATCGCGAGGTAGACCGGTATCCCGCGCCCCCACGTGCCACCGAGCACGAGATTGAGCCCGACGGCGACCCCGGCGTCGTTGACACCCAGATAGCCGAGGAGCCCCGCGAAGCTCACCAGCACCGAGCGGTGACGCGGGCCCGAGACGGCCAGCACCGCGATCTGGTCGTCGAGGTTCCCGTTCAGGTCGATCGTCTGGGCCAGCACCGGCGCACCGCGAGCCGTGGCGTAGCCGGTGCAGTCACCGGCGGTAACCCGGCTGTATCCGAGTATCTCGCGGCGCAGTTGCAGCAACCAGGCCTCGTCACGGCTGATCCGCGCGCCGAGCCCCAGACCGTCGACCTCGTCGGCCAGATCCGGTAGCGCGGCGACTACCGCGTCGCGGTGCGCCGCGATGACAGCATGCGCCGAGCCGAGATCGACAGGCCGGTCGGTCAGATACCCGAGCCGCGCCAGCGAGTCACCGAGGAAGCCACGCAGCCGCCCGGCCAGGGCGTGCCCGTGGCCGAGCCCACGGGCACGGGCGGGGCCGGCAAGGTCGAGCAGCGGTACCTCGATCACGACGGGTCGACCACCCGGCCTCGGGTGCGCAACTGCCGCTTCACCGACGGCCATTCACCGGCGAGGATCGAGTAATAGACCGCGTCCCTGCGCCGCCCTGACGGCATGTAGTTGTAGCTGCGAAATACGCCTTCCTCACCGGCGCCGATCTTGCGGAGTCCGGCCCGGGCCTGGGTGTTGAGGACATCGGTCTTGAACTCGACACGCATGGCGTGCATCGTTTCGAACGCGTGCTCGAGCAGGAGATACTTCGCCCAACGGTTGACGTCGCGGCCCTGGAAGTCCGTGCCCAGCCACGACCATCCGATCTCCAGCCGCCGGTCGGCCTCGGCCAGATTGCCGTAGCTGGAGCTACCGGCCACCCGGCCGGTGTGCTTGTCGACGATGACATAGACGGCGCGCTTGCTCGCGGCCTGGTCGGCGAGCATGGTGTCGAAGAACGCGTCGAAGTCGGCGTCGTTGTCGACACGGGCGACGAAGTAGGTCCAGATGCGCGCATCGAATGCGATCTTGCGCAACGGCTCCCGGTCGGTCTCCGCGACCGGATGCAGCGACACATGGTCGTTGGCGAGCACAGCGGATGCGATCTCGCTCCAGGCGCCTGTCGATACCGCATCACCTCGCACCATCGATCGCAGCACCTCGACGACGTCGCCGAGGGTGCGCATCCGGGCGAGGTCGTCTTCGGTGAGCCGGTCCAGGCCGACATCGGCGGCCTTGCACAGGGAGGTCAGGAACATGACCTTGTTGAGCGAGGTGAGTCCGTAGGTTTCGACAAGGTCGCGACCGGGGTCGAGCGCGGCGGGTGCAGGCCCGTCACGCAGTACCTTCGCAAGCTGATCGCGGGCCAGGGCGTCGAGGTCGGCCGGCATGAATGCCCTCCTTCGGGTCGTCGAGGTGATGGCGGTACCGTTCCCGGATCCGGTTCCGGATCGGCTTGAACTGCGCGGTGCTGAGCCCGTTGTCGACGGTGAAAGGCTCCTCGGCGACGACGACCCTCGCGATGTGCTCGTCGGGTTCGCCCGCGGCGTTGACCGCATCCAGCGCTGCGGCGATGGCCGCGGTGTCCACCGGGCCGGGGCCGGGCGCGACCACGGCGACCAGTTCCGTCTGATTCGGGCAGAACACGACGCATTCGGTGACCACGCCCGTACCGCGGAAACGGGTCTCGACGGGCCGGACCACGATCTTCTGACCGTTGTCGAGGACGATGACGTCATCGGTGCGGCCGAGGATGTACAGGAAGCCGTCCTCGTCGATTCGTCCGAGATCACCGGTGCGAACCACGCCACCGGGTCGGAACATCCGCGCACTGTCGCCGGGCGCGGCGAAGGTGTAGGCAGTGTTGACGGGGTGATCGCTGCGGACGCAGACCACGCCGTCGTCATCGACGATCACCTGCTTACCGGGCAACGATTGGCCGACGCTGCCCGCGCGGTGCGCGCCGGGATGGTTCTTGGTGGCAATGCAGGTTTCGTTGAGGCCGTAGCCTTCGAATATCGGCAGGCCGGCGTCGTCGAAGAACCGGAGCACGCCCGGATCGGCGGGCGCCGACCCGGTCCACAGGTAGCGGATGCGACCACCGAACAACTCCTCGGCGGCCGCGGCCGTATCGAGCCCGTCGCCCCGACGGCTCTCGATGTGCCGCTTGGCGGTGTCGAAGAACCCGGGCACACCCATGACGACGGTCGGACGCACGACCGCCATCACCGCGAACACCGACTGGTAGCTGGTGATGGTGATGTCATGACCCCAGCGCAGCGCCGAATAGAGCCAATAGCGCTGCTGCAGCAGCGAGAGCGGGAGAAAGACGAGGAGGTTGTCACCGGGACGATGGTCGAACAGCAGCTGCACGGCGGTGAGGGAGGAGTCGATGCTGCCGACACTGGCCTCCAGCCCCTTGGGAACTCCGGTGGAGCCCGACGTGAACTTCACCGTGCTGCAGTCGGTGGGGCTGTACCCGACCGGGTCGAATTCGCCTGGTGGCTCGTCGGCGTAGGAGGAAATCTCCGTCATCGGCAGCACGCCCGACGCCGCGTCGGCGCCGATCGCCCCGTCGCAGTACAGCAGGCTCAGACCGTAGCGGTCGACCAAGTCGGCATCCGCGGTGAATTTGCCCGGCTCGAAGCCGGCCGTCTGCACCCCGAGCATCAGCGCGGCCAGGTCGAGCAGCACCCATTCGAGGCAGTTACCGGCACACACCCCGACCCGATCTCCCGCGCCGATCCCCTTGCGCCGCAGGACACCCGCGACGGCCCTGGCACGGTCGTAGAACTCGGCCAACGGCATCGTCCGGATTCCGCCGAAACCGGCCACGGTGAGCACGCCCGCGTGATCGGGCCGGTCGGCGACGATGCGGTTGATGACCGATTCCGGCACCACCGCTCCCGCACTCATCGCGCGCCCGCGGTCAACGCTCCGACAATCGCGGCGGCGTCGAAGTAGTGGGTCCCGGCCGGCGCGCACCGGCTGCCCGGGGGAACGAGTTCGACCGTCTCCGGCCAGGTCGTGATCTCGGAGATGCCGATGGCGGCGGCCAGGCGGCCGGAGAAGCGCGGCATCAGCGGCGCCGACACGGCGGCGAGGAGCCGCGCGGCGGCCAGTTCCAGCGCCGTCGCGGTACGGCCCTCCGAACCCCAGCGATCGAGCCCGGCGAGGCGAGACTGCTGGCAGGCGAAGGCGCGGGCATCGGTGACGATGCCGTCCAAGCCGGCCGCCGCCCGGCGTAACGAGAACCCCTCGGGATTGAGGGCGGCGGTGATCTCGTCGAGGTGCACCGACAGGCGGCTGAGGAAGGCGGTGTGCTCGCTGGTCCAGGTGCCGGCATCGGGAACGATGCCACCGTGGTCGCGGCCGACGCGCTCGGCGAGATCGGTCAGCCAGCCCTCCCACTGCCCGACCAGGGTGTCGGTCACGGCGCGGTCGAATTCGGTCCGGCGAAAGTCGGTGCGCTCGCCCTCGGGGCGGGTCCGGCACAGGTAGTAGCGAACCGCGTCGACCGTGCCGGGCGTGAGGATCTCCTTGCCCCAGACGGCATGGCGGCGGCTGGTGGAGAACTTGGCGCCGTCGAGGAGGTAGAACTCGTTGGGGTGGTAGTCGATGTCGGGGTTCCACCCGGGGAAGGCGAGCCGGTAGAGGACCGGGTAGAGAATCGCGTGATAGAAGCTGTTGTCGTAGCCGAAGAAATGGACGATCTTCCAGTCCGGGTCGGGCACATCGCGGGACCAGCCGGTCACCAGTTCGGCACCGAGCCGCTCGATACCGTGCAGGAACCCGTAGGCCATTTCGGGCCACGCCCAGATCACCTGCCCGGCGGCCGCGGATTCGGCGGGGCGCACACCCCAAACGGCGGGGTGCGAGAGCGGCAGGTCGATCGCGCCACCGGCGAATACCCGGTGCGCGAGTTCGCGCAGCCGGGCCGGAGCGCGTCCACGCCGGTGGTGGTCGGCCACGAAGTCGGCGAACTCGTGCAGCGCCAGCGTGTAGCGCTCGATATCGGTGCGGTGCGGGACGGCGTCGCTCAGCCGTGAGCGCGGCGCGCCGAGGTCGCTGACGAGATTGGGCCGACCGCACTCCTCACAGATGTTGCCGCTGGTGGCGCTCGCGCAGCCGGGGCAGGCCCCGGAAACGTTGACCTCGTAGAGGTATTCGCCGGTGGCGCCGTCGACGAGCCCCGGCGTCGCCTGCGGCCGCACCCGGCCGGAGTCGACCAACCGCGTGAAGTATCGCCGCAGTCCCTCGGCGTACCCCTCGTCGGCGCTCGTGACGTAATACTGGTCGACCGCGATGTCCATCGCGTCGAGCGTCGCGGCGATCTCGGCCGAGTAGTGGCGGGCGACATCGGCGGGATCCATGTTCTCGCGACCGGCCAGGGCCTCGACGTAACTCTGGAAGTCGTCGCTCCCGGTGATGTGCCACGCCTGATTGCCGTTGAGTCTCTGGTACCGCACATACACGTCAGCGCCCAGGTAGGGCCCGGAAAGGTGGCCGAGGTGCAGATCACCGTTGGGGGTCGGCGGTGTGGAGAACACGAACTGGGGCCGGTCGGTCGCGTGCGGGCGGATTCGCGAGCGTGCCGAGAACTGGGCGCGGGCCGCGTCGCGCCAGTACTGGGTGAAAAAGACCAGGTCCACCGCGCCGGTGTTGGCGATGACATGGGATTCGAACGGCTCGAACAGGGCCACCGTACCCGGCCGTGCGTGGTGATGGTGGCCGTCGACGACCAGCTCACCCTCGCCGGCCACGATCACGAAGAACTCGGTCTCGTCGTGCCGATCGGTCCTCGAGCTGGCGCCGGGGGAGACGCGCCCCCAACCGGCACCGACCCCGAGCCCGGCAACCTCGGACATGTCGATGCCGAATTCTTCGGTCAGCTCGGATTCACTGTAGTAGTTCAAGATCATGGCTGCTTCTCCTTGGTGCGATGCAGCGAGCGGGTGGCCGCGGGGTCGAGACAGGCGATCGCGTCGCGGGCGATCGCGGGAGCGAGCCGGTAACCCGAGCCGCCGGCCGCTCCGGCGAAGACCAGTCCGGGGCCGAGCTCGGCGACGACCGGTTCGCGCCGAGGGCTGTAGGCGTCACAGAACACCCGGCCTGATCGGCAGCGCCGCACCAACTCGGGCGCATAGCGCTCGAGAACAGCGCGGGCATCGTCGAGCTCGGCTCGACTCACACCGAGCGCGACCGTATCGGGAGAGACGTCCCAGACCTCACAGGTGTAGCTGAACAGGAAATGCCCGCGGTGGCGGACGGGGAGCAGGAAGGCATCCTCGTCATCGAAGACGATGAGCGGGGTATCCGGGCCGGGCGCCGCGTCGATGTGCGCGGCCACGATCTTCTTGACCCGCAGGCCAAGCGGCGCGACCAGATCGGCCCACGCCGGGTGCGCGATCCACGGGCCGGGACAGAGCACGACCCGCCGGGCCCGCAGCTCGCCACCGTGCCGCAGGACGAGTCGGTGGTCGTCGCCGGGCTCGACGGCGACCACTTCGCTGCCCTCCCAGATGATCACCCGGCCACACAGCGCGCTGAGGATCCGCTGGGTGACAGCCAGGACATCGGCGTAGTGGCAGCCGTGCAACGTCCAGGCCAGCGTGCCGGCCGGGGCGGCTGCCGTTGTCGTCGCACCGAGGTCGAGGTAGGCGGCCCGGACCGCGCCGGCACGGTCGGCCGAGGCAACCACGGTCGCGTCGACGGCGCACAGTGGCAGATCCAGTTCGACGGCCAGGTCCCGCCAGTACCGATGGCTGTAACCGGTCATGGACCTGACCCGCGCTGTCGCGCCGCGCGGGAAGTGCACACCCGCGGAGCGGCTGGATGCCCCCAGGCCGATGAGTCCCTGTTCCAGCACCACGATGTCCGCACCGGGATAGGCCATCGCGAACTCACGGGTGACGACGGCGCCAACGATGCCGCCCCCGACAACGGCGATGTCCACCGTGTTCATTGCGTGCCCCGCACGTTCTTGGCCGACCATTCGATGAACGACGTCATCGGCTCCGCCCCTCGCCGGTTGTGCAGCCGGTCGGTGATGCGTCCTGCTCGCCAGGCGTTGAGGCTCAGGTTGACATCCGGAAGCCCGCGCTGACCACGGGCGGCGTTCTGCATGTAGATGTTGCGGTCCGGTGGGCCGTCCCAGATGGCGGCGAAGTCCTCATCGAGGCGGAATTCGCCGTTCTCGGTTTCGATGCGGTCCAGCAAAGGGTCGAGGAACTCTTTGCCGGCCGGACGGAACCCGGTCGCCCACACCACCGCGTCGACCGCGACGCACTGGGTTTGGTCGGGTTCGTCGTTGTGCCGGACCGTGAGTTCCCAGCCGCCGCCGATGCGATCGACGGCGGTGACCGTCCGACTGGGCAGCAGCCCGAACCGGTGTGCTGCCCCCTCGATGAACTGCACCCGGTACAGCTCCTGGTAAATCGCCCGGAGCGTGGACTCGGAGATGCCGTCGGCGGTCAGCAGGTGAGCCGAATTGATCTCGGTGCGCTTGCTTTCGGGGAGCTGATAGAAGTAGTCGGAGTAGCCCGGCATGTAGAAGTCGTTGGTGAAGGTCGAGTCATCGATCGGAAAGTAGCTGCGCCGCTTGGAGATCCACAGCACCCGGGCCAGCCCCTCGGACTCACGCCGCGAGATCAGATCCAGGAACGCCTCGGCCCCGGACTGACCGCCACCGACGACGGCGACTCGCTTGCCGCGCAATCCCTTCGACCGCGACAGGTAATCGCAGACATGGAACTGTGTGGCACCCAGATACGGCTCGGCGACCTCGGGTACCCACGGCACGGTGCCCACTCCCACGGCGATGTTGTCGGCGGTGACCTCGCGGCGGTCGGTGACGACGCGGAAGACCCCGTCGAATTCGACTCGCTCGACCGTCTCCGAGAAGACGATGTTCTCGTTCCTCTCCGCCGCCCAGGCCAGGTAGTTGCGGAACTCACTGCGCGGCACGCTCGCGAACTGCGCGTTGATGTAGTGGTACATCCGCCCGTGGTCGTGCAGATAGGACAGGAACGAGAACCGGTTGGTCGGATCGGACAGGCTCACCAGATCCTTGAAGATCGACACCTGCAAGGTCGAGCCGGTGATGAGCTGGTCGTCGTGCCAGATGAAATGCGGCTTGCGGTCGAAAAACACGTTCGGCAGCTCGGGATCGTCGTACAACAGGGCCGCCAGGCTCAAATTGGCAGGCCCGGCGCCGATTCCGGCCAGCCGCAGGTGTTCAGCTGTCATCATTCTCCTCCCCGTCGGTCGCGGTCGTTCACAAGGCGTCGGCGATGACCATCTCGAGCACCTCGGAGGGCCCCTCATAGATGCGCAGTGAACGGACCTGGCGGTAGAGCCGTTCGGTCGGGCTGTCCTCGACCAGCCCGGCGGCGCCGAAGATCTGCACGGCGGCGTCGACGATCTCGCCCGCTGCCTCGGTGGCATAGAGCTTGGCGACGGCCGCGAATCTGCCGAATTCCCCGCCGTGGTCGGCGGACCAGGCGGCACGAGCGGTCAACAGCGAAGCGGCCGCCACTTTGACGTCCATGGCCGAGAGCGCGGACTTGACCAGTTGAAGGTCGACGAGGCGGCCGGAGTAGGCCCGTCGTCCGCGCGCCCGTTCGAGTGCGTACCGGTAGGCGCGCCGGGCAAATCCGATGGCGGCGGCGGCGACCGTGACGCGCGCCCGTTCGAGCACGTCCAGAGCGACCACGTAGCCGCGGCCACGCTCGCCGAGTATCGCGTCCCGGCCGACGCGGCAGTCGGTGAAGGTCAGTGCGGCCCACGAGCGCGGCGCGATCGCGCGGATCGGCGCGGTCCGCAGCCCCGGAGCGTGCCCGTCCACGAGGAACGCGGTGAGCCCCAACGGGCCTGGCCCGTCACCGGTCCGAGCCAGCACGACACAGACGTCGGCGATATCCCCCTGCGCGATCCAGGTCTTGCTGCCGTTGAGGACGAATCCGTCTCCGTCCTCGGCCGCGACGAGTGCTATGGCGCCGAGGTCGGAGCCGGCTCCCGGTTCGGACAGGGCCACCGCCCCGGCGCTGGTCCCCGCGGCCAGGCCGGGAAGGTGTCTGCGGCGCTGATCGACCGTGCCGTGGCGGATGATGGCGGCGGCGCTGAGTTCCTGAATGGAGTAGACGAAATCCGCGAGGTCCTCGTGGAAGCTCAGGGCCTGGCGTCTGACGCACACCGAGCGGAGGTCGGAGTCGTCGCGGCATTCGGGGTGCAGATGGCTGAGCCAACCGGACCGGCCGAGGTCCGCGAGCAGGGTATGGCAGCGCTCGACGGGTCCGGCGCCGGGATGTGCCCAGGCGTCGTGCCGATCGGCGCACCAGCGCTCGATCCGCTGGGCCAGGATTCGATGCGCGTCGTCGAACAGGGGAAGCTCGAGTATGCCCGGCTCGAACGTGGTCGGAAGGGTCATCGCGGTCTGCTCACATGATCGTTCGTGCGTGGTGCGTTTCATCGCTGATGGAGGTGGCCCCACCGGCACAACTTCTGGATTTCGACTCAGACCATTTCCGATCCTTCAGCGGAATGTCACCTGTCCGGAAAATATTCCACGACCACAGGAAGTGCGGTCGCCGAATACGCTTATGCAAACTCCATTTGACGATCTCGACGGGCACTCATAATCGCGGCGTCGACAACCGGGATGCACTCGACAACTTCCGAGCGAGTCCCGGAAACATTCGGCCGTGCACGCAGATTTCAATGACAGAAGCGCTATCGAATCTCGCCGCGGCCGCCCCACTGAGCAATGAACTCAACCTACCATGGGATGCATCCATCTGGAAAGGAACAAACGAGAAATGTAGCCCCCAAAACAAGGGGCTCACGACTGGCGTGCGCCACCGGAAATACATTTGCGCGATACGATGCCGCCGTGCCGATCGTGCGTCACAGGCACCGGCCGAAGATCGGTACACGCACCGTCATTGGCTCGAATCATCAAGCAGCCCAATCGAGTTCGGCTTGTTCGAGCCGCAACGGCAACCCTCTCGACCGATCCGCCACGACTCCGCCACGACTCCGCCATCGCCGCCATCGCACGAGCCATCCAAATGTGATCTTGATATTGCGAGAGCGGCCGGAGTCCTTACCGTCACAGGATTGAAGACGTCGACATGATGTGCTTCACTGAGATAGTGTGCCGCACCCGAGTCACGCGACGATCGGCAGGCACACGAATATAAGGTTCCGCAAGAATCAATACCAATCCTGTGAAGGCGCAGATGACGAGACCTTCCGCAAACACGGGCTGCGCGCCGAAAAACTGGTACAACATTCTCGCCGACATTCCGTTCGAACTACCACCCGATATTCCCCCCGCACGTTCCGATAAGCGGGAGGCACTGAAACTCCAGCTTCCGCTGGCACTTGTCCGGCAGAGCATGACCCGCGAGCGGCTCATCCCGATTCCGGACCCGGTGTCGGAGAAGTATCTGTCCTGGCGTCCGACACCGCTGCGGCGAGCGCGGGCGCTGGAGCGGCACATCGGCACCCGGGCGCGCATCTACTACAAATACGAGGGCGAGAACGCGAGCGGCAGCCATAAGCTCTGCACGGCGATGGCGCAGGCTCACTATTACGCGGCCGCGGGCGCCGAGCGCCTGGTGACCGGCACGGGCGCCGGCCAGTGGGGCACAGCACTGGCGATCGCATGCCAGGAGTTCGGTCTGGCATGCAAGGTGTACATGGTCGCGAAGAGCTTCGACGAAAAGCCCTACCGCCAGACGGTCATGCGGCTCTACAACGCCGAGGTCGTCCCCAGCCCGGGCCGGGACGCCGAGCCCGCCGGGCCGTCATCCGGACAGGGCGCGATCCATCCCGGAAACATCGCCTACGCGGTGACCGAGGCCTTCGAGGACGCACTGGCACACGACGGAACGCAACTGAGCGTGGGCAGCGGGGAGGCGTACTCCATCCTGCATTCCACGGTGATCGGCCTGGAGGCACTCGAACAGCTCGGTCCGGCCGAGCAACCCGACATCGTGATCGGCTCACTCGGCGCCGGAAGCAATTTCGGCGGTATCGCCATGCCGTTCATCGGCCGGAAACTGCGCGGGAGCTCCGACGTGCGCTGCATCGCGGTAGAGGCACAGCGGTGCCCGAAACTCACGCGCGGCCGATACTGCTACGACTACACCGACGGATCCGGTGTATCGCCGCTGCAGAAGATGTACACGCTCGGATCGCGATTCACCACGGCGGGCGGGCATGTCGGCGGCCTCCGCTATCACGCCTGCTCGAAGATCATCAGCGCGCTCTACCACCACCGCGTCGTGGAAGCGGTTGCCTATCCCCAGTCCGACGTCTTCGCCAGCGGAGTCCTCTTCAGCAGAACCGAGGGCATCCTCCCCGCGCCCGAGTCGGCCCACGCCATCCACGGCGCGATCGACATGGCGAAACGAGCGGATGCGCAGGGCACCGCCCCGGTGATCCTGTTCTGCCTCAGCGGCCACGGCCTGTTCGACCTCGCCTCCTACGAGGCGTACCTGAACGGAACCATGCAGGACATGCCGTTGTCCGACGAAGACATTCGCCGGTCCCTGGCCCAGCTTCCACAACTGAACGAACAGGCGGTGCCGTAATGGAACCGCGAACGCGGCATCCGAACAGGGCAGAGATCCGCTCCACAGTGATCACGGCACTGCTCGCGACCAAACCCGAACAGCACGCCGCCGCGGCGCTGCTCATCGACGACGAGACGGCCATCGGTGGCGCCGGACTGGGCATCAGCTCGCTGAACCTGCTGCAGGCGCTCGTACGGATCGAAGACGAACTCGGCATCGTCTTCGACGACCGAGCCGTCGCCGACGCCGCGCTGCAATCGGTCGGCGCAGTAGCGGATCTCGTCGAACACGTGCTGGCGGAGCAGAAGCAATGACAATGCCCGCTGTCCGGCGGCTGGACACCGGACTCGCCATCGCCGAGCGCGCCGACGACCACGCGGCGAGCGACAGCGCCGCGGCCCTCGTACTCCTGCACGGCTTCGGCAGATATCACGGCCATCTTCTCGATCTATGGCCCAGGACCGGGATCGACTGGTCGGTGGTGGCCGTCCGAGCCGCCTTCCGGATGGGACCGTCGGTCTACCGGTGGTTCGCCTACGAGGATCGTCCGGACGGCACCGTCGCGATAGCCAGAGAAGAGGAACAGCGCAGCCGGTACGCGCTGATCGCGTACCTGGACCAACGCCACCGGGACGAACCCGACCGGCCCCTATTCCTGTTCGGTCATAGCCAGGGCGGAATGATGGCGTTGAGCATCGCGCTGCTGCGCCCCGACCTGATCCATGGCTGCGCGGTGATCAACGGGCGCATCCTGCCCGAGACCCTGGCCCTGCTGCCGAACCGCCCCGACCTGGCCCGCCTGCCCGTCTTCGTGGGCCACGGCATTTCGGACGCCACCATCACGATCGACAGGGGCAGGAACGCGCGTGACGCGCTCGAAAGCATGGGCGCGCGCCTGACCTACCGCGAATATCGCGGTGGGCACGACGTCACACCCGACATGGCGGCCGACGTCATGGCATGGCTCCGCACGACCCTGGAGGCGTCGTGAACGTCCAGGTCTCGCTGTCGGGAGCGTCCTACGAACTCGGCGAACACGAGGTCGGCTACCGCGAGGCATACCGGTTCGCGGAGAAGATCGCCCGGTACGAGATGCTCGACGACGCCGAAATATGGGGCTGGGGCCGGTTCTTCGCATCGGCACGTGACCGTACGGAACTCGCGGTGGCATCGGCGCGCCGCACGCTGTCGCTGACGGGATGCGCGGGCACCGACGTCGACGCGGTCATCCTCTGCGCCACGGAATTCCCCTCGGGCGTCGATCACCATGCCCGCTACTGCCGGGTGATTCTCGAAGCGCTGGACCTGGAGAACGCGTTCGTCATCGGCGTCACCCTGGGGCGGTGCAACACGCTACTGTCCGCGGTGCACCTGGCCGATCGGTTCGTCGCCTCCCAGACCTACGACCGCGTTCTCGTCATCGTGAGCGACCGAGTCGCCGACGAGGAGCAACGATTTCAGCAGTTCGCACTCTTCAGCGACGGCGCGGCCAGCTGCCTCGTCACCTCACAACCTGGTGATCTCGGCATCATCGCGACGGCATCGGCGCTCGACACCGCTGCCCTCGACGCGAGCGGACGGTTCAGCGGACGGCTGGGCCGTACCGCGGCCGACACGATCACCCGCCGCTCCGGTGTGCGACCGGACGAGGTCTCGGCGGTTCTGCCACCGAATGTGTTCATGCCGATCGTCAGGATGAGCGAGGGCCGATCAGGGTTCCGGCCCGATCAGCTCTACCTGCGCAACATCGCCGATCGAGGACATTGCTTCAGCGCGGACCCGCTCGTGAACCTCGTCGACCGGCAGCACGCGCACGGCGCACGACCCGGCGAGTACATTCTCCTGACTTCCAGCGTGCCCGGATCACGCATGAGCATCCTGGCCGAGGTACTCGATCCGGCGCCGCCGAAAACCCCACCGCCGAAACAGGATACGAAAAATCGACCCACAGGAAGGGGATGCCATGACACAGAACATCGACGTGGCTGACGGCGCGGCCACCCTCGCCGAACTCTGGGAACGGACGGTTCGAGCACATCCCGGCAATATCGCGATCGTCTCGGACGAGGAAACACTCACCTATACCGAAACGAACGAACGAGCAAACCGGCTCGCCCGCTTGCTGATCGACCGCGGCGCCGGTCCCGAACACCTGGTCGCGCTGGCGCTGCCCCGCTCGGTCCACATGGTCGTCGGCGTCCTCGCCGTCGCGAAGGCCGACGCCGCCTTCCTGCCGATCGATGTCCGGTATCCGGCCCAACGCGTGCACGCGATGCTCGCCGATGCCGCACCGACCCTGCTGTGCACCACATCCACCGCCGCCGCCACGCTGCCCGACGACTCCGCGACCCCCCGGATCCTGCTGGACTCCACCGAACTCGACGCACTGGATGGCACCGACATCACCGACCGCCGGTCCTCGACGGCCAACCTCGCGTACGTGATCTACACCTCCGGGTCCACCGGACGGCCGAAAGGCGTCGCCGTCACACACGCCGGACTGCACGGGCTCGCCGCGGTGAAGGTCGCGTCGTTGCAGGTCGCGCCGGACAGCCGGGTACTGCAGTTCATGTCGCCGAGCTTCGATGCCTTCCTCACCGAGCTACTCGGGACCTTCGCCGCCGGGGCGGCCCTCGTGGTGCCGTCCGGCGGCACCCTTGTCGGCGAACAGTTGACCGAAGTCTTGCGGCACAACACCATCAGCCACGCGGTGCTGCCACCGGCCGCGGCCGCGACGATAACCCCCTCGGACGTCCCCGGACTGCGAACACTGGTGCTCGCCGGCGAGGCGTGCCCACCCGACCTACTCGCCCGCTGGGCGCAGGGACGCAGGGTGATCAACTCGTACGGCCCGACCGAAGCCACAGTATGCGCGTCGACCAGCGAACCGCTCGACGGCAAGGACGAAGTCACCATCGGCCGTCCCATACCGGGTGTCTCGATCCACATACTCGACGACGAACTGCGCCCGATACCGCGCGGTGAGGCCGGCGAACTCTACATCAGCGCCGTCGGATTGGCGCGCGGCTACCTCGGACTGCCCGGCCGTACCGCGGAACGGTTCGTCGCGAACCCCTTCGACGACGACGGCACCAGAATGTACCGGACCGGCGACCTCGCCGCATGGCGGCCGGACGGCACGATCCGGTTCCACGGCCGACTCGACAACCAGGTCAAACTGCGCGGGTACCGGATCGAGCTCGGCGAGGTGGAGGCCGTGCTCGGCTCGCATCCGGACGTCGGCCACGCAGTCGCCGTCGTGCGCCCGCCGCACGACACCGACGCACACCTGATGGCCTATGTGGTACCGGCGAACGGCGCGACACCGACACCGAACCAGTTGCGCGAGCACGCCGTTCGTCACCTGCCCGGATTCATGGTTCCCTCGACCTACACCCTGATCGACGCCGTCCCGCTGACCCCGAACGGAAAGGTCGACCGCGCCGCCCTGCCTGATCCGACGGTGTCCGCACCACGGTCGGTTCGACCGCCGCGCACACCCGCCGAAGAATGGTTGTGCGTGATATTCCGCGAGTTGTTCGACGACCCCACCATCACCGTGGAGAGCAACTTCTACGAACTCGGCGGAACCAGTATCCGCGCCATGGATCTCATTCAGCGCGCACAGGAACAAGCCGGCCTGAAGATATTGCCGTGCGCGGTGGTCAACCACCCGACCATCGAGACGCTCGCCGCAGCCGCAACGCCGATCGTGGACGGGGTGAAACCGGCACTGCCGAGGCAGAGGTCCGCGACCACGGCGAGCTGACCACTCAACGACCCAGGACACCCAGCACGCTACGGGCCTGGTGATCGGCGCCGAGCTGATTCGGATGGAAGGGGACGGCCAGGCCAACCGGGTTGCTGGAGAACGGGATCAGGCCCTCGACCCAGCGGACGCCCGCGGGCTGGCAGGCGTCGTGGCCGCCGCTCGTGCTGTAGGTGTCGACGAACTCGACGTTGCTCGCCCGTGCTACCCGGGCCAGCATCTGGTTCAACTCGAGCAGCTTGCTGCCCAGCCACACCGCGTCCGCGTCGGAGATCGGGATGGTCGGGAAGCAACCGCCGACGGTGCCGATGCCCTCGAGGTAGTCGAGCAACAGGATCCGCGCGTGCGGGGCGCGCTCCCGGATGCCATCGATCGTCGCGCGGACCTTCGCCTCGGACTCCGCGATCTTCACCGACATCCGATCGCCGCCGTCGACGGCGTTGGCCGCCTTGCACACCGACAGCGCCGGATCCGAGGTCAGGCAGGCCTGCACCGTGGCGGCCAGACCGGCGTCGTTGCCGCCGATCTCGAGGGTCACCAGATCCGTCGTCGCGCTCAGGCTGTCGAACTGCGGCGCGTTGGCCGGGCCGACCGGGAACTGCTGCGGCTCGGTCATATTCTTCGTCACCGCGCCACCGCACGTCGCATCGCGGAACACCGGGACACGCAGGGTCGCCGCGACCTGCTTGGCATAGTTGTTGCGGCTCTGCGCGCACATCCCTGGCACGAACTCGGCGGTGCCCTGGCTCAGGGTCGCGTCCGCCGCCCACGAATCGCCCAGCGCGACATACTCGGTGACCGCAGGAGCGGCCGACGCCTGCACCCCGCCCACCGGCAGCGCGACCCCGAGGGCGGCACCAGCGATCAGCACCCGCGCCGTCGTATTCATTCATCCTCCAAGACTTGGACGTTCGTACAGCTGCACGAACGTAGCACGGTATAACGCCGCCTTCTCATAGGCAGAAGCAATGACTCTTGGACGTACCGACCGCTCCGGATCCACCGTGGAGTACACGGACCCAACAGAATTCGAGGTGTGCGCATGCGAGTACTCATCGCGGGCGGCGGTATCGGCGGACTCAGCGCGGCACTCGCGCTGCACGCGGCAGGCATCGAAGCGACAGTGCTCGAGTCGGCGCGCGAACTCCGCCCGCTCGGCGTGGGCATCAACCTGCTGCCCGACGCGGTGGCGGAACTGATCGCGCTCGGCCTCGGCGACCGGCTCGCCGAGATCGGCATCGCCACCGCCGAACACGTGTACGTCGACCGATTCGGCGGCGAATTGTTCACCGAGCCACGCGGACTCGCCGCCGGACAGCACGCACCGCAGTATTCGGTCCACCGCGGCCGCCTGCAGATGATGCTGCTCGACGCGGTGCGCGACCGGCTGGGCGACGCAGCGATACACACCGGCGCCCGGGTGACGACATTCGAACAGGCCGGGGGAGAAGTACGCGTCGACGCCGGGGAATCAACCCTGACCGCCGATATCCTCGTCGGCGCGGACGGAATCCATTCCACGATCCGCGCTCAGCTGCATCCGATCAATGATCCACTGCGCTGGTCGGGTGTTCAGATGTGGCGCGGCGTCACACCGGGCGCACCGTTCCTGACCGGCCGATCGGCGGTGCTCGCCCGCGGACCCGAACACGCCGAGATCATCGTGTACCCGATCGGCGCCGACGAAATCAACTGGGTGGCAATGCTTCCCGTCGGTGCGCCCGGCTTGCTGCCCGGCAGCGCCAACTGGAACACCCCGGGCCGTGTCGACGACATCCTGCCGCATCTCGACTGGGATCTCGGCTGGCTGAATATCGGTAACCTGCTGCGCGACAGCACATCCCTGTTCGAATATCCGATGACCGACAAGGATCCGCTGCCGTTCTGGGGCGCCGGACACGTCACGCTGCTCGGCGACGCCGCCCACCCGATGTACCCGGTCGGCGCGAACGGCGGCACCCAAGCCATCCTGGACGCGACAGCGCTCGCGGCCGCGATCCGCGCCGACGGCGTCGCCGGACTCGCTGTCTACGAACGCATTCGCCGCACGGCAACCACACAGGTCGTCCGCGCCAATCGCGCAATGCAGCGCACGAGCAACGAGTTCCGCCCGACCGAACTGGCCCGCATCACCACCACCTACCGCGAACAGACCACCCAGCACGCCGGAACCACCCACTGAAACCGCATATCGCCCAACCACTTTCCCCACCCCAAAACGTCACTGTGACGTTTTGGGGTGGGGTGAGCGGACATAGGGGAGCAGCCCTCAAATGCCAATCCGGCCCCAACCCAAGCCGTTTCGAGCCAACACTCAGCAAACAGGAATATTTACACCGACAGAAACTAAGCGACCGGGGACAACCAACACATCACCACAAGCCGAGCCCCACAAGGGCGACGCCGAGGCGCGAGGGGATGGCCAGGGACCGCCGGAGCCGGACCGCACACAGCAGTACGACAAACATCCAGCAAGATCGCCGCCGTTCCACCACTCCTTTGCTACGCCGATAATCAACACTATGTAAACCTACGGGCTTGTCGGTGTCCTCCGGCAGGATCTTCGTCATGACATCGCCGTCCCCTACCGACCTGGTCCGGTGCTCGCCAACAAAGGGATGCGGCGAGCTGAAGCCCAGAAGCCTGATGGCTCAACCTGGTCCGCGAGCACCATTGTGCTGGGCTTGCTATCAACGGATGCGACGGGCACACCAGGGTCCCGCTGTCGCCCGGCGGGCCAACCTCTGGGCCAAGTATCGGATCACGCCGGAGCAATACGATGTCCTGCGCGAGGATCAGCAATGCCGCTGCGCCATCTGCGGCATCCATGAGACCGAGATCGATGTCTCGCGAGTCGGTGGGCGTCCCCGCAAAGATGGCACGCAGCTCGTCAAGGTCCCCTTGGCAGTGGATCACGACCATGCCACCGGTGCTGTCCGCGGTCTGCTGTGCCCTACGTGCAACGTGGGGCTGGGGTCATTCGGCGATGATCCCGCTCGCCTACTCAGGGCTGTCGCATACCTCGAACGCTGCTCCCAGCAGCGAGATTCTGACGCAACTCCCCTGTAGCCAGACTTCCCTCCCACTGTCAGTTCCCACAGAGTTCTGGTTGGGACACGGGGTGTGGATTGTCGGGCTTGCCAAGGTTTCTCCGAAGCGCTCCCCTGCGATACTTGAATGAGTCATACTTCGGAATGTGTCCAACACTGCGGAATTCGAGCGCTTGCTGCGTGGGGCTTCGCTGCGCGTGACGGCGCCTCGGGTCGCGGTGCTGGCCGCGGTGCACGACCATCCGCACTCCGATACCGACTCGATTCTGGGCATGGTGCGCCAGACGCTCGGAGCGGTATCCCATCAGGCCGTCTACGACGTATTGCGCGCGCTGACCAGCGCCGGACTGCTCCGGCGCATACAGCCCATGGGGTCGGTCGCGCGCTACGAAACCCGGGTCGGCGACAACCATCACCACGTCGTCTGCCGATCGTGCGGCGTCATCGCCGACGTCGAATGCGCCGTCGGCGAAGCACCGTGCCTGACCGCATCGGACGACAACGGCTTCCTCCTCGACGAGGCCGAGGTCATCTACTGGGGCCTCTGCCCCACCTGCACCACCGCGGAACAGTCGCGATCGCACGCATAACTACAGCCCGAATCACCCACTTCCCGAAAGGAATTGCCGTGCCACAGGAACACCCGCCCATCGGAGAGGCCAGTACGGAACCCGCCGCCGGCGGCTGCCCCGTCGCCCACGGTCGCCTCAAGTACCCCACCGAGGGCGGAGGTAACCGTGACTGGTGGCCGAACCAGCTCAACCTGAAGATCCTGCAGAAGAACCCGGCCGTGGCGAACCCGCTCGGCGAGGACTTCGACTACGCCGCCGCGTTCAAGACGCTCGACCTGGCCGCGGTGAAGCAGGACATCATCGGGGTCATGACCACCTCGCAGGACTGGTGGCCCGCCGACTTCGGCCACTACGGCCCGTTCTTCATCCGCATGTCCTGGCATGCCGCGGGCACCTACCGCATCAACGACGGCCGCGGTGGAGCGGGCGCGGGCATGCAGCGCTTCGCCCCGCTCAACAGCTGGCCCGACAACGCCAGCCTGGACAAGGCCCGTCGCCTGCTGTGGCCGGTCAAGCAGAAGTACGGCAACAAGCTGTCCTGGGCCGACCTCATCGTGTACGCGGGCAATGTCGCGCTGGAGGACATGGGTTTCCAGACCTTCGGCTTCGGCGGCGGCCGCGTCGACCAGTGGGAGCCCGAAGAGGACGTGTACTGGGGCCCCGAGCAGACCTGGCTCGGCGGCGATGAGCGCTACACCGGTCAGCGCGATCTCGAAAACCCGCTCGCCGCAGTGCAGATGGGCCTGATCTACGTGAATCCGGAAGGCCCCAACGGCAATCCGGATCCGCTGAAGGCCGCGGTCGACATCCGCGAGACCTTCCGCCGCATGGCCATGAACGATGTGGAGACCGCGGCGCTCATCGTCGGCGGCCACACCTTCGGCAAGACCCACGGCGCGGGCCCGGCCGATCATGTCGGACCGGAACCGGAAGCCGCGCCGCTCGAGGAGCAGGGCCTCGGCTGGAAGTCCAGCTTCGGCACCGGCGTCGGCAAGGACGCCATCACCTCCGGCCTCGAGGTCACCTGGACCACCACCCCGACCACGTGGGACAACTCCTTCCTGGAGATCCTCTACGGCTACGAGTGGGAGCTGTCCTCGTCCCCCGCCGGCGCACACCAGTACGTCGCCAAGAACGCCGAGGCCATCGTGCCCGACGCGTTCGATGCGGCGAAGAAGCACCTGCCGACCATGCTCACCACCGACCTGTCGATGCGCATCGATCCGATCTACGAGCAGATCACCCGGCGCTGGCTCGACCACCCGGAGGAGCTGGCCGAGGAGTTCGCCAAGGCCTGGTACAAGCTCACCCACCGTGACATGGGCCCCAAGGTCCGCTACCTCGGCCCGCTGGTCCCCGAGGAGACCCTGCTCTGGCAGGATCCGGTCCCCCCGGTGGCCAACGAGCTCGTCGACGCGGCCGATATCGCCGCACTGAAGAGCCAGATCCTCGCGGCGGGTCTGTCCATCTCCCAGCTTGTTTCGACCGCGTGGGCGGCGGCCTCGTCGTTCCGTGGCAGCGACAAGCGCGGCGGCGCCAACGGCGGCCGCGTGCGTCTGCAGCCGCAGGCGGGCTGGGACGTCAACAACCCGGACGAGCTCGCACAGGTGACGCGTGCGCTCGAGTCGATCCAGGAGTCCTTCAACTCGGCGCAGTCCGGGAACAAGAAGGTGTCCTTCGCCGATCTCGTGGTGCTCGGCGGCTCGGCGGCGGTCGAGCAGGCCGCCAAGGCCGCGGGCTTCGAGCTCGAGGTGCCGTTCACGCCGGGCCGCACGGATGCCACGCAGGAGCAGACCGACGTGGAGTCCTTCTCCGCGCTCGAGCCGAATGCCGACGGCTTCCGCAACTACCTCGCGAAGGGTAACCGGCTCTCCGCCGAGTACCTGCTGATCGACAAGGCGAACCTGCTGACCCTGAGCACTCCCGAGACGACCGTTCTGGTCGGTGGCCTGCGCGTGCTCGGCGCGAACCACAACCAGTCGTCGCACGGTGTGTTCACCTCGACCCCCGGGTCGCTCACCAACGACTTCTTCGTGAACCTGCTCGATATGGGCACGAAGTGGGAGCCGACGGGCGACGAGGGCACCTACGAGGGCAAGGACCGCGCCACCGGCGCGACCAAGTGGACCGGCACCCGGGTCGACCTGGTCTTCGGCTCCAACTCGCAGCTGCGGGCCGTGGCCGAGGTGTACGCACAGGACGACGCGAAGGAGAAGTTCGCCAAGGACTTCATCGCCGCGTGGACCAAGGTGATGAACCTGGACCGGTTCGACCTGGTCTGATCACCTCAGCCTGATCACCTCGACCGCCGCACCCCGTGAACCGATCCGGTTCGCGGGGTGCGGCGCGTTCGGGGCCGTCACGAACGTCGCACTCCCCCCGCCGGATTCCCTGCTCACGCCGATGCGGAGCGTGCCGTCGCCAGATCGAGCACCAGATCCTGAAGCACCCTGCGGGTGGCGTGGGCGTGCAGGATCAGCGGCTCCGAGGATTCCGCTTCGGCCAGTTCCACCAGCCGGTTCACTAGATGGCATAGCGCGACCAGTCTTCGTACCGCGTGCCTGCGCTCTGCGAGATCCAAGATGTCCGTAGCCATATCCGGCAAATCGCGGCGACTCGCACGACTGTTTCCGGCGACACGCCGCCCTTCTCCTCCTGAGCAAATCCTTTGACCTGTTTGCTTTCTCAACTGGCGAATGAGGAGTTATATAGATCAATACGCATATGTTCGTACCTGAATGTAAATAGTGTGGAACACACGGAACCGTGGATTCTCGTTCGCGCGACCCGCTGAGGTGGGCCGTTGACCGGACCATCATCCCCTGCCCGGGAAAGAAGGGGATCCGCGAAGGCTCCTCTCCCCCAGGGGTGATCGCTTATCCTCAGGTGGGGCCGGGAATCTTCCACTCGAGCGAGTCGACGATGGATGTTTACCTCGACGCGGCCGCACCTGATCCGGGTGCGGACCATGTGACGGCGACCCAGACCGCGCTGGCGCGGCTGGTCGCCGGATTCGCGGGTGCCTGGCAGGGGGCGAACGAACCGCCGGATCTGTCCGCGCATCTGCCCGCCGAGGGCGGGCTGCGGCGGTCGGCGCTGATCGAGATGATCAAGGTCGACCTGCACGAGCGGTGGGGGCGCGCCAAGCTGGGCAAACGACTTGCCGAGTACCGGGCGCAGTTCCCCGAACTCGACGTCGCTCCCCTACCCCCGGATCTGATCTACGAGGAGATCAGCGCCCGCAGCAGCGGCGGCGACGAACCCGATCTCGGCGAGTACACCCGGGAGTATCCGCTGCAACTGGCCACCATCGCCTCGCAGCTGCACTCGGAGAACGCCCGATCGACGCTGCTCGCCGACCCGGCCGCACTGCACGCGCTCGACCGGATCGCGGCCGGGACCGCCGTCGACGATTTCGATCTGCTGATTCCGCTGGGGCAGGGCGCTTTCGCGCGTGTCTTCCTGGCGCGACAGCGCTCGATGCAGCGGTTGGTTGCGGTGAAGGTCTCCCGTGATCGCGGGCGCGAACCGCAGACGCTGGCCCAGCTCGATCACGAGCACATCGTGCGCGTCTTCGATCAGCGTCAGGTCAGCGAACAGCAGCTGAAACTCATGTACATGCAGTACGTTCCGGGCGGCACACTGCTCGATGTGCTGCGGCTGCTACATCGCACACCGGTCGCCGCGAGAACCGGGCAGCTGCTGCTCGACGCGGTCGACGCCGCCGTCCGCGCGGGCGGGGTGCTCGAGCCGCATCCCTCCGGTACGCGCGCCGAGCTGGCCGAGCTCAGCTGGCCCGAGACCGTCGCGTGGCTCGGCTCCCGGCTGGCCATGGCATTGGACTACGCGAATCACGCCGGCGTGCTGCATCGCGACATCAAACCGGCGAACGTCCTGCTGACCGTGGACGGACAACCGAAGCTCGCCGACTTCAATATCAGCTTCAGCCGCCATATTCCGGGTGCGAGCCCGGCCGCCTACTTCGGCGGATCGCTGGCGTACATGTCGCCCGAGCAGCTGGAGGCCTGCCACCCCGTCATGGGCACCACCGCGGCCGACCTCGACACCCGCAGCGATCTCTACGCGCTCGCGGTCATGCTCTGGGAGCTGCTCACCGGGCGGCTGCCCTTCGCCGACGAGCTCGGCGCGGGTGAATCCGACAGCTCACTGGACCGGATGATCGCGCTGCGCAGGCAACCCGTCGGCGCCCGCATCGAGGCGACGGCGCCGCCGGACTGCCCGCCGGTGCTGCGCCACGCGCTGCTCACCTGTCTCGCACCGGATCCCGCCGATCGCTTCGCCTCCGGCGCCCAACTCGCCAATCAGCTCGACCTGACGCTGGACCGCGCGGCGCGCAACCTCGTCGATCCGCCGTCGCACAGCATCCGCGCCCGGCTGCGGATGCGGCCGACCCCGGTGGTCATCCCGGCCACCATGCTCGGCCAGCTGCTCGCCGGGCTGTACCTCTTCGGGCACAACTCCCGCCTGCTCGAACACGCGCTCCCGCCCGACGCCGTGCTGCAGGTCGCGCATCTCGGGTATGTGCTCGCCGCCGTCGAATATCCGCTCGGCGCGGCACTGCTGCTCTACTGGTGCCGTCTGGTGTTCCTGGTGCCCGATCGCCTCCGTCGCGGTAAACCGGTGGACGCGGCGACACTGGCCCGAGCCCGCGCCGACACCCTCGCCTGCGGCGGTCGCATCGCGGCCGTCGCGTTCACCGGTTGGGCGGTGGCGCTGGTGTTCTTCCTGGTCCAGCTGTACAACATCGCCGACCTGTCCGCCGCGTTGTTCACCAACCTGCTCATCTCGCATCTGATCGCCGCGGCGGTGGCGGTGGTCTACACCTACTTCCCGGTGACGTTCTTCGTCTTGCGTTGGTACTACCCCGGTCTGCTCGCCGCGGGGCATGCCTCGCCGAGGGATTCGGTGCTGCTGCGTCGCCTGGCCCTGCGCAGCCGCGTCTACCTCGCCATCGCGGCGTCGGTGCCCCTGGTCGGCGTCGCCGCCGGCCTCGCCTTCCTCACACCGGCACAGCAGCAGACCGTGGTCGGCGCGATCGTCGCCCTATGTGTGGGTGGGGTGTTCGCGTTCGTCATCGCGCTGTGGATCTTCCTGGCGATCGATTGCGATATCCAAGCACTGAACCGAATCGCGAACCCGCACAGGCACTCCTGATCCACAGAAGCACAGAGCAGACTGGACGTTTGATTGAAAGGCGTTGTAGTCAACTAACGTTCATGCGGTGTTAGGACATTCTCATGCCACCAGCGGCGCTCTTGCCTGGTCGGCCGCGGCGGTGGCGCTGCCCGTTTCTATGCTCACCTATCCCGTATTGGCCCCCGCCGGTGCCCATCTCGGCACAGTAGACCTGCTGCTCGGCACCTTCCTGACGGCAGGCGCGGCGCTGCTGCCCGACGCGGACCATCCGAACGGAACCATCGCGCACTTCCTCGGGCCGGTGTCCTACTTCCTCTGCAAGATCATCTCCAAGGTCTCCGGCGGGCACCGCCACGCCACGCATTCCCTCGCCTTCGTCGCCGCCGTCGGCTACGGCACCTGGGCCGGGGAACACTGGCTCGGACGGCCTTTCACCCTCGGACTCGTTTTCTTCCTGCTCGCGCTCGCGGTGAAAGCACTCCATCTCGGTCCGTCCGGCGACGGTTTCCACGCCTACGCCACCGTCATCGTGCTCGCCGCCGCGGGCACCTTCGCGATGGACCACTGGATCAGCGACAAACCCGCCTGGCTCCCGTTCTCCGTCGGCCTCGGCGCACTCGTGCACCTGGCCGGCGACTGCCTCACCGACCGCGGCTGCCGCCTGTTCTGGCCGTTCGACTGGCGCACCGCCATCCCGATCATCGAACGCACCGGGAACAAGCTCGAAACCTGGGTCATCGCTCCCCTTTTCGTCGCGGGCACCCTCGCCCTGCTGTGGTTCGCGATCACCAAACAACCGTGAGCGTCGTGCGGACGGCCGTCACCGTACGGCCGTCAACCACACTGCCCTGCCACAAGATTCCCTCCCCGTCCTTGCTGCGCTCGGCGTAGCCGGGCGTGTGTCTTGGATTGAACAGCGCATACATGTGTAGATGCGCATATCTACGTATGGAGATGTTTTTCTCGCCTGGTGGGCGTTCATGTGTTTCCACCGAACTCACCGACGGCCCGTGGATACGCTGAGGCAATGGTCGCCCCACCTCAGCCCCGGCGGATGCAACCGCAGCGCTGGACGCCTCCCCCGGCTCCCGCCCGCGCACGTCGAACCGCCAGTGCCCCACCACTTCCCGCCGTCACCCGATTCGAGCTGCCCGCGATCGGGCCGGAGGATGTGGTCTTGACCGCCGAGGGACGGGTCATCGCGGGCACGAAGGAGGGATCGGTCTTCGGCATCGAGCCCGGCACCGGCGCGGTGACCTTGCTCGGGAATACCGGCGGGCGGCCGCTCGGGCTGCACACCGACGCCGACGGGTCGGTACTGATCTGCGATTTCGTCCGTGGTCTGCTGCGGATGGACCGGGACGGCACTATCGAAGTGCTCGTCGATACGGTCGACGGCGAACCACTCCCCTTCCCCAGCAACGTGGTTCGCGCCGACGACGGCACGATCTACTTCTCCTCCTCCAGTCGCCACTACGCACTCGACGAATGGATGGGTGACCTGCTCGAGCACTCCGGCACCGGCCGCCTGTTCCGTCGCGATCCCTCGGGCCACATCGAAACACTCCTCGACGGTTTACAGTTCGCGAACGGAGTGGTCCTCTCCCCCGACCGATCCTGTGTGGTCGTCGCCGAAACCGGCGCCTACCGGGTCACCCGCTACTGGCTGACCGGCCCCAAGGCGGGCACCCACGACCGCCTCATCGAGAACCTCCCGGGCTTCCCGGACAATATGGGCCTCGGCAGCGACGGCCTGATCTGGATCACCCTCCCCAGCCCCCGAAACCCCTTGCTGGACCGCCTCCTTCCGCTACCGGGAATCCTGCGCCGCCTCACCTGGGCGCTCCCCGACCAACTCCGCCCCAAGCCCCCGCGCACCATCTGGGTCATGGCGGTCGACTTCGACGGCAACGTCGTCCACGACCTCCAAACCCGAGGCACCAACTACTCCATGGTCACCGGCGTAGCCGAACACAACGGCACCCTCTACCTCGGCAGCCTCACCGAATCCGCCGTAGCCACAACCCACATCCCCTGACCGGCACTCGCCACCGGTCCCGCCGAGCGTAGTCAGATGGTCGTCGATAGCGACGTGTCGTACGCAATCTGACTACGCTCGGCGGAACTGCGTCCGCCGGGGGCAGGTCGTACCGCAGCCGGTGTCGCATCAGCCTGTCTAGCGCAGTCGAATGGCCCCACCGCCCGGCGTGTCGTGCGGCCATTCGACTGCGCTCGACGCGGGCCTGACCTTTGGGGTTGTCAGGGGGCTGGACCGGGCGGTTGTGTGCCGGTGTTGTTGGGGCGCAGGTGGAGTCGGTGCCGTTGACCCGGGTTGGCCAGCGCCATACGATCGACCGGATGTTCGAGTCGCCCGAGGTCGGGTGACGGGTGGCGCGTCGCGGCGCGCGGGAGGTTTGTGGTGCCTGCTTCCGTGGACGAGTTGCTGGGGCGTGCGGTGGAGACCGGTGGGTGGGCGGAGGTCGCCGGTTCGCCGCTGTTGGATCAGCTGGATCCGGACGATGTGGTGGCGGCGGTGCTGCGGTCGGGGGTGCGGTGGGCCGATCTGCCCGTCGAAGTCGCCGCGATCTTGGGGGTGCGGCATCAGCTGGGCGATCTCGGGGAGGGCGAACGGGCGCTGGTCCGGCAGGTGGCGGGCGCACGATTCGTGGGGACGTATCCGCGGCGGAGCCCCCAGCAGGAGTGGCATCTGCGATGGTCGCGGCAGCGGCGCGATCCGCTGCATATCGTGCTCGGACGGTACGACGATATGTTCCGGCTGATCGCACTCGTGCCGGCCGACGGTCGAACCATGCTCGCGGGCAACGGATTCGAGAGTCGCGAGGTGTGGCTACGCGATCCCGTCGACGGCGGCGAATACACGGTCCGCCACAGTGCGAAGGTGGTCGGGCTCGCCGCGGTGCCGTGGTCGGACGGCCGGACGCTGCTGGCGACGGCGGGCGGTAAGACCATCCGTTTCTGGGATCCTTCGACGGGTGATCCGGTGGGCGCGCCGAGGAAGCTTCCGGCGGCGGCGACGGCGATGACCGCGGTGCGGCTGCCGGACGACCGCACCGTGCTCGCTGTCTCGAGCGACGACGTGGTGCGGATGATGGAACCGGAGACCGGAGCCCCCTACGGCAGCCCGATCCATCGCCACTCGAAGATCCACGCGCTCGGCGCGATCGAGCTGGACGGGCAGGCGCTGCTCGTCGTCGCCGAGAGCTACAGTGGCGTCAACCTTTTCGACCCGGTCACGGGTCATGCCGTGCAAGCACCGTTCGACCTACCCTACGGCGCGTCCGTGGCCACCGTGCCCGGCCCGGACGGCCGCGGCGCGCTCGCGACGGGCAACTCGGAGGTGATCCTGTTGCTCGATACGAAGACCGGCGAGCACCTCGGATCACTCACCGGGCACGGCAATTCGGTGCGGGCGGTGGCCGCGGTGCCGATGCCCGGCGGTCGTACCCTCCTCGCCTCGGCGAGCTTCGACGACACGCTGCGGTTGTGGGATCCGTCCGGTCCGTTGTCGTCGGAGACCTCGCATTCCTGGCCGATGACCAATCCGTGGGCCACCAACGTCGCGTCGGCGCGTCTCGGGAACCGCCCGCACCTGGCGAGCGTGTCCGGTGACGAACGCGCGGTGCGTTTCTGGGATCTGGACACCAGCCTTCCGGTCGGCACGCCGCTGCCCGGCGGGTATGGGCGGATGTTCCTCGGCCCGCCGGTGCCACTGCCCGATGGCCGCACGCTGGTCACGACGAGCGATGACGATCGCGTGATCACTTTCCGGGATCCGGAGACCGCGCAGGTGGTCAGCAGCACGCCGCCGGGTCACGGGTCCGATGTGGCGCTGGCGCCGGTGCCGCTGCCGGACGGGCGGACGCTGCTGGCGAGCGGCGCGTACGAACCGTTCCTGTGGGATTCGATCGAGGGCACGGCGCGGCGTCTGCCGATGAACAGGGGCAGCATCGCCGCGATGGTGGCGGTACCGGTTCCCGGCGGCACCGTGCTCGCGGCGGCCCGTGCGGAGTCGTACCGGCAGTTCGACATCATCCGCTGGGATCTGGGCACCGGTGAGCTGATCACACATCAGCTGATCAAGCAGCCGCTGTCGTCGCTGAATCGTGTGCGCGCGCTGGCCGCGCTGCCCGCCTCGGACGGCCGCACGTTGCTGGCCTACGGCGATGACAACGGTGTACTCGGGTTGGCCGATCCGCTGACGGGCGCGCCCGAATGCCCGTCGTTCACCGACGGTGCCAGCGCGGTGGTGGCGTTGGCCGCGGTGCCACTGCCGACCGGGCGTTATCTGCTGGCCTGCGCCAGCGAGACACGGATGATCCGGTTGTGGGACGAGACAGGGACTTTGGTGGCCAAGCTGTCGGGTCATCGCGGCCGGGTGCGCGCGCTCGCGGTGCTGCCGGACGGCAAGTTGGTCAGCGCGGGCGATGATGCGACCGTGCGGGTGTGGGATCCGGTGGCCGCGGCTCAGGTCGGGCCGTCGCTGCCGACCGGGCCCGCGAAGGTGCTCGCCCTCGCGGCCGTGGACGGCGCCAGGATCGCGACCGGGGACGAGAACGGGGCGCTGCGGCTGTGGGATCTGGCGCAGGCCACCGCGATCGGTGCGCCGATGCTCGGTCACTCGGGTCAGATCTGTGCGCTGATCACGGTCGAGGAGGAAGGTCACCCGCGGCTGGTGAGCGGTGACGGTCACGGGTCGATCATGGTGTGGGATCCGGACACGGGCGTGAGCAGGCAGCTGACCGGTCACGCGGATCCGGTGTTCGACGAGATGGCCGCGGTGACGATGCCGGACGGGTCGACGGCGGTGGCCGCGGCCGGGCGCGGCATCGGGCTGTGGGATCCGTTGACCGGCAGGCTCATCGGCACGCCGTTTCCCGGTCAGCGGCCGATCGTGGCGCTGCCCGGCGCCGATGGCCTGCCGCTGGTCGCGAGCCGCAACGGTCGTGGTGACGTCGTGCTCCACGATCCGATCACCGGCGATCAGGTCGGCAGGCCGATGCGCGGTCATGGCGGCGCGATTACCGCTGTGGCCGCGATCGTCGCACCGAACGGGCGCGCGCTGCTGGTCACCGGCGGTGACGACGGCACCGTGCGCCTGTGGGATCCGGTGCGCGGCATCGCGATCGGCGAACCACTCGCCGGGCACAAGAGGTCGGTCTGGCATCTGGTGGTCATCCCGATCCCCGGCAGTGTGCTGCTGGCATCGGCCACGTTGCAGGGTGATGCCATCAAGTTCTGGGACGTCGCCACCGGCGCCTGCCGCACGACCCTGCCACTCGACAGCCCGATCCACTCGATGGCCGTCTGCGCCGACCGCTTGGCGGTCGGCTGCGACAACGGCATCCTGATGCTGGAGCGTGTCACCCACCGCGAGTGAGACTCCCGGCATCGAGCACAGTCAGATGGCGGCCGATATCGGCGTGTCGTACCGCCATTCGACTGCGCTCGATGCCGGGATCGGCCACTGCGGGGGCGATGTCGCGGAAGGCTCGCCGGTAGGCGCCGGGTGTGGTGCCTACCCGGGTGCGGAAGCGGCGGCGCAGGTTGACCGCGGTGCTCAGGCCGACGCGGGTGGCGATGGCTTCCACCGGGAGATCCGTCTGCTCCAGCAGGGTTCGCGCCGCGGCCACCCGGGTCGACAGTAGCCACGCGCCCGGACTGGTGCCGAGTTGGCCGGCGAAGCGGCGGGCGAGCGTGCGTGGCGAGATGTTCAGGTGCGCGGCCAGATCGTCCACCGACAGCGGTGTATCCAGGCGTGCGCCCGCCCATTCGAGGAGTTCGTCCAGCGCGTCCGCGGGCGGCGGGGGTGCGCATTGCGGCTGGCTGCCCGCGCGGTGCGGCGGCATCACCATGTGCCGGGCGATGCGCGCGGCGTGCGCCACGCCGTGGTCTTCGCCGACCAGGTGCAGGCACAGGTCCATGCCCGCGCCCGCACCCGCGCTCGTGGCGACATCACCGTGGTCCACATAGAGTTTGTCCGGTTCCACGCGCACACTGGGGAACTCGCGTTGCAGTTGCGCGGCGCGCGCCCAGTGCGTGGTGGCCGAGCGGCCGTCGAGCAGCCCCGTGCGGGCGAGTGCGAACACGCCGGAGCAGATCGTGACGAGCCGCGCTCCTCTGGCGTGTGCGCGGAGCAGCGCGCGGTGCACGCGGGCCGACAGCGGTGTCTCCACCGGCGCCCAGCCCGGGATGAGCACGGTGTCGGCGGAGTCGAGCGCCGAAAGACCGTGTGGCACGGACATCGCGTACCCGGCCGACGTCGGTACCTCGCCCGGCGTCTCCGTACATACGTCGAACTCGTAGTGCTGGGGCACCCCCGCCCGCTGCGTACCGAATACCTCGACGGCACAGCCGAGCTCGAATGTCGACTGCACCGGCCGTACCAGAGCCACCACGCGATGCATGGCAAGAATGTACCCCTGGGTGTCGTTCCGGACTCTCGTCCGCCGTCGCCGCGCACGGCACCGTGAGAGGTATGCATCCCGAGATACTCGCCCAGGAGGGCTACACCTCCGTCGCGGTCACCGAATCCCCTGTCCGCGAAGTCTTTCCCGGCATCCGGTCGCGCCCACTGTGGACAGGCGCCAACGGTGCGAGCGCCCACCTCCTCGAGATGGACCCCGGCACCTCGTGGCCGCACCGCGATGTCCACGAACCAGGCCCGGAGGAGGTCTACGTCGTCGCGGGCATCTTCAACGACGGCGCCCGCGACTACCCCGCCGGAACGTTTCTGCACGCCCCCGCCGGTTCATGGCACGTCCCCGCTACGACAACCGGCTGCACCCTGTTCGTCTTCTATCCCGAAGGTTAGTTCAGGTTGCACAGGCTGGCCGAGCATCGGCCGCTCCGGTACCGCCAGCAGTAGCCGATGCTCGGGCACTCACCAGGAAAACGGCGCGCTGATCCGACGACAGCGTCGAGCGCACTATCCACCGGGCGATCCACTGCGTCCGGCCGTCTGCGGGAACTCGGGTGTCATGACTGCGAGGTAGGCGTCGGCCGGGTCCACGGCGGAGCCGCCTCCGGCGAATTATCCTGGGGCGGCGGCGAATTCGGCGAGGGTTGTCGGCGGGTGGCCGCCGTGGCGGTGGATGGTGTCGGTGACGTGGTAGAGGCCGGTGCCTTCGCCGAGGAGTCGGAAGATCTCCCAGAGTTTGGACAGGTGTTCGGCGGGGTGGGCGGAGCCGTAGAAGTCCAGGGCCCAGCGGTGCCATGCGTCGGGAGGTACGTCGCGGTAGGTGACACCGAGCGTGTCGGCGACCGCCGCGATGGACATGACCTCGCCGGTGAGCAGGACTACCGGGTCGACGGGCCGGGCCGGGTCGGCGAGTATGCCCGCGGCGACACGGGCTACGTCCTGTCCCGCGATGAGCGGGAGAACGGTTTCCGGTGGGCCCATCGGCATGGCGAGTTCGGCCGGGTCGCCGGTGCGGGCGAGCAGGGCGATGTTCTCGAAGAACACCGCGGCGCGCAGGTGGACGGCGCCGATACCCGCCCAGTCCAGGATCTGTTCGGCGACCCAGTGCTGGCGCATGCGCGGGGTGAGTGCCTGTGGGCCGGACGCGAGCTGGGAGACGGCGACCACTCGCTCGACCCCCGCTTCCTTGGCGGCGGCCGCGAACGCCCCTGTCGCCTCGATGAATCCGTCGACGACCGGATAGGTGAAGTAAGCGGAGCGCACACCTTGCAGCGCGGGCCGGGTATCGGCGATCTCGCGCAGATCCCCGGCCACCACCTCCGCGCCGAGCCCGCGCAGCGCGTCGGCGCGTGCGTCGTCGGCGTGCACCATGGCGCGCACCGAAAGCCCGCGCCCGAGCAGCAGCTCCACCACGCGCCGCCCGGTCGATCCCTGCTGTCCCCCAGCCGCCCCCGTGACCAGTATCGGTTCCATGTGCCCACGCTACGCGCGCCCACCGACAAACCCGCCCCGATGATCAACTGCCGCAACGCGTTACGTCACCACACACAACGCAGGCGTCGAACTCCGGCCAGTCGAGCGCAGCCGAATGGCCCCCACAACGGCGTGTCGTACGGCCATTCGACCGCGCTCGACGGGAGCCGGTGCGGGCGGGCCCGGTTCTACCGAAGAGCTCACGTCGCTACAGCAACCGCTCCCGGTGCGAATCCGCCTCCAGGCGCACGTCGGCGGCGAACTGCTCTTCGATGTTGTCGTCGTCTCCCCCGTGCGCGACGTAGAGCAGCAGGCAGCCGCGGATGCCGTCGAGGAGGTCTTCGAGGAGGTCCAAGGCGGGGCGGACCGGGTCGAGGCGGCTGATCCGGAATTCGGCGAGCAGTGCGGCGCGGGTGGCGTTGTCGAAATCGAGTTTGCGTGCCTGCTCCTCGATTTCGGCGACCCTGGCGACCACGCCCCACGGCGCCGGCACGTGCCCCTCGGCGACGGCCATGGCCTCGGCGATGAGGTCGACGACGACCTCGATGACGGTCTCGCCCGCCTCCAGCCGTTCCAGCACCATGGTCGGGGTTTCGACCTGCAGCGCCTCGATATCGTCGGCCTCGACCACCACGTCGGCGGTCGGCACCCCGGCCACGTAGCCCGCGACCTCGGCGGCGGCGTGCAGCCAGTGCGCGGCGGCGACCGACGCCGAGGCGGGGTCGAGTTCGGTGAACAGTTCGATGCTGCCGAGCGGGTCGGCGCTGAGCAGGTCGTCGGCGGCCTGGACCTGGGCGGGTGACACGTCGGGCCGCGACATTTCGACCGCCTGGCGTGCCCGCCCGGACAGGTCGCCGAGTTCGGCGGCTTCGATGGCGGCCTGCTCGCGGCGGACCTCGCCGACGATGGCGTCGCGCAGGGCGTCGTCGTCGATGGCGTGCAAGGTGCGTCCGACACGGTGCGCGGATTCGACGACGCCGCTGTAGGACACGACCAGCCCGTGATCGGTGGGCAGGTTCGGGGTGCGGATGCCCACCTCGACCTCTTTGAAGTTCCTGCGCTCCTCGGCGCGGCGCCATGCCTCGCTGTTGGGGATGTCGGGATCGCCCGCCGCGCTGGCGGGGTGGGTGTAGGTGCGCCACTGGAACCGCGACAGCGTGGTCAGATTGGACGCGAGATCCGTTGCCTGGTCGGGGCGCACCGGTGGCAGCGCGGCCACGGTCTCGGCGAAGTCGCCGCGGCCGGTAGCCCAGGTCGCGACGAGTTCGTTGCGGGCGGTATCGAAGGCGTATCGGGTCACGGGCCAAGTCTGGCCGATGCGCGCGTGTTCCGCGCGGGCAATCCGGTCGTTTCGGTACACACGCTCCGGCGTTTCGTCATGGCACGCTGGACGGCATGACTCTCGATCACGGCGATCCCGGCGACGCGCCCTCGATCCCGCCGCCGACCGCGCCACTGGCGAATCCGGCACGGCCGTCGGCCGCGGAGGAGGCGAGAACCGTTGCGGCGGCGACGAATACGGCCACTCTGGCCAGTCTCAGCGCGGACGGCACGCCGTGGGCGTCGCTGGTCACCTACGGACTGCTGGACGGTCAGCCGGTGCTGTGCGTGTCGCGGCTGGCCGAGCACGGACGCAATCTCGCGGCGGATCCGCGGGCGAGTGTGGCGATCGTCGCGCCCGATCCGCCCGCGGATCCGTTGGCGGGCACCAGGATCACCCTCGCGGGGGTGATGGAGCGCCCGGACGGCGACGAGGCCGATGCCGCGCGCGCCGTGCACCTGGCGGCGGTCCCCGCGGCCGCGTACTACATCGATTACAGCGATTTCACGGTGTGGGTATTGCGGGTGCACCGGATTCGATGGGTCGGCGGGTACGGGCGGATGGATTCGGCGACGGCCGAGCAGTACGCGGCGGCGGCGCCCGACCCGATCGTGCCCGGCGCGGCGCGCGCGATCACCCATCTCAACGACGACCACGCCGACGCGCTGCTGGCGATGGCGCAGGCGCTCGGCGGCTACCCGGACGCGACCACCGCCACATGTGAACGCGCGGACCGCTACGGCCTCGACCTGCGGGTCACCACCCCGCGCGGGGTGGCGCGCACCAGGGTGGGTTACGCGACGCCACTGGATTCGCCCGACCAACTGCGTGCGGCGACAGTCGCATTGACCCGCCGCGCCCGCGAGGGCTGAGGCAGGCGACCGTCACCGAGCGGGAACGGTGAGCATGGCGACGATCATGGCGACGATTTCGGCGGCATCGGATTCCGGTGCGGGGGTGCGGAGCCGGGTTTCGAGGGCGCGTTCGTAGTCGGCGATGAGGGCGAACATGACAGTGGCCATGGTTTCCAGCCGTTGACGGCGGCGCGGTGGCGGCAGGTGCGCGAGGGCGGCGGCGAGGCGGGTGGTGATGATGCGGACGGCGGCGCGGTCGGCGCCCGCGAGGCGGCCGATGTCGGCGATCACCGGGTGCGCGCGAACCACTTCCAGGAACCGCCCGTAGTGCGTCACCCGGCGCTGTCCGGTGAGTTCGAGGATCGGTAGCACCAGCATGGCGACGAGCGTGCGGAGGTCGTGTGCGGTGCCGTCGGATTCGTGGGTGGCGAGCAAGTGCATCCTGCGGTCCTCGAGCCAGTTCATCCGGCGTTCGACGATCGCTTCGACCAGGCCGGCGCGCGAGTCGAAGTAGTAGTGCACCGCGGAGTTGTTGCGCTGGCCCGCGGCGGCGGCGATATCGCGCAGCGGCACCTCGACGCCGCGTTCGGCGATCAGGCGTTCGCCCGCGTCCAGCAGCGCGGTTCGCGAATCGTCGATGGCCATCTCCGGACTGTACTAAAGCGGGCTCTTGACGATGTTAAGCATCAATGCTTACCGTGCTGGCACGCCCCGATTCGGGGCAGAGCTGAGGTAGTCGATGACCATCACGACCGGACCGATCTTCCAATTGTGCTGGGTGGTACGGGATTCGGCCGCGGCGCGGCAGGCGTTCACCGAGCGCTACGGCGTCGCCGAATGGTTCACCGTTCCGGATGTGCGGTTCGGGCCCGAATCGTGTGAATTGCGTGGCGCGCCCGCCGATTACACGATCACGGTGGCGCTCGGCTACGCGGGCGGGCAGCAGGTCGAGCTGATCGAGCCGCGCGCGGGGGTGAGCCTGTACTCCGAACATCTCGAGCGGGTCGGGCCCGGGCTGCACCACGTGGGCTGGGTGCCCGACGACTTCGATGCCGCGCTGGCGGCGGCGCGCGCGTCCGGTGCGGAGATCGTCGCGCGTGGCGCGTTCGAGGGTGCCGGAATGGAATTCGCCTATCTCGACGGTGGTCCGCTCGGTGGCTATACCGAGCTGATGCGGCTCTCGCCCGAGATGAAGGCGATGTTCGATCGGCTGATTCCGGAAGGTCACGCGAATCCATGGGTGTAGAGGTGCCGCCGCTGCTTCCGGCGGACTTCGAGTGGTGGCGCGAGACGGCGGACGTGATCGTCGTCGGGTTCGGTATCGCGGGTGCGTGCGCGGCGATCGGCGCGGCCGAGGCGGGCGCGAAAGTACTACTGCTGGAACGCACCAGCGCACCCGGCGGTGCGTCGGCGCTGTCGGCCGGGCATTTCTATCTCGGCGGCGGTACGCCGGTCCAGCGCGTCACCGGACACGACGACAGCATCGAGGCGATGGCCGCCTACCTCGAGGCGGTCACCCCGGCGCCGGACGTGACCAAGATCCGCGCCTACTGCGCCGACAGCGTCGCCCACTTCGAGTGGCTCGAAGCCCAGGGGCTGGTGTTCGAGCGGTCGTTCTATCCAGGCAAGGCGGTGGTGCAGCCCGGCACCGAGGGCCTGATGTGGACGGGGAACGAAAAGGTCTGGCCCTACCGGGAACAGGTGCGGCCCGCGCCGCGCGGGCACAAGGTGAACGCGCCCGCCGGGCGCGGCGGCAGCGAGGTGATGCGCGCGCTCGCCGCGCGGGTGGCGGTGCTCGGTATCGACGTGCGGTACGAGGCGATGGTCGATCATCTGGTCGCCGACGAGACCGGGCGGGTGGTCGGGGTGCACTGGGCGGGCGGCAGCGCGGCGGGTGCGGTGGTGCTCGCGGCGGGCGGGTACGTGATGAACAAGGAGATGGTCGCCGCCTACACACCGAAGCCGGCCCGGCACTTCCTGCCACTCGGTGTACCCTCCGACGACGGACTCGGTATCCGGCTCGGGCAGTCGGCGGGCGGGGCGACCGCGCATATGGACGGCGCGTTCCTCACCGCCTCGTTCTATCCGCCCGCCGAGCTGTTGCACGGAGTGATCGTCAACAAGGCGGGCCAGCGGTTCGTGGCCGAGGATTCCTATCATGGGCGCACGGCGGGCGCCGTTGTCGCGCAACCCGATTCGACCGCCTACCTGATCGTCGACAGCGCGCACATGGTGTGGCCCGAGCTGCCGATGGTGAAGTTCGTCGACGGGTGGGAGACCGTGGCGGCGATGGAATCCGGGCTCGGCATCCCGGTGGGCGCGCTGCAGGAGACGCTGGCCAACTACAACGCCGCCGCGGCCGACGAGCACGATCCCGAGCTGGGCAAGCATCCGGACTGGATCACGCCACTGACCGAGGGACCGTGGGGCGCCTTCGATCTCACGCCCGGCGCGGCCACGTATGTCGGATTCACCCTCGGTGGGCTTGCCACCACCGAGGACGGCGCGGTGCGGCGCGCCGACGGCACCATCATCGCGGGCCTGTACGCGGCGGGCGCGTGCGCGTCGACTATCGCGCAGGACTGTGACGGCTATTCCAGTGGCACCTGTCTCGGCGAGGGCTCGTATTTCGGGCGCCGTGCCGGGATCCACGCGGCGCGAGCTCATGGCACGGAGGCGGTAGCGCAGCGTGACCACGCGGGGCCCATGCAGCGCCGCCAGCCGGATACAGCACATACGAAAGGCGAATAGATGCGCTTCACCTATGCCGAGACCATGACCGACCCCTCGTACTACCTACCGCTGGCGCGGGCCGCGGAGGCGGCCGGGTACACCAGCATGGCGGTCGCGGACAGCGTCGCCTATCCGCGGGATTCCGACGCCACCTATCCGTACACCCCCGACGGTAGCCGGGAGTTCCTGGAGGACAAGCCGTTCATCGAGGCGTTCGTGCTGTCCGCGGCGATGGCGGCGGCCACGACGACGTTGCGGTTCACTCCCTTCGTGCTGAAATTGCCGATCCGGCCGCCGGTGCTGGTGGCCAAGCAGGCCGCGTCGGTGGCGGCGTTGAGCGGCAACAGGTTCGGGCTCGGCGTCGGGATCAGCCCGTGGCCCGACGATTTCGAGATCATGGGGGTGCCGTTCGAGCATCGCGGCGCGCGCATGGACGAGTGCATCGATATCGTGCGCGGGCTGATGGCGGGCGGCTACTTCGAATTCCACGGAAAGTTCTACGATCTGCCGCCGATCAAGATCAGTCCGGTGCCGACCGCGCCGGTGCCGATCCTCATCGGCGGGCACAGCGAACCGGCGTTGCGGCGCGCCGCGCGGCGCGGTGACGGCTGGATACACGCGGGCGGCGATCCGGCCGAGTTGGACCGGCTGCTGCGGCGACTCGATACGCTGCGAACCGAATACGGAACCCGCGCGGATTTCGAGGTGCACGTCATCTCGGTCGACGGCTTCACCGTCGACGGGGTCAAACGCCTCGAGGACAAGGGCGTCACCGATGTGATCGTCGGGTTCCGCAACCCGTACACCACCGAGCACGACACCCAGCTGCTCGACACCAAGATCGCGAACCTCGAGCGGTTCGCCGAGCACGTCATCGCACGCACCGGCTAGCGAAGGAGTACACGATGGGCAAGTTCGACCGCGCCGAGCTGGAGCAGGGACTGGCCCACTACGAGCAGGTCGTCGAGCGGTGTTCGGCCAGCGGGGACTGGTCGCCGTTCGCCGACCTGTTCACCGAGGACGTCGAGTACATCGAACACGCCTACGGCACCTTTCGCGGGCGCGAAGCGGTGCGGCGCTGGATCGTCAACGTGACGGCGCCGTTCCCGCATATGCGCTTCCCGCACTACTGGGTGGCCTTCGACGAGGTCAACGACGCGATCGTGCTCGGCATCAAGAACCTGCTGCCCGACCTGGCCGGCGACGACACCGAATACTGGTTCCCCAACATCACCCGCCTCGTCTACGCGGGCAACGGCCTGTTCTCCTCCGAGGAGGACATCTACAACCCCGCGCGCGACGCGAGCCGCGTGGTCGGCGAATGGGTCCGGGCGGGCGGCCGAATGCAAAGCGCCCCTCGGGAACACATGAAACACATCGTCACCGGGGGCTGATCGCCGCCAGGAAAAGCGTCTTCCGCGATCGCAAACGCTGCGGCTAGGTGAGCAGAGTCGTTGCGGCGGTGAGGGTTTGGTTGGCGTAGCCGCCGCCGAAGAGGACGACGTGGACCAGGAGCGGGTGGAGCTGGTGCAGGGGGACGCGGGCGCGCCAGCCATCGGCCAGTGGGTGGGTTTCGTGGTAGGCGGCGAGGATGCGGTCCAGGTGCGGTGCACCGAAGAGGGACAGCATGGCGAGGTCGGTTTCGCGGTGACCGCCGTGGGCGGCGGGGTCGATCAGCATGACGCGGTCGGGGGTCCAGCGCAGGTTGCCCGACCACAGGTCGCCGTGCAGGCGGGCGGGTGGTTCCGGTGGGCCCGCGAGCGCATCGATGCGGTCGATGACGCGCTCCAGCAACCGGATTCCGTCGCGACCGAGGACGGCGGCGGCCCCCGGCAGGTAGGGCGCGAGGCGGCGCTCGGCATACCACTGAGCCCACGGGCCGGGGCGCACGGTGTTGTCCAGCGGCAACTCGGCGATCCAGCCCGGCCACGGCGCACCGAACCTCGCGGGCGAATGTGCGTGCAGTGCCGCGAGTTCGCGCCCGAACCGTTCGGCGGCAGCGGGCGTGGGAGTGGCCTCCGGCAGCCACGGCAGGACAAGCAATCCCTGCTCGGCAGCCACGACCGCGGGCACCAGCCCTCCGCGATCGACCGCCGGCGCTTGCGGCAGCAACCCGGCGGATCCTGCCGACTCACTCGCTCCCCGTGACGATTCCTCGGCGCCCACCGTTCCTCGGTGGCCTTCTGTCGCTTCGCGCCGCGCTCCGTTCTCCGTCGCTCCCAGGGCAGTTCGATCGTTGTCCGCGGTACCGTCCGCGAGCCAGCGCAGGCCCGCGGCTTCCGCGGCGAGCACTGGGGCGTGCTCAGTGGCCGCCTTCACGAAAACAGTGCGGCCGTCGGACAGTTCGGCGCGGTGCAGGGTCCAGGCGTGGCTGGGGCCGAGGTCGGTGACGGTGCGGACCGGGGTGCCGAGCAGGGCGGCCAGGCGCGCGGCGAGGGTCATGCGAGGGCCGCGGTGAGGCGTTTCTGGGTGTCCTGGTCGGCGGGGAGGAACGATTCGATGGCCAGTTCGGCGACGGTGACGTTCATCGGGGTGCCGAAAACCGTTGTCACACTGAGGAACGACAGGTCCGCGCCGTCGTGGCGCAGGCGCAGCGGCACCACCGACTGATCGGGTTCGGGCAGCACCAGGTCGGTTTCGCCGCCCGGGTAGGCGCGCAGTTCCTCGCGCAGTTCGACCAGTTCGGCGGCGCCGGTGACCTCGATCTGGCGGGTCAGCCGGGCGAACAGGTGGGCCCGCCATTCGGCCAGGTTCAGGATGCGGCTCGCCAACCCGTCGGGGTGCAGGCTCAATCGCAGGGTGTTCACCGGTGCGGTGAGCAGCGTCGGGTCGATGCCGGTGAGCAGCAGCGCGACACCACGATTCGCGTCGACCATCCGCCAGCCCTGATCGATGGCCAGCGCGGGATACGGTTCGTGCCCGGTCAGGATCAGCCGCATCGCGCCGCGCACCGCGTCCATCGCGGGGGTGTCCAGGGCGGGTTCGGCGTAGGCGGGGGCGTATCCGGCGGCCAGCAGCAGCCGGTTGCGTTCGCGCAGCGGGATCTCGAGCTGCTCACACAGGTGCGCGAGCATGGCCCGGCTCGGGGTGGAGCGGCCGGTCTCGATGAAGCTGAGGTGGCGCGCGGAGGTGTCGGCCCGGCCTGCCAGCTCGAGCTGGCTCAGCCTGCGTTCCTGGCGCCAATGCCGCAGCAGGTCACCGGCGGTTTGCGTAGTCACTCCCCCGATCCTACGAATCGCGCGGCGGCTCGACCATTACCTCGTGGGTAATAGACACCGGCCATCCGGCGCGTGATCGTTGAGGCGAAGGAAAGGACCCACCGATGACGACCACCGCGCGCTACGCCTTCGACGCGGACACCGCGAGCACTCGGCTCGGCGAGCACCAGTACGGGCTCGAACTCTCGCAACGCTGGCGGGCGCTCGGCGGCCACGTCAACGGCGGCTACCTGATCGCGGCCTGCCTGCAAGCGTTGCACCAGGAGATTCCGCATCCGGATCTGCTGGCGGCCTCCGCACACTATTTGCGTCCCGCCATGCCGGGACCCGCGCGGATACACACCGATATCGCGCGCATCGGCAGGCGCACCGCCACCGGTCAGGCCAGGCTCACCCGCGACGATCGCGAAATCCTGCGCGTGCTCGCCACGTTCACCGACCTCGCGACCGCCGACGGCCCGACGGTGCTGCGCGACGATCCACCCGTCCTGCCGCCGCCGGAGCGCTGCTTCGATCCGATGGCGGTGCTGCGCCCGCCCGAGGCGTCGATCGCCGATCAGGTCGAGTTCCGGATGCCGCAGATCCCCGGCTTCTGGCACGGCACACCCACCGGCGCCAGCTTCGACGAGTTCTGGATGCGGTTCACCGACGGCCGCCCCGCCGACCCGATCGCGCTCGCGCTGCTCGTCGACGCCGCCGCACCGGTGGTCCTCGATCTCGGCGTCGTACCCGCCTCCGCCACGGTCGAACTCACCGTCCACATCCGCAACCGTCCCGCTCCCGGCTGGCTCGCGTGCCGCGTCGCCACCCGCTTCCTGATCGACGGCTTCCATGAGGAAGATTTCGAGATCTGGGACAGCATGGGCACTCTCGTCGCCCAATCCCGTCAGCTGTCGGTCATCCCGTAGGCACTCGGATAGCAGCGGACGCACCACTGCACCAGCCGCATTCACGCAGTCGGCGCACCGTTCGCTTCCCCGCCAAGCGATCCGGCCGCCGACGTGGCTTGGCGCAGTGTCGCGGTGGCGATGTCGAGGAAGTCGCGCAGGAGTTTCTCGCGCCGATCCGCGACCACGGCCAGGCAGGTCTCGACTCCCGGAGCATCGGTGACGGGGAGGTGTACCAGGTCGGGGCGGGCGTAGGAGTGCGCGACGCTCAGCGGGACCAGCACGATGCCGTGCCCGGCGGCGATGCGCTCGAACTTCTCCTCGAGTGACGACGTGCGCCGCGCCGGTGTGTCGAGCATCCGCTCGCCGTCGAGGTCCGCGCGGGTGAGCTCGGGCCGGTCGGCCAGCCGGTGGGCCGCGGGCAGGCAGGCCACCCTCGGCTCGTGGCCGACCGGGATGGTCCGCAATCCCGAGTCGTCGAACGGCCTTCGCAGATAGCCGATCTGGGCGCGGCCGTCCCGCAGCGGCGCGTCCGGCTCCCACCAGCGCACCGGGACGACGTCGGTCTCGACGTCCGGGTGGCGCGCGGTGAACGCCAGGATCGCCTCCGACACATGCAGTCCCGCGGAGAACGCGACGACGAGCCGTCGCACGCCGTGATCGGCGTCGTGTACCCGCCGCACCGCCGCGTCGACGGCGGCGAGGATCCCCTGCGCCTCCTCGTAGAGCTGCTTGCCCGCGGCGGTCAGCTCCACGCTGCGGGTGGACCGCACGAGCAGCTCGCAGTCCAATTCCCGCTCGAACACCTTGATCTGACGGCTCAGCACCGGTTGCGCGATGTAGAGCTGCCGCGCCGCGCGGCCGAAGTGCCGCTGCTCTGCCACCGCGACGAAGTAGCGGAGCTTGCGCAGATCCAGATCCATACCTTCACGGTATCAATGTCCGGCAAGGGTATTGGACGGGCGCCGTTGAGCGGCACGAGACTCGAACCATGATCGTCATCACCGCCCCCACCGGCCACATCGGCGGCCAACTCCTCGACCTGTTGCTCGACGAAACCTCCACTCGCAGTGAAGAATTGCGCGTCATCGTGCGCGACCCCGGCAAGCTTCCCGACGCGGTCCGCGACCGCGTCGAGGTCGTTGCCGGCTCACACGGCGATGCCGAGGTCGTCGAGCGGGCCTGCACCGGCGCGGACGCCGTCTTCTGGCTGGCCCCACCGAATCCGACGGCGCCGAGCCTGGACGCGGTGTACTCCGGGTTCGCCCGCGCCGCCGCGAAGGCATTCACCGCGCACGGAATCGGGCACGTCGTCGGCGTCTCGGCGCTCGGTCGCGGCACCCCCGTCGAGGCCGACGCCGGGTATGTAACCGCCTCGCTGGCCATGGACGATCTCATCGCCGGGACCGGCGTCGCCTTCCGAGCACTCGCGAACCCGACCTTCATGGACAACCTGCTGTGGCAACTGGCTTCGATCCGCGACGAGGGAGTCTTCACCGACACCGTCGCGGCCGACCACGCGGCGCCGGTCGTGGCCACGCGCGACATCGCCGCGGCCGCCGCCGCGCTGCTGCTCGACCGATCGTGGACCGGAACGGGCGAGGTCCCGATCCTGGGCCCGGCGGACCTGTCGCCGAACGATATGGCGCACATCATGTCCGAGGAACTCGGCCGCCCGGTGCGCTACGAGCGGCACTCGCTCGATGACCTCCGAGCGGCACTGGCCGCCCGCGGCTTCAGTGACCCGATCGCACAGGCCCACGTCGACATGATGCGCGCGAAGGACAACGGCCTCGACGCCGGCAGGCCGCGCGCCCCGCGGTCTGCCGGCGCGACGACCTTCCGGCAGTGGTGCGCAACGGTTCTCGCACCGGCAGTCCACGCCTGAACCAGGACCGTCCGCGCCATCGGCGTCCCGCTCCCTCGATCACGAATCGAATCCTCGGCCCCTCGGGATGCCGCGCGATCTGCTTCCGATCGCCGGGACGGGGCACCGCCGCCGCTGTTCATCGCCCAGATCTCGGCGCCGCCGGACCACCGGCTCCTGTCGGGACCGCCGCGAAGCATGGTGCGGCGCCAAACTTTCCGATCACGCAATCTTGCGTGGCGCGCAAGATTGGCGGAGAGTGGGTGGCGTGGCATTCGTGTTGGGGCTGCGAGAACGCAAGAAGCTCGCCACCCGGGAAGCGCTGGGGTTCGCGGCATTACGGCTCGCGGTCGAGCGCGGGCTGGACGCGGTACTGGTCGAGGACATCGCCGGTGCCGCGGGGGTGTCGCCGCGCACCTTCAACAACTACTTCGCCAGCAAGTACGAGGCGATCTGCGCGCTCGCGGTCGATCGGGCCAGGCGCATCGCGGACGCGGTGCGGGAACGACCGGCGGCGGAACCCCTGTGGCCCGCGGTCATCCACTCCGTGCTCGCCGAATTCCGCGACGACGAGCGACCCGATTCGGCCTGGGTCGACGGCGTCCGGCTGATCATCGCCGAACCCGCGCTGCAGGGCGAATACCTCAAGGCGCAGGCGGTGATCCAGGCCGCGCTGGCCGAGGCCATCGCCGCACGCACCGGACGCGATCTCGACGCCGACATGTTTCCGAGCATCATGGCCGGCTCGGTCGCGGCGGCGCTGCACGTTGCCATCACCCGGTGGGTCGACTCCGATCCACCCGTCGCGGTGCTGCCCGTCATCCGGGACGCGCTGCGGCAGTTGACCTTTCTGCCAGGAGAATTCCCCATGGACGTGCCGACCAACCACCAGCTCCCCGTCCCCGGCGCGACGCTGTACTACGAAATCCGCGGCGCCGGACCGCTGCTGCTGCTCATCCCCGGCGGCAACGGCGACGCCGGATCCTTCGACGCGATCGCCGAGCTGCTGGCCGCCCGCTACACGGTGGTGTCCTACGATCGGCGCGGCTTCACCCGCAGCCCCGCCGACGAACCGGCCGACCACCGCGTCGACCTCGACGCCGCCGACGCGGCCGCCCTGCTCACCCATCTCACCGATGCGCCCGCCGCGGTACTCGGCAGCAGCTCCGGCGCCATCGTCGCGCTCCAATTGCTCACCGCGCGACCGGAGCTCGTGCACACCCTCATCGCACACGAACCGCCGATCGCCACGGTGCTGCCCGACGCCGAGCGCTGGCTGGCCTTCGTCGACGATGTCCACCGCATCGACGCCACCGAAGGCTTCCTCGCCGCCATGACCACATTCGCCACCGGCGTCGGACTGGCCAGGCTGGCGCCCGGCCTCGACGCGGAACAGCCGCCCGAGGCGCAGGCCGTCTTCGCGCGCATCCAGCAGAACATGCGGTTCTGGATGGAATATGAACTGCGGCAATACCCTCGGTACATCCCCGATATCGACGCCTTGCGCACCTCGGCCGCGAAACTGGTCCTCGGCGTCGGGCACGACTCCAAGGACTACTTCCCCGCCCTGCCCAACGCGGTCCTCGCCGACCGACTCGGCCTGGACGTCATCGAATTCCCGGGTGACCACGTCGGCTACCGCAGCGACCCCGCCGAGTTCGCTGAACAACTCGACACGGTGCTCACCAAACGCAGCCAGTGACATCCCCGTCGGCGGCGGCGCGGGCGGCCTGCCGGAAACGTCCGGTTACGATCACCCGGCACGGCAAGACTTTCGAGGAGTAGCCCATGTCCGAGTCGGATTCGACGACAGCAACGCCCGAACCCGGCTCTTCGTACACTCCGCCGCCGAATACGCCTGGCCAGGAGCGCATTCCGGCACCGGGGCATGCGCACAGTGCCGGACAGTCACCGCTGCCCGGTCAGTCACCACCGGGCTACGGGCCCGCGGCGAACGTCCCGGCATCCGCGGCCTGGCCCGGTAGTCCGGGTTACGTATCGACGCCGAATGCGGGCGGATTCGGGCAGGCACCGGGAATCGGCGCGCCGGGATATGGACAGGTGCCAGGTTACGGACAGATGCCGGGCTACGGCCCGATCCCCGTGCCGCGTGCCGGACAGCGCGGCATCGGCTGGATCATCGGGACCGTGGCCGCGGCCGTCATCGCGGTCGTGGCGATCGTCGTCGCGGTGCTCGCCTTCGCGGGGTCATCGGACCAGCGCGACACCATCGCACGCCAACGGCAGACGATCACCGATCGAGACGCCGCACGCACGGCGGCGTGCGACTTCGCCTCCACCGTATCCAACTACGACTACAACTCACTCGACGCCTACTTCACCGCCGTCCGCACCGGCGCGACCGGCTCGCTCCTCCAGGAATTCAGCTCCGCCGAAACCGCCCTGCGCGGCACCATGACGCAGACACAGACCCACAGCAAGTCGGAATCGATCCGCTGCGGCGTCGCCTCGGCGGACAACGCCAAGGCCGAGGTACTGGTCGCCCTGTCCCAGTCGATCTCCAACCTCACCAAACCCCAACCGACCACCACCCAGATCACCCTCGTGATGACCATGGAGCGCCAACCCGACGGCCGCTGGCTGGCAAGCAAACTCGACGGCCAAGGCCTGCCCAAGTGAGGGATCGCCGCCGGACGAGAACACCTCCGGCCGCGTCGAGCTACGCCCGGCGCATGGCAGTCCGGATCCGCTCCCTGGACTCGGCTTGTCGTCGTTGATTCCCGGGTTCGTCGCATGGCCGGTGACCGTCGTACTCATGGCGTTCGTGGCCGGCCGGTTCGCGCTCTTCCGCGTCACGGTTGTCGATCGGCTCGTCAATCGGATGTTCGCGTGGGGTGCGGCGAGCCTGCTGCTCTTCCGGTTCGCGTCCACCGCAGGGTCTTCCGCTCCGTTGACAGAGCTGGCGTTGGGCTGCGCCCTGATGCAGACGACATTCCTGTACGCCATCGGGTCCGCTCACCGCGGCGATGCCGGACCCGATGCCCTGTGGCGTCGTCAGCGCCGGTGCGGGCTGCTCACGCTGTCGGCGACGGTCGCGATGCTGATCGCGGGCGCGGCGGCACGCGGCGAAGGTCGACCGGTCGAAGCGGGGCACACGTGGGACGGGCTCGTCGTCGCGATCGCGATCGGGATGCCGGTCGCGATCAATTCGACGGTCTTCACCCGTATGGTCGTGCGCCAGTACCGCACCGGCGAGCTCAGCTCGGCTGAGCGGCGCGCCGGTGCGGGCGTGATCGCCGGTAGTCTGTTCGTCTGGGTCAATCTCCTGCTGTCCGGATGTCAATTGACCACCGGATGGCCGGAACTCGGACCGCACCTGCCGCGAGTGGAGCTCGTGTTCACCGTGTGCCTCGTGATCAACGCCATCGCGCCCGCGTTCACGTTGTCGGCGGCGCTGCTGCGTGCGGTGAGCCTGGATCGCGAGGGGCGGGCGTGCCGCCGTCTCGATCCACTGTGGCGCGATCTCACCGCGGCGGTCCCGGAAATCGTCATGCACTCCCCGAGCACCGCGCGCGACCCGTCCACCCGAGTGTTCCGGATGACCGTCGAAATACGCGACGCGCTCATGCATCTCGCGCCCTATATGCCCGGCGGACCTCCGACGATCGCCGAAAGCACCAGGGGCACCGAGGAATACGCGAAGCAGGTGGCACACGCGGCGAACGCGAGGATGGCGGGCCTCGCCCCCACGCACACCGCCGTCGGCTCACCCGCGCCCCTCGGCAGTGGCGATTTCGATACCGACCTCGGACAACTGCTCGAACTGGCGCGGGCGTGGTGGCGCCTGCGCGGGCGATCAGCACCGGTGGGCGCGAGCCACTGAACCGCGTCGTGACGCGTCTCTTCGAGCATGAGCTCTCGGCTGCGCCCGCGGAGTCTTGATGGCCCGCGCGGGCCGCTCTGGCGGGAGAAGCCGCCGGGCGATGGCGGCCGAGGTCTACTGGACGAAGTGGGCGCCCGGGTGGTCGGCGGCGCGGCGTTCGCGATCGCGTTGCGCCGGTGGGGTTTTCGGGGTCGCGCCGGGGAGGCGGAGGCGTTTGAGCGACAGGGCGTTGAGGGCGACGATGACGCTGGAGCCCGACATCGACATGGCCGCGATCTCGGGGCGCAGGGTGAAACCGAAGGCGGGAACGAACACGCCCGCGGCGATCGGCAGGGCGATGGTGTTGTAACCCACGGCCCAGGCGAGGTTCTGGCGCATCTTGCGCAGGGTGCCGCGGCCGATGCGCAGGGCGGTCGGGACATCGAGCGGGTCGGAGCGCATGAGCACCAGGTCGGCGGTTTCGATGGCGACGTCGGTACCCGCGCCGATCGCGATCCCCAGATCCGCCCGCGCCAGCGCGGGCGCGTCGTTCACGCCGTCGCCGACCATCGCGACCTTGCGGCCCCTGTCTTGCAGCTCGGCGATTTTCGCGGCCTTGTCGCCGGGCAGCACCTCGGCGATCACCGTATCGATCCCGAGATCGGCGGCGATCCGCTCCGCCGTGGCCCGGTTGTCGCCGGTGAGCATGACGACCTCGACGCCGAGCGCGTGCAGCTCGGCCACCGCCGCCTTCGAGGTGTCGCGCGGCGCGTCCGCCAAAGCGATGACGGCGGCGGCCTTTCCGTCGATCGCGGCCAGCACCGCGGTGTGCCCGGTCCCGGCGAGGCGGTCGCGCTCCGCCGCGAGCGCACCGAGGTCGATCCCTTCCCGCTCGAACAGCCGCCGATTGCCGACCACCACCCGGCGCCCGTCCACCTCCGCGATCGCCCCGTGCCCGGGCACATTCTCGAACTTGCGCGCGACCGGAATCCCACGCCGATCAGCCGCTGCCGCATCGTCGGCAGCAATCTTCGTTGCCTGAGCGTCATTCGACGCGCCTGATGCGGCCGCTGCTCCGTGCCCGCCGGACTCGTGCGCCGCATCCGCGCCGATTCGCTCGGCGTGGCGGACGATCGCGGCGGCGAGCGGGTGTTCGGATTCGCGTTCGACGGCGGCGACGAGGCGCAGCGCGGTGTCGGACGAGAAGCCTTGGGCGGTAACGACATCGGTGACTTCGGGGGCGCCCTTGGTGAGGGTGCCGGTCTTGTCCATGACGACGGTCTGGATGCGGGCCGAGGATTCCAGGGCGAGCGCGTTCTTGAACAGCACACCGCGTTTCGCGCCGAGTCCGGTGCCGACCATGATCGCGGTCGGGGTGGCAAGGCCGAGCGCGTCGGGGCAGGTGATCACCACGACGGTGATCGCGAACAGCATCGCCTCGGCGAACGACGCCCCCGCAAGCAGCCACACCGCGAGGGTGAGCGCGCCGCCGATGAGCGCGACGAGCACCAGCCAGAACGCGGCACGGTCGGCGAGTCGCTGGCCCGGCGCCTTCGAATTCTGGGCCTGCTGAACGAGTTCCACGATCTGCGCGAGCGCGGTGTCGGCGCCGACCTTGGTGGCGCGCACCCGCAGCGTGCCGTTGGTGTTGAGCGAGGCGCCGATCACCGAGGAGCCAGGCGCCTTGTGCACCGGCAGGCTCTCGCCGGTCACCATCGACTCGTCGGCCTCGCTGTCACCGTCCTCGACCACGCCGTCGGCGGCGATCTTCGCGCCCGGCCGCACCAGCAGCAGATCGCCGACCACCACCTCGGCGGTGGGGATCTCGACGGGTGCGCCGTCGCGGATCACCTCGGCCTTCGGTGGCGCGAGATCGAGCAGGGTGCGGATGGCGTCGTTGGCGCCGCCGCGGGCGCGCATCTCGAACCAGTGCCCGAGCAGCACGAAAGTGGCCAGCATGGTGGACGCCTCGTAGAACACCTCACCGCCGCCGGTCAGCGTGATCGCCAGCGAATACAGCCAGCCCGCGCCGATACCGACCGCGACGAGCACCATCATGTCCAGCGTGCGGGCGCGCAATGCCTGCACCGCGCCGGTGAAGAAGATCGCCGACGAGTAGAAGATCACCGGCAGGCTCAGCACCAGCGCCCAAATATCTTGCCGCAGACCGAACGGCACCGGCAGATGAATCCCGAACATGTCCGTGGCCATCGGCGACCACAGCATCACGGCCACCGAGAACACCAGCGCCACCAGGAACCGATTCCGCATATCGGCGGCCATATCCGCCATGGACATCCCCGCATGCCCACCGTGCCCGTGATGCGACCCGGCACTCATCTCGTGACCGGCGCCGCCATGCCCCCGCGCGGCCTCCGCCATAACCGCATGATCGTGCTCCACCGGGTGCCCGGCAGCACTGTCCGAGTCCGCCTCGCCCGACATGGGGGCGTCGGCGAAGGCCGTTGGGTGCGTGCCTCTTTGGTGATCGTGCGGTACGCCGTGATCGTGATCCACGGCGGCGGTCGCGCCACTCGTGCGGTCGTGCGGCGCGGCGGCGTCGGTCCGCGCCGCCGCCCGGCCGGCAGCATGCGACGTATCCAGCTGCGGCGCCGCATGTTCGGTGTCCGTGCCGGGGTCGTGCGCTGCACGATCGGTGGTATCCCCGGAGCTCGCGCCCTCATGGGTAGGCCGCGCCGCATCCTCGGCCGTTGTCGACGACGGGCTCGGGTGGGGTTCATGCGGGACGGTCGGCGGTGTTGCCGGTGCAGCGGGGTCCAGGAGCGGGTCGCAGAGGTGGGTGGGGACCGAGCGGCCTGCGCAGTGGTAGCCGCAGTCGATGACCCAGTCGCGGAGTTGGGTGACCGAGGTGCGGGCGGGATCGAAGACGACGGTGGCGGTCTGCGCGACCGGGTTCGCCGAGACATCGAGGACGCCGGGGCGGCGGCGCAGCACGGCGGTGATCACGTTCTGCTGGCTGGCGCGCAGCATGCCGCTGACGTCGAGCACGGCGGTGCGGGTGTGCGCAGGGGTGCCGTGTTCGTTCATCTGCCCAACTCCTCGACGGTGCTCGCGGTGCCGACCCGGTCGGTCAACGAACTTATACCCCCTATGGGTACTAAGCAAGCAATGCGGGCTGACCAGTGATTCGTGCCGATTCTCGCCGGACGAACCGAGCCGTCCATAGCGGTCTGCGCAGCACCGGAAACGGCCCAACGCACCGGATCGGCGACAAATCACGCCAAACGTCCACTCGCGCGCCATGACGCCCCCTACCGTCGGTGCAAAGCCAGGCGACATGAATGAGATATGCGATGACCGAACCGAACACCACCTGTGCCGCCTTCCAACGGGTCGCGGCGATCGATCCGGACGCGGTCGCCGTCCGCTCGATCGGCGGGGCGCAGTCACTCACCTGGCGTGCCTACGCCGGACAAGCCCGCGAGGTCGCCGCCGGACTGGCGGCGCTCGGCATCGGCCGCGGCGACACCGTCGCGCTGATGATGGCCAACCGGGTCGAGTTCTATCCGCTGGAGGTGGGCATCCAGCACACCGGCGCCACCTCGTTCTCGGTGTACAACACCCTCGCGCCCGAACAGCTGCACTACGTCTTCGACAATGCGGGCAACCGGGTGGTGATCTGCGAGGCGCAATACGTCGAGCGGATCAGGTCCTGCGGCATACCGATCGAGTTCATCGTCTGCGTCGACGGCAACCCGCCGGACACCCTCGGTGTGCCCGAGCTGAAAGCCATGGCACGCGCCGACTTCGACTTCGACGCCACCTGGCGGGCGGTACGCCCCGACGACGTGCTCACCCTCTGCTACACCTCGGGCACCACCGGCAATCCGAAGGGTGTCGAACTCACCCACGCCAACCTGCTCTTCGACGCCCATGCGATGGCCACCGTGCTGCCGGTCGAGTTCGGCGACCGGCAGATCTCCTACCTGCCCACGGCCCATATGGCCGACCGGTTCACCGCGCTCTACCTGCAGGAGGTGTTCGGCACCCAGATCACCGTGGTGCCCGATCGCGCCCAGTTGCCCGCCGCGCTGCTCGACGCGCGCCCCACCATCTGGGGCGCGGTGCCGCGCGTCTGGGAAAAGTTCAAGGCCGCACTCGAATTCGCGATCGCCAACGAACCCGACGAAACAACCCGCGCCGGTCTGGATTGGGCGATGGGGGTGGCGAAACGCAAGGCCGACGCGCAACTGCGCGATGAACCGATCGATGCCGGGCTCGCAGCGGAGTGGGCGCGCGCCGATGAACTGGTGTTGAGCAAGTTGCGCGCGAAACTCGGTCTGGAACAGGTGAAGTGGGCCATGTCGGGCGCCGCGCCGATCCCGCCGCAGACGCTCGGGTTCTTCTTCGGTCTCGGCATCCCGATCTGCGAACTGTGGGGCATGTCGGAGATCACCTGCGTCGGCAGCGTCGCCTCGCCCGCGCAGTCACGCCTCGGCGCGGTCGGAAAGCTGTTGCCCGGCTTCGAATCCCGCATCGCCGAGGACGGGGAATTCCTGGTGCGCAGCGGCTCGGTGATGCGCGGCTACCGCAAGGAACCGCAGAAGACCGCCGAGGCGCTCGACGCGGACGGCTGGCTGTACACCGGCGACATCCTCACCCAGGACGCCGACGGCTACCTGCGGGTGGTCGACCGCAAGAAGGAACTCATCATCAACTCCGCGGGAAAGAACATGTCCCCGGCCAATATCGAGAACGCGATCAAGGCCGCGACACCGCTCATCGGCACCATCGCCGCGATCGGCGACAACCGCCCGTACACCACCGCCCTGATCGTCATCGACGCCGAATCCGCCGGACCCTATGCGGCACAACACGGTTTGACCGACGCCACCCCCGCGGCGCTGGCCGCCGATCCGGTGGTGATCGCCGAGATCGCCCGCGGTGTCGCGGCGGGCAACAGCGCGCTGTCGCGGATCGAGCAGGTCAAACGATTCACCGTGCTGCCAACCTTCTGGGAGCCCGGCGGTGACGAGATCACCCTCACCATGAAGCTGCGCCGCAAGCCGATCGCGGGCAAATACGCGGTGGAGATCGAACGCCTCTACGCCACCGAACCTGTCGACGCCGTCCACGAGCCCGCCGCGGGCGCCGACGCGCCGGTCGTCGGCTGACATCAAAGATCATCAGGAACTCAGGTAAGTCCATCGCGAGAGCAGACTTACGTGAGTTCCTGATGGTTACAACAACTAACGTTCATTGTTTTCGCATTCCCAGAGTAATAAGTTAGGGAATCCGAAACCAGCGCGGAACGAGGTGTGCGGTGGGCGATCCAGCGACGGGGGCCACGCGACGGGGGTTTCTGGCCGGGGGCGCGCTACTCGGGATCGGCGGGGCCGCGGTGGCCGCGCGCAGCGTGTCGAGTGCCGCGCCGACCCAGCTCGACGGGCATCGTGACGGCCATGCCGCCGCCGCGCACGGCGGCGGGGTGACCGGGCCGACCTTCCGCAAAGGCAAGGTGGTCGATCACCGCGCCAACGGGTTTCACCCCACCGAGATACTGCGCGACTTCGACTACGGCACCGTCGGCAGCGCGGGCGGGCGCACCGTGCGCAGCTGGGAGGTGGTCGCCACCGACCGGGAGATCGAGGTGGCGCCCGGAGTCCGTTTTCCCGCATGGCTTTTCAACGGGCGGGTGCCCGGTCCGACCTTGCGCTGCACCGAGGGTGAGCTGCTGCGGATCAGTTTCACCAACGGCTCCCGGCATCCGCACACCATGCACTTCCACGGCATCCATCCCGCCGAGATGGACGGCATGCCCGGCATCGGCGCGGGACTCATCCAGCCCGGCCAGACCACCGTCTACGAATTCGACGCCAGCCCGTTCGGGCTGCATCTGTACCACTGCCACGTCGGGCCGCTCGCCGAGCACATCGCGCGCGGCATGTACGGCACCTTCATCGTCGACCCGCCCCAACCCCGGCCGCCCGCCGACGAACTGGTGATGGTCCAGCACGGCTACAACACCACCTTCGACGCCGAAGGCAATCAGCTCTACGCGGTCAACGGCATCCCGTTCCACTACATGCACGAGCCGATCCGCGTGAAACGCGGTGCGCTGGTTCGCATCTACCTCGTCAATGTGCTCGAGTACGACCCGGTCAACAGCTTTCACATCCACGGCAACTTCTTCGACTACTACCCCACCGGAACCCGCACGCAGCCCGCCGATTACACCGACACCATCGTGCAGGGCCAAGGGCAGCGCGGCATCTGCGAACTCCGCTTCCCCCATCCGGGCCGATACATGTTCCACGCCCACAAATCCGAATTCGCCGAACTCGGCTGGATGGGATTCTTCGAGGTGATCGCATGAGCGGCGATGGCGGGCATGGGCATGACACCCCGCCCGCCGACGACTCGGCGACCGCGGACGCCGCCGATACCCAGCGGTCGAGCGGTTCGCCGCCGTTGCTCCCGGCGTGGACACCGATGCTCGCGGTCATCCTGTTGCTCGGCGCGACACTGGCCGCGCTCGCGGTGCTGGGTGGTCGATCGCTGCCGGAGCGGCTCGGGCCACCCGTGGAAGAGCTTGCGGTGGAGCATGTTCGGATGGCACCGGGCACCATCGAGCTCACCGTGCGCAACGCAGGCCCCGATCCGGTGCAGGTGGCGCAGGTGTTCGTCAACGACGCGTTCGTCGACCTGCGGGGCGGCGAGGAGCCGATCGCGCCGCGGCGCAGTGTTGTCCTGGCACTGGACTATCCGTGGCAGAGCGGGCAGCCGTATCTGATCTCCATGCTGACCTCCAGCGGACTCGTGATCGAGCACGACATCCCCGCGGCGGTCGAAACACCCACCGGTGGGCGGGATCTCGTCGGCGTGATGGCGCTGCTCGGCACCTACGTCGGCATCATTCCCGTGGTGCTCGGCATGCTGCTGCTGCCGATGCTGCGCCGAGTCGGCGCGCGCGGCATGCGCTTCCTGCTCGCGGTAACCGTCGGCCTGCTCGTATTCCTCGCCGTGGACGCCGGTTTCGAGGGATTCGAGCTCGGCGACCGCACCGGCGGGGCCTTCGGCGGCGTCTCACTGCTCGCCCTCGGCGCCATCCTCGCCTTCCTCGCCCTGACCGTCATCGACCGCTACCTCGCCCACCGCCGAGCCGCCGCGGGGCCCGGCGAATCGGCGCAACGCGGCCTGCGGCTCTCGCTGATGATCGCCATCGGCATCGGGCTGCACAACCTCGGCGAAGGCCTCGCCATCGGATCCGCTTACGCGCTGGGCGAACTCGCACTCGGCGCCGGGCTCGTCATCGGCTTCGCACTGCACAACACCACCGAGGGCTTGGCCATCGTCAGCCCGCTGATCGCCCAGACCCGCCCCTCGTTCACTCGATTGGCCTGTCTCGGCCTGCTGGCCGGTGGACCCGCCATCGTCGGCGCCGTCGTCGGCGCGGGCATCAACAACGCCGAATTGTCCATCCTGCTACTGGGTCTCGGCATCGGCGCCATCCTCCAGGTGATCGTCCAGATCGCCCCCGCCTTGCGCGGCACCGCCCGTCCGGACCAAGGCACCATCGCGTCGATGGACATCCCCGCCCTCACCGGCATCGCGGTCGGCGTCGCCGCCATGTACCTCACGGGCCTCTTCGTCCTCGCCTGACGAGCCCCGGCACAGGCTCGATGAACACTGCGCCCTGCCACCCGTCGCGGTCGGTGTCGCGGCACCGAGCACCACCGGCCACATCCCTACTCGCCGACGACACCTGGCAGCACCCGCCGGGATTCGCGTCGCACGGCCGAGATCACCCAGCCGACTCGGGGTCCCGGCAGGAGCGGTAGACGGTTGCGGTCGACGCACCGGTCCGTAGCGGCAGATCCGGGCGCGGTCAGGAGGTCGTGACGCGGAAGGTGTTGCGGTAGGCGGTCGGCGTGGTGCCGGTGGCACGGGTGAATTGGTAGCGCAGGGTTTCGGGGGCGGCGAAACCGGTTCGGGCGCCGACCTGTTCGACCGAAAGGTCGGTGGTCTCCAGGAGTTGTTTGGCGCGGTCGACGCGGGCGTGCAGCAGCCAGCGCAGCGGTGCGGTGCCGACCTGATCGTGGAAACGGCGGTTCAGGGTGCGGACGCTGACGCCGGTGTGCTCGGCGATCTCGCGCAGGCTCAGCGGGCGGTGCAGGTTCACGGCCAGCCAGTCGAGCGTCGGGGCCAGCGAGCTCTCCCGGTCCGGCATGACCTGCGGAATGAACTGAGCCTGGCCGCCCGCGCGGTGCAACGGCACGATGGTGCGGCGCGCGGCGTCGGCCGCCACCGCCGCGCCGAAGTCGCGACCGACCAGGTGCAGGCACATGTCCAGGCCCGCGGCGACGCCCGCGGCCGTCAGCACCGATCCCTCGTCGATGAACAGCGCCGCCGGGTCGACGGTGATCGCCGGAAAGCGTTGCGCCAGTTCGCTCGCGTGCGCCCAGTGGGTGGTCGCGCGACGGCCGTCGAGCAGTCCGGCGGCGGCGAGCACGAAGGCGCCCGCGCAGATCGAGGCGATGGTCGCGCCGCGTGCGGCGGCCGTGCGCAACGCGTCGAGCACCGCGGGCGGCGGTGTGGCGGTGCGCAGTTCGGCGTAGGCGGGCACGACGACGATATCGGCGGCGGCCACCGTCCGCAGCGGATGCGGTACGACGATGTCGCATGCGCCGAACTCGCCGTCGGTGCGCACCCGCGGGCGCGGCCCGCAGATCCTGATCTCGTACAACGGCTCGTCGTCGGCGGTCCGCGCCGCGCCGAAGACCTGGCCCGGGATCATCAGCTCGAAGCCGAGGACACCGTCGAGTGCGATCACCGCGACCATGGGCATGGCCACATCTTACCGAACCATGGCAATCAGGCCACTGGCAGGCGGGTGCGTCCCAGCGCACGATCGATGCACAACCGACCTATCCCTGGCGGGCAACCGTGCCCCGACTTCGGATCGAGCCGAATGCGGGATTCAGCCCGGGCGCGATGGACACCGGATCGCCAACGGTGTCACGCCGGCGAAGATCAGCGGCGTCATCAGGTGCGCGACCGCGCTCATCGCATGGCGGAACGAGGACGGCGCCGCGGTTCCCGGCAATTGTGTTGCGGGCGGGCAGAATTCAGAGGGCAAAGGTGAGGTGGTGCGGGGCGATGTAGTCGGTGGGGTCGTGCAGTGAGCGGAGTTCGGGGCGGCGGGCGGCGGGGATGCGGGCGAGTTCGTCGCGCAGCGGCGGGTCGTAGGTGGCGGCGCTCGCGGTGATGCCGGGTAGCCAGTTGTCGTGGTGGCTGGGGACGAACACGGTGGGGGCGACGGCTTCGATGTAGCGGCGGGGATCGCGCAGGCCGTTGGTGAACTGGTTGAAACCCTGGACCGCGCCGAGGTGCAGGTCGGTGTGCGGTAGCCCGCCGAGGATGTCGAACACCTGCGGCGCCTTCTCGGTGAGCGGGCCCGCGGAATCGTGCCACAGCAGCGCGAAACCGGGGACGCGGAACTGGTAGAGCACCGAGCCGCCCTCCGGATCGTTCAGCCGCGGCACGTTCTGCAGCAGCCCGGCCAGCGACGGCGGGTACTGCACGAGCGGGCACAGCTCCGGCATCGGGAAGAACGGGCCCGACCCGCCCGGGCGTTCCGGCGCGGTGGGCCCCGAGTGCACGTGCCGGATCGCGGTCACCTCGACCGCGCCGACGGTGAAGTCGTGCCGCTCACCCGGCTGGGTGCCCGCGTCACCGAGCGCGACCGTCCGGAAACCCGGATCAGCAACCTGGGCAAGGATATTCGTGCCGTGCTCGGCCGTACCGTAGACGACCGCACCGCTGGCCTGCGCGATCCGGCCCGCGTCACCGGCGTGGTCGAAATGCCCGTGCCCGATGAAGAGGGCCTCGGGCGCCAGATCCGCGAGATCCTGCGGTGTCGCCGGAACGTATCCGGTGCTGGTCAGCCGCGGCACCCACGCGTCGAGCAGGAATACCGACCCGCCCATGGCCAGCGCGTACGTGGTGCACCCCACCCACGACAGCACCACCCGATCCGCCCGTACCGCACCGGTTTCCGCATCGACGGCCTCCTGGCCGAAGAACCGCTGCCGCGCCGCGACGGTCCGCGGCGCGGCGACCTCGGCCGCCGCCTCCAACCGTCCGGCCGCGAGCAGCGTCACCGCGCCGAGCGCCCCCAGCACCGACCGCCGCCCGACCAACCGCCCATGGATCTTGCACACGCATGCACCACACCACGGAATCACACCCCCGGCAAGGAAACCGCCCGATTCTGTCACCGTGCACCCGACGCACGGCACGCATTGGTGCACCGCAACGGCGGCGACCGGGCGGGCCTGCGCGGACACTTTTCGCGCGGTGGTGGCAATTTCTGCCACGAGGAGGCGAATTGTGTCCGCGCAGGCCCGTTCGGCTAGAGCTCGATACCCAGGAGCGCGTCGACCGCCGTGCGGATCGCCGCGGGGGCGTCGCTGTCCGCACCGCCGTAGTCGACCGCGGTGCGTGCCCAGTTGTCCACCGCGTCAAGGGCTTTCGGAGTGTCCAGATCGTCGGCCAGGTGCTGGCGGAGCCGGGCGATGGTGTCGGTGGCGTCGGGACCCGAGGCGAGGTTCGTGGCGCGCCGCCACAGGTCCAGCCGGCCCTTGGCGGTTTCCAATACCGCGTCGGTCCACATGCGGTCCTGGCGGTAGTGGCCGGCGAGCAGGCCGAGGCGGATGGCGCCGGGGTCGACGCCCGCCTGCCGCAGTTTGGAGACCAGCACCAGGTTGCCCCTGGATTTGGACATCTTCTCGCCGTCGAGGCCGATGAGGCCCGCGTGCACGTAGTGGCGGGCGAAGCGGCGGCCGGGCAGCAGCGCCTCGGCGTGCGCGGCGGAGTATTCGTGGTGCGGGTAGATGAGATCGCTGCCGCCGCCCTGGATGTCGAACTCCGAGCCGATGCGGTTGAGCGCGATCGCCGCACACTCGATATGCCAGCCCGGACGGCCCGCGCCGAACGGTGCGGGCCAGGACGGCTCGCCCGGGCGGGCGGCGCGCCACAGCAGTGCGTCGATGGTGTCGCGCTTGCCGGGCCGGTCCGGGTCGCCGCCGCGTTCGGCGAAGAAGCGTTCCATGGTGGCGCGGTCGTACCCGGATTCGTAGCCGAACTGCTCGGTGGCGTCGGCGCGGAAGTACACGTCCGGATACTCGGCGTCGTCGACGACATAGGCCGCACCCGAGGCAAGCAGCTTCTCCACGATCTCGACGACCTCGTCGACCGATTCGATGGCACCGATGTATTCGCGCGGCGGCACGATGCGCAGCGCGGTCATATCCTCGCGGAACAGGTTGATCTCGCGGGTGCCGAGCTCACGCCAGTCGATGCCGTCGCGGTCGGCACGCTCGAACAGCGGATCGTCCACGTCGGTCACGTTCTGCACGTAGTGCACATCGTGCCCCGCGTCGCGCCACAACCGGTTGACCAGATCGAAGGTCAGGTAGGTCGCGGCGTGCCCGAGGTGGGTGGCGTCGTAGGGGGTGATCCCGCAGACGTACATGGTGGCGGTGGGCCCCGGGGTCACCGGGCGCACCTGACGGTCGGCGGTGTCATACAACCGCAACGGCGGCCCTGCTCCGGCGACGGTTGGTAGGGCGATTTCGGACCAGGACTGCATGATTCGAGGGTAAAGGTGTGGTCGAGATCATTGCGCCCCGCCCCATGTGGCACGATGCCCCCTGCACCCCCTGGCCGGGTGCCGACCTGGGCATATGGACCGATGATGGGATGTCAACGGTTTCGCGCACACGGAATCGAACGATCCGCGGCCACCACCGCGGATCGCCGCGGCCCGGAAAATGCTCTGACAGCGCGGCCCGCACGGCGATACGTTGGCACCGTGACTGTTCTCGGCGCGGTGTCGCTACCCCAGATCCCACCCGAACAACTCGCCGCGGTCGCCGCGGCGGCCGACGGCAGCGGGCTCGACGAGCTCTGGCTGTGGGAGGACTGCTTCTGGGGCGGTGGCGTGGCATCGGCGGCGACCGTGCTCGCGCGCACCGAGCGGGTCCGGGTCGGCATCGGCGTGTTCCCGGTGCCGCTGCGCGCGGTGGCATTGACCGCGATGGAAATCGCGGTGCTTGCCCGGCTCCATCCCGGGCGGGTACTCCCCGGTTTCGGGCACGGCGCGCAGGACTGGATGGCACAGGCGGGCGTGCGGGTCGATTCGCCGATGACGTTGCTGCGCGAGCAATTCGGCGCGCTGCGTGCGCTGCTCGACGGCGAGAAGGTCACCGCGCACGGCCGCTACGTCGACCTGGACGAGGTCGCGCTGGTCTTTCCACCCACCACCCCGCTGCCGCTCATCTCGGCCGCGACCGGACCCAAGACGCTGCGCCTGTCCGGCGAACTCGCCGACGGCACCATCCTCGTCTCCCGCACGCCACTCGACGGCATCCGCGACGCACGCGCGCTCATCGACGAGGGACGCGCGAAAGCCGGTCGCACAGACCAGCATCGGCTGATCTCCTACCTGCGCGCCGCCACCGGCCCGGACGCCGCCGAACGCCTCGCCGCGTCCCAGGCGCGCGACGCCTTCGCCACACCCGTCGGTGTCGCGGGCAGTGCCGAGGAGATCGCCGACGCGGTGCGCGTCCGCGCGGCCGCGGGCGCCGATACCGTCGTCCTGGAGCCCACCGACGACGACCCCGATCTCGTCGGATTCGTCCGCTTCGTCGGCGAGCAGGTCCGCCCGCTCATCTCCTGAAAGGCGAACCCCGTAGCCGTCGCCCGGCCGGTCAGCCCGGCTGCCTGCCGGGCGCGCGGGTGGGATCGGCGACGGTGTTCGGTTCGAGCACGAAGGTGCCGTCCTGCGCCGGGATGTCCGGATCGGTCGCCGAGTACGCCAGCTGCGTGAATTCCCCACGTGCGGAGTCGAATTCGAGTTCGTGATAGGCGACCGTGTCACCCCAGTCCGGTGAGGGCAGCGAGATGAAACGGAGGGTGTAGCGCGCGGCGCCGATCGCACCGTCGGTCACCACGTAGACGCCGTAGTGGTCCTCACCGTCGGAGGTGATCCAGTAGGTGCCGTTGTCGTACAGGTACAGATCGGTGTCCAGGAACGGCTTCTCGGCGTAGAAGTGCACGTAGTGCAGCGCGAACTTATCCGTCGGTGCACCGAATCCCACACGCACGCTCGGTGTTTCGCCTGTCATCGGTATCCTCCGTACGTACGGCCCCAGCTCAGAATGCGGGCCATGGAATCGGGCGGGCGGTGCGCGGGACCGGCATGACCGGGTGGTCGAGCAGTTCCTGGGTGCGTTCGGCGAGCGCATCGATCTCGGCGTCGGTGATGTGCCGGGCGAGGGTGTCCGCGATCGGGCCTGGCAGTGCCTTGGCGAAGGCGGTGACATCGGCCATCAGCCCGTCGCAGATCGGCTGACCCGCCCAGCCCCACAGCACCGTGCGTAGTTTGTGCTCGGTGTGCAGACAGATGCCGTGGTCGACGCCGTACACCTGACCGTCGACGCCCTCCAGCGCGTGCCCGCCTTTGCGGTCGGCATTGTTGAGCAGCACATCCAGCACCGCCATCCGCTGCAGCCGCGGATCGTCGGCATGGATCAGCGACACCTCGTTACCCGACGGATCGAGCGCGCGCAGCACCTCGCGGAAGCCGTCGGGCACCGCGCCGGGCGGGCACAGGTCGACCAGATCGAGCCGGTCGCCCTGGTCGGTGTGGTTGTCCACCGCCTCGACCCAGCGCTGCACCATGCCGGGCCCGTACGGCCCGTCGCGCAGGATGGTCTCCGGGATCACGCCCCAGCCGAGCGCGTCGGAGACCAGATAGGAGGCCACCTCGCGGCCCGCGAGGGTGCCGTCCGGGAAGTCCCACAGCGGCCGTTCGCCGCGCACCGGTTTGTACACCACCCGCAGCGGCGTCTCCGCCGCACCGTCGACGTCGCACACCAGGGTCACATTGCTCGCGGTGCTGATCCGCCCGATGACGGTCAGTTCACCGCCGTGGAACCCGTCCTGCCCACCGATGCCGTCCTGCGCGCCACGTCCGCCGCTGCCCGTGTCACTTCGCTCCTGCCCGGTGGCCAACCCATCACTCCTCTAGTTCGGCAGAGCCGAAGATGTCACCGCGTTTGTAGCCGTTGGTGCGCACACACATGTGCCCGCGCGCCGACAGCGGTTCCCCGCACAGCGGGCACGGCGGGCGCCCCGCGGCGATCACCCGCGCCGAGCGCAACGCGAACTCCCGCGCCTGCACCGGTGTCAGGAACACCCGCACCGCGTCCGGCCCCTCCTCGGTGTCGTCGAGCACCACGGACTCGTCGACCTCGGTCTCGGTGATCGCCAGCAGCTCGACCACCACCGCGCCCGCGTCCGCGTCCCAGCCCAACCCCATTGTGCCGACCCGGAATTCGGCGTCGATCGGGGTCACCAGCGGCGCGCTGTCGCTGATGTCGTCGGCGGGCGGCGGCACATGCGCGCTGAACCGCCGCGCGACCTCGTCCAGCAGCAGACCCATCCGGTCGGCGAGCACCTTCACCTGCTGCTTCTCCAGCAGCACGCTCACCACCCTCGGCTCCTGCACGGCCTGTAAGTAGAAGGATCGATCGCCCGGCTCACCGACGGTCCCGGCGACGAAACGATCGGGGGTGCGAAATACATGGATTGCTCGTGCCATCTGCACCTCCTGATACGTGACCCTGATCGACTACCCGCGGCGCCCGGGTTCTACGACGCCACTACTTCATTACAAGGATTCGGAACGCTCCGCATTCCCATTATCCGCACCCGCGGCCGGTCCGAGTTCCCCACCGGGAACGGGCCCCGAGGTATCGGCCTCGGCGGGCGACGGGCGGGCACGGGAATCGGCGTCGGCGCGTTGCGGTTTGCTTGCGGCGAGGCCGGAAAGATCACCGCCGGTATCGTTCACGCGCAGCACATACGGGGCGGTCGGGGTGTAGCGGATGACGCTCAGCGAGGCCGGTTCCACCACGATGCGCTGGAATCCGTCGAGGTGGATGCCGAGTGCGTCCGCGACAACGGATTTGATCACGTCGCCGTGTGTGCACGCCACCCACAGCACATCGCCGTCGTGTTGCTCGGCGAGCCTGCGATCGATCTCGCGGACCGCGGCGACGGCGCGAGTCTGCACCTGCGCCAAGCCTTCCCCGCCCGGGAACACCGCGCCGGAGGCGTGCCGCTGTACCACCTTCCACAGCGGCTCGTTCAGCAGCTCCGCGATCGGGCGCCCGGTCCACTGGCCGTAGTCGACCTCGATCAATCGGTCGTCGTATTCCGGTTCGATGCCGAGTTTTTCCGCGAGCGGTGCCACGGTGCGCTGACAGCGAAGTAGCGGCGAGTGCACGATGTGCTCGATCGGCAGCCCCGCGAGCCGGTCGGCGACGCCGAAGGCTTGGTCCGCGCCGCGCTCCGTCAGGTCGACACCGGCGCTGCGCCCGGCGAGGGTGCGGGCGGTGTTCGAGGTGGACACACCGTGCCGCAGCAGGATCACCGTCATTACGTAAGCCTAGCGATCATGTCGGGGTTACCACCCCGCCGGCGAGCAGACCCATCACGGTCAACCCGAGGATGATGCGATAGCCGACGAACCAGTCGAGTGAATGCTGTGCCACGAATCGCAGCAGCCAGGCGATGGAGGCGAAGCCGACGGCGAACGCGACGATCGTCGCGACGATCAGCTGCGGTCCGCTCGCGTTGAGCCCCTCACCGGCGGGCGCGAACGCGTCGGGCAGGCTGAACAGGCCGGACGCGGTCACCGCCGGGATCGCGAGCAGGAACGAGAAACGCACGGCCGCTTCGCGTCGCAGCCCGAGGAACAGGCCCGCCGAAGAGGTGGCGCCGGAGCGGGATACGCCGGGAATCAGCGCGAGGCACTGCGCGAAACCCATGACCAGGCCGTCGCGCGTGGTCAGCTGCTCGATCGGGCGCTGTTTGCGGCCGAGGTATTCGGCCGTCGCGATCACCAGCGCGAACACGATCAACATCATCGACACCAGCCACAGGTTGCGCGCCCCGGTGCGGATCTGGTCCTTGAACAGGAAGCCCAGCACGCCGATCGGGATGGTGGCGATGATCACATACCAGCCCATCCGGTAGTCGAGTTCGCGCTGGGCCTCCGCGTCGAGGTGGTCCTGATACGAGCCGCCCGCGGCCATCACCGGCAGCTTGGTGGTGACCTGATCGGTGATCGGGACGGTCTGGCGCGACCGGTTGGTCAGCCGCTGCCACAGCGTGGAGAACCAGGCGACGAGGATGCGCCAGATGTCCTTGGCGAAGTAGACGAGCACCGCGGCCTCGGTGCCGAGCTGGGTGACCGCGGTGAACGACGCGCCCGCGTCGTCGCCGAAGAACACCGCCGACACGATGCGCAGGTGCGCCGAGGACGAGATCGGCAGGAACTCGGTGAGCCCCTGCACCAGACCGAGTACCAGCGCCTGCACCCAGGTCATCGATTCGCCCACACACCCTCCTCTGTCCGCACGCCCGAAATCTCCGTTCCGACCGGGCAATTGACTCGAGGCGGGCACATCGATCGATGCACTCGCCGCAATCCCGCAGCGACAGTACAGTGTCGGGCGCGCACTCGACAGCCGTACCCGGCCGCTGCGCCGCGCCGCGCCGTGGGCGCCGCCACACGGTGCGGCCAATTACGCTTGGCGCCGTGACGATTGCGCGGACACGGTGATGGAACAGCGGACGGTCGGCCGCAGCGGCCTACGGGTGTCCCGTATGGGATTGGCGACCCACACGTGGGGCGCGCAGACCGATCCCGACGAGGCGGCCGTGCAGCTCGTCGCCTTCGCCGAGGCGGGCGGCACCCTGGTCGAGACCTCCCCCGCCTACGCGGGCGGCGCCGCCCAGCGGATACTGGCCGACCTGCTCGGTGATCTGGTGCCGCGCGACGAACTGGTGCTCAGCGGTTCGGCGGGCGTCGTACCGGTGATCGATACCGATCCGCTGACCGCACCGCAACCCGCGCGCCCGACCATCGACACCTCGCGCCGCACGCTGCTGCACCAGCTCGACCGCACCCTGCTCGAGCTCGGCACCGATTACCTCGACATCTGGAATGTCGCGTCCTGGGATGCCCGCACCCCGCTCGACGAGGTCGCCGCCACCCTCGAGCACGCGGTGCGCTCCGGCAAGGTCCGCTACGCGGGCGTGCGCGGATTCAACGCATGGCAGCTGGCGAGCCTGGCCGCGATCGCGCCGATCACCGCGGCCCAGACCCCGTATTCGCTACTGGCGCGCGGCGCCGAGGCCGAATTCGTGCCCGCCGCACAGCACCACGGCATCGGCGTGATCGCCTCGACCTCGCTGGCAGGCGGCATCCTGACCGGCAAGTACCGCGACGGCGTCCCCGCGGATTCGCGCGGCGCCGACGAGGCCACCGCCGCCGAGATCCGCCATCGGCTCGACGACCGTGCGACCCGGGTGGTCGAGGCGCTCGTCACCGCCGCCGACGGGCTCGCCACCTCGCCGCTGGCGGTGGCGCTGGCCTGGATCCGCGACCGGCCCGGCATCGCGAGCATGATCGTCGGCGCGCGCGATATCGGCCAGCTCACCGGGGTGATGGCCGCCGAGACCCTGGAACTGCCGCGGGCCATCGCGGCCGCATTGGATGACGTCAGCGCACGCGCGGAGTGACGGAGATTAGTCCGAGGTTCGGCCGGTCGCTATCGTTCGACCGGTGGCAACTTTCGTTCGGGAAGGCGTGGTGTCGGTATGACTTCGGTGCGGAACGGGCGGCGAGGCGGAATACGGTCCGGCGGCGCGCGTGGCCTGTTCGCGCTGCTGGCGCTGATCCTGCTCGTCGCGGCGACCGCGTGCAGCACCGGTAGCGGCGCGGCGAACGACGACCAGCGCGGGCATTCGACCGCGAAGCTCACCGACCTCGACCCGGTGCCGATCGGCCCCGAGCCGACGCCGACGCTGCCCGCGACCGTGCGGTCCTTCGACGGCACCGACGTCACCGTCACCGATGCCGGTCGCATCGTCGCCGTCGACCGGTACGGCACCCTCGCGCAGATCGTGTACGCGCTCGGGCTCGGGCCGAAGTTGGTCGGCCGCAGCACCGCCGCCGCCTTTCCCGCCGTCAAGGATGTGCCGAACGTCGCGGCGGGCAACGGCACCCTGAGCGTGGAAGGCCTGCTCTCGCACCGGCCTTCGGTCTTCCTCACCGATACCACCACCGCGACACCGCAGATCCGCGACCAGCTACGCGCGACCGGCGTGACCACCGTCTACTTCGACCCGCAGCGCACCATGGACAACGTCGGCCCGCAGATCGAGGCGGTCGCCAACGCGCTGGGCGTCCCCGAGCGCGGAAAAGCCTTGGCGCAGCGCACCCGTGACGAGATCGCCGCCGCGCAGGCCGCCATGCCCGGACACGAGCCGCCGCTGTCGATCGCATTCCTCTACCTGCGCAGCACCGCGATCACCATGATCGCCGGACCCGGTTCCGGCGCGGACGCGCTGATCGCCGCGCTCGGCGCCAAAGACGCGGGCACCGCGGCCGGTTTGCAGGAACCCTTCACCACCATCACCAGCGAAGGCATGATCAGCGCCGCCCCCGACGTGCTGCTCGTCATGACCGATGGGCTCCAATCCATCGGCGGACCGGACGGTTTGGCCAAAGTGCCCGGCATTGCGCAAACTCCCGCCGGCCGCAACAAACGCGTCGTCGACATGGCCGACTCGGTGCTGCTGAGCTTCGGCCCCAACACCGGCCGGGTGATCGCGGCCCTGGGCCAGGCCGTGTACGGCGCCAAGCCCGCATGAGCGATCCCGAATCCGTTACGGCACGGACCGGCTCGTCGTCGCCCGCGGACCGGGCAGCCGAACCTGTCGATCCTGGGCCGCTGCTGGCCTCGCGCGGCCGTTCGCGTATCGCGCTCGTGTTCGCGGTGGCGGTTGTCGCGCTGGTCGTGCTCGCGCTCGCGTCCGCGGCGATCGGGCAGGTGCCGACCACGCCCGCCGAGGTGGCGGGCAGCGTGCTGCATCGGATCGGGCTGGATTGGGGGCCGATGCCCGCGCATCCGGCCGGTGAGGTGACGCTGTGGGAGGTGCGCTTCCCTCGGGTGGTGCTGGCCATGCTGGTCGGCGCGGCGCTCGCGACAGCGGGTGCATTGTTGCAGGGTGTGTTCGCGAATCCGCTTGCCGAGCCCGGTGTTATCGGTGTGTCGGCCGGTGCGGCGGTCGGTGCGGGCACGGTGATCGTGGTCGGTGGCGCGTTCGTCGCGACCTGGTCGGTGGCGGCCGCGGCGTTCGCGGCGGGCTTGGTCACGACCGCGCTGGTGTATCTGCTCGCCCGCGCCAACGGGCGCACCGAGGTGGTGACGCTGGTGCTCACCGGTGTCGCCATCAACGCGTTCGCCGGTGGCCTGATCGCGTTCCTGTTGTTCATCGCCTCCCCCGCCGCCCGCGACCAGATCGTGTTCTGGCAGTTGGGCAGTCTGAACGGCGCGAGCTGGAACGCCGTCGGGGTGGTGGCCGTGCTGGCCGCGGTCGGCATCGCCGCCGCGGTGCTGATCGCGCCGCGGCTCGACCTGCTCGCGCTCGGCGAATCCGCCGCCCGCCATCTCGGCGTCGACGTGGAACGCTTGCGCCGCACCGTGATCCTGGTCGTCGCCGTGCTCACCGCCGCCGGTGTCGCGTTCACCGGCATCATCCTGTTCGTCGGCCTGATCGTGCCGCACCTGGTGCGCATGCTCATCGGCCCGGCGCATCGCACGCTGATCCCGTTGAGCGCCATCATCGGCGCGGTGGTGCTGCTTGTCGCCGACGTGTGCGCCCGTTCGCTGGTGCACAACGCCGATCTGCCCCTCGGCATGCTCACCTCGCTGATCGGCGGCCCGTTCTTCTTCTGGCTGCTGCGCCGCACCCGCGCCCGCGCGGGAGGCTGGGCGTGAAGCGGCTCGGCGCGGTCTTCGCGCGCACCCACGATGTGCCCGCCACACCGGCGCGCGGCACCGTCACCATGCGCACCCGCGGGCTGAGCGTCGAGCGCGGCACCCGCCGCGTGCTCACCGATATCGACTTCGATGTCGTCGCAGGCGAAGTCGTCGCACTGGTCGGGCCGAACGGCGCGGGCAAGTCGACGCTGCTCGCGGCGCTGGCCGGTGAGCTCACCCCGAGCGCGGGCGTCGTCGAACTCGAGGGACAGGCCCTCACGCACTGGTCTCACCTGGACATGGCCCGCCGCCGCGCGGTCCTGCCGCAGAGCCACGCCGTCGGATTCCCGTTCACCGCACGAGAAGTCGTCGCCATGGGCCGCGCCCCCTGGCTACGCACCGAACTGCGCGAACACGACGACGAGCACATCGCCGCCGCACTGGCCGCCGCCGACGTGGCACATCTTGCCGCACGGTCCTTCCCGACCCTGTCCGGCGGCGAACGCGCCCGCGTCGCCCTCGCCCGCGTCCTGGCCCAGCACACCGGCACCCTGCTGCTCGACGAACCCACCGCCGCACTCGATCTGGGCCACCAGGAGGCGGTCCTCACCCTCGCCGCCGCCCGCGCCACCGCGGGCGCCGCCGTCGTGGTCGTCCTGCACGACCTCGGCCTCGCCGCCGCCTACGCCGACCGCATCGCCGTCCTCGAATCCGGCCACATCGCCGCCGACGGCCCGCCCCGCAAAATCCTCACCACCGAACTGCTCACCCGCGTCTACCAACACCCCGTGGAAGTCCTCGACCACCCCGCCACCGGCGCCCAACTCGTCCTGCCCATCCGCCGCTGACCACCGCGGGCGCCGACGTCGGACTGCGCGTCAGGTACACGAATTCCTCAGCGCCAGACCAGTTTCAGGACGGCGGGGGTGAGCAGGAGGCGGATTACGGTGGCGTCGATGAGCAGGGCGGCGATCATGCCGTAGGCGATGTACTTCATCAAGACGAGGTCGGAAAAGCCGAAGGCGCCGGTGACGACGATGAGAATGGCCGCGGCGGAGGTGATCACGCCGCCGGTGTGGGCGATGCCGTAGCGGATGGCCTCGGGCGGGTCGGCGCCGTCGGCGCGCGCCTCCGAGACACGGGATAGCAGGAACACCTCGTAGTCGGTGGATAGGCCGAACACGACGGTGACGATCAGGGCGAGCACCGCGAACATCAGTGGCCCCGGCGTGAAGTGGAACAGTTCGGCGCCGTGCCCCTCGACGAAGATCCAGGTGAGGATGCCGAGGGTGGAGGCGAGGCTCAGCGCGCTCATCAGTACGGCCTTGAGCGCCAGCACGATCGAGCGGAACGCGGCATACATCAGCGCCAGCGCGGTGCAGGCCAGGATCGCGGCCAGCAGCGGCAGGCCATCGAGTAGCCCGTTGATGCTGTCGCGTTCCAGCGCGGGCACTCCGGCGACCATGATGTCGACGCCCGGTGGTTCCGGGATGGCGCGCAGCGCGCCGATCACCGAATCCGCGTCGCGTTTGTCGGCCAATCCGGCGGCGAGCACATTGAGGCCGTCCTTGGTCGGCGCGGCGGGTTCGAAGCGCCCGGTGAGTCCGGGAATCTGGTTGGCCAGGAAGCGGATATCGCTGAGCTGCTGCGGATCGGCGCCCACCACAACGAGTTTCAGCGGTTCGGTGCGGAAGCTCGGGAACAGCCGGTCGAAGTCCTCCTGCGCCACCCTGGCCGGATTCTCCCGCGCCAGATACCGTTCGCTGATCCCGCCGAATTCGATGTGCCGGAACGGAATGCTGAGCGCGAGCAACGCGAGCACGATCGGCACCACCACCGCCCACGGCCGCCGCATCGCCCACTGCGCGAGCCGGGAGAAGAATCCCATGTCGATCTGGGCCTCGGTCTTGGTGCGGGAGAACCGTTTCCAGCCGAGGAAGTCGATGCGCCGCCCGACGATGCTCAGCGCCGCGGGCAACGCGGTCACCGACAGCAAGGCCGCCAGTAGCACCGCGCTGATACCGCCGTAGGGCACCGAACGCAGCACACCGTTGGGGTAGATGAACAACGCGCCCAAGCTGATCGCGATGATGCCCGCCGAGAACAGCACGGTCCGGCCCGCCGTCGCGACGGTGCGCGCGGTCGCCTCCTCCACGCTGCGGCCGGAGGCCAGCTCCTCCCGGAATCTGGTCACGGTGAACAACCCGTAGTCGATGGCGAGCCCGAGACTCACCAAAGTGACCACGGCACTGGCGAATACGTTCACCTCGATGAACCCGGTGAGCATCCGCATCATGCCCTGGGTGCCGAGCACCGTCATCCCGCCGATGATCACCGGCAGCAGCGCGCCGACCACCCCGCCGAACACGAAGTACAGCAGGACGGCCACGATCGGCAGCGCGATCAGCTCCGCCCGGTGAATGTCTTGCTGCATACCGGTATTGATGCCCTCGACGATGGGCTGCAGCCCGGCCAGCTGGACGGTGGTACCGCCTGGTCCCCCACCCGGCTTACCCGCGCCGAACGCATTCTTGACCGCCAGGTAGTTCTCCACCGTCGCGGTGCCGCCACCGCCTTTCAACCCGACGCTGGCGAACGCGTGCCGTTTGGAGGCATCGGCGGCGTTGCCCGCGAACGGACTGTCCCAATAGCTGTCGACCTTGAGTATCCGGTCCGGATGTTCGGCGAGCAGCTGATGCAACGCACCGGTGACCGCGGCGCGGACCGGCGGATCGTCGACGGTCGCGCCCTCGGGCGCGGTGTAGAGCACGATGATGTCGCTGTCGGTGTCCCGGCCGAAGGTGGCGTCGGCCAGCTTCGACGCGGCGACCGATTCGCTGCTCTCGTCGAACCAGCCCTCCTGCGTGTAGCGTCCCGCCAGATCCCGCCCGTACCACCCGGAGGCGAGCACGGCCAGCACGAAGGCGCCCAGGATGAGGTAGCGGTTGCGGTGGATGAACCGTCCCCACCGCAGCGAACCGGACTCGCGCATCGATCCGGCTAGCCGCAGGCGGCGGTGCGGTAGTCGGCGGAGCGCAGGATGCCGCACAGGTCGGTGCGCGAGATCTTCCAGCGGCCGTCCAGGAATACGAAGTGCACGATCGTGGTGCGCACCGCGGCGCCGCTGCCGTCCTTGTCCAGGCGCATGGTGGCGGTGAGGGTGCCGTCGTGGTTGTCGAAGACCGGGTCGGTGACGCCGTAGATGGCGCGCGGATTGTCCTGCAGCGCTTTGTACATGTCCGGGATGGCGTCCTTGAACGCCTCACCGTCCTCGATCAGCGCGGTGCGTTCACTGTCGGGCAGGTTCGGATCGAGCGCGCGCTTGATCTGATTGTCCAGTTCGGCGGCGGTCGGCAGCGGTCTGCGCGCGGCGCTGGTCACCGCGGCGGCCGAGGACGACAGCGAGGCATTGGCCGACGAGCGCGCCGCGTCGACGGCCGCCTCGTCCGGGCCCGTGCTGCACGCCGCCGCCGAGGCCACGGCCAGCACGGCGGCGGTTGTCAGCGCGGTTCGGGCGAGTCGTATGTCAATCATCGCGTTACTACATACCATCCGTGCCGCTACATACCATCGATGACCGCGCTGATCCGGCCGAGCAGGGCGCGCACGGCGGTCATGTCACGGTCCGCGGCGGCCGTGACCGGCACCGCGTCGGGCACCATATCGCGCACCAGCGCCGCGACGCTGCGCTCGTCGTCGAGGTCGATATCGGTGACCGGCGCCTGCGCGATCGCGACGATGTCTTCCGGGCCGGGCACCTCGGTGTCGAGGTCGGCGCGGTAGAGCTCGAGCACCAGGGTGGCGCGGACCGTGCGGAACGTGAACGGCCTGCCGTCGGCGGCGGTGCCGAACCCGTGCGCAAAGGGACCAACGGTTATGTCATCGATGGCAAACCCCGATGGATGGTCGGCTTTCAACCGGATCTCCCTGAATTGGACACTGATTCAACTCAAAGGTAACCCCGATCACTGACATTGAACCCTCGCCGCGACCCCGGTCGGGACCGGTTCTGGGCCATCATGGTCAGATGGAGGAGTTGCGGTTGTTTCGTCGGTAGTGAGGAGTTCGGTGGATGCGCCCTCGCGGGGTCCCCTCAGCGCTCGTGGGCGTGGTGACGCTGGTGCTGCTCACCGGCTGCTCTACCAAGTCCGATAGCCAGAACCTGGAGACCCGGCCACCGGCCACCGCGGCCACCGCGCCCGCCGAGGGCGCGCGCCCCGCGGGCGATGTCCGGCCGGGCAAGCAGATCGCCGCGCTGGTCACCGAGGCGAGCACCGGACAGCTGGCCGCGCTCGACCCGGCCGGCACCACGCTGACCCTCCTCGATCCCGCCACCTTCGCCGATGCGGCCGAGCCGCGCACGATCACGCTGCCCGCCCGCGCGGCGGGACTCGGCCAGGGCAAGCCGGGCGAGCTGCTCGTCCCCGCACCCCAGCGGGTGCTCCGCATCGCCGTCGCCACCGGCGCGATCACCGAGGTCCCCGTCGACGGCGACGCCAGGTCGGCGCTGGCCCGCGACGACGGCTCGCTGCTGGTCGGCACCGCGGACGGCAAGATCCGCACGCTCTCGCCCGAGGGCAGGGTCGTCGCGACCATCTCCGGGCTCGCCTCGGCCGACGCGCTGGTGCGCGCCGAGGATCGGGTGGTCGTCCTCGACCGCCGCCAGACCTCGATCACTCAGCTCGACACGTCGAAGGACCGGCTCGGGCTGTCGCTGCGCGCGGGCGAGGGCGCCACATCGATGATCGGCGACCACTTCGGCCGGGTGCTCGTCACCGACACCGCGGGCGAGGAACTGCTGGTCTACACGGCAGGACCGCTCGTCCTGCGTCAGCGGTTCCCGGTAAGATCGTCGCCTTACGCGCTCGCCTACGATGAGCGGTCCGAGACCGCGTGGGTGACGTGCACGCAGAGCAACGAGGTCGTCGGATTCGATCTGTCGACGGGTATACCGAAGGAAGTCGGACGCTATCCAACCGTCCGCCAACCCGATTCGGTGACCATCGATCAGCGCACCGGAGACCTTTTCGTCGGATCCGCGACCGGTGACGGCCTGCAACGGATCCGTGCGGAACAGCGGAAGAAAGGGCAATGATGGCGGCGCAGAAGACCCGGAACCCGCGCTCGGTGCTACCGAAGAGTTGGGAAACCACCAGCGACGACTATGAATACGTGCCGCTACGACTACCCCCGGAGGTAACGCGGGTGACCGCATCGATGCGGCTGGCGATCCAGGCCGAATTCGGCGGCTGGGAACTGTCGCGGGTGCGCGCCTACACCGACGGCAGCCGCCGCGTGCTCCTGCGTCGCCGAAAAACCGCGCTCTCCCCGTCCAATTCGGCGCTGCCCCAGCAAGAAACGGGGATGTGAGCCGAATGTACGCACTGCTCCTCCGAATGATGTTCCTGCTCTCGCCGGAACGCATCCATCACCTCGCCTTCGCCGCGATGAAGCTGGCGGACCGGGTGGCGCCCGCACGCTGGGTGATGCGCAAGGTCCTCGTCGTCGACGAGCCGATCCTGCGCAACACCGCGTTCGGCGTCGAGTTCCCGGCACCGCTGGGCCTGGCCGCCGGTTTCGACAAGGACGCGGGCGGTGTGGATGTCTGGGCGCCACTGGGTTTCGGCTTCGCCGAAATCGGGACGGTCACCGCGCAGGCGCAGCCGGGCAATCCGGCCCCCCGCCTGTTCCGGCTGCCCGCCGACCGCGCGCTGATCAATCGGATGGGCTTCAACAACCACGGTGCGGCCGCCGCGGCCGAACGGCTGCGCGGCCGCCGCACCGGCGCCGTGCCGATCGGCGCCAATATCGGTAAGACGAAGATCGTCGAACCGGCCGACGCCGCAGGCGATTACGCGACCAGCGCCTCGCTGCTCGGTCCGCTGTCGGACTTCGTCGTCGTGAATGTCAGCTCCCCCAACACCCCGGGGTTACGCGATCTGCAGGCGGTGGAATCGTTACGGCCGCTGCTGCAGGCGGTGCTCGACAGCGTGCAGGTCCCGGTGCTGGTGAAGATCGCCCCCGACCTGTCCGACGACGATATCGACGCGGTCGCCGACCTCGCCGTCGAACTCGGCCTGGCCGGAATCGTGGCCACCAACACCACCATTCGCCGCGACGGCCTGCGCACCGACGCCGCCGAGGTGGCGGCCATGGGCGCGGGCGGGCTGTCCGGTCCGCCGGTGGCCGATCGCTCGCTGGAGGTGCTGCGCCGCCTGTACCGCCGCGTCGGCGACCGGCTGGTGCTCATCTCGGTGGGCGGCATCGAAACCGCCGATCAGGCCTGGGAGCGCATCCTCGCGGGCGCCACCCTGCTGCAGGGTTTCACCGGCTTCATCTACGGCGGCCCCTTCTGGACCCGCCGGATCCATCGCGGCCTCGCGGATCGGCTGCGCGCCAACGGATATCGCAGCATCACCGACGCGATCGGCGCCGAGCACGCCGCCAACGCCTGAGCAACACCCCCCGAACACGGCGAAAGCCGGGCCGGGCGCCCCCCCTCGGTTCGCGCCCGGCCCGGCTCATCCGGATGGCTACTGGTGTGCGTACGGCGGCTCGATGATGCGCTTGGCCATCCGCAGCGAGTCGAAGGCTCGGTCCGCCGCCTGTTCCTCGCCCTGCGCATCGTCCTCCAGCCGCGCCGCGATTCGCTTGGCCAGCAGGATGATCGCCTGTTCGCGCATCAACCCGAGCCGGTCGGCGCAGTCGTCGATCTCGGCCAGGTGCCTGCGATCGTTCACCTGCGCCGGATCGCTGAGCCGTTCGTCCAACTGCATGCCAGCGGTCGCCTGCTCGCGCGTCAGCGGGCGATCCTTCAGCCAGCTCAAACGCCACACCAGGGTGCCGTGTTCGGCGACGCGCGACGCCCACTCCGGGGTGACGTCGCTGGTGATCGCCCAGTCGGTGAAATAGAGAGTCATAGCGACCTCCGGTATTCGAGCGCGATTCTTGCCTGTTCCACGACCAGGTGGAGCTGGCCCGCACAGCGGCTCGCTCGGGCCAGCGCCACCTCGTCCTGGTCGAGATTCGGTGTGCTGTGGATGATTTCGGCGAGCTCGAGGCCCGCCCTCGCTTGCTGCTCGGTGAGCAGCCGCTCTGGCAACCAGCTGAGCCGCCACGCGGCAGCGAACTGATCGGTGAGCCGGTCGGCGCGCTCTCGGGTGCGATCGCTCGACATGGATTCGTCGGTGACGATGAGGGTCATGGCCGGGCTCCTCTCGCGGTGGACCTGCCGGGTCGCCGCCGAGAGCCCAGCCGGTGCCATGGCTGTGCCTGGTGGATGTCGCTGCCATGGAAATGGAGCGGGCGACGACAAGAGTGGTTCGAAATGTGTTAGGTTCGACCGCGATTCACTCGCGGCGTGCCGCAGTGTTCGGCACCGTCTCGGTATCGAGCTCGGCTCGCTGCCGTAGCCTGCGCCACCGCATCCTCCGGAGCAGGATCACTCTCATCACCAGGCCCTCCGCGTCGTCTGGTGGGGCGATGAGATCGCCAAACCTAGTGTGGCATTTGTCATTCGGGTAGGGGAAGGGCAAATGCCATTACAGTTTCGGGAATTGCCCGTCAGTTCCCCCACTAAACCTGCCAAATGCGGATTATTGTTGGGCTAGACACAAAAGTAGCAACGACGACCAGACGGAGGGCGGGTTCGGCCATGGCCCCGCAAGACCCGGGAACGGTTGCCATCCGCAATATCCTGACCCGACTGTGCAAGCGCTCAGGGTTGAGCGCAGATCGCTTGCGTACCACCGAGATCGACGTCGCGCCGCTGCTGGAGCTACCGAGCGTCCGCGAGTACGCCGACCGGCACGACGTACCGCCCGAGGAGGCGGTCCTGCCGATGCTGCGGGAGCTGGCGGTACTGCTCGCGTCCTCGGACCGATTGATCGTCGACGCGGCGCTGTCGCTCGAACTGCTGCGCGCAACCCCACTCGACGGTGTCGATCTCGACAGCTTCTACGCGGCCGACCTCGGTGAGCGGCGCGAATACCTCACCAAACGCTGGCCGCAGCTGCACGAACCCCTCAGCTCCCGGCCGGATCCGCCCGCGTTGACCGTCCGGACATTGCGCGGCAGCCGGGAGCGCCGCGCCTTCGCCGCGCTGGCCGACCTCATCGTCACCGGGCGCGTGCCGGGCGAGGACGAGGTGTACGGCGGCAGTGAGGCGACCGAACCGATTGTGCTGGAAATGGATTCGCGGCCCGAGCGGGCGCGGGTCCTCGTCGTCGGCGACGCCGTGATCGATCACATATGGCGCACCGACCGCATGCCGTCCGAGGGCCTCGCGGTCCGCGGCCGCTTCCAGGAGCACATCGGCGGCAAGGCGCTCAATCGCGCCGTCGCCGCCGCGCGCCTCGGCCTCGAGGTCAGCCTGCTCACCGCGATCGGCAACGACGAGGCGGGCAGCCGCATCCGCGCGACCCTGCGCAGGGAGCGCGTCGCGTCCCAGCTGCTGAAGGTCATGCGCGCGCCGACACCGGTCGCCGGTGTCATCATCACGAAAAGCGGCGGCACCAGCATGATCGGCCGCGACGACGAACAGGTGCGCTTGACACCCGACGATCTGGCCGCCCCCGAGGTGAAGAAGGCGCTCACCGAGGCCGACGTCGTCATGCTCACCTTCGAGCAACCCTTGGAAGTGATCGAGCAGTCCCTCAACATGATTCGTGAGTTGCCGCAGCGCCCGCTGCTGCTGGTGCAGCCCGCGCCGCCGCTGAGCTGGCCGCAGCGCCTGATCCCGCATCTGGACATCATCGACTTCATGATCGGCACCCGGGTCGAGCTGGCCGGACTGCTTCGCCCCTTCTCGGTGGCGAAACCCTCGGTCACCGAGGAAGAGTTCGACCACGACGTCGTGCCGCAGCTGCTCGCGCTCAATGTCACCACCATCTGCGCCATCGAGGGATTCACCTGCAGCGTCCGCTCCGACCGGCTCACCCAGGACATCCCGCGCTCGCCGTCGGTGGTGCTCGACGATTCGCCGGGCACCCAGGCGGCATTTGTCGCCGCGCTGGCCTATCGGCTGGTCACCCGCAGCCGAACCCCCGATCACACGGACTTCGAATGGGCGACTGCCGCCATGGCCGCCACCCAATCCTTCGGCGGCGTACCGGGCGCGATGCCGGACAAAGCCGCCATCGATCGGATCGCCAAACTCACCAGTAGCAATGGTGACAAGCAATGAACCAGACCGGGCGCGCAGCCGTAGCCCCCTACGGACAGGGGATGACAATTGCCGCGCCGCAGGTAGCCACACCTTCGCGGCGCAGTCAATTGTCATGCGATGGCGGCGGACCTGGATTACAGTTCCCTCGGATCGTGTCGGATCCGCGGCGAATCATGTTCCTCATCGGGTGCCCGCGAGAACTGACTCTATGGTCCTGACCAGGTCTTTTCCGCCGAACCGATACTAGGGAAGAGGAAGTTGTGACAGCTCCTGAGTGGAGTCTCGCCGACACCGAGCATCACATCATTCGCAAGGGCAAAGAACTGCGGGTGCAGGTGCGCGAACTCCGCGACGACCCCGATGTCGGGCAGCTACTGGTATTCGGTGAGGTCGAGCAGGACTGTTTGGTGCGGATCCATTCCCGGTGCCTGTACGGCGACGCGCTGGGTGTCGAAGACTGCGACTGCGGGCCGGAGCTGGAAAAGGCGATGGACCAGATCCAGGCCGAGGGTAGGGGCGTCCTGGTCTACCTCGAACAAGAGGGTCGCGGCGCGGGTCTGATCGCCAAGGCGCGCGGGATGGGCCACAGCCAGCGGTGCGGCATCGATACATTCGCCAGCTATGAGGCGCTCGGCTACGAACCCGACTCTCGCGGATACAAATTGGCGGCCAAGAGCATCGCCGAGCTCGGGCTCAGCAAGGTGCGCCTGCTCACCAACAACCCCCTGAAGGCGAAAGCGTTGTGGGAGGAGGGCATCGAGGCGACCGTGCTGCCACTGCCGACCGAGGTCCGCAACGAAACCGCACGGCGCTATCTGGAAGCCAAGCGGCGGCGGCGCCAGCACTGGATCCCCACCGACCGCGTGCCGTGGGCCCCGGATCTGATGTAGGCCCGGTCAGAGCCACAACCGCAGCTGGGATAGATCGTTGACGATGAGTCGTTCGGAAAGGCCGGCGTTCACGAAGTCCGCGCGGCCTTCCAATCCCGTCGATACCGCGATGAACGGCACGCCATTGCCCGTCGCGACCTCGAGGTCCCGAACGCTGTCGCCGACCGACACCAGTTCGGATCGGTCGATGCCTCGCTCGGCGAGTTTGCGCAGCGGCTCCCGCAGCACCCGCGGATCCGGTTTGTGCGCCCTGGTCTGCTCATAGCCGAATATGTCGCCGGGAGCGAAGAATTCATCGAGGCCGACCTGTTTCAGATCGTTGCGGATCAGGCTGCGCTTACCGGACCCGACGATGAGCCGAGGTAGTCCCCTACGGTGTAGCGCTTTCACCAACTGAACCGCGCCGGTGGTGGCGACGGCGTGCACCACTTCCAATTTGCGGTGGTAGGCGGTGACGAACTCCTCGTGGTCGAGCGTGGGGACGATCGTGTCGAGCAGCACGTCGAATGGCTGCCCCCACGCCGATCGAATGGTCTCCACCGCCAATTCGACTCCGAAGTACGCCGCCGTCTCCCGCAGTACCGGCCAGCGTGATTTCGCGGTCGCTACGAGAGTGTCGTCGAGATCGAGGATTACCGCCCGGCATCGCGACAAGAGCCCGGCCAGGCACGGCCGTTCGTCGCCGCCCGCGAGGCTGGACAGGTTGTCGATGATGAGATCGATATCGGCCATCATGTCGGGAACGCCGAGCCGGGCGAACGCCTCCCCCGCGGCTTGCGCGTGCCGCATCCCCTGAGCGTATCGGCGGTCGAGCACACTGATCTTGGCCAAGCCCAGATGGCACCGCCCGAGACTCGACGGCCGGTGCACCTCGTCCGCGAACTCCAGTCCCTGCTCGAACAGCAGTCTGGCTTGCTCGTTCTCGCCGGTTTCGAAGTACGCGTCGCCGAGGTGGCTGAGCGAAACAGCCACTCCCTCGGTGGCGCCGAGTTGCACATCGAGTCGCCGCGCTTCGTCGAATCGTGCTCGCGCGACACCGAATTCGCCCTCCCGCATCGCGCAGACGCCGAGTTCGACGAGAGTGGCCGGTCGGCCCTCGTTGTCGGCGGTGAGTGGCGCGCTGTCCAGAATGCGCTGGAACAGCGACCGCGCGACCGCCAATTCACCTCGGCGCGAGGCGATATGGCCTTCCAGCCGTAAGGTTTCCCGGCAGTCCTCGTCGGTGACCTCATCCGGCAACGCCGCCGCGCTGTGCTCGAGATACTCTCCGGCCTCGGCCATTCTGCCGAGCGAGACCTGCACCCTGCCGATGAAGGCGAACTGGCGCGCCCGCACCAGCGGCTCGCCCGCCACCTCGGCCGCGTCGGCGGCATTGCGGCACAATCGAATTTGATCGAGCCAATAGCCGCGGCCGGACAGAAACCCGACCATGGACTCGGCGAACTCGATGACGTCGAGGCAGTGCGGGCGCGCGCCGCTGACGCCGGCTCGATCGAACGCCGTGGCCGCGAAACGGAGAATGTTGTCCCGTTCCGCTTCCAGCAAGCCGACCCGTCGCGTGTCGGTATAGATGTCGGAATGTTTGGTGGCGTACACGCGGTAATAGTCGATCAGCCGTTCCTCGATCCGCGTCCGGTGCTCGGGCTGATCCAGCAGCTTGCGCAGCACATAGGCGCGCGTCAGTGGATGCAACCGTAGTCGCGGCCGCTCCCCCGGCTCCTCGATGTCGACCAGGAAAGTCCTTACCAGCGTGGGGATCTGCCGGGACAGCTCCTCGACGCGTAGCCCGAGCACCGCGGCGATCGCCTCGTTGGAGGCGTTCGCCGGATGCAGCGCGATGGCCATGATGATCGTGCGGGCCAGCTCGTGCGAGGCGAGCAGCTCGTTCCAGGAGCGATCGAAGATCGGACCGAAGATGTCGCTGTCGGCCGCGTTGCGCAGCCGGTTGATCGATGAGCGCAAATCGTCTCCGCCGTAGCGCATTTGCGCGGCGGTCAGCTGGATCGCCAGCGGATTCCCACTCGTCGCGTCCAGATATTCGCGCAGCAGGTCGTCGTCGCCGGCGATGATGGCCGAGATGCCCAGCCTCCGCCCCTCCGCGCCCGCCAGTTCGGCCCGCGCGCTGTCGTCGAGTCCGCCGATGTCGACCAGCCAGGCGTCGGGCAGATGCGGGACACGCGAGGTGACGAGCACTTTGGTTCTCGCGGGGTCGATCCGCAGCAGAAAGGCGCGGATGTCGCGATAGTCCCGATCCGCGGGATCGACCGGCGGCGCGAAGTCGTCGATGATGATCAGGCAGCTCTCCCGGTTCACCAGCGCGACAGCCTGATCCGCCTTGCCCGGCATCGGCAGGGTGCGTAGATAGCGATGGTTCGTCACATCGGCGATGGCATCGATCAATGCGTCGAGCGACGCGGGCTCGGTCGTCATATCGCACCACACCACGGCGCTGAAACGCGGTGCACCCGAAGTGCCTTGCGCCTCCAGGAAAGTGCGCGCGACCACCTTCGCCAGCGTCGATTTCCCGATCCCGCCCAGCCCGGAAATCGACACGATCAGATGCGGCGAGGCGAGGCCCTCCAGTGTGCGGCGCAGTTCCGACTGCCGATCGATCACCACGGTCGGCAGCGCGGTCACGTTGTGCCGCACGACGGGCCGGTCGGTGATCTCACTGCGCAGTTCGAGCACCGCGAGCAGATGACCGCGCAGCGCACGGAACACCAGCGCATCGGCCGTACCTGCCTCGAGTATCGAAAAATGGTCCCCCGGTAGCGCTTTCACCTCGGGGAACATGCCGGACGCCGAAGCGGGCTTGACGATGTTGTCGCTCATCCCCGCATACAGATGCATGTCGATGTGGCAGTTCTGGGCGTCGAGCCCGCGGGCGAAGCGGATGTGCTCGAGCACGATCTGCTGGGTGTCGTTGACCTTCCGGTTGATCGGCCGCAGTTCCTCCTCCTGCGGGTGCTGCCAGAACTTCGCGAAGCGGCGCAACAGGATCGCGATCTCCGAGCCGGAGTTCGGGCAGGCCAGCATGACCACCGCCTTGATCCGATGCAGTTGCAGCCCATGGCCTTTCTGGATCATCCGCGCGAGGTAGCGCTGCACGATCAGGCCGCCCTGGCTGTGGCTGATCAGCACCACCTTCTGATGGGCGGCCACCTGGGTGTCGAGATAGGTGCGCATGAAGTCGGCGACCGTGTCGTAGTCCGGGATCTCGCGCAGCGGGCTCAGCCGCGCCTTCGGACTGTCGTACTCCATCGTGAAGACATTGCAGCGAGTACGCAGCTCGGGATCCTCACCGATCCTGGCGACGATGTCACCCCAGGTCTGCGCCGAGGAGAACAGCCCGTGCACCAGCACGACGGCCGCTTCCTTCACGGCGCTGTCGGCCCGCGCAGTCATCGATCGACCCGCCCCCTTGCTCGTCGAGTACCAGGTTAGCCCGGGGGCACGGCCGAAACGGGCAGGATCGCGACCTCCGCTGCCGATTACCTGGCCGGTAATACCCATCACTATCGGGCGCGGCTTGCTACGGTGAGTGAGCCGCGCCACTCGGTGCCGGACTTCCCTGTGAGATGATGAGAGAGGCTGCACCAATTTCTATCATCGGAGCAGGTGGTGATGCCGCGTCCGCACACCTAGGTTCGGGTCACGTCAGCTATTCGGGAACAGGGATATGACAACAGAAATCGGTTATGCGCACGAGTCCGGTAAGACGGTCTACACCGTGCCAGCGGCGTTCCAGGAGACCATCAAGCAGCGTCCGAACCAGGTCGGCCTGCGCAAGGCGGGCGGCACGCAGGACATCACCTGGCAGGAGTACGGCGAGCGGGTGAAGGTCATCGCGGCGGGTCTGGCCGCACTCGGCGTCGGCCGCGGCGACACCGTGGGCATCATGCTCACCAACCGCCCCGAGTTCAACCTGATCGACACCGCGGCGCTGCACCTGGGCGCCACCCCGTTCTCGGTCTACAACACCAGCTCCCCCGAGCAGATCAACCACCTGTTCACCGATGCGGGCAACAAAGTGGTGATCACCGAGCAGATGTTCCTCGACGTGATCCGCGCCGCCGGCGTGGCGGTGGAGCACACCGTCATCGTCGACGGCACCGCGGAGGGCGCCGTCACCCTGGCCGAGGTCGAGGCGAATCCGTTGCCCGACTTCGATTTCGACGCCTCCTGGCAGGCCGTGCAGGCCGATGACCTGGCCACACTGATCTACACCTCGGGCACCACCGGACCGTCCAAGGGTGTCGAGATCACCCACCGCAATGTGGTCGCCCAGATCATCGCGCTGGTCAACGGCCCGCTGCCGGTCGGCTTCGACGACCGCACCGTGTCCTACCTGCCCGCCGCGCACGTGGCCGACCGGATCTCCGGGCACGCCATCAACCTGTTCACCGGCATCACCATCACCACCGTCGCCGATCCGCGCGAGATCGCCGCGGCGCTGCCGGATGCGCGCCCGACCATCTTCTTCGGTGTGCCGCGCGTCTGGCAGAAGATCAAGGCAGGCATCGAGGCCAAGCTCGCCGTCGAGCCGAGCGGGGTGAAGAAGGCACTGGCCACGTGGGCGATCGACACCGGAATCGCCGCGGCCCGAGCCGATCTCGCCGGCACCGGACGCAGTCCCCTGCTCGCCGTGCAGCACAAGCTGGCCGAGGCGCTGGTCCTGTCGAAGCTGCGCCACACGATGGGTCTGGACAAGCTGTGGGTGGCCGCCTCCGGCGCCGCGCCCGCCCCCGTCGAAATCCTGGAGTACCTCATCGGTCTCGGTTTCACCGTCTCCGAGGTGTGGGGCATGTCCGAGACCACCGGTGTCGGCACCTACACCGAACGCGACAAGCCGCGCCCCGGCTCGGTCGGCCGCACCGTCGACGGGATCGAACTGCGGCTCGACGCCGACGGCGAACTGCTGGTGCGCGGGCCGATCGTCACCCGCGGCTACCGCAATATGCCCGAGAAGACCGCCCAGGACATCGATTCCGACGGCTGGTTCCACACCGGCGACGTCGGCGCCTTCGACTCCGACGGATACCTGCGGATCATCGACCGCAAGAAGGAGATGATCATCAACGAGGCGGGCAAGAACATCGCCCCCACCAATATCGAGAACGCGGCGAAGGCGGGCTCCTCACTGGTCGCCCAGGTGGTCGCGCTCGGCGACGCCAAGGCGTACATCACCGCGCTGATCACCCTCGATCCGGATATCGCCGCGCTGCGCGCCAAGGACCTCGGCATCACCGACGCCGACATCGCCACCCTCGCCAAACGCACGGAGATCGTCGACGAGGTGCTCGCGGCCATCCAGACCGGTAACGCGAAACTGTCACGGGTGGAACAGATCAAGCGCTTCACCATCATCGGCGCCATCTGGGAGCCGGGCGGTGACGAGCTGACCCCGAAGATGTCGCTCAAGCGCACGCCGATCGCGAACAAGTACGCGAGCGAGATCGAAGCGCTCTACGCCAAGGAGGCGCCGGAGGGCATCGTCAACGTCAAGTAGGTCATTCGGAAACGACCGTGGCCCCGGGCATTTCGCCCGGGGCCACGGTCGTACGCGGCTACTTCTGCTCGTAGGTGGCCACGATGGTCGCGCGGGCGATGGCGTGGGTGAACAGGTTGAAGCCGAGGTAGGCCGGGGTCGCGTTCCCGTCGATGCCGAGCGTGTCGACATCGACGGCATGCACCACGATGAAGTAGCGGTGCGGACCGTGACCGGCGGGCGGTGCGGCGCCGACGAATCCGGCGAACCCACCGTCGTTGCGCAGGGTGATCGCACCGGCGGGCAGCGATTCGGCGGCGCCCGAGGTCAGCGCTGTGGTGTCCACCGGGATATCGGCGACGGCCCAGTGCCAGAAACCCGACGCGGTCGGGGCGTCCGGGTCGTACACGGTGACGACGAAACTCTTTGTCTCGGCCGGAAATCCGGACCAGGACAGCTGCGGGGAGACATCCTTGCCACCCGCGCCGAAGACGCCGCTCACCTGGTCGTTGCCGAACGGCTGACCATCGGTGACGTCCGCGGAGGTCAGGGTGAAACTCGGCAGCTCGGGCAGCGCCGCGTACGGGTTGTATGAGTAGTCGGGCACGGAAGTCCTTTCGTATTCGCGTCAGCTGTGCAACAAAAAGTGTTCCAGCACCTGGGTGCCGAATTCGAGCGCCGACACCGGGACTCGTTCATCCACCCCGTGGAACAGCGCGCTGAAGTCCAGCTCGGGCGGCAGCTGCAACGGCGCGAACCCGAAGCAGCGAATACCCAAGCGCGCGAACGCTTTCGCGTCCGTACCACCGGAGAGCATGTACGGGACGGTGCGCCCCTGCGGATCATAGGCCAGGATCGCGTCGTTCATCGCGTCCACCAGGTGGCCGTCGAAAGTCGTTTCGTACGAATCGAGTTTGGTGATCCACTCGCGCTCGACGTCGGGGCCGATCAGCTCGTCCACCTCACGCTCGAACGCCGCCTGACGGCCGGGCACCACGCGGCAGTCCACCACCGCCTCGGCCGTCTGCGGAATCACGTTGGCCTTGTACCCGGCCGAGAGCATCGTCGGATTGGCGGTATCGCGCAGTGTCGCACCGATGATGCGGGCAATGGTGCCGAGTTTGGCCAGCTGGCCCTCGATATCCGGGCTCGACGGATCGAACTCCAGGCCGGTCTCCTCGGCCACGGCGGCGAGGAATTCGGCCACCGAATCCGAAATCACCAGCGGGAAGGTGTGTTTGCCGAGCCGGGCGACCGCCGCGGCCAAGATGGTGACCGCGTTGTCCTCGTGCAGGAACGAGCCGTGACCGGCACGGGCCTTGGCGCGCAAGCGCATCCAGCCCAGCCCCTTCTCGGCGGTCTCCACCAGATACAACCTGCGCTCGGTGCCGTCCGGGCGCGGCACGGTCAGCGAGAAGCCGCCGACCTCGCCCACCGCCTCGGTGATCCCCTCGAACAGGTCCGGCCGGTTGTCCACCAGCCACTGTGAACCCCACTTGCCGCCGTTCTCCTCGTCGGCGAGGAAGGCGAACACGATATCGCGCGGCGGCACCGTGCCCTCGATCTTGAACTGGCGGGCCACCGCCAGCATCATCCCGACCATATCCTTCATATCGATCGCGCCGCGGCCCCACACGTACCCGTCACGGACGGCACCGGAGAACGGATGCACGCTCCAGTCCGCGGCCTGGGCGGGCACCACATCCAGGTGCCCGTGCATCATCAGCGCGCCACGGCTCGAATCGGCGCCCTTCAGCCGCGCGAACACATTCCCGCGCCCGGGCGCACCGGACTCCACGTACTCGGTGGTGTACCCCGCCTGATGCAGTTGATCGGCCACCCACTGCGCGCACTCGCGCTCCCCCTTGGTGGTGGCCAACTCGCCGGTATTGGAGGTATCGAACCGGATCAGCGCGCTGACCAGATCCACGACCTCCGACACCGCACGGGACTTGCTGCTCGAATCTTCGCCAGTTGCGGACACGTAACCTTTCCTACCACCTGCCGGGCGTGTCCCCGTGCGGTGCCCGCCATCGGCGCGCGCCGGGGCGGCCCTGTAATGGGATATCACCGCGGTACCGGTCAGCATCACGGTGAGCACAACCCGGAACAGCACAGCACCGAGGTCGGTGAATCCCCCTGAAAACCCTACGGTGCATCGGGTTTCGGTGTGTCACCATGTCGACTCTGCTATTACTGCGGAATGAGCCACAGTATCGGACTGGCCGACGCCATCGAGGCGTTGCGCGCCGAGTTGCAGGGGGCGATCGAGCGGGGCCGCAATGAGCAACTGCGATTCACCCTCAGCCCGATCGAGCTGACGCTCGAGGTCGAGGTGCACAAGGACGTCGAAGGAAAGATCGGCTGGCATGTCGTCGAAATCGGCGCGGGCGCGGACAAGAGCCGGACCCAGACGTTGACCCTGACGCTCGAGCCCGGCTGGCTGGTGGACGGCCAGTACCTGCCGTCGAGCCAGTGGACCATCGCCGACAGCACCGTCGGTGACGGCGGAGTCAAGACGCGGCAGCGGTGACCTGATCGACGGAATACCGTCGGCCGGGGAGGAGGCGCGAAGTGCCGCAGACGCGCATTCGCAACGACCGGGTCGTCGCCGTGTTCGCGCACTTCGACCGTGGGCGTACACAGATCGGTTCCGGATTCGTGGTGGCGCCGGGCCTGGTACTCACCGCATGGCACTGCACCGTCGATCGTGAATCGAACGCCGAACCGTCGAAGGTGACCGTCGCGCGGCTGACCGACGGAGCAACGGTGCGCGCGATCCGCGGCGCGGCGAGCCCGAGCCTCGATCTCGCGGTGCTCACCCTCCCCGCCGACTGCGATTGGGCCGCGGTGCTCGCCCCCGTTCGATTCGGACGGACCGACATCACGTTCGGCGAGGTACTGACGGGCTGCGCGGCCGTCGGATTCCCGCTGTGGCAGCGCGAATCCGCGGACCGCTGCTCCGGGACGGTGCGCGGTGACATCCGGACCTCGGACGGCGTCAACACCGGCCTCTGGCAGCTCCGCGATCCGGAGACCAGGACCGTTGCCCTGCCACCGGAATGGGAGGCCGAACATCCACGCGAGCCGCCCAGCGGGAATCGGCCATCGCCGTGGGCCGGGCTGTCCGGCGCACTACTGTTCCACGGCAGCTTGGCCATCGGTGTCGTGGTGCTGCACAAACCGTGGCAGGGCGACGCCATCGTCGTACGCCCGATCAGCGAGCTGTTCACCGGGACCGGCGGCGATTCCGTCGCACGCGCACTCGGACTGCGCGGCATCCAGCAGCTGGCCATGGTCGACGCCGAGACCGGACGGGAATCGGTCGCGCGCGACCCGGTGCCGCAGTGGGCGCGCACGCCGGAGCGCAGGGCCGCGATGCTCGAGATTCGCGAGCAGACACTGATCAGATGCAACCAGGAAGTGGCCGTCCTGGGGTTGGCCCGCCCGCGCCCCATGCCGGTGCGGTGGAAATTGGCCGAGGGCGATGTGTCCGATCATTCCGGAAACGTCTTCGGCGACACCGTGCCACACAGTCTCGACGTGCGCAGCGACGAAGTCGACCAGCTGATGACCCAGTTCCTCGCGTTGCCGCGCAGGCGATTGGTCATCGTCGGCCAGCCAGGATCCGGGAAAACCGTTCTGGCTCAGCTCTTGTCGCAGGCGCTGTTGCTCGCGCCCGACCCGGACGAACCGGTGCCCATCTGGCTGACGGCCGGCAGTTGGGATATCGATACCTTTCCGGAATTCCGGGACTGGCTCGTCGCCTCGCTCGGTAGCGGCTTTCCCAACCTGGCGCGCCGGTACGGGGCGCAGATCATGCGCGGACTCGTCGACAACAGGCTGATCCTGCCGATACTCGACGGACTCGACGAGATCGAAGAGACCACTCAGGCGAAAGTACTCGAAGCGCTCGACAAGCATCTGATCGGGCATGATCCGCTGATCGTCACCTGCCGAGTCGGCGATTACCGCACCCTGGTGCAGCGCGCCACGGCGCTCACCGGCGCCGCCGTCATCGAGGCACAGCCGCTCACCTCGCCCGAGGTGGTCGACTATCTGCGCTCCAGCATCGCGAAAAGCGCACGGGGGCAATGGGAGCCGATCCTCACCGACATCGCCGCCCACCAGGATGGGCCACTCGCTCAGGCGTGCGCCACGCCATTGGGCCTGTGGCTGCTGCGTACCGTCTACCACGATGATCGCGAGGCGTCGAACGATCCCGCATCGCTGCTCGACCGCGCTCGGCTGCCGGATTCGACCGCGATCAAAGCCGAGCTACTCGACGAACTGATTCCCGCGGTGATCAAGGCGCGCGGGCCATCCGGCGCCGATCCCGCCGACCTGCTCCGGCCACGGCGGCAGTGGGATCCCGCCGCCGCCAAGAAGTGGCTGACCTATCTGTCGCAGGAACTGCACGGCGTGCGGGACCTGCGCTGGTGGCAGCTCCGCAGACCCTATACGCCCAAGTTCGTGCACGACCCCCGCGCCGTATCACGCCGACTGTGGTCGGCGATGTTCATCGCCGGAGCCCTCACGGTCGGCGGACTGGTGTGGCTCGGAATCCACCACCCCGACGGGCTTTTGCTCGCCTCCATCATCGCCGCGTATCCGGCCGCGCTCAGCTGGCGCGTCAGACGACCGAAAGAACCGATCGGGGCTCGATATCGCGGCTTCGGTGCGCATATGGCGGCGCGCCTCTTCACGCGAGACCAGTTGGCGCTCAACTCCATCGGCGGACTCATATTGGGTCCGCTCTTCGGGCTCGCTATCGGGATACCAGTCGGCGACTCCCGCGCGAAGGCGGTCTATGGGCTGATCCTCGGTGTGCCGGGTGCGTTCGGTATCGCGCTGCTCAGCGGCCTCTATCAGTGGCTATGGCCGTCGGGCGAATGTTCCTGCGCGGCATGCGAGACACGGCTGAGCAGCAGATCACGGACACCCGCTTCGACTTTCAAGGATTCGCGTAGCCGCACACTGTCGATGATCGTCTACGGAATACTGCTGATCGGACTGCCCGGCGGCTTGGCACTCGATATCTGGGGCATCATCGCGACCGGACGCCCGCCGCTCTACGTGCTCAGCCTCTGGCGATGGGATCTCTTCGCACTTGCCGTGCTCGCGATCACCTGCTTGCTGGCGGCGATCATCGGCCTCGCGGTCGGCCTTTTCAGCGAACCGGCATGGATCGGATTCCGGGTGTCGACAGGCATTCTCGCGATGCGCGGCGAACTACCCCGCCGCACCATGACGTTCCTCGACGACGCTCATCGGCTCGGGCTGTTACGCACCGCTGGGACGGTCTATCAGTTCCGCCACGCGGAGCTCCAGGACCGCTTGGCGCCTCGCGAGTCCTGGCCCGACCAAAAGCTCGCTCGTGAGCACGCCCTGCACGAGGAATTCGAACAGCGCGAGCAAGAGCACGAACGGCACCAGCGGGAGAGCAATCAGCGAGTCCTCACCGAACGTCTCGACGCGGTCGCGCTGTTCCGGCCGCTCGCCGCCGTAGATCCCGATCGGCATGCCAAAGCGCTTGCCGAGGCGCTGTCGCGGCTGGCCGATCAGCACTCGGAGATGGGTGCCGAGGCCGCGGCGATCACCGTCATGCAGGAAGCGGTCGATCTCTGGCGGAGCATCGCGGAAACCGGCACGTCCGAAAGATACGATCTCGTCAAAGCTTTGCAGCATCTGGCGGAGTTCAGCGACACCGCCGGCGACCATACCCGCGCTGTCGCAGCGGCTTCCGAAGCGGTGACGGTCCAGTGCGCGGAGACGGTGAACTACCCGCTCGGCAATGTCACAATGCTGGGCCGGAGCCTCGAGAAGTTGACGGACTACAGCACACCGATCAAGCGGGGGCCCATCGATATCGCGCCGTGGTCCGCGGCAATAGATGCGATGACAACGCCGGTCGCTGCCGCGGTGATCCAGGCACATTTGGCTGTCGCCGCGGCCAAACACCGACAGTTCGACATCAGCGACGAATACTTGACGTCGGCGATCCGCGCGGTCTCGAGCGATCCGAACACCGCCGATCTCCGCGCCGTCCGACTGCTCGAGGAAGCTCGCGGATGGGTCAGGTTCTGCGCCGGAATCGTGCGGTCCAGGTACACCCGTGGGCGGCGCCGTCGGCGACTGTTCGCCGATCACCCTGACTGGGTGTGCCGCCGGATCGACAGCGAGAGTGCGCATTTCGCACTCACAAAGGCCTTCGTCACGGCTGTCGGCTGGCCGGCGATCAAGGCCGTACTGTCGAGCGTCCCCGATCCGCACGCCGACGGCGGCGACGTTCGCACGCAGCAAGATTTCGCCGAGTTCAGCGCCGACCAGCGGGTGCTCGCGATCCTGTACCCGACCGTGCCGCGCCTTCGGGCGCTGCCGGAGCTGCTGACGGAAATCGCGCATGCCGGGCTCGGCAACACAATTCAGCGATATCAGCGGTTGCACGACGCGGGCAGACTCGATGCCGCATGGGCAACCACCCCGACCTGGGACGAGTCGACGAGCTTCCTCCGCGACGCGCGCCGTAGACGCTTCCTGTGAACGACCTCCGCGACTCGGCTACGCGGACAGATGTACGCGGTCCGCGCCGATGCGCTCGATGCGATCCTTACCCCAGGCGCCGAGCGGCTCGAGTGCCTTGTTCAGCGCCACACCCTGATCCGTCAGCCGGTACTCCACACGGGGTGGGACCTCCCGGTAGATCTCGCGGCTGACGATGCCGTCCTCCTCCAACTCACGCAGCTGCTGGATGAGCATCTTCTCCGACACACCGGGCAGCCCACGGCGCAGCTCGCCGAAACGGCGGACGCCGAACTCGGCCAGCTCCCACAGGATCAGCGACTTCCACTTGCCGCCGACGACGTCCATGGCCGCGTCGATGCCGCAGAAGTATGGTCCGGATCTCTTTTCGCCCATCGCCCGACCTCGCTACCTGTTCACACACCATCCAGTAAGTACCCGACCAAATAGTAGGTACTTGTCGCAGGTGCGGGCAAAGAGCAACCTTGGTTCCAGCGCGCTGAACACCACCGGAAACCACGTCAAGGAGTTGACCCGCAATGGCGGATAGCAAGAACACCACGGTGACCGTCCTCGGACTCGGCGCAATGGGCCAGGCGCTGGCCACGGCTTTCGTCAAGGGCGACCGGCCGACCACCGTCTGGAACCGGACGCCGGGCAAGGACGCCGATCTGGTCGCGGCCGGTGCCACCGGTGCGGCGACGGTGCGCGAGGCGGTGCTGGCGAGCGAGGTGATCGTCGCGGTCCTGCTCGATCACGCCTCGGTGCACCAAACCCTCGATCCGGTGGCCGCCGAGCTCACCGATCGCCGACTGATCAACCTCACCACCACCTCCCCCGAGGAATCCCGCGAACTGGCCGCCTGGGCGGCCGGTCACGGCATCGACTACCTCGACGGCGGCATCATGGCGGTACCGCCCATGATCGGCCAGCCGGGTGCGTCGATCCTCTACAGCGGATCGCAGCAGGTCTTCGAGGACAGCCGCGAAATACTCGAATTGGCTGCCGCCGCAGACTATTTCGGCGCCGACGCGGGCCTGGCCTCGACCTACGACTTCGCCCTGCTGACCAACATGTACGCCATGTTCGGCGGCTTCTTCCAGGGCGCGGCGCTGCTCAGCAAGTCCGGCGTCTCCGCCAGCGACTTCGCGCCCCGAGCGGTGGCCTGGGTCACCGCGATGGCCCAGCTGATCCCGGCCTACGCCGGCGTCATCGACGCGGGCACCTACACCACCGACGTCCTCCAGGACCTCGACTTCCACAAGTCCGCCATCGACGCCATCGTCCGCGCCAACCGGGACGCCGCCGTCTCCCCCGAGTTCATCGCCCCCATCAAGAACCTCCTCGACCGCCAGATCGCCGACGGCAACGGCAAGGCCGCCTTCGAACGCACCATCGAGGAACTCCGCTGACCCTCGGGCCCCCGCCCCCACCCCACCCCCATCGGGGTGGGGCCAAGCCCGGTCACGACACACCCCGAAACACCCGGTGAGGCCGCGATTTGGTCAACGCCGACACATCCGATAACCTTGCTGAGCACCACCGGTCCGGGTGGCGGAATGGCAGACGCGCTAGCTTGAGGTGCTAGTGCCCTTTATCGGGCGTGGGGGTTCAAGTCCCCCTCCGGACACACGTGTTAACCACCGGAATACCGGCACTGACCACAGCAAGCTGTTGGCGGTGCCGGTATTTTATTTCCAGGTGCAGGGCCTCGTAGAGGGTCGCTTGATCTTCAGGGGCGCCAGCTGTCAGCACTGCTCTGATGTCGCCTAGTGAGTCGATGAGCTTGTCGAGTTCACCGGCAGTGAACCTTCTGACGGTTGGGATCGTGTCCAGCTCCGCTTGGGCTATCGCTCGTTCAGCCTGAGCCTGGTTCATCGGTTCGATCAGTGCTTGCACGTCGACTCCGGCTTCGATCGCAGCCTGGTATCTGCGCAACTTCGTCTCCGCGGCGGTGAGTCGCTGACGAACGAGCTGACGCTGGAGTTGTCTTTCGTTCCGCCTTCCATCTTGCGATCGCAGTCTGCGCACCGGATTCGACTGCGGAACAGATACAGGTGGCTGGCGGTCACTCTTGTTCGCTCAAGTTTGGCGCGTTGCTGCAGACCGCCACCGCCCCGGGCCCTGCGCGCGAGTTGCACCTGCGTGTAGGTGTCGACGCTGATGATCGCGGGATGGGCCGGTCGACGGGAGCGGACCACTCGGTCGTTGCTCGACTTGCGGAATCTCACGACCTTCCCGGCCGCGACATCGTCGCGGTCGAGCAGTTCCTCGTACTTGGTCCAGCGACCGAAGAAGGCATACCCGGTGTAGCGCGGGTTCTCCAGGATGGCCCGTACTGCGCTGGCCTGCCATCCATCGCCTGAGCGGTGACGGTTCTGGTGCGGGGTGTGCGCCGTCCATGGCAGCTCGTGTGCGCTTCTGAACGTGCTGACGCTCGGACTCACTCATCCCGCCGAGCATGCTCATGAGCATGTTGTGCGACGGATTCTGTGGGTCGTACCGGCCACCGAGCTCCGGAATCCAAAGATCGACACCGTGGGTCTCCGTGGACGAGCAGGGTAACGCGGTGTCGGTGTTCGTCGTGCTCCAGATCAGCCCGGATGATCCGCTGCGAGTAAAGGACCGCGTGCTGTACACCGTTCCGTCGCGACGCGGAAGAAAGCTGGCCAGACGCCTGTTCGATCACGCCTGCGACGTCCTCGCCGCAGAGTCGGTGGTGCTGGAATGGAGCGGCATCGCCACACCAGAGGGATACCCGATGGTCGAGTCGTCGGGGTTCAGCATCAGCCCCGACAAGTCCCAGGAGCTGGGTGCGGTCCTCGACGCGAAGCTCGCCGAAAAACCTGACGACGAATATCTTCGATCGCTCGCGGCGCTGCGTGTGGAATACGGCGGCCAACTGCCCTACAACCCGTGCAAGCCCGACAAGGCGGAGAAGTACGGCCGGGAAACGCTCCTCGCTGCGGCCGAGAAGGTGCATGCGAGGGAGATCGAGGGAGGCTAGCGCAGACGGCCCGGCGCTGGACCAGGGCGTCGCGCCCCAACGCACTAATCTGCGGCATCCCGCGCGGTCCGCGGCGACCACCGCGACCTATCTGAAGATCAACGGCCCCAGGGTATCTCGGGGCCGTCGCGGTGCGCGCTCATGCCGAGTTTCGGGCGCAGACTGGGGGAATCAGCTCAGTCGGACAGACACCCGTCGCCTTCGAAGTGGACGTGCCGCAGATTGCGAGCAAGCTCGTTGGTTGCGCGCTGCAATGGGGTCGCATCCTCCGAATCAGGTGCATAACTGAGCCACCCCTCATCCAACGCACTGTCGCACACTGCGTGAGCAAGCAGCTCGACCCGACGCAGGTAGGCGAGCTCATCATCCATTGCTGACATGAAATCGGTTCTACAGGACAGCAGAGACCTGCGCAGCCTCCTTTTCGATCGCCACCGCGCCGCGCGGAACCAGCCCAGCTGCAACCGTCAGGTCGGTCCAACAAGGCACGATAATGCCGCTGGGCGCGCATTCGCCAGAGCCGCCAGGCGGTGCCGTCGGCGTTCGTGAACGACACGTCCGCAGATTGACGGCGCCGTCAAGATTCGTGGACAAGCGCCGCCACAGATGACGGACAGAGCCATTAGCCGCTCAGCCGGATCCGAGAGACCACATCCCACTGATAGGAACGCGAATGACGTTCGAGCGCAACCATCACCACTTCCGTGACAGTCACATCCACCCGCTCGAGCGTTGAACCGGCCTTCTCCGCTGTCGCGGCAGCCTTCTCGGCCAGGCCCTCGAATACGGGATAGGCAACTGTCACATGGGGATTCGATGCGGAACCTTTCACCGGAGCATCCGGGTAGATGGAACGTGTTGCTGCCCTGAGCCTGTCGCGGAGGGCATGCACCATCTCATGCGGCGAGGCGATGAAACCAATCGCCCCACGAAGATTGGTGAGATGCCCGATCGTGAGGGTGAACGATGGCTGCCGTCGACAAGCGTCTCGGGCTGCCGCGCCGATCGAGTCGAGCAGATCGTGCGATGCCTCGCCATCGTGCGCGATCCGATCCAGTGTGAGATGGAGTCCATCGGCGGTGGTCAGGTCGAAGTAGGTTGGGTCTATCGACTGCTGACAACCTTTCACCAGAGCGTGCAGCTCCACGGCGTGTTCGAAGGTGAGGAGCCAGTAGTAGCCCAATGGCCCGATTCGGCCGTCGCGTGGGCGAAGTACTGAGCTACTCATGCTGGTTAGAACTGTTCACGCTTACCAGCCTGTCCCGGATTGCCTGAAGCTGTGCGGTTGTCCCCCATCGTGCAACAGCATCACGAACAAACTCCGAACCTCGCCGTCGAACTTGCGTCATAAGGTTACCTCGGGGCGGGTCGAGGGCGTCGAGCATAATGTGCGTGGCTGCGTCCAAATCACCGACCGGAGATACGACATGTGAACGTGCCCAGTCGATTAGGACCAGTGAACGCCCCCATGGGGAGTTCGATTCATTCATCTCCGGGAGTGCCTGCTGCACATACTCTTCGACCCGATCCGGCATCCCCAAGGACAGGTATGCGGTGGCTGCATTGCCCGCGACCTGGGCCGCACTGTAGCTGTCCAGCGAAATGCTCGACGGCACCCCGGTCGGCGCGCCGTCTCGCGACAGCATCATGTACGCCTCGTCGACGGCCCGATGGACACCTTCTGCGTCTCCGAGCTTGCCCCTGGCGCGTGCGACACCGTTGATGGCTAGGCGCACGCTTTGCGGCCCCGCCGCAGCGTGTGTCAAGCCGTCCTCGGCGTAGGAAAGCGCCTGAACAAATTGCCCGGCATAGTATTCGCAGAAGCTCTGCATGCCGCGCGCCCATGCCATGAGGTTGCCGTCCTGGGCGTGATCGCCGAGGTGGTACGACTCGAGGCAATAGGCTCTAGCGGTTGAAAAGTTGCCAGTGCCCACTGCGATGTATCCGAGCAAGCCAGATGTGGCACTCGCAGTCTCGAAGAGTTGGTGGCGTTGATGTGGATTGCCGCACTCGCAAACGAGTTCGTCGAGCCAGTCGCGTTGCTTCCTCAGCGCCGGAACGAGCGCGGCCGGATCAATCGTTTCGTACTGAGCGATGCTCAGGAGCGTGCTCGTTTGCAGCTGCCGAATGATCTCCGGGTCGATCGAGCGACTCAGTCTCTCGACGCGAGCCAGTACCGAGATGAGCTCTTCCGTAGTCCCCCGGTCGGCCGGGGACGGCGGCACATCGACGTCGCTTGTGTGCACACTGGTGATCGCCGACTGCGACAAGGGGCGGTGCCGCTCCCTCCAGGCAACCTCCCCCTCCGCGACGATTTGCTCGAAGCGGGCTCGGTCTTCGGATGTGGCTCGGTGCTGGTAGGTCGTATCGAGAATCGCTTGGGTAGCCGAGCGCGGCGTTACTGAACCCAGCCCGGTGCGCCAGTTGTTGATCGTGGTGGTTTCGACGCCGAGTTCAGCCGCGAACTCACGGATCGAGCGGCGCATCGCCTCTTGCAGAGCAGCAGCCTCGAAACCGGTCCACTGTCGCGCTCGTAGCATGGCGTACACCTAATTTCTAGGGCATGACCTGGGGAAATACCTACGCTACGCCCACACTACCCCACCGGTGCGCGGTTACGGCCGGAACTGCTTCTGGACGAAAGTCGAAGGCGGTACCCGGTACCACGCCGACGTCGTAACCCCTTGCGGCGCACCGGCACTCAACGAGTAGGGCCAGTGGCGAGAGCCCCCGGTGCCGGGTACCGCCCGCTGCTGCCAGTCCGGCCGATTGGAGACCGTCGTGATCGTCACGAGCACGCCCGATGTGGTGGCCGATCAAGCGCAACGCGACGCGACAGTTGTCGAGACCAGCCCGGATCGACACCTGTTGCCCGATTGGCATCAGCTCGCAGCGGCGTTTCGCGGCGAGCTCGGCCGGTCACCGGGTGACCATCTCGTCACCCGCTGGGCCGGCGACTTCGCGAATCTGCATCGTGCCCGGCATCTCACTCCGAAGCGGGCACCCGAAATCGACTGTCGCCGAGCGCAGATTGTCGGTCTCGTGGACGGCTGGACCGAAACGCATGTCACCACCACACGTCACGGCAGTTCGCCGACACAGTCGGTCGGGGCAGTTGTTGATGAAGTCGCGGCCGCATACGTCGCAGCCGAGTACTGCCTGATGACCGCCGACGACGTAGCGGCCTTCGCCGTCCATGCGGCCTGGGTACGGGCGGCCGAATTGGCGTGTCGCTGGAGCGACCTGGTCGCCCAGAACCCTGGCCGTTGGCGCTCCAGCCGCGTAGTCGGCCAGGAGTTGCGATGACGTATGCGCTGTTGGTTGGCCTTTGCAGCGTCACGCGCAGCCACAAAATGCGCGGGATCAACCGAGCGCTCGCCGCACAGCGGCGGGCAGCACAACCGGATTCAGCGCTCCGCGCACCTCGGACGGATATATCCCCGATTTGAAAGGTGGCCGAAATGGCCGATCAGGAGAAGTTCGCGCCCGTGCAACTCGCAAGTCGACGGGTGCCGATCATCACTACCGCGCAGCGGAACACATTGCGTCCCGAGCTGCTGGAGGTGATCGAGTACCGCAAATCCGGTCTGAGCGTGAACCACATCGTTGGTTGCCCGCTCGACTGTGGTTACTGCATCCGGCACGTGTTCGACAATTTTCAGATGAAGGTGCCCCGCGCGCTGATGACCGATACGGATGCGGCCACGATGCTGTTCGAGCATCCTTACTTTCAGCCGCATCTCACTCCTATTCAGCTTTTGAACCGGGCAACCGACCCGATGCTGCCGCCGGTCAAGCCGCACACCTTCGAGATGCTGCGCCTACTCGACCAACGGAGGTTGACCAACCACGTTCTGGTCATCACCCGGTGGCGTATCGAGCCCGAAGATTGCGCGATCCTCAACAGCTTCAACAACATTCGACTCACCGTGTTGGTTACGCATTCCGGAATCGACGACGACCGCATCGAGCCGGTCGACTCGAACATTGCCGCCGCCTCACTACGTACCGCCTTCGCGCACGCGAAGCGGTACCGCGTCATCTTGTACTGGCGGCCGATAGTCCCGGTGCTCAACGACACCGATGAACACTTCCAGCGAGCGTTCGAGCTCAGCCACCACGCGCATGCGACGGTGTTCACCGGCCTGTTCTACAAGGACCAGATCCGCGACTACTACCAAGCGCATGGCCTTCCCGAGCCATACCTGGAGGGTGCGCGACGGAAGGTGTTCCCTGAAGATCTCGAAACCCGCATCCTCGCCGCGGCAGCCGAATACGGAACTGGTTCGCCACTGTTCCGCAAGACGAGTTGCGCGGTGACCTACGCCCATGGTGTCGCCGATTACAACGGCCACTACGGTATCCGCGAACTGTGCGACATCTGCCCGGTCGCGCAGATCAACCGCTGCGCGAAAGCCTGGGTACGCCCCGACGCCGCCCGAGTCGCCGCGCTCGCCGAGCAACTCGGCGGCAGCTTGGTCGAGATCAATGACCGCGCGGTCGTGGTCGCCGACCTGAGCGAGCAGCCGCGATACCTGATGCAACACAGCCTGGGCTACCAGGTGCACGACGTGAACAAACCACATCACCGCAACCGGCACGGCCGCGCCGACCTGGGCTGGCCCACTATCAAGGAGACGCTGTGAGCTCGATTCCGAACACGCTGCGCGGCAAAGACGTCGTCGTCGTCGACGTCGAAGGCAATGGCCAGACACCGCCGGAAATCATCGAGATCGCCATCTTGACCATCTCTGGTGAGGCCGCCAGCATCGACGACATGCGCTCGTGGCTGATCAAGCCGCAGCAACCGATCACATCGATCGTGACCCGAAAAGTGCACGGCATCACGAACTCCGACGTCGAGACCTGTCCGGCGTGGAGCGAGATCGCGCAAGATATCAACGCGGCCTTGGCCGGGCGAACGCTCGTCGCCCATAACGCGGGAGTCGAACAGCGCGTACTCGCCTCGCACTTGCCGTACTGGAGTCCGCCGATGGTCTTGGACACCTTGCGCCTGACGAAAGTGGTGTGGCCAGGTCTGCCCAGCTACAGCCTCGACAAGCTCATCGCGCATGCCCAACTCGACACCTCAACGGTCACTGACCAGGGATACCACCGTGCAGGCTATGACGCGTGGGCCGCATGGCAGTTGCTGTGCAGGCTCGTCGAGGACAGCGGCTTGGATTGGACAGGGCTGGTGAGCGCTGCGGCGCCGAAGGAGTTCGTGCCCAAGCCGGAACCGGAATGCGGTCTGTGGTGAGTCCGTCCCGTCCGGAGGTCGTACGGCCGGTGACGATTGCCCTGACCGGCACCCATTCGACCGGCAAGACAACGTGGATAAAGCGCCTCGCAAATGAACTGCGCCGCAACAGGATCGACGTCGAGATGGTCGCCGATCTGGGCCTCCAAGCTCAACAGATCGGGCTGCCGATATTGTCTGATCACACCTGGGCGTCGACGTTGTGGATCATCACCCGCGGCATCAGCAATGAAATCGAAGCATGGACCAAAGCCGATGTCGTCCTGATCGATCGCAGCGTGCCGGATGCCCTCGCCTACTACGAAGCGGCACTGGAGTACCGCGGCCAATCGGCAGACCCGCATCGGATCGAGCACTTCGAAGACCTGGTCGCAAACCACTGCTTCAACTACGACCTGACGCTGCGGACCGTTCTCGACCCACGGCTTCCCTTGGGCGTATCCAAGGCGCGTGACACCGACATCGAGTTCCGTGCGCTCGCTAACCTGCATGTAAAGAAAGTGCTGAACCGGTTGGACATCGAACATGACACGCTCCCCGCCGACGGACACGAGCGAGCCCTGGTCGAAACGATGGCATTCGTCAAAGGGTGCCTGTCCGGTCCAACGATGACATGACGCATCTCTTCAGAACGCGCGGTCACAGCTCCAAGTCGATATCCGGCTGGGGCGCGGCCGAAGCCTGGTCGATCTCGAATGCGTTGTCTTCCTTAGCATTCAAGGACGCCCGCAGCTGTAGCTCGGCTGCTTGTTGGGCGTCGGTGAGTGCAGCGCGGCGCCGTTGTTCGGTGCGTAGTTCCTCGATCTGCTGATATTCGGCGACGAGTGACCGATCGCCAACATCCTTGGCGGATTCGTATGGCTCGGCGTTGCATCCGGGGCCATCAGTTTCCTGGGCGAAACCGTTTTCGTCAGGTCGCATTTCGGCTGGGCCATAGAGGATTTCGTCACTGTCTGCCAGGGCGATACACAGTTCGAGATCTGTGATGTGTTGGCGGAGTTGGGCGTCGGTAAGAACGATCAACGGATTCTGGGTGACCAGATCAGTCGCTGTATTCGCGGCGATGTCGCGGAGCCTTCGGGCCTCGACCAAGGAGCTGTTGGTGTGCTCGATGTCCAGGACCGACGGGTCGAGTTCCAGCCGCGACCAGAGTGCAGCGGCTGGCATCTCATCGGGTAGCGGCCCGGAGTGGGCTGCGTGGGCGAGGTGGGTTTCGATGTGGATTCCGGCATGGTGCGCGGCCTCGATCCGGTCGGCGATGATCGGCCACCACGGGTCGGTGACGACCCGTGGTGCAATCTCTTGCCCCACATGTGCCCACCTGTTAGCCGGGAGACCGGCGTCGCCGAGGGCCTCGGTGACGCGGATGTCGAGCAGTTTCTGGTGTTCTCGTTCGAGCGCTGTGCGCTGCGGCGGCCCGGTGGGTCGCGGGTCTCGGTCATCGATATGCAGCGAAGCGCGCCACACTGCGAGGTCTTGAACGACATCGAGATTGAGGCCGTAGAGCGGGCGTGCCCACGGCGGAACCGACGCTGGCGTCCATGTTGCGACGTCGGCGAGGATCTGGTGCGCGAGGTCGGTGACGATGCGGGCGCGGACGGCGAGTTGCGTGCTGTCGTGCTCGGCGCGCACGCCGTCGGGGATTCCGGCGACCCACGGCAGTGGTCCGTGTCCAGTGGAGTGGGCGCCGGTGGGGTCCAGGCGCCAGTCGAGCACGGCGGCTGCGTCGTCGGCGGTGTCGAGTTCGCGTGCGTTCTTCGCGGTGCGTAGCGCGGCGATCGGGTCACGTCCCGACAGCGCGATGATGGCCAGGTGCTGGCGCAGGACGGGGTAGGCGGAGCAGTCGGTGAGGTGCGCGCGGACGGTCTCGACGTCGGCGTCGAGACGATCCAGACCTTCTGTGCCGAGTGAGTTTTCGGCGGCGACGCCGATCGAGTCGAGGTAGATATCGAGCGCGCGACCGATGCGCCGGTGCGGATCGAGCGCGTCGCGCATCGTGGTGTGCGCGGACTTTTGTGCACCGTCGCGGGCGAGAACGCGCACCAGAACCTCCACGGCGGTGCGCGGATTGGCTGCTGGTTCGGACCAGAACGAGCTCTCCGAGCCGTCCAACGCGGTCGGCACGTAGACGTGGTTGGCGAAGATTCCGCGGGTGAGCGCGACATAAAGTTGCGGCCGAGATTCGCTGCCGGTGAGCGCGACGTGACAGGTTTCGGCGGTGATTCCTTGCGCGGAATCGATCGTTGTCGCATATCCCAAGCGCACATGCTCGCTGACGTAGTCGGCGGGCAGCCGCACAGTTTGGGACGGGTTTCTGCCAGTGCTGCGGTGGGTCGCGGTAAGACTGCCGTCGTCGTGGACTGCGATGATGGTCCAGGTGTAGCCGTTGCGGACCCAGTCCTGCTCGCCTAAGCGCAGTTTCGGATTGTTGCGGCGGGTGCGGATGATGTCACCGGCCGACGCCGCAAGTCCGTCGCACAGCCTGGACTCAGCGCCAACGCTAGCGCCGGTGCGAGCGAGGCGATCGGCGCGTGCACGCGCGTTGAGCTCTGTCACTACGTCGTGGGTTGCCGCCAGCATGATGGTGTCGCGGCCAGCGAGATGATCAGCGGTCCACGCGACGAACGCGTCATCGTGCACAGCGCCTTCGTGGCCACCGTGGATGCGGCCGTTGTCCAGATACCAGCCCAGCGCAGCCGGGTCTCCTTCGCGCAGTTGCAAACTCGCGGCCGCTTCACCGCTGGAATCGAACCGGACGACGTGGGTCAGAGTCAGCGTGGCGTCGGGAGCGGTGGCGTCCATGTCGACATCGGCACCGCCGGCCTCGATGGCCGCGAGTTGGCGTGGGTCGCCGATGCAGCGGACCGTCGCGCCGCGATCGACCAGAAATCGCAGGAGGCGAAGACGTTTGAGGTTGCCGATTTTGACGTGTTCGTCGACGATCACCAATGTGTCGGGGTCGATATCGAGGACCCATTGCGGCAGTGATGGCGGATATTCGCGGTCGGCGTTCGGGTTGCTCGGTGCGGGTGTGTGCCGGTTCAGGACGTCGAGAAGCTTGTCGACGGTCTCGACTCGTTGGTTGATCGATTCACTCAGCACTGCTGCCGCGGACGCGGTCGGGGCGAGCCCGAGGACCTGACCGCCGCTGGCGGTCCACGCATCGGCGAGTACTGCCATCGCCGTGGTTTTACCCGAGCCCGCGGGGGCGTTGGTCGTACGGACCTGCAGATTCGACGTGGCGAAGCCTTCGATCACGCTGACTTGTCCTGGATTGAGCGGCCGATGAGGATGCGCGGCGTTGTAGTCACGGACTGCGGCGGCGATGGTTTCCGCGGGAAGTTGGCGGGCGCCGGGTCGGATCGAGAGCTCGATCAGCTGTTGCTCGATCGATAGGGTGCGCGCCGAGGTGTAGAGCTGGCGGGCCGCCGAGGTGTAGACGCTGGTGCCGTCGCGACGCCGCAAGACAACCGGGACCGTGCGGAGTCCGGGTTCGTCGATCAGATCCGGATCCTGTTGGGCGACTGTGTGTGTCGGGGCGATGGTCTCCGCCAACACCGCCTCCGCGACGCGTCCCCAGTCCCCACCGCTCACGCGGCCACGTAGTTGGCGTTCGATTTCGGCACGAAGGTTGGTGGTCCGCCAGGTCGAGCGGTGCTCGGCCACGACCTCGATGACTCGCTCGGCGGTTCGGGTGATCCACTGCCGGGTGATCTGGGGGCGGGCCGGTCGGAGCGGATTCAGCGCCGCGCTGACCATGTGTGTCAATGCTTCTCGGCCTCCGAGGAGTTGCACGGCCTCAGCGTGCCAGGTGCTCCGCTGCTCGGCCAGTGAGCGCAGTGAATGTTTGGCGGGGCGGGTTTCGAGGGTGGCACGCTCGGCCAGGTCGAACATCTCCCCTGGTGCCGGTTCGCGCCCGTGCTGGGCTTGGAACTGTGCGGCCAGCTGCCCGAGGCGGGTGGTGATCGCGGTATCGCGGCGCGACCAGGCGGTGATCAATTGCGCTGGGACGCCGACGATTTCCCGAATCTGGCGCTTCGATGGGTCTCGGCCGGGGCGCTCGGCGAACTCCACGCCGATCAACCGTTCGAGATGGTGCTCGAGGCGGGTGTTGTAGATCTCGGAAACCGTCACCAACGCGCGGTAGATCGCTGTGCCATCGAGGGTGCGCCACTTGCCATCCAGCGTGCGCACGCGGTTGGCTATCAACACGTGAGTGTGCAGATCCGGATCACCTGCGCGACTGTCGCGGTGCGAAAAGACGGCCGCGACTACCCCTTCGACGTCGACCTGCCGAATCCCGTTGCGGCCCAACCTGGTGAAGATCGCGTTCCGCTCGAGCCACCGCAGCGCGTCCTCGATCGCGGCATGGTGCGCGGCCTCGATCTGCTCCGATACCGCGTGTGGCGCCACCGCCCACAGCACGGACACAGACTTGACCGCCGAGAAAGTGATGTCGAACCCGGCCACCGCGGTGGCGTTCGGGCGCGAGTTCTTGGCTACCCACCCCGACAGTTCCCGGGCATCAATCGGTGGCCGGTCGTAGATTTCGGTGAACATATCGGACGCGACCTGGGTACGAATCCGTGCCCGATCCACATCAGAAATAGCATCGCCAGCGGGTAAACCGAACGCGCTATTATGCTGCTCGAACGCCTTCGTACACCGTTGCCGAAATTCGGAGACCTCGGCGGAGAACCGAAACGGGATACCCAAACGACTCGCCTTATCCGCGGCTCGGGTGGCGTCCTTATGCTTCGCGCCCAAGCGGATCTGCTCGTCGTAGACGCAGTCTTCGATCACCTGGGCGTTCGGATGCCGCCCCAACCCGAACAGAGACTTCATCTGCTCCTCGGCGACCTCACCACCAGGTCGGATGCCCAAGGCTGCCAGCCCGGAGCCGTGCCAACGCCCCGGAGCCTCCCCTTGCACGGAGTAGTAGTCAGCGAGGCTGGAACGCCCCCGGGAAGACACATCGTTCGCGGCGACATTGCGCAGATAATATTGATATCCATTGCCTGCCACGACTTTATGGATCGTCGCGGTCACACCTCCAGGAAGCACTATCGCGGCCACAAAGTCGAGGGGTTCTGTTCACCGAAATAGTGTCAAATCCAGCAAACTCCCTGGTCGTTACCGAATCGCAACCCCTCGGTGCAAGAGGTCTGCTTGCGAGAAAGGTGGGATACGGAGGCGGACATGATGGTGACGAGGAGATGCGTAGGCATGAGGAGAAGCGGCGCGGAAGGTGAAGGAATGTAGCTGGCCTGGTGCGCAGTAGTTAGGTGCGCTGGTCTCCCAGATTCACGAGGGTGGAAGAAGCGGCAAGAGAGTGGGCGTCCGGCGGACGATACAGAGCAGTCGAACATGCGCGGTCTGGGACGGCAACGCTGGCAATGATATTGCTAGTAGGTCGACATTCGACGAGCCGGACCAGATTTCGTCGTGATGGTCAACGGCAGCGCCGAGTACGCCGAGGCGCTGCACGGTGAGATGGCCGAAGCGTCGGTCCACTGGGTCTTCGCTTGTCGCAGAACACGACTCGGGTCTCGCAGGTCGACAACAGGTTCGACTTCTTGGGGTTCCGCATCCAGTGCAGTAGCAAGCGAAGGACCTCGAACAAGTGGTATGTCTATACCTTTCCGTCGAAGAAGGTGCTGGCCGCGATCGTCGGCAAGGTCCGTGACGCCACCCGCAAGAACCAGGCCCGAAGCCTGGCCAACCTGTTGCGCAAACTCAATCCGATGATCCGGGGATGGTGCACCTACTTCTGGCATGTGGCATCGTCGGCCACGTTCGACTACCTGACCGCCTTCACGTGGCGGCGGGTCCGGACATGGACACGCAAACGCCACCCGAAGACCTCCGTGAGAAGGCTACGACAGCAGTACTTTCCCGACTGGAGGCCCACTGACGGGAGCGCGGCGCTGTTCTACGCCGGACAGACGTGGTCAGCCGCTATCGCTACCGAGACGCACGAATCCCCACCCAACGAGACCGCAGCAGCATAGCCCGCTGATTCGTGGAGAGCCGGTGCTCAGGAATGACACGCTGAATTCGGAGGGTCGCCACGAGAAACAAACCGGGACAACACATCCCGGCATCGACCCCACCATGAAGGGCTGAATAGAGAGACCCACCGCCGCACCGACCTCGCGGGCATCTTCCCCGACCGCGGCGCCACCATCCGCGTCGTCGGGCAGTACTCGCCGATCAACACGACGAATGGATCGAGAACGCCGCTACCTCGGACTCGACGTCCTAGCCTGCTCACGTTGCCTCGCAACCGAATCCGACCCCAACGAACACGAGAAGACCACACCAACCGCACTCACCGCCTGACCGAACAGAGGATCACGCGACAACCAACCCGAAACACCACCCGCTTGGACTTGACCCATTGCCCGGATGCTCGCGCTACCGTCCAGCGCTGCATGGTTGGCACTCTCGTACAGACGCACGGCATGTCGGGCAATACAGTCGAAAGACAGCCCAGCAGAACGGCAGTCGGAGTTGGCGAGCATGACCACCGCAGTCGATTCCCCTCCTCGCTGTCGGTGAGCTATGGCACTCTCATTATCGTCACCGTTCACCCCGTTCCGTGAGGACACATGACCGAGCTGATCCCTGGCGTTGGCGCTGGCTCACTTCTACAGTCCCAGTTGCTGGCTGATGATCGATCAATCAGAATTGGGGCCATTTACCGCCTCGACTACAGCGAGGCGATCGTGCTGACCCACGACCGCTGGAAGTTCAATGCGGGCGGCATCCCGCAGTTTTCCTATCTCCTCGCGACTGCCCAGGACATCAACACGCCGCAGGTCGATGACGACGAGGTGCTACTACTTCGAGTCGAAGGTACCGCCCGGCTCAGCATGGAGGCTGACCTCCATGCGGTCCGCGAAGAGTCTCTCCGTACGGCGTTGTCCAGCAAACAAGATCCGTCGCCCTCTGCAATCCTTGATGTCGAGATGGATCCGTTCACTCGTAACCGAGTCTCCTTCACCGGCCTGAGATGCAAGATTCTGGGCACCTTCTACGAGGACGACGTCGACGGGCAGAAGGTCCTGGAGTTCGGTGCAGACGTAGATAACTTCTATGCCACCTCGACCTACCGAGTCCTCAAGCCTGTAGGCGAGGGGCTATCAACGATTGCCTCCTACCTCAAGCCGACCGGTCGTGATGTTAAACGGGTCCGAGTCGGTGCTGTTCGGTACTCTGCAACCAGAAGGCGTGCAAAGGCTTCGAAGCAGGCGGATGCCGCGGTCGAGGTCAACATCCACGATTTCATCGGGAATAAGACCGCCCTCCTTGGCATGACCCGCATGGGTAAATCGAACACGGCGAAGACCATCATCGCGCGAACGTTCATGGTGTCCGAGAACCGCCGCGCCGCCGGCGAGGCCCCCATCGGCCAAGTCATCTTCGACCCACAAGGTGAGTACGCAAATCCGAACTCCCAGGACGGCACCGAGATCGCCGCGATCGGGGAACAACACGTCCGCATCTTCAAGTTCGGCGCTGACAATGCTCACGCCCATGTCCGTCCGCTCGGCATCAACTTCTTCGACCCCGCGCAGATCGACGCTGTACAAGGTCTTATCGCCGACAAGCTCCGGTCCGATGGATCCTCCGGGTACGTCAAAGACTTCGCTTCAACTCAGTTCGGCGATGTCAAAAACGACTACTCACAAACTGCACGTGCTCAGCGCGGGCGACTGTTACTTTATGGATGCCTGCTCCGCGCCGCCTTCCCGTCACCGAAGTTCAACGCTGGAACCAACTTCCCGTACTCTGCCGTCATCAGCATGGATAAGGACCTGCGTGCTGACGTCACCGGTCGCGTCGGGCATGATCCCTTCAAGCCCGCTGGAAAAAACTGGAGCATCAGGACCGACAACATCCGACCGGTGATCGACGCCATCATCACCCTGCGAGAAGCCGGAAATACGAAAGCCGACGAGTTCTGCGACGACATCCGCTGGCAGTCAACGGAGCCCATCTACACCGGCGCGACATCGGGATCAACGGGCCGTGTCCGCGGTTGGCGTAACCTGATCGAGCTCAAGGACTTTCACAACCCAGACACTCAGCGCGACCCGGCGGAGGAGATCCATACCGAGCTCGTCCAGGGCCGCATCGTCATCGTGGACCTTCATGTCGGCACTCCGGTTATCACCCGCGTTTTGAGCGAGAACATTGTTCGCCGCATTCTTGCGAAACAAACAGAGATATTCACCTCGGGCTCCAACATCAAGCCGCCACCAATCCAGGTGATGCTCGAGGAAGCGCACAATCTATTCGCGAGTGACCGCTACAAGGACGACGCAGATGTGTGGGTCAAGCTCGCGAAGGAAGCGAGCAAACTCAACCTCGGTATGACGTATGCCACGCAGGAGGTTTCAGGCGTGGCCCACCAGGTCAAGGCCAACACCGCCAACTGGGTCGTAGCCCACCTCAACAACACCAAGGAACTGCGCGAGCTCGGGCAGTTCTACGACTTTGGGTCGTTCGCTGACGCGATCCTTTCCGCCGAGGATCGGGGCTACGTACGCCTCAAGACGCTCTCCTCGCCCTACATTGTTCCGGTTCAGATCGATCGATACGACACCGAGCTCGTCAACCAGGCGCGCGCGGCCGCGGGCGATATGCCGCTGTCTACAGGGGTGCTCTTCTGATGCCGTATGAGACCATCGTAGGTACCCACGAGATCGCTTCGCGGCTGAGCCATTCCACGGCGGCGGTCCGTGCAATCGCCGACCAGCGCACGTTCCACGTCCCTGCGGAGACGCTCCGTGACCTTGACACGGTGACGAAGCGGATCCGACCACGAACGAATTTCGCCTCTCCGTCGTCAGAGATCAAGCTCACGGCGGCGATCGCAGTCGATGGATCGTACGTTGTCGAGCAGATCAGGGATGGTCTCCCGTCCGTGTACTACGGATTCACCCAAGCCGCTGCCGCGTACGTCGACCTGCGGATTATGGAGACCCAGAAAGCCGAGCGCTTTGTGGATCCCTACGAGATCAACCGGGCGGTGAACTCCGCGCTCGTCACCCTGGATCTGCCTGTCGCAGGTGCCTACACACGTGAGGGCGTGGACATCGCCACATCGTGGCGTGAGGCAATCGACCAGCTTTTTCGACTGAAGAAGATCGAGGTGAACCGACTAAATCAGACTCTCCTCGACCTGCTGTTCTTGCTTCACGGAAAGCCAGGAGATCCAGCGGCGCGAGTGCCGGTCAACTGCCCGACACCAAATTGCAAAGAGGATGTCCCCGTCCCTACCGCTGGGATCGAGTGTGACGGGTGCGGTCGGCACCTGTACCCGACCGATGTGCTGCGCATCCACGAGGAGGTGGGGGAAGAGGGAACAAACCAGTCCGCTCTCGGTCGGCTGATGTCTGTGGTGGAGCTTCTGGTATTGGTGGGACTCGCGACGCTGCTTTGGGCACAGTCTCGCCGAGAGATCCTGCCGCAAACACTCTTCATCGTCGACGGTCCACTCGCGATGCACGGGCCTCCAGCAAAACTACGTGGCTGGGCGCTTGAGTACTTCCAGGAGATGGCCAAGACTTCACCCGGCAGTGCTCCGTACATCTGTGGGCTGGAGAAGACTGGCGCCATGGTCGACTACGCCCGCCAGCTCGCTCGACACGATGTCCTTGCTCCCGGCGATCTCCTCTTATGTGACACCGACATCATTGGCCGCGTTACCAACACTTCCAATGCCCTTGGATATGGGAAGGAAACGTACTGGGGACGGAAGTTCATCTACCGAACGCTGGACGGCCGGGTCGTGGTACCTACTGTCATGCCACCAACCGGATCTCCCTACGACACCAACGGTGGGCTCAGCGAGCCAGAGAGCTACCCCACGTTGCCGGCGATCCTTGATGTCATCGACCGGACAGGTTCCTCGATGTACACCGATGGGATCATTCCTGTCGCCGCCGCACACGGAAAAGCTGCCTTCCCAATCGGAGTCGGTACGGATGTCCTTCGCCTCGTTGCAACCAAGCGACTTGGCCTTGACGCTCCGACTGGCAACTCGAATCCTTGCTCCAGATGAACCTAACGGTTAGCACGAGTGCAGCATGGCGTCACCGGGACCGAAGTCCGACCTTCAGGCGGTGACCCCGACATCCTTCAACAGATAGGCGGTACCGTGGCCCTGACCGTTCAATCGTCCGGCAAAATACCACTATGCCGTCGTTGATCTTGCCGCCAGCCGACCTCACCGCTCGCGGACTCGCCAGCGGTGCACACCTTTTCGGCTCCGGCGAAGCGATCAACACTGAGGTGCGGCCGCTGGTCGCAGAGTTGAAACCCGTCGCGCACGGCCTCGCTCGTGGCCGTTATCAGTCACCTTTGCGCTACCCCGGAGCCAAGTCCTCGCTCGCGCCCATCATCGGACGAGTGATTACATCAGCGAAACAATCGCGGGAAGTTCCCGAAATCAACCTTCTTGTAGAGCCTTTCGCGGGTGGCGCATCAGCTTCACTGCGCATGATCGGTGATGGCACTGTCGAGCGCATCCTTCTCGCTGATGCCGATCCCCTGGTTACCGCCTTCTGGCAGACCGCGGCCGATGACACCGAACGTCTCGTTGACCGCATGCGCGACGAGTGGAAACGCTATGTCCGGGGCGGTGGTCAGAAGGCCGTTGAGCGGTGGGACTACTGGCGCACCTGGGTTCCCCAGTCCAGGATGACCCCGCTCAACCGTCGGCTTGCAACCGCGACGCAGTGTTTGTTCCTCAATCGCACGACCTTCTCGGGCATCTTGCATGGCAAAGCTGGGCCTATCGGGGGCCGGGCGCAGACAAGCGCGTATCCGATCGGCTGCCGGTGGAATCCAGATGCACTCGAAGACCGGCTCCGGTACGTCGGCCACCTGTACAACACAGGACGCCTGGTCGACGTATGGTGCAAGGACTGGCGTCAGACTTTGGACGACGTTCCCGAGTATTACCCGCAGCTCATTCCCTCGCGGGTGGTCGCCTACCTTGATCCGCCCTACGTCGAAAAGGCATCGCATCTGTACCGGGCCTCGTTCGATCCCCTTGGAGGCTACGGCGGCGACGGGCTTGGTTCAGCCCGGCCTAGCGACTACACCCTGCACCTCAGCCTCGCCAGCTACTTGAGGTCGAAGGCGCAGTTCAGATGGTTGCTGAGTTACGACAACCATCCAACTCTTACCGAGAGCGGGTGGTTATACGCCCCCGACCAGATGACACCATCACGGTCTGACCGCGACGGTCTCGGCGTCCGTTGCTGGCGGATCAGCAAACGTCTAGTCAGCACTCGCTACTCGGCGGCGGGGCGAGTCGGAAAACGACCTGCCGAGGAGTTGCTGATCACAACCCTCCCTCCGGCAACCGTTCCGATCGATGAAGATCTGCGTGTACTAGAGAACGTCCGCACGTAGTGAGCTGGTCCCGCTCCCTTACTGGTGGGCCCGAGGAGGGCCATTGGTAACCGAGGGATCGCATTCTCGCCGTTCGGCATCAGGATGAGTCGGTTCGCCGGCGCTTGAGCTCATTGAGAGATCGACTGGACTGGCTGGTCCTGCGGGTCCACCCGTTGCCTTCGGCGTAGCAGTAGACGCAGAGCAGTGCGCTGATGACGTTCTGTACTGCGCTGGTGCCGCACGCGTCGGGCCCGGCTGACGCGTCTTGCCACGGAGGAAAACGCAGTCTCGGGAGGGAGTTCAGCGGCGCTCTGCGTCAGATGGTCGGGTCACCATCGAGACCGCGCAGAAATACTTCATTGCCAACTCCCCGAGAGCAGGCAACAACTGCTCGCGTACTGGGCAATTTTTGATAACGAATTAGCGGAGTTGAAACATCCGGCAACATCGCAGCGATTAACTGTGCACGGATCGATCGGCTTTCGGTTATGAGCATTGTGCGGGTTGAAGTGAGCAGGTGATGTCGATGAGTTCCAAGCGGTCCAACAATTCTGTCTGGAAGCTCTTGCTTCCGGCTGACACTCTGCCGTCGACTCTGGTCGACGCCGTAGTGACGGCTTACGGCGCACAAGTCGACCACGAATCGGGCAAGCAGGAACTGATTCCAGTACCTCTGGATCAGCCGATTCCAGGCGTACGGCTCGACCTTTATGTGCGGAACTCTTACAGCACTGGCCTGCTACCCCTGGTGCGAGCATACCTGTGCCGGAAAGATGACGCGGCGATACTTCACGTCAAAGGCGCGGATGCGCTGCTCTTCTTGTCGACAGAATCCAACGTGTTCGTGGTGACCTCCGGCGCCGCCTATCGAATCATTGCTGATTTCGTGGACTATCATTTCCCCTTTGAGACGGCAAAGAAGCTGATCTCCAACAACTTCACGGCCGCAGACGTTCGCGACATGACAGGCTCCACGTTGACCCGATCAGCAACATATCGGCGAGTGTACTCGATCGAGAAAAGTGAAGCCATGGACACCATCTGGAAGAAGTTGGTCGGTCGTCTCGATACCGAACGAATCAATGGCGACAACATTCTGTCGGAGATCGTCAACCTGGACCGTCCACCTGCTGTAGAGATAAAGTCGGCTTTTGTGCTTCGCCAGAGGATGGATCTCGCGGGTATCTGCAAGTTGATTCAGTGCCTGGAGAGCTTGCCGGAGCCGAGCGAGGAGTATCGGCGGGAACTAGCCTTCCTGGACAACCTGTATCCAATCAGGAACGAAAAGGAGCTGGCGAAAAACCTGACGCGAGAGTTCATCGACAGTATCCGGCGGGAGTTACTCGGTGCCGAAACCCCGGACTTAGACGTGCTGGATCCGTATGAAGTAACAACGTTCACAGCGGGGGTAGACTTCAGGCTCGGCGGTACAGCGTTGGGCGACTACGCGCCCGGCATCGATGATCTCACTCCGTTGCTCATGGCCGATCTAGGGGCCTACCTGGAGGATCCGCAACGTTTCTGTAACGAGTTCTTGAAACTGACCCTCAGCTACCAGATCGATCCGGACGACACGTCGAAACGAATTCGGCACAAGTTGCTGGATTTTCTGCACGGGCAAGTCGATCTGGCCGACGCAACCTATTTTCGCATAGATAAGGTCTGGTATCGCAGCCTGGGCGATTTCCTGGAGAATCTCAGGAACGACTTCATCGATGATGTATTCAAATCCGGCAACCCTATATCACTCGGATCCGAGGTGGAGTTCCTCAGGTGGACCGACGGTGATGAGCATAGTTTCAACGAGCTTCAGGCGACAGAAGCCGACTTCTACTTCGGTGACGAGGTATTTGCCAAGGCGCGCGGTGGCAAGGTGGAACTCTTCGATCTTCTGAAGGTGGACGAAGCCGGTGGAAAAGTGTACGTCATACACACCAAAAAGGGCTTCGGCGTTAAAATGCGCGACGCTTGTTCTCAGATCCGGATCTCCGCCGATACCATAGAAGGCGATCTCGACAACGGAAAGAAGGTGCTATCGAAGTATTATCAGGAAGAATGGAGTAAGGTGACTTCGAATTCGAGCACGGATGAGGCGACATTTTTGTCATGGTTCGACCTCAGAAGGGTTTATGTAGTTCTGTGCTCGACAGGATACACTTTCGATGCCCCGGATTTTGTACGCAACAGATTGCGATCCCACATTGCTCGCAGGGAAGTGTTGGCCACCAGGAACGAATTGAAAGGTAGGGGCCGGCAGTTCCGGCTGGCGCATACCAGGAACGGTTCCGACCTGTGAGTGCCGCGGTCCGCATGTACTTCGATTCGGCTCCCGAGCGATCCGTCAGCGTGAACCGGCCGGTAGCCGGAGCTGAGACTACGTTCGACTTACCTTGACTGCCTTCCGTTGATCGTCCAGCGCATCAGGTGTACATCAGCGAAGTCGTCGATGACGATTTGCATACGGGCAGGACGTCGGGAGCTCATGATGCGATCCGCGGTTGTTGTCGGCCGTGTGGCGGCCACTCTCGGCACTGCGCTGTCCTTGAAGCAGTGCCGACTGGGATAGAGAAGGGGCCCAACATGGCATTCCGCTTCGAGTTACGTCAACGATCTCTTCAAGAGCAGCGCGCGACCTGGAAGAACATCCTCTGCGCCACAAGAAAGCTCTCCCCAGTTGCCTCCACGGCGCTCGGCGCGTTCTGCAGATTCGGCGCTACAACCGCATATGTCCGCGCGAACCTACGGATGTCAATGACGAGAGCACCGAGTTGATCGGACAGTGTTTGTGCCACCGCGGCGGCTCCGATCGGCAGCCTGGGCTGGTCAACGAATCCGAGCCAGACTGGCTTGCATGAGATCGAGTGCCGCCAGCACCGGTAGGCATACGAAAGTTTTTCGCACAGTATGGTATTCGATGCCGAGACCAACCCTGGGGACTATTGCTGGTTGAGACCGAGGAGACCTACAGTGATCGACTGTTGCGCGCGCTGCGCCGCTGGATCGAGGTGCAGGCTTGCTCGATCTGCCAGGGGTGTACACGAAGAGCTACAGGCTGATGAATGTCAACCGCCGTGACCGGCACTGTCCGCGGTATCTTGTCCAGTTCCGCCCGGGAGATCGCCTTCTCGGCCCGCGCGGTTCGCGCTGGGTAGGAATCTACTCGGCGGTTACGAACTTTCCGGAATCCCACGCAAACGTGGCCGCTTCGACGACAATCATGCGATGCACGGGTGGGTGAACACGATCGGTACAACGGTACGTACGAAGGCAATCGCGCTGCGTGCCCGCGTGACCAAGCACAACAAAGCGATTAGGCATCGCGCGCGTCGTATCGGGTTATTTCCTGCAGTCGGACTAGCGCTCGTGGTTGGTCTGCTCGTCGCCATCGTGGCCTACGGGTCTCTCCGCTTTATTACGCCGACGAGCGACGTGAAGGCCGCGCCTATCGACATCACCCGAGTCGCGCTGACTGTTGTCGCTGGGGTCGGCGGCGTGGTGGCATTGGTCATCGCTTACCGACGACAACGCGATATCGAGCAAAGTCGCTTCGTAGAACGCTTCGGTGCTGCGGCAGCCCAACTGGGCGCCCCTGACGTCGCGGTACGTATCGCTGGTGTGTACGCCATGGCCGGTGTCGCCGACGAATCCGACGAGAATCGACGCCAACAATGTATTGACGTACTCTGCGGGTACCTTCGGTTGCCCTACAGCCCCGAACTAGGCGCCAATCATCAGAGCAAACTAGTTGTCAAGCATCACCGCAGCACAGCTGATAGCACCCGGGGAGATGATGAGGAACGACATCTCGACTATCGACAAAACGACCGTGAAGTTCGCACGGCGATTGTTCGCGTTATCGTTGCTCGGCTCCGTTCCGGTTCCGAATACAGCTGGGCGTCATCTGATTTCGATTTCCGCACCGCCTGTCTCGAGGAGGCAGACTTCTCGGAAGCTGATTTTGGAGGCAGAGTATGGTTTGACCATGCCACCTTTTTCGAAGCCACATCATTTAGGAAAGCCGTCTTCAGACGTGAGGCCTCCTTCCGGGCGACAACTTTTAAAGCCGAAGCGATATTCAGTGAGGGGGAATTCTTTGAGCGCACATGGTTCGATTATGTCAGATTCGAGGGGTTGGCCGTCTTTTCTGACACTCAATTCTACGGTGACGCCTGGTTCAGCAATGTTAAGTTCTCAGCCGTTTATGACTGCATTTTTATTCATTCCGAATTTTCTGGAAGTGCATTATTTGCCGAGACGGACTTCGCAGGTCCAACCCTATATACCGATGCAAAATTTTCAGGAAGGGCGCTGTTTCGTTCGGCAATATTTTCTGACAACACACATTTCGGGTCGGCCATCTTTGAGGGAGGTGTCGACTTCTCTCGCGCTTCGTTTGTTGGATCAACCTCGTTCGAAAGGACGAACTTTGGCTCGAATGAGGTCCTATTTCATCGACCCACTCGGTGGGGCCCTCCTTCGCCAAAGTTCGACTGGGACGGAGAGCCCGCAGCGAAACCTACCAATGTCTCACCTCGCACATGGCCCCCAGCGGCCTCGTAGGCATCGCCGATAGCCGACCATCCCACGCACCCTCTTCGCCTGTGGAATCACTCGGGTTGTCCGACCAGCCTCACTATCCCAACTGCCCGCACGGCAGGCAGCGCCTCGAAAAACCACTGATCGGAGAGATAAACAGGGTGAACCTGACGCAAACTACAATTCGACCCGAGCTCCCGCGAAGAGTCTCCACATCGACGTCACCCGCAGCCTCGTACAGCGGTCATTTCCGCAGGTCAAGGCGTGTGGTTAGCGCGTGTGTCCCCCCTCCGGACACACGTGTTAACCACCGGGATACCGGCACCGACCACAGCAAGCTGTTGGCGGTGCCGGTATTTTATTTCCAGGTGCAGGGCCGCGTAGAGAGCTGCTTGATCCTCAGGGGCGCCCGCTGTAAGCACCGCTCTGATGTCGCCTGGTGAGTCGATGAGCTTCTCCAGTTCACCGGCAGTCAACTGTCTGACGGTCGGGATCGTGTGCAAGGTCAAGTGCCATGAAGATGTCGTCGACGTAGCGATTCTGGATGAGGAACTGGCCGACGAGTCGGCCTTCGATGCGGTAGCCGTGTGCGAGATAGAGCGCCTGAGCGCGGGTGTTGGTTCCGAGGACGCGGAGGGTGATGCGACGGGCTCGGCGTCGAATCGCTTCGTGCCGCGCGGCATCGAGGAGTGTATGGCCGATCCCGCGTCCCTGGTGGTCCGGGTCGACGGCGAATCCGTTGATCTCCTGGACGTGTCCGCTCGATGCTGGCATCGGGTGAGGCCGGAGCTTCACGTATCCAAGGATGTAGTTGTCGTCGCGCGCGAGCAGCACGTTCTCTGGGGATGTCCGTTCGTCGAAGAAGGGTGTTTCCAGTGGCCAAAGTGGAACCGGACTCACCCGTGTGGACCAGGTGGCGTGGTCGATCGCGGCCAGTGCTCCTTCGTCGTTCTCGGTCCCGGTTCGGATCCTGATATCAGGCAGGCGTTCCATGCGTAGCGATCCTCGTCGCGAACTTGATTGGGCGACAAGCGATTTTGGCGCAGCCCGGCGGCCGAGCCCCATGCCGTCATCACCCGGCTCTGCCACCCGCTTTCTCGGAGAGCGGGGGTCGGGGGCTGTCCAGTTTCCTTCAATCCGGCTGGGGCGCGGCCAAAGCATGGTCGATCTCGAATGCGTTGTCTTCCTTAGCATTCGAGGACGCCCGCAGCGCGCTGCTAGCTTCGAAGTATGGATACTCCGACTCATACGGACGGCTCTGGCCGTGCTGCGGCGTACGACCCGATCGCGGACGCTTACGCTGAGCTGAACGCGACCAGTCTGCTCAATGAGTACTACAACAGGCCTGCGATCCGTAACCTGCTTGGTGACGTGTCGGGTAAGCACGTGCTGGACGTTGGTTGTGGTTCCGGCCCAACGCTTGTCGACTTGCTCGAGGGCGGAGCTACCGTTGTCGGAGTCGACGGCAGCAAGGCATTGATCGACATCGCCCGGGACCGTGTCGGAAGCGGCCCGGAGCTGTACGTCGCGGATCTAGCTGACCCGTTGCCATTCGACGACTCCACCTTCGACGACGTTGTTTGCTCTCTGACGCTGCACTACCTAGAGGACTGGCACTCCCCACTGACGGAGATCCGACGAGTTCTGAAGCCGGGAGGCCGCCTGATCCTGTCCGTGGAGCATCCGCTCGTCATGTGGTTCACCGCCCTGCAAGCGGGCAACACGACGAACTACTTCGCCACACGGCCTCGTCATGTGGCGGACCTGGCAGGACAGGACGCCGACCTGACGTTTTGGGACCGGTCACTGTCGACAATGTTCAAAACCTTCTTCGACACCGGATTTCGAGTGACTCACCTCGACGAACCCGGCCCCGCCCCGGCGGCGCTGGAGCAGTTCCCAGAGTTCTTCGAAGATAAGGATGACCCCCGCTTTCTGGCCTTCCTGTTCCTGGTCCTCGTCTCCGAAGGTTGACGTCCCGCAGGTCGGCGTCCACTGCTGGGCGCGAGAGTGCTTGCCCTGCACCGATACCAGACGGCGTTGGCTTTTCGTTCCGCCTGCCATCGTCCGATCGCCTGACCAAACCTCCGTCGGTGTCGGTGGCCACTTTGAGATTTCGGCGGCTCGATCAGGAGGGGCGCCTGGTGGCTGGTGACACGGTTCCGGATCTAGCGCTGTCTCCGCATGCACCTCACCGCACCCGATGTTCGGCGTTACGAGAATTCTTCGGATGCGTGGGCGACACCGACTACACGTACCGCACCGGCGCGCCACGGCGGTTCCCAGTGCGAGGGTCGCTGTACCGGTAACTCGGGCGCAGGACGAACCGTGATCTCGATCTGATGGCGTTCGCCGCCGAGCTGTAGCGACACGGTGTGCTCGCCGGCGCTGAGGCAGGCAACGTGTGCGACCGGCCCGTGCCCGACGGTTTCGTTGTCGATCAGCCATCGCAACGCGGCGGGGTCGGCGTCGCCGTTGATCCGTCCTTCCAGCACAAGGAGCTCGTCGTCATATCGGACCGTGCGTGTATCGGGGACCGAGATCTCTGGCGAAGCCGGTCGTTGCTCGACCTGCAGGGCGGGGCTGGTCACAGTCACGGTACGAACACCGTCGCTGTAGCTCACCGTCAGCCGATAACGGTCCGCGGAAGGGAGTTCAGCGAGATCGAACCTCACCACCGGAGGCTCGCCCGCGCCGACGTCGACAAGTGGCAGCGGCATGGCCGGACAACCAGAATCAGGTGCCTCCAACCGAGCAATCAGATGTGCACCAGGTGGAGGTTCGGCGCGGTCGATCTGCACCGGGATCTCGATAAGGCTGCGACGCGACGTCTTCCCACGCACAGCGGTGAGATCCAGGCTTACCGTCGCAGGCGGGGGGACCTCGCGACGGAACACCTCGACATCATCGTGCACCACCGCGATCGATGCTGTCTCCTCCACCAATGGCAGCATCGCCGTCAAGCGGGCGGTGGAATCGCCGTCGCGTCTGCAGACCGGAACAGTCTCGAGTGTGGCCGGGGCGAATTCGAGGACTCGCCCGGTGCTATCTACCGCAATGGCCGCCCAGCCGGTATCCGGTTCGCTGATCGCCTCGACGATGTCGCTTGTGGTGTGCCACCAGCCGGCGATGAAGCGGCCGTCCTGGTGGACGGTGCCTGTAATGCGCACAGTGCTCATTTTCGACCAACCTTCAAGAAAACTCGGCGCCAGCGTTCCGGGCTGGGCCAGGTGGGTTCTGGGCAATAGGTGCGGACCATGATGTCGAGGGCGTTCTGCACAAAACCGTTGTTCCACATATCGAAACCGGGCACACCCACATTGCCGCGGTTCGGGAATGACGCGGGGTCATCGCCGACGATTCCACAGAGTGCCAGATGGTTTTGACCGAACAGGTGGGACATTTCGTGCGCGAGGGTCCGGGCGGTGGCGTCCGAGGAACCCACCCAGGGGCCTGGGGCGAACCCTCCTGTAGGGGAGAGCGGGCCGACAACCAGCCAGATCTCATCCCGCCATGCTGGGGTTTCAGTGCCGCCGCGTTCGGCGATCAGGTCTTCGATGAGGTGACCATTGTTCTGGGTCGGCGAGCCAGGCAGAGTGACGATCTCCGGGTCAGGTATGGGAAGGATGCTGGCGGCGGCGCGCAGTCCTGCTCGGCACACCTCGTCGGTGGGCGCAGGTACCGCGGCCGCGTCGGCGGTGGCGGGCAATCCAAAAGCACGGTAGCGAATCCGCACTCGTCTGCGGGGATGGAACGTGACATTGTTCCCGGGGCTCAGGGTCCAGGTCGGCCCATCCTGGCTACTGACCTCCACCGTGGCCTCGAGTAGCGTCCAGCCCTGGACACCCGGTCCCACGATTACCCCGCCCTGGCAGACCTGAGGAGGTAGGACCACGTTGAAAGTGTGCGGATCGTTACCCGCAGCGAGCCATTGGCGATAGGCGGTCAATGACGAGAACCCCGGCCCCGACTGAAGTTCGAGCGTTTTGTCCAGCGGCGCGGGGTCGGCAGTCGACACACTGGGACGCAGTGTCACCCCGGGAAAAGCGATCAGCGGACCACTGACTTTGAGAGTGGCGCGCGCGGTCAGTGTCTCCCCGGGCGGCATTTGGGGCAACGCGGGCCACCAGTCGATCACCGCCACACTGCGCTTGTCCGCGACCAGGGGAATCGAGGGGCCGGATGATGGATTCAATACTTCGGTTGTTCCCTGAAGGCCAACCTCTACATCGCCACCGGCAACTGCCTGATACACAGTCACCGACGCGGGCTGAAGTGCTGGACCGGTGACCATCACCCCCACGGTCGCACGAACAGTGGCGCAGCGATTTTCGGCGTCGACACCGAAAGTGCCACGAATCGGGTTGGTGGCGGTTGCCAGGATGATTTGTCCGGTTGAATCGAGCACAACGGACTCGGTATGGCCCGCGGCGGCGAGGATCGTTGCGGCGCCGGAGTCAAGCGCGCGAAGCACGACAGTTTCGGCGCCATAAGACTGCCAGCTCACCTTGAATTCCTGGCCGGTCTGTAGGTGCAGGGTGCGGGCGTTCCACTGCACAGGAGTACCGATCGTAGGGGCTACGTCGGCGGTGATATGCGGCGAGCCGGCGGTGTAACTTGTCGCGGGGGTAGCGGAAGGTGTTGCCGAGTAGGGTATTTCGGCCTGCCATCGGCCCGGGCAACCTGCACCGTGCATCGCTGCCGCGACTCGACGATTGCGGCCGTCAACCCACTCGTTGTACTTACCGATGAATGCTGGATCCGCGAATGCCACCGCGCCGGAGACGAGGTTCGCGGGAAGCGACGCGACGACCACCGTAGTATCCGACCAGCTCGACACAGCTACAGGTCGGTACACCGCGCGCAAAACCGGGTCCCAGGTTGCGACCAGCACCCGGATACCGCCTGCAGGTGCGGTGCCGAACCCATGTCCGTGAATCGTCATGATCGCAGCAGCGCCGCACGGCGGCTCCAGCGTCACACTCTGGATACCGGCAATGGACGGAGCCGGTCCCTGTGGCGGCGGGTTTCTGACAAGGTCGTCATCGTCCACCTTCAAGAACAAACGGCTGCATTGACTCGGCGCAGCCCGAACGAGACCGACAATGTCGCCAAACTCGTTCATAGACAAGCCCTTTGAATCCGCGACACCAGTCGCGGGCGAATCCGCTTCCCGATCCTTCTCCATCCTCGCAGAGTCGAGCAGTATCGATGCGGTCGACTCCAGGTCTTGATGGGAACCGAGGTTCGGCAGTTGGCATTCGGCGAAGGTCGCGGCGTCCGAAAGCTGCCGGATCACGTTTGCGCCCGCACGTCCCGCAAACCGAAATGCGAGATCTACCAGGATGTTCACACCGTCGTGATCGATAAGAGTGTCCGGGGTCGCCGAGTCGGGGGTCGGAGGCAACGGGTCGCCCAGCGGCAGCGAGTCGTCGTCGGGTGCGCTTGGAGCCGAATCCGTTACCACCCTGCACAACTCGGTGACAGCTTCAGCGAAGGCGGCGGGCGCTCCGGACACCCCATCCGCGGCGTCGAACGCCATCGCTGCGAGGCGATCCAAAACGCGATGAACAGCTAGTAGCGGGTAATCTGCGAGCTCGGCGGGTTCGTGATCTATCGCCGCAGCCAGCGTTGCCACGGCATCCCATCGAACAGGCCAAGCGAGGCGTGACCGTGCCTCGGCGACATGGACTGGGCGGGGTGCTGAATCGGCCATGAGGACAGTATCTTCGCGAAAGCGGTCGAGAACCTGAGTATGCGAGTACTCGAAAAGAGCGCCTATCGCTGGCTGGCCAGCCCTCAGGCGGCACAGCAGAATCGCGGCGCGGGGAGCATTCCGTATGCGACCATACGTTAGATCGCATTCGGAGCCATTCGTTCTCAGGATGAATCACGCGGCGTTTCTCGATAGCCCGGCATCCAACGACACCATCTCCACCGACACCGCAGGAACCAGGAACGGCACCACAAGGCCGGGCTCTGTCCGCGCATGCCGGATGTTCGTCCACTCTAATCCGTTGCCGCACTACGGCATTCGTCCTGCGATACGCTGAGAGATCCAGCAATGGTCAGCTGCGTTGACGGCCAGGCGATCTGGCTATGGCCGTCAGGGCGCTTCAGGCGCGTCCTGTGAAGTGCGCAGAGTGGGCGAGCGTGGTCGGCATGCTGGGTTCTGGCCCGCGAGGAGGAATGCATGGAAAGCGCGCCGAGCAGGACGGCGATGTTTGCGGCCGTGTCGCGTGGATTGTTTCGCCTGGAGACGGCGTCGCCGTGGGTACTCGACGATGTGCTGGCCCTGGTGCTTGTCGGCCCGGTATGGCGACAGCTGCGAGACCAGTTCGATCCGCTGTTCCCCGTCCCGGTCCGTCGCGAATCCCGCGCGGCTGTCTGCACCCGCAGCCGGTACGCCGAGGACCGGCTGGCTGCCGGCGCCTTCACGCAGTACGTGATTCTTGGCGCGGGGCTCGACTCGTTCGCGTGGCGGCGGCCGGATCTGCTCGGCTCGCTGACGGTGTTCGAGGTTGATCACCCCGCCTCCCAGGCATGGAAGCTCGAGCGGGTCAGGCAGCTCGGCCTGCCGCTCAGCGACTCGCAGGTATTCGTGCCGGCTGATTTCGAGGCCGGACCGGTTCAGGATGCTCTGGGCCAGGCCGGGTTCGACTGGGCGCAGCCGGCGATCTTCTGCTGGACGGGCGTCGCCCCCTATCTGACGGCACAGGCGATCGAGTCGGGGTTGCGCATGATCGCGGCGGCTGCTCCCGGGTCTGAGGTGGTGTTCTCCTACCGGGCCGAGGACTGCGCGCTCGACGACGTGGGGACGGAATTCGCCCGTATCTACACGCCGATCGCGGCTTCTGTCGGCGAACCTCTTCAGCCAGGCTGGCCCGTATCCGAGATCGAGAGGCTGATCAGCCGGTGCGGGCTGAAGGTCGTGGACCATCCCACACGTGCAGACCTCCAGCAGCGATACTTCGCCAGCCGTACCGATGGCCTGCGGCCCTATACCTTCGAGACCTTAGTGGCCGCACGGGTCACCTGAGCGAGCAGGCCACGTCCGGCAACTTTCACCCCACTGGCCTGGACGGCACGGCGACCCAAGGGATGTGCTTCGATTCCCGCAGACGTAGGGCCGTGCGATTACTGGGGGCGGCTGGTCTGGCTGCTCGGCACTCGACTGGCCTTGGCGGATGTCGCGCTCGCGGTCGCCGTCGTCGTAGTCCTTGTGGCCTTTGTCGTGCGGCGGTCGCGGCGCAAGCGAACCGCGGCCCGTGCGGACACCGCGGCCCAGGCGTGAGCCGAGTTGTCCCGCCTCGGTGCCGAGTCCTGCGTTCAGTCGCGGCCTCGGCGCCGGATACGCAGTACCGGCAGGGCCGGATCGTCGTTGCCGATCACGATGTCCGCCGCCTCGGCCGGTCGAACCTGGTCGAGATACATCCGGCTCGCTGCGTGATATCGGGTATCGAAGGCCGCGGCGGCTTTGTCGATCCCGCCGAGAAGCTCTGCGTCCCGGCGCGATCCGCGATCGCGGGCGAGTTCGAAGCTGGTGTCCACGAAGACGACAACATCCCACAGACCACGAATATCGCGTTGCAGAAAGCTACCGTCCACGACCACGATGGCGTCGCGTTCCGCTCGCTCGTAGTCATCGTCCACCGGTAGGTCGCTAGCCAGGTCCATCACCTGTGTCCGGTAGCAGCGGTCTCCGCCCGGCCCCAGTGGAACCAGGACATGGCGGGCGAAAGAGTCGAAATCGTAAGCGTCCTCGTAGTAGCCGACCGCGGACCCGCGTCCTTGCCGGTATCGGTGGGCACGGCGATGGTGGTATCCATCCATACTCAGATGGACACCATGGCGACCGCGGGCACGGACCGCATCGACCAGTTCTCGTGCCCATGTCGTCTTTCCCGCGGCGGTGATCCCGTCGACCGCTACCCGCAGCGGATGCGGCGGCCGCCGCGAAATAAGAAGATCGGCTACCTGCTCAACGATTCGTTCACGCATCGCCTACCCCCAGCACACTGATGGACGCGTTCGGTCTCCGCCAATTCACCATGCTCGACGGCGTCGCGGCAAGTCCCTCGATGGGCTTGTGGGGCATAGCCGGTCCGGAGGCGGCTGCGGGCCGCTGAGGTGCGGTCAGAGCAGGCGTAATTGCTCGGTGGGGAGCTGCTGCGGGGTGCTGCGCTGGTCGATGTAGTCGTGCCAGGTAGGTAATCCGTGGTCCAGGTCCTGCTGGTTCGATGTCGGCGGTCATCGGGTCGGCCGTGCCCGGGAGCGCGGCCGGGAGCGCGGCGGGACCATGACCACGTAGAGTGATCGCGGTTCGCGGCACGTTCCTCAGCGCTCGTTTCGGGTGGCAGCGACAGGACGGGAGCAGAGCGGCTCGATGACATCGAACTCGGAATATTCGACAACCTGATGCTGTCGCGACGGAGTGCGCTCGGGATCTCTGTTGCCGCGGTCACCGGGCTCGGCGCCGCTGTTCTCGGAGCGCCCGCGCAGGCGGTGCCGCGCCGCGGCGGCGGCCGGGATGTCGCCGTATTCGGCGGCGGCATGGCGGGGCTCGCGGCGGCTCACGAACTGATCGAGCGCGGCTACCGGGTTACCGTCTACGAACCCGCTTTCCTCGGCGGGAAGGCTCGGAGTTTGCCGGTACCCGGCACGGGGTCCGGCGGACGACTGGATCTTCCCGGCGAGCACGGGTTTCGTTTCTTTCCCGGGTGCTACCAACACGTTCCGGACACGATGGCGCGAATTCCGTTGGCCGACCGCGGGAATGTGAAGGATTCGCATCTGGTCGCGATCGACAGCCTGATGGTGGCATTCGACAGTCCCGACTACGCGCCGGTCTTACTTCCCGGCGGCATCCAGAACCTGGTGGAGCATCCCGACATGCTCGCAACGGCGCAGAATTTCCAGAATGCCGTGGCCACGGTTTTTCACGGTATGCGCGACATCCCCACCGCCGAGGTCACCTACTTCGCCTCGCGCATCGCGGTCATGGCTACCAGCTGCCGAGAACGCCGTCTCGGCCAATGGGAGAACCAGTCCTGGATGGAGTTCGTCGGGGCCGAGGGGAAATCGGAGCGCTACCGACTCCTCAGTCACGCCGCCACCAGGACCACCATCGCCGCCAAAGCCGACACAGTGTCGGCACGAACCGTCGGACAGATCGGGGTGGCATTGCTGACCGCGTCCACCGGGCTCATCCCGCAGTATTCCGGAAACCCGATCACCGGTGGCGCAGACCGCGTGCTGAACCTACCGACGAACGAAGCCTGGATAGATCCCTGGGTGACCTATCTTCGCAGCCGCGGCGTCTCGTTCGTCATGGGCTGTGGGCTGCGTGCGCTGCACGTGCGCGATGGGCTCATCGCCTCGGCATCGATGACCGCCGCAGGGGACGCGACCAGCGAGGTGACCGCCGACTGGTACGTCGTGGCGATTCCCCTCGATCGGCTGAAACTCCTGCTCGACGCGGCGCTCCTCGACGCCGCGCCCAGCCTCGAAGGCATCCGGCACCTCGACGACGACTGGATGGCAGGGATGCAGTTCTTCCTCGGGCGAGAACCGGAGTTGCCGTCCGGGCACATCGCGATCCTCGGATCACCGTGGGCACTCACCGCGATCTTCCAATCCTCTTCTTGGCAAGTCGATTTCGCGGCGCGCTACGGCGACGGCTCAGTGCGGGAATGCCTTTCGGTCGACATCTCCGCATGGGACGCGCCCGGCATCCTGTTCGGCAGAACAGCCAAGGAATGCAGCCGAGAGGAGATCGCGAAGGAGGTATGGGAGCAGCTGAGGCGAGGCTTGAATCGCGGTGGCGCCCAGATCATTCGCGATGCGGATCTGCTCCGTTGGCATCTGGATCCCGGCATCACCTGGACCAGCGACGGCATCGGCAACGCGACTCCCCTGCTGGTCAACCACGCGGGTTCCTACCGACACCGCCCGGACGCAGCCACCGAGATTCCCAATCTCTTCCTCGGCGGCGATCACGTGCGGACGAACATCGACCTGGCGACCATGGAGGGGGCGAACGAATCAGGCCGGCGCGCGGCGAACGCCGTCCTCGACGCCGCGGGCGATCCATCGCCCCGCGTCCCGATCTACCCCCTCTGGGAAGCACCCGCATTAGAACCACTCCAGCAGCTCGACCGCGACCGCTACCGCGCAGGCCTGCCCCACATCCTGGATCGGTGACCGACCGGCGCATCGACGAACGTGTCTCGGTTGCGCGGAATTACGATTGTGCGGCAAAGGCTTTCGCGGAACAGATGGACGGTCTCACATCGCAACGGGGACGGCGGGTTGACTTTTGCGGACACGGTCCCTAGCGTGGGCAGCGCACCTCGATAGGCGAGGCTCCTGCACGAACATAGGCCACTGATCTGACGACGTCGAGAGACGCCCAAGGTTAGGACAGATATCTCCGGATCAAGGGGTTATCCAAAGTGGCTTTCCGATTTCCGGAACACGTCGTGCAGTGCCAAAACTCTGACGAGAGGGGTGTTTTCCGGTTCCCCGCGTGGGCCGGGTCGCCCCGTGTGCACGGTCGGCATTCGCGTTCGCACAGTGTGAGGAGGTCGGGGCAGCTAGATGGATCCCCATGACAGTCCGGGCTCCCCGGACCGGCCTCCGCACCGCCGGACCGGCCGATAGACGCCATCGAATTCACCTCGCACCGCACGGTCGCCGCCTGAGCTACCTTCGGCGCGTGGCGTTTTCGCGTGGGCGAATACCGGAGTCCGAGTAGTCGTTCACGCAATCATTCCCGGCGAGTTCTGACGCGCCGCGAAACTGACACATCACTATTCGACGTACCGCCGTGCCGATCGCACACCGGCGGTAATCAATGCTGCCCGGAACTACGGGAAAGCATGATGAGGAGACGTAATTCCATGAGAATTCGATCGATCACCGCTGCCGTCGCGCTCACCGTCGCGGCCGTCATCGGCGGTTCCGCCGCCGCGCCCGCGGAACCACAGGACGCGCAGCACCTCCGCACCGAGTTGCGGCCCGTCGAGCACGCGCTGCAACTGCGCACCGACCGCGGCGCCCTGCGGGTGACCGACCACCAGCTGCAGATCGTCGACCCGCGCGGCACCGTCGTCGGCGGCGTCCCATTGACGATCACCTACCAGAACACCGCCTATCCGATCGATGCGGCCATCGACGGCAACACCGCCACCCTGACACCGCGACCCGAACGCGCACAGCATGTTTCGGCACCGGCCGACAGCTTCGAGGACCGGCTCAACACCGCGATGGGCAACGCCAACAACGAACTCACCGTCGCATTGGCGGCGGGCACGTTGCTGGGCGCCATCATCGGGCTGCCGGTGGGTTGCCTGCTCGGCGCCCTCTTCGGTGGCGGCGCGGGCGCCGTGACCACCTTCGGCGCGCTCTCGGTCCCGCTCGCCATCGGCGGCTGCATCGCCACCGGCACCGCGGGCGCCGCACTCGGCGTGCTGGTGTTCAACCTGATCATCGGGGTGCCCGCGGTGATCGCCGCCGCCATCCACTTCTACAACACCATGACCGCCCCGCCGGCCACCGAGAAGTAGTCGCCACCATGACCTTCGCGATTCATCGTGCCGAAAGACGGCTGCGCCCAGCGGATTACCTGTTGATCGGTGCCGCGGTGCCGCTGATCGCACTGGTACTGAAGCTCTTCCACGATATGGCGGTGCCGTGGACGCCGGATTCCGGCGGCGAGGCGATATCCACCGACCCCGCGAATCTGCCCTACTACGCGGCCCGCACCACGCTGCGCATGTTCCTCGGGCTCGCCGCCTCCATCGCCTTCACCTTCGTCGTCGGCCAGTGGGCCGCCCGTTCACGGCGCGCGGAGAAGGTGCTGGTGCCGATGGTCGACGTCTTACAGTCGGTGCCGGTGCTCGCCCTGGTATCGATCACGGTGGCACTGTTCGTCGGCCTCTTCCCTGGTTCGTATCTGGGCGCCGAGGCCGCGTGTATCTTCGCCATCTTCACCGCGCAGGCGTGGAATATGACGTTCGCGTACTACCAGTCCCTGCGCAATATGCCGCGCGAGTTCGACGAGGCGGCCCGGCTGATGCGGCTCACCCGCTGGCAGCGGTTCTGGCAGCTCGAGGTGCCGACCGCGATGGTGCCGATGATCTGGAACGGGATGATGAGCTTCGGCGGCGCCTGGTTCATGCTCGCCTCCTCCGAGGTCATCACGATCGCGGGTGGCGAGCACGCGCTACCGGGGATGGGCAGCTTCATCGCGGCCGCCACCGCCGACGCGCAGGTCGGCAGGCTGCTGCTGGGCGCGCTGGTGATGATCGCGACCATCGTGGCGGTCAATGTGCTGTTCTGGCGGCCACTGACCGCGTGGTCGCAGCGATTCCGGGTGGAGCAATGCGAAAGTGCGGTCGCACCACGCAGTCTCGTGCTCGACCTACTACGGCGCAGCACGGTGCCTGCCAGGGCCGCCGGCCTCCTGCGGCCGGTCGCCGACCGAATCGACCGCGCCATGCGGATTCTCGGCCGCAGCACCCGCGACGCCTACCGGGAGCGCAGCGCCACGCTCGGCGACGTGGTGTTCTTCGCGACGTTGTTTGCCGCGCTCGGCTGGCTGATCTGGACGCTGGCAACGTATTTCGACCGCACCGTCGGCTTCGCCGAGTTCGGGCCGGCGACGCTGATGGGGCTGGTCAGCCTGAGCCGGGTGATCGTGCTGCTGATCGTATCGACGATCGTGTGGGTGCCGGTCGGCGTGTGGATCGGGATGAATCCGCGGATCTGCCGGTTCGCCCAACCCGTCGTCCAGGTGATGGCGAGCTTCCCCGCCCAGTTCCTGTACATCTTCGTGATCGCGGCGCTGACCTTCACCGGGATCACGCTCAACGTCGGCGGCGTCGTGTTGATGGCGCTCGGCGCCCAGTGGTACATCCTGTTCAACGTGATCGCCGCGGCCGAGCAGATACCGACCGATCTGCGAGAAGCCGCGAGCGACTTGGGTATTCGCGGATGGCTGCGCTGGCGGACACTGATCCTGCCCGCCATCGTGCCCGGCTACGTGACCGGCGCGATCACCGCGTTCGGCGGCGCGTGGAACGCGACGCTGGTCGGCGAGGTGGTCGACTCCGGCGGCACCCACCTGGAGGCCTATGGCCTCGGCGCGTACATCACCACTGCCACCTCGGACGGCGTCTTCGCGAAGGTGCTGCTCGGCACGGTGGTGATGAGCGTGGTGACGGTGGCCATCAACCGGCTCGTCTGGCGGCGGCTGCAACGGCACGCCGAGCGCCGCTATGCCCTCCTGTAATCAACTCTGCGAAAAGGATATTCGCTGATGACATCCCCGATCATCACGGTCGATCGTGTGACCAAGAACTTCACCAACCCGGCGGGCGAGCAGCTGCCCGTGCTCGCCGACGTCTCCTTGGAACTGCGCGAAGGTGAAATCGTCGCGCTGCTGGGCAAATCCGGCTCGGGCAAGTCGACCCTGCTGCGGGTCATCGCCGGTCTGGTCGAGCCGTCGGCGGGCACCGTGCACTACCGCGGCGCGGTCGTCGCCGAGCCGAATCCCGGTACCGCCATGGTGTTTCAGAGCTTCGCACTGCTGCCATGGCTGACCGTCCGCCAGAACGTGGAACTCGGTCTGCGCGCCGACGGCGTCGCGGCGGCGGCCCGTGCCGAACGCGCGCTGCGGGCCATCGACATGATCGGACTCGACGGATTCGAAAACGCCTATCCGAAGGAGCTTTCCGGCGGTATGCGCCAGCGCGTCGGCTTCGCCCGCGCCCTCGTGGTGCAACCGGAGGTGCTGCTGATGGACGAACCGTTCTCGGCGCTGGACGTACTCACCGCCGACAATCTGCGCGGCGAACTGATCCGGCTGTGGGATCTCCCCGGCTTCCCGACCAAATCGGTGCTCATGGTGACCCACAACATCGAGGAGGCTGTGCAGCTCGCCGACCGGATCCTGGTCCTCGATGCCAACCCCGGCCGGATCAAGGGCGAGATCCTCGTCGACATCGAGCGCCCGCGCGACCCGCGCGGCCGCCAGGTGCAACAGCTGGTGGACAAGGCATACCGGCTGCTCACCGACGCGCCGAGCACCCCAACCGTGACCGGCCCGACCACCGAACCGCTGCCGCGGGCGAGCGTGGACGGCATCGCGGGCATGCTCGAACTCCTCGCGGTCCATGGCGGCAGCGCCGATCTGGCGCACCTGGCCACCGAACTGCGATTCGAGGTCGACGATCTGCTGCCGCTCGTCGACGCCGCCGCCATGCTGAACCTGGCGTCCGTGCATGGCGGCGACATCGCACTGACCCCGGAGGGCCACGCCTTCGTCGACGCCGATATCGACAAGGCCAAGGAGATCTTCGCCCGCGCGGCGTGCTCGAGCGCACCACTGGTCGCGGCGATCGATCGAGCGCTGGCCGGTTCCCCGAAACAGCAACTGCGCGACGGCTTCTTCCTCGACGTGCTGCGCCGCGGTTTCACCGAGGACGAGGCGCGGCGGCAATTGCGCACCGCGATCGACTGGGGACGCTACGGCGAGCTCTTCGACTACGACGCCGACGAGCGAACACTGACCCGGCACACGTTCGGTGGTTAGCTCGAGCCGGCAAAGAATGATTTCTGGTAGTCGAGAAAGGCCTCGATGACGGCGGTTTCGGTGGTGTATCGATCACCGAAGCGGTTGGGGCTCCATTCGTCCGCGGGCGTCAGGTCGCTGGCACCGTGCAGAAGTAGGTCGGTCAGCACCTTGGCGTAGCCGGGGCCGTGGGTGAACCCGGCTTCGTTGTCTCCCGTCAGGGCGAACAGGCCCTCGACCGCGGCGACCGGCCCGACCAGTGCGCGCCAGTCAGGGGTGTAGCAGGGTGCGCCGTGTTCGACCGTGATGCTCGATTGCCGAGCCAGGACCGGCATGACGGTGGCGGCGCGTGCGGCCACGCGCAGGAGTTCACGCACACCGTCGTCGGGGATCTCGTCGAGGCGCTCCGGCATCGGGGCGTCCAGGAGCATGTTGCGCGGGTAGGTGTCGTAAGTGCCGCCCCACAGCAAGCCACCGTCGTGCCAACGTACCCAGAGGAGTGTTCCGCCGTCGGGATCCTCGGGTATCAGACCCGAGAGGAACAAGGCGGGCAAGGTGCTGGGCAGGTCGAGGTTCTCGGTGATTATCCGTGAGGTGATCTGCGGTGCGCTGGGCAGGAATACGCCGAGGGGAGCGAGCAATTCGTTGCTCCAGGCGCCCGCGGCCACCACGACGGCAGCACAATCAATGGTCCCGGTGGCGGTGTCGACACCGACGATTCGACCGCCGCGGGTGCGCAGCGCGGTAACCGGCCGCCGCGAATCGACCACTCCCGGGTGACGGTGCAGCCGCTCGGCAAGGGCTGCCCCCACCTTCGGCGCGAAGATCTGCGCACCGCCTGGTTCGAAACGGCCGCCGGGTATTCCACCGCCGGTGACCAGGCCATGGGTCAGCGCCTCGACTTCGGCGGCGGCCACAGCCGTGGCTTGCTCGCCGTACTCCCGAGCACCGCCGCTGATCTCCTGCGATGCGGACCCGCGGACATCCAGCGACAGGATTCCGTTGCGGCGCAGGTCGATATCGTGGCCTTCGGCTTGCAACCGGGTGTAGTAGTCCAGGCCGTATTCGGTCACGGCTTGCTCCGCCGCGAAGGGCGTCCAGCTCGCCAGAAACCCGGCACCGGCGGCACTGGTGCCCTGAAAGAGCCCGTCCCGATCCAGCAGCCGGACACTTCCCGCCCCGGCTTCGATCAGGTGCAAAGCCATCGTGCATCCCAATATTCCGCCACCGATGACGACGACGTCGGAATGGTCAGACAATGTTCCTCCACTAAGAGTTCGAGCGATATTTCGAACCCCGGGGCCCTGGGATGAATCCGACCCTAGCCGACTCCGAAAGTTTTCGCCTATCCCAATTTTTCGACCAAATGGCCAGCTCACAGCCATCATTCGGTCAGGAGGCGCCACCAGTGGTCTTCAGGCACGTGAACGTTCCCGGACCAGCGCCCGATCGCGTTGCTCCTCGAAACGGGGAATCCGAATCCGCTCCAGATCCTCGAGGAAGGCGGCCAGCCGCATGCCGGCACCGGGCATCCGGAAGTTCCGCACGATGGTATCGATCGCCTCGATCGCCTGATCCGGCCCCAGAGCCAGCGCCGCGCCGCAGACGGTGCGGTAGAAGATCATGCGCAGGTTCTCGTCGGCCGCTGTACGCAGCCAGCTGCACGCCATCGGGATACCCACCGCCCGAGTACATTTCGAACTGTTCGCCCCGAACGACCGGCTGCTCGACCAATAAACGACTGCCCCCTTGGCGAGCACTCAACGGACAGCCGCGCAGATGACCCGTCAGTTCCGCGACACTCGAGGATCCTGCTGGTTCGAATCAGGCAATGCCTGGCAACCGCCACAACAGATTTCGCAGACAGCGCCGAAACGGCTGTTCCGATGCCCTGCGGTAACCTCTCGGCGTTCTGCGGTCTCGGTTCTACTCAACGAAGTGGGTGGCGTAATGGGACATGGATCGGCAACCTGACCGGAGCCGACGAAGTCCGTGCGATTGTCGACGAGATTTCGAGGGCGACGAACACCCTGTACATCTCGGTGGGCGCCAGACAGCCACTCGACCGTGCGGTGGTCACCCAAATCCTCGACTTGGAGGCAAAATTCAGCCTCGCCGCCCGGGCAGATCTCGCCAAGAACCGATAAGCACCTACCACGGTCGGGCAGGCCGCGAACGCGACCGCGCGATCGGTTAGCCGCCGCCGTAGCAGGAACTTCCGGAGCCGGGTATGCCGAAGCGCTGGACGTGGACCGGGATCGAGTCGTGCAGGTCGGGCTCGCCCGGGCGGGACTGGGTGACGGAGAGGGTGTGCCAGCCCAGGCTCGGGGGCGTCCACCATGCGGCCCAGGTGTAGCCGTTGTGGATGAAGGCGGGGCCGAGCGGAGCGTCGTCGGCGAAAAACTGCGGTGGGGGGCTCGGCGGATAGTCGCCGCCCAGCACCTCATAGGTGCACGCGACGGCCGGGCCTCCGGAACCCGTGTTGTACACCAGCATATGTCCGGCGTCGGCGTCGGACGCCGCGACCGACATGGTGGTAGCGGCCGCGGCAACTATCGCAATGGTCAACCTGCCCTTGGGAATATTCATGCCGATCAACTCCTTTGTCGTCGACCGAGAACTGCGGCATCGAGCCCCGCGAATCGGCATCGCTCAGCGCGTAGTCGGATCGGTGCGCTGTTGGCTGCTTCCCGTCGCGGACAAGAAGTCGTCGAGGGCGTCGAGCGTCGGATCCGCCGGGCTCACCACGACCGGTCCGTCGAAGACGGCGACATCGAGGGTGTCCTCGTTCCAGGAGCCGGGACCGCAGCGGGCGACGACCTTCACCCAGGGGGTGCCTACGGGCGCCGGGAGGATCTGACCTCGGCCGAACCGCTGGTGGATGGAGTCGGTCAGCACGACCTGGCCGTTGATACTCACCACCGTTTCGGTATTGCAGCGCGCGGATGCGTTGACATAGAACCGTATTCGCTCACGTCCACCGACAACCGATCCCCACGCCCTGCCCTCATCCGCCGCCGCCGTACCGGCCCCGGCGATCAGGACGGTCGGTACGACCACTGCCACGATCGCGACAACTCGAGCGCCTTTGATTCCCATGACCCAGCCTTTCAATGCCTTGAACAGCCTGTCGAGAAGAATCCGTAATCGTCGAAGTCTACGGTCGGATGATCACGTCACAGCTACAAATCAGCAAACTATCAGCGGCCGCGCCCGCTTGCATGGTCGGTGATCAGTCACATTTGCCTGGTCAGGCGACTGCGCAGAAGACGGTTGTGAACGCGGCGCCGTACTGCTCGTTGGTCTGCTCGGTGTTCACGCTCATGGTCGCCGCGGTTCCCGTGCGCGTGGCGATCGCCATCGTGCTGAAGCCGGGAATCCCGCCCGAGTGCCCCCATGCTTCCTTCACCTCGTTCCCGCACGGCACCCGGAATCGGACCAACCCGAGTCCATACGTCATCTCGGTGAAGGGCGGCATCGGCATGGTGTCTTCCATTTGCGCGAGCTGTGCTGCCGGAAGCAGCTTTCCGGTAATCAGCGCGATGAGGAACCGGTTCACGTCGGCGCCGGTGGAGATGATCGCACCGGCAGCGCCCGTCCACGCCGCCTCGGTATCGGTGGCATCGCTCCACTTACCGTCGACCATCCGGTAGCCGAGCGGGTGCGGATCACGCAGGCGGGTGTCACCGCGCGACGGGATGTAGCTGTCGTGCATTGCGAGCGGTTCGAAGATGCGGCTGCTGACCTCGGCGGCGAAGGAACGTCCGGTGACGCGTTCGATGAGCATGGCCAACAGCGTGTAGTTGGTGTTGGTGTACCGGAATTGCGTTCCGGGCGCGAACTGCGGCGGCATGCTTGTCGCGATGCGGACCAGGTCGGCCGGTGTGTAGTCGCGGTACGCCTTGCCGTCCGTCGTCTGATCGAGTTGCTGGGGCAGCTTCTCCGAGTTGCCCTCGGGGGCGAAATCCGCGAGGCCGCTGGTGTGCTGGAGCAGTTGGCGCACCGTGATCCGGTCGCCGTCGTTGCCGTTGCCGCGCACCGATCCCGGCAGGTAGCGCTCGATCGGGGCCCCGAGATCGACGGAGCCCTCACCGACGAGCTGCATGACGACCGTGGCGGTGAAGGTCTTGGTGACGCTGCCGATTCGAAAGTGCGCCCCGTCGGCGTAGGGCGTTCCGGTGGCGAGGTCGCCCGACCCGGCGTTGATCGTGCGCTGCCCGTCCGGTCCGCTGACCACGACCTGCGCGCCGGGCATTCCGGAGCGGGCCAGGTCGGCCAGTGCGCCGGAGACTCGAGCCGAAATCGGCACTTCCGCGCTCCGGTCCGGTGTGCTGTCACCGGCCGCGCTCTCATCGCAGCCTGCCGTGGCCAGCATCGCCGCGGCGATGACGAGGTACCGGCCGCGCCCCCGAAATATACCCCTACCCACGCTGTTACCTCTCTCTCCGTCATCCGACCAAGATCATTTCGATCTGACTCCGACGGTAGAGAAAAGTCCCGCCCGCGCCCATCCGGCAACACCCGGAATTCGCCGTACCCCCAGCGTGGTACCTCCAGCAGTCGCCGACCGCTTAAGCGTGCCGATGGTCGACTGGCAGGGAAGGTGTGATCAAGCCGCTCTCGTAGGCCGCGACGACGGCTTGCGCACGACTGGACAGGCCGAGTTTGCCCATGATGCGTTTGACATGGGTTTTGGCGGTGGCTTCGCTCATCACCAGATGTTGCGCGATCTGCGCATTGGTCAAGCCGTTGCCGATCAGCCGCAACACCTCGGTCTCGCGGGGAGTGAGGTCGGCCATCCGTGGCCCGGCGATGGCCCTGGTCCGGTGCTGGTGCGCATAAGCTTCGATCAGTCTGCGCGTGACCGTGGGTGAGAGGAGCATGTCACCGGCGACAACGGCCTGTACGGCGGTGATTATCCGTTGCGCCGGAGTGCTTTTCAGCAGAAATCCGGAAGCTCCGGCGGCGAGCGCGGCGTAGACGTATTCGTCGAGATCGAAAGTGGTGAAGACGATCACCTGCGGTCGGTTGCCGTGCGGTGCCGCCAAAAGCTCTCGGGTGGCGGCGATCCCGTCGAGTATGGGCATTCGGATATCCATCAGGATCACGTCCGGGGCGGTGTGCGTCGCGAGTTCGACGGCCTGGCGGCCGTCGGCGGCTTCGCCGGTGATCTCGAACCCGGGCGCGGCGGTGAACAGGGTGACCAGACCGGCCCGGATCAGTGATTGGTCATCCGCGACGAGTACGCGGATCATCCTCGGATCCGGTCTGTCGGCAGCCGCAACTCGACCGCGAATCCACCGCCGGTGCGCGGGCCTGCGGTCAGGACACCGCCGTACAGCTCGGCGCGCTCACGCATGCCAGCAATACCGTGCGGCACAGTGGAATTCGTCGGCTGTCCGCTCGCACGACCGTCGTCGATCACCCGCACCGTCAGCGCGTGTTCGCCATAGTCGAGATGGATACGGGCCGTTGCGGGCCCGGCGTGTTTGAGGACGTTCGTGAGCGCTTCCTGAGTAATTCGGTAGGCGCACAGGTCCACACCCGGTGGTAGCGGCCTGGCTCGTCCGGTGCGGATGAGTTCGATCGGCAGACCGGCCGCGCTGGTGCGATCGGCCAGTTCACTCAGCTGAGCCAGGCCCGGTTGCGGGTGGTAGTCCGCGGTGTCGCCGCGGTCGGTCCGCAGCACGTCGAGCATCCGCCGCATCTCCCCCAGCGCCTGACCACCGGAATCAGCGATCGCGGTGAGCGCCGTCCGTGCGGCCCGCGGATCGGAGTCAAGCACGTACTCGGCCACACCGGCTTGCAGGGAGATGACCGACATGTGATGGGCGACAACATCGTGCAGATCCCGGGCGATCCGCGCCCGCTCCTCGGCGGCGGCCCGCTCGGCGAGGCGGTCGGCCCGCTCGGCCCACCTTCGGGACGCGTCGCCCAACGCCCACGCACCCACCGTCTGCAGCGCCGCGTTCACCACATCCGGCCAGCTCAATCCCGCCGCCGTGGGCAAGTACGCGAAAATCGCCGCGGCCAGCGCCAGCACCCAGATGCTCGCCGCGACCCGGGTGGGCCGACGCTGTGCCACGCTGAACATCCCGACCAGCAGGCCGATCCCGTAGAGCGGGAAGTCGCCACCGTAGCCCAGCACGAGATAGGCCACCACCGCGCCGCTGATGATCAGCATGCATGCCACCGGCGCGACGCGGCGCGCCACGATCGGCGCTGTCGACATCGTCGCCAATGCCACTGCCTGCCAACTCATCCGATCCGCTACCGGCATGCTGACCACCGTCAAGGCCGTCAGCGTCGCGGCAAGCAGCGCGTCGATCAGCAGCGGTCGATGATGTGCCCACACTCGCCACACGATAGCTAGCCGAATCGGACGCGCCGCCAGCCGTGGTATCGGTCAGTGAAAATCTGTTGGCGGATATGCGCACGGGCTTGACCTGACCGCCTGCGGAGTGTCCGCATCGATCGGGGTGCGGGCCTCCGATCCGTCCGATGGCCGTGGCAGCTCCCGGACGTCGAGATCGAAATCTTCTGCTGGTGCCGACATGTCGTTCCTTCCTTCTCGAATGACGACGAGGTTCTTCTACCGTGCCGGACCGGTGCACCTGGGCGACAGGGAGATGACGGCACACTGCCTGGGATCTTTTCCTGAATCTTCCCGCGCACGGCCTCGGCCGGCCGGGAATGGGCGTGACGCGGGAACATTGTCGGCGCCGGGCTCTCCCGCTCCGAGGGGACGTGGCCGACCTGGACGGTATCGGCCGCTGAACATCAGTCAATGGATGTGATCATGGGTGTGGGAGCGGACGCGCGAAACGCACAATGCGAGAAGGAGTATCGATGGTGTCCATCGAGATGGTGCCTGCGGAGGCGGCGGGCGATACCGCGCTTGTCGCGGAGATCACCGAGCTGGTGAATCGGGTGTACGAGGTGGCCGAGGAGGGCCTGTGGCGTGACGAGGCAAGCCGTACAACGACATCCGAGCTGGCGGGGTTGATCACCGCAGGTCAGGTCGCGGTGGGGCGCGAGGAGGATGGCCGAATCGTTGGTGCCGTTCGCATTCAGCGATTGGACGACGGCATCGGCGAATTCGGGATGCTGGTGTGCGCGCCCGAGCTGCGCGGCACCGGAATCGGCCGTGCCATGGTCGATTTCGCCGAGCGCCACTGTGCCGATCGGGGCGCGCGGACGATGCAGCTGGAGCTGCTGGTGCCCCGCGGCTGGGCGCATCCGGTGAAGGAGTTCTTGCGCGGCTGGTATCTGCGGCTCGGGTACATCCTCGAGCGTAAAGGTGAGCTGGAGGAGGACTACCCGCACCTCGTGCCGCTGCTCGCCACCCCGTGCGATTTCCTCATCTTCCACAAGCCGATGCGCGAAAGTACTCGATGGGCGCCTGGCCGTACATAGTTCTCCCGGAGTTAGGGCGAGTCGAACGGCACGGAAAGGCGGCTGATCCCGGTCACGCCCGCGCATGTGGTGAAAATGTTCCATCCGGCTGGCGCGCTCGTTCAAGCGTGCCCCGTGGCCGATTTTCTACGGTGTTTTCATGGATTCGATCAGCATGGATTCGGTCAGCGCCGCCTCGTTTCCGGCACAATGCGACATTCGAGTGCGGCACGGTGATCTCGGCCGCGACGGCACCGTGAGCACGATCGGGATGGCCCGCTGGCTGGAGGACGCTCGGATTCGGTTGCGAATGCCCCGATTCGAACGGCACGCCGGGGACGGCGAATTCGGGCCCCACCAGATCATCTTCGTGAGCCAGAGTGTCGAACGGCTGGCCCGCGTCGATCACACCGCCGCCGATGTCCAGGTGCACACCGGGATTCGGCGCATCGGGCGATCATCGTTCACCTACGAACAAGCGGTGTTCGCCGGCGGCAGGCGGGTAGGCGGCGGCAGTGCCACGGTGCTGCATCTCGGTCCCGAGGGGCCGCTCGCGCTCCCGGGCGAGTTGATCGCGGACCTCAACGACTTGGCCATGCCGGATTCGAGCGAGACGGCGGCGCCCCGTTCAGGTGCCGAGCGCAGGCAACGGGACCGCTACCCGTTCTTCGTGCCGCTGCGTGCCCGGATCGGCGATGTCGATGCCAATCAGCATGTCAACTATCTCGCCCAGGCCACCTGGTACGACGAGGCGGTCGCGGCGTTCACGGCGGCGGCCCTCGGCGTGGACGGGCCTGCGCCGGACCTGTCACCGTCCTCGTATCGCATCGACTACCTCGGCGAAGTCACCTATCCCGGCGACTACGAGATCGGTGTGCTCGTCCGCGCTTTCGACGGCGACCGCGTGGATTATGAACTCGGCATTTTCCGCGGCCGCACCTGCCTGGGCGTCGCCGACGCCACCGGAGCACGAGGCACGTTGTCCGCCAGGTCCTTTGGTCTCGGTGGTCCCCGTTGAGCAATCACCTGCGACATGAACCCATCGTGCTGGACACCAGCGGCGCCGATATCCGGGCCGAGTCGGCGCGGATCCGGCGGAACGGGCCGATCACCCGGGTCGTGCTGCCCGGCGGTGTCGCGGCGCGGTCGGTGACCGACACCGCCGTGCTGCGCCGCCTGCTGACCGACTCCCGGGTGTCGAAGGACGCCCGCAGGCACTGGACGGCATTCGCGAACGGGGAGATCGCCGCGGAGTGGCCGCTGCGCTCATGGGTCGCCGTCGACAATATGTTCACCGCCTATGGGCCCGAGCATCGGCGACTGCGAAAGCTCGTGTCCCCCGCGTTCACTCATCGCAGGACGACGGCGATGGGGCCACGGATCGAAGCGATCAGCGCCGACCTGCTCGACCGGTTGTCGGCGATCTCGCCCGGCGCCGTGGGAAGAGTGAGCTGGGCCGCCGAGCCGAGTGCGATGCGGCCACTGCGCAGTTTCATCTCCAACGGACACGCTCGGCTACCGGTCCGCCTCACCGCCTGAAGGGTGGCCCCAGGTGCGGACACCGGATGCGGTGATCCGGGTGGGCGAGTTCCGGTCGTTGCCCCGGCACTACTTCAAGGCCCGCGCGACCTCGTGCACAGCGGCGCGGAGCAAGTCGGCGTAGCGGTCGATATCAGGGAATACCGCGGTGTCGGCGTGTACGGAGAGCGTGACGGTGTCGCCGAGGCCGTGGATGCCGTGGGTCAGGCGCGTCGCGGCGTCCATGGCGGGAAAGCCGCCGGTGAAGCGGACCTGACCGCCGCCGAAGGTGAGGTCCGCGCGGCCGCGGTCGACGCTGGAGACGGCGGTGTGGCCTGCGATGACGTCCGGGACGGCGTCGATGGGGTAATTGGCGATAGCGCGGTGCAGCAGTGGAGCAGGCATGGCCGCGGTGACCCGATCCTGAGCTGCCACCAAGGGGTGCGTGGCCCGGCGTTTGCGATCGGCCAACGCGGCTGCGATGGTGTCGGCGCGGCGACGGAGGTCGGGCTCGTCGACGCACAGGTCGACGCTGAGGTGGCGGTAGTTGTTGCGCGCGTTGACCATTGCGGCATCCGGTGGGGCAATGGAGACCTGGGCGCCGAGCCGGTCCACCCGATCGCCGCATTGTTCGAGGTAGCGGCCGAGGGCGAGGGATACGGTGGTCAACGCGACGACGGTGACGGTGTGGTCGGGTGCGCGCAGGGAGGTCGCGGCGCACACGATCATCCGCACCTTATGAGCCGACGTTCCCACTGTCGCACCACCATTCACCCGGATCGGCGGAAAGCCCGAGGCAGCAGGCGGAAGTTGCCCGGCGGCGGTGAGTTCGGCGAGCCGTTGCTTGGCCCGGATGGCCCGGCGGCGGCGAACCGCGGTCTTGGCCAATCGAATCGGGATCCACGGCACCGCGAGTACCGCATCCCCTAACGCAGACAGCCTGCGCACACACGGAATTCGGTCGATCGCGGAGGTGCCGAAACCGACGTCGATCGCAGGATCATCAGCGGCGAACAACGCCCGCGCGATCACCGCGGCACGACGTCCATCGGCCAGCGCATGCGACAGCTGGAGAACCACGACGAGTGCGAGCTCCGCGTCGGGACGCTCGGGCACAGGTGTCGGCCGCGGTGAACTCGCCTGTGCCGCAACCCATCCGTCGGCTACTGGCACCGGCGCATCGACGATGCCGCGAAACACGGTCAGGCGCCAAGGTCGCACCGCGGCATCGAGCCCCGTGCCAACCAGGTCACCGAGCGCCGCGTGCAGATGCGCCCAATCCGGTTCCGGCAATACGTGTTCGACGAACTGATCAGCGGCGAAATCGCAGGGCACCCAGGACGGATAGTCCAGATCGCCGGGCACGTCACGCACCCGGACACACAGATCGGCGATCCGCGCGCTGCGTTCGGCGACGAATGCGCGCAATTCCTCGGTCGGGCGGCCGTTGTCGGCGAAGCAGTACACGAGGAACAGGTCGGTGCGCATCCGCCTCGACAGCCAGTACATCGCCGCGTCCTGCGCCGCCATCCGCCCCACGCACCCGACCGTATCGAATCTTCTCTGCGGCACCAAGGTTCGGTTCACTCCAACGCCGCGCGCCCTCGCACCGCGGCGGCGACAGCGGCGGCGTACCGGGTCATCATCGAGAAATGGTCGCCGGGGATCTCGCCTCGTTCATGGGGATACGGCCAGGCGTGGCGCCACTCGTCATCGGCAAGCGGTGGGCCGTCGGGTGGGTTCGGCGGCGCCTCGCGCGCGGTCAATGCGAGCACCGGCACGGTTGTGGCGGTGGGACGCCACTCCGTGTTGTGCTGGGCGATGTACACCGAGGACGCGGTGATCTTCTCGTAGGTCACGCTTTCCGGCGCGGCGATGCCCCGGTAGGCGTGCCGGAAGCTCGCTTGCAGGCGGGGCGAGAGCTGGTCCGGGGTGTAGGTGTCGACCAGTACCACGGCAGCGGGCGCGGACTCCACGGGCAGGTTCTCGACGACCGTATCGGCCAGCCCGCCGCCCGAGGAATAGCCGATGAGCAGATACCGCTGCCCGGCTGCCTCGCGCACCACCGCGTCTGCCATCGCCCGCGCGAGCGCGGACCACGAAGCGGCCAGCGGCTTCTCGTCCTCATAACCCGGCGGCACCAGCACAATCACCTCGGCCTCGCCGCGGAACTGGTCCGCGAACGCCCCGAAATTGAGTGCGGGCTCCCAGGTCGAGATCGACGGCAGACAGATCAACCGCGGCAAGGCCGATCCCTCGGCGAGCCTGGTCGCGGTGACCACCAGCCCGTCCTCGCCCCTGGCACGAAGCCGCGCGGCCGCCTCGGCGACGGCAACTGTCGGCAGGCCCTGGTTGTCCAGCTCGCGATAGATCTCGGCAAAACCGCGGCCGGCACCGGCGGTACGGCGTTCCGGCGACGCGTCGGCGAGGTGCCGGGCCAGACCCCGCGGAGTGCGGTGGTCGAACACCAAGGTGGCCGACAACCGCAGCCCGGTCGCCGCGGCCAGGCGATTCCGCAATTCCACCGCGGTCAGGGAATCGAAACCCGCGTCACGGAAGTCGCGGTCGGCATCGATATCCACCGCGCCGAGTACGGTCGCGGCCGTTGTGCGAACCAGCTTCAGCAGCGAATCCTCGTCGCCGGACCGATCCGGTCGCGGGGCGGGTTGAGCACCGAACGCGCGCAACAGCGGCGGAACCGGCGCCAGTTCCCGCAGCGCCCCACGATCGGGCAGCGCACCGATCACCACGGGCCGGGCGCAAGCCAGCGCGGCGTCGAACAATCGCAGCCCCTGCTCGGCGGACAACACACCGAGCCCGGAGCGCGCGGACCACTGAACTTCCCGTGCGCGGCGTTCGCCATCGGGTGCGGGGTGTGCCCATAAGCCCCACGCGATCGATACGGCGGTCTCGCCCTCGGCGCGGCGGCGGACGGCGATCGCGTCGAGTGCCGCGTTCGCCGCGGCGTACGCGCCCTGACCGGCGTTGGCGAAAAGCCCGGCCACCGAGGAGAACAGCACGAACGCCGCCAGACCGCGACCGCGGGTCAGCTCGTCGAGGTGGGCGGCCACCTCCGCCTTTGCCCGGATCGTTTCGGTGAGTCGCGCCTCGTCGATATTCGCGAGCAGCGCATCGCCGAATACCGCGGTCGCCTGGACCACGGCGGTCAACCGCGGGCAGGCATCCACCACACGGGCCACCTCGGTCCGGTCGGTGAGATCGGCCGCGATCACATCCACCCGCGCCATCGATGCCAAGCGTTCCCGGAGGGCCGCGGCGCCGGGTGCGGCCGGACCGCGACGCGATACCAGCACGAGGCGCCGGACACCGTGCACGCGCACGAGATGTTCGGCCACCAGCGCCCCCAGTGTGCCGGTGCCGCCCGCAATCAGGACGGTGCCTTCGAACACCGGCGAGACGCCGTCGGCGACGATGCGGCCGATCCGGGGCACGGACACCACACCGTCCCGCACCCGGAACTCCGTTTCCCCCGCGGCGACGACCCGCGGCACCACGGCGCCCAATGCCCGCTCGTCGTCGATATCGGCGAGCAGGAACAGGCCGGGCCGCTCCGCCTGGGCCGCGCGGACCAGCCCGCAGACGGCCGCGGCGGCCGGATCGGTGTCGGCCCCGCTGGTGCACACGACCAGCGGCCGCGGCCCGGGATGACACCGCAGCGCCGACAACGCCGCTGCCACGCTGCCGGGGCGGACCGAGCTCCATTCGAGCTCCGGGGTGAGAGCCGGGGGCAGCGTGATCCAGTCCAGGGCCAGCAGCGGCGCGGCCGCGGACGCCGCCACCGGGCGGGTCGTCAGGGAACCGACTGTGAGCACCGGGTTCCCCGCGGCATCGGCCACCACGAGCTGCGGCACGGCGGCACGGAGCCGGACCTGTCCCGCGCTCGCGCCCGGCCGGTACACCCGCACATCGCGCCAGGCGAACGGCAGACCGAGTTCGCCCGCGCCGAGCAGGCCCACCTGCATGGCGGCGTCCAAAAGCGCCGGATGCGCGGCGAATCCGGCGGCCTCGCCCTGCACTGCCACGTCGGCGTACCACTCGCCGCCGTGCCGCCAAGCCCGCCGCAATCCCTGGAACGCGGGTCCGTAACCGTAACCGAGATCCGCGAGTTCGGCGTAGAACTCGGTCAGCGCAACGGGTTTCGCGGCGGGCGGCGGCCAGTGACCCGCCTCGGCGACATGCCCTGCCGCGGCGAGCGTTCCGGACGCATGCCGGACCCACGAGCCGTCCGTGCGCGCGAACAATTCCACCGCACGGCTGCCATCGATGGGGGCCGCCACGACAACGCGCAGATCGGCGTCGGCGTCCAGCACCAGCGGTTCGGTGATGACCAGTTCCTCGACCACCGGGAGGTCGGCGTACCGGCCTGCCTGTAGCGCCAGCTCCACGAACAGCGCACCGGGTGCGAGCGGACGGCCACCGATGACGTGCTCGGTCAGCCACGGATGCGCGGCGCGCCTCAGGCGCCCGGCAAGCGAGAATCCCGACCCTGCCGGATGGTCCACGACCGCGCTCAGCACCGGATGCGCCATGTCGGTCAACCCGAAGCCCCGGGCACTACCCGCGCGTGCCGCGTCCAGCCAGTAGCGACCGTGCTCGAAAACCGTGACCGGCACCGGGGCGGGGGCGACATCCGGCAGCCCGGCGGTCCAGTCGACCCGACCGCCACGCACCCAGAATTCCCCCATGGCACGCAGGAACCGGGCACCGTCGCCCTCGCCGCGGCGCAACGTGCCGGTCACCACGGCCTCCGGCACGGTCTCCTCGACCGCGGTCATCAGGACGGGATGCGGACTCACCTCGACGAATCGGGTGTATCCCGCCGCGGCGAGCTTGGCGACCGCATCGCGGAAGCGGACCGGCAACCGCAGGTTCCGCACCCAGTACGCGGCGTCCACCGGGCCGGTCACCCACTCCGCGTCCACGGTGGACATCCAGGCGATCCCCGGGCTCGCGGACGCGGTACCGGCCAGCCGCCGGGACAGCTCACCGGCGATCGTATCGACGTGCGCGGTATGTGAGGCGTAGTCCACGGGTAGCAGATGGACCGGCACACCTCGTTCACGGAATTCCCGCTCCAGCTCGGCGAGCGCGTCCCGGTCACCCGCGAGCACCGACGAACGCGGACTGTTCACCGCCGCGACCTCGACCCCCGGCGGCAGCACGATCTCATCGGCGGCCGATCCCGCCGACAGCATGCCGCCGTGCCCGGCCAGCTCGTCGGCGATCATCCGGCTGCGCAACGCCACGATGCGGGCCGCATCGGCGAGCGACACCGCGCCCGCCACGCACGCCGCGGCCAGCTCGCCCTGCGAATGCCCGATCACGGCCGCCGGGCGAACCCCGTGCGATTCCCACAGCGCGGCCAGCGACACCAGCACCGCGAACGACACCGGCTGCAGCACATCGGTGCGTTCGAGCGGGTCGGTCGCCAGCACGTCGAGCAACTGCCACCCGGTGACCGGCGCGAGCGCCGCGGCGCATTCGGCCATCCGGTCGGCGAACACCGGCTCGGCAAGCAGGTCCGCGGCCATTCCCGCCCATTGCGCGCCCTGCCCGGGAAAGACGAACACCACTTGCCCGGCATCCTGCGCGGTGCCGGTCACCACCTCCGGCGTGCTCGTCCCGGCAGCCAGCCTGCGCAACGATGTCTCGGGATCGGCCGCGACCACGACGGCACGGTGGTCCCATCGGGCACGAGCGGTGGCGAGTGTGCGGGCGGCGCCCGCCGGATCCGGCATCGCTTCGGCCAGCCGCGCGGCCTGCGCGGCCAGCGCGGTACCGGTCCGCGCGGAAATCACCAGCGGAATCAGGCCACGTTCGCCCGCCGGGCGGGCAGGCACGGCGGCGGCCTCTTCGACCACCACGTGCGCATTGGTCCCCGACACTCCGAACGACGAGACGCCTGCCCGCCGCGGCCGCTCCCCCGCGGGCCACGGCACCGCCTCGGTGAGCAGCGACACCGCACCCACCGACCAATCCACGACCGCGGTCGGGCGATCCACGTGCAGCGTGCGCGGCAGCAGTCCGTGCCGCAACGCGAGCAGCATCTTCAACAGGCCGACCACACCGGCGGCCGCCTGTGTGTGGCCGAAGTTCGACTTCGCCGAGCCGAGCCACAGCGGGCGCTCCCGCCCCTGTCCGTAGATCTCCAACAGGGCTCGTGCCTCGATCGGATCGCCCAGTGTGGTGCCGGTGCCGTGTGCCTCGACGGCATCCACCTGCGCGGGCTCCAGACCGGCGTCGGCCAGCGCGAGCCGGATCACCGCGCGTTGCGCCGGACCGCTCGGCGCGGTGAGACCGTTGGACGCGCCATCGGAGTTCACCGCGGAACCCCGCAGGAGACCGAGGATTTCAGCGCCGTCGGATATCGCGTCGGACAGCCGGCGCAGCACAAGCACCACCGCGCCCTCGGCCCAGCCGGTACCGTCGGCGGCCGCGGCGAAGGATTTGCACCGACCGTCCGGGGCCAGACCGTCCTGGCGGGAGAACTCGGCGAAGATCGCCGGAGTCGACATCACCGTGATGCCTGCCGCGAGGGCGGTGGCGCAATCGCCTGCCCGCAGGGCACGGATTGCCTGATGCACCGCGACCAGCGACGACGAGCACGCGGTGTCGACGGTGACCACGGGCCCGTGCACACCGAGCACATACGCCAGACGGCCGGACAGCACGCTCGGCGCGGTGCCGGTCAGCAGATGCCCGCCGCCCGGCTCGATGCCCGAGCCGTAGCCCTGTGGCGAGGCGCCGACGAACACACCGACATCCCGGCCGCGCAGCGCGGTCGGATCGATGACCGCGCGTTCCAGCGCCTCCCACGCCGTCTCCAGCAGAATCCGCTGCTGCGGGTCCATCGATTCGGCTTCGCGCGGGGAAATGCCGAAGAAGTCGGCGTCGAATCCGGCGACGTCGTCGAGGAATCCGCCGCGGCGGGTCCGCGATGTTCCCGGCAGGTTCGGGTCCCCGAACAGCGCCTCCAGGTCCCAGCCCCGATCGGCCGGGAAATCCCCGGTGACCGCGCGGCCCTCGGCGAGTGCCGCCCACAGCGCCTCCGGGGAGCTGATCCCGCCGGGCAGCCGCACCGCGGCGCCGGTCACCGCGATCGGCTCGGTGCGCGCGGCCTCCAGTTCGGCGACCCGCTCCCGGGCTTGGCGCAGCCGTGTGGTCAGCCGCTTGAAGTACTCGAGTTCGCGCTCATCCATGTGTCGTGCCCCTCTCAGTCCAGTTCGTGGTCGAGGAACTCGAACAGGTTGTCCTCGGTCAGGTCGGCGAGGTCGTCATCGATACCGCCCGGCAAGCCGGCCAGCAGGGCCCGGAGCCGTTGCGCGACCACGCCCGCCGCCGCGGCGGTGAGCTCGGGCACCGCGGCGGCCAATGCGTCGACGAGCTGCCCCGCCCCGCTCTCCGCCGACACCGACACCGACGCCGCGAGCGGCGGGAAGAGCAGCGTCTCGACGTGCGCGGCCAAGTCCGCGGCGGTCGGATAGTCGAAGACGACGGTGGCCGCGAGCGGGACGCCGATGCGCGCGCCCAGGCGGTTGCGCAGTTCCACGGAGGTCAGCGAATCCAGTCCTGCGTCACGGAATGCCTTGTCGGGCAGCAGAATTCGATCCATTCCGAGTACCGCCGTCGCCTCGGCGCGCACCAGGGCGAGCAACCGTTCACTCCGCTCCCGCGCAGGCACGCCCGACCAGTCCTGGACTTCCGGCGCGCGCCGCGACCGTACCGAGACCGGACCTGCGAGCTCGGACAGCAGCGGCGGCACCGCCGCACCCCGCAGCGCCGAGACGTCGAGCGCCAGCGGGATCGACCGGACCCGCTCGGCGCCCAGCGCCGCGTCGAACAGCCGCATACCCTCCGCCGCCGTCAGCGCCGAAAGGCCGCCGCTGGTGAGCCTGCGCACCTCGGCCGCGCCGAGGCCTGCGGTCATCCCGCCCACCGCGGGATCCCACGGTCCCCAGGCCAGCGATACCGCCGGGTATCCCGCCGCGCGGCGGCGCGCGGCAATCGCGTCGGCGCAGGCATTGGCAGCGCCGTAGGCGGCCTGCCCCGCGTTGCCGAAAACCCCTGCCGCCGAAGAGAACACGACAAACGCCGCCAGATCCAGCCGACGGGTCAGCTCGTCGAGATGCACGAGGGCGTCGGCCTTGGGCCGCAGCACCCGATCCAGCGCGGTCTCGTCCACCGTGGCCAGCGTGCCGTCGGCGAGCACCCCGGCGGTGTGCACCACCGCGGTCAACGGCGTCGGGGCCGCGGCGAGCAGAGCGGCCACCTGGTCGCGGTCGGCGACGTCGCAGGCCGCGAACGTCACCCGCGCTCCGTGCCCTTCCAGCCGGGCGCGCAACGCGTCCGCGCCGGGCGCCCGATCCCCCCGCCGCGCGGCCAGCAGCACCGACCGCACACCGTGCGCCCCCACCAGATGTTCGGCCGTCAACGCGCCGAGGCCGCCCGTACCGCCGGTGATCAGGACGGTGCCCGCCGGATCCAGCGCAGCGGGCAGCACGAGCACGTTCTTGCCGACGTGCTGCGCGCGGGCCATGGCACGGAACGCCGCTGGCGCACGGTCCGCGGTCCAGCGGGTAATGGGCGGCAGACTCAGCTCGCCCGTCTCGAGCAGCACCACGATCCGGGCCAGCAGCTCACCGATCCGTTCGGGGCCCGCCTCGACCAGATCGAAGGCCCGATAGCCGGGCACGCCCGAGCGGATATCGGTCTTGCCCATGTCGAGGAAGCGGCCACCGGCGGCGAGCAGGCCGAGGGAGGCGTCGGTGAATTCGCCCGCGAGCGAGTGCAGCACCACGTCGACCTTCGGGAAGCGCTCGGCGAATTCGAGGGTCCGCGAATCCGCGACGTGGTCGGCGGGCAGCCCGCGCTCGAGCAGGAGATGCTGTTTGGCCGTGCTCGCGGTGGCGTACACCTCGGCGCCGAAATAACGAGCCAACTGCACCGCGGCGGTGCCGACGCCACCGGCCGCCGCGTGCACCAGTACCTTCTCCCCGGCCCGCAGACCACCCAGATCGGACAGTCCGTACCAGGCCGTGAGATAGGTGACCGGCACCGCGGCGGCCTCGGCGAACGTCCAGCCGTCCGGGATCGGCACGATCGTGCGCGCGTCGGCGACGGCGTGCGTCGCCAGCGCGTCCGGGATCAGGCCGAAGACCCGGTCGCCGGGCCGGAATCCCGGCACGTCCGCGGCCACTTCGAGGACGACCCCGGCCGCTTCACTGCCCATATCCGGCGCGCCCGGATAGACGCCGAGCGCCATCAGGACGTCGCGGAAGTTCACCCCGGCCGCGCGCACCGCGATCCGAACCTCGCCCGGGCCTAGAGGCCGCGACTTCAGCCGGGTACGGGTGATGCCGTCGGCCGTACCGCTTCCCGTGACCGTGAGGAGCCACGGCTCGCGATCCTCCGCCGTCGGCCGGCGCACCAATCGGGGCGCCCGGAACTGTCCGTCCACTAGGGATACGTGCGGTTCGCCGGTCGCGGGAAGCACGGCCGCCGGATCGTCGGTCTCGGCGAGGAGGTATCGGCCGGGGTGCTCGGCCTGGGCGGCCCGCACGAGCCCGCCGACCGCGGCCGCGACCGGATCGGTTTCCGCGGGCGCGGTGACCACCGTAAGAGGCGCCGACCAGGGCTTTTCGGCAACGTCCCGCAGTGCGGCGAGTACCTCGGCCAGGACCTCGCGCACCGGCCTGTCGTCCGCGGGTATCCGCAACACCGGGCCGTGCGTGCCGCCACTCGGCGGTACCGGGATCCATTCGACCGCGAACAGATGCTCTTGCGGGGCAAGGCTTCCGGTCGGCACGGGCTTGCTCACCAGGGATCCGAGCGTGAAGACCGGGACGCCGGAGCGGTCCGTCGCGCTGAGTTCGATGCCGTCGCCCACGACCGCGAGACGGACGCGGAGCTCACGGGCGCCCTCGCGGTGCACGGCGAGCCGCGTCCACACGAACGGCAGGTGGATCGCACCCGGCGCGGCCGCGAGAATGCCGGGATGTAATGCGGCGTCGAGCAGCGCCGGATGCAGCGCGAACCCGGTCGGGTCGACCGTTTCGGGCAGGGCGATCTCGGCGAACCATTCGCCGCCGCGTCGCCACACCGACCGGACACCCTGGAACGCCGGACCGTAATCGAGTCCGCGGGCTGCCAGCTCGGCGTAGGACAGGGTGACCGGTTCGGCACCCGCGGGCGGCCACTCCCCGGCGGGCGCGGTTTCCGTGGAAACCGTTGCGGTATCGAGGTATCCCGACGCGTGCCGAGTCCACTCCGCACCGCCCGCCCTGGCGTACACGGTCACCGGGCGCCGGCCGTTGTCGTCGGCGGCCCCCACCGCGACGCGCACGTCCCGATCACCGTCGACGGCCAGGGGCGTCTCGAGGACCAATTCCGCCAGGATCGGGCAACCCGTAGCCTTCCCGGCCTGCAACGCCAGCTCCGCGATCGCGGCCCCCGGCGCCAGCGCGGTGCCCGACACCACGTGATCGGCCAGCCAGGATTGCCCGGCCAGGCGCCCGGTGAGAACGGCGCCGCCGGTCTCCGGGCTCTCGATGACCGCGCGCAGCACCGGATGCGGCCAGGTGGTCTGCCCGAGCCCGTCCGCGTGACCGGCCGAGGTGTCGGCGGGAAGCCAGTAGGAACGGTGCCGGAACGCGGTGGTGGGGATCGCGGTACGCGGCGCCTGCGGGGTGAGGGTGGTCCAGTCGACGGCGACACCGTGGGTGAACAGTTCACCGAGTGCGCCGAGGGCAGTACGGATTTCATCACGATCACGACGGATCAAAGCAACCCCGCCCGGAACCAACGGCGCCAGCGCACCACCCGGACCCAGCTCCAGAACAACCGAAACATCCAAACCAGCAACAGCATCAGCAAAACGCACCGGACACCGCACCTGCCGCACCCAATACTCCGGCGAACACGCCAGCTCATCGGACAACAACTCACCCGTCACCGTCGACACAATCGGAATCGACGGAACACCGAAACTCAACCCAGCTGCCACACAACGGAACTCATCGAGCATCGGCTCCACCAACGGCGAATGAAACGCATGACCGACCCTGAGCCAACGCACCCGCACACCGAGGGGCGCACGACGCCCGTCGCGGACGTCACCCTCGTGACCTCGGGTGAGATCCAGTACAGCCGTGGACAATTCGTCTCGATGCCCGGAGAGCACGACCGAGGTCGGACCGTTCACCGCCGCGATCAAATGCGCATACTCGGCAAGATCCCCCTCAGCGGCCTCCACAGCCACCATCGCCCCACCCTCGGGCAACGCCTCCATCAAACGACCACGCGCCGCAACCAACGCCGCAGCATCGGCCAAGGTCAATACCCCGGCGACGTGCGCCGCCGCAATCTCACCCACCGAATGACCCACCAGCACCCGAGGACGCACACCCCACGACCGCACCAACGCGAACATCGCCACCTCGACAGCAAACAAAGCCGCCTGCGTATACATCGTCCGATCGAGCAGACCCTCGGTACCAGGGGTGCCGAACACCACGTCCTGGACCCGATGCTCGGCGTATCCGGCCAGCGCGCAATCCAATTCGGCACAGACCGCGCCGAAAGCATTCGCGTAGACCGGAAATGCCTCGAACAATCCGGCACCCATGCGCACCCGCTGCGCGCCTTGCCCGGCGAACATCAGCCCCACCTGGTCGGCACCGGCGGCCCGTCCGGGCTCCAATTCACGCAGCGCAGAGATGGCTTCGCCGGTTTCCTCGGCGACGACCACCGCACGGTGCTCCCACACCGTTCGATCGGTGACCAGCGCTCGCGCGGTACCCGCGAGGTCGGCGCCCGCGGCCAGATGATCGGCCAATCGAGCGGCTTGGACGCTCAGCGCCTCGGCCGACCGCGCCGTCACGACAAGCGGCACCGGCCCGTGCACCCCGGTCACCTCCGGTTCCGCGACGGCGGGCGGCTCCTCGAGGATCACGTGGGCGTTCGTGCCGGAGACGCCGAACGACGACACTCCGGCACGGCGCGGGCGGCCGTTCCGCGGCCACGCGGCCGGTTCGGTCAGCAGTTCGACCGCGCCGGATCGCCAGTCGACCTCCCGGCTCGGCGCGTCGATGTGCAAGGTGCGCGGCAGCAGGTCGTGCCGCATGGCGAGGATCATCTTGATCACCCCGGTGACGCCCGCCGCCGCCTGGTTGTGCCCCAGATTCGATTTGACCGAGCCGAGCTTCAGCGGCTGTTGCCGGTCCTGCCCATAGGTCGCCAGCAGGGCCTGCGCCTCGATCGGATCACCGAGCACTGTGCCCGTGCCATGGCCCTCCACCACATCCACCTCGGACGGCGTCACCCCGGCCGCCGCCAACGCCCGCCGGATCACCTGTTCCTGAGCCGGGCCGTTGGGCGCGGTGAGCCCGTTGGACGCGCCGTCCTGGTTCACCGCGGAGCCCTTCAGCAGCGCCAGCACCTCCCGGCCCTCGGCCAAGGCATCCGAAAGCCGTTGCAGGACAAGGACTCCAACACCTTCGGCCCAGCCGGTGCCGTCCGCACCGGCGGCGTAGGACCGGCACCGGCCATCGGGCGCGAGGCCACGCTGGCGCGCGAACTCGACGAAGACGGCGGGGGTCGCCATCACGGTCGCCCCGCCCGCCATGGCCAGCGTGCACTCCCCCGTCCGCAGCGCCTGCGCCGCGAGGTGCAGTGCGACCAGCGAGGAGGAGCACGCGGTATCGACGGTCACCGCCGGGCCGCGCGCTCCGAGCACATAGGCCACCCGCCCCGCCGCGACGCTCCCCGCGGTGCCGATGCCGCGCAAACCCTCGAGCTGCTCGGCGCGGGCGCCCTGGCCGTAGTCGTGGTACATCAATCCGGTGAATACGCCGATATCCTTGCCCCGCAATGACATCGGGTCGTATCCGGCACGTTCCAACGCCTCCCAGGAGGTTTCCAGCAGCAACCGCTGCTGCGGGTCCATGGCCAGCGCCTCGCGCGGGGAGATACCGAAGAATTCGGCGTCGAACGCGCTCGCGTCGGCGAGGAACCCACCGGACCGGGTGTAGGTGGTACCTGGCACGGCGGGATCCGGGTGGTACAGCCCCCGCAGATCCCAGCCCCGGTCGGTCGGGAAGTCGCCGACCAGATCGAGTCCGGCGTCCAGCGCGGACCAGAATCGTTCGGGCGTGTCTATCCCACCGGGTAGTCGCAGGCCGAGGCCGACGATCGCGATCGGCTCGGCCGCGGCCACCAGCGTGGCGGACGGTTCGGCCGCGGCGGATCCGGACAGCAGTCCGGCCAGGTGGGCGGTCAGCGCATCGGCGTCGGGCCGATCGAAGACCAGGGTCGCCGGGAGCCGCAGGCCCGTCGCGGCGGCCAGCCGGTTGCGCAGATCCACCGCGGTGAGCGAGTCGAAGCCGAGATCGCGGAAGGCCCTGCGCGATTCGACCGCGTGTTCCGGCAGGCCGAGGACGTCCGCCGTCTCCCGCCGGACGAGATCGGCGAGCGCCGCGATATCCGTCGTGGCGGCGGGCACGAACGCGGACACCGCGCGCCGCACCGGACCCGCGAGTCCGCGCAGTAGCGCGGGCAGCGTGCCCGCCCGTGCCGCATCCCTGAGCGCGGGCAGGCTCACCGACAACGGCACCAGCAGCCCCGGCGACGAGCGGAGGGCGTCGTCGAACAACCGCAGCGCATCGGCGGTGGCGAGGGGGCCGACGCCGTGGCGGGCGAGCCGCCCGAGATCGGCGCCCGACAGCCCGGCGGTCATCGCGCTCCGATCCGCCCACAGGCCCCAGGCCAGCGAGATTCCCGGCGCGCCCGCGGCACGACGGCGCGCGATGAGCGCGTCGGCGAAGGCGTTCGCGGCGGCGTAATTGGCCTGCCCCGCGTTGCCGAAAACCCCTGCGGCGCCGGAGAACACGATTAGCGGCACCGCGTCGGGCCTGGTCAGGTCATCGAGATGGCTCAGCGCGTCGACCTTGGGGCGGAACACCGCGTCGAGTCCCGCCGCGTCCTGCCCGGTCAGTGTCGCGTCGGCGAGCACACCGGCCGCGTGCACCACCGCGGCGACCGGCGCCGCCGCGCCGAGCAGCTCCGCCAGCGCGGTCCGGTCGGCGACATCGCAGGCCACCAAGCGCACCTCGGCACCGAGCGCACCCAACCGGTCACGCAACTCCGTCGCGCGGTCCGCGGTGCGTGCGGCCAGCACCAGCCGCCGCGTGCCGTACACGGTCACCAGATGCTCGGCCAGCGCCGCGCCCAGCGTGCCGGTGCCACCGGTCAGCACCACCGTGCCGGTGAGGTCGACGGCGCACGCCTGCGCTGCCTCGTCGGCGGACACGGGGACCAGGCGCGGAACGAGGACCCGCCCGTCCCGTACCGCGATCTCCCATTCCCCCGCGTCGGCGGCCGCCGACGCGACCGTCGCGGGGTCGCCTTCGGCGAGCAGGATGCGACCCGGGTGTTCGGCCTGCGCGGAGCGCACCAGCCCGCGAACCGCCGCGGCGACCGGATCGTCCGCTGTCTCGGTCCGGACCACCAGACGTACCCCCGTCGCGTCCTCCTCCTCGAGGAATGCGCGCAGGACATCGAGGGTCGCACCGCACGCCGCCCTCGGGTCATCACCCGCGGGAACCAGGTGGTATCGCCAGTCCGTCCGGTCCCGGTGCGCCGAAGTGCTTGTGCCGCTCGAATTCTCGGATACCGGACGATCCGCTGCGAACCCGGCGTCGACCCAGTCGACGGTGTACAGCCGCCCGGCGCCGACCACCCGGCCGGATGCCGCCAGCGGCCGGGTGGCCAGACCAGCGGAGGTGAGCACCGGCGCACCCGACGGATCGGTGACCGTCAGCGCATTGCCCGCACCGAGACGCACCCGCACCGACCGCGCGCCCGAGGCGTGCACGGCCAGGCCGGTCCACGCGAACGGCACTTCGACCGGGTCGTCGGCGGTCCGCTCCCACGCCGCGATATGGAGCGCGGCGTCGAGCAGGGCGGGGTGCACGGCGAATCCGTCGACCGGGGTGTCGTCCGGAAGGGTGATCTCCGCGAACAGGTCGGCGCCGCGCCGCCAGGCCGTGCGCACGCCACGGAATACCGGCCCGTACTCGTATCCGGCCGCGGCCAGGCGCGGATACAGGTCGGTGACGTCGAGCGGTTCCGCGCCGGCGGGCGGCCACTGCGCCTCGGCGGTAGGCACCGGCCCGGCCGCGCCCAGCGTGCCGGTGGCGTGCCGGAGCCACGGTCCGTCCTCGGCCCGCGCGTGCACGGCGACCGGCCTGCGCCCGTCCGCCGCCGCCGCGCCGACAACGATCTGCACGACGACAGCGCCGGACAGTGTCAGCGGCGCCGCGATCACCAGTTCGTCCAGTACCGGCAGGCCGACGTGGTCGCCGCCGCGCACCGCCAACTCGGCCAGCGCGGCGCCGGGGACGATGCGCGCGCCGCCGACGACGTGGTCGGCCAGCCACGGTTGCGCCTCGGCCGAGAGCCGCCCGGTCAGCACGACTCCGCCCGACTCCGGTGTCTCGACCACCGCGCCGAGGATCGGATGCTCGGCGGGTGTGAGTCCGGCGCCCGTCACATCGCCGCGCCGGGCGCCGGCGGTCAGCCAGTACCGCCGGGATTCGAAAACCGTGGTGGGCACCGGAATTCGTGGCACGTCCGGGAGCACGCGCGCCCAGTCGATCGGGCCGCCACATACGAAGACCTCGGCGAGCGAGCGCGCAAACCGTCGCGATCCGCCGTCGTCGCGGCGCAGGGTGCCGACGACCGCCGCGTCATGATGCGTCCGGGTGATCGCGGACGCGAGTACCGGATGCGCGCTCACCTCGACGAACAACCCGTATCCGGCCTCGGCCAGCGCGGCGACCGCGTCGCCGAACCGTACCTGCGACCGGAGGTTGCGAACCCAGTAGTCCGGACCGGTCGCATCGGACATCCACGAAACGTCCACGGTGGACAGCCACGGGATGCGCGGTGCGCGCAGCGGAATTCCGGCCAGCAGCCCGGCGACGCGCGGCACGATCGGTTCGACGTGCGCGGTGTGGATGGCGTAGTCCCCTGGCAGCCTGCGCACCCGCACACCGCGGGCGCGGTAGTGGCGCTCCCGCTCGTCCAGCGCGGCAGGCGCACCTGCGAGAACGACCGCGTCGGCGCTGTTGACCACGGCGATCGCACATCCGTCGCCGGTCTCCACCTCGGCGGCCCCGAGATCGACGGCGAGCATGCCGCCGCGGCCCGCGAGCTCCTCGGCGAGCACCCGGCCGCGCAGAGCGACGACCTTCGCCGCATCCGCGAGCGACAATGCGCCCGCGACGCAGGCCGCGGCGATCTCGCCCTGCGAATGACCCACCACCGCGTCCGGGCGCACCCCACGCGACTCCCACAGGGCGGCAAGCGAAACCATCACCGCGAAAAGCACCGGCTGAACCACGTCCAGCCGATCGATCTCGTCGAGCATCTCGAACAGATCCCACTCGACCCACGGCGCGAGCGCCGCCGCGCAGTCCGCCATCCGGGCGGCGAACACCGGTTCGGTCGCGAGAAGTTCCCGGCCCATACCCGCCCACTGCGTGCCGAGACCGGGAAACACCAGCACCGTCCGCCCGGGCTCCCCGGCGCGTCCGGTCACCGCGCCGGGACGGCCCGCCGCCAGCGCGCGCAGCCGGTCCACGGCGTCGGCGGTGTCCTCGGCGAGCACGACGGCCCGATACGGGTGCGGGGTCCGCGCGGTCGCGAGGGTGCGCGCGACCCCGGCCAGCAGCGTGCCAGCACCAGCCGTCGGCGGTTCAGCGGCAGCCATCGGAATCCCGGCCGCGGCGACCGGCGGCCCGGCGGCCAGGTGGTCGGCCAGCCGCGCGGCCTGTGCGGCGAGCGCGGTCGCGGTACGGCCGGTGACGACGAGCGGCACCGGCCCGGGTACCTCCGCCGCGGAACTCGCCGCGGCGACCGCGGGCGCCTCCTCGATGATCACATGGGCGTTGGTGCCGGACATACCGAACGACGACACCCCGGCCCGGCGTGGTCGCTCCGCGCGCGGCCAGTCCACGGCCTCGGTCAGCAACCGGACCGATCCGGTTGTCCAGTCGACCCGGGTGCTCGGCGCCGTCGCGTGCAGGGTGCGCGGCAGCAGGCCGTGCCGCAGGGCCAGCGCCACTTTCGCGATCCCGGTGACCCCGGCCGCGGCCTGGGTGTGGCCCAGGTTCGACTTCACCGAGCCGAGCCACAGCGGCTGCGCCCGGTCCTGGCCGTACGTGGCGAGCACGGCCTGCGCCTCGATCGGGTCACCGAGCGTGGTGCCGGTGCCGTGCGCCTCGACGACGTCCACCTCGGCCGGACGCAGGCCGGCGTCCGCCAGTGCCCGCCGGATCACCGCGCGCTGGGCCGGACCGTTCGGGGCGGTCAGGCCGTTGGAGGCGCCGTCGGAGTTCACCGCCGAGCCCCGCACCACGGCCAGCACCTCGCGGCCCTGTCCGAGGGCCTCCGAAAGCCGTTGCAGCACAAGCACACCCGCACCTTCGGACCAGCCGGTGCCGTTCGCGTCGGCCGCGAAGGAACGGCACCGGCCATCGGGGGACAACCCGCCCTGCCGGGAGAATTCGACGAATCCGATCGGGGTCGCCATCACCGTGACACCTGCCGCGAGCGCCATCGAACACTCCCCCGACCGCAGCGCCCGGACGGCCAGATGGGTCGCGACGAGCGAGGACGAACACGCGGTGTCGACGGTCACCGCGGGACCGCGCAGACCCAGTACGTAGGCGAGGCGACCGGAAAGGACGCTCAATGACGTACCGGTCAGCAGATACCCCTCCGCGCCCGGTACCGCGCCGTTCGCGTCCATACCGTACGGCTGCATGGCGCCCCCGACGAAGACACCGACCTGTTCGCCGCGCAGTCCGGCCGGGTCGACACCGGCGCGCTCCAGCGCCTCCCAGGCGGTTTCCAGCAGCACACGCTGCTGCGGCTCCATCGCGAGTGCCTCGCGGGGCGAGATGCCGAAGAAGGCCGCGTCGAAATCCGCGGCGCCGTCGAGGAATCCGCCATGGCGGGTATCGGTGTCGAGATCGGCGGGCCAGCCGCGATCGGTGGGAAACGGGCCGATCACCTCGTCGCCTTGCTGGAGCAGGCGCCAGAATTCCTCGGGGCTGCCGATACCGCCGGGCAGCCGCAAACCCAGCCCGACAATGGCGATCGGGTCGTCGGCCGGGTCCGCCGTGGCATGTGCGGAGGCCGCGAGATCGCCGACCGTGCCGGTCAGCGTCGCGTGCAGAAATGCGGCGACTGCCATCGCGTCCGGCTCGTCGAAGGCGAGCGTGGCGGGCAGGGTCAGCCCGGTCGCGGCGGTCAGCCGATCCCGCAACTCGATCGCGGTGAGCGAATCGAACCCGATATCGCGAAAGGCGCGGCCGGGATCGATATCCGCGGGGCTCGCGAGACCGAGCACCCAGGCGGCCTCCGCGCGTACCAGCCTGGTGAGCTCGGCGATCCCGCGTTCCGCGTCCATCGCGAGCCACTCCGCGGCGGGGCTCGTCCCCGCCCCGGTGGATTCGGGTTCGGTGGCCAGTCCGGACAGCAGCGGGCTGGGGCGCATGGCGGTGAACAGCCGCAGGAATCGGGGCCAGTCCATCCGCGCGACCACGGCCGTCGGCGTGCCGTCGCGCAGCACCTCGGCCAGCGCCGCGAGGGCGGCGTCCGGTGCCATGCTCAGCACCGCGCGGCGACGCAATTGCGCTGCCGCGCCCTCGATCTCGGCCATGCCGCCGCCGCTCCAGGCACCCCAGGCCACGGCGGTGGCCGCACGACCTCGGGAACGCCGGTACTCGGCCAGGCCGTCGAGGTAGGCGTTGGCCGCCGCGTAGGGTCCCTGCCCCGCCGAACCCCAGACACCGGAGACCGAGGAGAACAAGACGAACGCGTCGAGCGGCCGGTCGCCGAGCAGGTCGTCCAACAGCGCCGCACCCGTCACCTTGGCCGCGAGCACCCGCGCGAACGACTCGTCGTCGAATTCGGCGATCGGACGCAGCCCGCCCGGATCACCGGCCGCGTGCACCACGGCGTCCGGGCGATATTCGGCCAGCACGCCCGCGAGGGCTTCCCGATCGGTGACGTCACACGCGACCGCGACCGCCCGGTCGTCGAATTCGGCGGCCCGGCCACCGCCGCGGCTGAGCAGCACCACGCGATCGGCGCCGCGCGCCAGCGCCCAGCGCGCGACATGGGTGCCGAGCGCACCCGAACCACCGGTGATCAGGACGGTGCCGCGCGGCCGCCAGCCCGCACCGCCGCTCGCGCGCGTCACCGGCACGAGCCGGCGGGCGAAGGTTCCGGTCGCCCGCACCGCAACCTGATCCTCCGGCCCGGCGAGTACGGCGAGCAATCGCCGCACGGTGTCCGGAGCCGGTTCGGCAGGCAGGCCTGCCAGCCCGCCCCACGACGACCGCTCCAGCGCGGCGACGCGACCGAGACCCCAGACCGCGGCGGCGGCGGGATTCGCGAGCGGGTCCGTGGTGACGACCCAGATCCGCGTCCGCTCCGGGACCTCACGCAGCAGCCGCAGTAGTCCGTGCGCGTCCGCGACGACGGCGAGCAGGTGATCGTATTCGCCGGTGGTCACGGACAGCCCGTGCTCGGCCAGCGCCGCGGCCAGCACGTCGTCCCCGGCGACCCGCCAGCGTCCCGCCGGAACCGCGGCGGGCAGGGACAGCGGTTCCCAGACGATCTCGTGCACCGTCTCGGGTTCGACGGGGCGGTTCGCGGAGATCCAGAATCGCTCGTGCTGGAATGTGGTGGCGGGCAGGGTGATTCCGGGGGTCTCGGGTACGACCGTGGTCCAGTCGACGGATGCGCCACAGGTGAACAGACGACCGAGTGCGCCCAGGGCAGTACGGATTTCATCACGATCACGACGGATCAGAGCAACCCCGCCCGGAACCAACGGCGCCAGCGCACCCCCCGGACCCAGCTCCAGAACAACCGAAACATCCAAACCAGCAACAGCATCAGCAAAACGCACCGGACACCGCACCTGCCGCACCCAATACTCCGGCGAACACGCCAGCTCATCGGACAACAACTCACCCGTCACCGTCGACACAATCGGAATCGACGGAACACCGAAAGCCAACCCCGCAGTGACCGCACGGAATTGGTCGAGCATCGGCTCCATAAGCGGCGAATGAAACGCATGACCGACACTCAGCCAACGCACCCGCACACCGAGCGTGGTGGTGAGATATTCCACGGTCGTAGACAATTCGTCACGCGAGCCCGAAAGCACCACCGACGTCGGACCATTCACCGCTCCGATCAAATGCCCATACTCGGCAAGATCCGCCTCAGCGGCCTCCACAGCCACCATCGCCCCACCCTCGGGCAACGCCTCCATCAAACAACCACGCGCCGCAACCAACGTCGCAGCATCGGCCAAGGTCAATACCCCGGCGACGTGCGCCGCCGCAATCTCACCCACCGAATGACCCACCAGCACCCGAGGACGCACACCCCACGACCGCACCAACGCGAACATCGCCACCTCGACAGCAAACAAAGCCGCCTGCGTATACATCGTCCGATCGAGCAGCCCCTCCGTGCCTGCGGCGCCGCGGACGACATCGCGTAGCGAATACTCGGCATGTCCGGCCAGTGCGCGGTCCACTTCCAGACAGACCGCGTCGAAAGCATTCGCGTAGACCCGAAACGCCTCGTACAGTTCGACCCCCATGCGCACCCGCTGCGCGCCTTGCCCCGCGAAGACGAACCCCACCCGATCGGCGCCGGCCGATCGGGTGGGCCCGAGGTCCCGCAGCGCCGAGATCGCTTCGCCGGTCTCCTCGGCGACGACGACCGCGCGGTACTCCCATACCGCCCGTGACGTCACCAATGACCGCGCGACCAGCGCCGGGCCGACGCCGGTGCGCTCCATATGGTCCGCGAGCCGATGTGCCTGCGCGATCAGCCCCTTCTCGCTGCGCGCGGAAAGCACAAGTGGTACAACACTGTCCGGAATCACTGACGGTTCGTCGGCGCTCGGGGGCTCCTCCAGGATCACGTGGGCGTTCGTGCCCGACACGCCGAACGAGGAGATTCCCGCCCGGCGCGGTCGCTCGCCTCGCGGCCAGGCCACCGGTTCGGTGAGCAGTGACACCGCGCCCGCGGACCAGTCGACATTCGCCGAGGGGTGTTCGGCGTGCAGGGTGCGCGGCAGCAGGCCGTGCCGCATGGCGAGCACCATCTTGATCACCCCGGTGACGCCCGCCGCGGCGGCGGTATGCCCCACATTGGATTTCACCGAACCCAGCCACAGTGGCTGTTCCCGGTCCTGCCCGTAGGTGGCCAGCAGGGCCTGCGCCTCGATCGGATCACCGAGCACCGTGCCCGTGCCGTGGCCCTCCACCGCATCCACCTCGGACGGCGCCAATCCGGCCGCCGCCAGCGCCGCGCGGATCACCCGCTGCTGGGCCGGGCCGTTGGGCGCGGTGAGCCCGTTGGACGCGCCGTCCTGGTTCACCGCCGAGCCGCGGACCACGGCCAGTACCCGGCGACCCGACCGCAGTGCCGTCGAAAGCCTTTGCACCACAAGCACACCCGCGCCCTCACTCCAGCCGGTGCCGTCGGCGTCGCGGCCGAACGAGCGGCAGCGTCCGTCCGCGGACAACCCGCGCTGCCGGGAGAACTCCAGGAAGGCGTCCGGTTCGGCCATCACGGTGACCCCGCCGACCAGCACCGTCGAGCATTCGCCCGATCGCAGCGCCTGCCCGGCCAAGTGCAGGGCGACCAGCGACGACGAACACGCGGTGTCCACCGTGACGGCAGGCCCGGACAGCCCGAGCACGTAGGCGATCCGCCCGGACAGCACGCTCGCGGAGGTCCCGGTCAGCGCATAGCCTTCGGCATCGCGGGCACCGAGACCGTAGTGCTGGGCCGAGGCGCCGACGAAGACGCCGACCGGCTGACCGTCGAGTGCGGTCGGCGCGATCCCGGCGTGTTCCAGCGCCTCCCAGGCGGTTTCCAGCAGTACCCGCTGTTGCGGATCCATCGCCAGCGCCTCGCGCGGGGAGATGCCGAAGAAGCTCGCGTCGAATCCGGCGGCGTCGGTGAGGAAGCCGCCGCTGCGGGTGTAGGTCCGCCCCGGGGTGCCCGGCTCGGGGTCGTAGAGGCTGTCGATATCCCAGCCGCGATCGGCGGGGAATTCGCCGACGGTCTCACCGCCCTGGTCGAGCAGTTCCCAGAACCGGTCCGGATCTTCGACGCCGCCGGGCAGCCGGATCGCCATCCCCACGATGGCCAGCGGTTCTTCGGCCGGTACGGTCGCCGGACCTGGTGTGGCCGAAGCAGATTCGCCGGTGATCACGCCGTGCAGGTACCGCGCGAGCGCGAGCGGTGTCGGGTGGTCGAACGCGGAGGTCGGCGGCAACGCGATACCGGTCGCCGCGCGCAGCCGGTCGCGCAGTTCGACGGCGGTGAGCGAATCGAGCCCGCTGTCGCGGAACGCCCGTCCGGCCGCGACCGGTTGGTCCGCGTCCAATCGCAGCACGGCGGCGACCTGCGTCCGCACCAACTCGACCAGCTCATCCAGTTCGGTGATCCCGGCGAGGCCGCTGGGGACCGGAGCGATATCGATCTCCGGCCGCGGCGCCGGGCGGGCGGCGCCGATGGTCGCGGGCAGCCAGTAGGTGCGGTGTTCGAACACCGTGGTCGGCACCGGCTCCAGGTGACCGGTGGGCAGCAGCGTGGTCCAGTCCACGGCGCCACCGGATACGAACAGCTCGGCGAACGAGCGGACGAGCCGGTCGCGGCCGCCCGCACCACGGTGCAGCGTTCCGACCACCGATGCGCTGGGCACGGTGTCGGCGATGGCGGCGGTGAGCACGGGATGGGTACTCGCCTCCGTGAACAGCCCGAAGCCCTCGGCGGCCAGCACGGTGACCGCCTCCGCGAAGCGGACCCGCGAACGCAGGTTGCGGGACCAGTAGTCCGGCCCCAGCGGGCCGTCCACCCAGGCCGCGTCGACCGTCGACATCCATGGCACCCGGGGCGCGGTCGTCGTGACCTCCGCCAGCAGCGCGGCGATCTCGCCGGTGACCGCGTCGACGTGGCTGGAATGCCCCGCGACATCGGACGGCACCCGCCGCACCCGTATCTCCTGCGACCGGTACAGACGCTCCAGGACATCGATGCTGTCCGGTGTCCCGGCCAGGATCGTGGCACGGGGGCTGTTGACCGCGGCGATCTCGACACCGGTGGGCAGGTCGAGCTCCTCCGGTCCGAGCGCGACCGACAGCATCGCGCCGCTGCCGGACAGCCGGGATCCCAGTACCCGGCTGCGCAGGGCCACCACCTTCGCCGCGTCCTCCAGTGACAGGGCACCCGCGACACAGGCGGCGGCGACCTCGCCCTGCGAGTGACCGATCACCGCGTCGGGCCGGAATCCGGCCGCCTCCCACACCGCCGCCAGCGACACCATCACCGCGAAGGACACCGGCTGCACCACATCGATCCGGTCGTGGTCGTCCAGCGCCGCCTCCAGCGACCAGTCGATCCACGGCGCCAGAGCCGCCGCGCAGTCGGCCATCCTCCGGGCGAAGACCGGATCCTCGGCCAGCAGCGCACGCCCCATCCCGGCCCACTGCGCGCCCTGCCCGGGGAAGACCAGTACCGAGCGGCTCGATTCGGCCGCCTCACCGACGACGACATCCGGATGCGGCTCGGCCGCGGCCAGTGCGCGCAGACCCGCGATCGGCTCGCCGAGCACCACGGCCCGCCGCTCCCGCAATGCCCGAGCCCGCACCAGCGTCCGCGCCGCCCCCGGCACGCTCGCCAGGCCCGCCGCGAGATGGTCGGCCAGCGCGGCGGCCTGCGCGGCCAGACCGGTCGCGGTCCTGGCGGATACCACCAGCGGCGCGTATTCATCGGTGGCGGGCGCCGGTGCCGGCGCCACGGGTGCTTCCTCGACGATGACGTGCGCGTTGGTGCCGGACACACCGAATGACGACACGCCTGCTCGCCGCGGTCGGTCACCGTGCGGCCACGGCTGGGCCTCGGTGAGCAGCCGGACCGCCCCCGCGGTCCAATCGATCCGGCTGCTCGGGGCGTCGACGTGCAGGGTGCGCGGCAATGTGCCGTGCCGCAGCGCGAGGATCATCTTCATCACGCCGGTGACCCCGGCGGCGGCCTGGGTGTGCCCGAGGTTCGATTTGGCCGAACCCAGCCACAGCGGGGTGGCGCGGCCCTGGCCGTAGGCGGCCAGCAGCGCCTCGGCCTCGATGGGATCGCCCAGTGTCGTTCCGGTGCCGTGTGCTTCGACCGCGTCGACCTCGGCGGGAGCCAGTCCGGCGGCGGCGAGTGCGCGCCGGATGACATCCTGCTGTGCGGGCCCGTTGGGCGCGGTCAAGCCGTTCGACGCGCCGTCCTGATTGACCGCCGACCCGGAAAGTACGGCCAACACCTCCCGCCCCTCGGCCAAGGCATCCGAAAGACGTTGCAACACAAGCACTCCGACGCCCTCGGCCCAGCCGGTGCCGTCGGCGGCCTCGGCGAAGGATTTGCAGCGCCCGTTCGGAGCGAGCCCGAGCTGTCGCGAGAACTCCACGAAAACCGTCGGGGTCGACAGCACCGTCGCGCCACCCGCGAGCGCGAGGGAACACTCGCCCGCCCGCAGCGCCTGCGCGGCCATATGCAGACTGACCAGCGACGACGAGCACGCGGTATCGATGGTGACCGCTGGTCCGCGCAGGCCGAGCACATAGGACACGCGCCCCGACGCGACACTGCCCGAGGTGCCGATGCCGAGAAAACCTTCCAGATCCTCGGACTGCGGGCCCGACGCGTAGTCGTGGTACATCAGACCGGTGAACACGCCGACGTCGCGCCCCCGCAGCGATGTCGGCGCGATGCCCGCGCGCTCGAGCGCCTCCCACGAGGTCTCCAGCAGCAGCCGCTGCTGCGGATCGGTGGCGAGCGCCTCGCGCGGTGAGATGCCGAAGAATCCGGCGTCGAAAGCGCCTGCGTCACGGAGGAATCCGCCGTACCGCGTATGTGTGGCGCCATGGGTCGCCGGGTCCGGATCGTAGAGGCGGTCGAGGTCCCAGCCACGATCGGCGGGGAACTCCGACATCGCGTCGCCGCCCGCGTCGAGCAGCTGCCAGAACTGTTCCGGTGTGCTGATCCCGCCGGGCAGGCGCAGGCCCATCCCGATCACGGCGATCGGCTCGGTCACCCGCGCGCCGAGGCGCGCGTTCTCCCGCTCCAGCCGTTCCTGTTCCAGCAGTGCGGCACGCAGCGCCGCGACCATCCGGTCTTCCTGGGTGGCCATGGGTTCTCCTCCAGTCAGGCTTGTTCGCCGAGTGCTCGTCTGATCAGGTCCTCGACGTCCATCTCGGTGATCGCCGTTGGTTCGTCGGTGTGGCCGGGCGGCGCCGGGTCCGGTGGCGGGGCCGGGAACAGCTCGGTGTGCAGCCGATGCGCCAGCGCCGTCGCGTCCGGATGGTCGAAGACGGCCGTGACCGGCAGCCGCACGCCGATCGCGGTGGTCAGCCGGTTGCGCAATTCGACCGAGGTGAGCGAGTCGAATCCGAGATCCCGGAACGCCTTCGCCGGGCCGACACCCCCGGTCCCGCTCCGGCTGAGCACCACGGCGGCCTCGCGGCGAACCAGGTCGACCAGCACTCCGAGCCGCCGGTCCGGGTCGGTCGCGGCGAGCCGGTCCAGTACGGCCCGCCCCGCGGGCGCGGGTTTCGGCCGGATCAGTTCTCGCCAGATCGCGGGGACGACGGCATCGAACGCCGCGCGGTCCACCGCGACGGGCACGGTGACCGGCCGACCGGCGGCCAGCGCCGCGTCGAACATCCGCAAACCCTGCTCGGTGGTGATCCCGGTGACGCCCGCACGGGCCATCCGGCCGGTGCCGGCCGCGTCCAGTCCGCGGGTGAGGCCGCTCGCTTCGGCCCACAACCCCCAGGCCAGCGCGAATACGGGTGCGCCAGCGGCCGCGCGGCGCCGGGCCACGGCGTCGAGGAACGCGTTGGCCGCCGCGTACGCGCCCTGTCCCGGGTTGCCGAGCACACCGGCGGCGGAGGAGTAGAACACGAGGGTGGTGCCGGTGCCGCGGGTCAACTCGTCGAGCAGCAGCGCGACGTCGGCCTTGGGCCGGAAGACCGTTTCCACCGTGTCCGGGCCGATACTTCCCACCGTGGCGTCGGCGAGCGCGCCCGCGGCGTGGACGACGACGGCGGGTGGGTCGGCCAGCAGATCGCGCAGTGTCGCGGGATCGGTGATGTCGGCCGCGAGCACCCGCACCGCGGCGCCCTCGGCGATCAGCTCGGCGCGCAGGTTCTCGGCGCCCGCGGCGGCCGGTCCGCGCCGGGATACCAGTTTCAGATCGCGCACGCCGTATTCGCGCACCAGGTGCCGCGCGGTGAGCGCACCCAGCGTGCCGGTGCCGCCGGTGACGAGGACGGTGCCGTGCCACGGTTTCGGTTCCGCACCCCCGGTCGCACGGACCAGCCGGGGCACGCGTGCGGCGCCGTCACGCAGTACCACGTGCCCCTCACCGGCGGCCAGCAGCGCCTCGGCGGTGCGCGCCGCCGGGATATCGCCTTCGGCGAGCAGGATCCGGCCGGGATGCTCGGCCTGCGCGCACCGGACCAGCCCCTGCACGGCGGCGACGGCCGGATCCGCCGCATCCGATGTCTGCACGACGAGCTTGGTCGCGTCGTCACCCAGCGCGGCGGCCAGCGCCTCCGCGACGGCCGAGACGGCGCGACGAGCCCGCTCGGCATCGGTCCCGTCGCCGGGTTCGGCGCGCAGCAACCGCCATGGTTCGGTCAACGGGTCTCCGGAAGCAGGTATCGACTCGTGCACCGGGAAGGCAACGGTGTCGAGTACGAACACCTCCGCGGCGGCCGCGGCGACCGGGCGGCTCACCAGCCCGCGCACGGCGCACACGGTCGCGCCCGTGCGATCGGTGGCGTGGACGCGTATCCCGTCCGGCCCCGGCGTGAGGTGAACGCGCAGCACACCGGACGCCGGCGTGCACACCGTTACGCCACGCCATGCGAACGGCAGTTCCGCGGTGTCCCGTACCCGCAACGCGGCGGGGTGCAGCAAGGCGTCGAACAGGGCGGGATGCAGCAGGAAATTCCCCGGATCGACGCCGTCGGGCAGTGCGACCTCGGCGAAGAATTCGTCGTCGCGCCGCCGGACCCAGCGGACCCCCTGGAACATCGGCCCGTACTCGTAGCCGGCCGCCGCGACCGTGGCGTACAGGTCGGGCCCGGCGAGATACGTTGCCTCCCCAGGGCATTCAGCGCCATCCAGCGGCAGCGGCAGCTCGGCGGTGAGGCGGCCCGCGGCGTGCCGGGTCCACGGTCCACCGTCGCGTGAGTGGACCGATACCGGGCGGGCGCCGTCCGGAGTGAGCGCACCGACGACGACCTGTACTTCGCGCGTCTCGGTCGCGCCGAGTGCCAGCGGTGTTTCGACGACCAGTTCGTCCAGCACCGGTCGCCCGGTGCGCAGGCCGCCTTGCAGCGCCAACTCCACCAGGGCGGTCCCGGGCACCAGCAGGGCGCCCGACACTGCGTGATCGGCAAGCCATGGCTGATCGGTCACCGAGATCCGACCGGTGAGCAGACAGCCGCCGTCGTCCGGAATCTCATGGGCCGCAACAAGTATCGGATGTCCCACGACCTCCGATCCGACCCCGGCCCCGCCGGTGCGGACGGGCAGTCGCCAGAAATGCCGTGGTTCGAACACCGTCGGCGGCACCGGCGCCTGCGGTACCTGAGGCAGTACCGCGGCCCAGTCGACGCGACCGCCACCGACGTACAGCTCGGCGAGCGAACGCAGCAGTCGTGCCCGGCCGCCGTCGTCGCGGCGCAGGGTGCCGCACACCAGCGGTTCGGCGTCGTCCAGTGTTCCGGTGATCGCGGCGGTGAGCACCGGATGCGGTCCCGCCTCGACGAACGTCCCGTGGCCGAGGCGGTGGAGTTCGGCGACGGCGGCGGCGAACCGGACCGGCCTGCGCAGGTTGCGCACCCAATAGCCCGGCTCGACGGGTTCGGTCACCCAGGAGACGTCCACCGTCGACATCCACGGGATCACCGGCACGGCCGCCGAAATCCCCGCCAGATCGTCCACGATCCGCTCGGCGACCACGTCGACGTGCGCGCTGTGCGAGGCGTAGTCCACCGGCAGCCGCCGCACCCGCACCCCGCGGGCGCGGTAGCCGGACTCCAGTAGCTCCAGCGCAGCGGGATCCCCGGCGAGCACGGTCGCGCCGGGACCGTTCACCACGGCCACTTCGACCCCATCGGGCAGCTCGAGCGCAGCGGGATCGAGGGCAACCGAGAGCATGCCGCCGCGGCCCGCGAGCTCCTCGGCGATCACCCTGCTCCGCACCGCAACCACGCGTGCCGCGTCGGCAAGCGACAACGCACCCGCCACACAGGCCGCCGCGATCTCCCCCTGCGAATGCCCGAGGACCGCATCGGGAACGAATCCCGACGATTCCCATACCGCCGCGAGCGACACCATGACCGCGAACGTCACGGGTTGCACCACATCCACCCGATCCAGGTCGTCCAGCCGATCGAGCAGCGACCACCCGGTCACCGGTTCCAGTGCGGCGGCGCAGTCGGCCATCCTGGCAGCGAAGACCGGATTCGCCAGCAATTGCCGCCCCATGCCGGCCCACTGCGCACCCTGGCCCGGAAACACCAGCACCGACCGGCCGATATCGCGCGCAGTCCCGGTCACCGTGTCGGGCGTCGATCGCCCCGCCGCGAGATCACGGAGCGCGGCCATCGCGCCGTCCCGGTCACCGGCCAGCACGACGGCGCGGTATTCGCGCGCGGACCGGCTCGTCACGAGCGCGCGGGCCACCGCGGGGAGCCCGCTGTCCGGGAAGTGCTCGACGAGCCGGGCGGCCTGGGCCGCCAGTGCCGTCGCGGTCCGGCCCGACAGCACGAGCGGCACCACCTCCGTGTCCGCCTGCTCGGTGCCGGTAACGGGGTCGCGGACCGGCGCCTGCTCGATCACCACGTGCGCGTTGGTCCCGGAGACCCCGAACGCCGAGACCGCCGCGCGGCGCGGGCGGTCGGCCTCGGGCCAGGTCAGCGGTTCGGTGACCAGCCGGACCGCACCCGTCGTCCAGTCGACCTGGTCGGTGGGCCGGTCGACATGCAGGGTGCGCGGCAGCCTGCCGTTGCGCAGCGCGAGGATCATCTTGATCAACCCGGCCATCCCGGCGGCGGCCTGGGTATGACCGATATTCGATTTCACCGAGCCGAGCCACAGCGGCGTCGCGCGATCCTGCCCGTAGGTCGCCAGCAGCGCCTGGGCCTCGATCGGATCACCGAGCCGGGTGCCGGTGCCGTGCGCCTCCACCGCGTCCACCTCGGCGGGACGCAGACCGGCGTCGGCAAGGGCCTGCCGGATCACCCGTTCCTGGGCCGGGCCGTTCGGGGCGGTCAGGCCGTTGGACGCACCGTCGGAGTTCACCGCCGTGCCGCGCACCACCGCGAGTATCTCCCGCCCCTGCGCCACGGCGTCCGAAAGGCGTTGCAGCACAACAACACCGACACCCTCGGCCCAGGCGGTGCCATCGGCGGCCGCGGCGAACGGTTTACAGCGCCCGTCCTGCGCCAGACCGCGCTGGCGGGAGAACTCGACGAATACGTCCGGGGTCGACAGTACGGTCACCGCGGCGGCGAGCGCGGTCGAGCATTCCCCCGCGCGCAGCGACCGCACCGCGAGATGCAGGGCGACCAGCGACGAGGAGCACGCGGTGTCCACCGTGACCGCCGGTCCGTGCGTGCCGAGCACATAGGCGATCCGCCCGGACAGCACGCTGGACGCCGTGCCCGTGAGCTGGTACCCGTCGGCCGGACCGCCGACACCGTAGGGCTGGGCCGACGCGCCGGCGAAGACGCCGAGTTCGTGCCCGCGCAGCGACGCCGGATCGATACCGGCGCGTTCCAAGGCCTCCCAGGAGGTTTCCAGCAGTAATCGCTGCTGGGGATCCATCGCCAGCGCCTCGCGCGGCGAGATCCCGAAGAAGTCGGCGTCGAACAGCGCGGCATCGTGCAGGAAGCCACCGTGACGGGTGACCGAGCGGCCCGGCGTCCCGGGCCGCGGATCGTAGAGTCCGGCCACATCCCAGCCACGATCGCGGGGAAATTCGGAGATGGCGTCCACGCCGTCATCGAGTAGCCGCCAGTACTCCTCAGGGGTGCGCACCCCGCCGGGCAGGCGCACGGCCAGGCCGACAACGGCGATCGGTTCGGTGTCGGCGACCGCGGCGCGGCACGGCATCTGGTCACCCGTCGCACCGGTGGCCAGATCGATGAGGTGAGCGGCGAGTTCGTCCGGGTTCGGCCGGTCGAAGACCGCGGTGGCGGGCAGCGGCAGCCCCGTCGCGGCCGACAGGCGATTGCGCAATTCGATCGCGGTCAGCGAATCGAATCCGGCGTCACGGAACGCCCGCGCGGCGGCGATGCCCGCGGAGGGCAGCCCCAGCACCGCGGCCGCTTCGCGCCGCACCAGATCCGTCACCGCGGCGAGGCGGCGCACCGGATCGACGTCGGCGAACGGACCCGCGGTGTTCACCTCGGCGACGGCCGCCCGGCGGCGCACCGGACGACCTGGTCCGCGCAGCACGGCGGAACCCGTGCGCACCGCGGCGGGATCGAAATCGGCGGCCACGACCGCCGGTGCCGCCGAGCCCGCCGCGCTGTCGAGCAGCCCGAGCCCGCGATCGGCGGTCAGCGGGGTGAATCCGAGCCGGACCAGCCGCCGCTTGTCCACCTCCGACAGCTGCGCGGTCATGCCCCCGGTCGGCTCCCAAGGTCCCCACGCCACGGAAACAGCGGGATATCCCGCGGCTCCACGGCGCGCGGCCAGCGCGTCCATGGCGGCGTTGGCGGCGGCGTACGCGGCTTGGCCCGCGCTGCCGAGCACCCCGCTGACCGAGGAGAACAGCACGAAAGCGTCCAGAGCGCGATCGCGGGTCAGCTCGTCGAGATGCACGGCCGCCTCGATCTTGGGGCCGAATACGGTGGCGAGCCGCGAGCGGTCCAGCGCGGAGATCACTCCGTCGTCGACGACGCCCGCGGTGTGCACGACGGCCCGCAGGTCGTCGATGCCCGACAGGAGGGTGCGCACCTGATCACGATCGGCCAGATCCACCGCGACGAAGGTGGCGTCCGCACCGGCCGCGGCCAGCTCCGCGCCGAGTCGCTCGGCCGCACCACCGGGCCGCAGCGCCGCCCGGCGGGATGCGAGCACCAGCTTGCGCACACCGTGGACGGTCACCAGGTGGCGGGCGACGAGCGACCCGAGCGCACCGGTGCCGCCGGTGACGAGCACCGTCCCGGTGGCACGCCACGGCTGTCCCGGATCGATCCGGCCCAGCCGCGGTACCAGTACCTCGCCGTCGGTGAGAATCAGCTCGTACTCCTCCGCGTCCACCGCGGCGTCGAGCACGGCGTGCAGCGGTGCGTGGCCTTCGTCGGCGGTCGACGCGAGGACGATCCGGCCCGGATTCTCCGTGATGGCGGTGCGGACGAGTCCGCCGACCGCCGCCGCGACCGGGTCCTGCGCCGTCGGCGGCGTGAGTATCAGCAGACGCGCGGCCGTTCGCCCGGGATCGGCGAGGAACCGTTGCATCGCGGTGAGCACGGCCGCCACCTGGTCCAGGAGCGCGCCTGATTCGGACCGCAGCACGTACCACGGCGCATCCTGCGCCGTGGACAACCCGACCGGGGACACCTGAGTGCCGGGCACGAGCAGGCTCGGCATGTGGACGCGCCGGTACAGGACCGGTGCGGGCCGCTCGGCCGGGGCGACTGGCCGGGTGCGTACCCGCGCCGCGGTCAGTACCGGCCGGTCGGCGGCGTCGGTGAGGGTCAGCCGGAAACCGTCGTCGCACGGAACGCGGCGGATGCGGACCGCCGTCGCGTCAACGGCGTGCAGCCGCACATCCTGCCAGGAATAGGCGGACTCACCGGGTGCGATGCCGTCGAGCAGCGCGGGGTGGATGGTGTATCCGGACGCCGTGTCCTCGACGCTCAGCTCGTCGAACGGTCCGGTGCACAGGGCCGGGACGGCGTCGGAGGCGGCGACCGATCCGGTCGCGACCTCGAGCCAACCGCCGGCGGCGCGGGTGTGCACGACCAGTGTGCGGTCGTCCGCACGGACCGTGACCCGCACCGGTCCGGGCGCGGGCAGGATCGCGACGGACAGTTCGGCCAGTCCCGGCTGCCCGGCCTCGTCGGCGGCCCGCAGCGCCAGCTCGACCAGCGCACCCGAGGTCACCGGCCCGGACAGCGTCCCGGACAGGACGACGCCCCCGGTGGCCGGAGTCTCCACGACGGTGTCGACCACCGGGTGACCGGTGCCCGCCGAGAGCCAGAACCGCCGTCGCTCGAACACCGTCGTCGGCAGTTCCGCGGTTGGTGCGGGCGGCACCAGCTCGGTCCAGCGCACCGGATGCCCTGTCACGTACAACCGGCCGAGCCCGTCGAGCAGCCCGCGCACCTCGGGCCGCCCGCGGCGCAGCGGCGCGACGGTTTCGACCCCCGGGGCGACGCCGCGGGCGAATCCGGTCAGTGTGCCGCCGGGACCCACTTCGACGATGGCCGAGACCGGTCGCCGGTCGTCCCCGGTCATGGCGGTCACGACATCGGCGAAGCGGACCGTGCGGCGCGCCTGATCCACCCAGTACTGCGGGTCGCGGACGGTGCCCGCGTCGAGCACGGCCCCGGTGACACCGGACACCAGAGGTAGTCGCGGCGCCCGGAACTCCAGTCCCGCAAGGACTTCCCGCAAGGGCTCCAGCATGGGATCAAGCAGCGGCGAGTGGAACGCGTGGCGCACCCGCAGCGCCCGCCCGTCGACCCCGAGCGCTCGGATCGTCGCGGCGACGCCCTCGGCGGCGCCGGACAGCACGACGGCCTCCGGGCCGTTCACCGCGGCGATCGCGACGCCGTCCGCCAGAACCGCGCGCGCTCGATCCTCGGCGACCGGCACCGCGGTCATCATCCCGCCCGGCGGCAGCTCCTGCATGAGCCTGCCGCGGGCGGCGACCAGGGTGGCGGCGTCGGCCAGCGACAGCACGCCCGCGACGTGGGCCGCGCCGATCTCGCCGAGGGAGTGTCCGGCGACAACGCGCGGGGCCACCCCGAGCGATGCCAGGAGTTCCACCGTGGCGACCTCGACCGCGAACAACGCGGCCTGGGCATACACCGTGTCGCTCAGTCCCGTGCCCTCGAAAACGGCCTGCCGCACCGGATGCGGCACGTATCCCGCCAACTGCCGGTCCAGTTCGGCGCATGCGGCGTCGAATGCGCGCGCGAATACCGGGAATGCCGCGTACAGTTCGCGGCCCATCCCGGCGTGCTGCGCACCCTGACCCGCGAAGACGAAGCCGAGGCCGCCGGTGGTCGCGGTGCCGCTGATCGCGGGTTCACGCAGACCGGCGATCGCCTCGTCCACCGTCTCGGCGAGTACGACGGCACGGTGTTCCCAGGTGATGGTGCGGGTGGTGACCAGCGGCCCGGCGATCTCCGCCGGTGTCGTTCCGGTTCGCGTGAGGTGTTCGGCCAGTCGCGCGGTCTGGGCGCTCAGCGCGCGGGCGGTGCGGGCGCTCACCACGAGCGGGACGAGCCTGGCATCCGGCAACGGTGCGGTCCGCGATGCCGGCGCTTCCTCGAGCACCAGGTGGGCGTTGGTTCCCGACACGCCGAAAGCCGATATGCCCGCGCGGCGCGGGTGGCCGTCGACGGGCCACGGCACCGCCTCGTTCAGCAGTTCGATCGCACCGGCGGACCAGTCGACGAGTTCGCTGCGCCGCTCGGCGTGCAGTGTGCGCGGCAACAGCCCGTTGCGCAGCGCGAGGATCATCTTGATCACTCCGGTGACACCCGCCGCGGCCTGCGTATGGCCCACATTCGATTTGACCGATCCCAGCCACAGCGGGGTCCGGCGGTCCTGCCCGTAGGTCGCCAGCAGCGCTTCGGCCTCGATCGGATCACCGAGTCGAGTGCCGGTGCCGTGTGCTTCCACCGCGTCCACCTCGGACGGTCGCAGACCGGCGTTGGCCAGCGCCTGCCGGATGACGCGCCGCTGGGAGCTGCCGTTGGGCGCGGTGAGCCCGTTGGAGGTGCCGTCGGAGTTCACCGCCGATCCGCGGATCACGGCCAGCACCCGGCGCCCCGCTCGGGTGGCATCCGACAGCCGTTGCAGGACAAGGACTCCCGCCCCCTCCGCCCAGCCGGTACCGTCGGCGTCCGCGCCGAACGCCCGGCAGCGGCCATCGGCGGACAGCCCGCCCTGGCGGGAGAATTCGACGAATATCCCGGGTCCGGCCAGTACGGTCACCCCACCCGCGACCGCGGTCGCGCATTCGCCCGCTCGCAACGATTGGGCCGCCAGGTGCAGCGCCACCAGCGATGACGAGCACGCCGTATCCACCGTCACCGCGGGCCCCTCGGTGCCGAGCACATAGGCGACGCGACCGGAGATCACCGCGGGCAGTGTCCCGGTGAGCAGATACCCCTCGGCCGGTCCGGGCACGGCCGGGTCGGGCCCGTAGGACTGCGGCGTCGCGCCGACGAATACGCCGGTCGCGCTGCCACGCATCGACGCGGGGTCGATGCGCGCGTCCTCGAGCGCCTCCCAGGCGGCCTCGAGGAAAATCCGTTGCTGCGGTTCCATCGCGAGGGCCTCGCGCGGGGATATGCCGAAGAACCCGGCATCGAAATCCGTTGCGCCGTCGAGGAATCCGCCGCCGGTGGTGGCGCTCGCCCCGGCCCTCAGCCGGTCGAGGTCCCAGCCGCGGTCGGCCGGGAAACCGGTGATCGCGTCGGCTCCGGACTCGAGCAGCTGCCAGAACTCCGCCGGACCGCGCACTCCGCCGGGCAGCCGGACCGCCATGCCGATCACCGCGATGGGCTCGGTATTCGCGACGTTCGCGGCGATCTCCTCGTCGGCGCCGCCGCCCGCGAGCCGTTCGGCCAGGTGCGCCGCGAGCATGGCCGCGGTCGGATGGTCGAAGACCGCGGTGACCGGCAGGGTCACCCCGGTGTCGTGCGCGAGGCGGGTGCGCAGGTCCACGGCCGTGAGCGAGTCGAAACCGGCGTCGCGGAACGGCCGCCCGGCGGGTATCGGATCCCGTTCGCCGAGGACAAGGGCGGCCTCGCGGCACACCAGATCGACCAGGTCGGTCCGGTCGGTGTCGACCGGTGCCGCGGCGGCGGGCTCCGGTGGGTCGCCGAGCCAGAAGCGCCGCCGCTCGAAGACCGAGGTCGGCAGCGGTACCGGACGGGACGGCGGTAGCACGGCCGTCCAGTCGACGTGGCCGCCCGCGATGAACACTTCGGCCAGCGCCCGGGTGATCCGTCCGGGACCGCCGTCGTCGCGGCGCAGCGTGCCCGCGACGACGACGTCGCGCCCCGCGCTGTCGGCGATGGCCGCGGTGAGCACCGGATGCCCGCTGGACTCGACGAACAGGCCGTATCCAGCCTCCGCGAGTCGCGCGACGGCCTCGGCGAAGCGGACGGGCCTGCGCAGATTCCGTACCCAGTAGTCCGGCTCGAGCGGGCCGCCCACCCAGGCCACGTCGACGGTGGACATCCAGGGGATGCGGGGCGCTCGCGCCACGATTCCCATGAGAGCCACGGCGATCCGGTCCGCTGCCTGCTCGACCTGCGTGGTGTGCGAGGCGTAATCCACCGGCACCCGGCGCACGCGGATTCCGCTTGCGCGATACCGTGATTCGAGTTCGGTGAGCGTGTCCGGATCTCCCGCGAGCACGACGGCGCGCGGACCGTTCACCGCGGCGAGCTCCACACCGGCGACGGGTTCGATCTCCTCCGGCGCCACCGCCACCGACAGCATTCCACCGCGCCCGGCCAGCTCGTCGGCGATGATCCGGCTGCGCAGGGCGACCACCCGCGCGGCGTCCTCGAGCGACAGCGCACCGGCCACGCAGGCGGCGGCGATTTCGCCCTGGGAGTGTCCGAGAACCGCATCGGGCCGGAATCCGGCCGATTCCCACACCGCCGCAAGGGCAACCATGACCGCGAACGACACCGGTTGCACCACGTCGACCCGATCGAATTCCGGCGCTCCCCGCACGCCGAAAACAATGTCGCGCAGTGACCATCCGGTATGCGGTTCGAGCGCCGCGGCACAGTCGGCCATGCGGGCGGCGAATACCGGATTCGCCGCCCACAATTCGCGGCCCATTCCGCGCCACTGGGCGCCCTGTCCCGGAAACACCAGCACCGACCGGCCCGAATCGACGGCGACACCGGTGACGGCATCGGGTGACGGCCGCCGCGCGGCGAGGTCGCGCAGCCCGTCCTCGGTCAGCACGACGGCGCGGTGCGCGCGCAATGGCCGGGTGGTCACCAGCGATCGAGCGACGCCGCCCGCGCCGTGTCCGGCGATGTGCGCGTCCAGCCTGGCCGCCTGCTCGGCGAGCGCGGCGGCCGAACGCGCCGACAGCACCAGCGGCCACGCCTGCGCCGCGGGTTCCGCGGTCGGGAGCGGTGGCTGTTCGAGCACGACGTGCGCGTTGGTTCCGGAGATTCCGAACGACGAGACCGCTGCGCGCCGCGGCCGTCCGGTCGGCGGCCACGGTACCGGTTCGGTCAGCAATCGCACGGCGCCGCGGGACCAGTCGACGCTTTCGGTGGGCTGTTCCGCGTGCAGCGTGCGCGGCAGCAGTTGGTGCCGCAGCGCGAGCACGAGTTTGATCACACCGGCCACCCCGGCGGCCGCCTGGGTATGGCCGACATTCGATTTCACCGATCCCAGCCACAGCGGTTCATCCCGATCCGGCCCGTAGACGGCCAGCAGCGCTTCGGCTTCGATCGGGTCGCCGAGCCGGGTTCCGGTGCCGTGCGCTTCCACCGCATCCACCTCGCAGGCGCGCAGTCCCGCGTCCGCCAGTGCCCGCCGGATCACCCGCTGCTGCGCGGGACCACTCGGCGCGGTCAGGCCGTTGGAGGCGCCGTCGGAATTCACCGCCGATCCTCGCAGCACGGCGAGCACCTCGCGGCCCTGCGCACGCGCATCGGAAAGGCGTTGCAGCACAAGCACTCCCGCGCCTTCGGCCCAGCCGGTGCCGTCGGCCGCCGCGGCGAAGGCGCGGCAGCGCCCGTCCGGGGACAACCCGCCCTGGCGGGTGAACTCGACGAACATGCCCGGATTCGCCAGCACCGCGGCCCCGCCCGCGAGCGCCGTCGCGCACTCCCCCGACCGCAGAGACCGGGCCGCGAGGTGCAGCGCGACCAGCGACGACGAGCACGCCGTATCCACCGTCACCGCGGGACCCTCGGTGCCGAGTACGTAGGCGACCCGCCCGGACAGCACGCCCGCCGACGTGCCGGTGAGCGTGTACCCCGCTGTCTCCCGGGTGGTTTCGTGCATGCGGTGCCCGTAGTCCGATGCCGTGGCGCCGAAGAAGATGCCGACTTCGGCGCCGCGCAGTCCGGTCGGGTCGAATCCGGCGTATTCGAGTGCCTCCCAGGAGGTTTCGAGCAGCAGTCGCTGCTGCGGATCCATCGCCGTCGCCTCGCGCGCGGAGATGCCGAAGAAGCCCGGATCGAAACCGGCCACGTCGGTGAGGAATCCACCGTGGTTGCCGAGTGCGTCCGCGTGCCAACCGCGGTCGACCGGCGCCGTGCTGATCAGGTCGGCGCCGGCGGCCAGTGCCGTCCAGAACGTTTCCGGCGAGTCGATGCCGCCGGGGAAGCGGCAACCGATCCCGACGATCACCACGGGGTCGTCGGAATCCGATGCGGCGGTTTCGTTTCCGGGCCGTGCGGGCTCCGCGGCCGGGGTGGGCCCCTCCGCACCGCGGTTCGCGGCGGCGGCGAGGTGCGTGGCGAGGCGTTCCGGGGTGGGGTGGGCGAACAGGGCCGTGGTGTTCAGCCGCACGCTCGTCGCGGTGTCGAGCCGAGTGGCCAGCTCCACCAGCATCGCGGAGTCGAAGCCGAGGTCCTGAAAGGACACCGCGGGATCCACCTCGGCAGGATCGGCGAACCCGAGCGCGGCGGCGGTTTCGTATCGGACCACGGTGGCGAGATCGTCTCCCGGCGCGGCGGCGCGCGGCTCGGCGTCCTCGCCCACCCAATATCTCTGACGTTGAAATGCGTAGTGCGGAAGCGCAATGCGATCCACATGCCGGTACCTGGCCGTCCAGTCCACCGGCATTCCCCCGGTGGACAGTTCGGCCAGCGCGACGAACAACCGGTCCGGCCCCGCTTCGCCGCGCCGCAGCGTCGGCACCGTCACCACCGCACGGTCCTCGGCCAGTGCGCAGTCCCTGATCCCCGCCAGCAGCACCGGATGCGGGCTGATCTCGACGAAAGCCCCGTATTCCGCATCGAGCAGCCCGCGCACGGCCGCGTGCAGTCGGACGGGCTCGCGCAGGTTGCGATACCAGTACTCGGCGTTCAGTTCGGCGCCGGTCAGCTGTCCGCCGGTGACCGTGGAGTGGAACGGAATCGCCGCCGGGCGCGGGCGCAGCGCGGCGAGCGCGGCGATCAGCTCGTCGCGTACCGGTTCCACCAGCGCCGAATGCGACGCGTAGTCCAGGGCAACCCTGCGTATCCGCGTCGTCGGCCCCCAGGCGGCGGCCAGCTCGTCGAGCGCGTCGAGTTCGCCTGCGACGGCGACGGATTCGGGACCGGAGAGCACGGCCACCGCCAGCCGGTCGCCCCACGGAACGAGCCGCTCGCGCACCGTGTGTTCCGGCAGCCCCACCCAGATCATGCCGCTGCCACCATCGAGGTGCCGCGCCACGAGCCGGCCACGCAGCGCGCTGAGCCGCGCGCCGTCCGCCAGGGAGAGCGCGCCCGCGACGCACGCGGCGGCGATCTCGCCCTGGGATTGACCCACCACGGCGGCCGGGGTGATGCCCTGCTCCCGCCAGAGCGCGGCCAGCGCGACCATCGTGGTCCACAGCGCGGGCTGGATCACGTCGGAGCGGTCCATCGCCGGGCCCGTGCCGCGCAGCACCTCGGTCACCGAGTAGTCGACCCACGGCGCGAGCGCGGCATCGCATTCCGCGACCGCCGCGGCGAATACCGGCGCGGTACGCAGCAATTCGGCCGCCATGCCGGGCCACTGCGTGCCCTGGCCCGGGAAGACGAAGACGACGTCGCCCCGCACCTGCCCCGCCTTCCCCCGGACCACCCGCGAGTGCGGCGTCCCCGCGGCGATCGCGCGCAGCCCCTCGGCCAGTTCGGCGCCGGAACGGCCGACGACCGCGGCGCGATGGGACAGCGGGCTGCGGGCCGCCAGCGATCGGGCGATCTCCATCGGCCCGCCGGCGGCGAATGCCGCTGCGCTACTGTCCGATTCGGCCGAGTGCAGATGTGCGGCGAGCCGACCGGCCTGTGCCCGCAACGCCGCGTCGGTATGTCCGGACAGTGGCCAGACGATCGGTCCGGTCGCGGTCGCCCGCGACGGTTGCGGCGCGGGCCAGGACTGCACGACGAGATGCGCGTTGGTGCCCCCGATCCCGAACGACGACACTCCGGCCAGCACCGGGCCCGTGCCGGATCCTGGCCACGGCTCGCATTCGCGCACTACCCGCAGCCGTGCCCGCGTGAAACGGATGGCCGGGTTGGGTTCGCTGAAATTGAGGCTGGCGGGCAATACCCGATGTCCCAGCGCGAGCACGGTTTTGATCAGCCCGATAACACCGGCCGCGGCCTCGAGGTGCCCGATATTCGTTTTCACCGATCCGACCGGCAGTGGTTCGGCGCGGCCACCGTGGACCTCGCCGAGGGCCGCGGCCTCGACCGGATCGCCGACCGGGGTTCCGGTGCCGTGCAGTTCGACGTATCCGATCTCCTCGGCCGTCACCGCGGCCCGGCGATAGGCGGCGCGCAGCACTCGCGCCTGCGCCTGGGCGCTCGGCACGGTGAGCGCGTCGCAGGCGCCGTCGTGGTTGACCGCTCCGCCCCGCAGGACCGCGTGCACGCGGTCGCCGTCCGCGAGCGCGCGGGCCAGTGGTTTCAGCACCACCAGACCGCCGCCCTCACCGCGGGCGAAACCGTTGGCAGCGGCGTCGAAGGTATGGCAGCGGCCGTCGGCCGACAGCGCGCCGAGCCTGGCCAGCGCCTCGGCCGTATCGCCGGTGAGGTTGAGGTGTATGCCACCGGCGACCGCCAGGTCCGATTCGCCGCCGCGCAGGCTTTCGCACGCGGTGTGCACCGCGACCAGTCCGGACGACTGCCCGGTATCCACTACGAGGCTCGGACCGTCGAATCCGAAGTAGTGGGACAGCCGGTTGGCGAGGATGCCGCGGTTCGTCCCGGTGAGCGTATGCGGGCTCGGTGTGCCCACCCGCGCGGCCAGTAGGGCGTAGTCCGCCGAAGTGGCGCCGACGAATACGCCGGTGCCGAATCCGGGTCCCGGCACGATTCCGGCGTCTTCGAATGCCTCCCAGCATAATTCGAGCAACAGCCGTTGCTGCGGGTCGGCGTCGCGCGCCTCACGGGGAGACATCCCGAACAGTGACGCGTCGAATCCCGCCACATCGGCGAGATAACCCGCGCGCGCCATGACGCCCGCGCGAACCGCGGCATCGAGCGCGGCGACGCGGTCGGATGGCGGCGCGGACAGCGTGTCCCGGCCGTCGATCAGCACCTGCCACAGCTCGGCGACGGTGTCGGCGCCCGGCACCCGGCACGCCATACCGATGACGGCGACATCCGAGTCCAGGGACGCGTTGTCGTTCACGGCTGTTCGGCGCCCGCCGCTTCGAGCGGCGCCGCGTAGGGTGCGACGAAGGCCATGAGTTCGGCCATCCACGCCGCCGGGTGCACTGCCCTGCAGGCGGCGCCCGGCATGGCGCGCGCGGCTTCGACCGCCTCGAGCAACGCGGCGGTGGTCACAGTCGCGTTGTACCGGTCCATCAGCCATTGCCTGCCCTGCTCGCGAATGCGTGCCGCGCCGGGCAGATCGAGCAGTTCCAGCGCACGGTCGGCGAGCTGCACGGTCTTCAGGTCCGGCACCGGCCAGGCCGACGGCGCCTCGAACAGCTCGTCACCACCGCCGAGTCCGTATCCGGTGACCAGGCAGCCCGCGGCGAGCGCTTCGGCAACGGGCAGCCCGAAGCCTTCGCCCTCGGGCGCACCGAGGGCGATGAATACCGAGGTGCCGGCCAGGATCTCCGCAACCTGCTCGTGCGATACGCCGCGGATATCGCGCAGTTCGACACCGGCGCAGCGGGGATCGTTGCGCAGAATCTGTTTGAGCAGCGCACTTTCCGAGGGGCGCTTGCGGGACATCCAGGCAATGCTGCGGGTGCGTTGCGGCGCGGGCCGGAACAACTCGGCGTCGATCGGATTCGGCACCAGTTGCGGTGCAGGCAGATTCGGGATCGCCCGGCTCAGCACCTCGACGCCGTTGCGTGAGATCGTCCAGAGCGCGGGGTCGGTGCTCCAGCCCGGGTAGGGGTTGAGATCGGGGCACGTCAGAAACGTCATGAAATGGCCCTGCACGATGATGACCTTGCGGCCACCCGGCGCCGGATCACGGCCCGGCAATACGGTCAGTTCGGGCACGACCACGAGATCCTCTGCGCCGAGGTCGATTTCGGCTCCGGACAGCGTGGGCACCGTGTCCTCGAACCAGTTGTAGCGGAATCCCGGCGTCGGCGACCAGCGGTAAGCCTCGACGCCCGCGGCGTCGAGCAGCGCGACATGTTCGGTCAGCAGGCGGTTCCCGCCGACAGGATATTGGTACTCGTATCCGGTGTAGATCACCCGTCCAGCCATCGCCGACCTCGCATTTCACACTAATGACGCCCAGTAGGGGCGTTTCAGCCATCCGCAGCTGCTCACAGGGCATCCCCCGCGAGCACATATGGGAATTCAGCTGATTGAACGTGCGCGAAACGCTACAAACTCAGTCGAATATGATCAAGATCTTCTCGAGTTTGCCGATGGTCATGCCAGCAGCCGTGCCAGCGCTCAAAAATTGCGACGACAAGCAATTACCGCCATAGCCACGCGGTTACACGTTCGAAAAGTCACTCGGCGCGTTGCCACACGACACGCCGAAAGTATTTCCGATGACTCGCGATGCGCAGCCGGAAATGATCAAAGTTATTACAGCTTCGACAAATCATCATTTTTGAATCATATTTCGATCAATCAGGCAGCCCATCAATGGCTTTCGCGCCCGGAATCGGCTCGCGGAGGACCGCGGATGTCGATCACTCGCCCGTTCTCGCGGACCTTCGGCACCGGGGCGCCGACGGCGACGAACGCGTTGGAGCCGGTGAATATCGTTCATCGCGTGGGACTCTCGTCCTTCAGCGACCTGGATGCCCCAGACGGCCCGCTCGGAACGGCCGATATGCGACACTGACGCTGTGCAGCCGAAGCGCAGGGTTCACTTCGTGGGCAGCTTGCCCACAGAGTTGGACAGTCCAGAGAAGGCAATGGCGTTCGCCGTCGACACGGCCGGTGAATTCCTGGACGGCATGGTTCCGGGCGGTGAAGCGGATCCTTACCGCGCCAAGTGGTACATCAGGCCCATCATCGACCGGCTCGGCAAGGCCCCGGCGCTGGCGCCCGTACGCAGCGGCGACTGGTCAACGCTGCGTTCCCGCGACACCTTCCGGCTTCGAACAGGCCGATCGCTGGCCGAGGCCGACGTCGACGCCGCGCTCGGCTATGCGGAGGAGGCCGGGCGCGCCGGGGACGCACTGGTCGACATGTGCCGAACCCATCCCGGACTTCGCTTGCAGGTCGGCATACCGACGCCCTTCGTCATCGGTTTCATCGCCTTCGAGGCGCGGATGCTCAGATGGCGAGGCGCACCCGGTGGTGGTGACCGCGGCTTCCCCTATTACCGCCCGATCGTCGACGCCACCGTCAGGGAGATCGTCCGCATCCAGGAAGCGTTGGGGGACAACGTCGTATTCCAACTCGAACTGGCGGCGGAGACGCTGCTCTGCGCGATGACTCCCGGGGTCCTGCGGCATGGCCCGGCCACCGTGGCGGGTCGAGCGATCGCGCGCCTCGTCGCACGGGCGCCCCACGATGCCCGTTTCGGCGTGCACCTGTGCTACGGGAGCCTCGACGACAAACCGGCCGTGACGCCGAGATCGACGGCACCGGTCGTCGCGCTGGCCAACGCGATAGCGCGATACTGGCCTGCGGGAAGACATCTCGACTTCGTCCACATGCCCATGGGCGATGGCAAACAGGCGCCGGTCCGGCCGCGGTACTACGCGCCACTGACCCGCCTCGAATTGCCTGCCAGCACGCGGGTGATCGCCGGGCTGGCGCATCCGGCGCAGCCGCTCGCGCAGGCACGACAGGGGCTGGCGGCGGCGGAATCGGCCTACGGCGGCGTGCTGGACGTCGCGGCCCCGTGCGGTCTAGGCCGCTATACGACCGTCGACCGGGCACGGTCCGCGGTGGCACACGCGGTCGCCTTGGCCGAAACGGATCTCTGAACCGCCGGTCGTCGACCGGGCTCGACACCGGCACCGACACCGGCGGCGACGCACTCTCCGACGCCGCCGTGCACACGTCATGACCCGGCCAGCGACGGCAGTCCGAAGTAAGCGCTGGTAGACCTGCCGTGGGCGGTGAATCGTGTTGTGTCGGAGCATGGTTCGCCGATGGCTCGGATCGGGGACCGGTCCGCGCGGGCGGCGCGGCGCGACGCTCGGGCAACAAATTTTTCCGCCACATCCGGGCGACAGATCTCCGGAGGAGCACCCGGCTGCGGTACCGATCGGCTACGGTTGAACCTGTGGTCGAAGGAACTGAAGGGCCTGCGTCGGAGATCAACCGAACGCCACAACCGTTCAACCCGGGTCAGCTGAACTCTGCCCGGGTGTACGACTATCTGTTGGGCGGGAAAGACAGTCGCGAGGTCGACCAGGACATGGCCGGCCAAATGCTCTCTGACGCACCCGAACTCCGGACGTTGGTCTGGTTCGCCCGCGGCTTCATGCGCAAGGCGGTCGAGATGGCCGCGGAAGCCGGTATCCACCAGTTCATCGATCTCGGCTCGGGTATCCCGACCTCGCCCAACGTGCACGAGGTTGCGCGGGCGATCGACCCGTCGGCGCAGGTGGTGTACGTCGACTACGACCCGGTGGTGCACGCCCATTGCGACGCGCTCCTGGCCAAGCCGCGGGGTATCACCGCACTTCTCGGCGATATTCGCCGTCCCGACGACATCCTCGATCAGCTGAAGAACCGCACCCTGATAGACCTCAGCGAGCCGGTGGCCATCACGCTCATCGGGGTGCTGCATTACGTGATGGACGAGGAACACCCCGCCGCGATCATGGCCGCCTTCCGCGATCAATTGGCGCCGGGCAGCTACGTGGCGATGACTCACGGCTCGCTTGATTCCACTCCGGAAATACTCAAGGTGCTCGAGGGCACCCGGGGCTCGTCGGCCCAAGTCGCCTTCCGGTCCAAGGCACAGACCGAGTCCTTCATGGCCGGGTTCGAGTTGCTCGAACCCGGTGTTGTGCCGGTGCAGCAGTGGCTACGCCCCGACCTGCCCGAGACTCGCATGGTCATGCTCGGCGCCATCGGCCGCAAGCCATGACGCGCCGGCGTGAACCGGAGTAGACAGGAACATTTGCAAACCACCGACGAAGGCGCTCGAACTCGCTAATTTGTTGTTTGCCGCCTGCACATTTCGTGCGTGCATCAGGCTCTGTCCCAGTCGATCAGAGGATGAAAGATGAAGACCCTCAAAACTGTCGCTGGTGTCGTGTCGACGATCACAGCGGTCACCATGGTCACGACCGGCGTCTCGATTGCCAATGCCCCTATTGCCTCCGCCGTTCCCGACAACTTTCTCATCACCGACGATGTCCCCACCCTGGACCAGCTCAACGACCAGGTCGACTTGCTCATCGAACAGCCCTCCTCCGACGAGGCCAAGGCCGCCAACATGGAGGGCGGCATGAGAGCGATCGTGGTGGCGAAGACCCTCTACAACCTCGGCTGGTACCGAGCCCCGCGCGGGTCGAACGACATCACCGGTCCCGAAACCCACGACGGCAACGTGCACACCGCGATGCTCCGCAGCAAATCGGCGGGCCAACCGGATCTGGTCGCGCGCGTGGTCTGGAAGCGCATCGATGGTGTCTGGAAGCTGTCCAACAGCTCCGTGTGCGAGGGCATCAAGGCCGTGGGGCTGGCGCTGGCCTGCGACTTCTGACCGGCTGCGAGCGGCGTGATCGACATCCGTGACCTCACCCTGGCCTACCCGGGCGTGACCGTGCTCGAAGTCCCCGAACTGACGGTGGCAGACGGGACACTCACCTACCTGATCGGCCTCAACGGCACCGGCAAGACCACGCTGCTGCGGTGTATCTGTGGCGTCATCGCGCCTGCCGTCGGCACCGTCCGTGTCGACGGCACCCTCGTCCGGGCCCATCACACCACACCGGCAACGCTGGGCATGCACCTCAACTACCGAGCCTTCGACCCGCGCCACACCGCGCGGCGGCACCTGCGCTGGATCGCCCGCGCCCGTGGCATACCCACCGGCCGGGTCGGCGACGTCCTCGACCTCGTCGACCTCGCCGGGGTCGCCGATCGCCGGCTGGGGCACTATTCGCTCGGCATGCTCCAACGCGTCGGTATCGCCGCCGCATTGCTCTCCGAGCCGCGAACCCTGCTGCTCGACGAACCGCTCAACGGCCTCGACATCGCGGGCATCCGCTGGATTCGCGCACTGCTGCGCGATCTCGCCGATGCCGGAACCTGTGTCCTGGTTGCCACGCACCTGCTCGACGAGGTCGAACGCAACGCCGACCACATCGTCGTCCTCGGAAACGGGCGCGTGCTGGCCGACCAGTCCTACGCCCACCTCATGAACACCCTCGGTCCCGATGAGACCAGGCTCGAAGACGCCTACCTGCGAATCGCCGGGCTGCCCACCGACGTCACATTGGGCGTGGGCACATGAACAGCCCCGGTCCGGCCACTCTGATCCGCCGCGGCGTCGCCGCCGAATGGACCCGCACCACCGGACGCAGCTTCCTGTGGACCGTCGCCGTCCCCATCACCTTCGCACTGCCGCTGGTCATCACGTTCGGAATCGCCGCTGTCGCAGAACGACTCGCCACCGTTCCCGGGCAGAGTTACGTGGCCACGGTCTCCACCACCAATTCCGTGTACTGGGTGATGACCTTGTCCGTGTCGGTGATGATGGTCGCCACCGCTTACGCCCACGCCACTCAATGGCGCGGTCAGACAAGCGATTTGAACGCCTTCCTGTTTCCCCGGGCCTGGACGGTCGCGTTGGCCCGGTGGATCTACTACGGCGCCGTCACGGCGATATCGACAACTGTTCTGCTCGTGATCGTCATGGTCACGCTGCCACACCAGTTCCCCCACATCTATGGGGCCGTCGACATCACCGACTCGGCCGGTATCCGGTTCCTCTGGACCGTCCCGAGCTACGCGTTCGCCGCATGCGGAATAGGCATCGCGGTCGGATCACTGATTCGCACTCCGTCCGCCGCCATCGCCGTCCTCTTGTTCTGGATCTATGTGGCCGAGAACAACATCAACCTGCTGCCGCACGGACACACGCTGCAGGCCTACGCACCGTTCCTCAACGCCGTCGCCGCCACCGGCCAGGAAGTCGCCTTCCTCCCCCGCTTCGGCCGCAACGGATCGCTGCTCTACTTCATCCTCGTCGCGGTCGCCCTGTTCCTCGGCGCAGCCGTCCTGCCCATCGTCATCCGCCGGTTGTCCGGATACCGCAGAACGACGCTCACCAAATCAGGCACGGCCTGAGCCGATTACACGGAGGCCGGACGAACCTCGAGCGGAAGCCTTTCCATTCCGGGGATCGGCCCCAGGGATCGCGGGACCCGCTTGGTAGCGACCGGCTGGAAGTCCCACTTCGACAGCAGGCTGTGGACAGTCGTTTGCAGCGCCAGCCAGGCATAGTTGTTGCCGATACACATCTGGTTGCCCTTGCTGAACGGAATGAAGCTCCGGCATTTCGACCCGCTCGACCACCGATCGGGATCGAAGGTATTCGGATCGGTGAAAATCTGCGGGTTGCGGTGAATAGCCGCGATGCTGTAGCCGATATTGGTCCCGGCCGGAAATGTGAAACCGTCGAGCTCGACCGTGGTGATGTTGCGTCTGGTCTGCAGCAGCGCCGAATGGACCCGCGTGACCTCGTTCAGGAAGTGGTTCAGGTAGTCCAGCTGGTCGAGGCTCCGTGGGCTGAGATCCCCTGCGGCGGAGAACTCTTTCTGCAGTTGCGCAGCCACCTCCGGATGCCGCGACAGCTCGTACAGAGCCCAGGTCAGCGTGGCGGTCGAGGCGTCGATCCCGCCGAACAGAATCGTCATGGCCTGCTCGATCAGGTACTCGTCACCATGGTGTTCGTCCGACGAATCCAGCAGCATGTCGATCAGGTCGTCCCGGCGCTCACCGCTGGCCCGGCGCGCGACGAACAGCTCCCTGCAGTAGTCCCGCAGCTGCGTTCCCGCCGAGATGAATCTGCGGTTCACCGGCAACGGCAGGTTCGTCAACCGCTTGGGCAGCACGCTGCCCACCATGGCGCCCGCGCCGATGTCCGTGATCAGACTCGAGATGAGTTGTATCTCCTCGGTCTCGGGTCTGTGCGAGAACATGGACTCGAGGAGGTTGGCGATCACCATCCCCAGCATCGCGGCACGCACATCGACGATCTGGCCCGGCCGCCATGAGCTCGCCAGCGCGTCCGCGTTGCGCTGCATGACGTCCGCGTAGCTTTCCAACTCTGTCCGATGGAACGCTGGTTGCAGCAGACGGCGAAGATACTTGTGTTCCTGACCATCCGCGACGATCAGCGACTCGCCGAAGACGAGACGGATGCGTTCGAAGAGAAGCCCGCGCTCGAAGGCGTCGGAGTTCTCCACCAGCACCCGGTGGAGCAGTTCGAAATCGGTGATGACATAGACGGCGAGGCTGCCGATATCGACGCGTGCTATCTTTCCGATGCTGGCCAGATCCACCATGAACTGAACGGGATCACGCCACATCCGCCAACCGTGTCCGAGCACTGGCAAACGTCCGGGCCCGCACGGAACTTCACGAAGATCCACTGCATGTTGCCTTTCTTCCGGCGGTTCGAGCCCGGAGATTTCGGGTGCTCGGATCACACTCCGGACAGCAGCGACCCACTCCTTCCCGCATGCCCATCGGCGAGGTCGCGGCGCAACCGGTCCACACCTTCGACTGTAGTGGGGTCTGCTCGTACCGAGAAGCATGTACGCCTGCTTGCGCTGTCGCGACAACCACCTCCTTCACCGCCCCGTCGCGGCTGTTGCCACGCACCACCCCCTCGGTCTCGGACTTCTCCGATCGTTCACGCGGGGACTTCTGCACGAATAGGTGACAACCGGGCTGGATGACCGAGGCCCGTTGCCAGTCAACGCGTTACATTAGCCGGGATTTCCCACCGCCACCGACTTTCCTGCCGAACAACCAACGGCCCGATCGCCGATCCGGGCCCATCGACCCCGAGCCCGTGCCTCCTCCGGACACCAGAAGGGCCGAAACCCTGTGCCGGACCGCTTCTACGCCTCGGACGCGCGCCCCCGGCGAGTGGCGAACAAACCGGCTGCCGCATCGGTTCGGGCGCTGCGAGATCTCGCACGGCAGACAGAAAGTCTTCCGGCAGAACACGTTTAGCGAACCCTGACTATCGCAAGCCCCTAGAATACATGGCGCAGGGCGGATCTCGATGGGCGATAGCATCAATGCCTACGCGCCACCCGAATCAATTGATAGTGCGCTCTGGGGGAATACTCGATGCCAGCAGCAGGATCCAGGCGGGCAACTCGCCCGCGCAAAGCCTCGCCGCCCAGTTCGACTCCGCGACGGAACTTATTCGACATGTACCGTTTCGATCCCGTTCAGGGAATCGGCACCAGGAATAAAGGTCGCGGGCGGTGAGCGGGTTCGAGGTCGAGATCGGCCAGTTGCGGGCGGCGGCCAAGGCGGCGGGATCCGCTGCGGGACAAGCCCTTACGGCGGAACCCGGGGCCGGGTTGGCTGCGGTCGCGACCGCATTGCCCGGCGGGGCCACGGCGAAGAGCGCACCTACTCTGGCGTCGACGTTCAACGAGCGCGCGAAGGGGTGGGCAGGCGAAATCGGCCAGTGGAGCGAAACGGTCAGCTCGGCCGCGACGTTGTATTCCGAAAATGAGGCCGAGGCGACAAAGGCTTTCCGCGGATGACCATCGGCTACGACGACGTCCGCAAATGGGACGCTGGGGCGCTCGATACATCGGCCACCAATCTGCGCGGGCGGCGGGACACGCTCATCGGGTTGCAGGACGAGCTCGACGACGCCAGGAAATTACCCGAATGGCACGGTCCCGCAAGCGATCGCGCGCGCGGCTCGCTGGGAAATACGCGAAACAACGCCGAGATCCTGATCGCGGAGCTGTCCGCCGTCGAGCGCGCGCTACAGGATATGTCGGACGACGTGTCGGCCTTGCAGAACCGGGTCACCAACAACGACTCCCTCGCCGACGCCTACCAGTTCCGCATCGCGGCCGACGGCGCGATCGTGGACAGCAAGCCCGCCGATCCCCCACTGAAGTCGCGGATGGAGGCCGAAGACCGCGCCGAGATCCGGCGGTACCGCGACATCATCAGGAAGCAGTTGGAGCAGGAAACCAGGGCGATACTCACCACGGCGACCACCATCGACGCCGCCCTCGCCCGGGTGATGCAACTCGCGCAGGACCGTAAGATCAGCGACCACGGAGCGACCACCCTGGACGCCGCGCGCAAGGGTGGGGAGATCGACGCCCAAGTGGCCGAGATGGAGCAGGCGCTGCGCGACGCCGGGCTGCTGACCGGGCCGCCCGTGTCCGGCTACTACCGGCAGTGGCTGGAGAACGCCGTGCGCCGTGGCGTCTCGATCGACACGATCAAACAGATCGCCGCCGAACACCACATCACGCCCGAGGACTTCAAGATCCTCGAAGGATTGGAAGAGATCCGCGAGGACGAGGACGGCGACGGGATCTTCAAGTCGTACTTCTTGCTGCCGACCAACATCAGCGGAAACGACGCCGCGAAGGCGGTGCGGATGACCTACATCCTCAACGCGGGCACCGACTACGGCACCGAGGGTGAAAAGACCGACTTCGCACCGACCCCGTACGGATCCGCGGAACTGCGGCGAATCACCGAACGGCAGAAGGCGAACTCCTGGAGCTACCGGGAAGATGTGGGATTCGTGCACGGCAACGGTGGACGGTTGGCGACCACCCCGAACGGCATGATGATGGGCCTGGGCGGAAACTTCATCCAGGACCTGTACAGCCAAAAAGGCGGAACGACTTGGGGCGACACGTTCATGGTCAACATCGACGACCCGAAAGACGCGGCGCAGCAAATTCGAGAGGTGGCAAGGTCGGGCCACGCGTGGTACGACGGCAAGGACGGCCCGTACCAGGGGAATCTGGACCTCGACCGACTGCTGCACCACGAGGAACGCCACTCCCAGCAATGGGCGCGCAAGGGGCACGCGGGCTTCCTCGCCTCCTACGCGTGGGAGCAGATCACCGGCGGTAACAAAACCGAGGAGGAGGCGGGACTTTCCGATGGCGGATATCGCTGAGCGGCGGCGGGTCATCGGGGCGGTCCTGCTGCTGGCGGCGGTGACCGCCGGATGCGAGACCAAGGCGCAGTTCGCGCCGTCGCTGCCACCGGCGGCCGGATTCCGCGTCGACGACGGCATCTTGAAACTCTGGACGGGCACCCCGTGCGATGGCGTCACCGGCCTGACGTTGATCTTCGACTCCGGCACGCGGGAAAGCACGGAACAGCGGTGGACCGCGCCGCGGCCGGGGGTGCTGGTGGAGCATATGGACTTGCTGAGGACCGCCAAGGAATCCGCTCCGGACGCCGGTGGCCCGCTACAGATCCAGAAGCCGCTGCCCGCCGACTACGACTGGACCACGGCAGGCTCGCTCAACTTCTCGGTCGACGGCCCGAAGGCATACGGCGCCAGGGCCGACGTCGCCCAGATCCTGCGCGAATCGGCCCAACACCCTTCCGGGAGTTACCTTTTCGGCCCGCGCGGCTGGATGGACGCATCCGACGTCCGGCGCGAGAACCAGAAGTCCTTCCTGACCATCTGCACCCCTGACCCGCAGCGATAGCGGCACCGGCCAACCCCGCGAAGTCGACCATGGACACACCCGATCGCACCAGCCGCAGAGGCAGCCTGCGGACAACGCTCCGTGGCCTCGTGCTCGGCGCATTTGCCTGCACCGCCGCGTTGATCGTGCTGCTCGGCGGCACGGCAGTACTCAGCGCCACCGGCTTGCTGTTCGATCCGCACGGCTACAGAACGTTCGCCGGAATCCTCTTCGCGGCGATCCTGTCACCAGTCGCGCTGGCCCTGTGGCTGCTGTACCGAACGATGCGACGACGCAGCAATGACAAGCGGCCGCACCGCATCGGCCGAGCTCCGCGGTAACGTCGGGTCAGGCCGTATCGACCCGATCGCGGAGGATCGCCATGACATCGACCAGCCGGTTCGACCTCCCCGACCGTATGACGTGGGAGGAGCTCGAACTCCTTCCACAGGAGATCGCCCGGCAGATCGAGCTCCATGACGGTCGCGTGGTCCGTGCCCGCATGTCCAAACCGCGTCACCAGCGCTTCAGCGCAGGATTGGCAATGTCCTCGAACGCAACGCCCAGGTGGCCATCCGTGCTGGTGAGCCCTCCGGCTGGTGGCAGCCCAGTCGATCTCGGCGTCGGGCTCAGAGCGCGTCCAGCTGGTCGGCGGTGGGGTAGGACGCTTGGGCGCCTGGTTTGGTGACGGCGGCGGCGCCTACTCGGGAGGCGTAGGCGGCTGCGGTGGGGAGGGGTTCTCCCTGGGCGAGGCGCCAGGCCAGGGCCGCGGTGAAGGCGTCGCCCGCTCCGGTGGTGTCGACGACCTCGACGCTGCGGGCGGGGATGGGTGTGGCGCCCGCCGGGTCGGCGACGAGTGCACCGTCGGCGCCCAGGGTGATCACGACGGAGCGTGGGCCGAGGGCGAGCAGGGCCGCGGCCCATGCTCCGGGGTCGGGGCCTGCCGTCGGGCCGAGGAGCACGCGGGCCTCGTGTTCGTTGACGATCAGTGGGTCGCAGGCCGCGAGCAGCTCGGGCGGCAATGCGCGCGGCGGTGATGCGTTCAAGACAAATCGGTTGTGCGGCAACAGGTTTCGTACCACCTCCAGCACGGACTCCAGCGGTATCTCCAATTGGGCCGACACCACGCGCGCGGCGCGCAGCAGGTGTGCCGCGCCGCGTACGTCCTCCGGTGTGAGCCGCCCGTTGGCGCCGGGCGACACCACGATGCTGTTGTCGCCGGACGGGTCGACCGTGATCAGTGCGACGCCGGTGGGCGCACCACCGATCAGTACGGCCGTCGTGTCGGCACCGGCGTCGCGCTGCGCATCGAGCAGCATCCGCCCGTTGGCGTCATCGCCGACCCTGGCCAGCAGCGCGGTCCGCGCGCCGAGCCGGGCGGCCGCGACCGCCTGATTGGCGCCCTTCCCGCCGGGAAGCACGACCAGATCGGAGCCGAGCACCGTCTCCCCCGCCAGCGGCCGCCGCTCGACCTCGACGATCAGATCGGCGTTGGCCGAACCGACGACCAGCAGGTCATAGCTATCCACGCGTTGCCTCCCTTGGTATTTCGCGGGTCACTTGCCGAATCCGGCCACGTTCTGTTTGGTCACGACCTGCACCGGCACGTGCACCGTCTGTTCGACCGTCTTGTGCTGGGCGGCGAGCAGCGCGTTGCGCACCGCGATCCGGCCGAGTTCCTTCGGCTGCTGGGCCACCGAGGCGAACAGCGTGCCGGATTCGACCGCGGTCAATCCGTCCGGGGTTCCGTCGAATCCGATGACCTGTACCGACGTGCCCGCCGCCGTCCCGAGTGCCTTGATCGCGCCGAGCGCCATCTCGTCGTTCTCGGCGAAGACGCCCTTGATATCCGGATGGGCCTGCAGCAGATTCGTCATCACGTCGAGGCCCTTGGTGCGGTCGAAGTCGGCGGGCTGTTTCGCGACGACGGTGATGCCGGGATAGTCGCGCAGGCCGGCTTCGAAACCCGCGCCGCGCTCACGGCTCGCCGAGGTGCCCGGCTGCCCCTGCAGGATGACGATCGTGCCTCGGCCGCCGAGCTTTTCGGCCAGTGCCTTGGACCCGAGCCTGCCGCCCTCGACATTGTCGGAGGCGACGAGGGCGGCGGTCTCGGCCTTGTTCACGCCGCGGTCGATGGCGACCACCGGAATCCTGGCCTTGTTCGCGGCGCGCACCGCGGGCCCCGCCGCATCCGAATCGACCGGGTTGACGATGATCGCCCCGCTGTTCGCGCTGGTGAAGTTCTGCAGCTGATTCGCCTGCTGTGACGCGTCGTTCTGGGCGTCGGTCACGGTCAGGTCCACGCCGAGCTTGTCCGCCTCTTCCTGTGCGCCCTGCTTGATCTGCACGAAAAAGGGGTTGTTCAGCGTGGACAGCGACATGCCGAGCTTCGTGTCCGTCGACGAGGATCCGTTGTGCAGCAACGACAATCCGCCCACCGCGGCGACGGCGACCACGGCCGCGAGTGCGTATGTCAGTGCCTGACGGCCCTTTCCGCCCGTGCTGTTGCCGACCACGACCGCTGCCGTCCGGCCCGCCTTGCGCCGCAACGTATCCAGCAGTACCGCGAGCGCGATGACCACGCCGATCACCACCTGCTGCCAGAAGGCGGAGACCGAGAGCAGGTTGAGGCCGTTGCGCAGCACCGCCAGAATCAGTGCGCCGACCAGTGTTCCGGAGGCCTTGCCCGAACCGCCCGCCAGGCTGGCGCCGCCGATGACCACCGCGGCGATCGCATCGAGCTCGTAGCCCTGCGCCGCCTGCGGTTGTGCCGAGGACAGCCTGGCGGCGAGCACGATGCCTGCGGTCGCCGCGAAAAGCCCGGCCAGCGCGTAGATGACGACCTTCTGCCGCTGTACCCGCAGCCCGGACAGGCGGGCCGCTTCCTCGTTGCCGCCGATCGCGTACATGGCGCGGCCGATGTAGGTGCGCCCGAGGATGAACGCGGTGAGCAACCCCATCACGATCATGACCAGCACCGGGACCGGTAGCCAGCCGCCGAGCGTATCGCCCAGGTGCGCAATCGAATCCGGCACGGCGATCGGGCTGCCCTGTGAAATCACAAGGGACAGACCGCGCCCCACCGACAGCATGGCGAGTGTCGCGATGAACGGCGGCAGCTTCCCGTAGGAGATCAGCACGCCGTTGACACCGCCGCACAGGAGACCGGTGCCGACCGCGAGGACCACCGCGAGCCAGACCGGAAGTCCCGCCGAGGTGGCGCTCCACGCGAGGACGGTGGCCGAGAGCGCGGCGACCGAACCGACCGAGAGGTCGATACCCGCCGCGACGATCACGAAGGTGACGCCGAAGGCGAGGATGGCGGTAACCGCCGCCTGCACACCGATATTCAGCAGATTGTTCGTCGTCAGGAAGTCGCCAGACAGCGCGGACAGCGCGATGACGAGCACGATGAGCGCGGTGAGCGCGCCGTTGTCGAGCAGCAGACGCCGGAGGCTGCGCGGGCCTGCCGGATGATCGGGCGAGTCAGCGGCCACGGTTGGTCTCCAGTTCGATCGAGGATTCGGTGGACGGGGTGGTGACGGCCAGCGCCATGACGGCGTCCTGCGTCGCCTGGTCGGAGGAGAGCTCGCCGACGATCCGGCCGTGGGCCATCACCAGCACGCGGTCGCTCATGCCGAGCACTTCCGGCAGGTCGCTGGAGATCATCAGCACCGCGGCGCCCGCCGCCGTCAATGCGTTGATGAGCTGGTAGATCTCGACTTTCGCGCCGACATCGATACCGCGGGTCGGCTCGTCGAGGATCAGCACCTTGGTGTCGGCGAGCAGCCATTTGCCGATGACGACCTTCTGCTGATTGCCGCCGGACAGAGTGCGCACCTGCTGGCCGAGGCCCGCCATCCGCACGCCGAGCTGCGCGGCCATCCGTGCCGCCGCCCGATGCTGTGCCGCGCCGTCGACGAGTCCGGCGCGGGTGGCCGAGCGCAGCGTGGCGAGGCCGAGATTCGCCTCGACGGAGGCATCGAGGACGAGTCCCTGCCCCTTGCGGTCCTCCGGCACCAGGCCCATGCCGGCGCCGACCGCGGCGACCACGTCGTGGCGGCGCAGCTCGCGACCCGAAACCTGTACGGTCCCTTGGTCATACGGATCCGCGCCGAAGATCGCCCGTGCCACCTCGGTGCGCCCGGCGCCGACGAGTCCGGCGACGCCGACCACCTCGCCAGCCCGCACCCGGAAGCTCACCTCGTGGAATACGCCCGCGCGGGTGAGCTTGTCGACCGCGAGCAGCGGCGGCCCGGCGTCGGTGCGTTCGCGCGGATACTGCTGGTCGATCGAGCGCCCCACCATCAGGCGGACGAGCTCGTCCTGCGTGGTGGACGCGGGCACCTGACCGACGCTGCGCCCGTCGCGAATGACCGTCACCCGGTCACCGAGCGCCGCGATCTCTTCCAGATGGTGGGTGATGAAGACGATGCCGACCCCGTCCGCGCGCAGCCTGCGCACGATCGCGAACAGCGTCTCGACCTCCTCGGAGGTGAGCACCGCGGTCGGCTCGTCCATGATCAGTACCCGGGCGCGCAGGCTCAGCGCCTTGGCGATCTCGACCATCTGCAGCCGGGCGATACCGAGCTCGCGGACTTGCGCGCGCGGCGAGACCGCGACACCGACCTGCTCGAGCAGCGCGGCCGCGTCGGCCTCCATGCGCTTGCGGTCGATCATCCCGAATCGGCGCGGTTGCCGCCCGAGGAAGATGTTCTCGGCGACGGTCAAGTCGGGGACGAGGTTGAACTCCTGGTAGATCGTCGCGATGCCGAGGCGCTCGGCATCCTGTGCGCCGTCGATGCGAACCTCGGTGCCGTCGAACAGGATTCGTCCGTCATCGGGCCGATGGGCACCGGACAGCGTCTTGATCAGCGTGCTCTTGCCCGCACCGTTCTCGCCGAGCAGGACGTGGACCTCGCCGCGGCGCAGGTCGAAGTCGACACCGTCGAGCGCGACGACGCCGGGGAATACCTTGCGTATCCCCTCGATGCGCAGCAGCTCGTCCGTGGGGCTCATGTATCGCTCCTCTGTCCGGTCGGCGCCTCGCCACAGGAGCGGCGCACGATGAGCCTGGCCTGCAGCGTGACCGATTGTGGTGACCTGCCCTCGATCCGGTCGACGAGGGCGTGGACCGCCGCCCGGCCGAGTTCGCCGGTCGGCTGCGCGATCGCGGTGATCGGCGGGTCGGTGTGGACGAACCACGGGATGTCGTCGAATGCGGCGAGCGCGATGTCGTCGGGAACCCGAAGCCCTTGTGCGCGAATGGCATCCAGCGCGCCGAGCGCCATCAGGTTGTCCGCCGCGAAGATGACCTCCGGCGGCTCGGGCATGGCGAGGAAGCGCTCCGTCGCGCGGCGCCCGCTCACCGCCTGGAAATCCCCGTGCTCGACGTAGGCGTCGGGGCAGGCGAGTCCGTAGGTGGCCAGTGCCGCGCGGAAGGCGTCGATCCGCTCCCTGCCGGTGGTCGTCGTCGCCGGACCCGCGATGATCGCCAGGCGCCGATGGCCGAGCCGATACAGATGGGCGACGAGGTCGCGCACGGCGGCGCGGCCGTCGGCGCGGATCACCGGCACGTCGAGGTCGGGAATCCAGCGATCGACGAACACCATCGGGCCGCCCGCGCAGGCGGCGTCGTACACCAGCGGCGAACCACCGTCGGCCGGCGAGACGAGCAGCCCGTCGATGCGCCGGTCGAGCAGCGTCCGAATGTGATGGTCCTGCAGTTCCGGCCGCTCGTCGGCGTTGCCGATGATGACGCTGTAGCCGAGTTCGCGCGCCTGTTCCTCGACCGAGCGCGCCAGCTCGGTGAAATACGGATTGAGCACGTCGCTGATGACCAGGCCGAGTGTGCGGGTCTGATCGGTGCGCAGCGACCTGGCGACCACATTCGGCCGGTATCCGAGCGCTTCAACGGCGGCAAGCACCCGAGCCCGCGCCTCCGGACTGACCGAGGGCCGATCGTTGAGCGCCCGCGACACGGTGGCGACCGAAACCCCCGCCTCGGCGGCAACATCCTTGATGCTCACCACGGCAACACCACCTCCGTGTAATCGTTTACAGCAAGGATTGGAAACGATTACACGGGTCCGCGTCAAGTCCTGATTCCGCGCGTGCCGGGCTCGCGGTCAGGCAACGGGTGCGACAGGACAGCTCCTGCTACAGAATCCGATACATCCGGTGGTCGATGCGGCCCTCGCCGTATTCGCCGTAGCCGACAACAACCAGCCCGCACAGCCATGAGTAGCGTTCGTCGGAGGTCTCGAACCTGGGAGTCGGCCGCACATAACTCTCGTCCACGGACAGCCGTTCCCCGTTTGCCAGGCGCTGCCGTCCGTCGGGCGGGAAGCGAAGCACTCCGTTGGACTCGTAGTGGATGAGGACGCCGTCGTCGGTGCGCAGTGTCGCGCGAACGTCCATGCGACTGACCCCATCGGCCCCCAGCCAGACCCAGTCGCCGCCGCCTGGCAGCATTTCGCCGCGGAAGCCGGGCCCGTGGAAGCGACCGCCCTTGGTCACGAATGTCATCCGAGTGCCGAGCGGCGTCGAGATCATCTGCGCGGGCTCGAGGTCGATGCTGAGATCGCAGAGATGCTCGACCGGCAGCGCATCGAGCAACGCCCGATCGAACAATCGCGTGACCGGCTCGAGCGCGCTCACGCCGCACCCCCGAATGCGGCCTTCAATTCGGCGAAATCGAAGAACGTGTCCTTCCGTGCGACGAGTCCGTCGGACGCCACCTCGACGACGTCGAGGCAATGGACGCCCCGGCGATCCTCACCGGGCCGCCGGAAGGTCAGCGTCCAGTCCAGAACCCAATGCCCGCTGCCGAACAACACACGCCGCTCCTCGAAACCGAACCCCGGGTAGCGCTCGAAAACCTGCGCGAACTCGCGACGTAGCGCCTCGCGACCACGGACGGCAGTGCCGCGACCGTGGGCCTGGAACCGCGAGTCAGGGGTGTGCAGAGCAACGATCGCGTCGACGTCGTGCGCCTCCCACGCCGCGAAATATCGTCTCGTGATCTCGGAAAGATCCAAGGTCGCCGGTTGGATTGTCATCGAAACTCCTCAGGTCGGGACAAGTCGACACTAAAATATACGATCGTATGCGTCAAGGCGTACGATCGTACGGACGTAAGATTCGATACGATCGTACGCATGACTCGAACAGGTGACACGCGTCGCGCCGCGATCGTCGATCGCGCGGTACACGTCGCATCGATGGAAGGTCTGGAGGGACTTACGCTCGGGCGACTGGCGGAGGCTCTGAACACCAGCAAGAGCGGCATCCAGTCCCTCTTCGGCACCAAGCAGGAACTCCAACTCTCGATCGTCGCCGCCGCATCACAGGTCTTCGAGCGCGACGTCCTGCTCCCCGCCGAACAGCAGCCCGCCGGGCTGCCGCGACTGCGCGCGTTGATGTCGTTGTGGATCGACTACCTGGAGACCTTCGAGGGCGGATGCCTCTTCGTCGCTGCCGCAAGCGAACTCGACGGCCGGTCCGGGCCCGTCCGAGACGCCGTCACCGTCGCGGTCGGGCGGGCCGATGCCCTGCTTCACCGCGACGTCGAACTCGCCCGTCGCCTGCACGAGCTGCCGCCGGACACCGATGTCGAGCAGCTCGTCTTCGAACTCCACGCCATGGTGCTCCAGGCGAATCACGACCGCCAGCTTCTCGGCCGGACCGACGCTCTGACCCGCGCGCGCAACGCGGTCAACCGGCTACTCGACTGACAACAGCTGGCCGCAGATATCCGGCCTGCACCCGGGCCCGCGCCCGCGGACTCACCGAGGGCCGATCGTCGAGCGCCCGCGACACAGCGGCGACCGAAACCCCGCCGCCCGCCGGTCGATTCGACAACCGGGCCGTCCGGCGGGCTCCGGAATCCGAATCACCGTGGTCCGGTCGCCATGAATGAACTCGGCGGCGCGAAGGGAGTGATCTGCGATGGGTCTGGTGCGCGGCGGGGTGTTGGTCGCCCTGGCATCGGCGTTGTTCCTGGCCGGGAGCTCGACCGGGTCCGGGAGTAAACAGGCCGCAGCGGCGAGCCCGTTCCGGACACCGGTTGTGGTCGGGCACAGGGCTTTCGAGCCCGGGATACAGGTCGCGCCGGATGGAACGCTGTACATCGAGGGACCGACCGGCGTGCTGTCGGGCGGTATCTCGAGTCCCAGCAGCGTTTTTCGGTCACCGGACGCCGGGACGAGTTGGACGGCCACGCCGCCGGGCATGCGCGGGTGGTGGCCCGGTGGCGGAGACGCCGCGCTGTCGATCGCACCCAACGGCGATCTGGCCTTCGCCGACCTGTGGGCGGGCAGTTCGACCGCGAGCCGATCGACCGACCGCGGCGACGGGTGGACCGCGGTCCCGATCGCGGGCCTGCCGATCCAGGACCGGCAGTGGCTTGCGAGTACGGGATCGGCGACTTACCTTGCGTACCACCAGCTTCCCAGCGGGGTCGCGGTATCGAGGTCGTTCGGTGACGGCCTGTTCTACCCGCTGACCACCGTGGCCGCCACCGTGCTCGACCAGGGCGGCTGCCTGACCTGCTCGCCGGGCGGTGTCATCGCCGCGAGCGGTGGGCCGCTCGGCGACAAGGTCGGAGTCATCTTCAACGCACTCAACGGCGGGGTCGGGTTCAGCCGTTCGATCGATGGCGGGCTCACGTGGTCGGTGAAAACCTTGGCGGCGGTGGGGAGTTCGGACACCACCCTCAACTTCCCCACCGTCGCCGATGCCGGTGACGGCCGGTTGGTCGCGGTCTGGCTGCGGGTCGCGGGCGGGCGCAGCTCGGTTCACCTTGCCACCTCGACCGATTGGGGTGACACCTGGACCGCGCCGAAAACCGTTGTCGGCTCCGGCACTTCGGTATACCCGTGGGTGGCGGCCAAGGGCGGCAAGGTCGCCGTCTCCCTGTACTGGAACAGCACCGACGCCACCGCCGACAGCACCGCCGACGGCGTGCCCTGGTACGAGTCCTACCTCGAAAGCACCGATTTCGCGGCAAGTTTCGGCCCGCTGCACACGGCAGATCCCACCCCGGCGAAAACCGGTCCGATCTGCACGGGCGGTACGACCTGCTCCGCCAACCGCGAACTGGGCGATTTCCAATCGGTGGCCCTCGATGACGCGGGCCGCGCCAACCTGGCCTACAACCGCTCGATCGACAACGGGACCGACGTCGAGGTCCGATTCACCCGCCAGGACTGACAGTAGCCCTCGGCGACTCCTGCGCGTCGAAAATCGCACCGGCACACCGGCCGCAGAATTTATCCCGACCAATAGACAGCCGCCGATTACGCCACAGCCATGGCGGCACCGGCCGACATTCCACTATTACGCCATCAATAGGCGCGTCAAAAACGACGACATGGGTAACTGGCCGCAATTAAATGGCCCGTTTCGTCAATCACCGCATGGAATGTATTCGTGTGCGACTTTACATTGTCGCGCTCCGGCGTCGAAATGTGATCGCGGCAAGATTCACGGGAGCATGTCACCCGAAAGGGAGAATCACTCGACCGCGATTCCGGCCGGGCTCATCGGGCCCGTGACCACGGGGCGGCCCACGAGTGCTCGTGGCCTGGGCGTGTACGCACGCGATTCGTCGCGCGTGCGGTCCCGGACCGCGGGCAAGGCTCTCCCCCGGAGTCCTGATTTCGATCGTTGCGCACATCTGCCCGACCTTGGGTCAAGTAGGTGATTCCACAATGATCTTCACTGGACAGAGCCGCCCGAACCGGGCTACCCAGTTCGATCATTGCCCGAGTTGCCTCTGCTGCCGATGGACTCGATCATACAGCCGGTAGCACCGGCCAATTGAGGCGCGGAACATTTGCTACCGCGGCTTACCGCTGGCCAGACGGCTTTCTCGGTCCCATCCGCCGATTCCCCAGTTTATTCCTCAGTTGGGAAGGCTACGAGACGTGTTTTTACTTGGCTATGAGACACACACATAAACGGGCATTACGATCTTCCGCCTGCGCGATATTCGCCACCGCGGCGATCGTGTTCACCTATGGCCCCGGTGCCTATGGCGAGCCACCGTCCTTGCCGTCCCTGCCGGGCGATCTGTCCGCGGTGCCGAAGGACGTGCTGTCGGATCCCCAAGGCACCGTCCTGCAGGTGATACCCAAGGAACCGCTGTCGGTTCCAGGAGGAACCGCCGCCGAAGCACCCGCCGCGGCACTCGCACATGTTCCTGGCGTGACGAAGGTTCTCGGCCAGAACGGCGATATCGTCGGCGAACTCGTCGTGGATTCGGTGTTCCCGGTCGGTGAGGGGGCCACCGTACGCCTGCGTCAGGAGATCGACTCGGTGCCGGTGTTCAGCGCGTCGGTGGCACAGTCCCTGGCCGCCGACGGCTCGCTGATCTCGGCGACCGGTTCGGTATCGAAGAAGTCGGAGGGCAAGTTCGCGACGACGACTCCGTCGGACCAGGTGGCGGCCACCGCGGTGAAGAAGGTCGCGGACGAGAGCAAGACGCCGGCCGACAAGCTGGCCGCGGCCGAGACCAAGGCCTACTGGTACGACCCGAAACTGGCCGCCAAGGACGACGCGCAGAGCGTGGCCGTTCCGGCATTCAAGGTCGAGGTCAACGGCGAGGTCGACGCGGAAGGCGAACCCACGCAGTGGATCGTGTTCGTCGATGCCACCAACACCGACAAGGTGCTCGACAGCTGGAGCGTGGTCAAGCACCTGAACCGTGTCGTGTGCGACAACGCGAACCGGCGGATCGACCCCAGCCAGGCCGCGTGCGGCACCGGTAGCCTCCGGGCCACCAGGAAGGAAGGCCAGGGTCCGGTCGCGGTGCAGGATGTCAACCAGATCTACGACTACCTGGGCAACACCGAGGCGTTCTACGCCAAGTACACCCCGCTGGCCAGCCTGACCAACCTCATCGGCTCCGACACCGGAGACGGCAACGGAAAAGCGTTGCGCGGCACCGTTCGTCTCTGCACCACCACGGCGTGCCCGTACCGCAACGCCTTCTGGTCCGGCAGCTACATGGCCTACGGCTCGGGTCTCACCACCGAGGACATCACCGGCCATGAGCTCACCCACGGCGTCACCCAGCACACCAGCGGCCTTGTCTACCGCAACGAGCCGGGCGCGATCAATGAATCCATGTCGGATATCTTCGGCGAGCTCACCTTCCTGGTGAACACCAGCAATACCTGCAACACCCCGGCCAATCGGTGGCGGCTCGGCGCTTGCAGCGCCATCGGCGTGATCCGCGATATGAAGAATCCGAACGCCTTCCAGGACCCGGACACCTACCGGGGCACCTACTGGTACTCCGGTTCCGGAGACAACGGCGGAGTCCACACCAACAGCGGTGTCGGCAACAAGGCCGCACAGCTCATGGTCGACGGCGGCAGCCTCAACGGCGTATCCGTCACCGGCATCGGCATCCCGAAGACCGCCGCGCTGTACTGGACCACGCAGACGATTTTGACCTCCAACTCCAACTACGCGGCACTGGGCAGCGCGCTGGCGGCAGCGTGCAAGACCAACGTCCGCAACGGGACTGCCGGAACGACAGCGGCCGACTGCACCCAGGTGGTCAACGCCACCAAGGCCGTCAAGATGCCGAACCTGCAGGCCAACGACTAGAACTAACCGAAATCTAACCTTTCGAGCCGATCGTCAGGCCCGGCCCCACGCCGGGCCTGACCTTTTGCCCACCCCCGGTGCGGCCTGAGATCGACTGTTGCGCACCGTGTCAGCGCCGGTTATCGTTCTCGGCGGACGCGCGAAGACACAGTCCGGTTCGGTTAGTCCGGACAGCTCTCGTAGCCGAACTCCGACACCCGTCAGGGTGCGACCTGTGCGTCCCTTCCATTGATGCTGCATGCGAAGGGACTGTTCATGTCGAACAATCATGTCGTTGTCATCGGCGCCGGACTCGGCGGCCTCGCCTTGGCGCAGGGATTGGTCAGGGCCGGAATCGACGTCACCGTCTTCGAGCGCGACGACGCGCTCACCGCGCGAGCGCAGGGTTATCGGCTGCACCTCGACGGCCGGACCCGCGATACGCTCCAGGAACTGCTATCCCCCACTCTGATGCGGGTTTTCGACGCCACCGCGGCCGTCGTAACCCCGCGATTCACGGTGCTGAATGCCCAACTCGACGAGCTGACCGTCAGGCCGTCGGCGCCGGGCGTCGTGGATTTCGCGGTCGACCGGCTGGTGCTGCGGCAGATCCTGCTCGCCGGGATCGAAGACCGGGTGCACTTCGGCAAGGAGATGCGGGAGTTTCGTCTCGGACCCGACGGCAGGCCGACCGCCTGCTTCGCCGACGGCAGTCGTATCACCGGCGATGTGCTGGTCGGCGCCGACGGCGTGAATTCCGTGGTCCGCCAACGCTATCTGCCGCACGCGCGGGTGGTGGATACCGGCGTGCGCGGCCTGCACGCCATTGTCCCGCTCACGAACGAAACCCGAAACCTGTTCGACGACTACATGTTCGGGGTCTATACCGTCATCGCGGGCGGCGCCGGCACTCATCTGGGTATCGGGCCGATGCGGTTTCCGGAGCCGCCGCACACCGTCGCCGGGGCGCTGCTGCCGGGACTGCGCCTGCTCCCGGTGTCCGACTACGCGGTGTGCGCTTTCGGCGCGCGCCGCGAACGGCTGGGTTTGCCCGATGATCGGCTGCGCGCACTCGACGGTCCCGCGATGCACTCGATCGTCACGGACGCGGTACGCGACTGGCATCCACGGCTGCGCGATATCGTCGCCCACATCGACCCCGCCTCGATTTTCCCGCTGATCATGCGCAGCAGCGTGCCCATCCCCGCCTGGCCGACCACGCGGGTGACCCTGCTCGGCGACGCCATCCACGCGATGAGCCCCGCCTCGGGCGTCGGCGCCTGCACCGCACTGCGCGACGCCGCCCGCCTGTGCTCGGCGCTGCGCCGAGCGGCGACCGGGCGTGATCTGATCACGGAACTGCGCGAGTACGAGGCGGAAATGATCGACTACGGCTTCGCGGCCGTGCGCGTCGGCGCCGAGAACGGGCACCGATTCCTGGCCCAGGATCCGCTGCCCATCGCAGCGCTCTGAGCGGGCCTGCTTCGAGAACACTTGGCGCCGAACGCTTCTGAGTAAGCCACTGGTAGCGGAGATCGCTCGGTGCGGTATCGGTCGTGACCGATACCGCACCAGCCGCGATGGTTACTGTGCTCGGTCCAGGCCGAGGTCGGGCAGCAGGGTGAAGACGCCCGGGTCGGTCGGTTGGGTGGGTCGGGGCGCCGGTGCCGGTGCCGGTGCGTTGGGGCCGATGACGGTGGTGGTGAAGATCGGCGCCGGGTCCGGATAACAGGACACCGGGACGTCCACCGCGAAGAACCCCGCCTGGGCATTGACGACCATGGTCAAGCCCGGATCGGCATAGCTCGTACCGGCCAGTGTGGTCGTGATCGAGCCGGAGTTGCCCGCCGTCACGTTCACGCCGAGGGCGGGCAAAGTGAACGTCGAGCCACCGGGCAGCCGGTTTGTCACCTTCATGACGGCTTTGCCGCCGCTGGTGTTGATCGTCGCGTTGACGGTCCCGCCGGACAGCGACGAGGACACATAGGTGGAGTTGGTCGGGAAGGGTGCGGTCAGCGCCAGGTCACGCACGTAATTGATCTTGTACCCGCCCTGCGTGCCTGGAATCTGCCCCTGGCCCGCGGTCAGCGTGATGCCGACCGCGGCACCGGGAGCCGCGGTGGCCGGTGCCGTTCCGGTGACCTGCATGGTCATCGTCGATTCCTGCGGTGCGCCGATCGGCGGCCTGGCCTGACATTTGAAGTTGACGGTCACCGGCCCCGCCGCAGTGGCCTCCGCCGCAGCAGGGCCCGCCGAAGCAGGCCCCGACAACAGCGCCGCGGGTGCGAGCGCCAGCGATACGAGCGCCGAGATCGCGGATACGCGAGCAATTTTCGCCGAATGTGTTTTCATCGCCGTTCCTCATGAATCTTTATGGCGCCACGGACGACCGCGATGTGCCGGACGTGGCGGCGAGCAATGATGTAACAGCCCAATCATCCGAAAAGCAGATGCTTCTGATTGTCTACAACGATTATGTGCATGGCGCACACCGCAGTTGAAGCGGACGAACTGGGGATTCGACTGGGGATTCGCGGCGCGGATTCAGAACTCGTCGGGTGGGCCGCTGATTATGAAGCCGTTGAGCGCGACCTTGGCGTGCGGCGAGAATTCCGAACACCACGGCAATGCGTTCAGGTCGTTCCAGATCGCGTCGTAGCGCTGGGATTCCTCGGCCTCACTTTTCGCCGGGAACAGGTGGACGGTATCGCGCATCCCCGGGTTGGTGAAACCGCCACCGCGCGACTGCCGTGCACCGTGCGAATAGCCGATCGTGGTGAATCCGACCACCCGGTGCCCGGCGAAGAACACCGACAGGGCGATCAGCAAAGCGGTTCCCGGCGAGTTCCGGCCCGCCAGGCAGCCGAACAACATCACCGGTGCGGTCGGGTCGAGCGCATCTCTGATGGCGGCCAGGTCATTCCGCAGCCCCGTATTGGTGGCGAGCGTGATCGGAGTCAACCGCACCCGGTCCACCGCGGCGCCGTTGATCGCGACCTCACCGGACTCGCCGTGGGCGTTGATGGCAAGCCGGGACACCTGTCCGCGCTGCAACGGACCACAGCTCTGGAACAGATTGCCGCACACGAAGTTCGGCACGTCCAGCGGTTCGTCGACCAGCTGTCGCCGCAGGCTGTTCGAACTACCGAAGGTCAGTCCGGTATCCCACCCGGCCTGGCCGCGTGTCGTGCCGAGCGGATAGGGCAGTTTGCTGAGCGTCGAATTGTCCGCCTCGAGCAGCCGGGCATCCGGTCCGACATTCAAGGCGGTATCGATCTGCGCCCAGACCGCGACGCCGTGCTTCCATTCACCGGCGATCGAGTGCGGATACCCGGGCGACGGCGCGTCGGCGCCCCAGTCGTACCTGGCGTACCGGCCGTCTTTGAAGAAGTAGGCGAAGTTCGTGAAGTCCCCGCCGCCGTTGATCGCCGCATCGACCCCGGAGCCGAAGTCCGCGGGCAGATTCCACGCGGACATGTCCTTGATGCCTTCGGTCGCATCGGTCGCCCAGACATAGGCGACATACTTGCTGCCCTTGAAGAAATAGGTACGGCCACGGAACCGACCCTGACCGTCCAGCACCGCGTCCACACCGGACAGGAACTCGGCGGGCAGCCGCCACAGCGCGATATCCCGGTCGACCAGATCGAAAGTGTCGGTGGCCCAGTCGTAACGGTCGTACCGGTTACCTTTGAAAAAGTAGGCCTTGTCGGCGAACTCGCCGAACCCGTTCACGGCCGCGTCGAAACCCGAGAGCAATCGGCCCGGCGGATGCCATTCGGTCATATTCCGCGGATAGCCGAAGTCCTCCCGGTCGTTGCGCCAATCCCACCGCACGTAACGGTCGCCCTGGAACAGATAGGCCTTGCCCGTGAACTGCCCGCGCCCTTGGAGCGCCGCATCTACTCGATCTTCCAGATGCATGGTGGTCCCGCCTTACCGATGGATCGAAGTGGCGGACCCCGCGACACCCGCGCCACCCTGTGCACCAACCCTAAGAACCGGGCGGCGCGACAGCACGAGTAGTCGGTACTCGATGCGCTGCCCCCACCCGCCAGATCCGGGCGGGTACCGCATCCCACCGGAGGATCCCCCGCGACCGGCCGTCCGCCTGCCCGTGGCCGCAGGCTCCCATGGGCCCGACGCGGCACGGCCGATCGCGGTGGCGGACTACGCGGACTGCTTCCGCCTGCGGGTCGCGAAGGCAGCCGTGGCCGTGCCCAGCGCGGTGACCACCGCCATGCCGAGGACCATCAGGCGGGCGGAGTCGACCACCGTGTCGTCGCCGATGCGCATGAGCGTGCCCGCGACGGCGGAGGCCACGGCGTAGGCGATCAGCTGCGTGGTGCTCAGGGAGGCAGCGGCTTTCGCGCCTTCGGCCGGGTCGTCCGTGCTACCCATGGCGGCGACGCCCAGGTGCGGGAAAGCCAGGCCGATGCCGAGGCCTGCGATGAAAAGGAAGACGGCCCAACCGATCACGAGGACAGTGGCGGCACCGTCGGCCTGCAGCACACCGTAGGCGACCAGGCCGCCGGTCAGGATCAGCGGGGCGATGCGGATCGCGCGCCGCGCACCGCGACCGGCCAGGCTGACGCTGGGAATCTGCGCGACCACCCAGCCCACCGACAGCGCCGCCCCGAGGAATCCGGCGGCCAGCGGCGAAAGACCGCCGAGCTGCTGCCCGAACAGCGGGATGAAGTTCTCCGTCATCACCCCCGCGCACAGCGCGGCGACGGTGAGGTAGATCCACTTCAGCGAGGCGCCGCGGACGTAGGTCAGTCGCGGTAGCACACTGACCGAGCCCTTCGCCTCGACGACCAGGAACGCCGCGATCAGCGCGACACCGGCCGCCAATGCGACGGCAGTCGCGATACCCAGCGGCACAGTGGAACTGAGACTGAACGCGGTCGCAGCGAGGGTCAGCAGCAACAGCGACAGCGCGGGAACCGGGGCCTGCTCCCCCGCCGCCGCCGTCCGGCGCGGCAGCGCGCGCCGGGTGAGCGCGGCGAGCAGCAGCGCCACGGCGAGCAGCAGCCCGTACGCCCACCGCCACAGACCGAGCTCGGCGAAGACGCCGCCGAGCGCGGGCCCGATCAGCGCGCCGACACCCCACATCGCGGAGACCAGCCCGGCCGCGCGACCCCAAAGATGTTCCGGCAGTGCGGTTCTGATGACGGCGAAGCCGAGGCCCGCGAGCAGGCCGCCGCCGAAGCCCTGCACGACGCGCCCTGCGACGAGTACCTCCATGGTCGGACTGAGCGCGTTGATCGCCGCGCCCGCCGCGAAGATCAGGAACCCGGCGAGGTAGGCGAACGCCGCGCCGCGCGCGGCCAGGATGCGGCTGACCAGCATGGAGGCGATCACGGCGGCCATCAGGAAGCCGGTCGCGACCCAGGCGTAGTACCGCTCGCCACCGATGTCGTCGACGATCGACGGCATCAGCGCGGCGGTGAAGTAGAGGTTCATCGCGTACAGCGCGACGCCGCCCGCCAGGATCAGCACGGTCGGCAGATGTCGCGCGGTGAACAGTTCGGACCAGCGTCCGGTGCCTTCGGCGGTTGTCGCGCTATCCGTATCTACCTCGGCTGATGGGGTATTCGATGAAGTCGCAGTCACAACGAGCTAGGCTAGAACTTAAAGTCCACTTGAAGTCAAGAGAGCGCTACATGGCCAAACCCACCGATCTGCTCACCATCGGCGAAGTCGCCGAGCGCGCGGGCGTCGCGACCTCCGCGGTCCGCTTCTACGAGGACCAGGGGCTGATCAACTCGGTCCGCACCTCCGGTAACCAGCGCCGCTACCGCCGTCACGTGCTACGCCGGCTGTCGTTGGTGCTGTTCGCGAAACGGCTCGGCATCCCGCTGGCCGAGGTGGCCGAAGCGTTCGACGGCCTTCCCGAGGAACGCATGCCGAGCAAGCGCGACTGGGATCGAATCGCCAAGCGCTGGAGCGACACCCTCGAGGCCCGCCGCAAAGAGATCGAACAGCTCCAGCGCGAACTGACCGGCTGCATCGGCTGCGGCTGCCTGTCGCTACGCCGCTGCTACGTCCTGAACCCCGCCGACACCCTCGCCGAACACGGCTCCGGCCCCCAGCGACTGCTGCACCCCGACGAAGACGAATAGGCCCAGTCAGCAGGATTACGCGGTCAGCAGGATTACGCGGGCGGTAGGTAGCGCGCCGGGATCGGTTGCTGCTCGGACTCTTCGTCCCAGAGGATCGTCACCACCCACCAGCGTCCGTCTTTGTGCAGCAGCTGAATGCTGTTGACGCCGCGGATGACCGGGGCGCCATCCGGTGTCAGCCGGGACTCGTAGGTGCTCATCGCGTGCACCACCGCGCCGAACCGCTCGGTGCGGCGGGCTATTTCGGCTTCATAGAAGGACTGCACCTGGAGCAGCGGCCGGATCTCCGCGATGAACGCGTCACAATCCAGCGGCTGGCCGCCGGGGTGATGCTCGGTGAGCGGTGCGCTCGGGATCAACCGCGCACCCGGCAGGAACAGCGCGCGCATCCGATCGAAATCGCGGTCGCCCGGCGGGCCCGAGATCACGTCGTACAGCGCGTCGATGATGGCGTCCACCGATACCGTGTCGGCTTCGGTTCGGTCGGTCGTTGTCGTCATGCGGTTCATTGTCGGCACCGGCCCGCGTGCGCACCCAGCTGCCGGTTCGCTGTGTGGACCGCTCCCTTCAGTTCGCCGCGAGTCCGCGACATGCTGTGCACTGCAATCACTTCCACCTACGATCACGCGAGGGCGCGACGTGCGGACCGAACCGGAGATATCCACCCTGACCGAGGATCTCGCCGCCGCGGGTCTCGCGGACGGGTTGCTCATGCGCAGCGCCGAGGACGACGCGTTGGACGGCCGCACCGTCCGATTGGACGGCCGGTCGCTGCTGAACTTCGGGGCGTGCGGGTATCTGGGACTGGAGCTGGACGCGCGGCTGCGCAAGGCCGCCATCGCGGCGGTCATGCGCTACGGCACGCAATTCGCTTCCTCCCGCGCCTATCTGGAGGCGCCGGCGTATCCACTGCTGGAACGGTTGCTCGGCGACATGTTCGACGGTCACGTCCTGGTCGCGCCGAGCACGACGCTGGCGCACTTCACGGCGCTACCCGTCGTGGTGGGGACCGCCGACGCGGTCATCTTCGATCGACAGGTCCACCACAGCGTCCAATCGGTGGCACCGCAGCTCAATGCGCGGGGTACGACACTCGAGTTCGTGCCGCACAATGACCTCGTACGCCTCGAGCGGGCCATCGAGCGGCTCGCGGCGGCGCACGAGCGGGTGTGGTACCTGGCCGACGGCGTCTACAGCATGTTCGGCGACCTGGCACCGCTGCCGGCATTGGCGGCGCTGCTGCGGCGTTTCGAGCAGTTGCACCTGTACATGGACGACTCGCACGGGATCGGGTGGTCCGGTCGCCACGGCCACGGCCCGACGCTGGACCTGCTGGCCGGACACGAACGGGTTGTCGTCGCCGCCTCGTTGAACAAATCCTTCGCGGCGGCGGGTGCCGCCCTGGTGCTGCGGTCGGCGGCAATGAAGAAGCGGCTGCGAATACTCGGTGGTCCCGCGGTCTTCTCCGGACCGATCCAGCCGCCGATGCTCGGTGCGGCGGTGGCCTCCGCCCACATCCACCTCGGCCCGGAACTGGCCGAACGGCAGGCGGCATTGCGCGCCCGCATCGAACTGTGCACCAGCCTCATGCTCGAAGCCGGTCTGCCCCTGGCGAATTCGTCGATCAGCCCGATCCGCCACGTCACCTTCGGACATCCGGACATCGCCCGCGAAGTCGGCAGACACCTACTCGCCGAAGGCATCTACACCAACCTCGCGATCTTCCCGGCCGTTCCGCTGCGACAGGCCGGTCTGCGGGTGACGATCACCCTCCACCACCGCCCGGACGACATCCACGCCCTCGTCGACGCCCTTGCCCGGCACTGCCCGCCGGACCTTCGGCCACTCGCCTAGCGAATCCTCCCCACACCAGCCACCAATGGCGATCCTGCCGGTGGTGCGGACGGCTCGCCTGCCATGAATTAGGGTAGGCAAACCGTATCGTCCGCAATCGAAGGTGACCGACACAGATGGATCGCGCCCGCGCCAGGACGCTCCCGCTCGCAGTGGGGCTGGTGCTGCTGTTGGCAGTGCTCGCGTTCGCGATGATGCTGAGCATCGCCGTCGGGTCCCGCGCGTTGACGTTCACGACCGTCCTGGACGCCGTGCTCCACTACAACCCCGCCGATGTCGACCACGCCGTCGTGCGCGATCTGCGGCTGCCGCGCACGGTGATCGGCGTGCTGGTCGGTATCGCGCTGGGACTGGCCGGATCGATCATCCAGGGCGCCACCCGGAATCCGCTCGCCGATCCCGGACTGCTCGGCGTCAACGCGGGCGCCGCACTGTGCGTCGTGCTCGGAATCAGTGTGCTCGGCCTCAGTTCGGTAACCAGCTACGTGTGGTTCGGCTTCGCGGGCGCCGCGATTGCGGGCGCGGTCGTCTACCTCGTCAGTTCGCTCGGCCGCGACGGCGCCACACCGATGAAGCTCGCGCTCGCGGGAGCCGCGGTCACCGCCGCGTTGCAGTCCGTGACCAGCGGGCTGCTGCTCACCGACACCACCACCTTCGATCAATACCGCTTCTGGCAGGTGGGCTCGCTCGCCGAGCGCGACCTGCCGACCATCGGACAGGCGCTGCCGTTCCTCGCGGTCGGCATCCTGCTCGCGGCGCTGTCGGCGCGCATGTTGAACGCGCTGGCGCTCGGCACGGACGTTGCCCGCTCGCTCGGCCAGAATGTGCTGCTCGCCCGCGGTGTCGCCGCGGGCGCGGTGGTCGTCCTGTGCGGCGCGGCAACGGCTATCGCCGGACCCATCGCCTTCGTCGGCCTGATGATTCCGCATGCCGCCCGGCTGATCACCGGCCCCGACCACCGTTGGCTGCTGCCGTATTCCGCGGTACTCGCCTCGATCCTGCTGCTGGTCGCGGACGTGGTCGGCCGCGTCATCGCCCGGCCCGCCGAGGTGCAGGTGGGTGTCGTGACCGCCGTCATCGGCGGGCCGCTGCTCGTCGTGCTGGTGCGCCGCCGCAAGCCGGCGCAGGCATGACCGCGGTCGATGCGGCCGCGCTGGCCGCCGTCGCCGAGGCTCGGCGCGCAGGTGCCACCCGCGCACGGGCGGTGACACTCGGGTTGTTCCTGGCGCTGCTGATGGTTTTCGCGCTGACCTTGTCCGTCGGCTCGTATTCGGTTCCGCTGAGCGAAGTTCCGGGCATTCTGCTCGGCGGCGGCGCACCGCAGGACGCGTTCGTGGTCACGCGGCTGCGGTTGCCGCGCGCGGTCGCGGGCATGCTCGTCGGTATCGCGTTCGGTATCGGCGGCACCCTGTTTCAGCGGCTGCTGCGAAACCCGCTGGCAAGTCCGGATGTGATCGGGGTTTCCCAGGGCGCGAGCGCGGCCGCCGTCACCGGTCTGATCGTCTTCGGACTGTCCGGCGCGTCGCTGGCGCTCGCCGCCTTCGCGGGCGCGGTCGGCACGGGCGCGGTGATCTACGGGCTCGCGCGGCGCGGCGGGGTGAACGGTTTTCGCCTCGTGCTGGTCGGTGTCGGTGTCGGCGCGGTGCTGACCAGCGTCGTGTCCTACCTCATGACGTGGGCCGATGTCGCACTCGCCCAGCAGGCGCTGGTCTGGATGATCGGCAATCTCAATGGCCGGAGCTGGAATTCGGTCGTGCCGCTGGCGATCGCTCTCGCGCTGCTCCTCCCCGCCGCCGCGCTGCTCGCCCCCGCGCTCGACGGGTTGCAGCTCGGTGACGACGTCGCGGTCGGCCTCGGCCTGCGGGTGGAGCACACGCGGCTGCTGTTGCTGCTGATCGCCACCGCCAGTGTGGCTTTCGCGACGGCGGTGGCCGGTCCCATCGCCTTCGTCGCCTTCGTCGCGAACCCGATCGCCACCCGGCTCACCGGCGGTGGCCGGACGGCATTGGTACCGGCCGCGCTCACCGGCGCGCTGGTCACACTGGTCGCCGATTTCGTCGCACAGCATCTGCTCGGCGCCCCACTGCCGGTCGGGGTGGTCACCGGCGCCGTCGGCGCACCGTACCTGCTGTGGCTGCTCGCCGCGGCCAATCGGGCCGGGCGGGTCTGAAGGGGCCGTGCGTGTTTGAAAGGGATGCCGTGACACCAACACTGCGCACCGAGAACCTGCGGCTCGGCTATGGGCCGGTGACAATCGTCGACGACCTCACCGTGCACATCCCCGAGGGCCTCGTCACGATGATCGTCGGCACCAACGCGTGCGGGAAGTCGACGCTGCTGCGCGGCCTGGCGCGGCTGCTCACGCCCGCCGAGGGCGGGGTCTACCTGGGCGACGCGCCGATTTCTTCGCTGCGGAGCAAGGATGTCGCGCGGGTACTCGGGCTGCTGCCGCAGTCGCCGGTCGCGCCCGAGGGCATCACGGTCGCGGATCTGGTCGGCCGCGGCCGCTATCCGCATCAGGGCATGTTCCGCCGATGGTCGGCCGAGGACGACGCGGCCGTGGCGCGTGCCATGCAGGTCACCGACACCGTCGAGCTGGCGGCACGCTCGGTCGACGAACTCTCCGGCGGCCAGCGCCAGCGCGTGTGGATCGCCATGGCGCTGGCCCAGCGCACCCCGATCATGCTGCTCGACGAGCCGACCACCTTCCTCGATATCGCCCATCAGGTGGACGTACTCGACCTGCTCGCGGACCTCAACGAGAAAGACGGCACCACGGTGGTGATCGTGCTGCACGACCTCAATCTGGCCGCCCGCTATGGCGATCACCTCATCGCCATGAAAGGCGGCCGCATCGCCTGCGAGGGCGCGCCGTCGGACGTCCTCACCGCGGAATTGGTGGAGGACGTCTTCGGCATGCGGTCACAGATCATTCCGGACCCGGTGTCCGGCACCCCGATGGTCGTTCCGATCGGACGGCATCGCTCCGGCCGGGCCGCCGCGCTCGCCACCCGCTCCTAGGAAGGAATCACACAATGGCTCGATGGACGAAAGCCGTGGTCGCGGTGGCCGCCGCCGCCCTGCTCGCCGCATGCTCGGCCGATCCCGCGACGACTCCCGCGGGTGCGGGCGATACCGGTCACGGTGACAAGAATGTCGCCACCGGTGGCGCCCAGTTCGCCACCGCCGATATCGAGACCGCCAAACTCAAGGCGGACGTCGGGCCCGGGGTGTTTCCGCGCACGGTCACGCAGGCCATGGGACAGACGCGCATCGAGAAGAAGCCGGCGCGGGTCATCGTTCTCGACTCCGGCGAGTTGGACGACGTCCTCGCGCTCGGCGTGACACCGGTCGGCATGGCGACCACCGCAGGACAGCAGGGGGTGCCGTCGTATCTGGCCGACCGCGTGCGTGACATCGCGACGGTCGGTCCGACCAACACCCTCGACCTCGAGAAGATCGCGGCGTTGAAACCGGACCTGATCCTGGGCAGCAAGTTGCGCGTCAACGATCTGTATCCGCAGCTGTCGGCCATCGCGCCGACCGTGTTCTCCATCCGGCCGGGCTTCCCGTGGAAGGAGAACTTCCTGCTGGTCGGCGCCGCGCTCGGCGCGGAGGAGCAGGCCACGAAGCTGCTCAACGACTATCAGGCCATGGCGAATCGGGTGAAGGCCAAACTGCCGGGCGCGCAGACGATTTCGCTCCTGCGCTTCATGAGCGGCAACATCCGCCTGTACGGCAACAAATCCTTCATCGGCGTCATCCTCACCGATGTCGGCCTGTCGCGGCCCGCGAATCAGAACGTCGACGAGCTGGCGGTGCAGATCTCGAAGGAGAACATCGACCAGGCCGCGGCCGACTGGATCTTCTACTCGAGCTACGGCGCGGACGCCTCGCCGGACCAGAAAGCCGTGACCGCGGGCCCGATCTGGCGGAACATGAACGCGGTCAAGGCCGGTCACGCCATCGCGGTCGACGACGAGGTGTGGTTCCTCGGACTCGGCCCGATCGGCGCGATGCGCGTGCTCGACGACCTCGGCAAGACCCTCGCCTGAACGTTCCCTGGCGGTATCAGCGATGGGGGCTCGACACGGCGGTCGGCTGGGCGATGATCGCCGATCCCATCCAGCGCCGTAGATACCGCCGCAACTCGTCGTCGCTCCGTGGTGGATTGCCCGGCGACACGAAGAACGACTGCATGGTGCGCAGCAGGAATTCGACCAGCTCGGGCAAAGATTCGTCGTCGTAGCCGTAGTGCGCCCAATCGACGTCGAAGCGCTTGATCATGGTGATGCCGAAGGCTTGCGCCTCCTCGGAAGTGATGCCGCTGGGGTCGGCGTTCGAATAGGTGGCCGTGAGCAGAATGCCGAGATGCGGCGTCCTGCGCACCTGAGTGAGGGTGAAGACCACACCCTCGGTCATCGCCTCGACCGGATCGGTTCGCCCGCTGACGTGCGCGGCGAGCCGATCCAGAAATCCGCCGACCGAGGCGATCGCCGAGGCCCGCATGAGCGCGTCCGCGCTGGGGAAGTAGCGGTAGACCGTCTGCCGGATGACCCCGAGCGACTCCGCGACGTCGGCGATGCTGATCTCCGCGCCGGTGCGCCCGATCAATTCGACTGCGGCAGTGACGATTCGACGAGCCGCCTCGTCATCGTTGTCCGGCGGACTCCCGCCCCACCCGCGCCTTCGTGCCACGCCCGACCGTAACACGGACTCGCCGGTCGCTTCGGACGGCACGCACCCTGAGCAGGGTTTTCATATCATACACTTGAACAGCGTCGTGTATGTTTGTATGTTCACAGCGGCATCGGAGCGCGCGACCCGGGCCGACACGCCCACCCACCTCCCGAAGACGAGGTATCGCCGAAATGACGGAATTGATCGTGCGGAAGCTGACTTTCGCATTCGAGGAACACGACGTGCCGTTTCTCTGGAATCCGGAGAACCCCGCCTTCTCGAGCATGGCCAACGCGGTCTCGTTCCTGGCCATCGGATTCGAGAAGATGATCGTGAAAATGATCATGCAGGCCAAGCCGCAGTTCACCGATCCGGCGGTCGCCGAGGAGGCGGACGCGTTCATGCGGCAGGAGGGGCAGCACTCGACCGCACACCGGCAGCATGTGCGCGGACTGATCCGCGCCTATCCCGGACTGCGCGAAACCCTCGATGCGGTGGTCGGCGAATTCGACCGGCTCACAGCGGAAACCCCGGTGAAGTACCGGCTCGCCTACACCGCCGATCTGGAGGCCACCTTCACCTCGGTGTTCAAACTGATGCTCGACAACGAGGCAGCCCTGTTCCGCCCCGGCGACGATCGGGTCGCCTCGCTGTTCATCTGGCATTTCGTCGAGGAGGTCGAGCATCGCAGTTCCGCGCTCATCATCTTCGATTCCGTTGTGGGCAGCGATATCTACCGGATGCGGGTAGCCCCCTCGATTTTCCGGCATGTCCTTCGGGTGATCCGAATCGCCTGCGCCGGGTTCAACAAGCATGTGCCACTGGAGGATCGGAAGATCGACGCGCTGTCGATGTTCGCGTCGTACCGCTACCGGCAGCGCCTGGGTAAATTGCTGCCACGCTTCGCGATGCCCGGCCACGGCCCGATGCCGCGCGCCTTCGACGATCTGCCGCTGCGCGAACAGCTCATCGCGTTGCGCGGGGTCGTGCGCAGTCAACTGCCGAAACACAATCCCGCACTGGAGAAGACGCCCGCGCTCGCCGACGTGTGGTTCGAGCGGTACCGCGACGGATACGACGTCACACGCTGGTACACCGCCGAGGCGAGCGGATCGGCGGCGAACCGGTGACCGACCATTGCCCACCCACCTTCGACGAACTCGCCACGGCGCTGGGGTTCACCTGTGACAGCGCTGGCGGGCTGGTCGAGCTGAGAAATCCACTGGCACTGGAAAACTGGACGCTGCCGGTACTGGAGACGACCATCATTCTCGGGTCGCTGCTCGCTCTCACGCTGGCCGTCGTGCGCCTGCGCCGGAAGGGCGATCCCACCAATCTGGTGCTCTGGTTCGGCGCAACCGCCTATCTGTTCCTCATCGAACCGCCGCTGTATTTCCCGGCCGCGTTCGGGATCTCGGGGCAGGTGGACACCATGTTCGCGCACAACGTGTTCACGGTGGACTTCCTGTGGGGACGGCTGCCGCTCTATATCGTGGCGATCTACCCGTTCATGGCCACCATCGCCTACGAAATCGTCCGGATGCTAGGCGTTTTCACGCGATACGGCGCGATCGCCGGAGCGGCCTGCGTCGGCTTCGTCCACCACGCGTTCTACGAGATCTTCGACCAGCTCGGCCCGCAACTGCGCTGGTGGGAGTGGTCCACCTCGAATCCGCTCAACCAGCCCATGTTCGATTCCGTGCCCCTGCCGAGCGTGGTGGTCTTCGCCGCGCTGTGGCCGATGTCGCTCGCCTTCTGCGTCTACTGGTTCGTCGGGCGGCGAGTGGATCGGGGCGAGCACTTCTCCGGGCCCCAACTGATCTGGCGCACCGTCGTCATCGGCCTACTGGCCGCCGCTGGAACCTTCATCCTCCCGCTTCCCGCCACGATTCTCGGCCTGGGCGGCACGACCATCCGCGGCACCGTCTACGCGGCGGAACTGATCGTCCTGACACTGGTCGCGATCCCCGTCCTCTACCGCCGATGGACCTGCCTCCGCCAGGACACTGCCGCCGAACCCCGCCATGCCGACGACCTCGTCCGCGTCTACAGCGTGGTCTACCTCCTCGTCATGGCGATCCTGTGGGCCACCGCCCTCCCGGACTTCCTCGACGCCACCGACGGCATCACCCGCAACGGCGACCCCATCGGCAACCTCTGGTACACCCTCGCCTGCTTCACCATCGCAATCCTCTGCACCGCAGCCACTTTCACCCTGCCGACCCCTCATCCGGCAGGCAACAGACGGCGTAGCCTGGCTGCACCGGCACGATGATCAGGGTCGGGTGGCGTAGCCGTTGAGCAGAAGTTCGGCGACGTAGGGGCCGATCATCGCCGGGTCGGCGCGCATGCTGCGGGCGAAGCGGCCGACGATCTGCAGGGTGCCGACAATCGCGTGCGGGAGGAGTTCGGGCGGCAGGTCGGTGCGCAGGAACCCTTCGCGGCGACCGCGTTCGACGAGTTCGAACACGACCTGCTGCATCCGCCGGGCCGCCGGTGACGACGACGGCCGATGCCGGTCGGTGGGTAACGGCTGCCAGTCGGTGTTGGTGGACAGCACCGGATAGCGGTGGCTGAGCGCGGCCATCGCCGTGATCAGGTCACGCAGCGCGGTGATCGGGTCGGCGTCGCGCTCGCGGGCGCGGTCGACGATATCGCGCGCCTCGCGGGCGGCGGCGTCGTAGATCGCGGCACGCAGCGCGTCGCGGTTGCGGTAGCGGCGGTAGATGGTCATCCGGGTGAGACCGGCTTCGTCGGCGATGCGCTGGATGGTCGCGTTCGGGTCTTCGGCGAGTACTCGCGCGCCGACGCTCAGGATGTGCTCGTCGTTGTGGCGTGCGTCGGCGCGTGGACCGCGGCGCCGGCCGGTCGCATTCATCCATTAAATGTTACACATGCGCACCAGTTAGCCTTCTAGCGTCGGCGCCATGTCCTCGAATTCCGTAGCGGTGCAACGCCTCGACCCGCATCTGATACGCCTCGCTCTGGTCCTGGTCACCGGGATCTTCATGAGCATGCTCGACACCACCATCGTCAACGTCGCGCTGAGCACGCTGGGGCGCGAACTCGACGCCGGACTGTCCACGATCCAGTGGGTGGTCACCGGATACCTGCTCGCGCTCGCGGTGGCGATACCCGCCACCGGATGGCTGACCGACCGGTTCGGCGCGAAGCAGGTGTTCGCCGCCTCGATCGTGGTGTTCACCGCGACGTCCGGCCTGTGCGCGGCCGCGTGGAATGTGCACAGCCTCATCGTGTTCCGCATCGCGCAGGGCGCGGCGGGTGCGTTGCTGATGCCGGTCGCGCAGACGATCCTCGCGCAGGCCGCGGGGCCCGAACGGATGGGGCGGGTGATGGCGCTGATCGGGGCGCCCGCGATGCTCGGGCCGATCTTCGGGCCGATGCTCGGCGGGGCGATCGTCGACAACCTGTCCTGGCGGTGGATCTTCCTGATCAACGTGCCGGTGGGGGTACTCGCGCTGACCCTGTGCGTACGCATGCTGCCCGCGAGTTCCCCTGCGGTGGAACGTAATCCGTTCGACGTGCGCGGGTGGCTCATACTCGGACCCGCGCTCGCGCTACTGGTGTATGGACTGTCGCAGGCGGGGGCGGCGAGCAGCTTCACCCCGGTCCGGGTGTGGGCGACGATCCTGGGCGGTGCGCTCCTGCTCGCGGCGTTCCTCGGGCACGCGGCCGTCCGCGGCGAGCGAGCGCTCCTCCCACTGGGATACTTTCGCGATCCGGCGTTCAGCGGCGCCGCCGTCGTATCGCTGACGCTCGGCATCACGATCTTCGGCGCCTTGCTGTTGATACCGCTCTATTACCAGCAGGTGCGCGGCGACTCCGCACTCATGGCCGGATTGCTGCTCGCCCCACAGGGATTGGGCGCCGCACTCGCGATGCCGGTGGGCGGTTGGCTCACCGATACCTTCGGGCCGCGCCGCGTCGTCCTCGCCGGTGGTGCGCTCATCGCGGTGAGCACCGTGGCGCTGACCCGGATCACCGACACGACCGCCTATCCGGTGATGGCGGCGATCCTGCTGGTGCGCGGGCTCGGTCTCGGCACCACCATGATGCCCGCGATGGCCGCCGGTTACCGCAACCTGCCCGCGCGGGCGGCCGGACACGCCAGCGGTGTGCTACAGATCTTCTCCCGCGTCGGCGGCACCCTCGGTGCCGCGATCATGGCCGTGGTCCTCGCCCAACAGCTCACCCGCACCACGGATCACACCCCCGCCGGGCTCAGCCACGCCTACGCCGTCACCTTCTGGTGGGCCACCGCCATCGCCGCGATCGGCGCCGCGATCTCCCTCCTGCTGCCCAATACCCCACCGCCGCAACCGGTCCTGGATTCGGAATCCGCCGAAGGCCGCGCGGACACAGCGTAATCACCGTCACCAGGCGAGCCGGTCAACGCTCCCTCGCTCGCGGTCAGTCGAGGGCACCTCCGAGCAGTAGCAACCACAGCAGATGCAGGATCGGGTCGTATTCGAACGTGATGGTCACCTTCGGTTGCTGGGCGTGGTTGGCGGTATCGATCGGGGCGCATTCGGGAACGGCATTGAGTCCCTGGCCATAGTGGCATGCCATGGTGATGGATGTCAGTGCGGCGCCCGGGGAAAGCGACGAGCCGGCGCCACCGCCACCACCGCCACCACCCTCGTTACCGGCCGCCCCCGGGCCCTGGCAACCACCTTGCATACCCCCGCCACCACCACCGCCGCCGCCCTTACCACGCCCGGCTCCGCCCGCCCCTCCGGTGCGGTCGCCGATCTCCGGGGCGAAATCGGCGGGCGGACAAGAGTATGAGCCCAGTACGGCAGGGCCGTACTGGCCATCGGGTCCTTTACCGCTCGGGTTGGCGTTGCCATCTTGCCCGCCGCCCACACCGGGATCTGTTTGCGCAGCGGTGATGCCCAGGCCGCTCCCGCCGCTGGAGCCGCACCCGACACAGTTGGCGTCTCCGGGGCCGGCCCAGCCACCGCTGCCACCGGGCTCGCCCACCCCGCCGGCGCCACCGCCTCCCCCACCGCCTGCCGCGATGATCAGTGGAACGTGGTTGCCGTCGCGGATCTCCGAAGGATCGCCACCCGCACCACCACCGGTTCCCTCGGCCACATCGCCTTTGCTGCTCCCCACCACGACGAACAGCACGTCGCCGGAGTTGACGGAGAGATCGGACACGACCCTCGCCCCGTATCCGCCTTCTCCCCTGGCACCACCACCTGTGCCGCCGGCACCGCCGCGACCGCCGACCGCGGTGACATGAATTCTGGTGACACCGAACGGAAGCGGGGTCGGGACGACGAATTCGTACTCACCGGCCGTAGTGAATTCGCATACGGCGGTGCGACTGTAGGGCCACGCCGGTGGATCGCATCGCTCGGGTAGCAGCGGCTCCGCCGAGGCAGGTGCAACGGAGAACAGGGCCACAAGGACTCCGACCAGTGCGGCGGCGAACACTCCGGTGACACGTCGATGCGTCACCGTGCCGCGCCACCGTGCCGAGCATGTGACGGTTACTGCCATCGGGCCACCTTCGGTCGCTTCGGACCAGCGCGCGCTCACCGGCGTCGACCCCGAGAGCTTCCCATGGCCGCACATCCACCCGAGCGCGAATTGCCATATGGCAAACGCACACTCGGCGCGGCGCGCATGCCACCCCGACGAGGCCGAGTGGCAGATGGGCCGTCAGCTCATGCCGCGGGTGGTGGGGATTCCCGGCATCGGACGAGGAAGGATCGCTCGTAGACGATGACGGTTTCGCCGGTGGATTTGGTTCCGGTGGTTTCCACGGTCACGATGCCCTGGTTCGGGCGGGAGTTCGAGCGGCGCTTGGCGAGGATTTCGGTTGTCGCATAGAGGGTGTCGCCGACGTAGACCGGTTCGGCCATGCGTACCCGATCCCAGCCGAGGTTCGCGACGGCGCGGGCGGACAGGGTGTTGACCGTCATTCCGCCGACGATTCCGAACGTGACCTGACTGTTCACCAGGACGCGACCGTATTCGGCATCCGCCGCGTAGTGCTTGTCGAAATGCAGGGGATGCTGGTTCATGAACAGCAGAGTCAGCCAGGTGTTGTCCGTTTCGGTGATCGTGCGGCCCGGCCAGTGCCTGATCGTCATGCCGGGTTCGAAGTCCTCGTAATCGCCGCCGTACTCCTCGACGTACTCGTTGTCACCGATCTGTCGTAGCGTCATGGGTCAGGCTCCTTGTGTGGCGCAGGCGAATTCGTACATGGCCGCCGCGGTGGCGGTATCTTCGATGGCCAGGCCGACGCTGCGGTACACGGTGGTACCGCCGCTCGGCGCCACCGCGCCGTTCAGCACCGCGCCCAGCTCGTGCAGGTCTTCGGGACCGATCAGGTTGCGGGCCAGCGCGGCGCGCACCTCCCCCGCGTCCTGCATGGCGACATCGCGCTGCTCCACCACGGTGAACGCGGTCCGCAGCAGCGCGGCGTCGACCTCCAACGCATCCTCGTGCACGCCGCCGATGATGTTGAGATGCGCTCCGGGACTTATCCATTCGGCATGGATCAGTGGTCTGCGGTCGGCGGTCGACGTCGCGGTGCAGATGATCTCGGCGTCGCGCACCGCGAGCCTCGGCGAGTCGCACACGGTGACCTCGCGCGGCGGGTCGGGGCGGGAGCGAATCCAGTCCGCGAAGTCTTCGGCCCCGGCCCGCGTCCGCGAACACACACGCACGCAACGGATCCGGCGCACGGCGCAGACCGCGCGCACCAGCGCGCGTGCCTGCACTCCGGCGCCGAGGACCGCGAGATCACCGGCATCTTCCGGTGCGCACAGCCGCGTCGCCAAACCGGCGACCGCGCCCGTGCGCAGCGCGGTCGACTCCGCACCGTCGAGCAGAGCCGTGATCCGGCCGGTGTCGAGATCGGTCAGCACGACGACGCCCTGGATCAACGGCAGACCGCGGCGCGGATTGTCCGGGGTGAACGTGGCGACCCGCACGGCCGCGACGCCGCGCTGCTCCCAGATCGCCGGACTGACCATCACCTCGGCTCCCGGCGGCGCGCCGAACCGCAGCGATATGCGCGGCGGCGATTGGGCGCGGCCCGCGTGCAGATCACGGAAGACATCCGCCAGTGCCGCGATGACCAGCGGAAGACGGTCGTCGCGCGACATCTCCGCCGCATCGATCGAGTACGGCTCAAACATGGTCATGCGCCGGTTCCTTCGCGCCCCGGCGCGCGTCGACCGCACTGCCGAACCGCTTCGCCCATGCCTCGCCGAGCGCGACGGTCGACCGAGCCTTACGGGCGAACGGCGGTCCGATCATGTCGCCGTCGAGCACGGCGATACCACCGGCCGCCGCGTGCACCGCCCTGGTGACCCGGTGCGCGAACCACAGGCTCTCCGCGTCCGGCCGGAAGGCCTGGTTGATCGCCTCGAGTTCCTTGGGGTGGACGGTGATCTTGCCGTGGAAACCGAGGGCACGCACCCGCGCGATCTCCTCGACGAGCACCGCGGGCTGCGCCAGATGGAAGCATGGCGTGTCGATGCAGCCGATTCCGTGTTCGGCGCAGGCGATCGCCATGCGCTGCCGCGCGGCGAGCATGCCGTCCCAGGTGATCTCGACGCCGATATCGGCCGCCAGATCCGCCGAGCCGAGCATCAGCCCGTCGGCCTGCGCGGCGATGGCGTCCATGCGGGCGACCGCCGCCGCGGTTTCGATCGTCGCGTACAGCTCGGGATACGCCCCGGCCGAGGCGAAGGTCTTGCGGATCACGACGAGCTCGGCCGGGAACCGCACCATGGGCACGACGACGAATCCGGGTTTCACCGCGCCCTCGGTGAGCATCAGCAGATCGTGGACGGCCTCGATGGTGCCGAGCTCGTTGATCCTGACGCCGACGTTCGCGGCGTCGGGCGCTTTGTCGAGCGCCTCGCGGCAGATCTGCCGCGCACCGGCTTTCACCGGGCCGGGGATGGAGTCCTCCAGATCGATGATGTGTACATCGGCGTCGTAGGACCAGCTTTTCACCACGGTGTCGAGCGACAGTGCGGGCGTGCACAGCAGGCTGCGGGGTATCGCCCGCACGCCGGCGCTCATCGGACCGGCTCCGGCTCGATCGCCGCCGCTGGTGCGCCGACTTCCTCGAGCACTTCGCACAGCCTGCGGATCTGTTTGTCCGTGTGGCCGTAGCGCAGCATCACCCGCAGCCCCGCGGTGCCGCGCGCGACGATGGGGAAGAACACCGGCGACACGTAGAAACCGGCCTCGAACACCCGCCTGCCCGCCTCGATGACCGTGGCGTCGCTGATCGGGACGAGCCGGATCGGGAAGGTCCTTCCGCTCTGATCGGTCCGGATGAGCGAGTCGAAGAGCGCGATGTTCTCGCGCAGCCCCTCCTGGCGCATGGTCAGTTCCGCGGTCCGGTGGATCTGCGCCGAGGCCAGGCTCGCGCCGATCGCCGCGGTGTTCATCGGCTGCGAGTAGGCCAGCGCGGCGCCGAACCGTTCGATGATGCGCAGCGTCTGCTTGGAATGTCCGTCGAGCACGATCACCGCGCCGCTGGTGCCGAACGCCTTGTTCAGCGTCATCACCACGATGGTGCGTTCGTCGCGGATCGGGCTGTGCGAGCGCACATAGCCGACGCCGCGTTCCCCGTACGCCGACAGCGAATGGGAGTCGTCGTAATAGACCATCAGGCCGTACTTGTCCTGCAACTGCGCCAGCTCCTGCACCGGCGCGTAGCCGCCGAGGCTGTCGCTGCCGTCGCAGATGAAGGCGACCCTCGCGTATTTGCGGCAGCAGTCCTCGATGAAGTCGAGATCGTTGTGCCTGCAGGTGGCGATCTCGGTCTCGTCGGCGCAGACCGGCTTGACGTTGGCCATCGAGATATGGGCGTTCTTGTCGAAAACCATCAGCGGCCGGGTGCCGTTGCCGAGATCGCCGGACGCGATCAGCGGCAGCAGGCCGAAGCTCGCGGTGCTCGCGGCGATCGAGCAGATGGTCTGCGCGCCGAACAATTCGTCCAGCGACGCCTCCAGTTCGAGCATGGCGGGTATCTGCACGCGGGTGCGCGGAATGCAGTGGTCGAGCACGCCATAGCGGCGCATCGCCTCGATGCCGCCTTCGATGACTTTCGGGTGCGAGTCGAGATCCAGGTATGAGCAGCAGCTGAAATTGACGAATTCATGTCCCGCCTCGGTGTGCAGGATACCGTCGGCGAGGTCGGCCACGATACCGGCCAGGCCATTGCGTTCCGAGGTGTCCCAGAATTCGTTTCCAATGCCGATTGCCTTGGCATTGTTTCTATATCTGTTGGTGGGTGTGACGACGTTACGCGACGATAAATCACTCATCGCAGTACCTTTCTTGTTGGAGTCTTGCCAAGTTTTCGATAGCCGGCGGCGACGACCAGTAATGCGATGACACCGCCGCCGACGGCCAGCGCCGCCGCTTTATCCGATCCGCCCGCATCGGCGAGTGCGCCACTGATCGCGATGCCGATGGCGGCGCCGAGCGCGGCGAGGCTGGAGAGCCAGGAGAATCCCTCCGACAGCGAACCGGGCGGCGCCAGCGACTGGAGCAAACTGCTGCCCGCGATCCAGGTCGGCGCGATGGGCAGGCCGGACAGGAATGCGCAGAGCGCCATCACCGGCGGCGCGTCGACGAGGGCGAGCGGGACCGCGGCGACGCCGAGCATCGCGACGGTGACCAGAAAGAGCCTGCTCTCCGGCATGCGCCAGTTCACCGCGCCGAACCAGATGCCGGAGACCATGCTGCCGAGCGCGTTCAAGGCGAGCAGCCATCCGGTGACTTCGGTGATGTGCTGCTCGCGCGCGAAACTGATCAGCGAGATGTCGATCGCGCCGAGGTGAACGCCCATGGCCACGTAGGTCATCACCATGATCTGAACGCCCGCTATCAAGATCGCCGGATCGCTCTTCCGGCCCGTCATCGCTCCGGCAGCGGGTTCGGACTGCCGATGGCGCGCGAGACCGGCGCAGCCGACGATCACCAGCACCGCGCAGGCAACCAGACCGAAGGCCGGATGCAGACCGGTCACCACCACGACGACCAGCAGCGGACCGAGGACGAAGACGATCTCGTCGAGTATCGACTCCAGCGCATAGGCGGTCCGCAATTTATCCGCGTCGACCAGCGCCGCCCAGCGAGCCCGAGCGAAGGGGCCGACCGGAACCGCCGTGCCGCCCGCGCATACCGCGGCGCAGATCAGTAGCCACAGCGGTGCGTGGAATACGGCGGCGGCGAGCAGCAGCCCCATTCCCATTCCGTGCAGCGCGCAGACGATCAGCATGATTTCCCGCTGACTGCGGCGATCGGCCAGCCTGCCGAATACCGGACCGGCAATTCCCTGCGCGAGCACGATGACCCCCGCGACGGTTCCGGCGGCCTGCAGCGAACCCTCGGTCGCCAAGATCAGCATGACGCAGCTCACCGCCCGCATGGCGGTGGGAAAGCGCCCGATCAGCCCCCACAGCGCGAGTGCGCCCGCCCCCGGCGATCTCAGCAGCCTCGAGTAGGCGCCCAGTCCGGAATTCAATTCGGAAATAGTGCTTGCCATTTACTCTCCATATGATGCACGGCCATAACCGCAGGCCATTCCAGGAATGCACTGACGGAACATCGGAACAGATGATTGCAAGCGAAGTGGCCCTCCCCCGGTCATCGCGACTTTCTCGGCCGTTCAAGATTGGTGAGCACAACTTTAGGTGAGCCGAAATGGAGCGTCAATGCCGAGGACGGGTAGCTACTCGCACTACCTGACGCCCCGACATACCCGATGAGCTGCGACTTCTCGAACGGGCACGTTGCTTCCCCACCCGACCGCATGGTCCGATGGATGAACCGGGCCGCAATTCATAACGAACCGTCCAGTCGGTGTCGCATAGTTTTAGCTGGTAGCAAATTAGTTGCCAATGCACCGCGGAATGGACTAATTGCGCCCCGGCGAAAGTCCGCGCGATCGCCGCCCCCGGCCCCTATGGGCGGTAGATGCTGGGCGGCTGGCCGGTGACGCGCTGAAAGGTCGCCGCGAAGGCGCCGGGTTTGCGGTAACCGACCGCCCGCGCGGTGGCACCGACGGATGCTCCCCGCGCGAGGTGAGTGAGGGCCGCCCGCACGCGCACGTGGGTGCGCCAGCGCGCGAAGGTCATCCCGGTCTCGTCGGCGAACAGGCGGGTAATGGTTCGAACGCCCGCGTTCGCGTGCCGGGCCCACCCGGCGAGGTCGCGGTCGTCGGCGGGGTCGGCGATGAGCGCGTCGGCGATCACGCGGATGCGGGAGTCTTCGGGCAGCGGCACCTCGAAGGTGGTGGTCGGGACCGGTTCGAGCAGGGCGAGCAGGAGGGCTTCGGCTTGCCGGCGGAGGTGGTCGCGGTGCGGATGCCGGTCGAGATGAACGATCAGCTCGCGGATCAGCGGGGTGATCCGCACGCCGGTGGGTTCGGCCCAGTCGATCGGACAGTGCGCGGCCTCGAGAACGACGGTGCAGATATCGCCCTGCCGAAGCACTTCGACCGAGTGCGCGGTGCCTGCGGGCACCCACAGGGCGTGGGTCGGCGGTACGAGCCAATCCCGGGTGCCGGTCCGCAGCGTGACGGTAGCCGTTGCCGCCCAGGCGATCATGTGGTCGCGGTGGTGGTGCGGCGCCAAGACGGCGCCGTGGGCGAAATCCGACCGGGCGATGGCCAGCAGCGGCGGGCTCGGCTCGTCGACGGTGCGCTCAACGGTCACGACGCGGCCTCTCTGATCGCGGGAGTTGGCCGGTTCGAGGTCATTGTTGGCCACCTTCCGTCATCCGGCCATTTTAGGCTGGGTTCACCTCGCCGTCCGGCCGGGACGACATTTCGCACACTCAGCGAAATCTATTGGAAGAGTTAGGTATTGGGACATGGTGGCAGTGATGATCATCGGTGCGGGGCTCGGCGGGCTGTGCTTGGCACAGGGGCTGCGCCGTCGTGGCGTGGCATTCGAGGTCTACGAGCAGGATCCGGGCCTCAACAGCCGGACACAGGGCTACCGGTTCCGGGTCGACGACACCGGCAGGCAAAGCTTGGCTGAGTGCCTGCCGGAGGATCTGTACCGGCTGTTTCATGCGACCTGCGCCATCACGATGTCGGAGGGCCGATTCGTCGACACCGCACTGAACGAGATCACCGGCCGGGCCGTCGGCACCTGGTCCCCCGCCGAGGTCGAAGCCGCACCCAGCCAGGAGGTGCCGGGCGACCTGAGCGTCAACCGCTCGACCCTGCGCGAAGTGCTGCTCATCGGCATCGAGGATCGAGTTCACTTCGGCAAGGCGCTGACGCACGTCACCGAGAGCGATGATCGGGTGATCGCCCACTTCGCCGACGGCACATCGGAAGCGGCAGCTGTCCTGGTCGGCGCCGACGGCGTGAATTCCGCTGTGCGGCGGCAGCTTCCCTTGACCGAGCCACACGACACCGGCGCGGTGTGCAGCTACGGCAAGACCATTCTCACCCCGCAGGTGCGCCGGACCGTCGCCGCGGATCTGCTGACCGGCACCTCGGTCGTCTTCGCCCCGGACCACGCCGTCGTCCTCGACGCCATGACGTTCCGGCGGGAGCCCTTCGACAACCACCACCGACTGACCACGGTGCCGGACTACCTGTATTTCGCCTTCTTCGGCCCCAGCGATGTGCTCGAGCACGGAAACCGTTCCGGCGCCGAGGTATTGGCGATGGTCGACCGCTCGACCGCCGACTGGCACCCCGGTCTGCGCGCGGTATTCGCCGCGGCCGAGCCGAATTCGGTGGTCGCCACGACCGTTCGCACCGCCGGTTCCCTGGACGCATGGCCGGCGGGCCGCGTCACCCTGCTCGGTGATGCCATCCACCCCATGAGCCCGGCGGCCGGACTCGGCGCCAACACCGCTCTGCGCGACGCCGCCCACCTCGCCGAGGCATTGCGCGCGGCGGGGGCCGGAGATCGGTCGCCGATCGACGCCGTCGCCGACTACGAAACCCATATGCGCGCATACGCCGCGGCGGCCGTGGCCGCCTCCCTGTCGGGCACAGCGATGCTGACATCACGCTAGGTCCGGACCTCGTTGAGGTAGTTGTAGATCGTGTAGCGGGTGACGTCGAGGTGGCCGGCGAGATGGTCGACGGCGTCTTTGATGAGGAAGAATCCCGCCTCGTCGAGTTCGCGGACGACGGCTGCCTTGTGGCGCTTTTTCATGAGATCGACGGGGATGCCGACCTTTCCGACGGCGCGGTCGACAAGGAAGCGCTGCAGGCTGTCGACGTCCGCGGGGAAGGTCTCCGGTGCGCCGTCGCCGTCGGTGGCCGCCGTGGTGTCCAGGCTGTTCACGCACAGGCAGCCGATGGCCACGCCGTCCGCGTCGTGCAGGAACAGCGTCGAGGAGCGGATCGGGCGGCCGTCGGGACCGTGCGTGCGGTAGTTCGTCCGATCGTGGGTGGTGCCGCGGCGGACGAGACCGAGCAGCAGATCGGTCATCGGGCCGCCGACGCCACGTCCGGTCAGATCGCCGCCGATCGCGATGATCGAGTCGGGCAGCCTGCTCAGATCGTGCAGCAGCACCTCGTTGCCCGGCCCGAGCATCGCCGCGAGACCGGGAACGGCGGGCACGAGCGCGGTCAGCACGTCGTGGGTGGCCGCCGCGGGTACGGGGGCCGAAATACGCGGCCGGGCAAGCGTTTCCAATGCCGAGCGGAGCAGCTCGGCGGCGGCGGGCGAGGTCGACGCGTGCGGTGAGAGCCGGACGTGCTGCGGCCGGATCGTCGCCGCGATGCCCGATGCCGTGAGCGCGGCGCCGACCTGTTCGGCCGAATGACCGGGCATGGTGAACGCGAGAATGCCCGCCCGCCGGTCCACGGCGGAGACGATCTGCGCGCCCGAACTCGCCAGCACTTCCGAGATCTCGCCGATTCGCTCCGCGATCCTGGCCGCGATCGCACCGGTCCCCGCCTCCTCGACCAATTCCAGCGCGGCGGCGAACGCCCCCGAGGTGATCGGGCTGAGATTGGACAGCGACCACGCGGTCGCGGTGCGCTCGGGCGGATGGATCTCGTCGTCGAACAAGCCGGGATCGCGGGCACCGGTCCAGCCGGACAGCACCGGATCCATCCGCTCGAGCGCCCGGTCGGACAGCACCGCGAAACCCGTTCCCCACCCGGCACGCAACCATTTCTGCCCACCGGCGACTAAGATGTCGGCAACCTCCCACGGCTCCTCGGTGACGCCGAAACCCTGGATGCCGTCGACGACGAGCAGCCGGTCACCGATCACCTCGCGCAACGCGGCGAGATCGGCACGGTAGCCGGTGCGGAAGTCGACCGCGCTCACGCTCACCGTGGTGATCTCCCCGGTCAGTGCGGCCGCGACCCGCTCCGGTGTGACGTAGCCACCGGCCAGCCGCCGCACCTCGAGCAGGCCCGCCTGCTCGGCGCGCGCCCACGGATAGGTGTTGGCCGGGAATTCCGCGCCCGAAACCAGCACCGCGCCACGATGATTGAAGGCCGCTTGGAACAAGCCCAGACTGGTGTGCGGCAGCAGCACGACGTGGTCGGTGTCCGATCCGGCCAGCCGCGCCACGGCCGCCTTGGCCCGAATCTCTTGCCGCATGAGGTCATCCACCGTAGATGGCCCGGCGGTGGTCGCCTCGTGCAGCAGCTTCGCGGTGGTGTCGAGCACGGTGTGCGCGGGCGGCCCGAACCGCGCGAAGTCCAGATACCCTGCGGGCTCGTCGAATTGCAGCAGGTACCGCGGCGAGATCCGCGTCGCCGGATTCACTGCAGGATCCGCCCGAGGAACTGCCGGGTGCGCTCGTGTTTCGGTGCGCCGAGCACCTCGCCCGGCGGTCCGGTCTCGACGACGACACCGTCGGCGAGGAAGACGACCTCGTCCGCGGCCTCGGCGGCAAAGCTCATCTCGTGTGTCACGACGATCATCGTCATCCCCGCTTCCGCCAGCGAATTCATCACCGCCAGTACCTCACCCACCAACTCCGGATCCAGTGCCGACGTCGGCTCGTCGAACAGCATCAGCTTCGGGCGCATCGCCAGCGATCGGGCGATCGCCACCCGCTGCTGCTGTCCGCCCGACAGCTGCGCCGGATACGCGTCGGCACGGTCCGCCAGCCCGACCCGGTCGAGCAGTTCCCGCCCCTGCCGCCGCGCGGTCGCCGCGTCGACGCCGAGCACCCGCACCGGACCCTCGACGACATTCTCCAGTGCGGTGCGGTGGGCGAAGAGATTGAACCGCTGGAACACCATGCCGATATCGCGCCGCTGCCTGGCGATCTCGCGGGTGCGCAATTCGTGCAGCTTGCCGCCGCGCAGCCGGAAGCCGATCGGTTCGCCGTCGACCCAGATCTGCCCGCCGTCAATGGTTTCCAGGCGGTTGATGCACCGCAGGAAGGTGCTCTTACCCGCGCCGGACGGCCCGAGCAGGCACACGACCTGACCTCTGCCGACCTCGAGGTCGATACCGCGCAGCACCTCGGTGTGACCGAAGTTCTTGCGCACGTTCACAGCTCGCAACAGCGGCTCAGCCACGGGCACTCCTCGTCAGGGGCACACCGCGCAATGCCTTCGCGGCCCGTGCCATCGGGCCGCGGTCCGCCGCACTGAACGCGCGCTCCAGGTAGTGCTGGCCCACACCGGCGATACTCACCACGACCATGTACCAAAATGCCGCGGCGAAAAGGGTTTCCATCACGAGCAGGTTGTTGGACGAGATGTTGTTGGCCGCGTGGATCAGCTCGGTCACCCCGATCACCGACGCCATCGACGTGCCCTTGAGCATGTTGACGAAGTCGTTGCCGGTGGGCGGGACGATCACCCGCATCGCCTGCGGCAGCACCACCCGGCGCAGCGTGGCCGCCGGTGTCATGCCGATCGATTCGGCCGCCTCGATCTGCCCGCGGTCGACGCTGTTGAGTCCCGCCCGCACGATCTCGGCCATGTACGCGCTCTCGTTGAGCGCCAAGCCGAGGAACGCCGCGGTGAACGCGCTGATCAGCACATTGGTCTGTTCGTGAAGGAGGAACGGGATCGAGATCATCGGGAAGATCAGCGCCAGGTTGTACCAGAGCAGGATCTGCAGCAGTACGGGCAGCCCGCGGAACAGCCAGATGTATCCCGCCGCGAACCAGCTCGCCACCGGGTTGGCACTGCGCCGCAGCAGCGCGACGACGACGCCGAGCACGATCGCCACACCCTGCGAAAGCACCGCCAGGACAACGGTATTGACCAGACCGGTGACCATCACCCGGTAGGACAGGAACTCCGGCACGCTGCGCCACTGGATCTGCGCGCCGGCGAGCGCGGCCCCGAGCAGCACCAGCAGACCGAGGATCACCGCACCCGCGAACCAGCGGCCCCAATGGCCGAGCCGGACGATCGGCAGCTCAGCTTCCGCCATTGATCACTGCCTCCCGGACCGCGCCCTGCTCGACACCCCACGCGCGCAGAATCTTGCCGTAGGTGCCGTCGGCGATCAGCGCGGTCAGCGCCTTCTGCACCAGTTCGGCGAGCGGCCGATTCCGCTTGTCCACGCCGATGCCGTAGGGGCCGCCGTTGATCGGCTCACCCGGCACGACCTCGAAGAATTTTCCGTCGCCCGCGGTGCGCGAGATGTAGACGGCGCTGGGCAGATCGTTCAGGATCGCCTGGACCCGGCCGGTGCGCAGCTGATTCTGGTTCTGGTTGTCGCTGTCGGTCGCGGTGACCTCGAGCGCGCCTTTACCCGCCTGTCCGCACTTCGCGCTCTGCTCCGCCGCGAACTTCTGATGACTCGTCCCCTGGACGACCGCGACCTTCTTGCCGCACAACGCATCCGGGCCGTTGATGCCGTCCGGATCGCCCTTGCGGATCATGATCGTCACACCGGAGGTGAAGTAGTCGACGAAGTCGATCTGCTCCTGCCGCGCCTTGGTGTCGTTCATCGCCGCCATGGTCAGATCGATCCGGCCGGACTGCAGGCTCGTGATCAGCGAACCGAACGCCATGTCCTGATGCTGCACCGCGACACCGAGTTTGGCGCCGATCGACTTGGCCAGATCGACCTCGTAGCCGATCGGCGTCGTGCCGTCGGCGGCATAGAAGTTGTTGGGCGCCGACTGGATATTCGACGCGAGCCGCAGCACCTTCGCCTGCGAGATCGCCTCGGGCAAACCGGCATTCAACTGGGGATCCACGGTCACCGCCCCGGTGATCGCCGCGGTATCCGGCACGGCCGACGGCGAATTCCCGCCCGCGCCATCGGTTCCACCCCCACAGGCAGCAAGGAGGCCGACCAGCCCCACCATCAATGCGCCACGCAGCGCAGGGTTTCGGGACATCGCGTGCCTCCGCTCTCTAGATTGGCCGCGACGCTACCTCTGGCTGTTGAAGAGGTCAACAGGAAGTTGAAATTTGCTGCTCCGCTGGGGGCCAACGGGTTCCACTGGGCCGACCGCACCCTTTACACCGCAGGGTGCGAGATCGGACAGTGGTGTATGACTGCCTCGGCTCGACTGCACATCAGCGAAGAATTCCCGGCGATGCTCGAACGGATCGACGCACTCGGCGAATCCATCGACGCGAACGCCGACGCCGCCGACACACTCGGCAGGCTCACCGACGACATCGCGAAATCCTTGCTGGACACGGGGATCATCCGCGCGGGCCTGCCGGAGAATCTCGGCGGCTACGAGTTCTCCCCGCGGCAGGTGATCGGGACGATCGAACGGCTCAGCTACTACGACGCCTCGGCCGGGTGGACGATGATGGCGCTGCAGATGATCACCGGCACCACCGCGGCCTATCTCGGCGCCGCGGCGGCCGCCGACCTGTTCCCCGACGTCGCGGCGGGTGAGTACGCATTGCTGGCCGGCCACGGCACCCGGCCGGGCCGCGCCGTTCCGGTGGACGGCGGCTATCTCGTGAGCGGGGACTGGCAGTTTGCCTCCGGCATGGCGCTGGCCACCCACATCCACAGTGCGATCCTGGTCGAGGGCACCGGGGAGCCGCGGATACTCGCGATGCCCAAGGCGCAGGTGAAGCTCGTCGACAATTGGGACGTGCTCGGACTCCGCGCGACGAGCAGCATCGACTATCACTGCACCGATGTGTTCGTCCCGCACACGCATACCTATCTCGCGACGACGATGTCCCCCGCCAACGGTGGCGCGGTCTATCGCGTCGGCCTCGTGAACATGGCCGCCGTCGTGCACACCGGCTGGGCGCTCGGCGTCGGCAGGCGACTGCTCGACGAATTGAAGCGCTACGCCTCCACGAGATTCGGCACCTTCAACGCCGCCGTCGACACCGCGCAATTCCACGCCGACTACGCCGAAGCCGAAGCCCAGCTGCGCGCCGCGGCCGCCTGGGTCACCCAGGTCTGGCAGCACAATGAAGACACACTCGCCGCGGGCGAACTACTGAGCACCGAACAGGAAACACTCATCCGGCTTGCGCTCAATCACACGACACGCACCGCCCACGCCATCGGCCAGACGGTCCACCGCTGGGCCGCGACGACAGCCATCCGCCGCGGCCCCATCGACCGCTTCCTGCGCGACCTCGCCACCGGCACCCAGCACATCACCTCGGGCCCGATAGTCCTGCAGAACTGCGGAAAGTGGCTCAGCGGCGCCCACCCCGAAGCCCACTGGGAATTCCTCGACCTGATCGAGTGACTGCGTCCCGGCCGCCGACCGCGAACCGGCCGATCCACCCGCGATCACCGAGCCCCATCCGCATCGGATGGGGCTCGGTCCGTCTGCGGGCACGGCACCCCTGGTGGTGACAGTCCCAGTTTCTATGGCAACTGCATAAACGCGCTCTGGAGAACATATTTCGGGTGTCCTAATTTGAGACGGGAAGCCTTGGAGAGGATTTCGTTATGACAGCTCGGGTTGTGTCGAATCGGCAATCCTTCGATACCATCGACGACTATCTCGGACCGCGTGAACACCGATTCTTCGGCGAGGGATTCAAGCGGGCGGCACATCGCATCACCGACGTCCGTATCCATCCCGCCGGCGACGGGACCGGAATTGTCACGTCGACGGTCGGTGTCGAGTATCCGGCGGACTGGTCGCGCAAAGGTGACCACGATCAGCGCGCCCATTTGTCGACCGTCGATGTGCTCGTGCTGGCCGCCCGGTTGATCGAGACCTATCTGACCCGCGTGCGCGGCCTGACCCGCGGCCAGTTGGCGACGGCGGTGCTCGAGCAGGTGAGCGTCAGGGCGGGCGCGGCGCCGGTCGAGGACGACCTGCGGGGTTTTCCGGCCTCCGCGCGGATCTCGAGTGCCGCGGCGGCCGCCGACGGGTCGGTCACGACGGTGGCCGAATGTGCCATCGGGACACTCACATTGCGCTGCCGGGTGCGGCACGAGGCAGGCACGGGGGTGGCGCGATCGCCGCACTGGTTCGAGGAACTGCGCGAGCCGGGGCCGTACCTGTTCGCGGAGGACTACACCGCGCGCAAGCAGTTCCTGGAGGCGGTCACCGTGCATCGCGTGCACGGTCAGGCGCTCGCCACGGTCCGGATTCACGCACCACGCACTGGCCTGCCCGCCTCGGCGCTGGTGGTCGACACGTTCGTCGTCGGTCTCCAACTGGGTCAGCTGCTGCTGTACGAGCTCGACGGGCTCAGCCGCGCCGACAGCGACACCCTGTGGATGCGCAGGACCATCGTCGAATGCGGGGAACACCAATTGTCCCGTGTCCCAGCGGCTCCGGCGGTCGCGAGGCTGGAGAACAGCAAGCTGATCGAAAAGTCAGGAAATCAGGTCTGGCGTATCGCGGATATCGTCTGCGAATTCCAGCAGATCGAAATGCGGTGTTCGGTGGCGCATCGAATCCGCTCAACTGGAGGACAACAATGAGAATCGCTATCTCGGGCACCTATTCCGTCGGTAAGACGCTGACGACGATGGCCGTCTCCCATCTGCTCGGTCTCCCCCGCAGTGCGGCATCGACGATGCGCGAATTGCTCCCGATCTCGGTGCCGGGCAAGACGCTGGAGGAATGCACGGCCGCCGAGATCATCATGCTGATCACCCGCCGCAACCAGGGCCGCGCGGTGAACGAGAGCCACCTGCCCGCCGGATTCGTCTCCGACGGTTCGTCGCTGCACGAGTGGTGCTACGGCACGGTGCGGGTCCTGGTCGGCATCAACCCCAACGACTCGGTGAACCTCGAGACGATCGAGATGACCGAGGAACTCGGCTTCTACGCGGAGGTCATGCAGCAGATCGGCGTGCCCGCGGCACAGCATGCCAAGGCCTCGTACGACGTTTTCGTCCACTTGCCCATCGAGTTCCCGCTGGTCGCGGACGGCCATCGTCCGGTCAACGAGCGGTTCCGGTCACTGGCCGACGAGTTGCTCCTCACCACACTCAACGATCTCGAGATTCCGTACCACATCGTCGGCGGTTCGGTGCCCGAGCGATTGCGAAAGATCGTCGATCTCTTCGATATCGAGCCGGTCATGAGCATCGAGGAGGCCATCCGGCGCGCCGACGAGGACTACGCCCAACTCGACACCCGCAGCGAGACCGACCGGCTCGCGCCGACCCCGGCATGACGCGGGCGGCGGTACTCACCGGCCTCGGCACCGCCTTGCCGCCGGGGCGGGTGACCAACGACGACCTGGCCGAGCGGCTCGACACCTCCGACCAGTGGATCCGATCCAGAACCGGTATCGCGCAACGCTATTGGTCCACGGACCAATCCACCGGAGACCTCGCCGCCGAGGCGGGCGCGGCCGCGCTGAACTCCGCGGGCAGCCCTCCGGTGGACCTCGTCCTGGTGGCGACCACCACCCCCGATCACCCCTGTCCGGCGACCGCACCGGAGGTGGCCGCGCGCCTCGGGCTCGGTATCGTCCCCGCGTTCGACGTGGCGGCGGTCTGCACCGGCTTCGTCTACGCATTGGCCACGGCCAGTGCGCATATCGAGGCGGGGATGGCACACCACGTGCTGGTCATCGGCGCCGACACCTATTCGACGATCCTCGATCCGGACGACAGGGGCACCACGGTCATCTTCGGCGACGGCGCCGGAGCGGTCGTGTTGAGCGACGGCGAAAACACCGACCCCGGTGCGCTTCTCGGCTTCGAGCTCGGTAGCGACGGCACGCACCGGGAGCTGATCACCATTCCCGGCGGTGGCTCCCGCGCCCGTACCAGCCAGGGAACCCACAGCGACTCACCGTATTTCACGATGCAGGGCAAGGCCGTGTTCGACCACGCGGTCACCAGGATGGGCGAGTCGACGCGGGCGGTGCTCGCGCGCGTCGGCTGGTCCGCGGACACCGTGGAGCGGCTCGTCGGTCATCAGGCCAACGTCAGGATCCTGGAGTCGCTGGCCCGCCATCTCGGTGTCGGCCGCGACCGCTTGGTGATCGACGTCGATCGGGTGGGGAACACCTCGGCGGCCTCCATTCCGCTCGCGCTCGCGCGGGCCGTCGGCGACGGCGCCCTCGTCGCGGGGCAGCGGACCGTCTTCACCGCCTTCGGCGGCGGATTGACCTGGGGATCGACCGCTTTGATATGGCCCGACGTGAAACCGAATCACGCTGAGGAGAACTCGTGAACGAGCCCGTGATCGAACGCATCACCACACTGGTGAGTGCGATCTTGAAAGACCAACTCGACATCGAGGTGTCCGGCCTGTCCGCCGACACCGCGTTCGAGGAGCTGGGCGTCGATTCCCTGGTGCTCGTCGAAGTCGCGGTGATGGTGCGCGAGGAGTTCGGTGTCCAGGTGACCGATGAGGAGCTCGCCGCCGGTCAGACGATCGGCGGCGCGGCGCGGATCGTCACCCAGCGTCTCGTGCCGAGCACCTGATCGGGGAAGGGGATGAGAATCGCGGTGGTCGGCGCCTACGGGAACGGAAAGACCACCCTGACCACGAAGCTGGCCGACCTGCTCGACCTACCGCGCGTGCACGGCGCGCCCATGCGGAATCCGGTGGGCACGGTACCGAAGTCGCTCGAGGACTGTTCCGACCTGGAGCTGCTACAGCTGACCCTGCGCCGCTTCGCCGAACGCATCACGGCCGAGGAACGCGTTGGCGCGTTCGTCTCCGACGGCTCGTCGCTGCACGAATGGGTCTATCTCGCAGTGCGATCGGCGGTCGGCAGACATCCCGACGTCGATCGGCTGCCGCCCGCGAGCCGGTCGCCGTACTTCGATGTCGTGGCGCACGTCGGCGCCGTGGTGCAGCAGCGGACGGCCGGATCCTACGACCTGTTCGTCCACCTTCCCGCCGAAATCCCGTTGGCCGCAGGCGAAACCGCGATCAACGAACAGTTCCGCGTGCTGTCGGATCGGCTGCTGCTCGACACGCTCGACGGGCTCGGCTGCCCGGTGCACGTCGTCCGCGGCGATGCCGAAGAACGCCTCACCCAGGTCGTGGCGCTGGCTCAGGCCACGAACACCTCGTCTGCCGTTGCGCGGCAGCACCTCCCAGGAAGGATCTCGATTCCATGACCGTCGACAACCCACTGCGCCTCGGTTTCTGCCTCCCGACGTTCGGGAAGGCGGCCAATGAGGTGGGCGGTATCGCCACCTACGCCGTCGAAGCCGAGAAGCTCGGCGCCGCCAGCCTCTGGGTCGGAGATCGCTTGCTCACTCCGGTGGATCCGCTCGTCGGCTACACCCCCGATTCCACCGATATCCCCATCGAATTCCGGTCCGCGGCCGACCCGCTGGCCGCCTTGACGATCGCGGCGGCGGTGACGAACACGCCGCTGCTCGGCAGCAGCACGATCAACGCGCCGTGGTACTCCCCCGCGCTGCTGGCGCGGGCATTGACCAGTATCGATATCGCCAGCAACGGCCGGCTCATCGCCGGATTCGGCATCGGCTGGTCGCCCGAGGAATACCAGGCCGCCGGCGTGCCGTTCGAAGGCCGCGGTGGGCGACTGGAAGAACTGCTCGATGTGCTCGAAACCTGGTGGACCGCAAACCCTGTCGCCCATGAGGGACCGTTCACGACCATCGCGGCCAGCCATGTCGAGGCGAAGCCGGTCCAGCGCCCGCGTCCCCCGATCTACTTGGGGGCGTTCGGTTCTCCGGCGCTGCGCCGGATCGGCAGGCGCGCCGACGGGTGGCTGCCGGTGGTGTGGGCGCCGGAGGCGTTCCCTGCCACGCAGCTCGCCGACAGCTGGGCGGTGATCGAGCGGGCCGCGGTGGCGGCGGGGCGCGATCCCGAAAAGATCGGCAAGATCCTGCGCATCAATGTCGCGGCGGGCGCCTCGGTGGAAACGGTCGCCGCGGTAGCACTCGAGACCGTCGAACTCGTCCGGCCCGAGCAGACGCTCATCGACTTCATGTTCGTCGCCGACTCGGTCGACCACACCCTCGACCTCACCGGGCGCGTCCTGGAACTCGTCGCGGCGGGCTGAACCGCACCAGGAGGAGTCGCCATGACCATCACCTCCCCGGATCGGCCGCACCCGGCGACCGGTGCGGCCGATATTCGCGCGATCACGCTCGCGGCGGCCGGAACCCGGTTATCCGCGCTGCGCAGCACCCCGCGCGACCGCCCACCCCGTGCGACCATCGTCGCTCTGCACGGGTTGGGCATGCGCGCAGGCTATTTCGACGCGCGCACGCTGTCCGGGATCTCACTGCTCGAGCTCGGCGCCGAACTGGGATTCGCCGTGGTCGCGGTGGATCGCCCCGGTTACGGACTTTCCACGCACGACCTGCCCGAGGGGCTGTCACTGTCCGGCCAGGCCGACGCGCTCGGCGCGGCGCTGGACGATCTGCGCTCCCGCTTCGGTATCGGCGCCGGACTGTTCCTGCACGCCCACTCCTTCGGCGGTGCGCTCGCGCTGGTCACCGCCGATCACCGCAGGCGGCTCGGACTGCTCGGCGCCGACATCGCCGGGTGCGGTCACCGTTCGCCCTATTCGGCCGAGGAACTACTGCGCGGAGAGGGGCCGCGGATGTGGAATTGGTTGCCGCGCGAGGCCTATCCGCCGCGGACCCTGCGCGCGGCGCGCGGCATGGTCGCACCGACACCGGCGGGCGACCGGCTCGCACTGGCGACCTGGAGCGCGGACTTCGCCACCGTCGCCGACAACGTCCGTATCCCGGTGCGGTTCACCTTCGCCGAGCATGAGCGGTGGTGGCGCCACGACGACGCGGCACTCACCGATCTCGCCGCGCATTTCCGGCACGCACCGCAGGTCGTCCTCGATCGGCAGTCCGCCGCGGGACACAACACCAGCCTCTGCTACTCGGCTCGCGCATTTCACTTGCGCTCGTTGGCCTTTGCGGCCGAATGCCTGGCGTCGAGCGCGGCGAACCCGGCCGAGGGCGCCAATCGGCGCCAGCCGAGGCGAGCGGCATGGCCGGCCAGCAGCGGATCGTCGCCGACCACAACGGGATTGCCGACGGCCGCGAGCAGCTGAAGGTCGGATTCGTGGTCGCCGTAGGCCCAGCAGGCGTCGAGCGCGGCGGACTCGGCCTCGGTGAATTCCTGCGCGGCAACGGCTTTCGCCGCCCCGATCATGGGCCGGTCGATCTCTCCGGTGAACCGGCCGCCCGCGTGTTCGGGAGTCGCGCTCAGCACCGCGTCCACGCCGAGCGCGTCCGCGATCGGCGCGAGGCACGCGGGAAACGATCCGGAGACCAGGACGGTCCGATGCCCGGCGCGCCGGTGCCGTGCGAGCGCGCCGACGCTCGCCGGATGGTAGAAGCCGGGCCGATCGCGCTCACCGGCGAACCATCGGCGGCCCGCTTCGCGCACGGCCGCCGTCTCCTCCCCCGCGAGCGCGCGGAACAAGACCCGGTTCAGCTCCTCTCGCGGAACTCCGTCCGCGGTGGCCGCGGCGAGGCGGGTGCGCACATCCCGATAGCGCTCGGACGTGCCCGCGGCGGTGAAGTACGACTCGAGGAACCGGTACATGCTCGCGACGCTGATCAGCGTCTGATCGACATCGAAGAACGCGACTATCGCCATGGGGCCGCGCCGTCACGACGCGCGGCCGGACAGGCGGGCGTAACCGCCGCGGAAGAACACCAGCGGATGATGATCGTCGGTCGCGGCCAGGTCGAGCACGCGGGCCAGGACGAAAACATGGTCGCCCGCGTCGGTGACGCTGGCGACCTCGCAGTCGATCCACGCGGCAACGCCGTCGAGCACCGGCGCACCGGTCGCGCTCGGGCGCCAGCGCAGGTGGGTGAACTTCGCGCCGCCGCTGCGCGCGAACACCGCCGATACCTCGTCCTGGTGTTCGGCGAGGATGTTCGCCACGAAGCGTCCGGTGCGTTCGATGCGCGGCCAGCTTGTCGAGGTCTTACTCGGGAAGAAGCCGATCATCGGCGGGTCGAGCGATACCGAGCAGAAGGAGCCGACGGTCAGGCCGACCGGCTCGTCCTCGTACAGCGCCGAGACCACGACCACGCCGGTCGGCAGGTGGCCGAGCACTCGGCGGAATCGGTCCGGTTCGACGGCGGGCGGTCGCAGACTGGTCACCATTCACCTCTTCTGGAGCGGGAGTTGTCATCCGGCGGATTCGCGGGCCAGGTCTCTGATATGCCGGTTGCCGTCCGCCCAGCGCATGATCATCGTCAATGCGCTGATGCGCCACCGCCCCGATTCGCGCACCAGGCGATAGTGGTATTCACCACCCAATCGCCACAGCGGTCCGCCGTGCGGATTCGGAAGATATTGCGTTGCTTGATACATCGCGGTGGCCGACGCGGTGTCGCCGTGCACCTCGACCAGCTGATTGGAGATCATGTGCTGGGTCGCGGTCAAGCCCTCTCTGTTGCGCCGCCACGCCTGAATGATCTGATCGCGCGAAATGGTTTCGGCCGGTTGCCCGGTGAGGCTGCGGTAATCGAGAAGAACCTCGTCGGTGAACAATTCCGTCATGTCGTCCCAAGCGCACGTATCCAGGTACCAGCCGACGCGACGGCAGATATCGGAAATCTCGGCGCGGTCGTGCAGATATTGATCGGTCACATGATCCAACGTAAGACAGATATCGCGCAGTCGAGTAAGCGAATTTGTTCCTGTTGTCACGAAGCTAGGAGTGCCACCACCACCCTTCGGCACGGCGGTGTGACGGAGTCGATCGCGGCCGTGCCGAGTATTATCGCGAGGATGCCACGGCGCCCGCCGAACGGATGCGGCACAGCGCATTCGGCGACGGTTGCCGTAGTATCACTACTCGGGTGTCGGGCAGGTGCGCGAGCGTCCGCCCGGTACGGGCCGCCGATCGACGGTGGAGGATAAAGGGATCATGACGAGGTCATCTGCCGAACTCTTCGCGGACAAACTCAATCTCCTGCTCGACCGCAGCGCGGCCAGGTCCGGCGTTGCCATGTCGCTGTCCCAGTTCGTCACCGACCTGGAAAACAAGACCGGTGTGACGATCAGCAAGGCGTATCTCGCGGCACTGCGCAAGGGACAGGCGCCGGAACCTCGCCTGGATGTGGTGCGCGGTCTGGCCGAGTACTTCAATGTCGGCCCCTCGTTCTTCTTCGACCAGGAACCGGCGGACGCGGATTCGGTATCCGACGAGATGATGCACGCGATGAAACGCGCGGGCGTGCGCCGGATCGGCTTACGTGCCGCGGATTTGAGTGATCAATCGCTCAGTCATATCATTTCGATCATCGACAACATTCGCGCGCTCGAGGGGCTCACCCCGGTCGGTGATGAGGATGAGGATGCTCGGTGAGCAGCCGAATCAATTCATCGGCCCGCTCCCCCCTGGTGAGATACTTTCCGCGGATCGTCAGCCGATAGCGCTCGGCTACGTGGAGTAGCCAGTCGCGATCGACGCAGAAATCGTCGTAGGCGTCCGCGAACTGCGCGGTGTCCTGACCACCCGTGGCGGCCACCGCGACCCGGCCCGTGGTGCGGCGGGCCATGGTGGCGCAATCGGACAGGAACACCACGCATTCGAGCAGCTGCAACGCCGCGCGCTGCGGCGTGTACAGGCGAGGGATCCGGGGAATGGTCTTGGTCGATATCTGCGGAAACGTTCGCGCGCACACCTTCGCCAGCGGCGCGAGCGCGGCGCAGTTCCTGATATTCGCCAGATACGTGCCGAGCAGCGCCAATTCACGCGGCAGGGCGACACCGGAGGCGTACAGCACCGCACCCACCGCGTTGGCGCAGGCCGGGAGGGAATTCCAGCGTGCCGGGTCGGCGAGCCCGAACCACGAGGCCAGCGTGAGACGGCCGATCGCGTAGACGGCGATCCCGATCGATCCCGCGACCACCATGTACACCGCGAATCTGCTGGTGTGCCTGCGGAGGTGACGCAGCTGCGATACGCAGATCGCGATGATCAGCACCTTCGACGCCAGCATGCAGGTGGCGAAAACGACGATGTACAGATCCCCCGCGGGCGAGCCGCGGATGTACAGGATGTAATTCGCGCCATAGGGATTCGAATACAGGTGCGTGAACAGCCCGACGAGCGTCACGGCGCCTGCCACGAACGGGGCCGCGAGCAGCGTGTACTGCCGCGAGCTCAGCGGGCCCGCGGTACGCCAGCTCACGACGACGAGCACGGTGGTGTAGTTCCACGCCAGCGCGAGCAGGTGGGTGCCGAGCGCCGCGAGGTGCCCGAGGCCGACCAGGTGCTTGGTGGACGAGGCGTAGACGATCGCGACCATCTCGTAGAACGGCAGGCCGATGAGCAGCGTCGACATGACGAGCAGGTTGCTGTCGCGCTGCGCCGACGACCGGTGCAGCACCCGCAGCAGGGCGATCGCGAAAAAGGCGGCGACGGACTGATACCCGAAGAAGAAGGTCCGATCCGTTGCCCCGGAGATCACGGCCGATAGCCCAGGCTCAATGCCAGCCGCCGGGCGGAATCGGACTCGAGCGAGCCACATCGTCGGAGTTGCTGTTTGTGCAGTTCGCAGCGCAGAAGTCGGGCGAACAGCTCGGCCTCGTGCTCGATTTCGGCGTCCGCCGACTGGCGGCACAGCACCGCGCCGCGGTGCATGACGTCCGGCGCCGGTTCGATATCGCCGGGAAACGTGCCGCGGTGCCCGAGCAGGATGTGGCCGAGTTCGTGTTCGATGATGTGGCCGCGGTGGGCCGGTGTCGCGTATCGGTCGACGAGGATCAGGTCATGGGTAGGCAGGTCGACCCAGAGCCCGAAGACCAGGGTCTCCGACAGGTCGACGGCGCGAATCTTGATGGCGCGCCCGCGCGCGTGCTCGGCCGACTCGATACAGCGATCGAGGGTAACCGTGTCATTGCCCGCACTGTCGGCGATGGCCGTCCGAAGCGCGCAACGCATTCTTTCCATCTGCCGGCGTGTCTTCCGCCGAGAGCTCACTCCCAAGGAATCCCCCTCCACCAAGTGGAACCTGTAAACGAGGCTAACAGTCCGGGCGAGGGGGCGCACCTCGTCGAAAGGGGTTGCGGCGCCGCCGGTTCACGACATTGCGGGCATGTTTCCCCAGAGTGTGGCGTGCGCCACATCGCCTTGAGCGGTCACCGTCACCCCCGTAGCGTCTTCGCTAGAAGACGATCTGTGTTCATACGTGTACGACGATGATGTCGAACGTGCGGCCCACATTCACCCAACTCGGCAACGGGGAGGCAATCCACGGATTGCCGTCCGGCTCTCGGCGTTCGCTCCCCGCTCTTGGCTTGCCCAGTGTTGGCAGGAGATGAATCATGAAGTCTTACAAAGGGATCGACGACGTCACCGGGCCCGAGATCGGCGGGCGGCGCGCGGCCCTTCGCCACTTTCTGCGCTCGCGACGCGGCCGCCTCACCCCCGATGCGGTCGGGCTCGTGGCGGGCGGGCGCAGGCACACACCCGGGCTCCGCCGCGAAGAGGTCGCCGTGCTGGCCGGCGTCAGCGCCTCCTGGTACACCTGGCTCGAACAGGGCAGGGACATCAAGGTTTCCGACGGCGTGCTCGACGCGATCAGCGCCGCACTCAAACTCGACGATATCGAGCGTGCGCACCTGTACCTGCTGGCGGGCGTCAACCCTCCCCCGCTCGACCAGCGGATCAGCCCGGAAGAAGTCGGCAGGCTCCGCCTCGTCGTCGAAGGATGGCCGCACGCACCGGCGTTCGTGGTCGACCGCTACTGGAACACGCTGCTGAGCAATACCCGCGCGAGCGAGGTACTCGGCGTCCGCGACCGTGATTACAACTACCTGTGGTCCTTCTTCACCGACGCGACGAACCGGCGGCGCTATCCGCGCTGGCACGACGACGCGCGCAGGCTCGTCGGCCAATTCCGGGTCCAGGCCGCGCGATTCCCGAACGACCCGGCGTTCGAGCGCATGACCGAACGCCTGTGCACGGAGAGCCAGCATTTCGAGCGGCTGTGGGCGCGGCACGACACCGTGGACTCGACGGCCGTGACGGTCGAGTTGCGCGGGGACTCGAGTTCGGGGCTGCGATTCGAACACATCACCCTCGGACTGAGCCAGCGTGCCGAGCCGCGACTGATGCTCTTCATCCCCCGAGTCGACGACGAATTGTCCATCACCGCATGAAGGAGTCTCGCATGACCAGTTCGACCACGCACCAGATCGGCATCCTCGGCGCCGGCAAACTGGGGCAGCCGATCGGCAGGCACTGGGCGATCGCCGGCCACTCGGTGATCCTCGGTTCCCGCAGTCCGCGAACCCTCGCCCCGGCCGTGGCCGACTGGGAACAGGAGGCGCGGGTCACCGACCTGGCCGAGGCCGCCGACCTGGCCGAGGTCGTGCTGCTGACCGTGCCCAATCCGGCACTCGACGAACTGCTGGCGACGGTGGGTGAGCGCCTGCGCGGAAAGATCGTCATCGATGCCACCAACCCGATCGGGCGCTCGGCGGACGGGCGCATCATCTCCGTACTGCGCCCCGGCCTCACCCAGGGCAGGCGGACCGCCGAAGCACTGCCGGACAGCCGGGTGGTGCGCGCGTTCACGCACGTGATGTACGAACTGCTGTGGTCGCGCGGCACCCAGCAGCGCGCGGCCTGGGGCATGGCGCTCGCCGGAGACGACGAGCAGGCCAAAGACACTGTCGCGCAGCTGATTTCCGACACCGGATTCACACCGGTCGATATCGGCGGCCTGGACGACTCGGCCGCGCTCGAGCCGGGCGGCGCACTGTTCCCGAGGATGTTCGCACCGGCCGACCTGCGGGTGGCCGCCGGGCTCGCCACCTCGGTATAACCCGATACCGCACGGCTGCCGCGCATACGGTTTCGGCGTATCGCGCGGCAGCCGTGCGCGGTCAGCCCTCGCGTTGCGCCGCGTCCACAATCGCGGCGAGCAAGCCCGGTACGGCCGCTTCCAGGTCGTCGCGGCGCAGGGTGTTCATCTTCACCGTGCCCTCGTAGTGCTGGTGGATGATGCCCGCCTGCCTGAGCACCTTGAAGTGATGGGTCCGCGTCGAGTACGTGACGTGGATGTCGAACGCGCCGCACGCGACCTGCTGGTCCGCGGCGGCGAGCTGGCGAACGATACTGCGCCGCACCGGATCGGTCAGCGCTTCGAGCACCGCCTGCAGCGTGATGTCCGCGGCGGGCAGGTGATCGGTGATGCGCTCGCTGGTCTGTGCGGCCACGGTCCGCCCTTCCTTCGTCGGTGCCGGCTTGGTTATCCCCATCATACGACCTTCATCATACTTCGATCGTCATCAAAATTTGACGGCCATCGTAATAAGGGATTCAATGGTGGTGGATTCGACGCTGCGACAGCGGAAACCGCTCAACCCGCGGCGACCCCCTGCGACCCACCCCACATCCCCACTGAGGAGAGAGCGATGCCAAGCTCGGAGTCCGACACAGTGTCATTGGTCAGCGGTAGTACCCCACCCCCACCCAACGTCCCCGCGGGCCTGACGCTCACCGCGCTGGCCACCGGGTTCGTCATGGCCGCCTTGGACGTCACCGTCGTCAACGTGGCGGGCGCCGAGATCCAGGATCACCTGCATGCCTCCCTGGGCGAGCTGACCTGGATCGTGGACGGATACGTCCTCACCTTCAGCGCGCTGCTCATGCTCGGCGGCGCGCTGGCCAATCGAGTCGGCGCCAAGACGATCTACCTGGCGGGCATGGCCGTCTTCTTCCTCGCCTCGCTCGGCTGCGCCCTCGCCCCCGACGCGGGCACCCTCATCGCCGCGCGCATCGTCCAGGGCGCCGGTGCGGCACTGTTCATGCCGAGCTCACTGTCACTGCTGGTCTTCGCCTTCCCGGAGAAGCGCCAGCGCACCAGAATGCTCGGCCTCTGGTCGGCCATCGTCGCCACCGCGGCGGGATTGGGCCCGACCGTGGGCGGCCTGCTCGTCGGCACCTTCGGCTGGCAGAGCATCTTCCTGATCAATCTGCCGATCGGCATCATCGGCATCCTGCTGACCCGCAGGTACATCACCCCCGTCGCCGGACGCGATATCGCGATCGCCGTGCCGGGGCACGCGCTGTGGATCCTCGCGCTCGCCGCGTTGAGTTTCGCACTGATCCAGGGACCGCGCCTCGGCTGGGGCGCGGGGCCGATGCTCGCGGCCTACGCCGTGCTTGTGCTCGCGGCCGGTCTGCTCGTGGCATACGAGCGCAGGGCCGAGGAACTCGTCATGCCGTGGGAGTTGTTCCGCCGCACCAGCTTCACCGGCGCCAACCTCGTCGGGTTCCTGTTCAACCTGGCGCTGTACGGGAGCATGTTCATGCTCGCGCTGTACCTGCAGAACGCCCGCGGCGCGAGCGCGTTCCAGGCCGGGCTCGCGCTGTTGCCGATGACGATCTGGTTCCCGCTCGGCAATCTCGTCTACGCGCGCATCTCCGCCAGATTCTCCAACGGCGCGCTGCTGACCCTGTTCCTGACGATCGCCGCCGTCGCCTCGCTGACGATGGTGTCGGTCTCCACGTCCACACCGTATTGGGTACTGGCACTTGCCGTTTCGATCGCCAATATCGGCGCCGGGATCATCTCCCCCGGCATGACGGCCGCACTGGTCGACGCCGCGGGCGCGGAGCACGCCAACGTCGCGGGCTCGGTGCTCAACGCCAACCGGCAGATCGGCACGCTGGTCGGCATCGCGGCGATGAGCGTCGTGCTCGGCACGATCACCGACTGGAACCGCGGACCGGCGGTGTCGTTCCTCGTGATCGGGCTCGCCTACCTCGGCGCCGCCGCCGGTGCCTGGCTGCTGATCCTGCGCCCCGAGCGCGCCGCCACGGTGGCCGCGCCCGCCTGACCGGTACGTACACCGCTGTGCGGGCCCCGAGTGAATCGGGGCCCGCACAAGGTATTTCACGATCAGGCCACGCCGGGGCGCGCCCCGTGACCGGGCAGCGTGAGCTGGGGGAACTGCTCACGATTGTCCTTGTACCACTGCGCGGACTCGGCCGGCCGGTGCGCCGAACCGGTGAAATGCGGTGCCACATACCGCGCGAGCAGATCGTAGCTGCGCTTCGTCCGCTCCAGATCGGCCCAATCCTGGGCGTACACGAGCAATGTGCCGAATCCGCCGGTCTCCTCGCGCAGTTGTTCGATGCCGGCCACACAGTCCTCGACCGAACCGACGATCGCGCTGCCCGCCTCGACCGCGGCCTCGATCGCGTTCTCCGGCGCGACGCCCGGAATGCTCACATCGAGCCCGCGCAGGTCGCCCCAGTATTCGTAGGCCCACCGCTGGTATCCCGCCCGGACCGCGTCGATCGCTTCCTTGCGGGTCTCGCCGACGAATATCGGCAAGGTGATCCGCCAGTTCGCGCGATCGATCGCCTGTCCGTGCTCGGCCGCGGCGTCCTCGTGAATCTGCCACTGCTCCTTCAGGTTCGGCGGCTTGTGCCCTGGACGCGAGACACCGAACGACACCACGCTGATCCCGTGCCGTCCCGCCAGGCGCATGCTGTTGCCCGAACCGACGCTCGCGGCGGCGATCTCCACTTTCTCCGAGCGGTACGGCGCGAACTGAAGTTTCGCGTCCTGCAGCGTGAACCACGATGTCTTCGCGTTCACCCGCTCCTCGCTGGTCAGCAGTTCCACCACCGCCTCTAGCGATTCCTCGAACCGCTGGCGCATCTCACTCCACTCGATGCCGAGCATGTGCGCATCGACCGGAATACTTCCCGCGCCGACACCGAGGATGAACCGCCCACGAGTCAGGTGATGCAGGTGAATCGCCCTGGAGGCCACCATGAACGGGTGGTGATACGGCAGGGTGATCACGCCGGACGCGAGCTTGATCTGCCTGGTCCGATCGGCCGCGGCCGCCAGGAACAGCTCGGGGATCCCGATACTGTTCCAGCCCGCCGAATGATGCTCGCCGACCCAGAATTCGTGGTAATTCAATCGATCGAGTAACTCGATCAGCTCGAGATCACGCTCGAACTGCAGCGTCGGGTCCTCGCCGAGCGGGTGGAACGGTGCCAGAAACGCGCCGAAATTCAGTCGTTCCGGATACATGACGATCCTCTCTTGTGGCGGCAAACTGATACCGGCGGCCGACACCGCGATGCGGCGATCTCCGCCACGAAACAATCGACAGCCGGAACATGAAGTGAGCCGGTGAATCTCGCCGACAAGAATTGAATATAGGACCCGCCCTGTTTTCTCCCGAGAGTCAATTTCTCCTAGTGCCAGCGCCACCAGGTTCGACCTCGGCGTCACGCGTCCGCGGGCCGGTGGCGGAGTAGACCTCGCGCCAGTGCGTGGCCGAGCGGACCAGGTCTTCGCCGACGTGGTGCAGGAACTGGCCCATCCGCTCCAGGCGGACACCGGCCGGGGTGGTCGCACCGAGTCGCCGGGCGCCGTCGCTGCAGGCCGCGGCGATCTCGGCGTCGATGCGCGAACTGGCCATGACGGCTTGGAACCACACGTCGTCGTCGATGACATAACGTTCCACGCGGCGGCGAGAGTCGCGCTCGCGCTTGATGATTCCGATGGCGTCCAGGTAGCCGACGGCCTTGGAGACGGAGGCCGGGCTCACCCGCAGGCGCCGTACGAGTTCGGCCGAGGTGAGGCTGCCGCTATCGGTGGTCAGCAGCGCGGCGAGCACGGTGGCCATCATCCGCGGCATCCCGGTCCGGACGAACAGTTCCATGCTGTGCGCGGCCACCCCCTGCACGATCCGTGGGTCGCGGCCGCCGAATTCGGCACGCCCCGTCGGCCGGGGCGCTGCGGTCTTGCTCGGTTGGGTGCTGGCCCGGTGGGCCTGGTCGGCGTGGTAGCTGCCCGGCCCGCCGTTGCGCAGCACCTCGCGGGTGATGGTCGAGGTCGGCCTGCCGATGCGGCGGCCGATCGCGGCGTAGGTCAGCCCCTCACGCAGTGCCGCCGCGATCCGCCGCCGGTCCTGCTGGGTGAGTCTTTCTCGTGGCATCCCGCTGCCCTCGCTCCTGGATATCGAAACCGGCCCGCACATTTGATCGTTGCGTTAGCGAGCAGAGCAGCGCAACGAAATACGCCCATCTACCAGCCTGATCGAGTGTTGCTTCATCAGAACATGATTGACGCAAGCGTGTACGCAACGCAACTCTCGACCTTGTCGGAACGTCCAACAGAGCAAGGGAAATCACCATGACCAACAACGAGATTCAGCGCGTACTCGACTGGGCCGTGGCCGAGGCCGGTATCCTCGGCATCGTCGCCGAGGTCCAGGACGGCGATCAGGCGTGGTTCGGTGCGGCGGGCGTCGCCGACCGCGCGACCGGCGCTCCCCGCCGCCCGGGGGAATACGCCCAGGTCGGTAGCGGCGGAAAGGCATTCATCGCCGCGGTGCTGCTCAGCCTCGAGGCCGAGGGCGCACTGAACATCGACGACTCGGTCGACACCTGGCTGCCCGGCGTGCTGAACGTCAACGGCTACGACGGCGACGCGATCACCATCAGGCACCTGCTCAGCAATACCGCGGGCCTGTTCGCCACCGGCCTCGCGCCCGAACTGGCCCGCCGATACGCCACCCGTCCCGCGTTCATCGAGCACCGCTTCGACGACTACACCACCGAGGACCTGTTCGCCCTCGCGGTGTCCCAACCGCCGATCGCGGCGCCCGGCGCGCGCTTCCTCTACGCCAACGGCGGCTTCTACCTGGCCGAGGCGATCGTCGAAAAGGTCACCGGCAACGGCTTTTCCGTGGAGGTCGAGCGCAGGGTCTTCGAGCCGCTCGGCTTGACGCACACCTACGTGCGCGGCCCCAAGGAGACGGGATTCCGCGATCCGCATCCCCGCGCGTACTCCAACCAGTTCTACAAGGACGGCACCGATCCGGCCGCGGTGACCGGAGCGAACTGGGCCTCGCTCCTCGAGGATCCCGGCCTCGAGCCGCTCGACGTCACCGAATTCGACACCTCGTGGACCCCGGGCAACATCGTGTCCACCACCGGCGACATGATCCGATTCGTCGGCGCCCTGGCACACGGCACCCTGCTGGCGCCGGTCCAGCACCACCGGATGTGGACCACGGTGACCACCGAAGGCGCCAACTGGCTGCCCCACACCCGGTACGGGCTCGGGCTTTTCGAGTTCGACAAGGCAGCCACCGGCGGCCGGACGCTGCGCGGCGTGGGCGGCAGCTACTGGGGAACGATGTTCTTCACGGTGAGCGCCGCCGACACCGAGCACACCATCTCCGTCCACACCAACACCGAATTCAAATCCTGGGAGGTCCTCAGCAGGATCTACGAAGCAGGGTTCGGGGTGAACCTCGGCTGACGAAAGCGCCGGGCGGCCCAGGACCTAGGTGCTGAACAAACCGCGTGCAGGGGACCTTTGGGCTGAGGAATTGAAAAAGCAGGCGATAGAATGCCGATCGGCGGGTCGCTCGGGCAGCGTGCGGCATTCGATACCACCGATCCAGTGGTATCGATCTGCGTGTACGGCGACCCGGTGTGCGACGGCAAGGATCTGTTCGGGCAGGACGGCAAGTTCAAACCGACCGACAACCCGATCGCCCAATCGGGCGCCAAGACTCACATCGGGTACACCGCGTGCTTGCGCGGATTGAATTCCGGTTTGGCCGGCGGCTTGTCGCGCAGCAGGCGCAGCGCGTGCCGGATCTCGAGGCGGGTGCGCGCGGGTTCGATGACGGCGTCGATGTAGCCGCGTTCGGCGGCGATCCACGGGGTCGCGATCGTCTCGTTGTAGTGGTTGACCATGAACTCGCGCGCGGCCGCCCGCTGCTCCGGCGGCAGCGCGGCCAGCTGCCGCTTGCCGACGAGATCGACCGCGCTTTCCGCGCCGATCACCGCGATTCGGGCCGTCGGCCAGGCGAAACTGATATCGGCGCCGACCTGGCGGGCCGCCATCATGCCGTACGCGCCGCCGTAGGACTTGCGCACCACCAGGTTGATGATCGGCACCGTGGCCTCGATGATCGCCCGCGGGACCCGGCCGCCGCGGATGATCACGCCATTGGCCTCCTGCTCGAGACCCGGCAGCACGCCGGGGGTGTCGACGACGAACACCAGCGGAATATTGAACGCGTCGCACAGCCGGATGAAGTAGGTCGACTTGTCGGAGCAGGCGGCGTCGATGGAACCGCCGAGTACCAGCGGCTGATTGGCGATCACGCCGACAGGGACACCGTCGACCCGCGCGAATCCGGTGATCAGGTTCGGCGCGAAAGCCGCACGGATCTCGTGGAATTCACCGTCGTCGAAGATCCGAAGCAGGATCTCGTGCATGTCGTATCCGGTGCGATCGGAATCCGGGATGATCGCGTCGAGTTCCCGGTCGCTCGCCGTGATCTCCTGTTCCAGACCGGGATTCACGATCGGCGGTTGCTCCAGGCAGCTCGTCGGCATGTAGCTCAGGTACTGGCGGGCCCACTCGTAGGCTTCCTGCTCGGTGTCCGCCACGTGATGCAGGGTGCCGCGTTCGGCCTGGACCGCGGCGCCGCCGAGGTCCTCGGCCGTGATGTCCTCGCCGTTCACGGCTTTGATCACTTCCGGACCGGTGACGAACATGTAGGAATCCCGCGTGCCGATGAGCACGTCGGTATTGATGGGCCCGTATACCGAACCCGCGGCGCATTTGCCGAGAATGATCGACACCTGCGGCACATAGCCGGACAGCTTCTCCAGCACCCGGGAAATATCGCCGAACGAAGCGATCGAACCCACCGCGTCCTGGATACGCGCACCGCCGGAATCGTTGATCGTCACCACCGGGCACGCGTTGTCGAACGCGAACTGCAACGCGCGCATGAACTTTCGGGCGGAGGTGATACCGACCGACCCGCCGTACACGGTCTGATCGTGGGCGACAACGACCACCGGACGGCCGCCGATCAGGCCGCGGCCGGTGACGAGCCCGTCACCATAGAGGGCATCCGGTTGGCCGGGCTGCCGAGCCAGCGCGCCGGTCTCGATGAACGTTCCGTCGTCGAGCAGCATGCGCAGCCGCTCACGGACGCTCGGAATCCCCTTCTTCGCCCGCTTGGCGATACCGGCCTCACCTGCCGGTTCCTCGGCGATCGCCAGGATCTCGACCAGCTCGTCCAACTTCGTCCGGGTTGCCACCACGCTCCGCGCTACCTTCCTCACCAACTGACATGCCCCCGCGACGTTAAGGGTTGCGGACCCGAGAACGGCCCCTCCACCGCCAGATGCGTGACAGGTCACACTCCGAACCCGGTCCGCATGGCATGCGCAACAGCCCGGCCCGTGTTCCCGCGCTTCGCGAATACGACCATGCGCCAACGACAATGGTGTGGTCCGTTGAGCGGATCGCCATGCTGTTCCCCGGATCGGCCCATGCGACGATACGGCCGTCGTGGTTCAGTGTGTGGAGGTGTCGGGTGAAGCGGTCGATCAGGCTGGCGCTCGGATGTTGTGCGATGCTCGTGCTCGCCGGCTGCGGCGGTCCCGGACCGACTGCGACATCAGCGCCGAAACCGGCCAAGCCGCAGTGTGATTCGGCGTACATGGGTCGCGGATACGGTTCCGAAATCGGTCTGTCGACGGCTACGCGCAACGTCTACGCCATCACCTTGTACACGGTGCCGGGTCAGCCCGAATGCACGATGTCGGGCTATCTCGAAGTCGAAATCACTCTCAAAGGCGGCAAATACCTGCGTGCCACACCAACCCTGCGCGGTCCCGCAGGCGGTTTACCCGCAAACGACGACAGACTACCGGTGGTCGACGTCATCTCGACCGAGGAGCCCGTCAACGGCGTCAAACGACGCTCCGCCGTCGCCCTCCTGGAGGGCCCCAGCGTGGACAGCCTAGGCAGACCATGCCCAACCTCCACCGAAATCAGCTTCAAACTCCCGAACTGGAAAGAGCCCTACGTCTCACAAACCGAGATCGCAACGTTCACCCTCTGCGCCATGGAGATCCACCCCCTGACCGCCCGTGCCGAGTAGATTCCGCACCATCGCGCCCCTGGCCGACACGTCAACGCCCAAGCGGCACAAGGCAAGAGGATGGTGGACCAAGAGTGAAGAGGGACAACGGCTTCGACCCACACACCCGGTCGTTGATATCCGCCAACGAACGCAACTGGGATGCACGAACCCCGATCCACGCCGCATCGCAGTTCTACGGAGCAGACGGCAGCATCCCCGCCGAGTGGTGGTTCGCGCACTTCGAATGGGATGACCTCGGCGCGTTGACCGGCCGCGACCTCGTCCCGCCCTGACCTCGCTGGGCCCGAAACCGGATCCGGACCAACAAGAACTCTTGCTACGAGAGGACTATCTCGAGGGCCGCGGCCCGATCCAACACAACAGCATCCACACCTATACCGACGGACCTGCCCTGCCAGCCGACACGACTCCCGTATACGAATGGGCCCACGGACTCGGCCAGGTCGTCACCGCTCTCGCAGACGCCGGTCTGTCCATAACCCGCCTACGGGAAACCGAACTCCTCCCCTGGCCACGTTTCGAACGCATGATCCGCGACAAGAAAACCGGATGGTGGCGCCTACCACCTTCCGACGCCCGCGTCCCCCTCCTGTACGCCCTAGCCGCAACCAAAACGAACTACGTCGCGTAGCTGATCCCGAACCACGAACCGCCGGAGACGTCAGCCTCCCAACGGAATCCGAGACGCTCGAGGTTCGGTCCCGGATGAGTGCCGAGGCGGGCAGTGTGCGCGGTGCCGGCTATGGCGAGCGGAATGTGTTTGCCCGCGTCGCGATGTGAAAAGGTGCAGTTCAGATGGGGTTTTTGCTGGACTAGGCCGGTAGGGTTTCGATAGAATTCGTTCATGTGTTCGAGCGATCCGGCTGATCTTCAACGGGGTATCGCCCCGTTGAACACGGCCATGACCGGACTGCTCGACCGGGATCTGACACCACTGTCCGATGATGACGTGGTCGCGATGGTGCGCGAGCTCGAACAACACAAGCGGATGGCCGTCGCGCTGGAACACCGCCTGTATGTGGAGGTTTCGGATCGCTCGATCCCCGGCGCACCGGCGCGGGAACGTTGAAGCGGTTCCTGATCGAAACCCTGCGCCTGTCCCACACCGAAGCCGCAGCCCGGGTCGCGGCGACCACCCAATTGGGGTCGTTCCACACCATGCACGGCGAACCGATCGAACCCCGCATGCCCGCCACCGCCACCGCGCAAACCGAAGGCGAGATCTCACCAGAGCATGCACGAGTGATCCACAAAGTGTTGAACCGGATCCCCGGCTGCACCGACAACCCCGAATACGAAGCGGCCGAACAGATCCTGGCCACCGCGGCCCGCGACCTCGAACCCGAGAAAGTAGCCCAGGTCGGCGAGAAAATCCTGGCCTACCTCGACCCCGACGGGCAGAAAACCGATCACACCGACCGGCAACGCCGCCGCGAGCTCACCCTCGGTATCCAACACTCCGACGGCATGTCAGCCATCAAAGGCATGATCACCCCACAACTACGAGCCCTGCTCGACCCCTGCATCGCCAAACTCGGCCGCCCCGGCATGAACAACCCCGACGACCCCGAAAGCCCCCGCGGCGACAGCGAACACATCGACCCCGACCTACTCACCGCCGCCGCGAAACGCGACACCCGCACCACCGCCCAACGCACCCACGACGCGCTGCTGGCACTGCTGGCCCCCGGTGTGTCCCCCGACAACCTCGGCTCGCACCGTGGTTTGCCGGTCTCAGCGATCATCACCATGAGCATCGACCAGCTGGAAGACGCTGCTGGTGTCGCCACCACCGCCACCGGCGGCACCGTCCCCATCGAAGACGCCATCGAAATGGCCGCCACCGCGAAACCCTATCTGGCAGTACTCGACCGCACCGGGATGCCACTACACCTCGCCCAAGGCCGACGCCTGGCCTCACCCGCACAACGACTGGCATTGATCGCCGCCCTGCACGGCTGCACCCGCCCCGGATGCAGCGCACCCGCCAGCATCACCGCCGCCCACCACATCCGCGACCACGCCAAAGGCGGACCCACCACCATAGAAAACCTCACCCTCGCCTGCGACCACTGCCACGCCCTCATCCACGACGGCCCCGGCGGCTGGAAAACCATTGCACTAGGCAAGGATTCGAAATACCCAGGCCGAACCGGCTGGATCGCACCACCCCACATCGACCCCAACCAACAACCAAGGGTCAACCACCACCATCACCCAGGTGAGCTACTCGCCGAAACCCTCGCCAGAATCCACCACCGCGACGAACAAGACCGACAACAACACCGCAACTGGCTACAACGCATCCAGTCCCGACCAGACACGGCCTGACGTTGCGTTCAGTGCCGCTGCGCCCGTGGGTCCCATTGTCGCGGTGGCATATCCAGTGTGCGGCTCGGGCGGACTTTCCCACCCATTTCCCCACTCGCCGACTGGGGTTTCTCCGAGGCGACTTATCGGCTTAACCTCCCAAGTAGCGGACTGGGTCGCGACGGCCGACCACAGATAGTTTCGAGGATTCTCCCGACGGTCGCCGCCCCAGCCTTCGATGAGGACTGCACAGTATCGCGATGGCATGCGGTGGGTGGCAGTGACGCGAATGACAAGGGAAGCCAATGAACAGTTTTCGTAAGGTTCTCATATCTATTTCGGCGGTAGTCGTCGGTGGATTTTCCACGATGGTATTCAATCCGGCGCTGGCGCATGCCCAGGACGATGCTCCCTATTACTGGGACGTTTCCGTGCCGTCGAAGACCCAGATCGACATCCTCGACGGCGCGGGGATCGAAAGGGTTCCCGCGGGTCCGGGCAAGGTGACGATCGCGGTCGACGAGGCGGGCGCCAAAGCGCTGAAGGACAAGGGGTTGAACCTGACCAAGGGGGCGCCGGTGTACAAGTCGCTCCCGCAGGAACGAAAAGCGCCCGACAGCACGTACTACGGCGGCTATCACACCGCGGCGGACCTGCTCGCCCATGCCAAGGATGTCGCCGCCAAGAATCCTGGCATCGCCAAGGTGTACGACATCGGCAAATCCTGGAAGGCCACCACGGGCACCGGCGGCCACACCATGAACGTCATCTGCCTGACCGGCACCGCGAAGGGGACAACCGACGCCGAAAAGGCCGCGGCGAAAACGACACTCGCGCCGAGCGGCTGCGCACTGTCGCCCGACTCGGCCAAGCCGCGCTTCCTGCTGACCGCGCAGATCCACGCCCGCGAGCTGGCCACCGGTGAACTGGCATGGAAGTGGATCGACTACCTCGCCAGCGGCTACGGCACCGATGCCACAGTGACCTCGATCCTGGACACCACTGAGGTCTGGGTCGTCCCGGTGACCAATCCCGACGGCGTCGACGTGACGGCCAGCGGCGGCAACCGGCCCAAGATGCAGCGGAAGAATGTCGACAACAGTCAGACACCGTCGTCCTGTTCCGTCGTCGACCGGTCCGGCAACGGTCCAGGCATCGATCTGAACCGCAACTTCACCATGCGCTGGGGTGACGACTCGAACAACCCGTGTGCGCAGACCTACCAGGGTCCGCGCGCCGCCTCGGAACCGGAAACCAAGACGATCCAACAGCTTTACGCGAACCTGTTCACCAATCAGCGGCCCGCGGGCGGCGGTGACGTCCCGAAGACCGCCAAGGGTGTCGTGATCGATCTGCATTCCTACGGCAACTACGGCATCATCCCGACCGCGGCGACGCCGACGAACAGGGAGCAGTTGCGGACGCTCATCAAGAAGGTCGTACCCCGCGGATTCATCGTCGGCACCGATGAGGAGACCGTCGGATACACCACCTCGGGCACAACCGACGACCAAGCCCACGGCGCACTCGGCCTGGCCTCGTTCACCATCGAGATCGGCCCGAACGGTTCCTCGAACTGCGCGGGCTTCATGCCCCGCTACTCCTGCGTCGAGAGCACCTTCTGGCCCCAGATGAAGAGGGCCTTCACCGTCGCCGCCCAATCCGCGGGCGCACCGTACAACCAAACCCCCACCAGCCCAGCCGCTTTGGACAGCGACGCCACCGCGGACACCGAGGCAACCGTCGACACGGAGGCCAACTCGGACACTGAGTAACCGAATCACCCCACCCTGGATCCACCGGCCCGGTCCACAGCGACCGGGCCGGTGGATCCGGTGCGACCTGTCGGCGGCACCGGCTCGACGTTCTGAACCGATTCGCCCAGCCACGACGAGACCACCAGTGCCGCACCATGATCCCGGCCGAACGGATGCCGAACTTGTCGGTGGCTACTCGTAGCGTTCATGAAATGAACTGGAGACCGTGGCTGGAACTGTGGAGCGAGGAATGGATCACCGGCAGCGATCCTGGTGAGCTGGATCCCGAGGTGGTGCGGCAGCGCTGGCTCGGGTACGCCCCGGCCACCGAGGGCGACGTCGCGGCGGTCGAGGAGCGACTCGGTCTGCGGTTGCCGCCCTCGTATCGCGACTTCCTGCTCACCACCGATGGATGGCGCCATGCCGGGGTATTCGTGTGGCAGATGCGTGATACCACCAATCTGGGGTGGTTGCGTGACCTGGACCCGATCTGGGAGTCGTGGGCCGACCTGCTCACCGAGGATCCGGTCGACGCGCCGGGTACCCCGTTCAGTCGCGGGCTGCTGATCTCGCTCGCCGCCGATGCCGGGGCCCTGTTCCTCGACCCGGCCGACCGTGACGAGAACGGCGAGTGGGCCGCCTACAGCGTGTTCTCCTGGGCTGAATTTCCGCGGCGATATCCGTCGTTCACCGCACTCATGGAATCGCTGTACCAAGGCTTTCATCAAATACATCAGCCGGCGGGCAAGACCAGTGACGATTGGGATCTGGCGGTGGAACAGGCACGGGGCGAGGCTCTCTCCGGGGACATCGATAAAGCCATGGCGGCCCTGGAAAAGGCCCAGGAGTTCGGCAGGCCACGCGCTACTGTCCTCCGAGTCCAGCTCCTGATGTTCCTCACCACCTCCTCCCCCTACGAGGCCTCCCGGCTTCTTTCGCGTCTGCTACCTCCGGCGCCCGTCCCGGACGGATTCTTCACGGGTCCACTGTTCACGGAAGAGTTCCTGCCGTGCATGTTCCTGCAACACGCACATAAAGAACCCTGGTATGGCTCCGCGCTCGAAAATGCCGAGTACCTGGCGGACCGCGCGGTCACCGGGCACCGCGTAGCCCTCGACATCGCCCGGCAGCACGCAGACCAAGGGGCCGCCTCTCGGTACTCCGCGCGCCAAGTCGCCCAGACCCTCGAAAACGCCGAGAACGACGCCGGTTTCGCGATCGGTCGCACTATCGGCGAGCACCGAGCACGGGTGCAGCAGCCCGGCTATCGGCTCACCTACGGGAACCATGCCTTCGACACCGCGGTGCGGAACGCGCTCGCCGAACACCACTCGGACCCAGGGGCACTGTGGCATGCGCTCGAGGCCGCGATGACACACTGGCGGCCCCGCACACCAGATCACATCGCCCCGATCGCACTGCTCGCCGACCCCGTACTGGCGTACAGCCTCACCCCGGAGCGCGGGCGCGCGTTGCTGAGCCAACCGCGAGGCGGCCGCTGACCTCGGCCATCCGCTCTGCGCAGCGGCAGCCCTGCTGACGATGGGTCTCACGGACCCGGCCGCACAGGCGGATAGTCAGAGCTACCGCTGCCAGAACGGGACCTGTACATCAGGTACCACCGGAGCAGCGGCGAATCGACCGAGGTGTCCGTGGGGCCCGGCCCGTGGATCCGGCTTTCCACGTGCATTGTCCCGAGAGGGTGCGAGTGAGCATGCGCGTCATGGCGATTCGGTTGTCACCGGGCTCGGCTACGGTGGGCGGCGTTTCGGGTCGGGATGGGTGCACAGACGGAGTGGGTGGATGTTCGCAGGACTGGGTGAGGTCGACTGGGAATCGGCGGATTCGTATTACGGGGCGGAGAGCAATATTCCTGAACTGTTGCGCCGGGTCGCGTCGCGGGATCCGGGCGACGACAAGCGCCGCGTCGCGCTCCTGCTGCTGCGGGACCGCTTGCACCCGGACCCGGACGACTACGACTACGACCCGGACGACGATCCCGGCGATGCCCTACTGGGGTCGGTATGCATGCCGTTTCTGCTCGAATTGGCGTTGGATCCCTTGGTCGATGAGCGGTCTGAGCTGCTGAAGCTCATCGCCGACATCGCGGGTGCCGGCGCGAACGAGGAGGCGGTCGGTGCCGAACGGCGCAACCGGCAGACGGCGCGCGAGGCGATCGGCCGCGAGCTACCGAATCTGCTCGACCTTCTCGCCGACACCGGCGTGGAAGTCCGCAGAGCGGTCACTCCGGTACTCGCGGTCTGCACCGGACAGTGGCACACGGTGGTTCCCGCGCTGCGGGCGCACATCGGCATCGAACCCGATCCGATAGCCAGAATCGGCATGATGGACTGCGTCACCTCGATCGTCAGGTACTGGCCGGAGCAGGCCGATCGGCTCGGAATTCCGCGGTGGTGCGCCGAAACGCTTGCTGCCGACGAGGATCCGATCGGCCAGCTGACGGTCTTGCGCGGCATGCTGGACGCGAACTCGGCGGCACTGCCGAGCAGCGTGACAACGATCGCGGCCCGCGCCGTGCGTCGACTGGCATCGGTGGAACTGCCGGACTCGTTCTCCGCGCCTAACCTCCTGTCCACCGAGGAATGGCTGGCCGGGTTGGCGCAGGATGTGTACGTGTCGCTGGCCGTACGGCCCACAGAACAGTACGACTTCCTCCGAGATCTGTTCCACGCACCCCAGCCCGAAATACGCCGGGACGCATGCCGTCTCGCCGGGGAGAGGATTCGGCGGTGGCGCGGAGAGCACGCCGAGCTGCTCGAAGCCATCGCGGAGCAGTTGACCGATCGCGCATTGTGGCAGACCGCGGCCGAGCAACTCGGTTCGCTCGGGCCTGCCGCCACGCCCGTGCTCGACCACATCCTCGAAGCACTCAAGCGATACCCGCGGATCACCGAATGGGATGGGGAATCGCCATTCCCGCAACCACTGCCACTGCCATGGCTGTCGCTGCACACCAGGGACCCCATGCAGAACCAGCCCGGTCCGTTGCTGCGTGCCGCAGCAGGCACCGGCGATCCGCGTGCACTGCCCGCGGTCCGCTGGACACTGGAGCTCGACGAAATACCGGACCGGCTCGACCACATCCTCGAACCGCTCGGCGCGCACGCGATCGGGCTCGTGCCGCTCATCCATGCGTGCATGGTCCGGGCGCATACGAATCCGGCGGATCGTCGGCTCGATCTGCGGGCGCACCGGCTCGCCCGCGCGCTCGGGCGGATCGGTGAACCCGCCGCGGCGGCCGCGCCTGACATCGCCGCAATGCTCGCGAACGACAGGAGTGCGGGGTTGGTCGAGGTCTTGGGCCAGCTCGGCGTGGGCGCGCGTGCCACCGTCGAGGTGGTGCGTGGCTTGCTCGATCACCCTCGCCCTCGCGTCCGGGTCGATGCCGCGTTCGCGATGTGGCGGTTCACCGGCGATCCCGAACCGGCGCTGGCGCGACTGCGCCCGGCATTGGCCGCCGTGGATGAATCGGTCCGCGCCCGCGACCTACGTGTTCATGCCATCGAGCTCACCGGGCGCATGGGCTTCGCGGCCGGCGACTGTGCCCCGGCATTGCGCCACCTCATCGACCACGGCCGGGATCTGTGGACGATAACGGCCGCCGCCATCGCATTGTGGCGCGTCACGGGCGATCCGGACCCGACGGTGCCGCTGCTGCTCGATCTGAGCGCTCGTGGCCGCACCGAATCCGCGCAGGACGAACTCTCCGCCGAACGGCGACCGCACTGGCTCACCGTCGCGGCCGACTGTTTCGCGGAGATCGGCCACGCCGCCCAGCCCGCCGCACAACTCCTGACCGCCGAACTGGCCAGGACCGAGCGCCGCCACGGCACCGTCGCCGCGGATATCGAGCTGTGCCGCGCCTGTCGGCGCGCCCTCGATCGGATCTTCGCCGCCTGATCCGGGATTTTCGTCGAAACCGTTCGGCCGCGGCCGGTTTCGCCGGTTGGCGCAACGACGCCATTGCGCTGATCACCGGGTCCGCCGCGGCCCCGCGCGCCGATCTTAGTGAAGTCTTAACGTGGATCTCGTTGTTGGACAATCGATTTCGAATATCCAGAATGAACCTTCGGTGTACCGTTGCGCACACGCGCCACCGGGGCCACGCAGGAACCCGGCGGGGCGACGAGGTGGCGGCTCGCCGATGGCTTTTGGGTAGTTGGGCAGGGAATCACGATGGCGGACAACGAAGTCGACCATTCGGTAGCGGAGTGGCAATCGCCCGCCGCGCGAATGGCAGCCGATACGACACTGGCCCTGGACGGCGGTAGTCCCGTCCGGCGCGCGCCGTGGCCGACATATGACAGGGGTGCGGTGTGCGTCCACCCCGATGACGAGGAGGCGGCGCTGCGCGCGATCCGCAGCCACCTCTATTTCCGATACGACTACCGTCCCGCGCACGAGACCGAATGCGGCAGGTTCGAGGCGGATCTGTGCCGCTACTTCGACTGCGCGCACGCGCTGGCCACCTCGAGCGGCACCACGGCGCTCGCCCTGGCCATCATGGCCGCGGGCATCGAGCCGGGCAGCCTGATCGCCTGTCCCGGTTTCACATTCGCCGCGACGCCCAGCGCCATCGTGCTCGCCGGATGCCGTCCGTTCCTCGTCGACATCGACGAGAACCTGCACCTGGACGTGGCCGATCTGCGCAGGCGGTGGACACCGCAGGTGAAGGCGATCATGGTGGTGCACATGCGCGGCTTCGCCGCGGATATGGGCGCGCTGATCCGCTTCGCCGACGAGATGGGCGTGCCGGTCTTCGAGGACGCGGTGCCCGCGCTCGGCGCGGAGCTGGACGGCCGTAAACTCGGCACCTTCGGCCTGGCCGGCGCGTTCAGCACCCAGTCGGACAAGTCGCTCAACAGCGGCGAGGGCGGGTTCCTGGTCACCGACGACAGCGCGCTGTTCGCCCGCGCCACCGTGCTTTCCGGCGCGTACGAGGGGCGGCTGCGGCGGCACTTCCCCGACGGTGAGCCGCCGATCGCCACCGACCTGGACCTGCCGCTGCTGAGTTTCCGGATGGACGAGATCCGGGCCGCGCTGCTGCGGGCGGAGCTGACGCGCCTGCCGATTCGGCTGGCCGAGTTCCGGCGCAACTACGACTACGTCGCGGCGGCGCTGGCCGATGTCGACGGGATCGCGATCCGGCAGCCCGTGGCGCCAGGTGCGTATCTCGGCGAGGCGTTCATTTTCCGCGTGCCCGACAGCGGTGCGCAGTGGTTCGCCCGTGCGCTGTGCCACGAGGGCATCGAGGCGCGCAATCTCGGTTCCGGCGCCGACACCAATATTCGGGCCTTCTGGAACTGGCGGTTCATGTTCTCCGGCATGGACACCGCGGCCGTCAAAGCGCTGCTGCCCAGCGCGACCCGCTATCTGCAAGAGGCAGTGGATATTCCGCTGTCCTCCACGCTGTCGCAGGCGGACTGCGACGAGCTCGTCGCCGCGGTGCGCAAGGTCGCGGGCGCGCGCACGGCCACGCTGACCACGAGCTGAGAAGGCGATCGGCAGATGACGAACACACCGCTCACCGTCCTGTGCATCACCGGATGGTGTCGCAACGGCAGCACCATCATCGGCAATATTCTCAACGAGATCCCCGGGTTCTTCCACGTCGGCGAGTTGCACTTCCTCTGGCGCAACGCCGCGGGCCGCGGCGCGAACGAGGAGTGCGGCTGCGGGCGCAAGCTGGTGGATTGCCCTGTCTGGTCGACGATCCTGCCGGTCGGGCGGCCCGCGGGAATCACGTTGGCGCAGCACGCCGATACGGTCGTGCGGCACCAGCTCGCCACCGTGCGGACCAGGCACACCTGGCGAGTGCTCGGCCGTGGCCTGCACAACGAGCAGATCCGCGCGCACGCCGCCTTGATGACCGAGGTGTATCACGCCATCGCGGCGCGCAGCGATGCGCGCGTGATCGTCGATACCTCGAAGGTGCCCGGCGAGTCGGCGCTGCTCCCGCATCTCGACGGAATCACCCCGTACTACGTGCATCTGGTGCGCGATCCACGGGCGGTGGCCCAATCATGGAGCAGGCCCAAGGAATACGTGTACGAAATGTCGCCTGGTAAGAGCACCGGCTACTGGACCGGGTTCAATCTCGCCGCGCACGCGATCACCCGGCGCTACCCGGAACGATCGATGCTGTTGCGGTACGAGGACTTCATCGCCGAACCGGAGGCGACGATCGATCGGCTGCTTCGGCTGTGCGACAGCGACCCGGCGGCCAACCCGGTCTCCGACCGGACCGTCGACCTGCACACCAATCACACGGTCACCGGCAACCCGGACCGCTTCCATGTCGGCGCCACCGTCATCCGTCCGACCGACAACACTTGGCGGACAGAGCTTTCCGCGGCGGATCGCCGCACGGTCGAGGCGCTGTCGTGGCCGCTTGCGCGCCGATACGGCTACGAGCTGGGCAGCCCCAACTCGAACGGCAGGGGCTAGCCGCATGGATCTGGGTCTCGAACACAAGGTCGCGCTGGTGGCGGGCGGGTCGAGCGGTATCGGCCTGGCGATCGCCAGGGAGCTGGCCGCCGAGGGCGCGCACGTCGCACTCGGCGCACGCGACGCCGGGCGGCTCGCGGCAGCGGAGCGGGCCGTGAAAGAGGTTGCGCGCGCACGGGTGCACACCACCAGCGTGGACATCACCGACAGCGCCGCAACCCACCGCTGGATCGACACCGTCGCCGCCGTATTCGGCGGGCTGCACATCGTCGTGATCAGCGGCGGCAGTCCGCCCGGTGGCACCGCGGCGTCCTTCGGTACCGCGGACTACCGCGCCGCCGTCGACGATATCTTGATACCTGCCGTCGATGTGGCGCTGACGGCGCTGCCCCATCTCAGGCGGGCGCAGTGGGGCCGAGTGCTGTTCGTCGCCTCGGAGACGGCGAGCGTCCCGCTGAGCGGCCTCGCGCTGTCGGGCGTAACCCGCACGGCCATCACGCGTTTCGCGCAATCGCTGGCCGCCGAGGTGGGCCGCGACGGCGTCACCGTCAACGTCCTCGCGCCGAGTGCGACGCACACTCCCCTGCTGGAAAGGGTTGCGGCGCAACGATCCGGCGACGGCGATATCGACGATCAATTGGCCGCCATGGGCAGCCACACGGCGCTGGGCCGGATCGCCCGTCCCGACGAGCCCGCGGCCGCGGCCGCGTTCCTGGTGAGCGCGCGAGCCTCCTACATCACCGGCACGGTGCAGCTGGTCGACGGCGGTGCGAGCGTACTCGGCCCGGCCGCGTGGCGATCTCCCGCGAAACCTGAATGAACAGCCCAGGTCTCGGCAGCGTTGCCGATGACACGAAAGGAATACCGCAATGTTGAACACGGATGGCGTCAAGCAGACGCTGGCGCAGGTCGTCGCGGACCGCAAGCACGAGCTCTCGCCGGGGCGGATGTTCGTGGAGGCGTGCCTCGAGCACGGCCTCGACGCGGCGGTCGACTACGACGTGACCATCACCGATTCGCTCACCAGCTCGCGCCGCAAACCGCGTAACCCGGCCCGCAACATGCTCAAAGCCATTGATCTGTCCCGTGATCCGCGCCGGTTCTACTGGCACGAGAGCCCGCCGACCGCGACGGACGCGCCGATCGAGGGCGCCGAGGTGCGCCGCGAGCTGGCCAGCCGATTCCACAAGTCGCCCATCCCGGAACTGCTCACCACCACGGCCTGGGTGCAGGTGCCGCCGGGACTCTGGGAAGACCCCGAGACCTTCGAATCCTTCGTCAACTACCGGCTGATCGTGCGGCTGTGCACCGCTGAGAACGTCACCATCATCAGCGGCGAGGGTGGTCTGCTGAATATGCCGGGCATCGCGCGGATGACCGAACCCGGCCCCTTCGCCTCGACGATCCTGCGCGCCTGCAACGAGATCGAGCAGATGGGCGGCACCGCCGACGGCATGATCATCAACCCGGTCGACTACTACCGCGCCATGGGCGACGGACGCCTGATGGACGATCTCGAACAGAACGGCGTGTTCATCGTCCGCACCCGCCTGGTCGAGCCGGGGACCGCCATCGTCGGCGACTTCGGCCACGGCGCACAGCTTTTCGACGCGGGCCGTTCGGTGATCCGCTTCGCCGAGCCGCCCGAGGGAACCTTCACCGAACCGGGTGTGGCGCTCATGGCGCAGATCTACGAGCGGGTGGTGGTCAACCTGCCCACCAATTTCTTCGTCGTCACCGTGTAGGCAGGCGTCGTGACGAGTGAGGAGGCGGCACCCGTGCGCGACGACCCCGACGTGGTGGTCGTCGGCGGCGGGGTCGCCGGTCTGTTCTGCGCCTATCACCTGCGCCGCGGCGGCGCCTCGGTCACCGTGCTCGAGCGGGGCGCGCTCGGCGGGCCGCAGTCGTGCTCATACGGGAATACGGGTTTCGTCGGCACGCACGGGGCCGCGCCGCTGGCCGAACCCGGGCTGCGGTCGTTGCGCGCGCTCGGCATGCTGAATCCCGACGCGCCCTTCTATGTCGCACCGCGTGCGGATCGCGAATTACTGCGCTGGCTCTGGCATTTCGGGCGCGCCTGCGCTCCCGAAGCCGCGGCGGCCGGTTTCCGCGCACTGGTCGGCATGAAGAAACGCAGCCTGGAGCTGCTGCTCGAGCTGTGCGCGTCGGAAAGCATCGCGGCCACGTTCGCGTCACCCGGCATCGTGCTGACGTACAAGACGGCGCAGGGTTTCGCCGATGCCGGTCGCACCGTGCCGCGCGCCGTGGCCAGCGGGATACCGCTGCGTGTGCTCGGGCCCGGTGAGCTCGGCGAGCTGGAGCCCGAGACCCGGTTCGACATTCACGGCGCCCTCTACAACCCGGAGGGCGCGTATCTGCGTGTGCCCGCGTTCGTCCTCGAATTCGGGCGGATGCTCCGCGAGATGGGCGTCGACATCCGCGAGCACACCGACCTGACCGGCTTCGAGATGAAGGCGGGGAAAGTCGAACGGCTGCACACGAATCGGGGCGATCTGCGCCCTCGTGACATCGTCCTCGCGGCAGGCGCCTGGTCGGCCGAATGCGCGCGCATGACCGGCGTCGACCTGACGCTCCAGCCGATCAAGGGCTACAGCGTCACCGTCGACATGCCGCCCAGCGGCCCGAGCAGGCCGGTGCTGCTGAGCGAGGGCCGCGTGGCGATGGTGCCGCTGGGTGATCGCCTGCGCATCGGCGGCAGGCTCGAACTCACCGGAATGAGCGATGCCGTGTCCGAACGACGGGTGCGGGGGATGCTGCGGACCGTCCGTGCATACCTGCCCGCGCTGGAGCGGACGCGAACGCACGAAACCTGGTGTGGGCTCCGGCCTTCCACACCCGACGGCCTTCCGCTGATCGGCCGCGCCGGCCCGCGCAACCTGCTCATCGCGGCCGGTTACGGCCATATCGGCATGGGGCTCGCCCCGGCGGGCGGCGAACTCGTCCGCCGGATCCTCGCGGGCGAGCCACCCGACACCGACCCGAATCCGTTGCGGCCGGACCGTTTCGGCGCCCCGAGGAGGTGAGAGCAGTGACCACGATCGGCGTACTCTGCCTCGACACCACGTTCACCAAGATCCCCGGCCACATCCGCAATCCCCTGACCTTCGACTTCCCGGTCGTCTATCAGGTGGTGCGCGGCGCAACGCCGCGGCGGATGGTGACCGAGGCGGATCCGGCCCTGCTCGACCCTTTCCGCACCGCCGCAAGGGAACTCGAAGCCCAAGGGGTGGCCGCGATCACCAGCGGCTGCGGCTTCCTCGTCCTGTTCCAGCGGCAACTGGCCGCCGCCGTGCGGATCCCGCTGTACAGCTCCAGCCTCATCCAGCTGCCGATGGTGCACCGCATGCTCGCCCCGGACCGCAAGGTCGGCCTGCTCGTCGCCCAGAAGGACGCGCTCACCCGGCGGCACCTGGCCGCGATCGGCGGCGAGTCGGTGCCGGTCTGCGTCGCCGGGATGTCCGAGCACCCGGAATTCCGCGAGGTCATCCTCGACGGCCGCGGCGAACTCGACCCCGAACGCCTCGGCCGCGAGGTGCTCACCGAGGTCGAGCTGCTGGCCGCGGCCAACCCCGACCTGGGCGCACTGGTCATCGAATGCACCGACCTGGTGCCCTACGGTCACGCCATCCAGCGCCACCTCGGCATCCCGGTCTTCGACATCGTCACCCTGACCACAATGATCTACCGCAGCCTGCACCACCGCCCCTTCACCGGTACGCGGTCACCAGCCGTGCTGACCGGCACACAGTAAGCGCGCCAGCCGATTTCAGGGCAGCGGGAGCTCGTCGAGAACGCGCACCTGGACCGAATCCGCGATGACGCCGCCGTGGGCGATCTCCTCCTCGACGCCGGGGCGCGAGCGCCAGCCGAACGCCTGCTCGGGCGATTCGAATCGGACGATGACGAGCAGGCGGTCCGCTTCCTTCGGATCGGTGAGCACGAGGACCACTTCGCCGCCCGCCGCCTTGCGGCGTTCGGCGCCACCGGCGAACGCGGCCGTCCAGTGCGCGACATCCCGGACCCGTTGATCGACAACCAGATACGTCATTTCACTACCTCCCGCAGGCACGGCCGCACACCGCGGACCGCATCGATTCCCTTGTCGATCCACTGATTTCGCGGCCGCTCACGCGAGGGCGACCCCTCGTGCGCCTCGCCAGGACCGCGCAGCGATTTGAAGACCCCCACGATCATTCGATACCTCCCTATGCATTCAATGCACTGCTGTGCATTTACTGCAACCTAGTATATTGATCGGGGAGCAAGGCATGTCAAGGTGCCGATCGGAGGACGACAGCGGATGACCGAGCCCACGACCGAGGCGGGCGCCGGACGGGTGGCACAGCGCAGGCGCACCCGCAAGGCGATCGTCGACGCCACGATGACACTGCTCGAGCGCGGCGCCGAACCGTCGGTGAACGACATCGCCGCGGCGGCCGATGTCTCGCGCCGCACCATCTACCTGCACTTCCCGACGCTGGATCAGCTGATGCTCGACGCGACACTCGGGCTGCTCAGCGCGGGCACCGACGCGCTGCTCGAGCAGGTCGGCTCCGACGACCCGCTGGTACGGGTGACAGCGCTGGCCCGCGCCATGGGCGCCGACATCGACACCCTGCTGCCCCTGGGACGGCGGCTGATCAAGCTGACCGTCGACGCCGCCCCCGCCGCGGACGGACCGCGCCGCGGCTATCGACGGGTGCGCTGGATCGAATGGGCGCTGGCGCCGCTGCGCGACCGACTGAGCGAGAACCGATTCGACGAACTCGTCTCCGGCGTGGCGATGGTGCTCGGCTGGGAGGCGTTCGTGGTACTGATCGACGTCCGCGGGCTGACACCCACGGATGCAGTGGAGTTGAGCACACGGACGGCGGCGACCCTCGTCGAGTCGGCAATGCGGCCGTAGCGGCGATCCGTACACCGAGGGGCCCACCAGCCGGACCCGGCCGGTCGCCACCAGCAGCGATTCCAGCGATATTTTTACCGCGGTGACGAATATCCCCGATCGAGCATAATTCGACCGATTAGCAGCCACGTGAGCTAATCGAATTCAATGACGCATCGGCCACATCCACAACCCATTACAGATGCGCCCAACACGTGCAAGATTGCATTATCCGGAAACGCCTGCGATGAATATCACCCATCGCCGAACAGCCGGTTACACGAACCTGAAAGCGATATTAGAATTACCTTGCCACGACCTGGCCACAGAGCCAGATTCTGCTTGAATCCCGACTTTTTCGGCGGCGACCGGACCAGCGACACGAGCGACTGCCCGGCCTGGCCGCACACGGACCGACCGAGCGGACAGCCCTGCGGGACAGGCGATCCCATGGCTGATACGCCGCCGATCACGGGTGGCGACACTCCGGCGGGAAGCTCGCCACTGGTCACCCGACCAGGGGAAAGAGGGTCACCACGGCACGACCCTTAAGCGAAAATTAGAGCACCCTAAAGTTTTCACTGTTGCCGAATACTATAACCTACGGTAATAAATATCTGTCTGGTACCGTCAGTTGCGGTCTCGACGACCACTTCACCCGCCGAGGAGGAATTTGAAAGCTGTATCAAAACGATTCTTCGATAATGGTCACATGTGATGTCAAGTATTCGTTTTGCTCCAGAAGGAGAGTTGTGGAGTTCCAGATTCTCGGCCCGTTGGTCGTTCGCTCGGGGGATCGTGAGGTGGCTGTTTCGGCGCCCCGGCAGCGGATCGTGCTGACAACGCTGTTGCTCAATCCCAACAAGGTTGTCTCGGTCGGCCGCATCGCGCAGTTCGTCTGGGACGACCCGCTGCCGCCGAGCGCGGCGGCCACGGTACGCACCTATGTGATGCGGTTGCGCCGGGTACTCGGCGCGTTCGGGGCGGAGCGAATCCAGACGTGCGCGCCCGGTTATCTGATCCGTATCGAGGACAGCGATACCGATCTCGGGCGATTTCTCGCGCATCGCGCGGCGGCGAAAACGCTTGCCGTTTCGGGTGATCTGGCCGGCGCCGTCGCGGAACTCGACCGTGGCCTCGGTCTGTGGCGCAGCGATCCGTTCGTGGACGTGCCGTGCGCGCGACTACACGAATCCGAGGGCGTGCACCTGGGCGAGCTGCGGCTGCAGACCCTGGGCTGGTGGGTGGACATGCAGCTGGAGCTGCACCGGCACGCCGAAATCCTGCCTGCCCTGCGCCGAGTCGTGCGCGAGCAGCCACTGAACGAGGCCTTCGTCGGCAGGCTCATGCTCGCGCTGTTCCACTCCGGCCAGCAGTCCGAAGCGCTCGGCCTCTACCAGCGCGTGCGCACCGACCTGATCGGCCAGCTCGGGATGGAGCCCGGCACGGAGCTCCGCGCGATCCAGCATCGGATCCTGCGTGGCGAGCGGGATCCGGTGGCTCCCGCGGTGCAGGCGCCACGCCCCGAGGCGCCGCCCGCCGTGGCGCGGGTGAAAGTGCCGACGCCCGCGCAGCTCCCGCCGCAGCCGCGCGACTTCGCGGGGCGGACCACCGAAATCCATCGGCTGCGCGCGTTACTCACCGGCCAGGTCGAGGCGCGACGGCCGACGGCGACGGTCGTCGTCACCGGGGCGGCCGGGATCGGGAAGACCAGCCTGATGCTGCGCGGCGCGCACGCGGCCGTCGGCGAATTTCCGGACGGCCAGCTCTATGCCAGCTTCGAGAGCCAACCCGGTACGACGGTCGAGCCGATGGACCTGGCCACGCGCTTCCTGAGCGAATTGGGCGTGCCCAGATCCACCATTCCGGACGGAGAGACCGACCGGCTCGCGCTCTACCGTTCGGTGGTCGCGCGCCGCCGGGTCCTGATCGTGCTCGACGACGTCTGCGCCGCGTCCCAGGTCCGCCCGCTGATACCGGGCAGCGGTGCGAGCCGCGTCCTGGTCGGCAGCCGCAAACGCCTGGCCGACTTCGACGGGACGAACACCCTCGTCCTCGATCCGCTCGGCGAGCACACCGCGATGGATCTGCTCACAGGCATCGTCGGCAAGGCCCGCCTCGACGCCGAACCCGAGGCCGCCCGCACGATCGTGCGTGCCTGTTCCGGCCTGCCGCTGGCCCTGCGCATCGCCGGGCTGCGCCTGCGCAGCCGCCCGAACCGCAGCATGGACGACCTCGCGCAGCGACTCGCCGACCCGCAGTGCGTGCTGGACGAACTGCAGGTCGGCGACGCGGCGGTGCGCTCGGCGCTCGATCGCGTGTATCAATCACTCGGCCGCTGCGCCAGGGCGGGCAATGATCTGCGCAAAGCCTTCCGCTGGCTCGGCATGATCCCCAACCGCTGTGTCCGGCCGCGCACGATGGCCGTGCTGCTCGACTGTTCCGAGGCACGCGCGGAGGAACTGCTCGCGGATCTGGCCGATGTCCATCTGCTGCGCGGGCAGGGCGGTGGGAACTACACGATGGACCGGCTGAGCGCGTCCTTCGCCTGTGAGCGCATGTATCAGGAAGAGCTGTCCGGGTATTACATCGCCGCGCTGCGGCGGCTCAACCGGCACGGCTACACCGCCGAGCTACCGGTCGTGCCCTCCGGGCGACTACCGGGCTGACCCGTTCGCCGCCGACCGATTCGACGCGGTCTTCACGAAATGCTCGGAGATCACGTCGAGCACTCCGGCGGCATTGCTGTTCAGGAAGAAATGGCCGCCGGGGAAAACCCGAATGTCGAAGGGGCCCTGCGCATGCCGGGCCCATTCGCGCGCCTCGTCGACGGTCGTCTGCGGATCGTGATCACCGGTGAGCGCGGTGATCGAGCACGGCGGCGGGCCGTCCGGCACGAACCGGTAGGTCTCCACCGCGCGGTAGTCGCTGCGCAACGCGGGCAGGATCATCTCCAGCACCTCCGGGTCCGCGAGCAGCTCCGATTCGGTGCCGCCGAGGGCGCGCACCTCGGCGGCGATGCCCGCGTCGTCGCGCAGGTGCACCGATTCCGCATGGCGCAGGTGTGGTGCGCGGCGCCCGGAGGCGAACAGGTGCAGCGGCTGGTCCGGATTGTCGCGCCGGAGGCGGCGGGCCACCTCGAAGGCGGTCACCGCGCCCATGCTGTGCCCGAACAGGGCGAGCGGCCCGGTCCAGGTCCGCATGATCTCGTAGATGTGGTCGGCCAGTACGCCGATATCGTCGATGCCAGGTTCGTTGCGCCGGTCCTGGCGGCCGGGATATTGGACCGCGATCACGTCCACCGCGGGCGCGAGCGCCCGTGCGACGGGCAGGAAATAGCTGGCCGCGCCGCCGGCGTGCGGGAAGCAGACCAGGCGGTGCGCGGCCCCGTCGGCCGGTTGCAATCGGCGGAACCAGTTCTTTTCGTCGTCCATGGTGTCCTCTCTGCCTATCGGATAGGCCGTTCGATGACTATCGAGGTGAGCAGCAGGCCGTCGGAGGCGATCCATCGGCCGTCGAATCCGGTGAGCGCGCGCCCGTCGACCAGCGGCGGGTCGACCAGCAGGCGCGCGGTGAAGGTGCCGTCCACCGCGGGGCGCACGTCGGCCTCCGCGAAATCCAGGAACCGGCGGGTCAGCGGAAACCAGGCTTTGTAGACGCTTTCCTTGGCGCTGAAGAGCAGGCGGTCCCACGAGACGCCCGGCCCGTCTTTTGCCAACCGCCGCAAGTGATTTCGTTCGGCATGCGCGGCGACGGCGTCGAGTACTCCGGCGGGCAGGGCGGCATTGGGCTCCGCGTCGACGCCGAGGGTGCGCACCTCGCCTTCGTGCGCGAGCGCGCAGGCGCGGTATCCGTCGCAGTGGGTGATGCTGCCGACTACGCCGTCCGGCCATACGGGGGCGCCGCGCTCCCCCGGCACGATGGGCACCGCGGGCAGGCCGAGTCGCGCGAGCGCGGCCCTGGCGCACCAGCGTGCGGTGGTGAACTCGTTGCGCCGCTTGGCGACCGAGTATCCGAGCGCCGCCTCCTCCTGTGGAAAGAGCACGACCGGTGTATCCGGATCCCCGAAGGACTCCACCGCGGCCACCGCGGCGGGCAGTATCCGCGCGATCACAATCGCCCCGCCCCGAACCACATGCCCGCCGGACGGCCGGTGTCCGGCAGGATCTGCCTCGGCCGGCCCGGCTCGCCGCCGCGCGGGCGCCACTCGCGCGGATACCCCAGCGACACCTCCTCGAACCGGACGCCGTCGTGCCAGGTGGTGCGCGGGATGTGCAGGTGCCCGTACACCACGGCGGCGGCGCCGAACCTGGTGTGCCAGTCGGCCGTTCGCTCGGTACCGCACCACTGGGCGAAGATCGGGTAGTGCAGGATCCGCGTCGGGGTACGCACCAGCGGATAGTGATTCACCAGCACCTTGGGCATCGCGGGATCGCAAGCGCGCAATCGCTCCTCGGTGGCGGCCACCCTGGCCGCGCACCACGCCTCCCGGTCCGGATAGGGATCCGCGTGCAGCAGGAATTCGTCGGTGCACACCACACCCGTCTCGTGCGCGATGGCCAGCGCCTCCGCCTTGGTGGCGACGCCGTCCGGCAGAAAGGTGTAGTCGTAGAGCAGGAACAGCGGTGCGATCAGCACCGGTCCGCCGGGTCCGTGCCAGATCGGGTACGGATCCTCCGGGGTCAGTACCCCGAGGCCGCGGCAGAGCTCGACGAGCCGGTCGTAGCGGGCGACGCCGCGCAGGGTCACCGGATCGTCTGTCGGCGTCCACAATTCGTGGTTGCCCGGCGCCCACACCACCGTGGCGAAGCGCTCGGCGAGCAGGCCGAGCGCCCACTCCACATCGGCGAACCGTTCGGCGACGTCACCGGCGACCAGGAGCCAATCCTCGGGTGAGTCCGGGCGCAGCCGCGCCACGATATCCCGGTTCTCCTGGTGCCCGATGTGCAGATCGCTGAGGGCGAGCAGGCGGCCGTTCGCCGCGGCGCGGCGGGCGGTGGAGTTCGGATGATCGGGCACGTTTCGCAGCGTATGGCCGGGCCGTGGCTCGACCGTCACGCCGTGATATCGCCGGGACGCGCGCCACGCCACGGAAACGATATCCGGCTGCGCCACCATCGAGTGCGCCGCGGCGATCTCGCCGTCCGAGGGTCGCCGGTGGGCACCGTCCTGACCGCTCCCTACGAAGGATCATCGTGGCTGATCAGATCGCTCTCACCACCCAGCTCACCGACTACGTCCGCGACGTCTCCCTGCGGGAGGACGACATCCTGCGGGAACTGCGGGAGGAGACCGCGGACCTGCCGGGCGGCACGGCCATGCAGGTGCTCGCCGAGGAGGGCCAGCTGCTCGGCGTGCTGGCCCGGCTCGCCCGCGCGCGCTCGATACTCGAGCTCGGCACCTTCACCGGCTACAGCACGCTGTGCCTGGCCCGCGCGCTTCCCGCCGACGGCAGGCTGGTCACCTGCGATATCACCGACCGGTGGCCGGCGATCGGCATGCCGTACTGGCAGCGCGCCGGGGTGCGCGACCGCATCGACCTGCGCGTCGGCGACGGTTGCGCGACGCTGGAAACGATGCTGGCCGAGCAGGGACCCGAACTCTTCGATCTGGTGTTCATCGACGCGGACAAGGCCAATTACGCCCGATACTACGAACTTTCGCTCGACCTCGTGCGGATCGGCGGTCTGATCGTGGTGGACAACACCCTGTTCTTCGGGCGGGTGGCCGATCCCGGCGCACAGGATGCGGACACCGAAGGGGTGCGCGAGCTCAACGACCGCATGCGGTCCGATGACCGGGTGGCGATCAGCATGCTGACGATGGCGGACGGCATCACCCTCGCGGTGCGCACGAGCTGATCGACGACAGGCTCGCGGCCACCGGCAGGGTCGCGGGCTCCCATGGTCACGAAATACACAGTGTCTCGGCGCAATTCGCCGAGACACTGTGCTATCCGCCATGTGCTGTTCGTCAGCGCGGTGCTGCGCTCAGATCGGTCGCGTCGAGCCGCGTGGTGGTCGACCCGCTCCACGCGGCCGGGTGCAGGTGCAAGCGCTCGACGCCCGCCACCTCCGGTGCGGCCAGCGCGTCACGGCAGGCACACGGTTCGTCGTCGAAACCGGCGAACCGATAGGCGATTTCCATCATCCGATTGCGTTCGGTGGGCCGGAAGTCCGCGACGAAATGCGCACCGGCCCGGTGCGCCTGATCCCCGAGCCAGGCGAGCAGCGTCGATCCCGCACCGAACGAAACCACCCGGCACGACGTGGCCAGCAGCCGCAGATGCCAGACGGCGGAATGCTTTTCGATCAGGATGACCCCCACCGCACCGTGCGGGCCGAACCGGTCGCGCATGGCCGCGACCAGCACCTCGTGCCGCGGATCCCGCAGCAGCGCACGCAGTGTCGCGTCCGAGTAGTGCACGCCGGTCGCGTTCATCTGGCTGGTGCGCAGCGTCAGCTCCTCGACACGGGACAGCTCCTCCTCGGTGGCGCGCCCGATCCGCAGCACGAGCTCGAGCGAGCGCAGGAAATCCTCGTCCGCGCCCTGGAATTCGGCGCGTTCGGCGTCGCGGCGGAACCCGGCCTGGTACATCTGCCGCCTGCGGCGCGAATCGACCGTGCTGGTCGCGGGAGTGAATTCTGGTAAGCCGGTGAGTGTTTCGGCCATCTCGGCCGGATAGCAGCGCACCTCGGGCAGGTGGTAGGTCACCTCGGCCCGCTCGGCGGGTTGATCGTCGATGAACGCGACGGCGCCGAGCGCGAAGTTCAGCGTCTCCGCGATGCGGCGCACCGCGTCCGACTTACGCCCCCAGCCGATCTCGGGCAGGACGAAGTAGTCCGCGAGCCCGAGCTCGACCAGCCGGGCCCAGGCCGTGTCGTGGTCGTTGCGGCTGCACACCGACTGCAGGATGCCGCGCGCGTCGAGCTCGGTGATCACCGCACGGATCGACTCGGGCAGCACCACCTCGCCGTCCTCGAGCAGCGTGCCGCGCCACAGCGTGTTGTCGAGATCCCAGACCAGGCACTTCACCGTCGGTACCGATTCCGCGGTCATCGCCGCCTCCCTCCGTTACGCATTGGCCAGCGCGTGCTCGGCCAGCAGCAGCAGGCACATCTCGTTGCTGCCCTCGATGATTTCCATGCACTTGGCATCGCGATAGGCGCGCGCCACCGCGTGCCCGTCGCGGGTGCCCGCGGAGGCGAGCACCTGGACCGCGACCGCGGCGCCGCGGGCCGCCTCGGTGGCGCTCACATGTTTGGCGAGCACCGTGGCGAACACCTGGTCCGGCAGCCCCTCGTCCCAGCAGCGGCTGGCGTGCTCGCAGGCGCGCGCCGCGGTCTGCTCGGCGATCAGCAGGGTGGCCAGGTGCCCGGCGACGAGCTGGTGCTCGCCGAGTGGACGCCCGAATTGCTTGCGCGACTTGGCATGTGCGCCCGCGGCCGCGAGGCAGGCGCGCAGGATGCCGACGCAGCCCCAGGCCACCGACATCCGGCCGTAGGCGAGCGCGGTGGTGACCACCAGCGGCAGGAACTGGCCGCCGCCGCCCAGCAGATTCGCCGCGGGCACCCGGACCTGGGTCAGGCGCAGGTCCGCGTGACCGGCGGCGCGGCAGCCGAGCGGATCCGCGATGCGGTCGACCCGCACACCGGGGGCGTCCGCCGGCACCACCACCGCGCCGGCGCCGCCGTCGTCCAGCACGCCGACGACAACAATGAGATCGGCGTACATCGCGGCCGTCGACCAGGTCTTGTGCCCGTCCACGACGACCGTGTCCCCGTCGCGGACGATGCGCGTCCCGATGGCCGAAAGATCGCTTCCCGCACCGGGTTCGCTGAAGGCGACCGCGGCGAGCCCGCCACCCGTGAGCCGCGGCAGCAACGCGGCCCGCTGCCGCTCGTCACCGAGCCGGGTAATGGTCCAGGCCGCCATGCCCTGTGAGGTCATGACGCTGCGCAGTGAGGAACACCGGCTGCCGACGTGCGCGGTGAATTCGCCGTCGCGGGCGCTGTCCCAGCCGAGGCCGCCGTGCGCCGCGGCGACCTGCGGGCACAGGTATCCGGCCGCGCCGAGCCGGGTCAGCAGCTCCCGCGGCAGCTCGCCGCGGCGATCCCACTGCTCGGCCTGATCACCGACGAGGTCGGTGATCAGCGCCCGCGCCGCGGTGAGCTCGGCGCTCACCGCTCGCCCTGTAGCCGCCGCACCAGCGCGACCATGTTCACCACCGTGCGAAAGTTGTCCAGCCGCAGGTCTTTTCCGCGGATGGAGATGCCATGGGCCTGCTCGAGGAAGACCACGAGCTGCATGGCGAACAGTGAGGACAGCCCGCCCGCGGCGAACAGATCCGCCTGCGGATCCCAGGAGCGCTTGGTCTGCGCCGTCAAGAACTCCAGCACGCCCTGCTCGATGGCGGCGTCGGTGGCCTGCTCGACCTGAATGTTGGTTGCTTCCACTGTCTTTCTCCTCAATTCGTGTACTCGTAGAAACCACGGCCGGACTTGCGCCCGTGGTGGCCGAGCCGGACCTTCTCCAGCAGCAGGTCGCAGGGACGGCAGCTTTCGTCGCCGGTGCGCTCGTGCAGCACACGCAGCGAATCGACCAGGTTGTCGATGCCGATCAGGTCGGCGGTGCGCAGCGGCCCGGTGCGATGGCCGAGGCAGTTCTCCATCAGCGCGTCGACCTCGTCGGCGCGCGCGGTACCCTGCTGGACCACCCGCGCCGCGGTGTTGATCATCGGGTGCAGCACGCGACTGGTCACGAAGCCTGGCGTGTCGCGGACGACGACCGACTGCTGGCCCAGCGCGACCAGATGGCGTTCGAGCTCGACCATGGCGTGCCCGTCGGTGCGCGCGCCACGGATGACCTCGACCGTCCGAATCAGGTACGGCGGGTTCATGAAATGCGTGCCGACCACGTCCTGCGGCCGCCGCGCGAAATCGGCGAGCTCGTCGATCGGGATCGACGACGTATTCGACACCAGCGGCGTGCCGGGCCGCACCACCGCCGAAAGCTCCTCCAGCACTTTCGCTTTCACAGCCAGGTCCTCGGTGGTCGCCTCGATGACGATGCTGGCCTCGGCGAGGTCGGCGAGCGCGGTGGTGGTCGTCAGCGCACCGGGCGCCACGTCATCGGCGAGCTTGCCCATCAGCTGGGCCATCCGCACCTCCGCGCTGATCCGCGCGCGTGCGGTCGTCAGCCGGTCGTCGTCGACGTCGACCACGACGACCGGCAGCCCGCGCACCAGCGCGAGCGTGGCGATACCGACGCCCATCACACCCCCGCCTACCACGGCGATATTCATCAATCAACCTTCCTTTCAGTGCGTTCCGGTCGGGACAGGATCGAATCGAGCCAGTCGGAGACGGCGCTGCTCGTGGTCGCGGCGTGCTGTTCCAGCATCGAGAAGTGGTCGCCTGGCACGTCGATGACGGTGTGCGCGCCCGGCCAGCTCGAGCGCCAATCACCCACCGCGGGCGCCGATTCGCCGAGCGGGCTGGAGGCGCGCACCAGCAGGGTCGGCGCCTCGACCGCGGGCGGGCGGTAGTCGTCGAGAATGCGGAAGTACTTGCCCATCGCGGTGAGTCGCGCGTCGTCCATCGGGACCGCCTGTTCCTCGCGATCGAACATGCCGCGCAGCAGTACGTCGTTGAACTGGGTCATCGCCTTGTCGGTGGACAGGTAGGTGTCGAGCAGGACGACGGCGGCCGGGCGGACGCCACACTCCTCCAGCCGCGCGGCGACGCCGTGCGCGGCGATACCGCCCGAGGAGGAACCGAGCAGCACCAGTGGGCGTTCACTGCCCACCCGCCCGAGAATCTCCTCCGCCTGGTAGTCGAACAGCGCCGCCATCGTCGACGGGAGCCGCTGGCCGGGCAGGAAACCGGGCGCCGCCAGCGCGCTCGCACCGTAGGTGCCGCGGAACTGCGCGACGAAACGCGCGTACTGGTGGCCGCCGCCGAGGGCGACAAGTGAACCGCAGCAGACCAATTCGGGTGCGTCGTCGTGCACGGTGATCCGCACCAGCTCCGGCGGATCCTCGGTGTCGCGCAGTTGCGCGGCGGTATGGAACTCGGGGCGAAGCGCGCTGACGTTCTTGAGCAGTTCGATGGCCTCGTCGGATTTGCCGCGCCGGCACAGCTGCCGGAACAGGGTGCTCACCGGATCGGGGTCGGCAGGGACCGACGGTCCGGCCGCGGCGCGCGCGGGCGAACCGGCCGCGGAGTTCCATTCCGTGACAACCAGTTCGGCGAGTGCGGCCGGGCTGCCGCTGCTGAACACGACCGTCGGGAGCAGGCTGATCCCGAGTGCGGCGGCGAGGCGGTTGCGCAGTTCCAGCGCGGTCAGCGAGTCGAAGCCGACCGAAAGGAACGGGTCGTCGGCGCCGATCGCGGCGGCGTCGGCGTGACCGAGCACCTCGGCGGCGTACTGCCGCACCGTATCCAGCAGGATGGCGCGGTGTTCGCCGGGGTGCGCCGCGGCGAGGCGGTCGCGCAGCCGCTCGTCGGTCGCGGACGCCGCGGGGCCGCCCGCTCGGACCAGCGAGCGCAGCAGCGGCGGTACCCGGCCGCCGCGCACCGCGGCGAGGTCGAGATCGGCGGGGACGAGCAGCGGGTCGGGGACGGCGCACGCCGCGTCGAACAGCGCCGCGCCGGTCTCCGCGGACAGACCGTGAATTCCGCTGCGGCGCATGCGATTCAGGTCCGCGTCGGACAGGTCGGCGGTCAGCTCGCTGCGCTGCTCCCACAGGCCCCAGGCGAGCGATTTCGCCGGGAGGCCGGACCGGTGCCGGACGGCCAGCACGGCGTCCATGGCGACATTGGCCGCCGCGTACGCCGACTGCCCCGGCCCGCCGAAGACACCGGCGATCGACGAGTACGCCACGAACGCGCGCAACGGCAGGCCGAGCGTGGCCTCGTGCAGGTGCCACACGCCGTCGACCTTGGGGCGCAGCACCGCACTCAACCGCTCGGGGGTGACATCGGGCAGGAGGGCGTCGTCGAGCACACCTGCCGTGTGCACGACCCCGATCAGTGGGTGCTGCTGTGGAATACGGGCGAGCATCGCGTCGACGGCGGCGCGGTCGGTGACGTCACAGGACTCGATGCGGACCCGCGCGCCGAGTGCGGTGAGATCGGCGACCAGTTCCTCGGGCGCCGCCGCCGGTCCCCGCCTGCCGACGAGCAACAGGTGGCGCACACCATGATTGATCACCAGATGCCTGGCGAGAATGCCGCCGAGCGTGCCGGCGCCACCGGTCAGCAGGACGGTGCCAGTGCCGTCGAAGAGCTCGGTCTCCGCCACGGCGGCGCGCACACGCGCGAGCCTGGGGACGTGAATCGCACCCGCCCGCAACGCAACCTGCGGTTCATCACTGGCCAGCACTCTATCGAGCAACTGAATCGTCGCGGCGGGGTCGTCGGTGTCGAGCAGCACGAACCGATCCGGATTCTCCTGCTGGGCCGAACGGATCAGCCCCCAAACCGCCGCGCCCGCGATATCGAGCGGCTCCGCGCCGAGATCGACAGCGCCACGGGTAACTATGACCAGCGGCGGGCACCCCTCGGCAGGCAGAGCAAGCCAGGCGCGCAGGTGGTCCAGGATCGCCGCCGTAGTGCTGTGCACCGCCGCGATACCGGAACCGATTGGCGGACAAGGCAGCAGCACCGCATCGAGACCGATGGTGTCGGCCCCGATGGCGGGCGCCGCATCGAGCGGCAGCAACCGCTCATCACCATCGCCGAGTACAGCGAAACGGGATGCGATCTGCGGTACATCGCCCGCGAATTGGTCGTCACCGAACACGGCGCGGCCAGACCCGGCATGCATTGCGCCGCCCGCGAGTCCATCGTCGCCGAACACGGCGCGGCCGGACACGATCTGCGGTGCATCGCCCGCGAGTTCATCGTCACCGAACACGGCGCGGCCGGACCTGGCATACGTTGCGCCGCTCGTGAACCGGTCGTCGCCGGGCACGGCGCGGTCGGATGAACCCTGCGGTACGCCGCCCGCGAAACCGCCGCCGCCGAGCGGTGCACGGCCGGACTCAGCATGCGGCACACCGCCCACGGAACCGTCCTCACCGAGCGGGGCGAGGCGGGGCGCAGCCTGCGGGGTGCCGCTCGGGGTTGCCTCCTCGAGGACGGGCCATTCGACGCGGAACAGTGAATCGGTCGGTGCGCGTAGGGAATCGAAGGAGGCGGTGCGCATGGTGAGGGTGCCGACGGTCAGGACGGGGTGGCCGTCTTCGTCGGTGACGTCGAGTGATACCGCGTCCTGGCCCTGTGGGCGGAGGATGACGCGTAGCACTCGGCCCGCGGGGACGTCGGACCAGATGCGGACCTGGTGCCACGAAAAAGGCAGTGGCACACCGGTTGCGGTGGGCTGTGCGGCCGGGTCGGTGTCGGCGTCGGCATCGCGGAGGGTGATCGTGTGCAGGAAGGCGTCGAGGAGTGCGGGGTGCACGCCGAAACCGCTCGCCACGGTGTCGGGCAGCGCGACCTCGGCGCACACCTCGGCGCCGGAGGACCACGCGGCGCGCAGGCCGCGGAAGGCGGGGCCGTACTCCACGCCGCGCGCGTCGAGCAGACTATAGAGCCGGGCGACGCGCATCTGCCGCGCGCCCGCGGGTGGCCACGAGGCGGGCGGCACGGGCGGTACGGCGGCGGCCGCGGGGGCGAGCACCGCGCTGCCGTGCCCGGTCCACTCCGCCCCGGTCCACTCCACGTCGGCGTCACGATCCGCTGGCCTGGAATGGATTTCGACGGTGCGGCGACCGCTCGGGTCGGGCGCGCCGACGGTCAGCCGCAGGTGCACACCGGCCCCCTCGCCGGACAGCACCAGCGGCGCGGCGAGGGTGAGCTCCTCGATCGATTCGCACCCGAGGCGCCGTCCGGCGTGGGCCGCCATCTCGAGATAGGCGACGCCGGGCAGCAGGACCGTGCCGCGCACCGCGTGATCGGCCAGCCACGGCTGGGTTGCCACCGAGAGCCGACCGGTGCAAACGGTACCGCCGCAAGGCAATTCGACCGCGGCCCGCAGCAGCGGATGACGCGGATCGTCCTGTCCGATGGCGGCGGGATCACCGGCCGCCGCCGTCGGGTCGAGCCAATACCGTTGCCGTTGAAAGCCGTACGTCGGCAGCTCCACCGGGCGCGCGCCCGCCTGGTCGAACACCGGCCGCCAGTCGACCGGCAGCCCGGCCACGTCCGCCTGACCGAGCGCGGTCAGCAGGCGGCGCGCGTCGCCCTCGTCGCGGCGCAGCGTGTCGAGAACGGTGACATCGTCGAGCCCGGCGTCGACGGCCGCGTCCTGGATGTTGAAGGTCAGCGTGGGATGCGGGCCGACCTCGACAAAGGTCCGGTACCCCGCGTCGAACAGAATCCCGGCGCCGTCGTGAAAGCGCACGGCCTGGCGCAGATTGCGGAACCAGTACTCGGGCCCGAGTTCGGCGGGCCGCACCCATGCCGCGTCGGTGGTGGACAGCATCGGCACCGTTCCCTCGCCGGGCGTCAGACCGGCGAGCGCGTCGAGCAGCGGCGCGCGGACCGCGTCCACGGCGGCGGAGTGCGGTGCGTAGTCGATCGCGGTGCGGAAGGACATCACGTCCGCGGCCTCGGTGAGCAGCTCGTCCAGCGCGGCCGCCTCCCCCGCGAGCACCACCACGCGCGGGCCGTTGACGGCGGCGATCGACAGGCGGTCGCCGTGCCCGTCGATCAGCTTCTCCGCCTCCTCGACCGACAGCAGCACGGTGGCCATCGCACCGGCGCCGGTCAGCGTCGCCAGCGCGCGGCTGCGCCCGACGGCGACCGCGGCGGCGTCCTCGAGCGACAGGATTCCGGCGATGTGCGCCGCGGCCACCTCGCCTTGGCTGTGCCCGATCACCGCGGCGGGCTCGATGCCGTGCGCCCGCCACACCGCCGCCAGGGACACCAGCACCGAGAACAGCACGGGCTGCAGCGCGGCTACGTCGTCGATCGATGGCGCGCCCGGTTCCTGCCGCAGCACCGCGAGGGGTGACCAGTCGAGGTGGCGGGCGAGCACGCGTGCGCACTCGGCCATGCTCGCGGCGAAAACCGGTGAACTGTCCAGCAATTCGCACGCCATTCCATGCCACTCGGCACCGAGACCCGGAAAGACGAAGACTGCTTTGCCCGGCTTGCCCGCCGTGGTGGCCTCACGGTCCGCGCGCGCGAGCGCGGCCACCGCGTCGAGCAGTTCGGCGCGCTTCTCGCCGACCAGCACCGCGCGCTCGCCGAACCGGGATCGGCACAGCGCCAGCGACATTCCGACGTCGGCCGGATGCAGGTCCGGTTCGGCGGTGACGTGCGCGTGCAACCGCTCGGCCTGCGCGCGCAGGGCGGCGGGTGTCCTGGCGGACAGCAGCCACGCGGTGGGACCGTCGGTGCGCTCCGGTGCGTGCGCGTCCGGGTCGGCGGGCGCGGATTCGAGCAGGAGGTGCGCGTTGGTCCCGCTCGCGCCGAAGGACGACACCGCGGCCCGGTGTGGCCGCCCGGTGACCGGCCACGGCGTCGCGGCGGTCAGCAGTGCGACTTCGCCCTGGCGCCAATCGATCTGGGTGCTCGGCTCATCGATGTGCAGCGATCGCGGCAGCGTCCCGTGCCGCATCGCGAGCACCATCTTGATCACGCCGCCGACGCCCGCCGCGGCCTGGGTGTGCGTCAGATTGGATTTCAGCGAGCCCATCAGCAGCGGGCGACCGGGCGGACGGTGCGCGCCGTAGACATCGAGGACCACTTGGGCCTCGATCGGGTCACCGAGTACGGTGCCGGTGCCGTGCGCCTCGAGCGCGTCGACCTCGGCGGGCGACAACCCCGCGTTGCGCAGCGCCTTCTCGATGACCCGCCGCTGCGCCGGGCCGTTGGGCGCGGTCAGGCCGTTACTGGCGCCGTCCTGGTTCACGGCCGAACCGCGGATGACCGCGAGCACCGGGTGACCGTTACGCCGCGCGTCGCTCAGCCGCTCCAGCAGCACCATGCCCGCACCCTCACCGAAGGCGGCGCCATCGGCGCTGGCGGAGAACGACTTACAGCGGCCGTCCGCGGCCAGCCCACCCTGCCGCGACGCGCCGCTGAGCACGCCGGGCCCGGACATCACGGTGACGCCGCCGGCGAGGGCGAGCGAGGTGTCGCCGGCGCGCAGTGCCTGGCAGGCCAGGTGAACGGCGACCAGCGAGGAGGAGCACGCGGTGTCCAGGCTCACCGCGGGCCCCTGCAAACCGAGCAGGTAGGACACGCGGCCGGAGACCACACTGGGAATGGTTCCGGTGCCGAGGAATCCGGCCAGATCCTCGGGGGTGTGCCCGAGCCTGCTGCCGTATTCGCTGTTGATGACGCCCGCGAACACGGCGGTGTCGCCGCCGCGCAGGCTGCGCGGCGTGATACCCGCGCGCTCGATGCTCTCCCAGCAGACCTCGAGCAGCAGCCGCTGCTGCGGGTCCATGGCCAGCGCCTCGCGCGGTGAGATCCCGAAGAAGCCGGGATCGAATTCCATGGCGTCGCACAGGAATCCGCCCGCGAGTTCGGGTGTGCCCGGTTCCCGTGGCAGGTCCCAGCCGCGGTCGGCCGGTGCGGGCGTGACCCCGTCGCGTTCGTCGATCAGCAACTGCCACAGCTCTTCCGGCGTCCGCACGCCGCCGGGGAAGCGGCAGGCCATGCCGACGATCGCCACCGGCTCCCGCTCCCGCTCGACCAGCCGGTGGTTCTCCTGTCGCAGCTGCTGGTTGTCCAGCAGGGCGGCGCGTAGCGCCTCGACAACCTGATCCGTTGTCATAGCAGTCCTTTCGCTGTCGGTGCGGTCAGGCACGGCCGTTCCCCAAGGCCATCCGCACCAGTCCGTCCACATCCATGTTTTTGATCGATTCCGCCTCGAGCGATTCCGACTCGTCCGGTACCGGTGGCCGCGCCGCCCGCTCCGGCGGCGGCGCCGATACCGCCGGTGGCACAAGGTGTTCGGCGATATAGGCCGCGACGGCCTCGGGCGTCGGATGGTCGAAAACGAGCGTCGCGGGCAGCCGCAATCCGGTCACCGCGTTGAGCTGGTTGCGCAGCTCCACCGAGGTGAGCGAGTCGAAGCCGAGATCCTGGAAGGCGAGTTCCGGATCGACGGCGGCCGCACCCGCATGTCCGAGCACTCGCGCGGCCCTGTCCCGGACCAGGTCCTCCAGCACCGTCTTCCGCTCTGCCGCACCGACTTCGGCTAGGCGCGCACGCAGGGAGTTCGCCTCGGCGGCGGCCACACCCGCCGCCACCGGCCTGACCACACCGCGGACCAGTCCGCGCATCAGGGCGGGCACCTCGGCGGCGGAGCCGGGCCGCTGCCTGCCCAGGTCGAGGCGCACCGGCACCAGCAGCGCGGCGTCCTGGCGCAGTACCGCGTCGAACAGCGCGAGACCCTCGGCATCCGAGAACGCCGCGACGCCACCGCGTGTCATCCGCTGCCTGCTCGTCTCGTCCAGGCTGCCCGTCATCTCGCTGCGTTTCGCCCAGAGTCCCCAGGCGATCGACTGCGCGGGCAGGCCGTGCGCGCGCCTGCTGCTCGCCAGCGCGTCGAGGAACGCGTTGGCCGCGGCGTAATTCGCCTGTCCCGCATTGCCGATGACACCGGCGGCCGAGGAGAACAGCAGCAGCGCCGACAGCGGCAGGTCGCGGGTCAGCTCGTGCAGTGCGAGCGCGCCGTCGACCTTGGGCCTGAGCACCGCGGCCAGCCGCTCGGGCGTCAGCGACGACACCGCGCCGTCGTCGAGTACGCCCGCGGTGTGCAGTACGGCGGTCAGCGGATGCGCGGCCGGTATCCGCGCGAGCGCGGCGGCCAGCTGATCGCGGTCGGCGACGTCGCACGCGGCGAATTCCGCTGTCGCACCGAGCTCTTCGAGATCGGCTGCCAAGCAGGCGGCCGAGGGCGCGTCGGCGCCGCGCCTGCTGAGCAGCAGCAGCCTGCGCACCCCGTGCTCGCGGGCCAGATGCCTGGCCAGCAGTCCGGCGAGCACGCCGCCCGCGCCGGTGATCAGCACCGTGCCCGCCGGGTCGAACGACGGCGCGGCGGCGGACGGCGCCGCCACTCTGGCCAGCCTCGTGGCGAACAGGCCGCCCGCCCGGATGGCGAGTTGCGGTTCACCGCCGGCCAGCCCGGCGGGCAGCAGCGCGAGCAGTTCCACCGGGTCCGCCGCGTCGACGAGCACGAAGCGGTCCGGATGCTCGGACTGTGCCGAACGCACGAGGCCGCACACCGCGGCGGCCGCCAGGTCCGTCACACCCTCGTCCGCGGTGAGCGCGACCGCGCCGCTCGTCACGAAGACCAGGCGGCTTTCCGCGTAGCGTTCCTCCGCCAGCCACTGCTGGATCAGCGCGAGCGCGGTGGCCGTCGCGGCGTGGACGGACGCGGAATCCGCACCGGCGCCGCGGCATTCGACGAGGACCAGATCCGGCACCGGTGCGCCGCTGTCGATGGCGACGCCGAGCCCGGCGAGGTCGGCGTACGTGTCGGGCAGCAGGCCTGCCTGTCCGATCGCCGCCCAGCGGCCCGCGCGCGGCAGCTCGGCGCCGCGCACCGACAGCGGCGTCCAGTCCACTCGGAACAGCGCGTCCGGCACGGCCGCGACGGACAGCGCGTCCGGCCGGATCGGCCGCACCGCCAGTGCCGCGACCGAAATCACCGGCCGCCCTTCGAGATCGGCGGCGTGGATGGTGACCGCGCCGTCCTCCTCGAAGGCGAGCCGGATCCGCAGTCCCGTCGCGCCGACGGCGTGCAGCACGACACGGTTCCAGGAGAACGGCACCTGCGCGACGCCGGGTTCGGCCGCGTCGTTGCCCAGCCAGATGCCGTGCAGTGCCGCGTCGAGCAGGGCCGGGTGCACACCGAAGGCGCGCGCGGCCGGATCGTCGCGATCGGGCAGGTGCACCTCGGTGAAGATCTCGTCGCCGCGCCGCCAGGCCGCGCGGACACCGCGGAAGGCCGGACCGTAGCGGTAGCCGGACGCGCCGAACCGGTCGTACAGGTCGTCGATCGCCACGGGCGTCGCGCCCGCGGGCGGCCAGCTTTCCTGTTCCACCGGTGGCGTGACGGCGAATTCGGCCACGCTGCCCATCGCGTGCCGGATCCAGCGCGAATCCAGTCCGTCCGCGCGCCGCGAGTGGATCGTCAGCGCGCGGGCGCCGTCCTCGCCGGGTGCGCCGACCCGCACCTGGACGCGGACCTCTCCCGCGCCCGGCAGCACCAGTGGCGCCTCGAGGGTGAGTTCCTCGAGTACCGCGCAGCCCGCCTCCGCGGCGGCGCGCAGCGCGAGTTCGACGAACGCCGCGCCGGGCAGCAGCACCACCTCGCCCATCGCGTGATCGGCCAGCCAAGGCTGCTCGCGCGTCGACAAGCGGCCGCTGAGCAGGGTCTCGCCGGTGTCGGCGAGCTCGACGGCCGCGCCGAGCAGCGGATGATCCGCGGCATCGAGCCCGGCCGCGGCGACATCGGCGGCGCCCGCGCCCGCGGCGGGCAGCGCCCAGTAGTGCCGGTGCTGGAAGGGATAGGTCGGCAGGTCGACGCGCCGCGCGCCCGCGAAGAACGTCGACCAGTCCACCGGCCGTCCAGCGGTCCACGCCGCGCCGAGGGAGAGCAGCAGCCTGCGCAGATCCCCTTGATCGCGGCGCAGCGTGCCGAGTACGACGCCGTCACATCCGGCGGCATCGAGGGTCTCCTCCACCGCGGCGGTGAGCACCGGATGCGGGCTGACCTCGAGAAAAGCGGTGTACCCCTGCTCCGCGAGTACGTGCACGGCGGATTCGAATTCGACGGTGCGGCGCAGGTTTTCGTACCAGTACTCGGCGTCCATGACCCGGGTGTCGAGCCACTCCCCCGTCACCGTCGAGTACAGCGGTACCTCGGCGCGGACCGGCTCGATCGGCGCCAGTGCCCGCAGCAGCTCGGATTCGATCCGCTCGACCTGCGCCGAGTGCGACGCGTAGTCCACCTCGATGCGCCGCGCGCGGATCCCGTCGGCCGCACAGGCGGCCAGCAATTCGTCGACGGCCGTGGCCTCGCCCGAAACAACCACGGCCGCAGGGCCGTTCACCGCCGCGACGGACAGCCGCGCACCCCACGCTGCGAGCAGCTCGGCCACCCGTGCCCGCGGCAGCGCGACCGACATCATCGCCCCGGTGCCCGCCAGCTCGGCGAGCGCGCGCGACCGCAGCGCCACCACCCGCGCACCGTCGGCGAGCGACAGCGCGCCCGCGACCACGGCCGCGGCGATCTCGCCCTGGGAGTGGCCGAGCACCGCGTCGGGTTCGACGCCGTGCGCGCGCCAGACCGCGGCGAGCGAGACCAGCACCGCGAACAGCGCGGGCTGCACCACCTCCACCCGGTCCAGCGGCGCGGCCGAGCGCAGCATCTCGCACAGCGACCAGTCGACGTGTGCGGCGAGCGCGGCCTCGCATTCGGCCATCCGTTCGGCGAACACCGGCGATTCGGCGAGCAGCTCGCGGGCCATGCCCGGCCACTGCGAACCCTGGCCGGGAAAGACGAAAACCGTTCTGCCCTCGGCATCTTGGACGCCGTGTACCGCGGCGGCCGTCTCGGCGCCGTCCGCGACGGCGCGCAGCGCGGCGGTCAGTTCCGCGGCATCGCCGCTCAGTGCGCAGCGGTGCGCGAACGCGGTGCGCCCGGCCAGGCTCGCGCCGATCTCGGTGGGCTCGATCGCGCCGGATCGATCGAGGTGCGCATACAGCCGCGCCGCCTGGTCCGCCAGCGCGGCGGGCGTGCGCGCGGAGAGCACCCACGGCAGTGGCCCGCCGATCGAATTGCCTTGCGCCTCCGCCGTATCCGGCTCCGGCGCCTGCTCGAGGACGACGTGCGCGTTGGTGCCGCTGAGGCCGAACGACGAGATGCCCGCACGGCGCGGTCGACCGGTCTCCGGCCACGGCACGAGGCCGGTCGCGAGCGCCACCGCGCCGCCGTCCCAGTCGACGTGGCTGGTCGGCCGGTCGATGTGCAGTGTCCGCGGCACCTGCGCGTTGCGCAGTGCCAGCACCATTTTCAGCACACCGGCCACACCGGAGGCGGCCTGGGTGTGGCCGATGTTCGACTTGAGCGAGCCGATCAGCACCGGCCGCTCGGCCGGGCGGTCCTGCCCGTAGGTCGCGAGCAGCGCCTGTGCCTCGATCGGGTCGCCGAGCGTGGTGCCGGTGCCGTGCGCCTCGACCACGTCGACCTCGGCGGCCGGCAATCGGGCGTCGGCCAGTGCCGCGCGGATGACCCGCTGCTGCGACGGGCCGTTGGGCGCGGACAGGCCGTTGCTCGCGCCGTCGGAGTTCACGGCCGAACCGCGCAGCACGGCGAGCACCGGATGCCCGTTGCGGCGGGCGTCGGCGAGGCGCTCGACCAGCAGGACACCGACGCCCTCGCCCATGCCCATGCCGTCGGCGGCCTCGGCGAACGCCTTGCACCGGCCGTCGCCCGCCAGGCCGCGCTGCCGGGAGAAGCTCAGGATGGCACCGGGTGTCGACATCACCGCGACCCCGCCGACCAGGGCGAGGGTGCAGTCACCGCCGCGCAGTGCGCGTGCCGCCGTGTGCAGCGCGACCAGCGACGACGAACAGGCGGTGTCGACGGTGACGGCGGGACCCTCCAGCCCGAAGGTATAGGCGATGCGGCCGGAGACGATGCTCGGCGCGCTGCCGGTGAGCAGATGACCCTCGCCCTGTCCCGATTTGGCCACGGCGGCGCCGTAGTCGCCGTAGTTGACGCCGATATAAACGCCGGTGCGCGAGCCGCGCAGCGCCTCGGGATCCAGGCCCGCCCGCTCCATGGCCTCCCATGCGGTCTCGAGCAGCAGCCGCTGCTGTGGATCCATGGCGATCGCCTCGCGCGGCGAGATGCCGAAGAAATCCGCGTCGAATTCGCCCGCGTCGTGCAGGAATCCGCCATGCCTGGTGGTCGCGGTGCCCGGATTATCCGGGTCGGCATCGAACAGTTCGTCCTCGCCGGGCCAGCCTCGATCAGTCGGGAAGCCGGTGACCGCGTCGCCGCCGTCGACGAGCAGCCGCCACAGCTTCTCCGGCGTGTCGATGCCGCCGGGCAGGCGGCAGCCCATCGCGACGATGGCGACCGGCTCGTCGGGCGTGGCGAGATCGCTTGCGGGCGCCACGAATTCGGCGGTCGGGCCGCCGAACAGTTCCGTCGCGAGGTGCGCGGCGAGCGCGCCAGCGGACGGGTGGTCGAAGACGAGCGAGGAGGGCAGCCGCAGCCCCGTCGCGGCGGTGAGCCGGTTGCGCAGCTCGACGGCGGTCAGCGAGGCGAAGCCCAACTCCTGGAATGCCTTGCCCGGCGGCACTTCTCGCGGCGAGTCGTGCCCGAGGACCGCGGCGGCCTGTGCACGGACGAGGTCGAGCAGTGCGCGCGTGCGTTCCGCGGCGGGCAGCGTTTCGAGGCGCTGGCGCAGCCGGATCCCGGCCGGATCCGCCGGATCGGCGCCGCGGCCGCGCAGCGCCCCGCGCGCCTCGGGGATGGTGCGCAGCAGCGGGCTCGGCCTGCTCGAGGTGAAGACGGGCGCGAACCGTGCCCAGTCCACGTCGGCGATCGCGACGACCGTCTCGTCGTCGTCGAGTACCTGTTGCATCGCGGCGACGGCGGTGTCCGGGGCCATCCGGCGCAGGCCGTGCTCGTCGAGCTTGAACAGGTCGGCATCCGCCACCGCGGCCGGATCGCCGGTCTGCCAGACGCCCCAGTCGACGGTGGTCGCGCGCAGTCCCCTGACGCGGCGCCGCTGGGCCAGCGCGTGCAGGTACGCGTTGCCCGCGGCGTACGCGCCGTGACCGCCGCTGCCCCAGAGACCGGCGATCGAGGAGATCAGGACGAAGGCGTCGAGGTCACGGTCGAGCAGGGCGTCGAGGTGCGCCGCGCCTGCCGCCTTGGCCGCGACGACGTCGGCGAACGCGGCCATCGGTGCGGCTTCGAGCGGTGCGAGCGCGATGAACGCGGCCGCGTGCACGACCGCGGTGACCGGCGTGCCCGCGGCATCGAGGTCAGCGAGTAGCCGCCGCACTTGATCGCGGTCGGCGAGATCGCAGACGGGCATGCTGAGCCGGGCGCCGTGTGCGGTGACGTCGGCCCGAAGCCGCTCGGCGGCAGGGGTGTCCGCGCCGCGGCGGCCGGGCAGCACCAGGTGTTCGGCGCCACCGCCGGCCAGCCAGCGGGCCAAATGCGCGCCCACCGCGCCGGTTCCGCCGGTCAGCAGGACGGTGCCGCGCGGGCGCCACGGGGTGCCGTCCTCGCTCGGCGTGCGCGGGGCATGCACCAGCCGCCGGGCATACAGTCCGTTCGCGCGCAGCGCGAGCTGGTCCTCGCCCGCGGCGTCACCGGCACCGGCCAGTCCGGCGCCGAGCCGCAGCGCGGCGAGCTCGTCCGGCGCCTGCGGCAGATCGAGCAGACCACCCCACCGCTGCGACTGTTCCAGTGCCGCAACCATTCCCATGCCCCAGACCATCGCCTGCCGTGGCCCCGTGAGCGGATCGGTGGCGCCGGTGCTCACCGCGCCGGTGGTCGCGCACCACAGCACGGCCGCACCGCCGATATCGGCCAGCGCCTGGATCAGGGCGAGGGTGAGCGCGAGTCCCTCCGGCATGGCCGGATGCTCCGGATGCGGGTGCTCGGCGGCGGCGAGCAGGGAGACGATGCCGGTCGCCGCGACGGCGCCCGCGTCGACGAGGCGGGCGGCGAGCCGCTCGCGGTCGATATCCGCCGCGCCGAGTTCGACGAGCTCGAGGTCGGCGCCGAGACCGGTCAGCGCACCCGCGAGCCAGCGGGCCTGCGGCGAGTCGCTCGCGCCGTCCGGCAGGACGAGCAGCCAGCGGCCCGCGAGCACCGCGGCCGACGGGTCGGCGAGCCGCTGCCAGGTGATGCGGTAACGCAGTCTGTCGACCGGATCCAGCTCGGCCGGGTCCGGCGCGCTCGAGTTCGGCTCGGTCGGATTCGGCTCCCGCTCACCGGGTTCCGGCCAGAATCGGCGCTGCTGGAACGGGTAGGTTGGCAGGCCGACCGGGTGTGCGCCGGGGAAGGCGACGGTCCAGTCGACGACGACGCCGCGCACCCACAGCTCGGCCGCGGCGGTCGTGACCCGGCGCAGGTCACCCTCGTCGCGCCGCAGGGTGCCGGTGACCACCGCGTCGGTCAGGCCCGCGGCTTCCACGGTGTCCTGTACCGGCACGGTGAGCACGGGGTGCGGCGATGCCTCGACGAATACCCCGTACCCCTGGCGCGCCAGGTCACCGATCGCGGCCTCGAACCGGACCGCACCGCGCAGGTTGCGGTACCAGTAGTCCGCGTCCATCTCGGCGGTGTCCAGCCAGTCGCCGGTGAGCGTGGAGAACAGCGGGATGCGGCCGGTGCGCGGCACGATATCGGCCAGCGCCGCGCGCAATTCGTCACCGATCGCCTCGACGTGCGCCGAATGCGAGGCGTAGTCGACGGGCACCCGCGTCGCGCGCACACCGCGGGTATCGCAGTGCGCGAGCAGTTCGGTGAGCGCGTCCGCGTCGCCCGAAACGACCACGGCGCCAGGCCCGTTCACGGCGGCGACGCCGATGCGGCCCGCCCATGGCGCGATCGCGGACTCCGTGTCGTCGTGGCCGAGCGCGAGCGCGACCATCCCGCCGCGCCCGGCCAGCCCGGCGATGGCGCGGCTGCGCAGCGCGACCACCTTCGCGCCGTCGCCGACGGACAGCCCGCCCGCCACGACCGCGGCCGCGATCTCGCCCTGGCTGTGCCCGACGACCGCGTCCGGCTCGACGCCCATGGCACGCCACAGCGCGGCGAGGGCGACCATCATCGCGAAGAGGGCGGGCTGGACGACGTCGACGCGATCCAGCGACGGCGCGCCGGGGGCATCGCACAGCACCTCGGTCAGCGACCAGTCGACCGATCCGGCCATCGCCCGCTCGCATTCGGCGACGGCCGCGGCGAAGACCGGCGACTCGGCGAGCAGCTCGCGGGCCATGCCCGTCCACTGGGCGCCCTGGCCGGGGAAGACGAAGACGGTTCGGCTGTCGGTCGAATTACATTCACCAACAACGATATTCGGCGTGTCCGCGGCGCCGCGAGCCAAACCGCCCAGCCCGTCGAGCAGTTCGGCGCGCTCGCGAGCGAGCACGACGGCGCGATGCTCGAACGCGGTCCTGGTGCGCACCAGCGAGTACCCGACGTCCGCCGGTGCGAGTGCGGGGTCGGCGCTCAGCGCACCGGCCAGCCGGACCGCCTGATCACGCAGCGCGCCCGGTGTCCGTCCCGCGAGCACATACGGCGCGACCGGCGGCTGCGGCGGGCGCGGCTCAGCGCTCGCCGGTTCGGGCTCGGGGGCCTGCTCGAGGATCACGTGCGCGTTGGTCCCGCTCATCCCGAAGGCCGAAACACCTGCCCGCCGCGGCCTTTCGGTCCGCGGCCAGGCGCGGCTCGCGGTGAGCAGCCTGATGTCGCCGCCCGACCAGTCGACGTGCGGGGTCGGCTCGGTGATGTGCAGTGAGGCGGGCAGGACGGCGCGCTGGAGCGCGAGCACGGTCTTGATGACGCCCGCCACGCCGGCCGCCGCCTGGGTGTGCCCGATATTCGACTTCAGCGAACCGAGCCACAGCGGCCGATCGGCGGGCCGGTCCTGGCCGTAGGTGGCGAGCAACGCATCGGCCTCGATCGGATCGCCGAGCGTGGTGCCGGTGCCGTGCGCCTCGACCGCGTCCACCTCCGCGGCGGTGAGGCCCGCATCGGCCAGCGCGGCCAGGAGCAGGCGCTGCTGGGACGGGCCGTTCGGGGCGGTCAGCCCGTTGCTCGCGCCGTCCTGATTCATGGCCGAGCCGCGGATCACGGCGAGCACCGGATGCCCGTTGTCACGTGCCTCCGAAAGCCGTTCCAGCAGCAGCACTCCGACGCCCTCACCCCAGCCGGTGCCATCGGCGGTGGCCGAGAAGGCCTTACAGCGGCCGTCGGCCGACATCGCGCCCTGCCTGCCGAATTCGGCGTAGACGAGCGGCAGCGACATCACCGTGACACCGGCCGCGAGCGCGAGCCCGCACTCGCGCCTGCGCAGTGCCTGCACCGCCAGGTGCAGCCCGACGAGCGAGGACGAGCAGGCGGTGTCCACGGTCAGTGCCGGTCCCTCCAGCCCGAGCGCGTAGGACACCCGGCCCGCGAGCACGCTCATCGAGTTGCCGGTGACGATGAAATTCCGCACCGCCTCGGGCGCGTCCAGGGCCACCTGGGCGTATCCCTGGTCGACGGCCGCGGCGAAAACGCCTGTCGCGCTGGCGCGTAACGCCGCCGGGTCGATGCCCGCCCGTTCGATCGCCTCCCAGGCGGTGGTCAGCAGCAGCCGCTGCTGCGGATCCATCGCGGTGGCCTCGTGCGGGGAGATCGCGAAGAAGTCGGCGTCGAAATCGGCGACGCCGTCGATGAAGGCGCCGCGGCATGCGGCATTGCCCGCGCCGAGCTGTCCGAGATCCCAACCGCGATCCTCCGGTACCGCGGTGGTGGCGTCGCGGCCGTCGGCGAGCAGGTCCCACAGCTGTTCCGGCGTGCGGACCCCACCGGGGAACCGGCAGGCCATCGACACGATCGCGATGGGCTCGTGCCCCGCGGACTCGGCCTCGGCGAGTTGCTTTCGCGTGCGCCGCAGATCGATCGTGACGCGGTTGAGGTAGTCGCGTAGCTTCTGCTCGGTCACCGTGCTCCTACGTGTCGTCTCGGGTGTCGCGGGCTTCACGAGATGCCCAGTTCTTTGTCGATGAGGTCGAAGAGCTCGTCGTCGCTGGCGCCCTCGATGACCTGTTCCTGGTGCGCGCCAATCGATTCCGCGTCGAGTGCGTCGACCTTGGCGAGCGCTCGCCGCAGGCGCGCGGCCAGTTCGGCGGGCGGTGCGGCGCCGGGGGCGGCCAGTGCGTCGATGCGCGCCTCGAGCCTGCTCAGCTCGAGCAGCACCGGCGGTGCGGCGGGCGCGGTCCGGTCGCCGACCCTGGTGAGTAGGTATCTGGTCAGCGCCTCCGGGGTGGGGTGGTCGAAGACGAGCGCGGCGGGCAGCCGCACCCCGACCGCGCTCGCCAGCCGGTTGCGTAGTTCGACGCCGGTCAGCGAATCGAAGCCGAGATCCTTGAACGGGCGGCCGGGCTGGATGTCACCGGCCGAGGCATGGCCGAGCACGGTGGCGGCGTTGCCGCGCACCACGTCGAGCAGGATCCGGTGCGCCTCGGGAGTGGTGAGCCCGGCCAGCCGGGTGGCGAGCGACCCGTCCGACGTGGCGTCGTGCACGCGACGCAGGGTCTGTCTCGGCGCACGGACCAGGCCGCTGAGCAATGGTGGCACGTCCGCGCCAGGTGTGAACCGATCGAGCCTGGCGGCGAAGACGTACGGGTGGGCCGCTTGCCATGCCGCGTCGAACAGCGCAAGTCCCTCCGCCGAGGTCAGCGCGCCGAGGCCGGTGCGGGTCATCCGGCGCTCGCCCGCATCGGCCACGCCCGCGGTCATCTCGCTGCGTTCGGCCCACAGGCCCCAGCCGATCGAGACACCGGCCAGGCCTTGCGCGCGCCGCTCGGCCGCGAGCGCGTCCAGCGCGGCGTTGGCGGCGGCGTAATTCGCCTGGCCAGCACCGCCGAGTAGCGCGGCGCCGGAGGAGAACAGCACGAAGGCGGCCAGATCGCGGTCGAGGGTCAGCTCGTGCAGCGCGTACGCGGCGTCCACCTTGGGCCGCAGCACCCCTTCCACCTGGGCCGGGGTGAGTGAGCCGACCATGCCGTCGTCGAGTGCGCCCGCGGCATGGACGACCGCGGTGAGCGGATGTTCCGGCGGGATCGCCGCGAGCACGTCCGCGAGGGCGCCGCGATCGGCGGCATCGCAGGCGACCGCGCTGGCTCGCGCGCCCAATTCGCCCAATTCAGCGAGCAATTCGGCCGTGCCCGGCGCGTGCGCACCGCGGCGGCTCAGCAGGATCAGCTGTCGCACACCGTGTTCCGCCACAAGGTGCCGGGCGACGAGCCCGCCGAGGGTGCCGGTGCCACCGGTGATCAGCACCGTACCCGCCTGGTCGACCGGCGCGGGCACCAGCAGCACGTTCTTGCCGATGTGCCGCGCCTTGCTCAGGTACCGGAACGCCGCGGGCGCCCGCCGGACATCCCAGCAGGTGATCGGCAGTGGGGTGAGCACGCCCTGTTCGAACAGCGCGAGCACCTCGGTGAGCAATTCGCCGATGCGCCGCGGGCCCGCCTGCACCAGGTCGAAGGCCAGGTAGCGCACGCCGGGATAGCGGTCGGCGATCTCGGCGGCGTCGCGGACGTCGGTCTTGCCCATCTCGACGAAGGCGCCGCCGCGCGGCAGCAGTCCCAGTGACGCGTCGACGAATTCCCGTGCCAGGCAGTCGAGTACGACATCGACGCCGCGGCCGCCGGTGACCGCCGTGAACTGCTCGGCGAAGTCGAGCGTCCGGGTGGAGGCGCGGTGCGCGTCGTCGAATCCCATGGCGCGCAGCACATCCCACTTCCCTGGGCTGGCCGTGCCGAAGACCTCGGCACCGGCGTGCCTGGCCAGTTGCACCGCCGCCATCCCGACACCGCCGGTGGCGGCGTGGATGAGCACCGAACGGCCGCGCCGCAGTCCACCCAGGTCGAACAGGCCGTAATAGGCGGTGAGAAAGGCGATCGGCGCGGACGCCGCCTGCGCGAACGACCAGCCCTCCGGCATCCGGGCGACGGTGCCGCGATCCGCGACGACGACCGGGCCGAACGCACCGCCGAACACACCCATCACCCGCTCGCCCGGCACCAGGTCCACGCCAGGACCGGCCTCGAGCACCGTGCCCGCCCCTTCGCTGCCGATGGTCGGCTGATCGGGATCGAGGCCGAGCGAGACGACGACGTCGTGGAAGTTGAGGCCCGCGGCACGCACGGCGATGCGCACCTGTCCGGGCTCGAGCGGTGCGAGCGCGTCCGGTGCGGGCAGCAGCGCCAACCCGTCGGCGTGTTCCGCGAGCCCGAGCCGCCAGGCCGGTGCGTCCGGCACGCCGAGCTCGTCGCGGTCGTCGGCACTCAGCCTGGGCACCAGCAGTTCCCCGCCGCGCACCGCGTACTGGCCTTCGACAATGCCGCCGGTTGCCGCCGCATCGACCAGCGCGCCCAGCGATGCGGGATCCGCGTCGATATCCGCGAGCACGAACCGGCCGGGATGCTCGAGCTGCGCGGTGCGGAGCAATCCCCACACACCGGATTCGGCCCAGTGCGCGCCCCGGTCCCCCGGGCCGATCCGCACCGCGCCCCGGGTGACGACCACCAGGGCCGACTCGGCGCATCGCTCGTCGGCCAGCCACTCCTTGACCAGTTCGAGTGCCCGAATAGTGTTGTCGAGCAGTGCGTCCCGTGGATCGGCGGCGGCGCCCGGGATACCCGCGGGGACGTGTGCCGGGATCGTCGTCGCATCCGCCCGCAGCGCACCGAGGTCAGGCCGACACGCCACGGGCGGCGCAACGGCGTTCGGCTCGGATGCCACGGTGGGCGGAGCAGTGGTGTCGCGTACGGCCTCCCGTGGATCGGTCGCGACCGGAATATCAGTGAGCAGGTCGGCGGAGATCGTCACCGCGTCCGCGCGCACCGCCGTGAGGTCCGGCCAGCACGGCGCGGCGGGCGGCGCCGTGGTGTCGCGCGGCGCATCCTGCGGATCGGCGGCGATCACGACCGAGATATCGGTGAGCACGTAGTCCGGGATCGTCGCCGCGTCCGCGCGCAGCGCCGCGAGGTCCGGCCAGCACGCCGCAGCGAGGTCCGTCTCGGATACCGCGGCGGCCAGCGCAGCCGGGTCCGACCCGGATGCCGCGGCGGCCAGCGCAGCCGGGTCCGACCCGGATACCGCGGCGGGCAGCGCAGCCGGGTCCGGTAGAGACGCCGCAGCGGCCAACGCAGCAGGCAGGGTGGCGCCGAGAACCGCCCAGTCAGTGGCGATTCGGCTCGCGGCCGACATCGGAGCGGGTATCCACTCCAGGTGTGCGAGCCGATCGGTGGCCGGGCTGGCCGCGCGCAGTCCGCCTGCGGGTACCGGGCGCAGCGCCAGCGCGTCGACGGTCAATACCGCGCGGCCGGTCAGATCGCGGGCCTCGAGTGAGATCTCGTCGGCACCGTGGGCGGTGATGCGGACGCGTAGTGCCGCAGCACCCGCGGCGCGGGCGGTGACGCCGGTCCACGAGAACGGCAGGCGCGCAACGTCATCGCGGTCGGGCAGCAGCGCCGACGCTTGCAGCGCCGCGTCGAGCAGGGCCGGGTGCAGTAGATAGCCCTCGCCGTCGCCGGGCCGCGGCAGCGCGATCTCGGCGAAGATCTCGTCGCCGCTGCGCCAAGCGGCGCGCACACCGCGGAAGGTCGGGCCGTAGTGGTATCCGGCCGTGGCGAACCGGTCGTACAGGCCGGAGACGTCGATCGGTTCGGCGTCGGCGGGCGGCCAGGCCGCCACGCTGTCCTCGGGTTCGTCGCCGAGCGGAGCGAGTGTGCCGGTGGCATAGCACGTCCACGCCGGGCCGGTCTCGTCCTCGGGCCGCCCGTATATGCCGAGCGCGTGGTCTCCGCCGGAAGTCGCTGTGCCGACGCGCACTTGGAGCCGGAGCGTGCCGCGCTCGGGAATCACCAAGGGGGCCTGCAGAGTCAGCTCATCGATCAGGCCGCAGCCCACCTCGTCGGCCGCGCGCAGCGCGAGCTCGAGCAGCGCCGTACCCGGCAGCACGGTGACGCCGGAGACCGCGTGTTCGGCGAGCCATGGCGTTGCCGCACGGCTCAACCGGCCGGTGAACAGCTGCTCGCCGGAGTCGGCGAGGTCGACGGCCGCGCCGAGCAGCGGATGCCCGGTCGCGCCGAGTCCCGCGGCGGCGACATCCGCCGCACTCGCGGTGGCATCGAGCCAGTAGCGGGTGTGCTCGAAAGGATAGGTGGGCAGGTCGATTCGACGCGCGCCAGGGAAGACGGCATGCCAGTCGAGGGCGACGCCGCCCGCGTGCCCCTCGCCGAGCGAGCGCAGCAGCCGGTCGAGGCCGCCCTCGCCGCGGCGCAGCGAGCCGGTCACCACGGCCTGCGGCGCGGGGTCGGCCAGCGTCTCCCCGATGCCGACGGTGAGCACCGGATGCGGGCTCATCTCGAGGAAGGCGGTGTGTCCCGCATCCGCGAGCGCGCGCACGGCCGGTTCGAAACCGACTGTGCCACGCAAATTTCGGAACCAGTACTCCGGTGTGAGCTCGGGTCCGGTCAGCCAGGCCGCATCGACCGTGGAGTAGAAGGGCACCCGGCAGTCCGCAGGCGCGATACCGTCGAGCGCCGCGATCAACTCTTCGCGGAGGGCGTCCACGTGTGCGGAGTGCGAGGCGTAGTCGACCTCGATGCGGCGGGCACGGACCCCGTCGCGCTCGCAGTCGGCGAGCAGTTCGGCGACGGCGCCGGGGTCACCGGCGACCACGGTGGCCGCCGGACCGTTGACCGCCGCGATCGCGAGACCATCACCGCTGCGCGCCAACCGGTTTCGTACCTCGTCCACGGGCAGCGCCACCGAGGCCATCGCCCCCTTGCCCGCGATGGCGCGCAGCAGCCCGCTGCGCAGCGCCACGATCTTCGCGCCGTCCTCGAGCGACAGCGCGCCCGCCACCACGGCCGCGGCGATCTCGCCCTGGGAGTGGCCGAGGACGGCATCGGGCTCGACGCCGTAGCCGCGCCAGGTCGCGGCGAGGGAGACCATCACCGCGAACAGCGCTGGCTGTACATGGTCGACCCGGTCCAGCGCCGCCGGATTCCCGAGAATCGCCACCAGCGGTAGGTCGATGTACTGCGTCAGCGCTCGTTCGCAGGCGGCCATCGACTCCGCGAAAACCGTGCTCGTTTCGAGCAATTCGAGCGCCATGCCCGCCCACTGCGCGCCCTGGCCGGGGAAGACGAAGACCGTGCCGCCCGCTGGCCCGGCGACGCAGTGCGCCACGGCCGCATCGGGCACGCCCTCGGCGACGGCCCGCAGCCCGGCGAGCAGTTGCCCGCGGTCACCGACCACGACCGCGCGGTGCTGATGCCTGGTCCTGGTGACGGCCAGCGACAGTCCGATATCGGCGGGGTGCAGTCCGGGACGCGCGGCGAGGTGCGCGGTGAGCCGCTCGGCCTGGGCGCGCAACGCCGCCTCGGAGCGGGCGGACAGCACCCATGCGGCAGGCCCCTCGGCCGCAGACCCGTCCTCCGCCGCGGGTCCGGGCTGCGCCGCGGGTCCGGGCTGCGCCGCGGGTCCGGGCTGCGCCATGGGCTCCGGCTGCGCCACGGGTTCGGGCGCCTGCTCGAGCACCACATGCGCGTTCGTCCCGCTCACGCCGAAGGCCGATACCGCGCCACGGCGTGGGCGTCCCGTGTCCGGCCACTCTTGCGATCGCGCAAGCAGCCGCACCGCGCCCGAGGTCCAATCCACCTGCGTCGACGGCTGATCCACGTGCAGCGTCGCGGGCATCACGCCGTGCCGCAGCGCCTGCACCATCTTGATGACGCCGCCGACACCGGCGGCCGCGGACGTGTGCCCGATATTGGATTTCAGCGATCCGAGCCACAGCGGTGCACCGTCGCCGCGATCCTGGCCGTAGGTCGCCAGCAGTGCCTGCGCCTCGATGGGATCACCCAATGTCGTTCCGGTGCCGTGCCCTTCGACCAGGTCGACCTCCGCCGTGGTCAATCCGCCGTCGGCCAGCGCGGCACGGATCACCCGCTGCTGGGCAGGCCCGTTCGGCGCGGTGAGCCCATTGCTCGCGCCGTCCTGGTTGACCGCCGAACCGCGCACCACGGCAAGCACTTTCCGGCCACTGGCCAGCGCATCGGACAGCCGTTCCAGCAGTACGACACCGACCCCTTCACCGAAACCGGTGCCGTCGGCCGCATCGGCGAACGCCTTGCACCTGCCGTCGGCGGCGAGCCCGCGCTGGCGGCTGAACACCACGAACAGTTCCGGGCTGTTCATCACCGTGACGCCACCCGCCAGCGCCATATCGGACTCACCGGCCCGCAGCGAGCGCACCGCGAGGTGCAGCGCGACCAGCGACGACGAGCAGGCCGTATCCACCGTCACCGCAGGGCCTTCCAGCCCGAGGACATAGGAGACGCGGCCCGAGGCGACGCTCGCGGAGTTGCCGGAGCCGAGGAATCCCTCGACCTCCTCCGGCACGTTCCCGATCAGCCGCACGGCGTAGTCGTGGTGCATGACGCCGGTGAATACGCCCGTGCGGCTGCCGCGCAGGCTCGTCGGGTCGATGCCCGCCCGCTCGAACACCTCCCACGACGTCTCGAGCAACAGCCGCTGCTGCGGATCCATGGCGAGCGCCTCACGCGGCGATATCCCGAAGAATCCGGCGTCGAATTCCGCTGCGTCGTAAAGGAACCCGCCTTCCTTCACATAGGACGTGCCGGGCCGCTCGGTCTCCGGGTCGTAGAGGTTGCCGACATCCCAGCCGCGGTCGGCGGGGAATTCGGCGATCGCGTCGGTGCCGGTATCGACCAGATCCCACAGTGCCTCGGCCGAATTCGCGCCGCCGGGGAACCGGCAGCCCATGGCGACGATGGCGATCGGCTCGTCGGCCGTGGCATCGCGGCGAGCCGCGGTGGCCCGCGCCGGTCCGGTATCGCCGGTCAGCTGGGTGTCGAGGAAGTCGCTGAGCGCGTCGGGGGTGGGATGGTCGAAAACCAGGGTGGCGGGCAGGCGAAGGCCGGTGGTGAGGTTCAGGCGGTTGCGCAGATCCACCGCAGCGAGCGAGTCGAATCCGAGGTCGCGGAAGGCACGATCCGGCGCCACCGCGTCCGCGGCGGCATGCCCGAGGACGGCCGCGACCTGCGCGCGGACCAAGTCGCGCAACTCTTTTCGGCGCTCGCTGGCGGGCAGGGCAGCTAAGCGGCCCGAGGCCGTGGTGGCGCCGTCACCGAACTGCCCCGCCGCGGCCCGGCGGGCGGCCCGACGGACGAGGCCGTGCAGCAGCCGCGGTATCGGCTCGGTATCGGCGCGAGCCCGCAGTGCCGCGAGATCGAGTGGCATGGCGACCAGCAGCGGTTCATCGGCGGCGGTGGCGGCGTCGAACAGCTCCAGGCCCTGCGCGTCGGTCAGCGCGGGCATGCCGGAGCGGGCGATGCGCCGGGCGTCCTCGGCGTCGAGATGACCCGTCATCGCGCTGCGCTGCGCCCACAGCGTCCAGGCGATCGACTGCCCCGGCAGCCCGTTGGCCCTGCGGTGCTGGGCGAGCGCATCGAGGAAGGCGTTCGCCGCCGCGTAGTTGCCCTGCCCCGGACCGCCGAAAACACCTGCGGCAGAGGAGAAGAGCACGAACGCCCGCAAGGGCATACCAGCCGTGAGCTCGTGCAGATACAGCGCCGCGTCCACCTTCGGCCGCAACACCGCATCGATCCGCTCGGGAGTGAGCGCCTCGATGACGCCGTCATCGAGCGCACCCGCGGCATGTACCACCGCGGTCAGCGGATGCGCGGCCGGGATGTCACCGAGCAACCGCCGCAACGCCTCCCGATCGGCGACATCGCAGGCGACGATCTCGCACCGCGCGCCAAGGGCGGTGACTTCCTCGACGAGCGCGCCCGCGCCGGGCGCTGCCGCGCCGGTCCGGCTGGTGAGCAGCAGCCTGCGCGCACCGGCGGCAACCAGATGGCGAGCAACCCGCGAGCCGATCAGCCCGGTACCACCGGTGATGAGCACGGTCCCCGCCGGATCGGCAAGCGGCGCACTGTCTTCCAGTACACCCGTCCGCACAAGCCGAGGCACCCTAACCACCCCGTCACGCACCGCAACCTGATCCTCCTCGGTAGCACCGAGAACACCTGCGAGAGCACGGATCTCACTCGAATCCCGCACATCCGCCAGCACGAACCGCCCGGGATGCTCGGACTGCGCAGTACGCACCAACCCCCAAACCCCCGCCCCCGCCAGATCCGTAACGTCCGCACCAGGCGTCACCGCTACCGCCCCACACGTCACCACGACCAGCCGCGCCGCACCGAACAGCTCCTCGGCAAGCCAGCCCTGCACGAGCGCAGCAGCCTCGCGCACAGCACGGTGCACAGCATCCGGTGCGGCCGCGGCGTTCTCGGACGACAACGCCATAACCGGTTCCGACACGGCAGCCTGTGCGGTGTCCGCAACGGCCCCGGCATTCACCGGCAGCTGCGCGACAACCGATTCCGGCACAACGACATCCACCGCGTGGTGCGCGGCGCCCGGGTCGGCCGCGGCGTTCGCGGGCGGTGTGACGACCAGCCCCGGCACAGCGGCGTGCACCGCACGCTGCTCGACGCCGGGGCCCGCCGCGGCATTCGCGGGCAGTGGTGCGATGACCAGGTCCGGCATGGGTGTGCCCGCGGCGACGGCGGCGCGCAGGGCGGTGAGGTCGGGGTAGAGCGCACTGCCGAGCACTACCGGCTGCGCCGTCTCGTCGGAATCGTTGACGCGCAACGGTTTCCAGTCGAGCCGGAACAGTGATTCGTGGCGGGTCGGTTGCTGCGGTGCGGTGGAGACCGGGCGCAGTAGTAGGGCGTCGATCGTGGCTACCGGCTGGCCCGCGGTATCCCATGCGTGCAGTGAGACGGCATTGTCCCCGGCGGGGCTCACCTTGGCGCGCAGGGCGATGGCGCCGTGGGCGTGCAAGGTCGCGCCGGTCCAAGCGAACGGCATTCGGCCCGTGTCATCTCCTGCGAGGCCGGTGACGTGCAGGACGGTATCGAGCAGGGCGGGGTGCAGGCCGAAAAGCGCTGCCTCGGTGTGTTGTTCGGTGGGTAGTGCGGCCTCGGCGTAGATGTCTTCGCCGAGGCGCCATGCGGCGCGCAATCCCTGAAAGGTCGGTCCGTAGGCGAATCCGCCCTCGGCGAAGCGTTCGTACATGTCGGTCAGGTCGATGGGCGTCGCGCCCTGCGGCGGCCACGCTTCGCCGGTGGGTGCGACGTTCGCCTCGTCGGACAGCGTGCCGCCCGCGTGCCTGGTCCACGGATCGTCCGGTGCGGCATCGGCGGGCCTGGCGTGCACGGTGATCGCGCGCAGCCCTTCGCTTTCCGCGCCGACGGTGACCTGCACATCGATGGGGGCCGTGGTGACGGCGAGCGGCGCCTCCAGCGTCAGCTCGGCCACCCGGCGCAGGCCGACCTGATCGGCGGCGCGGGCCGCGAGTTCGAGGAAGGCGGTGCCGGGGAGCAGTGCGGTGCCGAATACCGCGTGTTCGGCGAGCCACGGGTGGGTGCGGGTGGACAACCGCCCGGTCAGCACGAGCGAATCACCGTCGGCGAGCGTCACTATCGCGCCGAGCAGCGGATGTTCCGCGGCGGCCAGACCGGCCGCGGTCACGTCGCCGGTGGCCGGGCCGGAATCCTCCAGCCAGTACCGCTGCCGCTGGAACGCGTAGGTGGGCAGGTCGATGTGGTGGGCGGGCAGGTGGGCGTACACGGGCCGCCAGTCGACGGTGACACCGGCGGCCCACAGCTCGCCGACCGCGGCGTAGAACCGGGCGAGTCCGCCGTCGTCGCGGCGGACCGTACCGGCCACCAGCGCGTCGATTCCGCCGGCCCGCGCGGTCTCCTCGACCGCGACGGTGAGCACCGGATGCGGACTGATCTCGACGAACGCGCGCGGTCCCGCGTCGAGTACCGCGCTGACGGCGTCGCGCAGTTCGACGGTGTGGCGCAGGTTCCGGTACCAGTAGCCGGCATCCAGACCGGACGTGTCCAGCTCCGCACCGGTCACCGTGGAGTAGAACGGCACCTCGGCCCGGCGCGGGGTGATCCCGGCCAGCAGCGTCAGCAGTTCCTCGCGGATCTGCTCGATATGGCCGCTGTGCGAGGCGTAGTCGACATCGATCCGGCGGGCCCGCAACTCTTCGGCCGCCGCCTGATCGAGGAATTCGTCCACGGCGGCGCGCTCACCCGAGATCACCACCGCGGCAGGGCCGTTGACCGCGGCGACGGACAGCCGCGCACCCCACCGCGCCAGCTCCGCGCGGACGCGATCCACCGGCAGCTGTACCGACGCCATCGCGCCCGCGCCGGTGATCGCGCGCAGCGCACGGCTGCGCAATGCGACGACTTTCGCGCCGTCGGCCAGCGACAAACCGCCCGCCACCACCGCGGCCGCGATCTCGCCCTGCGAATGACCAACCACCGCAGCGGGTTCCACACCGAACGAACGCCACACCGCCGCCAGCGACACCATCACCGAAAACAGCACCGGCTGAACGACATCCACCCGATCCCACACCGCGTCCGCGCGCACCAGCTCGCACAGCGACCAATCCACGTGCGGCGCGAGCGCCGTCTCGCATTCGGCCATCCGTTCCGCGAACACCGGCGACTGCGCCAGCAGCTCGCGCGCCATCCCGACCCACTGCGAGCCCTGGCCGGGGAAAACGAAAACCACGCGCCCGGTGCGGATGTCACCGCCGCGCACCACCGTCGGCGACGGCAGATCGGCGGCGAGCGCCGTCAGGTCGGCGGCGCGGCCGTCACGGTCCGCGCCGAGCAGAACCGCCCGGTGCTCGAAGACCGTCCGGCCGCCCAACGCTCGGCCGACCGCGTCGAGATCGAGTTCGGGATGCGCGGCGAGGTGTTCGCCCAGCCGCTCTGCCTGTGCGCGCAAACCCCCGAGAGAGCGGGCCGACAGCAGCCAGGGCACCCCCGCGGCATCGGTGGCCGATCGCGCGTCCGCGCGCACCGGCTCCTCGGCCTGCTCCAGGATGACGTGGCCGTTGGTGCCGCTGATCCCGAAGGAGGAGACCGCGGCCCGCCGCGGATGGCCGGTATCCGGCCACGGCACGGCCTCGGTCACCAATTCGACTGTGCCCGAGGACCAGTCGACCTGGGTGGTGGGGTGCGCGGCGTGCAGGGTCGGCGGCACCGTCGCGTACCGCATGGCCATGATCATCTTGATGACGCCGCCGACCCCGGCCGCGGCCTGGGTGTGACCGATATTGGACTTCAGCGAGCCGAGCAGCAGCGGCCGGTCGCGGCCGCGCCCATAGGTGGCGAGCAGCGCCTGCGCCTCGATCGGATCGCCGAGAGCGGTGCCGGTGCCGTGCGCCTCGACCACGTCGACGGCGTCGGGCCGCAGCCCGGCGTCGGCCAGCGCCCTGCGGATGACGCGCTGCTGAGCGGGCCCGTTGGGGGCGGTCAGCCTGCTGCTCGCGCCGTCCTGGTTGACGGCGCTGCCACGCACCACGGCGAGTACCGGATGCCCGTTGCGCCTGGCCTCCGAAAGGCGTTCCAGCAGTAGCATTCCCACGCCTTCGCCCCAGCCGGTGCCGTCGGCCTCGTCGGCGAAGGATTTGCACCGGCCGTCGCCGGCCAGCCCGCCCTGCCTGCTCATCTCGGTGAAGGGCACCGGGGTCGACATCACCATCGCGCCGCCCGCCAGCGCCAGCGAACATTCCTTGCGGCGCAACGCATGTGCCGCCAGGTGGATGGCGATCAGCGACGAGGAGCACGCGGTGTCGACAGTGATCGCCGGGCCCTCCAGCCCGAAGCTGTAGGAGATGCGGCCGGAGGCGACGCTGTCGGACATGCCATTGCCGAGATAGCCCTGAATGTCCTCCGGCACCCGCTGTAAGCGCAGCGCGTAATCCTGGTACATCACGCCCGCGAAGACCCCGGTATCGCTGCCGCGCAACGTCTTCGCGTCGATACCGGCGCGCTCGAACGCCTCCCAGGTCGTCTCGAGCAGCAGGCGCTGCTGCGGGTCCATGGCCAGCGCCTCGCGCGGGGAGATGCCGAAGAACTCCGGCTCGAAATCCGCGACCGCGTCGAGGAAGCCGCCCTCGGCGGCGTAGGTACTGCCGGGCCGCTGCCGGGTCGGATCGTAGAGCGTCTCGAGATCCCAGCCGCGGTCACCGGGAAACCCACTGATCGCATCGGTGCCGGATTCGACCATCCGCCACAGCTTTTCGGGGGTGTCGACACCGCCCGGGTAGCGGCAGCTCATGCCGATCACGGCGATGGGTTCGCGGGCCGCGGACTCGACCTCGGTGAGCCGGTTCCTGGTGTGGTGCAGATCGGCCGCCACTCGCTTGAGGTAGTCGCGGAATTTGTCATCAGTCACGGGAATCGTCACCTTCGTAGATCGCGGAGGGGAGCGCCTCGCCCATCCCGAGTTCGTTGTCGATGAAATCGAAGAGTTCGTCGTCGGTGGCCAGGCCGCCCATGCGCTGCCCGAGCGCCGCGGCGGCCGGATCGGCGTCGGCGCGCAACGTATTCAGGAGCAGTTGCAACCTGTCGAGCACCAGCGGGTCGGCCGGGCGACCGTCGAACACTTGCTCGAGCCGTTCGAGCTCGGCCATGCCGCCGGTCACGGATTCGCTGTCGTCCGGTGCGAGTTCGGCGGCCAGATGCCCGGCGACGGCCGTCGAGGTCGGGTAGTCGAACAGCAGGGTGGCGGGCAGGCGCAGCCCGGTCGCCCCGTTGAGCCGGTTGCGCAGTTCCACCGCGGTGAGCGAATCGAAACCGAGCTCGAGCAAGCCACGGTCGACGTCCACCGCCGCCGGGTCGGCGAAACCGAGCACCGTGGCCGCCTGCGACCGGACCAGCTCCAGCAGGATGCGTTCGCGTTCGGCCGCGTCGCGCCCGTGCAGCCGCTGGGTGACCGACTCCCCCGCGGCGGCGCCCGCCACCCGCCGCGCCCGCGGCGGTATCAGGCCGCGCAGCATCGGCGGATATCCCGCGTCGGCCGTCGCCGCGAGATCGAGACGCAGTGGCAGCGCGGCCGGTTCGTCGGCGGCGACGGCCAGATCGAACAGCCGCACACCGTCTTCGGGACTGAACGCGACGATGCCGCTGCGGGCGATGCGGCGCAGATCCGCCTCGTCGAGCGAGCCGCTCATCCCGCCCTCGGTGGTCCACAGCCCCCAGTCGAGCGCGGTCGCGGGCAGGCCGTGCGCGCGCCTGCGCTGCGCGAGCCCGTCCAGCACGGCATTGGCCGCGGCGTAGTTGGCCTGGCCCATACCGCCGAAGACACCGGCGATGGAGGAGAACAGGACGAACGCCGACAGCGGCCTCCCCGCGGTGAGCTCGTGCAGATGTAGTGCGCCATCCGCCTTGGGTCCCAGCACTTTTCGCAGGCGCCGCGGGGTGAGCTCGCCGATCACGCCGTCGTCGAGCACACCGGCGGCGTGCACCACCGCGCTGAGCGGATGCGCCGCCGGGATCGCCGCGAGCAAGGCCGCGACCTGATCCCGGTCGGCGATATCGCACGCGACGATGTCGACGTCGGCGCCACGGCCTGCCAGCTCCGCGCGCAGCGCGGCGGCGCCCTCGGCGCCGAGGCCGCGGCGGCCGGTCAGCACCAGCCTGCGCACGCCGTGCTCGGTCACCAGGTGGCGGGCGATGTGCCCGCCGATCGCGCCGGTGCCGCCGGTGATCAGGACGGTGCCGTCCCGCTCCCATACCGGGGCGGGCGATTCGGCGCGCGGAACCCGGGTCAAGCGGGCCTGATGCGCCACTCCGCCGCGCAGGGCAAGCTGCGGCTCGCCGGAGCCGACGGCGGCGGGCAGCGCCGCGACCGACGCGGCCTCGCCGTCGAGATCCGCGAGCACGAACTGGCCGGGATGTTCGGTCTGCGCGGTGCGCACCAGGCCCCACACCGCCGCGTGCGCCAGGTCGGTCGCCTCGGCGCCGGGTCGCACGGCCACACCGTCGCGCGTCACCAGCAGCAGGGCGGCACCACCGAATCGCTTCTGCGCCAGCCATTCCTGGACCAGCCCGAGCGCATACTCGGTGGCGATTCGCACCGCCGCGGCGTCGTCGTCGCCTGCCGCCGGGGTCGACGGGATCGGAGCCACCACCACGGCGGGCGGCGCGCCGTCCGCCAGCTCGGCCAGATCGGCCACCGCGCGGGTGACGCCCGCCGCCGCCCACTCGGCCGTCGCCGCGCCTACCACGACCCACTCCCCTTGCGCGCCTGTAGATCTCGCGGCCACCGTGGGCCATTCGACCCGGAACAGCTCCTCGTGCCCTGCCGCGGGACGGGCCGAGCCGACCTGCTCGGCCGCTACCGGCCGCAGCGTCAGCGCGCGGATCGAGGCGACCGGATCGCCCGCCGCGTCCACCGCGAGCACCGATACGGCGTCGCGCCCGGCCGGTCGCAACCGGAGGCGCAGCGTCGACGCGCCCGCGGCATGCAGTCGAATACCGGTCCAGGAGAACGGCAACCAGCTCTGCGTCGAGCCGTCCAGTATCCCGAAGGTCAGCGCGTGCAGTGCGCTGTCGAGCAGGGCGGGATGCAGCCCGAACCGCGCGGCGTCGGCGCGCTGCTCACGCGGCAGGCTCGCCTCGGCATACACCTCCTCGCCGAGGCGCCACGCCGCGCGCAGACCTCGGAAGGCCGGTCCATAGGCGAAGCCGCCCTGTTCGAATCGTTCGTAGAGACCGTCGACGTCGATCGGCTCGGCGCCCGGTGGCGGCCACTGTCCCTGCGGCGCGGGCTCATTCGACTCGGCCACGGTCAGCAGGCCGCTCACATGCCTGGTCCACGGCTGTTCCGGCGACGCGGTCTCCGGCCGGGAGTGCACGGCGATCGAACGGCTACCGTCCGCATCGGGCGCGCCGACCGAAACCTGGAGCAGCACCGCGCTGTTCGGCGCGATCACCAGCGGCTCCGCCAGTATCAGTTCGTCGACCTCGTCGCAGCCCACCTCGTCACCGGCGCGGATGGCCAGCTCGAGGAAAGCGGTGGCCGGGAACAGCGCAGCGCCGAGGATGGCGTGGTCGGCCAGCCAGGGGTGACTGCGGAGAGAAAGCCGTGTGGTGCAGAGGAATCCGTCGGAATCGGCGAGCTCGACCATGCCGCCCAGCAGCGGATGCCCGGCGGGACGCAGCCCGGTCGAGCCGATATCGCCGGTCCCGGCGTCGGCATCCAGCCAGTAGCGCTCGCGCTGGAAAGCGTAGGTGGGCAACGCCACCGGCCCGTCGCCATGCCCCGCGAAGAACCGCGCCCAGTCGACCGGCATGCCCCGCGTGTGCAGGTGCGCCAGTGCCGTACGCACCGAGGCGATCTCGCCGCGGTCCCGGCGCAGCAGCGAGACCATGGCGTCGGGATCGACACCGTGCTCGGCCAGGCTGTCGCGGCCCATGGCGGTCAGCGACTGGTCGGGGCCGAGCTCGAGGAAACGGGTGACGCCTTCGGCGGCCAGGCACGCCATGCCCTCGTGGAAGCGAACGGCGTTGCGCGCGTGGGCAACCCAGTAGTCGGCGCAGCAGATCTCGGCGGCCTCGGCGACCCGGCCGGTCAGGTTGGACACCACCGGGATCAGCGGCGGCCGGAACTCGACGGTGTCGGCCACCGCGCGGAAATCGTCGAGCATCGCGTCCATCCGCGCGGAATGGAAGGCGTGGCTGACCGTCAGCCGCCGCGCCTTGCCGCCGGTGGACTGCCAGCGGGCGGCGATATCGAGCGCCGCGTCGGCGTCGCCGGAGATCACCGTCGACGCCGGGCCGTTGACCGCCGCGATCGATACCGCGCCCGCCGGGCCGTCGAGCAGCGGCGTGACCTCCGCCTCGGCGGCGGTCAGCGCGATCATCGCGCCGCCCTCCGGCAGCGCCTGCATGAGCCTGCCGCGCGCCGCGACCAACCGGGCGGCATCGGGCAGCGACAGGACGCCCGCGACATGCGCCGCGGCGAGTTCGCCGACCGAATGTCCGAGCAGCAGTGCGGGATTCGCGTCCCAGTGCGCCAGCAGCCGGAACAGCGCCGTCGCCAGCGCGAACAGGGCGGGCTGGGTATACGCGGTGGTGTCGAGCAGAGCGGCCTCGGGCGAGCCCGCCTCGGCGAACATCACCTCACGCAGCGGCCGGTCGAGCAGGGCGTCGAATTCGGCGCACACCGCGTCGAACGCGTCGGCGAAGACCGGGTGGGCACGGTAGAGCTCGGCCCCCATGCCGGGGCGTTGACTGCCCTGACCCGCGAACAGGAATGCCGTTTTCCCCGAGCCGGATCGACCGCGCAGCACACCGGGCGCGGTGCCGTCGGTGGCCAGCGCGCGCAGACCGCCGAGCAGCGTCGCGCGGTCGTCCGCGACAATCGCACCGCGGTATTCGAAGGCGCTGCGCTGCGTCGCCAGCGCCCGGCCGACCGCGTCGGGATCGAGTGCGGGACGGTCCTCGGCGTAGGCGAGCAGCCGCTCGGCCTGTGCGCGCAGTGCGTCCGCGCTCCGGGCGGAGACGAGCCAGAGTCCACCGCCACCGCCACCGCCCAAGTCCGCGGCCGGGTCCATGGCCGGGGCCGAGTCCAGGGCATGGGCTTGGGCTGGGGCTGGGGCCGAATCCTGTTCCACCGGAACCTGTTCCAGGATGGTGTGCGCGTTGGTGCCGCTGACGCCGAAGGAGGAGACGGCGGCCCTGCGCGGGCGTCCGGTCTCGGGCCACGCCGTGTTCTCGGTCAGCAGCGTCATCGCGCCCGAGGACCAATCCACCAGCGGGGTCGGCCGGTCCACGTGCAGCGTGCCGGGCAGCACGCCGTGCCGCATGGCCTGCACCATCTTGATGACGCCCGCGATACCGGCGGCCGCCTGGGCGTGCCCGATATTCGATTTCAGCGAGCCGAGCAGCAACGGCCGGTCCGCGGGCCGATCCGGCCCGTACGCGGCGAGCAGCGCCTGCGCCTCGATGGGGTCGCCGAGCCGAGTGCCGGTGCCGTGCGCTTCGACGGCGTCGATATCGGCGGCGCGCATTCCGGCACTGGCCAGCGCCTGGGCGATGACGCGCTGCTGCGACGGTCCGTTCGGGGCGGTGAGGCCGTTGCTCGCGCCGTCCTGGTTCACGGCCGAACCGCTGACCAGCGCGAGCACCGGATGACCGTGCCGCCTGGCGTCGGAAAGCCGTTCCAGCACAACCACTCCCGCACCCTCGGCCCAAGCGGTGCCGTCGGCCGCCTCGGCGAAGGGCTTGCAGCGGCCGTCCTCGGCGAGCACGCCCTGCCTGCTGAATTCGACGAACGATCCGGGAGTCGACATCACCGCGACACCGCCCGCCAGCGCGAGCGTGCACTCACCGCCGCGCAGCGCCTGCGCCGCGAGGTGGATGGCCACCAGCGACGAGGAGCATGCCGTATCCACGGTGACCGCGGGCCCCTCCAGCCCGAAGGTGTAGGCGATGCGGCCCGACGCGACGCTGCCCGCGCTGCCGAGGCCGAGGTAGCCCTCGAGCTCCTCGGACGGCTGCCGCACGCGGCCGCCGTAGTCGTGATAGCTGGATCCGACGAAGACACCGCCCCTGCTGCCCTTCAGCGACAGCGGATCGATGCCTGCCCGTTCGAACGCCTCCCACGCGATCTCGAGCAGCAGTCGCTGCTGCGGATCGATGGCGAGCGCCTCGCGCGGGGAGATGCCGAAGAAGGCCGGATCGAAATCGGCTGCGCGGTGCAGGAATCCGCCGTACCGGGTGTAGGAGGTGCCCAGCTGGTCCGGGTCGTCGGAGTAGAGCTCGTCGACGTCCCAGCCGCGGCCCGCCGGGAACGGCGAGATGGCATCGACGCCGTCGACGACGAGTTGCCATAGCTCCTCGGGCGATTCGACATCGCCGGGGAATCGGCAGCTCATCGCCACGATCGCGATCGGGTCGTCGGTGCGCGCGGTCACCGGGGCCGCGGTCGCCGCCGGGAGGGCCTCGACGCCGAGCAGCCCGGCGAGGTGACGCACGAGCGCGGCGATGGTGGGGTGGTCGAAGACGAGGGTGACCGACAGCCGCAGCCCGGTGGCCGCCGCGAGCCGGTTGCGCAGGTCGACGGCGGTGAGCGAATCGAATCCGAGATCGCGGAAGACGCGGCCGGGTTCGACGCCGTCCGCATCGGCGAACCCGAGCGTCTCGGCGACCTCGGCGCGCACCAGGGCGGACAGCTCCGCCTCGCGCTCGGCGGTGGACAGTCCGGTGAGCCGGGCGGCGAGTGGGTTGGCCGCGCCACCGTCCGCCGGGCCCGTGCCGAGGAACGGCATCGCCTCGGGCAACGCGCGCAGAATCGTGTTGGGACGCACCATTTCCGAGGTCCGGGCGAACCGCTCCCAGTCGAAACCGGAGACGATCAGCCGCGGCTGTCCCGCCGCCAGTGCCGCGCCGAGCGCCGCGAGCGCGAGTTCCGGCGTCATCGGCTCGAGACCGGCGCGCACGAGCCGATCGCCCACCGCGGCGGCCGCGCTGTCGCCCGCCCACAGGCCCCAGGCCATCGAGGTGGCGGGCAGGCCGCGGGCGTGCCGCTGTTCGGCAAGGGTGTCGAGGTAGGCGTTGGCGGCCGCGTAGCTGCCCTGGCCGGTACCAGGCATGGTGGCCGCGAGCGAGGAGTAGAGGATGAATCCGTCCAGCTCCAGATCGCGGGTGAGCTCGTCGAGGTGCGCGGCGGCCGCGACCTTGGGCCGCAGCACGGCGGCGGCGCGCTCGGGGGTGAGGCTGTCGAGTACGCCGTCGTCGAGGACACCGGCGGCATGCACCACGGTGCGCAGCGGCTGGTCGACCGGAACCGCGGCGATCAGATCGGCGAGCGCGTCACGGTCGGTGACATCGCAGGCCACCGCAACCGCGGCCACACCGAGTTCGGCCAGTTCGGTCACCAGCGCCTCGACACCCGGCGTACTCGGTCCCCGCCGACCGGCGAGCACGATGAACCGCGCCCCACGCCGCGCGAGCCACCGCGCGGCATGCGCGGCGAGCGCACCGGTGCCACCGGTAATCAGCGCGGCACCCGAGGTGCTCCAATCATTGTCCGCCGCAACCGATTCGGCCCGCACCAGGCGGCGGGCGAAGATCCCGGACGCACGCAGCGCGACCTGATCCTCGCCGTCGAGACCGGCGAGCACCCGAACCAGCCGATCGAGCACCCGGTCGTCCCACCGCGCGGGCAGATCGATCAGACCCGCCCACCGCTGCGGATACTCCATCCCCGCGACCGCACCCAGCCCCCACGTCATCGCCTGCTCCGCGACGGGAACAGCATCCGCCCGGCCGACCCGCACCGCACCGACGGTCGCGGCCCACACCGGCGCGGCAACGCCCGCGTCACCCAGCGCCTGCATCAGGGTCACCGTCATATCGAGACCAGCAGGCACCACCGGCTGCGCCGGATGTCCCCCACCCGCGAGACCGAGTAGCGACAGCACGCCCTGCGGCGCACCGGCATCGAGGCGCTCACGCAGTTCGTCGGCGAGACGTGCACGGTCGCCATCGCGGAACGAGACGCCGACGCCCACGCAGTCACCGCTGTCAAGCGGCACGCTCGCATCGGGACTCTCATCACCGCCGACCGGCAGGCACACATCAGCGCTTTCGCCACTGTCGAGCGGCACACTGACACCGGCGCGACTGTCGCCGCCGAGCGGGAGGCTCGCATCAGCGCGGTCGCCATTGCCGATCAGCGCGCTCGATTCACCCCTGTCGCCACCGACTGGCGGCACCGTGACACCGGCGCGGTTACCCTCGCCGACCGGCACAGCCACCTCGGCGCGGCGGTCATCGCCGGGAGGTAGAGCCACACCCGCGCGGTCACCGCCGAACGGCACGGTGATGACGGTGGCGCCGTGCCGTTCAAGTGCGCTGGCACAGGATGCGGCGGACGCGTCCGCCGCCATGGCGTCGGGCACGATCAACCACCAAATGCCATGCAGGGCCGGTTTTTCGGTGCCAGTGGCCAGGGGGTGCCAGCTCACCTGATAGCGGAGGGTGTCGAGTACCGAGCGGTCGCGGCGATCGCGGTGCCAGGACGACAGGGCGGGGAGCACGGTGCGCAGGGCGGCCTGATCCCGCTCGTCGGCCATCCGCAGCGTGTCCGCTACGGCGTCGGCGTCGCCGCGCTCGATCGCGGTCCAGAAGTCCACGGCGACCGGATCGCCGACGGTCGCGGCCGTATCGGCACGCTCGGCGACCGGCCGCTCCAGCCAGTAGCGGGAACGCTGGAACGCGTAGGTCGGCAGGTCGACACGGTGTGCAGCGGTGCCGGAAAAGACGGCGTCCCAATCGATGTCGACACCGCAGGTGTGCAGCGCGCCGACGGAGAGGAGGAAGCGGCGCATGCCGCCGTCGGCCTCGGCGAGGGTGCCGGTGACACAGCCGGGGGTAGCCGCCGAATCCAGGGCCTGCCGAAGCCACACCGACAGTGTCGGATTCGGGCTCACCTCGACGAATACCGTGTGCTCGTCGCGCAGCAGCGCGTCGACGGCGGCCGAGAACACGACCGGCTCGCGCAGGTTGCGCTGCCAGTACCCGGCGTCCAATGTAGTTGTGTCACACCGCGCTCCGGTGACCGTGGAGTAGAACGGGATCTCCGATGCCAGCGGCGTCAGCTCGGCGAAGGCCGCCGTCAACTCGGCGTCCAGCTCCCGCACCTGCGGCGAATGCCCGGCGAAATCGACGCCCGGCAGCTCCCAGGACATGATTCCGGCGTCGGCGAGCCGGTCGCTCAGTGCGCGCAGCGACTCGGTATCCCCCGACACCGTCACCGATCCGGGACCGTTGACCGCGGCCACCGAGACCCGATCCGCCCACGGCGCAAGGTATTCGGTGATCGACTCCACCGTGGCCGCGGCAAACAGCATCCCGCCCCGGCCGATCAGCGGCAGCAGCGCCTTGCTGCGCAGGGCCACCATGCGCGCGCCGTCCGCGAGGGACAGACCACCCGCCACCACCGCCGCCGCGATCTCACCCTGCGAATGACCAACCACCGCAGCAGGTTCCACACCGAACGAACGCCACACCGCCGCCAACGACACCATCACCGAAAACAACACCGGCTGAACAACATCCACCCGACCCAGCGGATCTTCCGAACGCAGGAGGTCGATCAACGACCACTCGACATAAGGCGCCAGCGCCGCCTCGCATTCGGCCATCCGCTCGGCGAAGACCGCCGACTCGTCCAACAGCGCACATGCCATGCCCGCCCACTGCGAACCCTGACCCGGGAAGACGAAGACCACACGCCCTGCGGCACCGACCGTCCCTTCGACGAGCAGATCGTCGGCGCGTCCTTCGGCCAGTGCGCGCAGGCTCGCCACCATGGCGTCCTGGTCAGCGCCGCCGACGACAGCCCGATACTCGAACGCCGTCCGATCGTGCCGCAGCGAGTAGCCGATATCGCAGGGCGACAGGGCTTTCCGGTCCGCGAGGTAACCCGCCAGCCGACCCGCCTGCGCCCGCAATGCCTGCTCGGTACGCCCCGACAGCGGCCACAGCACCGGCCGCTGCACCAGCTCTGCGTCAGCGATCGCCGACTCCGCCGCGGGCACTGGCTCGGCGGCGGGCATCGGCTCGACGGTAGGCACTCGCTCAGCGGCAGACACTCGCTCGGCCGCAGGCGCCGGGTCTGCGGCGGGTGTTGACTCACCGGCGAGCACCGGTCCCGTGACAGCTGCCTGCTCTGCCCCGGACACCCGCTCCGCGGCGGACACCCGCTCCGCCCCGGGCACCGGTCCCGCGGCAGGCGCCTGCTCCGCGGCAGGCGCCTGCTCGATGATGACGTGCGCGTTGGTGCCGCTCAGCCCGAAGGAGGAGATTCCGGCGCGACGCACTCGCTCACCCCGCATCCACGGCTCAGCCTCGGTAAGCAGGGTCACCGCGCCGGTGGACCAGTCGACGTTCGGTGTGGGCTCGGCGGCGTGCAGCGATCGGGGCAGCAGATCGTGCCGCAGCGCCTGGACCATCTTGATGATGCCCGCGACGCCCGAAGCCGCCTGGGTGTGGCCGATATTCGACTTCACCGAGCCCAAGCGCAGCGCCTGCTCCGCGCCCCGCCGCCGTCCGTAGGTGGCGAGCAGCGCATCGGCCTCGATCGGGTCACCCAGTCTCGTACCGGTGCCGTGACCCTCGACCACGTCGACCTCCGCGGGGCCGAGCCCAGCGTTCGCCAAGGCCGCGCGGATGACCCGTTGCTGCGCAAGGCCGTTGGGTGCGGTGAGCCCGTTGCTCGCGCCGTCCTGGTTGATCGCGGAGCCACGCACCGTGGCCAGCACCGGATGCCCGTTGCGCCGGGCGTCCGAAAGCCGTTCCAGCGCAAGCACACCGACGCCCTCGGCGATGCCGAACCCGTCCGCGGCCGCCCCGTAGGACTTGCAGCGCCCGTCCGCGGCCAGGCCGCGCTGGCGGCTGAAACCGGTGAGCGACAACGGTGATCCGAGCACGGTGACACCACCGGCCAGTGCGAGCGTGCACTCCCCGCCGCGCAGCGCCTGTGCGGCCAGATGCACCGCGACCAGCGACGAGGAGCATGCGGTGTCGATGGTGACGGCGGGTCCTTCGAGCCCGAGGCTGTAGGCGATCCGGCCGGACAGCACACTGGTGGAGACACCCGCGATCAGGTGGCCCTCCACCTCGTCGGGCACCTCGTGGTTGCCGTACCCCTGGTAGGCGCCGCCGGCGAAGACGCCGGTCCTGCTGCCGCGCAGGGTCACCGGATCGATGCCCGCGCGTTCGAGCGCCTCCCACGACGTCTCGAGCAGCAGCCGCTGCTGCGGGTCCATGGCCAACGCCTCGCGCGGCGAGATGCCGAAGAATCCGGCGTCGAATTCCGCTGCGTCGTCGAGGAATCCGCCCGCGACGGCATAGGTGGCGCCGGGCCGATCCGGGTCGGCGTCGTAGAGCGCCGCCACGTTCCAGCCGCGGTCGGCCGGAAGTTCGGCGATCGCGTCGCGGCCCTCGACCAGCAGCCCCCACAGCTCGTCCGGATCGTGCACGCCGCCCGGGTAGCGGCAGGCCATCCCGACGATGACGATCGGGTCCGTCGCGTCGGCCGCGGCCACCGGCGCCTGCTCCGGTACGTCGGCCGCGGTGCCGAGCACCAGCTCGCCCAGGTGCCGCGCGAGCGCGACGACCGAGGAGTAGTCGAAGATCACCGTCACCGGCAGCCGCAACCCGGTGGCGGTGTTGAGCCGGTTGCGCATCTCCACGGCGGTCAGCGAGTCGAAACCCAGGTCACGGAAGGCTCTTTCGGGTTCGACCTCGGCGCCGGAGTCGTGGCCGAGCACGTGTGCTGCGTTGGCACGCACCAGATCGATCAGGATGCGCTCGGGGGCGGCGGCCTCGCGCAACCGGCGGCGCAGTGCCGAACCCGCGCCGTCGTCCACGGCGTCCGCGTCCTCGGCGGCCATGACCCGGCGCACTTCGGGCAGGCCCGCGATGAGTGGGCTCGGCCGCACCGAGGTGAACACCGGCGCGAACCGCTCCCAGTCGACGGCCGCCACCACAATGACGCCTTCGTCGTTGTCCAGCACCCGGCCGAGCGCGCCGAGCGCCACCGCGGGCGACATGAAAGGCACCCCGCGCCCGCGCAGTTGCTCCTCCACGAGGTTCGCCGCCATGCCGCCGCCCTCGGCCGGATCCCAGATGCCCCACACGATCGAGGTGGCGGTCAGGCCGCGGGCGCGGCGCTGCTCGGCCAGCCCGTCGAGGTAGGCGTTGGCGGCGGCGTACGCGCCGTGCTCGGCGCTGCCCCAGACCGCCGAGATGGAGGAGAACAGCACGAAGGCGTCCAGCGGGTCGTCGCCGAAGACGGCGTCGAGATTGTCGGCGCCGCGCACCTTGGCATCGAGGGTCCGCGCGAAATCGTCGGGATCGGTGTCGGCGAGCGGCACGAGCACACCGGCGCCCGCGGCATGGATCACCGTGCTGATATCTGCTCCGCCACTGCGTAATTCGGCGACGAGTCCGGCCAGCGCGGCGCGGTCGGTGACATCGCAGGCGGCGATCGTCACCCTGGTGCCGCGCGCGGCCAGCTCGTCGATCAGCTCGTCCACGCCCTCGGCGGCACGGCCACGACGGCCGACCAGCACCACGTGCCGCGCCCCTCGATCGGCGAACCAGCGGGCCAGATGCATACCGACGCCGCCGGTGCCGCCGGTGATCAGGACCGTGCCGCGCGGCTGCCACGGGTCCGCCGGTGCGGTCTCGCCGAGTGCGGCGCGGACCAGTCGCCTGCCGTGGATTCCGCCCGCGCGGATCGCGAGCTGATCCTCGTCGTCGCGTGCGGCGAGCACCTGACGGAGTCGCTCGGCGGCGCGCTCGTCGAGTGCAGCGGGCAGATCGACGAGGCCGCCCCAGCGTGCCGAATGTTCGAGTGCGGCAACCCGGCCGAGGCCCCACAGCAGACTCTGCGCGGGACTGGTCAGTACGTCGGCGCCGTCGGTGGCGACCGCGCCACGCGTGGCCCACCACATCGGGGCCGCGCATCCGCTGTCCCCGAGCGCCTGCAACAGCACCAGGCTCAACGCGGTGCCGTCGGTCAGCTGCGGGTTGCGCCGGTGCGGTGTTTCGTCCACACCGAGCAGCGACAGCACGCCGTCGACCGGCACGGACAGTTCCGCGAGCACTTCGGCGAGGCGGGCCGCCAGTGCCGCCCGATCGTCATCGGACGAGGTGAGCACGATCCGCACCACCGTCGCGCCACCATCACTGAGCGCCTGTGCGCAGGCGTCGACGATTGCAGCGCCCGCGTCACCCGCAACACCCGAAGTGGCCGCAGCACCCGAAGTGGGCGCAGTCACCGCGTTACCCCAAGTGCCCGCAATGGCAGCATCGCCCGCAGTAGCCGCAGTGCCCGCAGTGCCCGCAGTGCCCGCAGTGCCCGCAGCACCCGAAGTGGGCGCAGTCACCGCGTTACCCCAAGTGCCCGCAATGGCAGCATCGCCCGCAATAGCCGCAGTGCCCGCAGTGCCCGCAGTGCCCACGTCACCCGAGGTGGCCGCAGTGGCCGCGTCACCCGAGGTGGCCGCAGTGGCCGCGTCACCCGAGGTAGCCGAGGTAGCCGAGGTAGCCGAGGTAGCCGAGGTAGCCGAGGTAGCCGAGGTAGCCGAGGTAGCCGAGGTAGCCGAGGTAGCCGAGGATGAGACGAGTAGCCAAGTGCCCGTGAGGGTTTGGCCAGGGCGGTCGATAAGTGGAGACCAGTCGACGCGGTAGCGCCAGGAGTCGGCGGTGGCGCGGTCGGCGAGGCCGCGGCGCCATGCGGCGAGCGCGGGCAGGACGGCGCCGACGGTATCGGCGGATTCCAGGCCGAGTGTCGCGGTGAACGCCGGGAGGTTCTCGTCGTTGACCGTCTCCCAGAAGGCCTGCTCGGCGGGGTCCGCGGCCGGTGCGGCGGCCGCGGCGTCCGCGGGGCGTTCGAGCCAGAACCAGCGATGCTGGAACGGGTAGGTCGGCAGTGACTGCTCGCCGCAAGGGATGTCGGCGAAGAACGCGGACCAGTCCGGCGTCAGCCCACGAACCTGGGCTTCCGCGAACGAGCGCAGCGCGGCGTCCATACCGCCGTGCTCGCGGCGCAGCGTGCCCACCGCGGTGGCATCGATACCGGCGGCATCGGCGCTCTGCGTCACGCCGACGGTGAGCACCGGGTGCGGGCTCGGCTCGATGAAGAAGGCGTAGCCGTCCGCGAGCAGGCTCTGGGTGGCATCGGCGAAACGCACGGGCTGGCGCAGGTTTCGATACCAGTAGTCGGCGTCGAGTGTCGCGGTGTCGCGCCATGCGGCCTCGACGGTGGAGAAGAACGGCACCTCGGCGGCGGTGGGTTCGATATCGGCCAGGTCGGCGAGCAACCGCTCGCGCAGCCCCTCGACCTGCGGCGAATGCGAGGCGTAATCGACCGGGATGATCCTGGCCTGAACGTCCGCCGCGACCAGGTCCGCGACCAGTCGCTCGACGGCGGCGGCGTCACCGGCCAGCACGGTCGAGGACGGCCCGTTGAGCGCGGCGACCGAGATCCGATCCGTCCACTCGCGCAGGCGATCCGTCAGCTCCGCGGCCGCCAGCGGCACCGAGGCCATGCCACCGCGACCCGCGAGCTCGGCGATGGCCTGGCTGCGCAGCGCGACGATCTTCGCACCGTCCGCGAGCGACAGACCACCCGCCACCACCGCCGCCGCGATCTCACCCTGCGAATGACCAACCACCGCAGCAGGTTCCACACCGAACGAACGCCACACCGCCGCCAACGACACCATCACCGAAAACAACACCGGCTGAACGACATCCACCCGATCCCACGGGTCGTCCGCGAAGATCCGCTCGCGCAGCGACCAGTCCACGAACGACGCAAGCGCGGTCTCACACTCGGCCATCCGCTCGGCGAACACCGGCGACTGCTCCCACAGCTCGCGCGCCATCCCGGTCCATTGCGAGCCCTGCCCGGGAAAGACGAAAACTATCCGCCCGGTGTGCATTTCACCGCCGCGAACCAGGCCGGGCGCCTCCGCGCCCACCGCCAGCGCACGCAGTCCCGCCAGCGCGTCGTCGCGGTCACCGGCGATCACCACGGCACGGCGCTCGAACGCGGTCCGCGTGGTGGCCAATGCCTTTGCCACACCCGCTGTTCCGGCCGTTGGATCGCTCTCCATAGCGGCACGCACAGCGTCGGCCTGCGCGTACAGCGCCTCCTCGGTGCGAGCGGAGACGACGAGCGGCAGCGCCGAGCTACCTGAAGACAGTGCGGCGTCGGCGCTGACGCGCGACAGCGCCGAGTCGCCCGAAAGCGGTGCGGCAGCGCCGGTGACGAGCGGCACCGGCGGCACCGGGTTACCCGAAGGCGCTGCGGCGTTGGCGGTTTCGGTCAGCGGCGCCTGCTCCAGCACCACGTGCGCGTTGGTTCCGCTCACACCGAACGACGACACCGCCGAGCGCCGCGGCCGCTCCAGCTCCGGCCACGTGCGCGCCTCGGTCAGCAGCCGCACCGCACCGGAGGTCCAATCCACCTGGGTGGACGGCACTTCCGCGTGTAGCGTGCGCGGCAGCACGCCGTGGCGCAGCGCCTGCACCATCTTGATCACCCCGCCGACACCGGCGGCCGCGGAGGTGTGCCCGATATTCGACTTCAGCGAGCCGAGCCACAGCGGCCGCTCCTCGGGCCGCGCCCGACCGTAGGTCGCCAGCAGCGCCTGCGCCTCGATCGGATCGCCGAGCCTGGTTCCCGTCCCGTGCGCCTCGACCACATCCACATCCCCCGCGGACAACCGGGCATCGGCCAGCGCGGACCGGATCACCCGCTGCTGCGCGGGCCCGTTCGGCGCGGTCAAACCGTTCGACGCGCCATCCTGATTCACCGCCGAACCGGCCACCACCGCGAGCACGGTGTGCCCGTTGGCGATCGCGTCCGACAGCCGCTCCAGCAGCAGCACCCCGGCGCCCTCCGACCACGCGGTGCCGTCCGCGGCATCGGAGAAGGCTTTGCATCGGCCGTCGGGGGCGAGGGCGCGCTGGCGGCTGAACGAGACGAACGCGTCGAGGTCGGCGCCGACCGTCACGCCGCCGGTCAATGCCATCGAGCACTCCCCCGAGCGCAGCGACCGCACCGCCAGGTGCAGCGCGACCAGCGAGGAGGAACACGCGGTGTCCACGGTGAACGACGGACCGGTCAGCCCGAGCAGGTACGAAAGCCGCCCGGAGACAACGCTGCTCGTCGTCCCGGTGTGCAGCAGACCCTCGACCTCGTGGACACGCGCGCAACCCGCGCCGTAGCCGTTGACCATGGCGCCGATGAAGACACCGGTCGCGCTGTCGCGCAGCGCGGCGGGCACGATGCGGGCCCGCTCGACGGTTTCCCAGGCGACTTCGAGCAGCAGCCGCTGCTGCGGGTCCATGGCCAGCGCCTCGCGCGGCGAGATGCCGAAGAAGCCGGGATCGAATTCGCCTGCGTCGTAGAGGAATCCGCCGTTGCGAGTGTAGGAGGTGCCTGGGTTGTCCGGGTCCGGATGGTAGAGACCGTCGATATCCCAGCCACGATCGGCAGGCCACTCGGTGATGGCATCGGTACCGGCGGTGACCAGATCCCACAGCTGTTCCGGCGAGTTCGCGCCGCCCGGATACCGGCAGCCCATACCGATGATCGCGATGGGCTCGTGCCTGGCGTCGCGTTCCTCCCGCAGGCTGCGCCTGGCGTCACCGAGATCGGCGGTGGCGCGGCGCAGGTACTCGAGCAGCTTCTCGTCGTTCGGCATGTGTCGTCCGTCCTCAGGCCTGGCCGTAGTTGTTGTCAAGAAGGTCGAAGAGCTCGTCCGCGCTCGCGGAGCCGAGCTGGTCGCGGCTCGCGGCGGGCGCCGCGGCGGCGGTCCAGCGGTGGACGAGGTTCTGCAGGCGGATACCGATCTCCCGCCCGCCGGGTATGTCCGGCGCGAGACCGGCGAGCGCCGATTCCAGGCGTGCCAATTCGGTCAGCGCCGACGCGCCCGCCGCAGTGTCCGAGCACAGCTCGGCGTAGAGCACGTCGACCAGCGCGCTCGGTGTCGGATGATCGAACACCGCGGTGGCGGGCAGCGAAACCCCGGTGGCGGAACGCAATTGGTTGCGGAACTGAACCGCGAGCATCGAATCGAAGCCGCTGTCGGCGAACGCCTGCTCCGGCCGGACGGCCGCGCGGTCGCGGTGGCCGAGCACCGTCGCGGCGTGACCGGTGACGATATCGAGCAGCATCCGGCGCCGGGCCGGTTCGTCCAGTGGCGCAAGGCGTCCGGCCAGCGCGGTGTCCGGCTCGGGTTGACCGCGCAGCGCCTCCGCGACCGCGGGCAACTCCCGGATCAGGCCGAGCGCACGCGGGCTCGGCACGGTGGCGACGATCCGGTCTACCTCGAGATCGGCGACGAACCCGGTCGCCTCGTCCTGTTCGAGCAGTCGCTGCAGAACCGCGGTGACGGTCCCGGCCCGCATCGGCCGATCAGTCGCCACCGACCGATCGTCCAGTCCGCCGACCGCGGCGACCAGCGCGTGCGCACCCCGATCCCGGCGCTGCCGCGCCAACGCCGCCACCGCGGCGCACGCGGCACTGGCCGCACCATGCCGCGCCGCCCCCCACACCCCACTCAGACCGGTCAACACAATCCACGTCGCGTCGCCGAATCCCGCCAGCCCCTCCAGATTCCGCATCGCCCCCACCGCCGCCCCCACGGTGCCATCGAGCTCCTCAGCCGTGAGCGCGGCGATCGTCGCGCCGGAACTCCCCGACACGGTCGAACGCACTGCGTCGCCGAGCGCCGCTGCCGCCGAAGCAGCAGTAGTCACGCCGGAACTCCCCGGCTCAGCCGAACTGACGATGCCGCCGGACTCCTCCGCAGTGTGCACCGCACCGGGCGCGCCTGGACTCCCGGACGGGGCCGAATGCGCGGTGTCACCGAGTTCCTCGGCCGATAGCCCAGCGGTTGTCGCGCTGGAAGTCCCTGGCACAACCGAACGTGCGATGCCGCCGAGTTCCTCGGCCGCCAGCGTCGCCCTTGGCGCGCGGGGGCGTCGCGGTACGGCCGAATGTACAACGGTGCGAATGGGTTTCGCGCCCTCGAGCTCGGCGAGCAGATCCGGGTCGTCGGTGGCGCGGCCGGTGACTGTCAGCTCGGCACCCAGGTCGGCCAATTGCGCGCGCAGTGTGTCGACGGCAGGCTGGTCGCCGTCGCCACCGGTGATCAGGATGTGCGTCGCGCCCTGTGCGGCGAGCCATCGGGCCAGCTCGGCCGTCAGGTCGCTCATGCCCGCCGTGATCAGTGCCGAGCCACCGGACGGTATCCACTCACGGCGCGCGGGTCCGTGCTGAATCTCGGTGCGCCGCAGGCGCCTTCCATACGCACCCCCGGATCGGAGCGCGATCTGGTCCTCGCCGTGACCGCCTGCCAGCGCCCCAGCAACCAGATCGGTGAGTTCGTCCCCGACCATCGCGGGCAAGTCGAGCAGACCACCGAAGCGAGATTCCTGTTCCAGCAGCAGCACCTGCCCGAGCCCCCACAGACACGCCTGTCCCGCGTGCGCCAGCGGTTCGTCGGCGACCGCGACCGCACCGGTGGTCACGCACCACAGCGGAGCAGCCAAACCGCGCGCATCGAGACAGCGCAACAATTCGACCGTCGCAACCAACCCGGCGGGCGCGCCATCGCGACCAAGCACAGCATTGCGACCAGGCGCGACATCGCTACCGGGCATCGCATCCCCACCACGCACAACATCACGGCCGACCACCACACCCCCACCGGGCACCACACCACGACCGAGCAGGGCATCGCGACCGGGCAGGGCATCACTGTCGAGCAGGGCATCGCGATCAGGCACGGCGTCGCGGCCGGGAGTGGGATTCTCGTCGAGGCCGAGTAGCGAGATGATTCCCGAGATGTCCGGCGGCAACGGCACATCGGCCAATGCCTCGTCTACCGAGGCGCCGGTGGCCACCGCGACGGTGACGGGCTGCGCGCCGCCCTGCCGGAGCGCTTGCGTGCACACTCGCACTGCCGCGTGTTCGCGATGGTCGGCGGGGACGAGGAGTAGCCAGTCGCCGTGTGGGCGGTCCGTGGCGAACTCGGCTATCGGCTGCCATCCCATTCGGTAGGTCAGGCCCTGATCCGCCGCGGTGGCCGGGGTGGCGGTGGCATGCCGACCCGGTGACGGCAGCCAGAAGTGGTCGCGCTGAAAGGCATACGTGGGCAGCGTCGCGGTCCGGCCGCTGCCGTTCAGCGCGGGTACCTGGCGCCACGCCACGGTCACGCCTGCGCACCAGGCCTCGCCGAACGAGGTCAGCAGTCGTTGCCAGCCGCCGTCGTCGCGGCGCAGCGAGCCGATGGCGGCGATCGCGCGGCCGCGCTGTTCCGCGGTGCCGTCGATCGCGGCGGTGAGCACCGGATGCGGGCTCATCTCCAGGAATCGGGTGAACCCGGTGTCGAGCAGACTTGTTGTGCCGCACTCGAATTCGACGGTATCGCGCAGATTGCGATACCAGTAGCCCGCATCGAGCGATGAACCGTCGACGCGCTCGCCGGTCACCGTCGAGTACAGCGGAATCTCGCCGCGGCCCGGCCGGATATCGCCGAGCGCCGCGAGCAGTTCGTCGCGCAGCTGTGCCACCTGCGCGGAGTGCGCGGCGTAATCCACCGGGATCTCGCGGGCGCGAACACCGCGCGGCGCGCAGTCGGAAAGCAACGCCGCCAATGCCTCCGGCGCACCGGCGACGACCACGGCCGCCGGACCGTTGACCGCCGCGACACAGATCTCGCCGCCGTACCCGGCGATCAGCTCCTCGGCGCGCTCCCGGCCGACCGCGAGCGACACCATGCCGCCCGCACCCGACAGGCCGCGCAGCACGCGGCTGCGCAACGCCACGATCTTGGCCGCATCGTCCAGCGACAGCACACCGGCCACACAGGCGGCCGCGATCTCCCCCTGACTGTGCCCGATCACCGCATCGGCACGCACACCGGCGGCCGACCACTGCGCGGCCAGCGCCACCATCACCGCGAACAACGCGGGCTGCACCACATCGACCCGCTCCAGCGAAGCCGCATCGGGCTCGCCACGCAGCACACCCGTCAGCGACCAGTCGACGTAAGGTGCCAGCGCCACTTCACATTCCGCGATCCGGGCAGCGAATTCCGGCGCGCTGTCCAGCAATTCGGCCGCCATACCCGCCCATTGCGCACCCTGCCCGGGGAAGACGAACACCGTGCGCCCCGTCCCCGCCACACCACGAACAACATCTGGCGCTGCCGCATCCTCCGCAATCTCGGTCAGCGACCGCAGCAGCGCTTCCCGCTCCGCACCGACCACCGCGGCCCGCACGGAAAACCCTGACCGCACCGCCAATGCCCGTGCCACATCCGCGTTCTCGAGATCCCCATGCCGAATCAGATGGTCACGCAGCCGAACAGCTTGCGCCCGCAACGCCGCCTCGGTCCGCGCCGAAAGCATCCACGGCACCGGCCCCGCCCGACCACCATGCCGCCCGTCGGATACGGACCGCTCGTCGCCCGCGACTCGCAGCCGCCCACCCGATCTCGCCGCGGGCCGCTCGTCAACCACAGCGTCGGACCGCTCACCCGACACCACGACGGATCGCTCTCCGACCACAGCCGACACCCGCTCACCCAGCACCGCGGCGGACCGCTCGTGGGTCACAGCTCCAAGCCACTCGGCCACATCGGCCACCCGTTCACTCAGCTCGGCAGCGGGCGCCTCGGCCACAGCCGAAACCCGTTCGCCCAGTAGGGCAGCCGGCTGCTGGTCCGGCGTAGCAGCAACCCGCTCTTCGTACGCCGCTTCCTCGAGCAGGACGTGGGCGTTGGTGCCGCTCATGCCGAAGGCCGAGACGCCGGCGCGGCGGGGGCGGCTTTCGGATGGCCATGGCATGGCCTCGGTGAGGAGTTCTACTGAGCCGGTGGACCAGTCGACGCGGGAGGTGGGTTCGTCGATGTGCAGTGTTCGTGGGAGCAGGCCGTGCCGCAGGGCCGCAACGGTTTTGATGATGCCCGCGATGCCTGCGGCCGCTTGGGTGTGGCCGATGTTGGATTTCAGCGAGCCCAGGTGCAGCGGTCCGCGTCCCTGCCGGTCGGCGCCGTAGGTGGCGAGCAGCGCCTGTGCTTCGACCACATCCCCCAGCACGGTGCCGGTGCCGTGCGCCTCGACGAGGTCGACGTCGGCGGCCTGGAGTCCGGCGTTGGCGAGCGCCTGCCGGATCACCCGCTGCTGCGCCGTGCCGTTCGGTGCGGTGAGGCCGTTGGAGGTGCCGTCCTGGTTGATCGCGCTGCCGCGCACGACGGCGAGCACCGGATGCCCGTTGCGGCGCGCGTCGGACAACCGCTCGACCAGCAGCATGCCGACGCCCTCGCCCCAGCCGGTGCCGTCGGCCGTCTCGGCGAACGACCGGCAGCGGCCGTCCGCGGAAAGCCCACGCTGCCTGCTGAATTCGACGAACACATCCGGTACCGCCATCACGGCCGCGCCGCCGACGAGGGCGAAGGAGCACTCCCCCGCCCGCAATGCCTGCCCGGCGAGGTGCAGCGCGACGAGCCCGGAGGAACAGGCCGTGTCCAACGTGACGGCCGGGCCTTCGAGCCCGAGCTGATACGCGATGCGCCCCGAGGCGACGCTGGTCACCGTGCCCGCGAGCAGGTGCCCCTCGACCTCGGCCGCATTCGCCCCCGAGCCGTAGCCCTGCCCGGCGACGCCGACGAAGACGCCGCCGGTGGTGTCCGCGAGCCGCAGCGGGTCCATCCCCGCGCGCTCGAGCGCCTCCCATGCGGTCTCCAGCAGCAGCCGCTGCTGCGGATCCATGGCCAGCGCCTCGCGCGGCGAGATCCCGAAGAACTCGGCGTCGAAATCGCCCGCGCCGGTGAGGAATCCACCGCCGGCGGCGTAGCTGGTGCCGGGGTTGTCGGCGTCGGGATGGTAGAGCGCGGCCAGGTCCCAGCCGCGGTCGGCGGGCAGCGCCGAGACGGCATCGATCTCGTCGGTCACCAACTGCCACAACTCTTCCGGCGTCCGAACGCCGCCGGCGAAACGGCAGGCCATGGCGACCACGGCGAGCGGTTCCGCCGGATCGGCCACCGCGGCGCCGACCACCGGAACCGGCGCGGCGCCGTCGGTCAGCAACGAGTGCAGGTGCGCACCGAGTGCCGCGATGGTCGAGTGATCGAACAGCAGCGAGGCCGGCAGCGCCAGCCCGGTGACGGCGGCCAGCTGGTTGCGCACCTCGACGGTGGTCAGCGAGTCGAATCCGAGTTCGCGCAGCGGCCGCTCGGTGTCGAAGACGTGGCCGGCATCGTGACCGAGACCCCGCGCGACCTGCGCACGCACCAATTCCCCGACCAGATCGCGCTGTTCGGACTCGGCGAGACCGCGGAGCCGCTGCCGCCAGCCCGCGGCGGTATCGCTCGCGGCCGCATCCGGCGCGTCGTCCTGCGCGGCCTCGGGAATACCGCGCAGCAGCGGGCTCGGCCGTGCCGCGGTGAATGTCGGCGCGAACCGCGCCCAATCCACCTCGGCGATGACCACCTGGCTGTCGCCCGCGGCGATGGCCTGCCGCAGCGCGGCGACGGCCACCGCCGGATCGAGTCCGATCAGCCCGTGCCTGCGCAGCGTCGCGCCCGCGTCACCCTTCGCCATCCCGGTACCTGCCCACGGCCCCCAGGCCACCGAGGTCGCGGGCAGCCCGCGTGCGCGGCGGCGCGCGGCCAGCGCGTCCAGGTGCGCGTTGGCGGCCGCGTAGCCGCTCTGCCCGCCGCTGCCCCAGGTCCCGGCGATCGAGGAGAAGAGGACGAACGCCTCGACCGGCGCACCGTCGAGCAGTTCGTCGAGATACGACGCGCCGTCCGCCTTGCCCGCGAGTTCGGCGGCCAAGTCCGCGGCGGTGCGGTCCTCGATCGGCGCGACCGACACCGAGCCCGCGGCGTGGAACACCGCGCGCGGCGAATCGCCCTCGGCCCGTAGTGTTTCCAGCAGTGCGGCGATGTCGCCGCGATCGGCGGTATCACATGCCGCCACCGTGACACGGGTACCTGCGGCTTCCAGTTCGGCGGCGAGCGCCGCGACACCGGGGGCGGCCGCGCCGCGACGCCCGGCGAGCACGAGATGCTCCGCGCCGTCGGCGGCCAGGTCACGGGCGACCTCGGCGCCGATACCACCGGTGCCGCCGGTGATCAGGACGGTCCCCGACGGTCGCCACGGCTGTCGCACGTCGACTCGACCGGCATGGACGAGGCGACGGCCGAACAACCCGACCGGACGGATCGCAAGCTGATCCTCCTCGCCCAGCCCGCCGGCGAGCACGGCCGCGAGCAGCCGCCCGGACGAATCGTCCAGCGTCTCCGGCAGTTCGACGAGACCGCCCCACATGCCGGGACGCTCCAATGCGGCGACCCGGCCGAAACCCCAGACCTGCGCCTGTTCGGGCACGGACGCCGAATCGTGTGTGGCACACCACAACCGCAGATCCGCGCCGACATCACCGACGGCCTGCACGAGACGTAGCGTCGCGCCGAGTGGCTCGGATCCCCGTGCGAGCAGCGACAGCACACCATCCGGCGCCGCATCGCGCAGCCGCGCACCGAGGTCGGCCCGGCTGGTATCCGCCGCGACCTCGATGACCGTCACCTCGGCACCGTGCGCCTCGAGCACCTGCCGCACCGCCGTGATCTCAGATGCCACCGGGACCACCAGCGACCATCGTCCGGCCAGCCGGAACCGGTCCGGCGCCTTCAGTGGCGTCCAAGAGATGCGGTAACGCGTTGTCGCGGCGAGGGATTCCCGCTCCGCCCGTGCGCGCCAGGCGGACAGCGCGGGCAGCGCCTCGTTGAACGGGGTATCCACATCGATGTTCAGCAGCGTGGCCAGCGCCGGTGCATCGCTATCCCGCAACAGATTCCAGTCGCCCGCCACCGGCGTGGGCACGGAATCGGGCCAGAACCGCTTGTGCTCGAACGGGTATGTAGGCAGATCGACCTGCCCGCCCGCGGTCGGCCAGACAACAGGAACGCCGCGCACGTACAGACCGGCCAAAGCAGCGGTCACCGACCGGGACTCCGTGCGCCCCTTCGGAAGTACGGTCAGCACCGCACCCGCGGGCTGCGCGGGCAGGCATTCGGCCAGCATCGCCGCCAGCACACCGCCGGGCCCGACCTCGACGAATGTGGTCGCCCCCGCCGCGACCGCGGCATCGACGCCGTCGCGGAAACGTACTGTCCCGCGCACATGCTCGACCCAGTACGACGCGCGGCACAGCTGCTCCGCCGCAACGGGCGCACCGGTCAGATCGGAAATTACTGTGACCTGTGGCGTCGCATAGCTGATCGATGCCGCGACCCGCCGGAACTCGTCGAGCACGGGTTCCATTCGGGCAGAATGGAATGCGTGGCTGACCGCGAGCCTGCGGGTGCGGCGACCGCGCTCGCGCCACTGCTCGGCGGCGGCGAGCACCGCGTCCTCGTCACCGCTCAGCACGGTGGCGGTGGGCCCGTTGACGGCCGCGATCGCGACCGCGTCACCGGTGAGCAGCGCGCGAACCTCGTCCTCGGCCGCCTCGACCGCCACCATCGCGCCACCGTCGGGCAATTCGTCCATGAGCCGTCCGCGCGCGGCCACCAGCGCGCACGCGTCGGGCAGCGTCAGCACGCCCGCGATATGGGCCGCCGCCAGCTCGCCGACCGAATGCCCCAGCAGCACATCCGGCCGGACACCACGCCGCTCCAGCAGCCGGCACAGCGCCACCGAGACGGCGAAGAGCGCGGGCTGGGTATACCGGGTCCGATCGAGAAGTCGCGCCTCGTCCGAATCCGCCGCGGCGAACATGATCTCGCGCAGCGGACGGTCGAGGTGCGGTCGGAACTGCGCGAGCACCTCGTCGAGCGCCGCGGCGAACATCGGCTCGGCGCGGTAGAGCTCGGCGCCCGCCGCGGTGAACTGACTGCCCTGGCCGGGAAACAGGAAGGCGAGCCGCCCGTTGCCCGGCGCGATGCCGGTGATCAAGTCACCCGTGTTCGCGCCGTCGGCGAGTCCGGCGAGCGCCCGGCGCATCGCCGCGTCGTCCTCGCGGAGCACCGCGGCCCGGTACCGAAGGCCCGAGCGTGCGGTGGCCATGGTGTGCGCGACATCCGCCGCCGCGACATCGGGGTGGCTGTCGAAGTACCCGTCGATACGGGACGCCAAGGCGCGCAGCGCTTCCGGGGTGGCCGCGGACAGCAGCAGCGGCACCGGGACGGCTTCGGCCGCTCCCCGCTCCTCGTCCCGCGGCGGCTCCTCCAGAATCACGTGCGCGTTGGTGCCACTGATGCCGAACGCCGAAACACCGGCCCGCAGTGGCTCTTCGGCGCGCGTCCACGCGGTCGGCTCGCTCAGCAGCCGCAGCCCCGACGTGCTCCAGTCGACGTGCGGGCTCGGCGCCTCGGCGTGCAGGGTCGGCGGCAGTTCGGCGTGCCGCAGCGCCAGCGCCATCTTGATCACGCCGGCGACACCGGCGGCGGCCTGCGTATGCCCGATATTGGATTTGACCGAACCGAGCCACAGCGGCCGGGTGTCGCGATGCGCTTCGCCGTAGACGGCCCGCAGCGCCTGCGCCTCGATCGGATCGCCGAGTGCGGTGCCGGTGCCGTGCGCCTCGACCGCGCCGACCGCCGCGGCGGTGATGCCCGCGTCGGCGAGCGCGGCGCGGATCACTCGCTGCTGGGCAGGCCCGTTGGGCGCGGTGAGCCCGTTGCTCGCACCGTCCTGGTTGATCGCGGTGCCGGTGACGAGCGCGAGCACCCGATGCCCGTTGCGCCTGGCGTCGGCGAGCCGCTCGAGCATCAGCACGCCGGCGCCTTCCGACCAGGTGGTGCCGTCGGCGTCGGCCGAAAACGCCTTGCACCGGCCATCTCTGGCGAGTGCGCCCTGCCTGCTGAACTCGACGAACAGCGTCGGCGTGCTCATCACGGTGACGCCGCCGGTCAGCGCGCGCTCGCACTCGCCGCGGCGCAGCGCCTGCACGGCCAGGTGCAGCGCGACCAGCGAGGCCGAGCACGCGGTGTCCACCGTCAGCGCGGGCCCCTCCAGGCCGAGGGTGTAGGCCAGGCGGCCGGACAGCACGCTGGCGGTATTGCCGGTCAGGAAGTGCCCCTCGGTATCGTCCGCGGCGCCCGCGATCAGGGACGAGTAGTCCTGCCCGTTGGTGCCGACGAACACACCGACCGAATCGCCGCGCATCGACTGTGGCTCGATGCCCGCGTGTTCGATGGCCTCCCAGCAGGTTTCGAGCAGGATCCGCTGCTGCGGATCCATGGCGAGCGCCTCGCGCGGCGAGATGCCGAAGAAGCCCGCGTCGAAACCGGCCGCGTCGCCGAGGAACCCGCCCATCCTGCTGTAGGTGGTCCCCGGCCGCTCGCGGCGGGGATCGAAGAGCCGATCGGTATCCCAGCCTCGGTCGTCCGGCCAGTCCGCCATGGTGTCGCGGCCCTCGGCGAGCAGCCGCCAGAACGCGTCGGGTCCGTGTGCGCCGCCGGGGAATCGGCAACCGATGCCGACGATGGCGATCGGCTCGTCGGTGGCGGCGGCCGTGGCGCCGGGCGCCTGCGGCACGGCCGCGTCCGATCCGCCGAATTCGGCGGCCAGATGCGCGGCGAGCGCCTGCGGTGTGGCGTGGTCGAACAGAATCGTGGTCGGCAGTCGCAACCCGGTGGCCTTGGCCAGTCGGTTGCGCATGTCGACCGCGTTGAGCGAGTCGAAACCGAGTTCGGCGAAGGCTTTTCGGGTATCGATCGCGTCGGCGCCGGCGTAGCCGAGCACGCGTGCGGCGAGATCGACGATCAGCGTTGCCAATTCGCGGGTCCGCTGCGCCTGCGGCAGCGCGGCGAACCGCGACCGCGGCGCGTCTCCGGTCTCGGCGGCGGCCGCGACACCGCGCAGGTGCTCGAACAGCGCGAGGCCACGGGTCCGGCCCGCCGCGGCGAAGCGGGCCCAGTCGACGTCGGCGACGACGGTGTTCTCGGTGTCACCGGCCAGGATTCGGCCCAGCGCACGCAGCGCGGCATCCGGGTCCATGGCGCGCACGCCGAGGCCGCCGAGCCGTTCGGCATCGCGTGCGCCGACCATCCCGTCACCGGCCCACATACCCCAGGCGACACACGTGGTCGGCAGGCCCGCCGCCCGGCGGGTGGCGGCCAACGCGTCGAGCGCCGCGTTGGCGGCGGCGTAATTCGCCTGACCCAGACCGCCTGTCGTGCCCATCAGCGAGGAGAACAGGACGAACGCCGACAGGTCGTGGTCCACGGTGAGCTCGTGCAGCCAGCGCGCGGCAGTGACCTTGATGCGCAGCTGGCCGTCCAGCCGGGCCACGGTCATCGCGTCGGCCATGCCGTCGTCGAGAATGCCCGCCGCATGCACCACGGCCGTCAGCGGCCATTGCTCGGGTATCCCGGCCAGCGCCGCGGCGAGCTGCTCGCGGTCGGCCACGTCGCACGCGACGATGCCGACCGCCGCGCCCGCGCCTTCGAGTTCGGCCCGAAGTTCTTGTGCGCCTGGGGCGTCCGGTCCGCGCCTGCTCAGCAGCAGCAGGTGTTCCGCCCCGCTCGCGGCGAGCCGCCTGGCGACATGAGCGCCGAGCCCACCGGTGCCGCCGGTGATGAGTACGGTGCCGGTACCCGGCCACTGCTCCCGGCTCCGGGCGCCTTCCTCGACCGAACGCAGGCGGCGGCCATACACGCCGGTGGCACGCACCGCGACATGGTCCTCGTCGCGCACAACAGCCAAGACCGCGCACAGCCGTGCAGCTGCTCCTTCGTCGAGTACCGGCGGCAGATCGACCAGCCCGCCCCAGCGATCCGGATGTTCCAGCGCCAGTACGCGACCGAGCCCTGCAACGGCGCCGTACGCGGGCACGCCCGGCGACTCACCCGAACCGATGGTGGCGAGACCACGGGTGACACACCACAGCGGAGCGGCCACACCGGCATCACCCAGCCCCTGTGCCAAGGCAAGGGAAAGCGCGACGCCCGCAGGCACATTCGGATACTCGGGGTGCGCCCGCGATTCATCGGCGAGCAGCGAAAGCACCGCGGTGACGGACCGCTCCGCGACCGCGGCGCGCACGAGCGCGGCCAGCGAATCCCGGTCGTGCTCGACTCCGGGCACGGTGAGACGAATCAGGTCCACACCCGCGGCGGCGAGACGGTCGGCCACCGCACCGCCGGTCTCCGGCTCGACGATCAACAGCGGACCCGCCGGTATGGCGGCCGTCACCGAAAGCGATTGCCACACCGCGCGATAGCGCCATGCGGCGGCACGCCCGGCGCGCCACGACGACAGCGCGGGGATGACCTGCCCGAGCGCCTCGGGCGACACGTCGAGGTCCTGCGCGAGGTCGGCCACCGGCCTGATCTCCAGCTCGCGCCAGAAATCATCGCTTTCCGCTGCGGCGGAACGGATTTCCGGATCGAGCCAGTACCGCTGCCGCTGGAACGGATAGGTGGGCAGGGCAACCGGGCGAGCGACCGTGTCGTCGAGCGCCACCGTCCAGTCGACGGGCAGTCCGCGGACCCACGCCTCGCCGAGCGCGCACAGCAGCCGGTGCCCGCCGCCTTCGCCGCGGCGCAGGGTATGCAGCGCGGCAACGGAAGTGCCTGCCGCCGTGGCGATGTCCTCGACGCTCGCGGCGAGCACGGGGTGCGCGCTGATCTCGAGGAACGCGGTATGCCCCAGTTCGGCCAGTGCGCGCACCGCGGGTGCGAAGGCGACCGTCGCGCGCAGGTTCCGGTACCAGTAGCCGGCGTCCAGTTCGGCGGTGTCCACCCAGTCGCTGTGCACCGTGGAGTAGAAGGGCACCTCGCCGCTGGTCGGCCGGATTCCGGTCAGCGCCGCGAGCAGATCCGTGCGCACCCGCTCGACATGCGCGGAGTGCGAGGCATAGTCGACATCGACGCGTCGCGCCCGGACACCCTCGGCCCCACACTGTTCGAGCAGTTCCTCCAGCGCGTCGGAATCACCCGCGACCACGGTCGCGGCGGGTCCGTTGACGGCCGCCACCGAGATCCGGCCGGACCAGGGGGCGATGAGATCGGTGGTGTCCTCGGCGGACCGCGCGATCGAGGCCATCCCGCCGCGCCCGGCGAGCACCACGATGGCCTGACTGCGCAGCGCGACGATCTTCGCACCATCGGCCAGCGACAAACCACCCGCCACCACCGCAGCAGCGATCTCACCCTGCGAATGACCAACCACCGCAGCAGGCACCACACCGAACGAACGCCACACCGCAGCCAACGACACCATCACCGAAAACAACACCGGCTGAACAACATCCACCCGACCCAGCGGATCTTCCGAACGCAGCAGACCAATCAACGACCAATCAACGAACGGCGCGAGCGCCGCCTCGCACTCGGCCATCCGCGCCGCGAATACCGGCGACTCGTCCAGCAACTCCCGCGCCATGCCCGCCCACTGCGAACCCTGACCCGGAAAAACGAAGACGACCGGCCCCGCGTCGGCCGCCGATCCCTGCGCGATACCCGGCCCGGACTCGCCGTCGACGAAGGCGGAGAACAGTTCTGACAGCTCCGCCCGGTCGGCGACGACGACGGCCCGCTGCTCGAAGGCGGTACGCGCGGTGGCCAGAGCGCACGCGAGGTCGTACGGAACGACCATGTCGTCACTGGCCAGCGGCAGCAGTTGCCGGGCCTGATCGTGCAGTGCCCGGGGCGTGCGCGCCGAAAACACCAGCGGCACCGGACCGGACGGAACGGCCCGGTCGGCGGGTTCCGCGTCGGTGGCCGGTTCCTCCAGTACGACATGGGCATTGGTGCCACTGATCCCGAACGAGGACACCGCCGCCCGCCGCGGCCGCTCCCCCCTGGGCCACGGCACCGCCTCGGTCAACAGCGAGACCGCGCCCGATTCCCAGTCCACGAACGACGAGGGCTCATCGACGTGCAACGTGCGCGGCAGCACCCCGTGGTGCATCGCCTGCACCATCTTGATCACGCCCGCCACCCCGGCGGCCGCCTGCGCGTGCCCGATATTGGACTTCAACGACCCCAACCACAGCGGGCCGCCGGACCGCCGCTGCCCATACGTCGCGAGCAACGCCTGCGCCTCGATCGGATCACCCAACCGTGTTCCCGTGCCGTGCGCTTCGACCGCGTCCACGTCCGCGGCGGTCAGTCCGGCGTCCGCCAGCGCCGCGCGAATCACCCGCCGCTGCGCCGGGCCGTGCGGCGCCGTGAGCCCGTTGCTCGTCCCGTCCTGGTTGATCGCCGAGCCGCGCAGCACCGCGAGCACCCGATGGCCGTTGGCCACCGCATCCGACAACCGCTCCACCAGCAGCAGCGCCGCGCCCTCGCCCCAGCCGGTGCCGTCGGCACCGGCGGCGAAGGCCTTACAACGACCGTCGGGCGCCAATGCGCGCTGCCTGCTGAAGCCGACGAATTCGGCGGGACTCGACATGACCGTGACGCCACCCGCGAGCGCGAGATCGCATTCGCCGCGCCGAAGCGCCTGTGCCGCGAGGTGCAACGCCACCAGCGACGACGAACACGCCGTATCCAGCGTCACCGCAGGGCCTTCCAGGCCGAGCACGAACGACACCCGCCCCGAGATGACACTGCCCGCGGAGCCGACCAACCGCTGGCCGTCGATGGACGACAGACCACCAGGCAGCGCGAGCCCCTGGTCGTAGAACATCGCACCCGTGTAGACGCCGGTCTTGGATCCGCGCAACGACAACGGATCAATACCCGCCCCCTCCACCGCCTCCCACGCAACCTCCAGCAACAACCGCTGCTGCGGATCCATCACCAACGCCTCACGCGGCGACACACCGAAAAACTCCGCATCGAAATCCCCTGCACCGGACAGAAATCCGCCTTCACGCACATAGGAACAACCCGCCCGATCCGCATCCGAATCGAACAAACCCCCTAGATCCCACCCACGATCCATCGGAAACTCCGACACCGCGTCCCCACCCGCCGACACCAAATCCCACAACCCATCGGCCGACGCCACCCCACCCGGCAGCCGACACCCCATCCCCACAATCGCCACCGGCTCCCGCCCCGCGGCCAACTCCCCCCGCAACCGCACCACCTCACGCACCGCATCCCGGAGAGCACCAACCAACTCCTCGGAACCACCAGCACCAGAACCTGCGCCCACCTGCGAACTCCTCACCGCTCGACCCCCGAACGCGCCAACGAAATCAACTCGGCGACCCCCAACTGATCCACGTCGACCACCGACGGCGGAGTGCGCGAATCCACCAGGGCGAGCAGCCCTTCCAGCAATCCGGCCGCGCGGAGCGTGCCGATCGGCACCGCCGCGAGGTCCCTGCGGAAGCGGGCCTCGTCGAACTCCTCGTCCTCGGTCACGGTAGCGAACAGCTCCTCGCGCAGCAGGCGGGCGAGTTCGGCGGGCGTCGGATGGTCGAACAGGACGGTCGGCGAAAGCCGAAGCCCGGTCACGGTATTGAGCCGGTTGCGCAGTTCCAGCGCGCTCAGCGAATCCGCGCCGAGCTCGGTGAAGGTCTGGCCGTCCCGCACCCGTCCTGTGCTCGAATAGTCCAGTACGGCCGCCACTTCCGCGCGGACAAGCGCCAGCAGCGCCTGCTCCTGTTTCACCGGCGTCAGCGCGGCGACGCGCCGCAGGAAATCACCGTCGGCCCCGTCCCGTTTCGCCGCACCGCGCGGCCGAATCAGCCCGCGCAGCAACGGTGGTGGCTCGCCGACTGTCGCGGCGCGATCGACCAGCATCGGCGCGAGGTACGGCACTTCCTGGCCCAGCGCGATATCGAACAACCGCAGGCCGTCCGCGTCGGTCAACGCGCCGATACCGGCGCGGGCCGTGCGCGCGCGCTCGGCCGCACCGAGTGCGGCCGCCATACCGCGCTGCGCCCACGCACCCCAGCCGAGCGAGATGCCCGCCAGCCCCTGTGCGTTCCTGTGTCGCGCGAGTGCGTCCAGGAAGGCGTTGGCGGCGGCGTAGTTGCCCTGGCCCGCCGTGCCGAATATGCCCGCGACAGAGGAGAACAGCACGAACGCGTGCAGATCGGCGTCGCGGGTGAGCTCGTGCAGATGCCACGCGGCATCCACCTTGGGCCGCAGCACGGCGTCGACCCGCTCGGCGGTGAGCGCGCCGACGACGCCGTCGTCGAGGACACCCGCCGCGTGGATCACCGCGGTCAGCGGATGCTCGGCCGGGATCCGCGCCAGCGTCGCGGCCAGCGCCGCCCGATCGGCCACATCGCAGGCCGCGACGGTGACCTCCGCGCCGAGCTCGGTCAGCTCGGCGCGCAGGTCCTCGATTCCGGCCGCCCGTGCACCGCGACGGCTGACGAGCAGCAGCCGTCGGACACCGTATTCGGTCACCAGATGGCGGGCGAAGAGCCGCCCCAGCGCACCCGTCGCACCGGTGACGAGCACCGTGCCGTGCGCGGGCAGCTGCTCTCGCGGACCGGCTGCCGTCTCGGCCACCGCGAGCCGCGCACCGAGCAGCGCCCCGGCGCGCAGCGCGCATTGCGGCTCACCGGCCGCGAGCACGTGGGACAGGGCACGGTGCGACCGCGCGTCGGTGTCCAGGTCGACCAGCGCGAAGCGGTCCGGGTTCTCGGTATGGGCCGACAGCAGCAGGCCCCTGACGCTGGCCGCGGCCAGATCGGTGACGGTCTCGCCGGGCTCTGCGGCCACGGCGCCCCGCGTGACGACGATCATCCGAGCCGCACCGAACCTGCTGTCCGACAGCCATTTTCGAGCCATTACCAGGGCACGGTGGCAAGCGGTGCGCGCCGCCGCGGTCACCTCGCCCGCGCTCGCGGCGAACGGAACGAGCACCGCGTCCGGCGCCGTCGCGCCCGCGTCGATCGCGGCGGCCAGCTCGTCGACATCGGTGTACGCGTCGACCGCGCACCCGGCGGCGATCAGCTCGTCGATCAGCCCGAGATCGTCACCGACCACGGTCCAGGCGACGGACCCCGCGGGCGGCTCGACAGCGACCGGTACCCATCGCAGCGCGAGCAGCGAATCGTCGGCTGGGCCGAGCCGCTCGGCGTTCAGCGGCCGCACGCTCAGCGAGGCCACGGAGGCGACCAGCCGCCCCGCCGGATCGGTCACGGTGAGCGCGACCGCCGCCGCGCCGACCGGCACCACGTGCACCCGCAGCGCCGAGGGCCCGGTGGCGCGGCGCCGCACGCCGGTCCACGCGAACGGCACCTGCGCCTGTTCGGCGGCCGGAAGCGCGCCGAGTCCGAGGGTGTGCAGCGCCGCGTCGAGCAGAATCGGGTGCAGGCCGAAGGCCTTGGCCCGCGCCGACTCTTCCTCGGGCAGTGCGACTTCGGCGAAGATCTCCGCCCCGCGACGCCAGGCCGCACGCAGGCACCGGAATGCGGGGCCGTAGGTGAGCCCGCTCGCGTCGAGCACGTCATACCACCCGGCCAGATCGACCGCCGCGGCGTCGGCGGGCGGCCACACGGCGGGGATCTCGATCTCGTCCGCCGCATCGGTGGCGACCGCGCCGACCGCGATCCTGGTCCACTCGTCGGTCGCGTCCCGGTGCGCGGGCCTGGCGTGCACGGTCAGTGCTCGCCGCCCGTCCTCCCCGGCCTCGGCGACGAAGACCTGGACGTCTACCGCGCCGTGCTCGGGCACCGTCAGCGCAGCCGTCATGGTCAGCTCCGCGATGGTGTCGGCGCCGACCCGCTCGGCCGCGGCCAGCGCGAGTTCGACCAGCCCCGCGCCGGGGAAGACGATCCGATCCCGGACCCGGTGGTCGTTCAGCCACGGATGCGCGTCGCGTGAGATCCGCCCGGTCAGCAGCACCGAATCCGTCTCCGCCTGGCGCACAACCGCACCCAGCAGCGGGTGGCCGGTGTCATCGAGCCCGAGCCCGGCCGCGCCGCCGCCGGACGCGGCGTCCGGCCAATAACGCTTGTGCTCGAAGGCATAGGTCGGCAGGTCGACCCGCCGTGCGCCGGGGTACAGCGCGGTCCAGTCCGGCTCGATGCCGCGAACTCGCAACCGGGCCAGCGCGGTGGACAGCGACCGCTCCTCGGACAGATTCTTCCGCAGCACCGGCACGAATTCGCAAGTCCGCGTTTCCGCTTCGGTGAGAGACTCCTCGGCGAGGGCGGAAAGGACGGCGTCCGGCCCGATTTCCAGACAGGTGCGCACGCCACGGTCGTACAGGTGGCGAACGGCGTCACCGAACCGCACCGCCTCGCGCGCGTGCCGAACCCAGTAACCGGGCGAGCGGATGTCGCGCCCCGCCGCGTCACCGGTCACCGTCGACACCAGCGGAACGGTCGGCGCGTGATAGGTCAGAGTCCCTGCGACGGTGGCGAATTCGTCCAGCATCGGCGCCATCAGCGGCGAGTGGAAGGCCCGGCCGGTCCGCAGCTCACGGGTCTTGTGCCCGCGCGCGGACAGCTCCGCCGCGATCCCGGCCACCACCTCGGCGTCGCCGGAAATCACCAGCGACCGCGGCCCGTTCACCGCGGCGATGCCGACGCGGTCCGCCCGCCCGGCCAGCAACTCGGCCACCTCGTCCTCGGTGGCCAGGACCGAAACCATCGCGCCGCCCTCCGGCAGTTCCTGCATCAGCCTGCCGCGCGCGGCGACCAGGGTGACCGCGTCCTCGAGGGAGAACACACCGGCGACATGGGCCGCGGCGATCTCACCGATCGAATGCCCGGCCACCCGCTGTGGCCGAATGCCGAAGTGCCGCACCAGGCGATAGAGCGCGACCTCGAAGGTGAACAGGCTCGCCTGCGTGAAGATCGTCCGGTCGAGCAGCTCCGGTTCCTCGGCGTCGAGCACCGCGCGCAGCGGCCTGCCGAGCCGGTCACCGAACAGCGCGCAGATCTCGTCCACCGCCGCCGCGAACACCGGGAACCGGGCAGCGAGCCCGCGGCCCATCCCCGTTCGCTGCGCGCCCTGCCCGGTGAACAGGAAGGCGAGATCGCCGTCGGCCGGTGTGCCACAGATGATCCGGGCGCTGCTGCCCCCGGCGGCGAGTGCCGCCAACTCGCCGAGCAGGCCGTCGCGGTCGTCGCCGAGCACCACGGCGCGGTGCCGGAGGGCCGCGCGCGTTGTCGCGAGGGAGATGCCGACATCGCTTGCCCACCAGGCTGATCGGCCGAGCAGATGGGCGTGCAGGCGCTGCGCCTGCTGCCGCAATGCCTCTTCGCTGCCCGCCGAGATCGGCCACAGCACATCGCCCGGCGTCGCCGCGGTCGCGCCGTCGTCCTCGGGTCCGAGCGCTTCGGCGCTCGGTTCCTCCAGTACGACATGGGCATTGGTGCCACTGATCCCGAACGAGGACACCGCCGCCCGCCGCGGCCGCTCCCCCTTCGGCCAGTCGGCCGCCTCGGTCAGCAGCGAAACAGCGCCGGAATCCCAATCGATGTAGGGCGAGGGCTCCTCCGCATACAGCGTGCGCGGCAATACCTCGTGGCGCATCGCCTGCACCATCTTGATCACGCCCGCCACCCCGGCGGCCGCCTGCGCGTGCCCGATATTCGACTTCAACGACCCCAACCGGAGCGGCCGTTCGACGGGCCGGTCCTGCCCGTAGGTGGCGAGCAGGGCGTGCGCCTCGATCGGATCGCCGAGCCTGGTACCGGTCCCGTGCGCCTCGACCACATCCACATCCGCCGCCGACAACCCCGCATCGGCCAGCGCCGCACGAATAACCCGCTGCTGCGCAGGACCATTCGGCGCGGTCAAACCATTCGACGCACCATCCTGATTCACCGCCGAACCACGCACCACCGCCAGCACCCGGCGACCGTTGGCCACCGCATCCGACAACCGCTCCAGTAGCAGCACGCCGACGCCCTCGGACCAGCCGGTGCCGTCGGCCGCCGCGCCGAACGCCTTGCAGCGCCCGTCGGCGGCCAGCGCGCGCTGCCTGCTGAAATCGACGTAGACCGACGGCCTGGCCAGCACGGTCGTGCCGCCCGCCAGGGCGAGGTCGCATTCACCGCGCCGAAGCGCCTGCGCCGCAAGGTGCAACGCCACCAGCGACGACGAGCACGCCGTATCCAGCGTCACCGCGGGGCCTTCCAGCCCGAGCACGAACGACACCCGCCCCGACAGCACGCTCGTCGCGGCGGCGATCCGCTGCCCCTCCACGGCGGGCAGCCGATCGAGCAGGCTCGGTTCGTAGTCGTGATACATCGCGCCGGCATAGACACCGGTCTTGGATCCGCGCAACGACAACGGATCAATACCCGCCCCCTCCACCGCCTCCCACGCAACCTCCAGCAACAACCGCTGCTGCGGATCCATCACCAACGCCTCACGCGGCGACACACCGAAGAACTCCGCGTCGAACCCAGCCACGTCAGCTAAGAACCCACCCTCGCGCACATACGAACAGCCCGCCCGATCCGCATCCGAATCGAACAAACTCCCTAGATCCCACCCACGATCCGTCGGAAAGCCCGACACCCCATCGCCGCCCGACGACACCAGATCCCACAACCCCTCCGCCGACACCACACCACCCGGCAATCGGCATCCCATCCCGACAATCGCCACAGGCTCCCTGGCCGCGGCCAACTGCCCGCGCAGCCGCACCACCTCACGCGCCGCATCCCGAAGGGCACCGACCAACTCCTCAGCACCTGCGCTCACCTGCGAACCCATCACTCGACCCCCTCACGTACCAGCGAAATCAATTCCGCGATGCCCAACTCGTCCACCCCGTCCTCGTCGACCACAGCAGGGGTCGGACGCCGATCCGCGCGGACTTTCCCGGTGTCGATTCCGGTCCTTTCGGTGGCGCTCACCACGCCGAGCAGATACGCGACGATCGCGTCCGGGCGTGGATGGTCGAAGACGAGCGTCGAAGGCAGCCGCATACCGGTCGCTCGGATGAGACGATTGCGCAAGTCGATCGAGAGCAGCGAGTCGAATCCGAGTTCCTTGAATGCCCGGGGCAATTCGATGGATTCGGGATGCGGGTGCCCGAGCACGGCCGCGACCTCCGCGCGCACGAGATCCGCCACCAGCCGCTCGCGGTCCTCCGCCAGCGGCACGGCGGCCAAGCGCTGCCGCAGGTCGGTCGCCGCCGCCTCGGCCGCGACCGGGCGGGTGGTGTCGACCATGCCACGCCAGATCGGCGGCGGGTCCACCGCGCCGCGGCGCCGGGCTGTCAGGTCGACGCCCATCGGCGCGACGGCGGCACGCCCGCTCACAAGGGCCGTGTCGAACAGCGCGAGCGCCTGATCGTCCGGCATTGCGACGACGCCGCCACGCGCCATCCGCCGCCGGTCCGCCGCCGACAATCCGCCCGTCATACCGCCTTCGGCGGCCCACATACCCCACGCCATCGATACCGCGGGCAGTCCCGCTGCCTGTCGCGCCACCGCCAGGCCGTCCAGAAACGCGTTCGCCGCCGCGTAATTCGCCTGACCCGCGCCGCCGAGCACACCCATCACCGAGGAGAACAGCACGAACGCGGACAGCTCCCGATCGGCCGTCAGCTCGTGTAAATACCACGCCGACAATGCTTTTGCTTCGAAGACCGCGTCCAGATCGGCGGCCGACATTCCGGTGAGGGTGACGTCGCGCAGCACACCGGCCGCGTGCACCACCGCCGACAGCGGCGGCGCGGCATCCACCGCGGCCGCGAGCGCCGCTCGATCCGAGACATCGCAGGCCACCACATCGGCGCGCGCGCCGAGCTCCGCCAACTCCGCCACCAGATCGGCCGCACCGGGTGCCGACGGACCGCGGCGCGACAGCAGCACCACGTGCCGCACACCCCACCGCCGGACCACGTGCCGCGCCAGCAGCGCACCGAGGGCGCCGGTGCCGCCGGTGATGAGCACCGCACCGTCACCGAGCCCGTCTGTTGTCGACTCCGCCACTGCCGCAACAGGACTCAGCCGAGCGGCCGACACCTGACCGGCACGCACCATCAGCTGCTCCTCGCCATCGGGCAGCCGCAACACCCCACGCTCGTCCGGCAGCCCCGCAGCCCCACGCTCGTCCGGCAGCCCCGCAGCCTCACGCGCATCCAGCAGCCCGAGCGGCCCCGAGGTGTCGTCCACATCGATGAGCACGAACCGCCCGGGAAACTCCGACTGGGCCGAACGCACCAAGCCCCACACCGCGGACCCGGCGATATCCGACACGACCGGCCCCACCGCACCGGCGGTCACCACCACCAGCCGGGATCCGTCGAATCGCGCGGCACTTACCCACTGCTGCACCACATCCAGCACCCGGCGGACCGTCGCCGCGGCGGCCTCGGCCGACCCGGGGCCACGGCCGCTCGTCCGGGTGTCGAGCAGCACCGCGCCGTCGGTCACCGCCGGGGTGGCCGCACCGGCCCACTCCGTCACGGACGTATGGGAGCCCGGTTCCGTTGGGACCCATTGCACTTCGTACAGACCGTGGTCGCCCGCAGCAGCGGACAGCTGCCCGGCGGCAAACGGACGCAACGTCAGGCCGTCGATCGTCAGCACGGGTTCTCCTCGCGGATCGGTGACGGTCACCGCCACGGTGTCGTCGCCCACGCGCGCGACCCGGACGCGCAGCGCGGACCCGCCCCGCGCCCACCGCCGAATCCCGGTCCAGGCGAAGGGCACCGCGAGGCCATCGTCGAAACCGCCCGGCAGCAAGGTGGTTTGGACGGCGGCGTCGAGAACTGCCGGATGCACCCCGCAGTAGCCGTCGGCCGCCGACGCCGCGGCGGGCAGCTCCACGTCGGCGAACAGCTCCGCGCCCCGCCGCCACGCGGCGCGCAACCCCTGGAACGCGGGCCCGTAGTCGTATCCGCGATCGAAAAGTCCCGCGTAACACTCGTCCAGGGGGATCTCCTCGGCGTCGGCCGGTGGCCAGGCCATCGGCGCGAAATCCGGGCGATCACGATCCGCGGCGGCCAGCGTCGCCTCCGCGTGCCGCGTCCACTCGCCCGCCGGCCGGTCGTCGGCCCGGGAGAAGATGCCGATCCGCCGCCGCCCGCCGCCGCTGGCGTCGATCACCACCTGCACCGAAATCGCTTCCGTAACAGGCAGTATCAGCGGTGCGTGCGACACCAGCTCCTCGACCAGCGCGCAGCCGATCTCCTGGCCCGCACGCAGAGCGAGTTCGACCAGCGCCGTACCGGGGAGCAGCACCGCGCCATCGATCGCGTGATCGACAAGCCACGGGTGCGTCGTCCGGGACAGGCGGCCGGTCAGTACGACCGTGCCGTCCGCAGCGACGTCGACCGCGGCGGCAAGCAGCGGATGTCCCGCTCGGCGCTGCCCGGCCGCCAGCGGATCGGTCGCGGCCGCCGTGCCGGAATCGAGCCAATACCGCTGCCGCTGAAACGGATACGTCGGCAGGTCGACGACGCGCGCGCCCGCCCCGGCGAAGACACCGGTCCAATCGACCGGGGCGCCGTGTACGTACGCGGTGGCGAGGCTGGTGAGCAGGCGGGCGCGATCGCCCGCGTCGCGGGTCAGCGTGGCGACGGTCGCGATCGGCGTGCGGAGTTCCTCCGCGGTTTCCTCGATGGCGGTGATCAGCACCGGATGCGGGCTCACCTCGACGAACAACTGGTGTCCGCCCGCGAGCAGCGCACGGACGGCGGCGTCGAACCGCACCGTGTCGCGCAGATTTCGGCGCCAGTGCTCCGCATCGACGGCGTCGGCGTCGAGCGGGCCGCCGGTGACGCTGGAGAAGAAGGGGATCTGCGCCGCGGTCGGCGCGATGGGCGCGACCGCGGCGGCGAGGTCGTCGGCGACGGTCTTCATCTGCGCCGAATGGAAGGCGAAGTCCGAGACGCTCTTTCGGGTGCGGATGCCGTCGGCGGCGCATGCCTCGGTGAACGCGGCCAGTTCGGCGGGGTCACCGGCGACGAGCAGGGAGGCGGGCGCGTTCACCGCGGCGATGTCGAGCCCGTCGGTGAGCCGGTCGCTCGCCCGCTCGGGAGTCATTGCCGCCCACACCATCGCGCCATGTCCGGCCAGCCCGGAGTCGGCGAGCAGCCGTCCCCGTGTCGCGATCAGCTTTGCCGCCTCGCTCAGCGTGAGCATGCCCGCGACGCAGGCCGCGGCGATCTCGCCGCGGGAGTGCCCGAGCACCGCGGCGGGCCGGACACCGTACGACTCCCACAGCGCGGCAAGCGAAACGCTCACCGCGAAGAGCACCGGCTGCCCGACGTCGACACGGTCCGGCGACGGTGCACCGTCCGCGCCGCGGAGCACCGCGAGCAACGACCAGTCCGTGTACGGCGCGAGCGCCGCCTCGCACTGTGCCATCCGTGCCGCGAAAGCGGGCGAGGTCTCCAGCAGTTCCCTGGCCATGCCGGTCCACTGCGAGCCCTCGCCGGAGAAGACGAAGACCGGGTTCGCCGATATCGGCCGCCCGTGCACGACCCCGGCCGTCGACCGCCGCTCGGCGACGGCCCGCAGTCCCGCGCGAAGTTCGTCCCGACCGTGGCCCAGAATCACACTGCGGCACCCGAGATCGGCCCGGGTGCGCACCAACGACCAGCCGATATCGACCGGCTCCCGGTCGGCGGCGGTGTCGGCCAGCCGCCCGGCCAGCGCGGCCAGCGCCGGCTCGTTCCCGGCCGACAGCACCCACGGCATCGGCTCGCCGACCGGCCTTGGCGCCGATTCGGTGGCCACGTCATGACTTTCGGGGTGCTCGAGGATGACGTGCGCATTGGTTCCGCTGATACCGAAGGACGACACCGCCGCCCGGCGCGGCCGCTCGCGTCGCGGCCACCCGCGCGGCTCCGACAGCAACCGGATCGAGCCCGAGGCCCAATCCACCTGACTGGACGGCACCTCCGCGTGCAGCGTGCGCGGCAGCACACCGTGGCGCATGGCCTGCACCATCTTGATCACGCCCGCCACACCGGCGGCCGCTTGGGTGTGCCCGATGTTCGACTTCAGCGACCCCAGCCACAGTGGCCGCCCGGCCGATCGCGCCTGCCCGTACGTCGCCAGCAATGCCTGGGCCTCGATCGGATCGCCGAGCCTGGTACCGGTCCCGTGCGCCTCGACCACATCCACATCCGCCGCCGACAACCCCGCATCGGCCAGCGCCGCACGAATAACCCGCTGCTGCGCAGGACCATTCGGCGCGGTCAAACCATTCGACGCACCATCCTGATTCACCGCCGAACCACGCACCACCGCCAGCACCCGGCGACCGTCCGCCACCGCATCCGACAAGCGCTGCAGCACAAGCATTCCCACTCCCTCCGACCAGCCCGTCCCGTCGGCGGCGTCGGCGAAGGATTTGCACCGCCCGTCGGGCGCCAGGCCGCGCTGGCGCCCGAACTCGACGAACATGCCCGGCGTCGACATCACCGTGACGCCGCCTGCCAGCGCGAGCGAGCACTCGCCACCGCGCAGCGCGCGCACCGCCAGATGCAGCGCCACCAGCGACGACGAGCACGCGGTGTCCACGGTCACGGCGGGGCCCGCCAGCCCGAGCGCGTACGCGATGCGCCCAGACATCACGCTCGCGGCCGTTCCGGTCAGCCGCAGACCGTCGGTGCCATCGACCGGCTCGTGCAACCGGGGGCCGTATTCCATCGCGGTACCGCCGACGTACACCCCCGCCGGGGCAGCCCGCAGGCCGTCGGGCCGAATTCCGGCGTACTCCAGTGCCTCCCATACCGTTTCGAGCAGTAGCCGCTGCTGGGGATCCATCGCGGTGGCCTCGCGCGGGCTGATGCCGAAGAACTCGGCGTCGAAATCCGCCGCCCCGTCCAGAAATCCGCCGCGCGGCACGCCGCCGTCCATATCCCAGCCGCGGTCGGCGGGCGCGTCGGCGATGGCGTCCACGCCGTCGGCCACCGCCTGCCACAGCTGCTCCGGTGAGCCGATGCCCGCGGGTAACCGGCAGGCCATGCCGACGATGACGACCGGATCGTCGGCGTCGGCCACCGCAGGCACCGGACGGCTCGGTTCCGGCACCGCCTGCGGCTCGACGGCGGGCGGCGCCGTCGCCGCGCGCTTCAGCGCGCGGCGCAGATAGCTGATCAGGCCGTCGGGCGTCGGATGGTCGAAAATCAGTGTGCCGGACAGGCGTACGCCCGTCCGGCGGAACAGGACGTCGCTCAGTTCCGCACCCATCCGGGAGTCGAGACCGAGCTCCTTGAAGGTGCGCGCGGCCGGTACCGCGGCCGCGTCGTCATGGCCGAGCACCCGTGCCACTTCCGATCGGACCAGCGCCGCGACATCCGCACCCGGTCCGAGCACGACGGCTTCCCCGCCACTCGAAGCCACTTCGCCGGGCACCACAAGATCCACACCGACCGGATGCGCTCCGCCGGGCACGACGGCAGGCTCCCCATCAACCAGGCGCGCTTCGCCCGGCACGGCGGACACCTCGCCAGCCAGCGAAGCTGCACCCGGCGCGACCGGCGCCTCGCCGGTCGAAGACACCTCGCCGGGCACGGCAGGCTCCTCGTCAACCAGGGAAACCGCACCCCGCGCGGCAGGCACCTCGCCGACTGCGGACCCTTCGCCGGGCATTGCGAATGCCTCGGCAACCGGCGACGCGGCAACAGGCGCGGCGGGTGCCTCGGCCAGCCAGTGGCGCCGCCGTTGAAAGGCATACGTCGGCAGGTCGATTCGGCGCGCGCCGGAGCCCGCGAACACCGCATCGGCATCGATCGAAATGCCGTGAGCCTGCACGGTCGCGAGCGCCGTGACGAACCCATCGAGCCCACTGTTCGCCGAATCGAGAGTGCCCGTGACACAACCCGGCACACCGGCCCGCCGCACCGCTTCCCGCAGCGGGTCGGTCAGTGCCGCGTCCGGACCGATCTCGAGGAAGTTGGTGTGGCCGTTGTGCAGCGCGGTCGACACGGCGGCCGCGAATTCCACCGGCTCACACAGATTTCGGAACCAATACCCGCCGTCCAGCGCGACCGGATCCACCAGGCCGCCGGTGACCGTCGAATACAGCGGTACCTCGCACGGCAACGGTGTCACCGCGGCGAAGGCGTCCAGCAACTCGGCGCGCACCGGTTCGAGATCGGCCGGATGACCGGCGAACGCCACACCGGGCACGCGCCACGACACGATCCCGTCGTCCGACAACTTGGCGCCGAACCGATCCAGTGCCGCCGAATCACCCGAGACGACAATCGATCCCGGCGCGTTGATTTCGGCGACCGTGATCCCGTCCCATGTGCTCCCGTCCCACGTGGTCAGGCGACGCGACAGCTCGCCGAGCGGTGTGGCGACGGCCAGCAGACCGCCGATTCCGACCAGTCCCCCGAGCGCCCGGCTGCCGGACGCGACCAGCCGCGCGCCGTCCTCCAGCGACAGCGCGCCCGCCACGCAGGCCGCGGCGATCTCCCCCTGACCGTGACCGACCACCGCCGCGGGCACCACACCGTACGAACGCCACAGCGCGGCAAGGGATACCGCGACGGCGAACGACACCGGCTGTGCCACATCGATCCGGTCCATACCGGGCGCATCGGGGTCACCACGGAGCACCCCGTCCAGCGACCAATCCACATACGCCCGAAACGCGCGCTCGCACTCCGCCATTCGCGCCGCGAAGGCAGGCGCCTCGTCGAGCAACCCGGCTACCGTCGAGCACTGCGACATCCGGCCGGGAAAGGCGAAGACCACCCCGCTCGACGTACCCGCGGTGCCCGCGACGAGGGCGGCGTCGGTATCCCCGTGTGCCAGCGCGGCAAGCCCGCGCATCAGCGTGTCGCGGTCACGTCCGGCGAGCACCGCGCGGTGGTCGAAGGCGGTGCGACCGGTGAGCAGCGACCAGCCGACATCGGCGGGCGTGTGCCCCGGACGTGCCGTCAGATAGGCGTGCAGCCGGGAAGCCTGGTCCCGCAGCGCTTCCGGGCCGCGTGCGGACAACGGCCACAGCACCGGCGTCGCCGGATCGCCGTGGACAGCCCCGCTCTCGCCGCGCGGCGCCTCCGCCACGATCAGGTGCGCGTTGGTGCCGCCGAGCCCGAACGCGCTCACCCCGGCGATCCGTGGTTCGCCCGTCGCGGGCCACGGCGTCAGTTCCCGCTGGACCCGCAGGTTGAGCCGGTCCAGCGGGATGGCCGGATTCGGTGTCGCGTAGTTGAGGCTGGCGGGCAGCGCCTCGTTCTCCAGCGCGAGAATCACTTTCAGCAGCCCGGCCACACCCGCCGCGCCCTCCAGGTGCCCGATGTTCGTCTTGACCGATCCGACGCGCAGCGGCCGGTCATCCGGCCGGTGGGCGCCGAGCGCCGCACCGAGCGCGGCCGCCTCCACCGGATCGCCGACCGCCGTTCCGGTGCCGTGCAATTCGACATAGTGCACGTCCCGTGCGGCGATGCCGGAGCGCCGGTACGCGAGCTCGATGACCTCGCGCTGGACCTCCGTCTCGGGAACGGTGAGCCCGGCCGCGGCCGCGCCGTTGTTGATCGCGGAGCCACGGATCACGCAGCGCACGCGATCCCCGTCTGCCACAGCCTGATCGAGCGTCTTCAGCAGGACGAGCGCACCGCCCTCGCCACGCACATATCCGTTGGCCCGCGCGTCGAAGGTGTAGCTGCGCCCGTCCGGGGAGAGCGCGCCCGCGGCGGCCAGTGCCAGCGCGGTGTCCGCGGTGAGGTTGAGCGTCACCCCGCCCGCCAGCGCCGCGGTGCATTCGCCCGCGCGCAGGCTCTCGCACGCCTGGTGCACCGCGACGAGCGCCGAGGACTGCCCGGTGTCGACGATCTGGCTCGGCCCGCGCGCACCGAGCAGGTAGGACAGCCGATTCGCGATCATGCTGCGCAGGGTGCCGGTGGTGGTGTGGGCGGTGATGCCCGCCGGACCGAGCCTGCCGCGGAGCACGGCGTAGTCGTCGAGCGCGGCACCGATGAACACGCCGGTCCGGGTGCCGGACAGGCCGGCGGGCACGACACCGGCGTGTTCCACTGCCTCCCAGCCCAATTCGAGCGCGAGCCGCTGCTGCGGGTCCATGGCCGCGGCCTCGCGCGGTGAGATTCCGAAGAAGTCGGCATCGAACAGGCTCGGATCGCCGAGGAATCCGCCGCGGGCCGCACCGGCCGCACCGCGCTCCCAGCGCTGCGCGGGCACCTCGGTGATCGCGTCCTGGCCCGCGACGAGCAGCCGCCAGAACCGCGCGGGATCATCGGCTCCTGGGAGCCGGCACGAATATCCGACAACAGCGATGGGAACGATGGAATTCATGAAACTCGATTCCTCGAATTTCTCGGCTGTGCCGAGATCGACTTCCGTTGATTGATTTCGATCATTCCGCACCCCGATATCGTCCCGATAGCGTCCGTGGAGACACCGTGTCGCGGCCTTGTCAGTCAATAAGCCGATGAGTAGCGTTGGCGTGGAGCGAAAGTCCGCCGGCCGATCACCGACGACCATTGCCGGCCGATGAATTCGAAGCACAAATAAGCAGCGGGAGAAATACGATGGCCCTGGGTTATCTATTCGGTGGCGGAGTCGGCAGCGAGCCGCGCGGCGTCGAAATGCACCGCGCCTATACCGGCGTACAGAATCTGTACCGGCAGGTCGCCGAGTGGACCGGCCTGACGGTCGGGCAGATCCTGGAGGACGACCTGCCCGAGGCGCCGGAGGTGCGCCAGAGCGTCGGCACCATCCGGGAGTCGGTGCACGCCATCGCGGTACACGACGTCCTGGCCGAGCAGGGGTTGCGGCCGAGCGTGCTCGGCGGCCTGAGCCTCGGCGGCATGTCGGCCGCCTGCCTGGCCGGTGCGGTCGGCCGCCGCGCGCTGTTCGAGATGCTCGCCCACGCCCGCGATACCCCCGACCAGCCCGCGGGCACCCCCGAACAGGGCATCGCCCTGGCATTCGAGCCGATCGGCGACGACACCGGCCGCTACCGCGGTGTTGATATGCCCGGCGTCTACACGGCCGGGCAGTTCGGCCCGACCGCCGACGGCGAGACCCGCATCCTCATGCTGTCCGGCGAGCGCGCGGCACTCGACGAACTGGGCGAACGGCTCCCGGAGGGCACCGTGGTTCAGCTGCCGGGTCGCTCGATGGCCATCCACTCGCCGCTGCGCGGTCACTTCCGCACCTTCATGGCCCCCTACATCGACGCCATGCCGTTCGCCGATCCCGTGGCGACGCTCATCTCGTGCCTGGATCGCAAGATACTGATGACCGCGGCCGACGTCCGAGATTCGTTCCAGCGCAACCCCACCGACCCGATCAACCTGGTCTACATCTACGAGGCCATGAAGGACGAGGGCGTGCGCCTCGGCCTGATCATGGGCGGTTCCATCCCCGACGGCGTGCTCCGGTTCCCGTTCCCGGTGGTGCACGTCGACCGCCCCGAACATATCGGGCAGGCGCTGACCACGGTCTTCGAGCTCGGCATCGATGTATCCGCTCCTCGGGTGGCGCGATGACCACGCGCACCGGCGACTGCGACGCCCTGATCGCGGGCTGGCTCGACACCGATCTCGACGAGTGGACCCGGCGCGTGGTGCGGCGGACCTTCGATCCGGCCACCGGCGCGCCCTACTGGTTGCGCCGTGCCGGCGAGCTGGATTTCGATCCGCGCGATATCACCCGCTACGACGAGCTCACCCGTTTCGGGCCGTTCCCGCTCGACACCCTGCGCGAGCGGGACCCCGCCGATTTCGTCCCGCTGGCCGTGCCACGTCCGCTCACCGGCCGGGTGTGGGATACCGGCGGCACAACGGGCACACCGTGCCGCGTCTACTACACCCCGGACATGCTGCTGCATCGCGGCGCCTGGCGCCGGTGGTCGTTCGTCGCGGAAGGCTTTCGGCCGCAACGCACTTGGCTGCAGGCCACCCCGACCGGCCCGCATCTGATCGGGAACGGCACCTGGGAGGCGGGCGAGCTGTACGCGGGCCTGGTCTACGCGATCGATATGGATCCGCGGTGGGTGAAGCGGCTCATCCGCGAGGGTCGCCTTGCCGAGGCCAACGAGTACGGCATCCATCTGGTCGAGCAGATCGCGGATGTGTTGCGGCACGGCCGAATCGACTACATCAACACCACACCCGCCCTGCTGCAGGTGCTCGCGCGCCGCCATCCCGACCTGGTGGCGGGCCTCAACGGCGCCAGGTTGAGCGGTACCCAGGTCAGCCCGGACATGCACCGCGATCTGGTCGCGGCGCTGAACGGCGGCATCTGCGGGCGCAGCTACGGCAACACCTTCGGCAACGGCGTCGGCCTGCCCGTCGAGCGCGACGGCAAACTCCTGCCGTACGCCCCCAACTATCCGCAGGTCACCATGGCGGTCGTCGACCGTGACGATTGGTCGGTGACGGTCCCTTACGGTGCGACCGGTCAGGTCAGACTGACCGTCCTGCACGAAGATCTGTTCCTGCCCAACGTGTTGGAGCGCGACCAGGCCGAGCGCTACGACACCGGATCCGGGTGGCCGAGCGACGGCGTCGCCAACGTCCGCCCGCTGCAGATCACCAGCACCGCGCCGGAGGGCCTGTACTGAAAGCCGGATCGGCCGTGGCCTTGTCACCGGGGCCACGGCCGATCCGCTTCGGTCAGAACAACTCTCGATCAGATCGATACGGCGGCGGTGTCCCGGTGCGCACCGACGCGCGCCTGCTCGAGATCACCCCAGATCCGATCGAGCACCTCGACGAAATGCCGCACCTCGGCGGCGGTGTGCACCGCACCGGGGGCCACCCGCAGGATCTCGCTGCCCGCCCGGACGCTCGGTGCGTTGATCGCCTGGACGTAGATGCCGTGACCACTCAGCAGCCGGTGGGAGATCTCCCTGCTCATCGCGTCGTCGCCGACGAGCACCGAGACGATGTGCGATTCGTCGGACAGGAAGGGAATGCCGTGCGCCCGGAGCAGACCGTGCATCAGATGCGCGTTGGCGCGCAACCGATCCCGTTCGATATCGGAGGCCCGCAGATGGCGGACCGCGGCGAGCGCACCGGCGACGAGCGCGGGGGGCAGTGCCGTGGTGAAGATGAACGAGCGCGACAGCCCGCGCACCACATCGATGAGCGGGGCGGGTCCGGCGATATATCCGCCGGTGGTGCCGAATCCCTTGGCCAGCGTGCCCATGATGACGGTGAACTCCGCCGAAAGCCCGAGCCGCGCCGCGATGCCCGCACCCTGCGGCCCGTACATGCCGACCGCGTGCACCTCGTCGAGGAAGGTCATCGCGCGGTGGCGGCGCGCGATCTCGGCGATCTCGGCGAGCGGCGCGACATCGCCGTCCATCGAGTAGATGGATTCGGTGACGATCATCTTCGGGCGGTCGGGGTCGGCGGCGGCGAGTTCGGCGAGGTGGGCGGCGTCGTTGTGCCGGAAGATGCGCTTCTCCGCGCCGCTGTGCCGCAGGCCATCGATGATGGACGCGTGGTTCTTCTCGTCGGAGAAGACCAGGCAGTCGTCCAAACCGGCCAGCACGGACAGCGATCCGTCGTTGGCCGTGTAGCCGGAGGTGAACAGCAGGGCGTCTTCCTTGCCGTGCAGGTCGGCCAGCTCGCGCTCGAGTTCCGCGTGGTAGGTGTTCGTGCCGCCGATATTGCGCGAGCCGCCCGCGCCCGCGCCGAATTCGCCGAGCGTGTCCCGCATCGCGGCGAGCACGCTCGGGTGCTGCCCCATGCCGAGGTAGTCGTTGCTGCACCACACATTGATCTCGACGGGCCCGCCGTCGTGCCTGCGCCGCGCCGCAGGGAAGCGCCCGGCGATCCGCTCGATCTCCAGGTACTCGCGCCTGCGGCCGGTGGATTCGAAGCCGGAGTAGAGCGCGCGCAGCGCATCGGAATAAGTGGCCATGAATGGTCAACTCGCTTTCTGTGAGCCGCGCACACGCAGGCGTTCGCCGCTCGGATATTTCGTGCGGAATTCTCGGACAGAATGTCGCCCGCGCGCGCGTGCTATCGCTTTCCGGCGGGCCGAGGATTGTTGCCGAGCTCAGGGAGCCAAGATATGGACGAGCGTCAGCATGGCAGGCGGAAATATCGTTCCGATAGCGCGGCGATGGCGTCCGGCGACCGATCGACGGCCTGCCGATATGGGGGGTTTACGAATTTTTTCGCGCTATGTACGCTCGTCGGGATTCCGCCTATCGAACCGGAGTTTCTTGCATGTCTGCGAACGACACTTATGTCCACCAGATCCTCGAGGTGCTGTCCCGTGAACCGGGCAAAGTCGTCCTCACCGGCGGCGGCATCGCCATGACGGCGGCCGAGTTCGACGGGCTCGTCCGGTCCGCCGCACAGCTGCTGCACCGGCACATCGCGGCCGAGCCCGCGGCCAGCGCGCCCGTTGTCGGCATACTCACCGCCACCAATACCCCGGCGACGCTCATCCTGCGCTACGCGGCGAATCTGGTGGGCGCCACCGTGGTTCACCTGCACACCACCAACGCGGTGGACCCGAACGATCCGCTGCCCACCCACGCGGCGCACCGCGCCGTCGCCGAGACGAAGGTGACCGTGCTCGCGGTCGACGCGGGCAATCTCGACCGCGCGCGCGTCCTCGGTGCGGGCGCGGCGGCGCCGATTCGCCTGGCCGCGCTCGGCGACCTCGGCCCCGACGTCCTCGACCTCACCGGCGGCGACCCGACCTTCGACGCGGCCGATATCGCGATCGCCCCGGACCGCATCGCCGTGGTGACCTACACCAGCGGGACGACGGGCAAGCCCAAGGGCATCGCCGTCGATTTCCGCGCCCGCCGTGGTTTCATCACCGCCGGACTGCAAATGGCTTGGCGTGCAACATATCTGGCGACCCTGCCGATGAGCCACTCGAGCGGCCAGGCGGCCGACGACTCGCTCGCCTCGGGCGGCGCGGTGATCATGCACGACGGTTTCGCCCCCGGCGCGGTGCTGCGCGCGATCGAGGAGCACCGGATCACCCGGATGCTCATCTCACCGCCGCAGCTCTACCTGCTCATGGATCACCCCGACGTGACCACCACCGATCTGTCGAGCCTGGCGATGCTCTGCTACACCGGCGCCCCGTCCTCGCGGAAGCGGCTGGCGGACGCGGTGCGGATATTCGGTCAGGTGCTGATCCAGATCTACGGCACCACCGAGGCCGCCGCCATCACCATGCTCGGCCCGGCCGAGCATCTGGACCCCGGCCTGCTCGGCACCACGGGTCGCCCGCTGTTCGCGCAGGTCCGCATCCGGGACCAGGAGGACGGGCGGGATCTGCCGACCGGCGAGATCGGCGAGATCTGCGTGCGCTCACCGTTCCGGATGGCCGAGTACGTCGGCGATCCGGAGCTGACCGCCCGCACCGTGCGCGACGGCTGGTTGCACACCGGCGATCTCGGATTCGTCGACGAGCGTGGCTATCTCACGATCCGCGGCCGGATGTCGGAGGTGGTCAAGACCAACGGCATCAAGATCTATCCGGCGGCGGTCGAGGACGCCTTCCTCGCGCATCCGGAGGTGGCGCAGGCGGCGGTCTTTCCCGTCGTCGACCAGGATCGGATCGAGTATCTGCACGCCGCGGTGGTGCTGCGCGATCCGGGCGCCGCCACCGAGGACGAGCTGCGCACCCATATCGCCGCCGAGATCTCCCCCAAACATGTCCCGGCCAGGATCCACCTGCGCGACGCGCTACCGCTGACCGGTGTCGGCAAACCGGACAAGGCGCTGCTGGCGAAGACGGCGGGCTGATCGGCCATGTCGCTTTCGGTGGCCGCCATCCTCGCCGAATCCGCGCGCAGGCGGCCGGATCATCCGGCGATCGTCTTCGGCCCGGCGTCGCTGTCCTATGCCGAGCTGTGGCTCGCGGCCCGGCGCTACGCGGCGGTGCTGCGCGCGCACGGCATCGGACCCGGCGATCGCGTGGTGCTGATACTGCCCAACACACCGCATTTCCCGATGGCCTACTACGGCGCGCTGGCGCTCGGCGCGACCGTGGTCCCGGTGCCGACGCTGCTGCGCGCGGCCGAGATCGCGCATGTACTGCGCGATTGCGATGCGGCGGCGGTGATCTGCGCCGCCCCGCTGCTCGATCGCCTCGGCGAGTCGGCCGCGACGCCGGTGTTCACCGTGCTGGAAGCCGGCGACTCGGGTCGGCCACGACTGGACGTGCTTGCCGCACAGCAGATTCCGATCGACGCCCAGGTGCCGCGCGATCCGCGCGATATCGCGCTGATCCTCTACACCTCCGGCACAACGGGCCTGCCGAAGGGCGCGATGCTGACCCAGCTCAATATCGTGCTGAACGTCGAGATCGGCATGGACTCCCCCTTCGCCATGGAACCCGGCGACGTGCTGCTCGGGTGCCTGCCGCTGTTCCACACCTTCGGCCAGATCTGCGGTATGCACACGGTTTTCCGCGCGGGGGCCACGATGGTACTGATGGAACGGTTCGACGGACCGCGCGCACTCGACCTGATGACCGCGCGGCGGTGCACGGTGTTCATGGGCGTGCCGACCATGTATCTCGCGCTGCTCGCCGCGACACCGCACCGGCCGCTGCCGCGGCTCGATCGGGCGTTCTCCGGCGGCTCGGCACTGCCCGTCCGCGTGCTCGAGGAATTCCAGGCGCGGTTCGACTGCCCGATCTACGAGGGGTACGGCCTGACCGAGACCTCCCCGGTGGTCGCCTACAACCAGCGGGCCTGGCCGTGTAAGCCTGGCACCGTCGGCAAGCCGATCTGGGGCGTCGACGCCGAGATCGCCAGGGCCGATATCGACGACCGCATCGAACTGCTACCCCCGAAGACGGTGGGCGAGATCGTTATTCGCGGGCACAACGTCATGGCCGGTTACCTGAACCGCCCCGAAGCGACCGCCGAGGCCATCGTCGACGGCTGGTTCCGCTCCGGCGATCTCGGCGTCAAGGACGCCGAGGGCTACCTGTCCCTCGTGGACCGGAAGAAGGACATGATCATCCGCGGCGGCTACAACGTGTACCCGCGCGAGGTGGAAGAGGTGCTGATGCGCCACCCCGCCATCGCCCAGGCCGCGGTGATCGGCATCCCCGACGACACCTATGGCGCCGAGGTCTGCGCGGTAGTCGTCCCGGACCCCGACGCCGACGACCGCGACCAGCTCGCCGCCGACATCATCGCCTGGAGCCGAAAGCACCTGGCGGCCTACAAATATCCACGCCAGGTGCGCCTGGTCGAATCCCTGCCACTCGGCCCGACCGGAAAGGTACTCAAACGGGAACTGGCCACCTTCCTCGGCAACGCGGAGCGCTACGCCGCGGATCTCGGCGTGACCAAACCGGTTTCGTAGGCGACGACGACGGCTTGAGCGCGGCTGGTCAGGTCGAGTTTCGTCATCACGCGGTTGAGGTGGGTTTTGACCGTGCCCTCGCTGATGGTCAGGCGGTCGGCGATGTCGTTGTTGGTGGCGCCGGTGCCGACCAGCCGCAGCACCTCCCGTTCGCGGGCGGTGAGCAGGTCGAGCTCCGCGTCGGACGGCGACGAGCCCGAAACACTGTGCTGGAGATAGGTTTCGATGAGCCGGCAGGTGATGCTCGGCGAGAAGAGCATATCCCCGCCGGCGACCGTGTGGATCGCCGACAGCAGCCGGTCCGGATCGGCTTCCTTGAGGATGAATCCGGACGCACCGGCCCGCAGCGCCTCGTAGACGTACTCGTCCAGGTCGAAGGTGGTGAGCATCAGGATCCGCGGCCGCGGGTTCCCGCCGGCGAGAATACGTCGCGTCGCGGCGATTCCGCCGACCACCGGCATCCGGATATCCATGACGATCACATCCGGATTCGTGGCGGCGGCCATGCCGACGGCCTGCTCGCCGTCGCTCGCCGCACCCGCCACCGTCAATCCGGGCGCCGCGTTCAGCAGTGCGACCAGACCAGCGCGAATCAGTGGTTGATCATCCACCACAAGCACACTGATCATCAGCTGGGTCACTCCCTGAAGCACACCGGTGCGTCGGCGACAACGGCCAAGGCACGGCCAATCGTACCGTGTACCCGCCGTCCGGACGCGGCCCGGCGATCAGGGTGCCGCCGTACAGCCTGGCCCGCTCGCGCATCCCGACCAGACCGTGACCACCGCCCGAATGGGCAACGGCGGCAGCGGAATCACCATCGTCGACGATGGTGGCCGTCAGCTCGCGGCAATCGCGGTGCACCACAACGGTTGCCCGGCAGGGCCCGGCGTGCTTGATCACGTTGGTCAGCGCCTCCTGGATGACCCGGTACACCGCGAGTTGCAGCCCGGAGGGCAACTCGTCGACCATTCCGGTGATCTCCAGTTCGGCCTCGACACCGACACCACGGACCCGCTCGATCAACGCGGCCAATCCCGGAAATCCCGGGGCGGGTTCGGTTTCGACGGCCGCGCCGATCTCCGGCGACGTATCCGAGGCGCGCAGCAGCGTGAGCACTCGGCGCAACTCCTCCAGCGTCTCCCTGCTCGTCGCGCCGATGGTGTGCACCGCGGCGCGCGCCGTGGCCGGATCGCTGTCGAATACGTACCTGGCCAGTCCGGCCTGCATGGAGATCACCGAAATATGGTGTGCGACAACGTCGTGCAGTTCCCGGGCGATCTGCAGCCGCTCCTGCACCACGGCATGCTCCACCCGCAGTTCCTGCTCGCGCCGCAACTGTTCGGTCGCCTCGATCAACTGACGATTGCGCAGGCTCAACCGCTGGGAGACACCGGCCAGCGCCCAGATCACCGCGGGCATGAAGACGGCCTGCGCGATCGCGACCGTCGTCGGGAACGCGGGCTCGGTCCAACCGCTGTGGAACAGCACAGCACCGAGCAGTAGCGCACCGGCCGCCGTGACCCGTGGCGATTTGATCGTCGCGACGGAGTAGAACGCCACCATCGGGGCATACACGTTCAGGCTCGGCAGGAATCCCAGCAGCAGGAATCCCGAGTACGCGGCCGACACCAGCACCAAGGTCGGCATCGGCGCGACCCGGCGGGCCGCCAACGGCAGGCAGATCAGGGCGGTCAGCAGATAGCCCCAGAGATCGAACACGCGCCAGCCCGGCGGATGAAATACGGTGCCGACCAGCCACATACCCGTGCACATCGCAACGGCGAGCATCGCGTCCACCATCCGCGGATTTCCGCGCCGCCACCGTAACGGAAATACTCGCCCGCCGGAGCTCAGGGCGCGGAATCTGGTCACCACGTGGGTCATCGTAGGAGCCGCACGTCCCGCGCAATAGTCTCCGGCCGCAAAGCCCACCGCGCCGCGCGGATTCGACAACCAGCGGACTACATCTCAGGTTTACCCCGGCGCCGGAAATACCACGGTGGGTGCAGATCGAAATCCAATCCGGGATAGACGCATCCGGCACGGCCCACGTAATAGCGTGTCGATAGATCCCACCATTCAGCCAGTACGGGAACATGGCTCGCGTGAACGGACAGAATCTATGCTGCTTGCCGAACGGAACCAACCGCCGTCGCTCGATGTGCTCACCGACCGCCAACGGGAGATCGCGCTACTCGTATCCACCGGTATGACGAATCGGATGATCGCGAGCAGGCTCGGAATTTCGGAATGGACCGTGGTGAACCATCTGCGGCAGGTGATGCTGAAACTACAGTGCCCGTCCCGATTACACGTGGCACTGGTCGTAGAACGAGAAATCGGCCCCGCGACCGCGTAGCGAGAAATGGTGCCACCCCCTGCGGTGGCACCATTTCCGTCAACCCTCCCACCGGTACCCGTAACCGCGTACCGTGGCGATCAATCCGGGCCGATCGATTTTCGCGCGCAATGCCGCGATATGTACATCGAGCGCCCGCGACATCTCCATCAGCACGCCGCCCCAGAGGCGATCCACCAGCTGCCTGCGGCTCACCGCCGAACCGGGGCGCTCCACCAGTATCCGGAGTAGTTCGAACTCCTTGTGCGTCAGCGTGACCGGAGCGCCGCTCACCTCGACCTGCCGTGCCAGCAGATCCACTTGCACATCCCGCGCGGAGACCAGGTGCGGCGTCGGACCGCCCGGCGTGGCCGCACGACGACTGGCCGCCTCGAGCCGGGCGACCAGCTCCGGGATGCGCGCCGGTTTCACCATGTAATCATCGGCGCCGCAACGCAATCCGCGCACGATGGAACGCTCGTCAGCATGACGGCTCAGGATGACAACCGGCATCGTGCTGACCGCCCGCAAGCGTCGCAGTACCTGCATCCCGTCCATATCCGGCAGGCCGAGATCGAGGATCACGGCATCGTAACCACCATAGGAGTCCAGCAATTCCGCACCGGTTCTCTTGTGGTCGACTTCATAACCCCAGATACTGAGCGCCTCAGCGAGCGCATCCCCGACTCCCTGATCCTCTTCGACGACTGCAAGCCTCACGCAATCCATTGTCGCGCACCACCGTCGAATACGGGGCGGGGGACCGACAGGCAGATATCTGCTACCCCGCATGCCGCACCGGGAATTCGCGGACACCGGCCTATCCGGCCGTTGACCTCGCATTTCCCTGACGAAAGCCCCCAATTCCATGGCCGCATAGTACCTTTCGCACGACCGGTATGCGCGCCACCCACGCCACGATGATCCGCGGAACTCACGCCTTTACATTCCCCGAACACACCGTGCTGGCGTTTCCCGAATTGGTCTCGCGCGCTGCCGGTCTCGATGCGATGATCGGAGCACATCGCGGCGGGACCAGTTCGAAGGACAGCGATATGACCGAACATCTCGAAGTATCTCCGAATATCGTGCGCCGCGCGGGCGGCGACCACGACACCGTGCGGGAACGCCTGCAGCGGATCGTCACGGACGCCTATGCGGCGATGTCGGTGGGATCGGCCGCATGGAGCGCCGACAAATTCGGTACCGAATTCGCCTACGGTTCGGGGGGAAAGGGTTTCGTCACCGGCATGGACGCGCTGATCCGCAACACCGAGAACATGGCTCGGTCCTTCGAGGAGATTTCCGGCGGCCAGCACCGGGCCGCGGCGAAGCTCGAGCGGACCGAACATACCAACACCGGATCCTTCGGCCGGCGGCGCTGAACGCCGAGATGAGCACCGAACACCTCGACTCGGATATGGAATCGCTGCTGGAAGCGTTCCAGCGGCAGATGCGCGAAGTCGTCGAGGTCCAGCAGCGGCGCGTGCTGCTCACCGCGAACGCCACGTCACGGGACAAGCGGATCACGGTCACCGTCAACGCCGACGGCCTCCTCATCGACGTCCAGTTCACCTCGGACATCGCGGAATTGGACTACGACGAGATCGCCTCGGCGATACGGGATCTCACGCAGGAAGCGGCTGCGGCGGTGGCACGCGAGACACAGGCGCTGATCGAACCGCTCACCGCACGGCAGACCCGGCTGCCGAAGGTGTCGGAGGTGATCGAGGGCATGCCCGATTTCGAGACCGGCCTGCCGTTGCGTCTCCCGGTGTCCACGGCCGCTCCCGGCGCACCGGAGCGCCGAGAGCTCGCCGCGCAAGCCACGGCGATGACGTTCGCCGACGTGGAGGAGCTCGACGGCGATCACCTCCGCGATATCGGCTCCATTCGCCAGGCGTGGTGAAGCGGGGAGACCACGATGGCGATCGAGATTCCCGGCTGGCTGCAGTGGGTCGCCCCGCTCGCCGGTAACGAATGGCCGCAGGGCAACGAGGATCTGCAGCGCGTGCTCGGGCGATCGTTGACAGAGCTGAGCGACGATCTGCGTGGTGTGCTCGCCGACGCCGACCAGGGGCTCGCCACAACGCAGGCCGGGTACCGCTCCGGACACGGGCGGGACCGGATGGAGCAGGTGCTGAACAACCTGCGCTCCGGGGCCGGATCGCTGGACGACATGGTCCCGGCCTACCGCGCGAGGGGTCAGCAGGCCGAGGAATTCGCCCTCGCGATCCGGTCCACCAAACTCGACATCCTGTTCACGCTGGGCTGGGCGGCACTGGAACTGGAGTGGGCGGCGGCAAGTGGTCCCGGCGGCTGGGCCGCCTCGATCGAGATCATCGGCAAGACCCAGCTCCGATGCCGGTGGCTCGGCATGGCGCTGGAGAAGGTGATCGCCAGGCTGCTGGCCAGGCTGAGCATCAAGAGCGAGATGGTGGTGCGCGCCGTCGTCGAGATGGTCGAGGAAGCGCTCCAGGAAGTCGCACAGGGCATTTCGCAGGAAGCCGCGATACAGAAGCTCAATATCGACGCGGGGTTCCAGGACAGGTTCGATCGGAAAAAGCTGATTCTGAACGCGCAGATCTCCGCGCTGGCGGGCGCGGCGGGCGGACTCGGCGGCTTCGGACTGCACACCCGTCTCACCGGAACACAATGGGAGCAGCCGGGATTCAAGGGCATGCTGGGTGGTGCGGCAGTGGGCGCCGGTGCCGGTCTCATCGGCGCGGCCGGGGCGGTCGCGGCCACCGGTGCGCTCACCAACCAGTGGAGCGCCGACCCGCTCGGATTCCTCAGCGGCGCGGCCTTGGGTGTCGGCCCGAGCGCGCTGCGCGGATATCGCGGGCCGGGGCACGGTTCGGCACCGGACCTCGCCGGGGCCGACACCGCACCCGCCGCCGCGCCCTCGGCGCCCAACCCATCGATCGGTGCCCCGAATACGGTGGGAGGCAACATCACCGGTGGTGCGCCACTGAGCGGCACGGGCACGAATTCGCCGGGAACGAACGCCTCGGGCCCGAGCGCCCCGAACGGCGGCGGCTCCCCCTCCGCGGCACCGGCGCCGCCCCGGCGGACGGCAGCACCCGCAACCCCGGCGCGCGCGGCGACGGCAGCGCCCGGACCTCCGGCGTGCCCGCCTCGGATGCACCGACCACCGGCGCGCGCGCTGCTACCTCTGACACGAACGCATCGGTCAACGGTGTGTCCGCGTCGATGGCGCAGCCGATCCCGCACACGACGCCGCCCGTCGCATCACCCGCATCTACCGCACCGCCCACGCCCATCGCACCGCCTACGACCATCACGCCACCAGCAACCACCACATCACCAACGAATGCCGCTTCAACAACGACCAGCACACTCCCCACACCCATCGCATCGCACGCGCCCATCGCATCGCCCACGTCCAATTCGTCTATCGCACCAGCAGGTCCCGCCGCGGGGCCCTGGCATGCTCAGCCGACCACCGGCGTGCCCCCGGTCGGGCCGGGCGTGGCGTCCGGCCGTGCGCCCGTGGACGGTCCACCGCGTGCCGCCGATCCGAATGGCGGCGTGAATATCCCCGACAGCACGCCCCGGTCCCGGGCCGCCGCCGCACGGACACCCGTGACCGGCGGTCCCGAACCGATCGCCATACGAACCGATCAGCGGACGCCCCTCGACGACCCCCCATCCCCACTACAGGTCGGCACCGATCGGCCGATCGCCGACGGCACCGCAGTACCGCCGGGCCCGATCATCGTGCTCGATCCGGGCGCCCGCCACCCCGGCGGCGATCCGAACGGCCGTGCCGGGGTGGCGAATACGCGTGCCCATCGCGGTAACGCCGCCGATCTCGGCGCCTTCCGCGGCAATGCGCGAACCGGAGCGGGCGATCTCACCGATTCCGCTGTCCTGAACCAGATCACCGAGAATCTGGAGCTGATTCGCCCGGACGGCGCGCGCTGGGACGAGGCCGCGCGGCACTTCCTCCTGCGGAACGAGCATGGCGACCCGGTCGTCGTCCGGATCGCGGTAGGACCGACACGCGACGGCGTGGTCGCCGAGTTCGCGCGGCGCACCGGCACTTCGGAATACGACGTCGTCATCTCGCCACGCGCGCGCGATCAGGATGTGGCGCGCGCGGTGGCGCATGAGCTCGCGGAAATCCAACTGGCACAGGATCCCTCGGTCGACCGCGATCCGGACAACGACCAGCCGCGGGTGCTGACCGCGCATTTGGCCGGGCGTTACGCGGAGGCCAAGGTGCTTGTGGGACAACTCGATCGCTCCCGCGGCAATCTCGCGCGCACGCTGAGCCTGCGCACGGATCTGTCCGACCTGGCGAACGCGCTCGGCCTGCTGAGTGCAGTACCGGACCAGCGCGCGCTCCTGGACGCGCACGATTCGACGCTCGCCACCCGGCTGGACGAGGAACTCGCGCGACCCGATCCCTCCGACACGCAGCAGCGCCCCGAGGGGGCCGGAATACATCCCCCCGAAACCGGAGCGTTCTATCGGCGACTTCTCGATGCCGCGCGCACGGCGGCACAGGACCTCGCCCGCGGCAGATCCGCGCAGATCCAGCAGTTCACGCTCCAGCGCGCCCTCGCGCGCCTGTTCAGCTCCGAGCACGGCGCCAACTGGGTGCTGAAGGGCGGCCAGGGCATGCTCGCCCGCATCCCGGGCGCGCGCACCAGCGCCGATATCGACCTCGTCCGGATCACCGAGGACGGAACGCCGGTCGACGCGGAGACACTGGTGGCCGAGTATCGCCAAGCGCTGCAACGCGAGCACGGCGATCACCTGAGGTTCGAGTACGACCGGCACGAGTCACTGCAGAACGGCGGCGTGCGGGTGTTCCACATCGCCTACCTGGGCGCGACGACAGTCATGGAGGTCGGCGTCGACCTCAACCCCGAGCGCGGTATCCCGATGTGGGATCCGCCGGATACCGTCGTGTTCCCGGCGGAGATCCTGCGTACCGACACCATGCCGCCGACACCGGAACTGCCACTGCTGTCGGTACGCGACGTCTTGCTGCACAAGATCGCCGGGATGTTCACCATGGGTTATCACGTGACGCCGAAGTGCGGCGACTGCGAGTTCCAGCCGGATAAGAACATCTATACCTGTCAGCGGGCGGGCAGCGAACTCCCCTATCGCCCACAGGATCTGGCGGACGTACTGCTGCTCGCCATGACCACCCCGTTCGACGGCGCCGCCACACAGCAGAACCTGCGCGAGGAGATCCGCTGGCGCGAGCAACAGGGTGATCACCTCGAGGTGCCCGGCCATTTCGTACTGCCGAACGAGAACTGGGTGGTCTGGTTCAACCAGCATCTCGGTCCCACCGACGCACTGCCGTTCCGAAATCTCGACGAGGCAATGCCTTTGGCGCGCTTGTTCCTCGATCCCCTACTGAGCGACCAGGATCTGCACGCGCACTGGGATCCACGGCAGCGGCGCTGGATCGGCGAGGCCACCCCGCCACCGACCGAGGCGCCGGCGGCCGACCCCGTCGCCACCGAACCGCAGGAAGGTGTGCAGCGCATCGAGGGAGCCGCCGACGCGCCGCCCTCGGGCATTTTCGCCACCCCGGACCAGATCGCACGGTGGGACGGGTTGTCCGCCGACGGCGGACGCCGCCTCGACGCGTTCCTCGCGGAACTGGTGGCCTACGTCGAGCAGACATCGGTGACCGACATGGTGTTCCGGCTGCACCGCGAGCTCGACCAGGTCGGCGTCGCGCCGGAGCGGATCTCCGGTATGGACAACAAGCACCTGCGGTTCTACTCGCATCAGAGCGGTGAGGAACATATCCACAGCATGGCGCTGACGGTCGACCCGGAGACCACGATCGAGATCGCCTTCCGTCCCAACGGCGTGTTCAAATCGTCGGCGCTGAACGCACAGCTCGCCCACATCGCCTATCTGGGTGAGCTTCCCGCGGGGATGACCGCCGAGCAGGCCAATGCCGTCGTGTTCGCACGCTGGGCCGAGAACCTGCCGATCGACGGCGTATCGCACGGCGAGCTGATCCGCGCTCTGTTCGATCTGCACGCGGAGCCGCTCCGTGCGGCGCTGCGGATCCGCCAGCGCCTCATCCAGGACTACGGGATCGACCCGAGCCGGATCCGGGTGGCCGTGGCCGAAGACGCCCGCGATGTCGTCTACACCGAAACGCGCTGGCAGCGAGCACATCTGTTCACGCTGAACCAGATCCGTGACCTTCCGGTCGCCGCGCGCGGGGCCATTCTGGACGCCGTGCTCGGGCATGGGGATATCGCCGAAAACCGCATCGCGCGTGCGGATGCCGTCCTGAATCGGCTACTCACCACGCACGAGGACGGCGATACCGGCCCGCGGGAGTACACGCTGCTGTGGGTGCGCGACTCGCGGCCGTACGGCACCCGCGGCGCCGAATTGGACACCAGGCCCGCACACATCCGTCAGTTGATCGAGACGATGCGCGCGCGACACCCCGATCGCCGCATCGTGCTTGTCGGCGACGACTTGTTCGCGGGGCGCCCGGGCATGCTCGAAATGTGGCGGCGCGCCGGCGTTCTCGAGGGCGTCGATACGAGCACCCTGGTCAGGTTCTGGGAGCGGGACGGCCTGAGTTACGGGGAACAGGCACTGTTCTTCCGCAGGCTCGCCGGCAACCGGAACGTGGCGCAGATCGGTTTGGAGAGTGGCGCTTTGGAGATCCCCATGATCCTCGGTGTGCCCACGGTATACCTGTCCGCGCGGGAGTACGACGGCAACAAGGCCAACCGGTGGAACCAGTACTTCCGGCCGGTGCAGCACGGCTGGACACTCCCGATCACTACCCTGAGCGGCGATCAGGTGTTCGACCCGTCCGGATTGCCGCGCTCGGAGTTCCATCCCGACGGCGACCAGCGCCCGGCCCCGCTCACCACGGTCGAACGGGTGCCGGTCGGCCCCGCCTCGACCGATCCGCTCGGCAGGCCTGTCGCGGTGCACTACCACGCCACGGTATCGCTGACCGCCACCAGGATCATCGCCCTGATCGAGAGCGGTCAATTGGCGCGCTGGACCGACCGGCTCGGACGCTCGGTGGACGCCGACGGCGAGGCGTGGACGCCGTGGAGCCCGCACGACTGGCGTAACAGCGGCCTGTACGCCGATCAATTACATCGGTGGCTGCACACCGAGGCGACAACGCCCGAACAGATCGCCGTCAAGTGGGACGCGATCCGGCTCACGCTCAAAGGCATTGTCGAACCGGGCTATACCGCCGACGAGACGTATCACGGCGTAGCCGCCATCCACCCGTACTTTCCGTTCTATTCCGAACATCCGGCGCCTGCCGATATCGCGCGCCGGCTGGCCGAGGCGTACGCCGCCCCACCGCAGGCGCGCGCCGCGGCCGTCGTCGAGGCGCTTCAGGCGCTGTTCGACGCCGCGGATATTCCCGATCAGGCCAACCGAGACCTGGCCGCTTTCGAACTGGCGCCGCTCGAACTCGACCACGTCATGGCGGCCCTCGATCGAGTGCTCGGGCAGAACACCGGCTATCGCCCGGGCGAAACCAGCTCGGCGTAATCCATTGTGCGCCCGGAATGTTCGGAAAAGGTAAAGTCTTCGGTCCCGGTAAAGACAATCCGTCAGCGGCCCGGAAAACGATCATCCCGTGCTCCAATGGTTCGGTATACACCGAGTTCGGTGCCGTCGGAGATGATCAGGAGAGCGACGAATGACGAATTCCGGACCGACGCCACCGGCGGGCAATCCCTGGCCCGCGCTCAGGCGGATGACCACCCATCCGGCACCGGGTCAGCAGCGACTCACTTTCCAGTTCGAACTGGCCAGGGTCATCGCGAATCACATCGCGGACGCACTGGGCCGCCTGACGACGATGCAGGCCGTCACCGAGGATATTCCGATACTCGATCCGATCGCGGGAACAATATCCTCCGGACCACTTTTCGAGCGGCTCGGCAGCCAAGCCGGCAGGCTGAACGACGTCCTCGGCCAGCACATCGGCATTCTCCGGGAGATGCGGGCCACCTTCATCGTGCTCGGAAAAGCCTATGCCGGAACCGAACACGTCGCCAGGGACTCCTTCGAAGCGATTCCGATAGGCGGCACGCCACTGCCCTCGGTGACAGTGCCGCCGGTCCGGCTACCGGACATCGGAATCAACGGGAAGTTCCCGCCACCCAATGCGGCTTTAACAAAGCAGCCGAACAACTCGGCGAACAACGGCTGGTGGACAGACAAGCGGGATCATCCCTTCGACAAGGATTGGAAGTGGCTCTTCCAGCTGGGCAAGAACATTCGGGAAAGCCCGGATATCTCGCTCGCGACGTACGGCGCGACGAAATGGCGGGAGCTGGCCAAGCAACTAGTGACGGTGTACGCGGAGCTTTCCGGCTCGCTGCATTCCGTCAGCAGCCCGGAACGCTGGTCCGGGTACGGACGAGACGCCGTGATCGGGGCGGTGGACGCCTACATCAACAAGGCAGTGCCCGGTTTGCACGACGGCATGGTCCGGATGAGTTACAACCTCGAGTTCGTCGGCGGCTGGCTACGGTCGACGGAGCTGAGCATGCCACCGAAAGAAGAGAATCCGGCGGGGGAAACCGAATACGGCGACAAGGGCGGGTACGCGGGCACGACCGATGACGAAACCTATCGCTATCAGCTCAATATGGAATCCTCGTTCGTCAAGGGCGTGACCGAGACCTATCGCTATATTCCCCACCTGCCGGAGCCGGCCGCGTCGTTCGGCGGACCCCAGAGCCAGGTTCCCCCTGGCGTCAACGGCGCCCCGCCGGCCACCGTGCCCGCCGCAGCACCGCCGGACCATCGCCCCGGCCCACCACCCGGCGACCAATCCGGTCCACCGCCGGGTTCGCGGCACGCTCCGCCACAGGGCGGTGGTGGCCCCGGTCCGGGACCTGGTGGACGCCAACGCTTCCGGCCCGGCGCCACCCCGACGCCGCGGCAGCGCACCCGCCCCGGTCAGGGGTTGACACCGGACCAGCGCAGGCGACAGGACAAACTGCTCAAAGACGCTGAGCGGCGATCCAAGGAAGCCGACCGGTTCAACCGCGAACAGCGCGAAAGGGCGCGCAAACAGCAGGAGGACTCGGCGAAATTCCAGAAGGAGATGCACGACGCCGCCCGCAAACAGCAGGCCCAGTCGGCCGCGGCGCAGGCCGCCCAGCAGGGACAGCAGGCCATGCAGCAAGCGATGCAGGCGGCGGAACAAGCCGCACAGCGGGCGGCGGGGAATCAAGCGCGGGCAGGCATGCCCGGGATTTCCGGCACGCCCGGACTGGATCCGAAGGCCGGTCTGCCCAAGGTCGGCGGACCGGGACCCGGTGTGGGAGTTCCCGGTTCGGTATCGGGGCGCGATGCCGCCGCGCAGGCCAAACTGTTTCCGCGGGCGAGCCTGTCCGGCGCGGCCCCGGCCGCCGCGCTCGGGCGCGCCGGAATGGCCCCGATGGCCGCGACACCCGGATCGCCCGGCGCGACGGGCGCGGCGGGTCGCGGCGCGGGCACCGACGCGAACAACCGCAAACGCCCCACCTTCCTGGACTCCACCGCGCCGATCGAGGAAGCCGTCGGCACGGCGCCGCGGGTCGTCGAACCGGTCATCGAACGATGAAGCGCACCTGGCGGTTCACCGATGTCGAGTTCATCGTGCTCTGGGAACAGTTGCGCGAGGACACCCTGCCCGCACCGTTCACCTTCCTCAGCCGGACCCCGGACTACGACGATTACCTGCGCGAAAAGCGCGAGGCCCGAGCGCATCTCGACCGCACCGTCGGCCACTCCGCGGACGAGATATTCGACATGGTTGCCGGTCCGGATATCCGAATCGTGCTGCGGGGCATAGACGGCCGGAATCCCGGCAACCCCGGGGGCAGCATCCGCGTGCTCGGCGTCCGCCGTGGCGAGAGGGCCTACGTGCTCGAGCAACTCGCCGGTGAAACCGTCCAGCACAGTGCGGGTTTCGTCATCACGGAATGCGAGGTGCTCGCACTCGCCGAGACGATCGCCGCCAAGCTGCCGAAGGCCGATCCCGGCAAGCGGCCATACATCTCGTTGCCCATGCCCGTGCGTCCCGAGGACGAGGTCGGCGACGCGTTCAACCGAACGGTGGTCAGGGGCGCGTTCGACGAGCTCGATACCTACGACGGCACCCGTTTTCTGGAGACCGTGCCCACCGCGGCCGGCTGGATCACCGTCCGCCAAGGCTTTTCGCGTTTCGGCCCGCGCGGCAGAGTGATCCGCCACCTGGAGTGGCGAGATCTGGCCGACGACGGCCGCTACCTGATCACCGCCCACCGGCCCCCGGCCGCGACAGCCGCCGACACCGGACGACTCACCGCGGCGATCAACACCGAGATCGCCGCGGTGGTTCGCGCCATCAAGGACGAGCGCGCCTGACCCCGATCAGCCGGAAACCGTTCGGCCGCAGACCTTCTCGTCCTGCGGCCAGCCGAACACGCCGAAGTTCTCGTTGCGCAGGAACAGTTTCAGGCCCTGCGCGGTGTAGGGGACGGTATCCAACGGGATCTCCGCAAGGGGGAACCACCGGACATCGGAGCACTTGTGCGGCTCGGCGTTGAACGGCTCGCCGTGCCACTCGGTGGCGTGGAAGAAGAATCCCACGCGCGCCGCCGCACCGTCCCCCGGGCGATAGTGCAGCGCGGCCGCCATGCGGATGTCGTTGCGGCCGAGCCGGATACCGACCTCCTCGTGCGCCTCGCGGAGGACGGCGGCCTCGACATCCTCGCCCGCTTCGAGCTTGCCGGAGGGCAGATTCCAGAGCCCGTCGCCGTATCCGGTGTTCGCCCGGCGCGCCAGCAGCACATGGTCACCGCGCGTCGCGATCAGCAGGACATCGACGAGGCTCGTATAGCGCACAGAGGTCTCCCTTGCTGGTTCAAGCGTGTCACGACTACTCGTAGCGTAGCGGGCGCCGCACGGCGCCGGCCGCGGCCGATCGTCAGGCCAAGCGCTGGTCGGCGATGTCCGCTATCGGCACGAAGTCGATGCCGGTGACGATGTCGGCGTGGATGCGGAAGATCCGATCGCGAGCGCCGAGGGCCGCAGGCGGCAGCATCAGCCGATACCGGTGTATCTCCTCCGGATCGCTCACTTTCTCACCCAGGCCGGTCACTATCACGCACCAGCCGAGCAGCGTGCGGTGATCGATCAGGTCCGCCTCGAAGCACAGCACCTGCCGATCCGCGAAAATCCCGGCACCGAGGTCGGCATAGATGATCACGCAGTCGCCGTCGACGATATGCGGGACCGGCCGAATGGCGGGCAACGCGCGCCGGGTGAAGACGAGCCGGCCGAATCGCGTGGTACCGAGCAGTCGCAACGATTCGATGTCCGACAACTCACGCGGGTGTCGCCTGTACTCGACAGCCATGCATACGATTATTCCGGAGCAGGTCCCCAGATGACATCCTCTGGTCGATTTCGGTTACCTTCTACCTCGCCTGACAGGTCGAAGCCGACCCCCGGAATCGCCATCCGGATCTAACGCACCGGTCGTGCTGGGGGCATGCTGAAGTCGTTGACACCATACGTGTGGAGGCGAAGCATGACCACCGATATCCCCGGAGAGATCCCCGACCGCAGTGGACATTCCAGACATCGCGCGAGCGCGTCGGAGTCCCTGCTGCGAGCGTCCGACGCCGCACTGCGCAGGTCCGCACGGATCCTGCGCAGCTCTCGAATCGCACTGGAGGATTCCCACACGGCGCTGCACCGGACCAGGGAGGCGCTGCACCGTCAGCGCGATACGATCCGGGACGGCGAGAAAGCGGGATCCGAGCGACCCGACTAGCGTGCTCGTCGCCGGGCTTCATCGAAATGCACCGGCGCGGGCGGCAATCCACTGACCGACTCGACGATTTCACCCGCCAGCTCGGCGACCTTGACATTGCGGTGCTGCGATACCGCGCGCAATCTGGCGAAGGCGTCATCCCGCGAGCACCGATACCTGCCCATCAGGATCCCCAGTGCCTGATCGATCGCGGACCGCGACACCAGCGCCGCGCGAAGCTGCCCGGCCAGCGCACTCTGCTCGGCCGCATTGTCCGCGATCGCCAACAGCACCCCGAGATGCTCGGCGGTGAATGCCGTTGCCCGGCAGGTCTCGTCGCCGAATGTCGTCGGGCGCCGCGCGTACAGCTCCAGCGCGCCCGCGACATCCTCACCCGCACCGAACGGTTGGCTGTAGACGCATCGAATCCCCTGCGCCTGTGCCCGTTTCGGATAGCCGGTCCAGCGCCGCTCCATCGCGAGATCGGGCGACGATACCGGTTCCCCGGTCGCGATGGCCTCCCGGCTCGGCCCCAATCCACCCGCGATACCTGCCTCCTCGACGAGCAGCCGCTGGATTCCGGGGTGGCCGCCGACCGTCACGTCGTCGGCCCGCAGGAGCACCAGACCCGTCATCGGCCGTTCCGGCAGCATCGTCGTCACCACGTCGGCGACGTCGGACAGCGACCGGATGAGATCACCGGTGGACAAGAGCAGTCCCGCCAGCCGCGACATACCCGTGGCCAATTCATCCGCCATCGACCGCTCCGACCCTTCAATCGAGCCGACTCTGATGTCGCACAACCCGCGACGCTAGTTCACGCATCCGCACGCCATCGGCGAAAGCACGAGCCCGCAGCAGCACGCGTGCGGTCTCGGTATCACAGCGGCACTGGACCGCCACCATGCCGACGGCCTGGTGGACCGTGTCCAGATAGTCGGCGTCATCGAATACCGGGCCGTGCAGCGCACCACCGGTTCGCGACTCGTCGACGGTGAGCAGGATGGAGGTGGTCAATATCTCCGCGATCCGGCGAGCTTCGGCCACCTGACCTGGGCGTTCACGCAGATCGGCGCCGAAGCCGCACAGCGCGCCGAGGCGATTCGTCCCCGCCGACAGCGGCACCGCGACGATACCGTCGATACCGAGCTGCGCGGCGGCCGGACCGTAACGCGGCCAGCGATCGGCTATCTCCACGCCGTCCGCACGCACCGCGCACCCGCGCGCTGCCTCCCTGGCCGGCCCCTCATCCAGCGTCAACTCCAGCTCGAGCGCCTCGTGTGACCTGCCGTCCGACGCGGCGATCAGCAACTCCTCCTGGTCGTTGCCGAACAGCGTGAGCCCGGCCCCGTCCATGCGCAGCATCTCCGCCACCACGGTCATGAACACCGGGCGCAGCGCATGGCCGCCCGCCCCGTGCCACCGCTGCAGCCGCAACGCATACAACCGATGCAGCCGGGCGCAGGCCGCATGCCGCGCCTCCATCGTGCGATGTAGCTTGGCTATCCGCCGCCGGAACGGCCGCATGCTCTCCGGCGGCAGCTGCGCGGCCGCCTCGTATTCGGCGGCGATTCGCGCGGAACGCTCTGCGCGCTCACGCTCGGCGGCACAATCCCGCCACGCGCGCGCGATCCCGTCCTGCGCGTCGAAGCTCGCCGCCACAGCTCTCAACGATACTCGCCGAACCCCTACGCCCGATCAGTTATCTTGTGCCGAAGGCACTGTCGGCGACGGCGACTGAATCTCCTCCATCATCAGCACCACCCCGTCTCGGCTCCCGTCCAACGGCGAACAGGTGATCGCGCAGGTAATCGACCGGCCGATACGGTTGATCGCGGGGATCTCGATGGCGCCCATGCGCCTGCCGGACTCGAGGCACTGCTGGATGCTGGCCCGCAATTGCTCGGTCGGCAACCCGAAATCCAGTGCGACAAAAGACTGTTGCTGAACCTCCCCGGATCGCAGACCCCAGAGCTCTTCCGCGCCGCGATTCCAGCTGCGCACCCGGAGTTCACTGTCGAGTACCACGACTCCGGCGGCGACGCTGGACAGCACGCCCTCCAGAAAGGTGCGCGCCTCGTCCAATTCGTTTGTGCGGATGCGCATTTCCTCGTTCATCGTCTCGAGTTCCTCGTTGCCCGACTGGAGTTCCTCGTTGGTGGTCTCCAACTCCTCGTTCGTCGACTGCAGCTCCTCGTTGGTCGTCTCGAGTTCCTCGATGCTGGACTGCAACTCCTCGTTGGTGGTTTCCAGCTCCTCGTTGGTCGACTGGAGCTCCTCGTAGGCAGTCTCCAGTTCCTCGCGTTTCACCTTCACTTCGAGCGAAAGCCGGGTGGACACCGTGGTATCCACGAAATGCACCACCGTGCCGAGCGTGACACCGTCACTGGCCCAGAGCGGCTGAATCAGCACGTCGAAGTACTGGACGTCCTCGGGGCCGAGCCTGCGCTCGACGGCATTCACTCGGATCACCCGGCGTTCCGCGTGCGCCTGTTCGATCAGTGAGCGCAATTCGACTGGGCGGTAGGAGATTTCGAGCTCACTGAGCGGACGGCCGACATCGTGCGCGTTCAAGGCGAACTGGTTGCGGATCTGGCCGTTCAGCACCGATACCCGCCCGTCGGTACCGACCGTGAGCAAGCCGTACGGGGCAGACTCCAGGGCGAGGTCGTTGAGCTGTCGCTTCCGCACTACGCCCTGCACCTCCTGCCCGAGCCCGATCTCGAGGCGAGCAGGCTGCGCCACATGCGGTGCGGCGCTTGCCCCGGCACGGCGCCGGAACATTCGCTGCCGCATATTCGCGACCTCGAATCGTTCACCGTCGGACAGGAGCATCTCCGCCTTACCGAGGAAGAGGACGCCGCCCTCGCGCAGGGCGAAATGGAATCTGTCCAGGATCTGGGACTGCGCCTCGACATTGAAATACATCAACGTGTTCCGGCACACCAGCAGGTCGAGCCGCGAGATCGGCGCGTCACGGGTGATGTCGTGCCTGCCGAAGATCACCCGGCGGCGCAGATCGGACCGGAACAGAAACTTGTCGCCGCTGGGCTCGAAATAGCGCTCACGCAGCTCGGCGGACAGTGGCTCCAGAGCTCGCGCCGAGTACAGGCCGGTGCGCGCGTCGCGCAACGCCTCCTCGTCGACGTCGGTGCCGTAGATCTTCACCCGTTGGGTGCACTCCTCGATGCCGAGCAGCTCGGCCAGCGCGATTGCCAGCGAATACGCTTCCTCACCGGAGGAACACCCCGCGCTCCAGATCCGGATCTCGCCACCCGGGTCCACCGAGCCGACCACTTCCGGCAGTACTTCCCGCTCCATGTACTGCCAGGCCTCGACGTCGCGGAAAAAGCTCGTCACATTGATGAGTACGGTGTTGAACAAATACCGGAACTCGTCGGCGTTGCTCTCCAGGCGATCGCGATAGTCGCCGTAGCCCTCGACGCTCACCTCGTGCATTCGTTTCCTGATACGCCGCGCCAGTGAAGAGCGCTTGTATCCGGTGAAATCGAATCCGCGCGAATCACGGATGAATTCCAGCAGGTCTTCCAGACCACCGTCCGCCGGAACGACGTCGGCGGTCTCGGGATCGTCCGACATCGTCACAGCTCACGCACCTCCAGCAATCCGCAGAGCACCTCGGCGATTTGACCTAGCGGCAAAACGAAATCCACCGCCCCCGTCGCGAGCGCGGCATGGGGCATACCCTTGAATTCGGCGCTGTCCGGCTCCTGCACGATGACCGTGCCGCCTCTCGCCTTGATCGCGCTGACCCCCATCCCGCCATCGCTGCCCGACCCGGTCAGCACACAGGCGATCGCTCGCGCGCCGAAGGCGCCTGCCACCGATTCGAACAGCAGATCCGCCGAAGGGCGGACGAAATGCACGAGTTCGCTGCTGGACAGCGACATGACTCCGTCGCCGTCGATCAGCAGATGAAAGTTGGGCGGCGCGACGTAGACGGTACTGGGCTGCGCCTGGAACCCCGCCTCGGCCAGTTGCACAGGCATCCGCGACTTCCGCCCGAGCACGTCCGCGATCACGGTCTTGTGCCGCGGGTCCAGATGCTGCACGACGAGCACGGGAACCGGGAAGTCCTCGGGGAGTCCTTTGAGGAGATTCCCCAATGCGGCGATGCCACCGGCCGACGAGGCGATGGCGACGATCCTGTAGCTATCGAGCACCGAAAGGTCGCCGCTCCCCGGCATTGTCGGGTTCACGCAGACCTACCGGTCCCGTTCCCGGCAGGCGCGACGATGGATGTCTGGGCTCCTGAGCACCGTCTGAGTCTAGCGCGCCGAGAGGCCCCCTCCGGCGAACGCGCCGATCGCCCGAAGTGGTCACGGCCAGCATCGCCACTCGCGTATCGCGAATGATCCCATCGATACAGTCGAGAACTTCGACGATCGCGGCCCGGCTCGCCCGTGCCTTCGCGATATCGATCGGGCCATCCGTGAAGCGTCCGCGAAGCCCGTGCAGACGCAGGCCGGTATCGAACAGCCGGCGCACGAATTCATCACCCGACTCGGCGAATTCATCACCCGACTCCGCGAAACCGACGATATCCCTCTGCGTTCCGGCATCCCTCTGCGTCCCGGCTACCGGCCGCGGCCGGTCCAAGGGTAGGTGCGCTATCACGCAACCTCGGTGTTCGGCACACGGTATGTCCGCCATGGAATCCTCCGAAGGGTCGCGTAACCAGCTCCGGAGCCGCGCTTCGGGACTCGGGGATCGCATCGAGTATACCCCGGTATCACCGGGAGCTCGGCGCCACAACGTCGGCAGATGCGGACAAAAGCCCGCTGTGTAGATCGCCCGGCAATGGCAACCCTGTATCCATGGAGGCGACTTCGAATCAACGGCACGAGCAGATCCTGCGTGACGCACAGTGCCGGAAAGACAAATTGGACCAGCTCAGAGCGGCAGCCGTAGTCGCTGGACGCAGCGTGCGGGCGGCCAAGGCCCGCTTGCTTCGCGCACAGATGGTTGCGGCGCAAGCCCATGGCGCCGTGGTCCGGACCGAGGCTTTCATCGAGTCCGCCCAAGGCACGAGGGTCCACGACGACGGCATCTACCGGCGACGATCCACCCTCGAACCAATGTCCGGCACGCGTGGTTGACGTATGCTGAACAGAGCGTTCCCTTTCCCGAGTCCTGAAGCGCGGCTCCGGTTTCTCAGTCGGCGGTCAGTGATCGGGGAGTCATCGTGCGTGCCCTATTCGTACAGGTTCTGCGCACCCTCGAAGTCGGTAGCTCCTCTGCTCGGGGGCCACCACCAAGAGGTGAAGATAACCATGCGCGGGCACGCGTTTCGCATAAGCCGAGCGCGGCCCCATTCCGTTATTGCTGTCGCAATTCCCGAATCCGATTGCCTGCGAGAGAGATTCGCCGATGATGCACAAGAAGGATCTGGACGCCATCGCCATGTACAAAGCCGCGGCCAGCGGCCCCGACGGCAACTGCGTGGGTTGGGCTCTGCTACGTGATGGCGCGATCGCGGTATTCAACACCGACGATGACCAAGACGGGGCCGCACTGCGGTTCACCCCCGCCGAATGGAATGCCTTCCTCGACGGTGTTCGCACCGACCGGTTCCTCGCCCTCTGATAGCCCCGAAGACCCCGCCCGACCGCACTCTTCAGCGCAAGGCGGGGTCTTCGGCGTGCGGTATTCCGACGACGGAACCCCTATAGCCCCTATAAGCAGAGCCGCCACCCCCTACCGTGCCGAGATGCCGGAATCCAGTCGCGGACAAGCAAACTGACGCCCCCCAGGCCAGCGCATCACAAGCGGAAATCGGGTACACGGAGCCATCCCTCCGCAATCTGCTGATTATGTTAGGACTTTCGACGAACGCGTACGGACCCTTGACAGTCCGAGTAACCGCCGCCTAATTTACTGAATCGAAGATGGGATGATTCAGATATTAGCTCCTGGTGTCTTCCGAGAGTTGCCGGGGAAAGGTAGAAGTCGTGCTCGTCGCACATGCGGCGGCACACGGATCCCTCGGCGAACTATGGCAGGGGCCGGTGCCGCATAACGGAATTCCGCGAATCGGATTGGTGACCATGCCGATTTCGCGCCACAGCTATGCGAGTTATCATCGGAGTCGAAACGACACGAAATATCATGCCGCCGAGCTGCCGGAAAAGAGAAGAGCGGCGCTCGAATGTTACACACGTATATATGACGTCCAAGTACCCCCGGGCCGTTGGGAATTCACCTCCGATCTGCCGATCGGGAAGGGCATGTCCAGCTCGACCGCCGACATTCTCGCCCTCATCAGATGCCTCGACAGCCTCTTCGGCCACAAGGCCGATCCGGAGATCACGCGCACGATTCTGACCACCATCGAGCGCTCGGACGCCATCGACGCCGACAGGTTCACCCTGTACCTCAGCGGCGCGCATCTCACGGTCAAGGACTACCCGTCCACCGCCGCCTTCAATGTGTGTTACGCCTACGACGAACGCGAGGTGCGCACCGAAGACTTCCCCGAGGAGTGGCTGCTCGGCGTCTACGAAGGCGCGGCAGGCGAATACGCGTCCTCACTCCGGCGCCTCGACGCGGCGCTGACCAGGCAGGACGGCCTGGCGATGGCCCGCGAAGCCACGAGGTCGGCCGAGCTCGCGCAGGAATACCTGCCGAGCGAATTGGTGGCCGACCTGCTCCACGACTACCCGGACCTCGGTGGTGTCGGCGTCATCCGCGCACACACCGGCACCGTCGCGGGCCTGCTCGCCACCCGCGATTTCGACGCGGCCACCCGGGCCGACCTGTGCCGTTACTTCCTGCACCGCGGCTACCGGTGCCATTTCACGAGAGCGGGATATCCCCTTGTTTGAGCACATGGCCGATGCGCTCGCCCGGCCCGACCTGATCCGCCTGACACCGCGCCTGCACACCCTACGGTTCGAGTCGATGAAGGTGATGTCCGCCCTCGGCGCGGTGGAGCAGCTCATGGCGGACGGCGTGATCCAACCGGGCGACACCCTGGTGGACAGCTCCAGCGGCGTCTACGCCCACGCACTGGCGCTGGCCTGCAAAAAGTACGGATTCCATTGCCACATCGTCGCTTCGCCCATTGTCGACGCCGCGCTGCGCGCGCAATTGCAGGTACTCGGCGCCACCATCGAACAGCCGCACGCGACCGACGACGCGAAATTGGACCAGGCCGGCCGGGTGCGCAAGGTGATCGAATATGTCGACCGCCACCCCCGGGCACACTGGATGCGTCAGTACCACGACCAAATCCACTATCGCGGCTACGAATTCGCGGCGCAGAGCCTGCTGAAACAACTCGATCCGACCGAGCTCGTCCTCGTCGGCGGCGTGGGTTCGGGCGCGTCGACGGGTGGGCTCGCCACGGCTTTGCGCAGGCACGGCGTCGACGTGAAACTCGTGGGAATTCAGCCATTCGGCAGCATTTCCTTCGCGAGCCAGGATGTCGAAGATCCGGAGTTCCTCATCGCGGGGCTCGGCAGCGGAATCCACTTCGGCAATATCGCCTACGACGCGTACGACGAGATCCACTGGATCGATTTCACCTACGCCAGGTCCGGCAGCATCGAATTGCTCAGGGAGCACTGCGTATTCGCGGGCCTGTCGAGCGGAGCGTCGTATGTCGTCGCCCAGTGGCAGGCGTCCCGCGCCGCGGACGGCCAGCGCCCCGTCGTCTTCGTGACGCCGGACACCGGACATCGCTACGTGCACACCGTTTTCGACGATCCCGGCTCCGCCGTCGTGCGGGACGCGGACCCACGGGTGATCACCGAGCCGGGCCACCTCGAGTTGCCGTGGTGCGTGACCGACTGGCGGCGATACGGCGTCAACTTCCCGCGGCCGAAGCGCGAGTCCTGACGTGGCGACCATCGTCATGCTCGAGGCGCTCGCCTTCGGGCTGAATCACCTCTCCGCGGCGGCTCGGCGGCGCGAAATCGACCTGGTACTCCTGACTTTCGACCGGGACTACTACCGCAGGCAACTGGCCGGGGACGACTACCTGCGCGTGGTCGACGTCGACACCCTCGACATCGACGCGGTGCACGCCGCACTCGACGCGCTGGGCGAGGTGTCCGGCTTGATCTCCAACACCGACACCTGGGCGCACACGGCGGCGACGCTCGCGGACAAGTACGGGTTCCCCAATGTCACGCAGGACGTTTCGTTGTTGCGCGACAAGGTGTGGGTGCGCAACCGGGTCGCCGACGCGGGGCTGAGCGCCGGCCGGGGTGTCCGTGGCTCGGACTGGGCGGGACAGTCCGAGCACGCCCTGCATATCGTCAAGGACGCGGAGGGCACCGGCAGCAAGCACGTCCGGCTGGCGGACGGAGTCACGTCGGTCGCGGAAGCGATTGCGGCACTGCGCGATCACGATGTCCCCGCCGACCGCATCACGGTGGAGCCGTACGCCTACGGCCCGCTGTACAGCGCGGAGACGTTCAGCACGGAATCCGGCACGGTACTGCTCGGCATCAACAGCCGCACCATGTCCGAACTTCCGCAGTTCCGCGAGCTGGACCTCACCTTTCCCTTCGGTCGCGGCAGTCGATGGGAGGCCGGTGTCGCGGAGTGGGTCGCGCAGGTGCTCGCCGGTATCGACCGCGGAACCGGGTTCTCCCATGTCGAATTCGTGGACACCGCGGACGGGCCGGAACTGGTCGAGGTCAACGCGCGGCTCGGCGGCGGCCTGATCGGTGAAGGCATCCGGGCGGCCGGTGGCATCGACCCGTTCGAACTCCTTCTGCTGCAAGCGACGGAACCACATCTGGACTCCCGGCACCTGGCGGCCGTCCGGCGCACGCCGGCGACCGGCGGCTACGCGCAGGTGCTGAAGTACGCGTCGAAGGCCGGCACACTCGGGAATGTCCTCGGCGCTGAGGATCTCGCGCGGTTCCCCGGCGACATCGAGTGGCACCCGCTCAAAGACAGCGCCTCTTCGATCGAGAGCATCGACGACCAGCGGGCCTGCTACGGCTTCCTCACCGCGACCGGCCCGTCGCCGGAGACCGCGCTGCATCGGGCGCACGCGGCGGCCAGGCATCTGCGCACCACCGAACCCGGTGTGCCGCGATGAGCCGAGCGCTACCCGCATGGTGCCGCGGGCCCGCCCGCACACTGCTGTTCGGGGCGTTCCTCTCCAGCGTCGGCGTCTTCCTCGTCGTGCCCTACCTCGCGATCTACCTGCGCGACGCCGCCGCGCTCGCCGCGGCCACCGTCGGCCTGTTGCTCGGACTGAACTACTGGAGCACCAGGGTTTTCGGCATGGCCGCGGGCGCGGTGGCGCACCGATGGGGCATGCGCCGAACCATGGTGGCGGGCAACCTGCTTCGCGCGGTCGGCTATCTGCTGCTGCTCGGCGATTCACCGGCGCGGGTCACGTGCGCCGTACTGCTCATCGGCGCGGGCGCCGGGGTGTACTTTCCCGTCGCCAAAGCCTGTCTGCTGCATGTGGTGGACGACGAGCACCAGCTCGAAGCCATTGCGGCGCGCAATATGTGCGCCAACGCCGGTGTCGCGCTCGGCCCGCTCATCGGCATGCTGGTGTTCGTGCACGGCCCGGCCGGGTTGTTCATCCTCGCCGCCGCGGCCTTCGGCGTCCTGAATATCCTGCTCCTGCCACTGCGTTTGCCGCCGAACGCGGGCCGGACCGAGACCGCACCGGCGTACTGGCGTGGCACGGCGGCGCTGGCGGTCCGGCGCCCCGTTGTCCTCGTCATCGTGGCCACCACCCTGCTCGGTCTCGCGATCGTCCAGTTGGACAGCACCTTTCCGTTGCTCGTCTCCCGTGGACCGTCGACGTGGCTGGCCGGTGCCCTGTTCCTGATCAATGCCCTGCTGGTGATCGTTGTGCAGCAACCCGTGGCGAAAGTCGTTGCCACCATGGGCGATCGGACATCCTTCGGCATCGGGTTCGCACTCTTCGCCGCCAGTTTCGCGCTGCTGTCGGTCCCCGAATCGCTGTGGGTCCTGTGGCTGGTGGCAGTCGGCGTCTTCAGCGTGGCGGAGGTGAGCGTGAGCCTCTCGATCGACAACCGGGTCAGGACGCAGGGCGCGGACCAGGCCACCACCATCTACGGGCTCGCGGGCATCGGCGACGCCTTCGGCGGCTTGGCCGGGGCCATGCTCGGTGCCTCGCTGGCCGGCACCGCGCAGGCGTCCGCAGGCTGGAGCGACTACTGGGTCCTGGCGCCGATGGTGCTGATCGCCGTACTCGTCGCGAGCCCACTCCTGTCCCCCACCCTCCGGACCGAACAGCGGGACACCGCGGACCACCACCGTCCCCGCGAGAGCACCAAAGGAGATGCGCGACAATGACTATCACGGTTGCCGGAATCGGCTACGGCGCGGACGTCACCGCGGCCACCGCGGCCGCACTCGGCGCGGCCGACGTGCTGATCGGCCACGAGTTCTTCCTGAGCAGTATCAGGCATCTGGCCGGGCCGGACGCGAAGTGCTTCGACGTCATCGACCAGGCGAGCGCCGACGAGGACGTCTTCGCGGTCCGCACCCGGGTCGCCGCCGAGCATTCCGCCGCGGGCGCGAACGTCGTCATCGTCTCGGGCGGCGATCCGGGACTGCTCGGCATGGCCGGACCGGCACTGTACAACCTGCGGCGCACCGGGGCCGCGGCGGTCGAGGACGTGCGCATTCTGCCTGGTCTGTCCGCGTGGCAGTATGCGTCGGCCGCGCTCGGCGCCCCGTTCAACGGCGGGATCGCCGTGCTCTCGCTGTGCCTGTACAGCCATACCGAGGAGAAGATCGCGCGCCAGATTCGCGGGATCGCCATGTCGGGCCTGGGCACGGTGGCCTACATGCTCCGCCACAACGGCGAAGAACACCCCGACCTCTTCCCGACCGGCGAGCCCGCGGCCGACATCTCGCGCAGGCGCTTCAGCCTCCTGAGAGATGCCTACCTCGCCGAACGCCCCACGGACACACCGACCTTCCTGCTGGACGGCTTGGGCCGGGCCGAGGGGCACACCACCCTCAGCGCTCCCCTCGCCGACGCGCTCGATCTCTACGAGAAGTCGGGACCCGAATCCGTCTTCTGCGTGCCCGGTGCGGAATTCGAGCGCACCGCCGATCGCATCTGGGGCACGACGTGACGGCACGCTTGGACGGACTGCGATGCATTCAGTGCGACGAGCAGTACCCCGCCGTGGACTTCCCGCAGGGCTGTCCTTCGTGCGCGGCGCGGGGGCGCCATTCGAACCTCTTCTGCACCTATGCGAAATCAGTTCCGGCACACCAGCGTTACCCCTACGCCGAAACAACCGATCTCGGCCACGGAGACACCCCGCTGCTGGAGCCGCCGTGGCTGGCGAACGTGTCCGTGAAGAACGAGGCGACCAATCCGACCGGTTCCCACAAGGACCGCTTCTCGGCGCTGGTGGCCACGCACGCACGCGCGGCCGGGTACGGCGGCGTCGTCATCGGTTCCTCGGGTAACGCGGGCATCTCCCTGGCGGCCTACGCCGCGGCCGCCGGACTGCGCTGCGCCGTGGCCGCCTTCGACTGGCTCCCCGATCGAATTCGGGCCTGCCTCACCGATTTCGGCGCCGAGGTGCGGACCTTCGCCACCGACCGGGAGCGCATCGAGTGGGTGACGAAGCAGGCCGCGACCGCGGAGCTGCTCACGGTCTCGAACATCACGCACCCGGTCGTCGGGAGCAGCTGCTACGGCATCGAAGGGTACAAGCGCATCTCCTGGGAGATCGCGGAGCAGGCTCCGGCGCCGGTGCGGCACGTGATCCTGCCGTCGAGCCGTGGCGACCTCGCCTGGGGCGTCTATCGGGGCTTCGCGGAGCTGAACGAGCAACGCGGCCTGCCCATTCCGCGGTTGCACCTCGTCGAGCCGTATCCCCGGCTGTCCGCGGTGCTCGACGGCGCGGCGCTCACCGGCCGGTTCCCCGGCGACTTCGGGCGGCTGTCCTCCATCGCAGGCGACGGCACGACCGTCCAGGCGCACCGGGCGGTGACCCGCTCGCAGGGCTCGGCGGTGGTGGTGTCCGACGCGGTCGCCGACGACTGGTTCCGGCGGCTGTGCCGCCGCGGCCATGTCTGGGAGCGCAGCAGCACAACGGTTTTCGCGGCCTGCGACGCACTGCGCGCACAGGGCCGCATAGGGGCGGACGAGCACACCGTTCTCGTCGCCACCTCACACCTTTTCAAGGGCTTCTAGTCCGACGGCTCCAGTTCGACACGGCCCGCAACGATGAGAGAAGGAAAGTCTGATGAAGACCAGCAGCCTCTGGGGATCTCCGCCCTCCCGCTTCTACCGCTTTCTCCGGGAGTTCGGTGCGCAGAATGCCGATCATCCACCGACACTCGCGGTCGTCGGGTGCGCGGATGGCAAGTTCGTCGTGCCCGCGGCACGACGCGGCATCAGGGTCTGGGCGATCGATATCGACGAGGTAGCCCTGTTCGGCGGCGTGAAGCACGACGCATCGGGCGCGGTCGACATGCCGGGATTGCGGTCGCGCGTCAAGGACGAGAACCTCGAGGAATTCGTGGAGATCGTGCACGGCGACTTCATGGCATCGCCGCCCGGCCGGACCTTCGACGCGGTCTTCACCAGCGGCGCGCTGCAGTACTCCAACAATATGGAGCACAGCCTGGCGCAGATGGTGGACGCGGTGGGCGACCTGGTGCGCGAGGGCGGGCTGTTCTACCTCGACTACATGCTGCCCTACGAGGAGAAGTACCAGGGCCGCCCCAATTGTCCCGAGGCGCCGTGGTGGGCCGAGTACTTCGCTCAGCGTCCGCAGTGGGACCTGAAATACAACCGCGTCATGAAGCCGACCCTCGATCGGGCGCACGTCGAATATCCCGTCGACCATTACCACCAGTGGGGGCATGTGCTCGCCACACGGGTTGCCACTGCCTAGGACCGGCGATGCAGCGCACCGAACAAAACGAGGAGAACGTACTCGCGGTGGCTCCGGTCGTTGCCCGGACATTGTGCCCCTTCGCCGTCAAAGCGCAGCTCAGCAGCGCACCCCCGTACGACGAGGCATGCTCGTTGCGCGCCAATCTGGCGGAATCTCTCGACGCGCTCACCCGCTTCACCGAGCGAGCGGAGACCGAACAGCTCGACGCGTTCGTCTACCGATTTCCGGTGTCCGCGGTGGGCGCGGAGATCGGCCAGCTGGCGCGCCTGGTGCGGACGTTGGTCGAAGTATTGCTGACCAACGATCCGGTCGCTCCCCGCCGTTTCGTGTATTGGGACGCACTGGTTCCGCAATGGCGCCTGTCCTATGCGGGCGTCGATTATTTCGCGCCCGTGTTCTCGCCGATCTACCGCAAAGATCACAGCAGGCACACCCACGGCGTATCGGATTCCGTCTTCGTGCTGATGCAACCCAATAGTTCTTTCCATGCACGACTCGGCAACAGGGCCGCGAAGATACGGCGGAATATTCGATCTCGCTTCGCCGACGCGGGCCAGGAATACTCGCGTTTCGAACTCGAAGCGCACCGATTCGTGCTACCGCTGAGCACCGGTGATGATGCGGTGAAGTGGTACGATGTTCCGCCTTTTCCCCGTGCGAATATGACAGATAGAGGGTGTATAGCGTGACGAGCACAGTGCTTCTCGCCAGCAGGAACTCCATCAAGATCGAAGAAGTCCGGACGTTCTTTCCCGGCATCGACGTGCTGGATGCCGAACTGCTGGAGGTGCAGTCGGTCGACGTGGTGCGCGTGGTGGAGCACAAACTCGAACAGGTCGCCGCACTGCGCCTGCCGGTGCCCGTCATCGTCGAGGACACGGGGCTCGCCGTGGAGGCGTGGAACGGTCTGCCCGGCGCGCTGGTCAAGTGGTTCGTGGACGGCATGGGAGCCCAGCGGCTCAAGGAGTCGATCCACGGTGCGGAGCCGCTCGCGGCGATCGCCACCAGTGCGGTCGGTGTCGTCTTCGACGGCGAGCAGGAGATCTGGGCCGGGCACACCGAGGGGCGCCTGGTCGACGGCCGTGGCGAACTCGGCGGCTGGACACCGATTTTCGAAGTCGACGGCACCGGGCTGACGCTCGGTGAAATGAATTTCGACCAGCGGATGCGCTGGACCATGCGGCGCGAGCCGCTCATGGCCGCGCGGGAGTGGATCGCGAAACGCCGGAATACGGCATCGTGAGCACTTCGCGCACCGACTGCACAATGACATCCTCAGCAAGGAAGCATCATGAGAATTTGCGTCTTTCTTTCCGCCGCCGATCTCGACGAGCGCTATGTCGCACCCGCCCGCGAGTTCGCTGAACTGCTCGGCCGCGCGGGCCACACGCTGGTGTGGGGCGGGTCGAATGTCGGGCTGATGAAAGTGATGGCCGATGGCGTCCAGAACGCGGGCGGACGGTTGTGCGGCGTCTCGGTCGAATTCCTCACCCATGTCATCCGGCCCGGTATGGACGAGTTGGTGATCGCGAAGGATCTCGGCGAGCGCAAGGCACTGCTGCTCGACAAGGCGGATGCGGTCGTGATGCTGGTCGGCGGCACCGGCACCCTGGACGAGACCACGGATATCCTCGAGCTCAAAAAGCACGGCCTGAGCGACAAGCCGGTCGCGGTGGTCAATACCGCGGGCTTCTACGACGGACTGAGGATGCAGCTGCTGCGCATGGAGGCGGAGGGGTTCCTGCCGGTGCCCCTCGAAGACCTTATCTACTTCGCCGACTCCGGACGGGAAGCGCTCGAGTACATCGAAAAATGCATCCGGTGAATCTTGTTCCCGAAGATCTCGGCAGTCTTCCCGGCACCGCCTACGGATCGCCGGACGATTGCGGCAGTACAAAGCCGGACGTCCGGCTGATCCGGCACGAGAATGGCATCGGCTGCGAGAACGCCGAATTCGGCTACACGCGACCACTGTGGGTCGCCTGGACAGCCCCGCTGACGAACGGATCCGAAACCCTGCTCGCCCGCCAGAGCAAGTCCACCCGCAGACGGAGCAAAGCCATCATTCGGCAGGCCACGGAACTCGAGGAGCGCATCGAGCCCGAGGTGCGCCGCGAAACCTTGAAAGAATGGAAGAAGATATACGACCGGCATATAGCCTCGATGCCGACCGGTCTGAATGTCGTAGACAAATACGCCTCGCTGGACAATCTCACGAACCTGAGTTTCGCCGGATATTTCGATTCCGGTGAAATGCACGCGGGCGTCCTCTTCGACACCGGCTCGGATCCGTCTACCGCACGCGTGCGGCTCTCGGCCGCGACACCGAACGCACGCGACGCCGGACTCCTTCGCGGCCTTTACCACCGCGTCGCGGATTACGGAGCATCACTCGGCTGCGATTCGATGAGCATGGGCTTCGACCCCAACCTGTTCGGCCATGTGGTCCAGCCGGGCCTGTGCGTATTCAAATTGCGCATAGGCTTCGATCCCGCACCGGCGCAGCGCTACGCCGACAACCCCGGCTACATAGACGTCACCGAATGCGTCGTCGGACCGTCGGGAATCGATGCCTCGCTCTTGCTCTTCGAGTACGCGCACGACCATGCGTTGAGCATGCTCGGCATTCGTCTCGGCTCTCCGGCCGAGCCCCCGATCGGCACCGAACACATTCGCAGGTGGATCGAGGCGCCCTAGACAGCGACTCTGCTGCCGACCCCGACGGGCCCGCCATGCGACCGCGGATCACCCGCGCTGTGGCGGGCCGCCGCGAATCAGCTTGTGGCCAAACCGAAACATGTTCTTCGACAGCCGCATTCGGCAACGGTGGCATCCTTGGATCGAATGACGAGGTCCTCGCACCCTGACCGTCCCCTCGCCGGTCGGCGAATCGAGATGCGGCGCCGCCAGCGCGGCCTGTCTCGCAAGGTGGTGGCCAATCTCGTCGGCCGCAGCGAGGAGTGGCTACGCCTCGTGGAATCCGGGCAGCGCAGGCTCGACAGCATCGATGTGCTCGCACGCCTGGCCGTCATCCTCCAGGTCCACGATGTCGCCGAGCTGATCGACTGGCCCAACCACAAACTCCCCCGTCCCACCGGCAAACCGCCCGACGAATTGCATCAGCTCAGACAGGTCGTCATCGATCACCCCGCACTCCGCGTCCGCGACGATCCGCCGGTCGAAACCCACACTCCTCAGCCACTTTCCAGCGCGCTGCGGGAATGCCGCCGAATCTGGACCACCGCACCACACCGATACTCCCAGGTGTCCGCGCGACTGCCCGCGCTCATCGCCGTCGCCAGGACCGCACACTGGCAACGCCGGGATCTCGAAACCGCCGCACAGCTCATCGACGCCTACCACCTCGCACGCGACCTGCTCACCGCCGCGGGCGATCATCGCACCGCCGCCACCGTCGCCGATCGCGCGCTGGAAATCGCCGCGCAGGTCCGCCAGCCCCTGTTCCTCGCCGCCAGCGCCTGGCACGTCGCCGACGGCATGCTGCACGCCGACGATCCGATGGACGGCCACGATTACGCACTGACCGCCGCGCACCGCCTCGCCGAGGCCGAGCTGACCTGTCCGGACGCCGAGATCCTCGGCGAGGCACTGCGTCTGCTCGCCGCCCACGGTGCGGCACTCGCCGGTGACCTCGCCGAATCGGCCCGGCTACTCGAACAGGCCGGACTGGCTGCCCGCGCGCGCGGCCACGACCGTGCCGCGCGGGGAATCCCCTTCGGCCCTGTCGAACTCGGCATCGCCGAGGTGAATATCGCGCTCGCCCAACACGATCCCGACCAGGCCATCCGGCTCGCCCGCCGCGTGTGCCTCACCGAGGAACAGGCGCTCGGCCGTCGCGCGGCCTATCACATCGACCAGGCCCGCGCCTACATCCTGCGGCGCGAGGACGCCGAAGCCACCATCGCCCTCATGAAGATCGCCACCATCAGCCCCGAGGACCTCTACTACGACGCCGACGCCCGGAACTGCGTCCAGCACCTCGTCCGCCGGGACAACTACCTCACCCGCACCGAGGTCGCCCACCTCGCCGACCTCGCGGGAATCACACGCTGACACCGTCATTCGCCGGTGTCGAGCACTGTGCCGGTATACCGCTCGAACGGTGTGGCGAGCAGTCTCGGGTACCCGCCCGCGAGCGTCCGGGTCAGCAGGTCGACGGCCACGGCATCCGGACCGGTGCGCACCCGAAGCCGGTCCCTGCGGATACCACGCACGATCTTCTCGGCCACCCGGTCCGGTGCGAGCGCAGGCGTGCGATCCAGATTGCGCTGCAGCGCTTTCCGTTGCCGTTCCCCGAGCAGCGGGCTGTTGCGGAACATATTCGTGCGAGTCGCCCCCGGGTAGACGGCGGTGACCGTGACAGCCGTGCCATGCAGTTCCATCTGCAAGGTTTCGAGAAATCCACGACAGGCGAATTTGCTGACGGCGTAGGTACCGAAACGGGGCACGCCGATCAAGCCCGCATAACTGACCACGTTGACGAGGTTCGCGCACGGCCGCGTCAGCAGATGCGGCAGAAAGGCCAGCGACGTGTTGACCACACCCCAGAAGTTGACCCGCACAACATGTTCGAACTCCGCCCGCGGCACGTCGATGAGCGGCAACGCCCGCGGTGCGATGCCGACGGTATTGACCACCACATCAACCGCACCGTAGGCCGCGATGACGGCGTCGACCATCTGCCGCAGCTGCTCGGCATCACCGACGTCGATCCGATGCGAACTCGCGTCGCACCCCAGCGCGGCAATGGTCTCGGCGGTCTCCCGCGCGGCCGCGTCATCGATGTCACCGACCGCGATCCGCATCCCGCGCCGTGCGAGTGCCGCGGCGGTCGCCCGGCCGATCCCGGATCCCGCCCCCACCACGACGGCCGTCTTCTTGTCCAGATCTCGCATCGCCCTCTCCCGGAACGCCCTGGGACCTCATTGCCCATCCCGATCGCTACCCGTTCGCAGATATCGAAGGGCGCAGGCGATTCCATCATCCAGCGCGTCGGAAAAGTTGGCGAGCGCGACGATGGTGTCGTCGGCGGCGCGTATCGGCATGCGGATCCCCGAGGGCGTTCCGGTGCGCGGTATCAAGTGGACGTGGGGTGCCCGGATGATCGCTTGGGTCAGCCGGGTGATGAGTTCGGCGGCGGGCACTCGGTAATCGACCCAGATGATCGCGTGCTGGCTTCGCCTACGGAAGTTCCTGAGCAGGGTGGTCGCGGTCACCGGGGCCGCGAAGTGGTCGGGGAGGTTCGCGTGACCGTGCCAGATGTCCACGCGCTGGCTGTGTCCGCGGCCGGTCGGGTCGAGCGGAGCAAGCACGGTATCGAACTCGGGCAAGACGCTGAAGGCCACTGTGTGGTCCGAGCGCACACTGTATCGCGGCCAATGCGGGTCCTGGTACGGATGGCCATCGCTGTCGCGGCGGTCGTACAGGACGAAAACCCCGAGGTTGGGTTGGGCGGGAACGAACACCTGGAAGAGCGCGTGCAGAGTGTGGCCGGGACGGCGCAGCGCGGGTACCAGCGCGACGTCGAGACAGTACACGTCCGAGGCGCTTCCGGTCGCCGGGGCGTACCCGTCCCAGTCGGGCACCGTGTAGTAGCCGGTCGGCATTCCCCGCGCGGTGAGCCTTTCAGCGCACGATGTCAGTGCGGCGTGCAGCGACAGCGCGGTCGCCGGTGTCCATCGTCGGTTCATGGTCGCCCTTTCCTCCCGGAGGCACCCATTTGCCTCGCTCGTCGTAGCGCCGAGGCTGGGCGAGTTCGTGCCAATCGAGATTGCCGATGATCCAGTGCCCCAACGCCTCCGCCATCCGCCGCAGACCCGCGCATTCGTCCGGCGTGAATTCCGCTGTGCACGTCGCCGACGCCTCCCGCAGGGCGACGAATAGGCGCATGCGCTCGTCCACCAGGGTGATGACATGCTCGATCGCGGATTCACGGGAGTACCCGAAGTGGCGTTCGGCGACGAGCACGGCGTTGTGATTGTCGCCCCGTGACTCTTCGCGATGGCAGCTGTAGACGTCGTTCAGCAGACCGACGTGCTCGGTCGCGACGATCCGCAGCGCCTTGAAGATTCCCGAACAGACCACTCGCTCCGTCAAGTGGCACTCGTAGGTGTGCTCGGACAGGTCCGAATACGGGAACATCGCACTGGTGTGCTGGCGTCGTTCGATATGCGACCACAGCGTCAGCCAGAACTGCTGCCTGCGGTGGGTGGCGTCCTCCAGGTAGGTGGTGATCCACGCGACGAAGTCCTGAGTGGTACGCGCGCGCAGGCCCTCGGGCATCGAGCACAAGGTGCGGGCCGTCAGGTCCGCCAGCCCCGCCAGCAGCGGATGCGCACCGGGCGGGGCGGGTTCGGGAATATCGCACCGCAGCACGGTGCACACGTCCCGGAGCAGCGGAGCGATCTCGGCGGGATCGTTGGTTTCGACATAGTCGTCCAGCACCGTGCCCCAGACGATCCAGTCGTTGAGCAGCTCGAGAGTCTCGCCGCGGATGGCCGGGTACACGCGGGCGGTGTACAGGTCGAGCCGCCACGACTCGACGCGTTCGGGGTGCACCACAGCGGTGATCCGGAATCGGCGCATCCACTCGAGCGTGTGCTCGCGGACCCGCTCAGCGTCGGGGCTGACGGGGGCGTCGAACAGCCGGAGAAAACGGTGCTTCATCGGTCTGTCCCCACCTCGCTCGATACCTCCCCACGGGCGGTGACGCGCATCCGTAATTGCCTGGGCTGCACCGTCATCGAGGGTAGGGCGGGGCTCGTGTCCTGGCCGGGTACGACGCGCAGCCGCCAGCGGCCGCAGAGGGTGGCCAAAGCCAGGGTGGCCTCGGTGACGGCGAAGGTGTCGCCGAGGCATTTGCGGGCACCGTCGCCGAAGGGGAGAGCGGGCGGCGGTTCGGCGGTGGGCCTGTCCCATCGGTCGGGGTCGAACCGCTCGGGATCGGGGTAGCGGTCGGCGCGATGGTGCAGCAGGTAGGGGCTGTAGACCACGGTCGTGCCCTTCGTGAATGTGTGCCCGCCGAGTTTCGGTGTCCTCGGTGGTCGCGCGGGTGACGAACCATGCCGGTGACCGCATACGCAGGGTTTCGGTGATGATTCGGCCGGTCAGCGGCAGGCGCGGAAGATCGTCGTAGCGGGCGGGGCGTCCGGCGAGGACGGTGTCGAGCTCGGCGTGCAGTCGTCCGGCGATATCCGGATGCTGATCGAGCAGGCACAGCGCCCACGCCAGTGCGACGGCGGTGGTGTGCGTGCCACCCAGGAAAATCGACACGACTTGATCGCGGATCTCGGTGTCGCTCAACCCGTTTCCCTCGGTGTCGCGGGCGGTGACCAGCGCGGACAGCAGATCACCCTGATCGACGGATTCGGCACGGCGCACCGCGATGACCTGCGCGAGGGAAGTGCGCAAGCCGGTGATCGCCCGCCAGTAGGCGCGGTTGCCCAGGATCGGCAACCGCCGCAGCGGCGCGGGCATCAGCATGCGCCGCATGGTGCCGTCGACGACGATTTCGATGTCACGCACCATGCGATGCCGGAGGTGTTCCGGCATCGCATGGCTGAACAACGTCGCCCCGGTCACCGTCGAGGTCAGCGTGTGCATCTGTGTTTTCACATCCAAAACCTCCCCGTCGCACCAGGATTCGGCGAGCTCGGTGATCCGCTCACTCATCACCGACGCATACCCGGCGATCCGGGAGGGATGAAACGCGGGTTGCAGCAACCGCCGCAACCGGCGATGCCGCGAATACGGGCACGAGGCAACGCCATCGCCCAGAATCTCCCTGCTGCGCTCGAACATCGGCCCGCCCTTGTCGAAGACCCGGTCGTGCCGCAGAACCTGCTGGGTCAACCGCGGATCGCACACGACCACCGCGGTGACCGGGCCGATACCGATACGAACGAGATCACCCTGCGCGGGCAGCGAGGACAGGAAGCCCAACGGATCACGCAGCAGCGGAACGAGATGACCCACCAGCGGAAGCCGGCCCCTGGCAGTGGCAATGGACACGGTCACCTCGCTGTCCGATCGGATCGCACCAACTCGAGAAGTTGGTTGGGGTTTTGCCGCCGGGTAAGGCGCACTGTCGAGCGGTAGCGGTTGGTGTCGCGCAGTTGCCATTTGACGCCTTCGTGGACCCAATCCTGAAGAATCTGCAGGTAGGTCGATACCGTCGGGCTCCACGCGATCCGTCCGTCGCACAGGCCCGTGCCGATGCGGAATTGGTCGTCGAGGCCTGCCAATTCGGCCGCCGCGGCGTGGAACATGTCCGCCGCTCGCGCGACATTGTCGTCGAGGTCGCCGCCGTACTCCTCCTGCATGGTCAGGACCAGGTTGTTCCGAATGCCGCGCAGGAGGTCGGCTTTCAGCCCGATGATGTCGTTCGCCCAAGCGGTGGCCGCCTGGCTCACGTTCCGTGCCCTCGCTATCAGTGGATGGCGGACGGTCTCTTCGGTCAGCTCGATACCGCAGGCATATTCGGTGAGGGTGAACGACACCAAGCCCGCGGTGGCGACGAAGCGCAGGTCGCTGCCCTCGGCCAGCGTGTTCACCGTCCTCGTGCGGATCAGGTCGGCCTCGCCCATCGCGCTCCAGAAGAACGCGCCCGCCTCCTCGCGCAGTCGCCTGCGCCATTGCGGGGACGTGTCCGCTCGGATCTGCTCCCACAGCTCACGCCAACTCCGCGCCGCGGGCAGGTCGAGCCGTCGGCAGTCCCGCTCGTCCTCCGCCAACCAGGTGCACGCGGTCTCCGCGATGTGGGCCACGTCCGCGGACCCGAGTGAATGCCCGAGTTGTTCGGCCCAGTCGTCGTAGACGAAGAGCCACGTCATGCTCTTGCCGAATACTTCACGCCTGCGCCTGTCGACCGCATCCGGGGCGATATACGCGCACATGCTCCCGATCCGGGCGGCGGCGTAGTATCCGCGGACAGGCTCGGTCGGCATCAGACCTGTTCGGCGCGCGAAATCGAGCACGAATTCGTCCAATTCGGGGCCCCAGGGAGCCCTGCGTTCACCCGGGACGAGGCGCAGCCGAGGAAAGTCGAACAGGTAGTTGATATCCAGGTTTGACGGCATCGTGCTCTCCGGTCACAGTCTCGGGTCCGGCGCGCCGGGTCCGACCGGCCCCGGAACCGCGCGCGCACTGACGCGCATACGTAATCGCTTGGGCTGCAACGTCATCGAGGGTAGGGCGGGACCGGTGTGCTGGCCGGCCATGCCGCACAGTCGCCAGCGGGCGCAGAGGGTGGCCAAAGCCAGAGTGGCCTCGGTGACGGCGAAGCTGTCGCCGATACATTTGCGGGCACCATCGCCGAAGGGGAGGGCGGCGGGTGGCGGGCTCGCGCTGGCTCGGTCCCATCGGTCGGGGTCGAACCGCTCGGGATCGGGGTAGCGGTCCGCGCGATGGTGCAGCAGGTAGGGGCTGTAGACCACCGTCGTGCCCTTCGCGAGCGCGTGCCCGCCGAGTTCGGTGTCCTCGGTGACCGTGCGGGTGAGGAACCAGATCGGCGGCCACAGGCGCAGGGTTTCGGTGATGATTCGACCGGTCAGCGGCAGGCGCGGCAGATCGTCGTAGCGGGCGGGGCGCCCGGCCAGGACGGTGTCGAGCTCGGTGTGCAGCCGTCCGGCAATGCCGGGATGCCGGTCGAGCAGGTACAGCGCCCACGCCAGCGTGGCCGCGGTCGTGTGGGTACCGCCGAGGAACATCGAGACGATCTGGTCGCGAATCTCGGTGTCGCTCAGCCCGTTTCCCTCGGTGTCGCGGGCGGTGACCAGCGCCGACAACAGGTCGCCGTGATCGACGGATTCGGCCCGGCGCGCGGCGATGACCTCCGTGATACCGGCGCGCAGGCCGGTGGTCGCCCGCCAGTAGGCGCGGTTGCCCAGGATCGGCAACCGCCGCAGCGGCGCGGGCATCAACGTGCGCCGCATCAAACCGTCGGAAACGATATCGATCTCGCGCAGCATGCGGTCCCGGGTTCGGTCCGGCACCGTCTGGGCGAACAACGTCGCGGCGGCCACTGTCGACGTGAGCGTGTGCAGCCGCGCTTCGACATCCACAACCTGTCCGTCGCACCAGGATTCGGTCATCTCGGCGATCCGCTCGCTCATCACCGATGCGTACCCGGCGATCCGGGACGGACTGAAGGCGGGCTGCATGAGCCGCCGCAGCCGACGGTGCCGCGAGTACGGGCAGGTGGGTACGCCATCCCCCACTATCTCCCTGCCGCGTTCGAATATCGGTCCGCCCTTATCGAAGACGCGGTCGCGGCGCAAGACCTGCTGAGTCAGCTGCGGATCGCAGACGACCACGGCGGTGACCGGGCCGATGCCGATACGAACCAGATCACCGTATGCCGGCAGTGAGGTCATCAAGCCCAGCGGGTCACGCAGCAGCGGAACGAGATGACCCACCAACGGCAACCGGCGCCGGGCGGTAGCGATGGACACGGAACGAGGCTAGATCCGTCCGGACGCTCGGACGCCAAATGCGCTGGCCGACAACGTTCGACCAGAGTGCGAGGACCAACGCCACGATGACGACGGCAGGCCCCGTCGATACCCGAGAAGTGGCAGCGCGGTGTTGGAGAATCTCGGCTGGCGTCTGCGTAGCGTGCTCACCGTGACGACCGCAACCGCTGAGTCGATCGGTGATCGAGATGCCGGGGTGGTGCTGCGCGCCGCGCGCGATCGCTGGTTACTGCCGCTGCGCCGTGCGGTCGAGACGCTGCCCGAGCCCATGCGGCGGATGGCGGGATATCACCTGGGCTGGTGGGACGAACACGGGATCGCCACCGGCGGCAACGGCGGCAAGGGGTTGCGTCCCGCCCTGGTGTCCGCGACCGAGAAGACGTGCGGCGCAGCGGAATCGGCGGCCGCCTGCGCCGCCGTCGCGATCGAGCTGATACACAACTTCACCCTGATCCACGACGATGTGATGGACCGCGACGCCACCCGCCGCGGCCGTGCGACGGTGTGGGCGGTGTGGGGTGTCACCGATGCGATCCTGCTGGGCGACACACTGCACGGGCTGGCTGTCCGGGTACTGGTGGACGGCCTGCCCGCGCAATACGCCGCTGCGGCGGTCGCCAGGCTGTGCACCGCCGTGATCGAGCTCGGCCGCGGTCAGCAGCAGGACTGCGCCTTCGAGCGCCGGTATGCCGCGACCGTCGCCGAATACGAAGCCATGGCCATGGGAAAGACCGGCTCGCTGATGGGTTGCGCGTGCGCACTCGGCGCGCTGTGTGCCGGCGCCGACCCGTGCACGATTGCCCGAATGGACCGGTTCGGCCGCGAGCTCGGGCTGGCCTTCCAGTTCACCGACGACATTCTCGGCATCTGGGGCGATCCCGCGGTCACCGGCAAACCGGTCGGCGCGGACCTCGCCCGCCGAAAACTCAGCCTGCCGGTCGTGATTTCCTTGGCATCGAAGAGCGGCGCGGCAACCGAGCTCGCTGCGCTCTACCGCCGCGATTCCCCCCTGACCGCAACCGAAATCGCCAGGGCCGCAGCGCTGATCGATGCGACGAGCGGGCGGCGTCGCGCGCAAGAGCTGGCCGATCTGCGAATGCGGTCCGCACTGCGCATGATCCCCGATACGCCCGCGGCCGACGATCTGGCCGCACTGACCCGCGCCGTAGCCCACCGCAATCACTAGCACCTGGCACCGGGCCGGCCGGGGCTTTCCGCGCGACCAATATCATCTACGGGGTGCGGCACCTGTTCTGGGAGAAGTGGCGATGAGCGCCTTTGTCCGGCGCGTCGTTCTCGACCGGCGCACCGTGCCGTCGTTCGACGAGTACCCGTTCTCGCTACCAGGGGTCCGCGAGCTGACCGAGCTGGAACTGCACCCGCGGGTGACGTTCATCGTCGGCGAGAACGGCAGCGGCAAGTCGACGCTGCTGGAGGCGATCGCCACCGAATGGGGTTTCAATCCGGAAGGCGGCACGAAGAACTTCAACTTCGCCACCCGCAGCTCCCACTCGAGCCTCAACGAGCACCTGCGCCTGGTGAAGTCCATGGACAAACCCCGCGACGGATTCTTCCTCCGCGCCGAGAGCTTCTTCAACGTGGCCACCAACATCGAGAATCTGGACAGGGAGTTCAGTTTCGGACCACCGGTGATCGACTCCTACGGCGGCGTCTCCCTGCACGAACAGTCCCACGGCGAATCCTTCTTCGCCCTCATGCTGCACCGCTTCGGCGGCAACGGCTTCTACGTCCTCGACGAACCCGAAGCCGCCCTGTCCCCCAACCGCCAACTCGCCATGATCGCCCGCCTCCACGAATTGGTCCGCGCCCGATCCCAATTCGTCATCGCCACCCACTCCCCCCTCCTCATGTCCTACCCGGACGCCTGGATCTACCAAATCGGCGACGACGGCTACGAACTCGTCGACTACGAAGAAACCGCCCACTACCGCCTGACCCGCACCTTCCTCGAAAACCCCGACACCTATCTCGACATGCTCCTCGACTGAGCATGCCGAAATGGCCCGCCCATCAACAGAATTGCGTACAGATGGGCGGACCACTCAGTGTTATTCGAAACCGGGGGGCGGGGTGAAGCCGCCGAATTCCTGTTCGATCAATTCCGCGAACTGGAGGGTGGTGTGGTCTTCGAGGTAGGGGCCGATGATTTGCATGCCGAAAGGCAGGCCTTCCGGGGTGCGGCCGATCGGGGCGGCGGTGGCGGGCAGGCCGATCAGGGTGGCGATGCTCGCCCAGATCAGGTGGTAGTTGTACGGGTAGGTGGTGCCGTCGATGTCGATCGTGCGGGTGTCCAGGTCCGAATGGTCGTGGGGGAAGGCCGGTGTCGGGGTGACCGGGGTGAGCACCACGTCGAATTCGGTGAACAGGCGGCGCCATTTGTCGGTCAGATCGATACGGACGCGATCGGCCCTGATCCAGTCGCCGTGACCGGCCAGGAACGCGCGCCGCATGACCGTCTCCAGGGTGTCGTCGTCCGGAATATCGGCCATGGCGGTGCGGAGCGCTTGATAGGTGTCGACGTCCGTATCCGCGGCGAACTGCGAGATCAGCAGCGTCAGATAGGTTTTCGCCGTCAGCGCGAGGTCGGGCAGCAGTTCGCTGCTCCTGGCCACGGTGGCGCCGGCCTTTTCGAGCCCCTGAGCGATCCGGTCGAAACCTGCGCGGACAACGGCCGATGTCGGCAGCAGCGGATGACTGTCGATGACGAGTACACGGAAGTTGCCGAACTCGGTACTGCGGGGCGGTCGCAACGCCAGCTGGTAGGCAACGGCTTCCACCTCGTCGGGACCGGCGAGCAGCAGGGTGGCCAGCGTCAGGTCGGCGGCGCTGCGCGTCATCGGCCCAACCACCGGGAGGTCCTGCGGTGCGGGCAGCGCTGGCGTGCGCGGCGGTGTGTTGCCGCGACCGGGCAGCAGCGTCCGCGACGGCTTGTGCGCGTAGATCCCGCAGAAATGCGCAGGCACCCGCAGCGATCCGCCGATATCGGAGCCGAGCGCGAGGGCGACATACCCCGCCGCGAGCGCCGCCGACGAACCACCGGAGGAACCGCCGGGCGAGCGCGTCAGATCCCAGGGATTGCTCGTTGTGCCGTAGATATCGTTGTACGACTGCCAATCATGCAGCGCCCGCGGCACATTGGTCTTGCCGACGATGACACCGCCCGCGGCCTTCACCCGCGTCACCAGCGGCGCGTCCTCGGCGGGCTGCCAGCCCGCCGCATCGGGAAATCCCCACGTGGTCGGCAGGCCCGCCATATTGAACGATTCCTTCACCGCCACCGGAACGCCGAGCAGCGGCGCGAGCTCACCGCGCGCCAGCGCCGCGTCGGCCTGCTTGGCGGCGGCCCGAGCGCGCTCGAAATCCCGCACCACAACGGCGTTGACCTTGTCGTCGAACTTCTCGATCCGCGCAATGGACAGTTCGAGCAGTTCGGTGGCCGAGATGGTCTTGGCCTGCAGTGCGGCCACCTGTTCACGCAGGGTCGCAAACTCCAGTCCTGGCATCTGATCTCCTGTGGTTCATGGCCGAAGAATCGGCCGGGACTCGCTGTACCGCCGCGAGTCTATACACATCTCGGCGATATCGAAAAATACTCCAGCACATAGCAATTCAGCCCGGAGCAGGGCGTATCGAACACTTCTTGTCAATAGACTGCGATATTGATGACGCCACTTGAAATGAATCGGCGAAAATGCCTTCGAAAGAATCCGGCCGTAACCACCCCGCGAACTCCACCGTCATCTTCACGCCGACGGCCTCGTGAACAATTCGAACAGACCGGACACGCGTACCAGACCGGCCAGTTTCTTGGTATCTTCGGCCAGGTGTGCTGACCGACTGCCGACGGTCGCCACGGCGGCTCCACCATGGAGGAGCCCGGAGTACGGCGTGAACAAGGAGTGTGTGGTGTTGCTTCGATCAGCGCGGCTGTTCCGAAGGTCTGTCGTCGCGGCGGCGTCGGTCGTCACCGTCGCGGCGGGCGTGCTGTCCGTCGCCGGGCCCGCGGGCGCGGCGCCCGATGGTTGCCCTGATCTGAATGTGGTCGCCGTGCCCGGGACGTGGGAGACCTCGAACAAGGATCCACGACAGGGCATGTTGTCCCTGGTCACCCGCGGATTGCCCGGCAGTGTGCGTACCGACTACGTCAGCTACGCCGCCACCGCGCTGCCATGGGAGGGCGAGGTCTACGGCCGGTCCAAGCGCGAGGCGGTCAACAACGCCCGCGGCATGATCGCCGATATGGCCGCCCGCTGCGGCGCGACCCGTTTCGCGATCGTCGGCTACAGCCAGGGCGCGGACGCGGCGGGCGATCTGGCCGCCGAGATCGGCACCGGCCTCGGCGTCGTACGGCCGGATCGCGTCGTCGCCGTCGGGTTGCTCTCGGATCCGCGCCGCTCCCCGACCGACGCGCTCGTGGGTCCGCAGGTGCCGGGCGCGGGTGCGGGCGGCGCGCGCATCGGCGGCTTCGGCTGGCTGAGCCCGAGCGTGCGCACCTTCTGCGCGGCGGGCGACCTCTACTGCTCGGTGCCCACCGATGATCTCGCGGGCCGCTTCGCCGGCTTCCTCACTCAGCTCTCGGCCCCGGACCCGCTGCAGTTCGGCAATTACGCGCAAACGCTGAATTCCATCCTCGGCGAGGCACTCGTCCCCGGCGGCACGGCCATCCTCAACGCCCCCGCCAACAACCCCGCGGGCGAGCAGTGGTCGCGCCAAGTCCAGCAGTTCCTCGAATCCGGCGTCCACCAGTCCTACCCGACCTACGTCGTCGACCCCAGCGGCGCCTCGGCCACCACCTGGCTGCACAACTGGCTCGCCGGCCTGGCCCGCTGACCCGCTCCCGGGCTCGGCAAAACGAGTAGCTCGTTACTCGGGTTGTTTGCTCGGGATGGCTCGATGATGGAGCAGTACGACATAGTCAGCTGCTCCGCCACCGGATCGATGGCGTGACGCTCACCGAGGAGGTGGGGCATGACCATCAGGTTGAAGGTGTACGCGAACGAGGACGACGCGCTGCTGTACTGGCGGCCTTCGGAGCCGATCGAGGATTGCCGCGGATTCGCTATCGAGCGGCGGCGTACGCAGGGCGCGGAACAGACGGAGGTGTCGTTCCTGCGGAATCGGATCGGGTTCGCCACCGAACCGGTGATCGACGTCGTCGACACCGAAACCGAGGAAGCCCGCCCGGTGTCGAAGCCGTCGACGGAGTGGCCGTTCCAGCGGTTCTCCTGGACCGATCATGACGCGAAGAGCGGCGATACCGTGTCCTATCGGGTGATTCCGGTGGTGCGCGACCCCGACCGCACACTGCGCCCGGTGCGCGCCGAGGCCAGCCGCTGGAGCTCGGAACGAACACTCGGCGCCACCCCGACCGGGACGTACCGGCCGTTCTTCAATCGCGCGTTCGTGATCTCCCAATTCATGGCGCGCTACCTCGCGGAGAATCACCTGTCGCTGCGTCAGTTCAAAGCGCGGATCAGCGACCGCGTCGACGATCGGATCCGCGCATTCCTGGCGGGTGGCCTGCGCACCGCGCTGCTGGAATTGCTGGACGGCACCGCCGACGATCACTCCGAGGTGTACGCGGCGCTGTTCGAACTCGGTGACACCGAACTCATCACCCACCTGGCCGCGCTCGGTCCGCGCGCCCACGTCGTGCTCGCCAACGGATCGATCCAGAAGGAGGACGGCGAGACCACCGCGCAGGCCCGCACCAGGGACGAGAACAAGGATGCCCGCGCCGAACTCGTCGCCGCCGGCGTGGATGTCGAGCAGACCAATCGGTTCACCTCCCCAGGTCCGTTGGGGCACAACAAGTTCCTGGTCCGCACCGATCACAGCGGCGATCCGGTGCAGGTCTGGACAGGATCCACCAACTGGACCCCGACCGGGCTGTGCACCCAGATCAACAACGGCCTGCTGATCGATGACCCCGCGACCGCTGCGATTTATCTCGAGCAGTGGCATCGGCTGCGCGACGCCGGTAGCGCGTTCCCGCCCGCGCTGACAACGAGCAATTCCGCACCACATCCGGTGCCGCACAGCGGATCCGTCGCCAGCACCGTCTGGTTCACCCGCTCCGCGCAGCAGGCCGATCTCGATGCGCTGCGGCAGGAGGTCGCGGCGGCCCGTCAGGGCATCCTGTTCCTGATGTTCATGCCCGGCGCCACCGGATTGTTCAGCGATGTGCAGGCCCGCGCGAACGAACCCGATCTGTATGTCCGCGGCGTGGTCAGCGAACTACCGCGCGGCCGCGCGGACGAGAGCCGGGCGAACATCGACCTGGTGGACGGGCGCACCCGCCGCAAGCTGCGCCTGGACATCGTCCGGCCCGAGGGCGTGCGGCACCCGTTCGCCCGCTTCGCCGCCGAGGTGACCCACGAGCAGTTCCTCAGCCAGGTGGGCCATGCCATCGTGCACAGCAAGGTCCTGGTGATCGACCCGTTCTCCGACAACGCGACCGTCATCACCGGCAGCCACAACTTCTCCCTCTCGGCCTCGTCGAAGAACGACGAGAACTTCGTGATCATCAAGGGCGATCGCGCGCTCGCCGAGGCGTACGCGGTCAATATCTACGGCGTCTACGCCCACTACCGCTGGCGCTCCTACCTCGGGCAGACCCGCCACCCCTTCAACGGCCTGCGCGACAACGACACCTGGATGGCGCCGATGCTGCGCAGCAATGCCCGCGACCTGAAGTTCTGGGGCGCTTAGGGTTTCGGTGCCGGGTCCGCCATCCAGGGGCGCGGGTTGGCGTACTTCAGGCGCAGCAGGAAGTCGACCCAGCCCGCGATGCCGACCGCGTAATCGGCGCCGTAGCCGGTTGTTTCGTCGGGGGCGAGCAAGTGGCCGTGATGGAGTCCGGCACGTGCGGTCAGTGTGGTGGCGATGTCTTCGGCGCGGCGGTAGTAGTCGGGTTTTCGGGTCGCCGCGAGGAGGTCGAGCTGTAGTTCGCCGCTGCCTGCCAGGCCGTGGCACAGGGTCGGGCCGCTTGCCCAGCGGCGGGCCCAGGCCGCGTCGGCGGCTCGTTCGGCCCAGTGCAGCGCCCGTGGATCGCCGGTGGCCTGCCAGTAGCGCAGCAGGAAGGTGGCGATGCCCGCGGATCCGCTGCACCAGTGGTCGAGCAGGCGCACCCGGTCGCGTGGCCCGACGGGCCACAGTGCGCCCGTTTCGGTGTCGACGCCTGCGGCATACAGGGTTTCGGCCGCCTCGGTGGCCAGGCGGAGCCAGCTCGGCTCGGCCAACCGAGTACCCGCGGTCAGCAGGAAAGCGGCGATGCCCGCGGTACCGTGCGCGAACCCGTAGTCGGCGAAACCCGCACGCGGCGAGTCGGATTCGTCGGGCAGCGGCCAGACCAGTTCGCCGTCGCGGTGTTCGGCCCGTCCGGCGAGCAGTGACGCGTAACCCGCCGCGCGATCGCGGAACATCGGCCGTCCGGTCGACGACCAGAGCAGCAGCGCCGCGTACCCGGCGCCGGCGAGGCCGTGGGTGATGTCCCGGTGCGGCGAGTGGCGCGGCACCTGGTCGAACAGCTCCGTGGCAGCGGTGACGAGGTCCGCGCGACCGAGCACGCGGCCCGCGTCGCACAATGCGACGGCGGTGCCCGCACGGCCGACGTACAGACCGGGCAATGGATTGTGTACCGAACCGGCGTGGCGGACAACCCATTCGGCGGCGGTCTCCATCGCGGTGCGCGCCCGGTCATCGCCGCCGATCTCGGCGACGCGGGTCAGCGTGGCGAGCACACCGCCCGCACCGTTGTACACGTTGCACGGATCGCTGCGCTGACCCCCTGTGGTCGTCGGCCACAGGCGGTCGCTGTCGGGTGTCATCGAATCGAGCAGATGGTGGATGCCGTCGGCGAGCAGCCGATCGATATCGGCCGAGCGGCGGTGGTGCACAACGGATCGCCGCGGGCGGTGCGCGGTGATCAGGAAGGTGCGGACCAGATCGAGGGACCAGCGCGCCGCCGGATCGTCGTCGAGCAGGCCGAGCAGCAGCGGTGCGGCCGAGGCGATGTCGCCGTCGGTTTCGGCGGCGATATCGAGCAGCCCGGCGATGCGGTCGCGGGTGGGGCGCGCGGGCTCGTCATCCGGGGCGAGTCCGGGTTTCGTTCCGGTGCACAGCAGCAACACCAGCGCGCCGAGCGCGTGCCGATCGGCCGCTGGATCGGCGGGCGCACCCGAGACCTGTTCCGGCGGCGCGTAATCCGGCGTCCAGCCGGTCACCAGCGCGTCGCCAGGAGCGCAGGCGAATTCGAGATCGACGAGAACAAGCGAGTCGTCCGGGCGGATCATCACATTCGACGGCGAAAGATCCCGCAGCACAACGCCCGCCGCGTGGACCGTCGCGAGCAGTTCGGTCAGCCGCAGCGCGATCGCCCGCCAGTCCACCCGGCCGTGCTGACGGCGGCACCATTCGAACAGTGTGGTGCCTGGCACGAATTCCTCGACGAGGAACAGATCCCCGCCCTGCTCGAACAGCGCGAGCAGGCGCGGCGTCACACCGAGCGGGGCGAGCCGGTCGAGCATCCGTGCCTCATTGCGCCTGGCGTCCTGCACATTCCAGCCGTGCGGACCGTCACCGACCCCGGCGCGCGCCTGCTTGACGACCACCTCCGCGCCCGTGAGCCGGTCCGTCGCCTCGAATACACCACCCTTGTTGGCATGGACGATCGCCCGGCGCACCTCGAACCGCTCGGCCAGCAGCACACCGTCGACCGCGTCGCCGAACGAATCGTCGCGCCCGAACGGGTCGGCGGCCCACGGTGGTGGCGCGAACCACGCGTCCCGCCGGTCGATCACCTTGCTGCCGTCGGGCGCGGTGAGTACCGGCACGTAGTTGCCTTCGCCGCCGAGCACGTCCACACCGACGAACTCGCCGTACCGGTAGTGCACCAGGCTGCCCGCGGCGTAGGGACGGTCGGACAGGATCATCGGCCCGGCGAGTCCGGCTGTGGCCTCGTGCAATTGGACCGCCAGCGCCCGCAGCTGGTCGTCGTCGGCGGGGTAGATCGTGAAGAACTTGCCCGCACTGCCGCGCGGGTAGTCCGCCGAATTCAACCGCCGGACACCGTCGAGCGAGGCGGCGAACTTGCAGATACATCGGGCCGCGAGGACGACGCCGAGCACTCGATCGAGCACCACCGGCGCCGAATCCACCGTCGCGGAAACGTGTAACTTCCACCCCTGCCGCGGCAGCCGGTAGCGGCACGGGTCGAGATGACACCAGAGGTCGTCGCTCCATATGTGCCAATCACGCTGCCGCACAAGGTGGCTCATCGCCACATCGATCAGCGGACGTGCAGTGGCCGAACTGTTCGCGGATGCTGAGGCGTCCAATGTCACATCGTTTCGCTCGTGCCGATCGCCGGGTCGAGTGATCGCGGCGGGGAGACCCGGATTCGCGTTCGAGCTGCTCCCCACCGCGATGCGATTCGACGCCGGTCGCATCAGCTCCAGATCATTCCCCGTCGCCCACGCAGCTCACGATAGTGGGATCGGGCCAGATGACGGCGCCTGCGCCGCGATCACGTTCCGGCAGTGCCTGCAGCGCCGCCACATCGGTGGTCAGCGATTCGACCTCGTACTTCATCATCGCCGCCGGATCACTCGGCGCCGTGGCAGGCCGAACCCACGGTCGGGTCCGGCCAGATGACCGTGCCCGCGCCGCGATCACGTTCCGGCAGCGCCTGCAGCGCGGCCACATCGGTGGTCAGCATTTCGACTTCATGCTTCATCGTCGATCTCCTGTCATTCTCGAATCGAATTCATCGACTCGGCAGCGACCGGCGAATCACCGGTGCAGTAACGAGCTTTCGATCGTCACCTTTCAATCGCGTTTCACATGCGTTTCATCAGAGCCATTTTCGGCGCACCGCCCCGGTGTGGCGACCACAGCGGTCCACTCAGCGAAACGCCCGTTCCCCGACCGCGATCGGCGCGGTTACCGTGGGGAGCACTCCAGACCAATCAGCTTGGCGGAAGGGCTGTTTCGTGGACGCGTATCATCGCCCGGCAGGAATCATATGGGACATCACGTACGCGTGCCCACTGCGCTGCTTCCACTGCTACTCGGAGTCGGGCAGGCGCAAAGCCATGCATCCGACGCGCGAACAACTGTTCCGGATGACCGATGCGTTCATTTCCCTTCGCCCGCAGGAAGTAGCGATCGCGGGCGGTGAACCGCTATTGGTGGACGGCCTTTTCGACGTCGCCGAGCGAATTTCCCGCGCGGGAATTTCGGTGATCCTCTACACCAGCGGCGCGCTGATGGACGAGGACAAGGCGCGCGAGTCGCTGCGGCACTTCCGCACGGTCTCGGTGAGCATGGACGGCGCGACACCCGAGGTGCACAACCGGGTCAGAGGCAGAGCGCGCGCCTTCGAGCGCGGCATGGCCGCCCTGGAGATACTCGACGAGACATCCCGGCAGCTGAAAACCGAGGGCACGGCACCGGCCACGCTCGGGATCGAGGTGTCGATCATGCGGAGCAACCTGCACCAGGTCGAGGACTTCTGCACGAAGATCGCGCCCCGCTTCCCCGAACTCCGGCATCTGGTCTACACGGTCACCATGCCCGCTGGACTGGCCAATCGCGCGGGGTTCGTCGAGCATGAACTGCTGGGCGACAAGGAATCTCAACGTCTGCTCGGCCCGGAGTATCTCGCGCGGCTGCGCGGACTCGCGCCCGCCGGGCTGGATATCCGGCTCGACGACCACTGGCGGGACATGATCCATCCCGACGATGTGGCGGGCGGACGCGTCATGCCGATCATGCACGTCAGACCGGACGGCGGCGTGCATGCGATGCCGATCTACGAGGGCACCGTGGGCAGCGTCCTCGATGAGCCACCGCTGACGGTCTGGGAACGGGCGGTCGCCAGGTGGAGCGATCCGTTCGTGGTGCGCACGCTCGGCCCGGTCCGGACCATGCGGCAGTGGGCCGAAGCCGCCAGGGCCATCGACTACCACTTCGCCGACGCGGACGACCGTGCGCGCATCGATCGCCGCCCGGCCTTCCAGCCGTAGGTGTTGACCGGATCCGAAGAGTGAGTGTACGGTCACTCACGTGAACAGACGGGGTGCCACGCTTTCCACATCGGATGTCCGCCGCGACGCCGTGGTGGACGCCGCCATCACCGAGTTCGCCCGGACCGGTTACCACGGCACGCCGATCAACACCGTGGCGGCACGGGCGGAGATCTCCCCCGCGTACGTCTTCAAGTTGTTTCCCGGCAAGATCGCCCTGTTCGTGGCCGCACTCGAGCGCTGCTCCGAATTGGTCGAGCGCGCACTCTCAACAGGCGCGGCCAGGGCGGCGGGCGCGAGCCCGGAGCAGATCCTGCACGAAATGGGCGGCGCCTACGCCGAACTCATCGGCGACAAGCGGCTGCTGATGCTGCAGGTGCACGCGCGCTCGGCCAGCGATATCCCGGAGATCGCCGAGGCAGTGCGCAGCGGCATGGCGCGGGTGACCACCCTCGCCAAGGAACGCTCCGGCGCCGCGGACGAGCACGTCCAGCGATTCATCGCCTACGGCGAGCTCTGTCACATGATCACCACCCTCGGCCTCGATTCCGACGAGGGCGCGTGGGCCACCATCCTCACCGCGGGCATTCGCCACCCGAACGCGCACTAGTCCCCCGACCAACCGCCCCTGACCGGGGCGTTCTTTTTACCGCAAGAGTGATTGACCAGTCACACACTAGGAGAGTCCCATGTCCACCACCGCACTCGAAATCGTCCTGCCCGGCCGCGTCGAGCCGAACGGTCTGCGGGTCACCCACCGCGACCTGCCCGCCCCCGGCCCGCACCAGGTGATCGTCCGCGTCGAAGCCTCCGGGATCTCCTTCGCCGAGCAGCAGATGCGCCGCGGCAAGTACTACGACCAGCCCGCCTTCCCGTTCGTACCCGGCTACGACCTCGTCGGCACGGTCATCGAGGTCGGCGCCGAGGTCGACCCCGCACTCGTCGGCCGCCGCGTCGCGGCGCTGACCAAGATCGGCGGCTGGAGCAGCCGAATCGTCCTCGATGCCGCCGACCTGGTGCGCGTACCCGCCGCGCTCGATCCGGCGGAGGCGGAAACCTTTGTGGTGAACGGGATTACCGCGTGGCAGATGCTGCATCGCACGGCGGCGGTGCGGGCGGGGCAGACCATCCTGGTGCACGGCGCCAACGGCGGTGTCGGCTCGACCCTGGTGCAGTTGGCGCGGGCCGCGGGAATCCGGGTGATCGGCACCGCGTCCGCCCGCAACGCGGCCGCCGTCCAGGCGCTCGGCGCCACCTGGATCGACTACCGCGGCGACGTGACGGCGCAGGTACGCGCGCTCGCGCCCAACGGCGTGGACGCCGTCTTCGACCACATCGGCGGCCCCGGCATCGCCGACTCGTTCGGCCTGCTCGCGCCCGGCGGCACCCTCGTCTCCTACGGCACCGCGTCGACCAAGAACGACGAGGGCAACTCCCGGCTGCCGGTGCTGCGCCTGTTCGCCCGGCTCGCCTGGTGGAATGCGCTGCCCAACAAGCGAAACGCGCACTTCTACAACATCTGGGCGGGCAAGCGCAACGCCGCCAGGTTCCGCAACCGGATCACCGAGGACCTCGGCGCGGTGTTCGACCTCGCCGCCACCGGCACCCTGCACGCCCAGGTCGCCGCCCGCATCCCGCTCGCCGAGGCCGGGCGCGCCATGGAACTCGCCGAATCCGGAACCGTCACGGGGAAGGTCGTTCTCGTCACCGACCCCGAGCTCTGAACCGAATCAGCCACCGCCGCGAGCCTGGATCGCGGTCACGCGGCCAGCCGCAGTTCCTCGGTGACGAACTCGGCGAAGCTGCGGGGTGGGCGGCCGGTGATCCGCTCGACGGTGTGGGTGATCCGGTTCTCGGCCCCGGCGCGAATGTCGTCGTCGAGCGCCGCGAGCATCAGGGCGAAATCGGCGGGGAGGCCGAATTCCGTGAAATGGCGGGCGAGTTCGTATGCGGTGAGACGGCGATGGGTCAGTGGGCGGCCGGTGATCTCGGTGATGATCGCGGCTACCTCGTCGTAGCTCAGTGCCTCCGGTCCGGTCAGCAGGTGTTCGGTGTTGTGCGGCTCGGCGTCGAGCAGGGCGTAGCCCGCGACGGCGGCGATATCGGCCGCGTCGATGAAGGCGATGCGGGCTTCGCCGGTGGCGGAGACGATTTCGCTCGCGCCGGCCTGGCGGATGGCCACCTGTGGGGCGCCGAAGTTCTGCATGAACCACGACGGCCGCAACACGGTCCACTCCGGAACCGTCGAACGCACCAGCCGATACAGCCCACCGAGCCCGCTCTCGGACTCCGGCACCGCCGAGGAACCGAGCACGACCACCCGCCGCACGCCGGCGCGGCGCGCGAGCTCCAGGAACGGTGCCACCACCGGCACCGGATCGTGCACGCCGACCGGCGCCACCAGGTAGACGGCCGAAACTCCGTGCAGGGCAGCGGCATACGTGGTGTCGTCGGCCCAGTCGAAGCGCACCCGGCCCGCCTTGCCGCCGGGCGTGCGCGTCGCCGATCGAACGGCAACACCACGGTGGCGCAGGAATTCGGCCACCCGCGATCCGGTGGTGCCGGTCGCGCCGAGGACCAGGATCTCACTCATGCGCACCGCCGAACGCGGTCACCAGATCCTGTGCGCCACCCATGATCTCGGCGGCGGCGAGCGGGCTCCAGTAGTCGCGATAGTGCTGGATCTCGCCGTCGCGCACCGTGATCACCGCGATGTAGCGCATCCGATACGGCTGCCCGGTGCCCACCGCGACACCGGTCGCCTCGAACTCGACGATGATCACCGCCGGATCGGCGGTGCGATGCACCAGCCGGACCGGGATCTCGCGCACCTCGAGGATATTCGGATAGTCGCGCAGGTACTCCGCGATCGCGTCGCGGCCCACCACCTCCGCCGGATAGCCCGCGGGCGCGAACGGGAATTCGAGGATCCCGTCGCGCGCCCACAGCCCGGCGAAGGCGGACATATCCCGGGCAACCAGCAGCGCCAACGCGCGGTCGACGACTTCGCTGGGATTCATACGGCCTCCTCACATCAGGACGATACGGTACCGTCCTGACCAAACGTACAACGGACGGTACCGTCCCGTCCACTCGCTACACTCACCGCATGACCCGACGCACCCCCACCGGCGCCGCCGTTCTCCAACCCCAGATCACCACATCGATCACCGAAGCCGTCCTCGACGAACTGGCTGAACAGGGCTTCGCCCGAATGTCCATGGAATCGGTGGCACGACGCGCCGGCGTCGGCAAAAGCGCCCTCTACCGCCGCTGGTCGTCCAAACAGGACATGGCGATGGCCGTGATCGCGGAATTCAGCGTCGCCCAAGCGCCCAACCCCGACACCGGCTCACTCCGCGGCGACCTCCGCGCCTCCATCGATGCCCTGCTCACCTGGCTCACGCACCCCCGTTTCTCCCGGATCCTCCCCGACCTCATCGCCGAAACCGCCCGCACCCCAGCCCTAGCCGACGTAGTAGCCACCATGATCGGCACCCCCCGCCGCGCCCGCGGCGCCGAAATCCTCGCCCGCGCAATCCACCGCGGCGAACTACCCGCCGACCTCGATCAAGAACTCGCCCTGGACCTCATAGCCGCCCCCATCTACTGGCGCCTCTCCGTCCGCTCATCCACCACCGACCCCACCTACCCCGACACCCTCACCGAAATGCTCCTCCGCGCCCTCGGCGCCGCCTCCCGCTGATCGTGGTGCGCGCCGACCGGTTCCGCGGCGTGCCCCAACGTCTGTCGGCTCGTGCGACGAATACGGAATCGATTGGTGCGGGGCACGGCGGAGTTGCCGGACCGTACGCCGTTGACGTTCGTGTTGCCCGCCGAGATTGCCGCCCGGCTGCCCGCGACCTCGACGGAGGCCGACAGGCTGCGGTCGGTCGGCACGGTGTGACGCGCCGCGGTGGGTGACCGCGGCGATTACACCGATGCGGGAGTGCGGGTTTCGGCTCGCATGTGGAGGCGGCGGGGGTGCAGGGTGACGGCGAGGGCAGGGCGCATGTCGTTGCCGGGCAGTGCGTGCAGGTGCCAGCGTGCGGCGATCGTGGCGAGCGCGATGGCCATTTCGTCGAGGGCGAGGAGGTCGCCGATGCATTTGCGGGGGCCGTCGCCGAAGGGGATCAGTGCGCTGCGGGGCGGCGGGTCGGCGGTGTCCCAGCGGTCGGGATCGAAGCGGTCGGGATCGGAATAGACGTCGGCGCAGTGGCCGACGAGATAGCTGCTGTAGGCGACGAGAGCGCCCTTCGGCAGCAGGTATCCGTCGAGTTCGGTGTCCTCGGTGACGTAGCGGGTGAGCAGCCAGGCCGGTCCGTGCAGGCGCAGCGTCTCGGTGATGATGTGGCCGGTCAGCGGCAGCCGGGGCAGATCGTCGTAGGTGGCCGCGCGCCCCGCGAGGACTGCGTCGACCTCGGCGTGCAGGCGCTGTGCGATCTCCGGGTGCCGGTCGACCTCCACCAGCACCCAGGTGAGCGCGTCCGCGGTGGTATGCGTGCCCGCGTTGAGGAAGGTGACCATGTGATCGCGGATCTCGGTGTCGGACAGCCGTTTTCCCTCGGCGTCCTGGGCACTGAGCAGGGCCGAGAGCAGATCTCCGTGATCGGCGTTCTCGGCGCGGCGCGCGGCGACGACGGCGCCGAGCGTGTCGCGCAGCCGCGCGATCGACCGCTGGTAGGTCCGGTTGGCCGGAACGGGCAGCCGGGTCAGCACCTGCGGGACCATACTGCGACGGAACACTCCGACGAAGGTGGCGTCGATATCGCGCACCATCTGCGTCGCCGTCGATTCCGGTACGGCCGTGGAGAATACGATGCTCGCGGTCGACTTCGCGGCGAATTTCCCGGTCTGCATGAGGATGTCGAGATCCTGCCCGGGCTCCCAGGAACTGGTGATCGCATCGATCTGCGCCGAGACCGACGCCGCGTACGCGGGCAGCCTGCTGCGATAGAACGCCGGCTGCAACATCCGGCGCTGCTGCCGATGCTCGCTGTGCGGGCACGAGACCAGCCCCGCGCCGAGCGCGCGCACGCCCTGTTCGGACAGCGGCCCGCTCCCCTTGTCGAAGATCCGGTCGTGCCGCAGCACATGCTGCACCAGCTCCCGGTCGCAGACCAGGACGATCTCCATCGGCCCCAGCTTGATTCGGACCAGCTTCCCCTCGGCGGGCAGCGCCGACACGAACTCCATCGGTTCCCGCATCAGCGACGGCACATGCCCCACCAGCGGCAGCCGCCCCCTGGCCATCGGGATCGAAGCCATAGATTTCACTGTGCACCTGCCAGATTCGACGACGGCGCGAACAGTCGCACTGTGACCGCGCCGCCCAGCACAACCTGCCCCAATCGTACTGAACCACCCCGGCTTTGAGACCCCCTAACTTGACGAGAGGCAACATTGCCGCGCCGGCGGCAGAGCGGAATTCGAGGCGGGGCGGCTCCGGGGTCGCCATGCTAGCCTCGATTCGGGACTGAAAAGACCGACTCTGCAATGAGTAAGGGGGGAAGTCGTGGATGGACCCCGATTCGCATCCGCACGTGCCATGAAGCAGCTGCCGCACCACGTCTCCGCTCTCGGATGGAAACTCCTCCGAGGCCAGCTTTCTACGCGCGCCAGGCTGCATGCGCTGGTCGACGACCTCGAGCTGCCGGTCGATTGGACGGTCGAGGAGTTCATCGCCGCGGTCGAGCACGCCCGCGGGCGCCGCATCGTGCGCCTGCCGCTGCCGACAACGGCCCCCGTCGGGCTGTGCGGGCTGTGGCTGGAATGCCGGGACTGCGACGTGATCCTGCTTCGCCAATCAGCCGATCCCGCAATCGAACTGCACGTCGCGCTGCACGAGGTCAGCCATATGCTGCTCGGCCACGGGCAGGACACGTCGATCCTCGCGGTGCGGTCGACCGGACTGGCGCTGGACGGGATCGACCTGTCCACGGTCCGCGCCGCCCGCGGACTGTCCAGCTACGCGTCGAGCGACGAATACGAGGCGGAACTGCTGGCGACGCTCATCGGCTTCCGCGCCCGCAGCGTCGGACCGCGCCGCAACCCGATGTGGAAAGAGCTGTAGTTGCATGTGGCCCGGCGATCACCTGTCGACCTCGGCCACCATGCCCGCGACGCTGTTCATCGTCGCCATCGCGATCATCCGCCCCGCTTTGACCCCGCGCACATCGACTTTCGGCACCCTCATCAACACGGTGCTCGGCTTCGACGCGGCCGCCGCCATCCTGCGTGAGCCGGTCATCGCCCGCCGGGCGGCCGAGGTCGTCCCCGGGGGCCTGCCCACCGTGTTCGATGCCTGGCACTGGCTGACCGTCACGGCCTGGGCCTGCGGATTCGGGATGGTGATCTTCCACGAGTACGGCCGGGTGCACTTCCGGATCCGGATCAATATCGTGATCGGGCTCTCGGTGATGGTCGGCCTGGTATTCCTGGCGCTGAGCGGTCCCGCGCGTGCGCACGGGCTCGCGTCCGTCGCGGACTACGGCGGCTGGCGCTTCGGTGTCTACATCGGCCTGTATTCGACGCTGCCGGTGGTGGTTTCGTGCTACATGTGCCTGATGAAACACCGGGCGACGGTGTGGCGGACGACCACGCTCTGGGAGCGATTCATGGTGGCCGCCGTGGTGTGTTTCGCCGTGGCCAGCTTCCTGCCCGCACTCTCGCTCGTCGTGTCCGCCGCCATGAACGCGGCGGGTGTCGGCAATCCGGTCACCGACCGCATGTACACCGCGGTCGCCGAGGGCATCGCCTCGGGCGAGCCGGGATTGTTCGTCTTCGCCGCGCTCGTCGCGGTGCTGGCCCGGTCCACGCTGCAGGCCGTCGCGCAGCTACTGCGGCTGGATCGCGACTCGCGCGCCGCGCGCAGGCTCCATCCGCTCTGGCGGGATCTGACGGCCGCCGCACCCCAGGTCGTCTTCCGGCCGAAGCTGGCCGACGACTGGAACGCGTCCGCACCGGAGCGCCTGTACCGCCGCCGGATCGAAATCCACGATGCCGCACAGATTCTCGCCCGATACGTACTCCCCCTGCCCGCCGCCGTCGACGACATGATCGACACCACCGTCGCCGACAGCGACCAGGAGAGCATGCGGTCGGTCGCCGAACTCGTGCTTGCCGCCGAGCGGCTCACCGGCACCGGTGCCGACCAGTCCGACGAACCGACCGTGGCCAGGGCGGACGTACCCGACCAGCAGATCCTGCTTCGCCTGTGGCAGCCGGCGCATCGGCTGCTCGAACGGTCCGGCGGCGCGGCCGCCGCCGGACTCCATCCGGGAACCTAACCGCGCGAATTCTCGAGCCGCCTGCGCATCTCGGTGAAGATCTGCGCCGCGCCGCCGAGGCACCATCCGCCGTCGACCGGAATGAGCGCCCCGGTCACATAACTCGCCATCGGCGAGCTCAGCCAGAGGCAGCAGTCGGCGATCTCCTGGCTGCTGCCGTAGCGGGCCAGCGGCACCGATTCGATGATGATCTGCTCGATCTCCGGTGTCGGCGCCAGCCGCGCCATTCCCTCTGTACCGGTGATCGGGCCGGGAATGATCGCGTTCACCCGGACCCCCGCCGCACCCCATTCGACCGCGCACGCCTGGGTCAGCATGTCGACCCCGGCCTTCGCCGAACACGCGTGCACCTGCATCTGCATGGGGATCGAGGATTGCGGCGCGGAAATATTGATCACCGCGGCACCGGGTTTGCGCAGATGTTCGTATCCGGCCCGCAGCACATTGAAGGTACCGATCAGATCGATACCGATGACGGATTTGAACGCGTTCGACGACAGCGCGGTGATCGGCGCGGGAAAATTACCCGCCGCACCCGACACCAGCACATCCAATTCACCGAATTCACCGCGCGCTGTCGCCAATGCCGCGGCGACGTCGTCGAATTCACGCACATCGGCGCTGAATCCGAGGACCGGGCCACCGTATTCGCGCAGTTCGGCGACGGCCTTGTCGACCTTCTCCTGACTGCGCGACAGCACGGCGACACTGGCTCCCGCCTTCGCGTAGGCGTGTGCGATACCGAGATTGATGCCGCTGGTACCGCCCGCGACGAAGACGCAGCGCCCCGAGTAGTCGAACGGCTGCCCCTCGGTCATGGCGCGGGCACCGGCAGGACCTGCAGCGTGCACGTCGCCGTCGCCACCAGCTTGTCGGCGCCGTTGCGTGCCTCCGCGGCAAGGAAAATGGCCTGCCGTCCCGCCTTGCGCACCGTGGCGTGCAACCGCAGCCGTTCGCCGGGAAATGCCGGGCGCATGTACTGCGTCACCATCTCCAGACTCGTCGTCGGACCGCGCGCGGTCAGGTAGCTGAGCGCGCCGAAGAGATCGTCGACCATCGCGGAGAGAAATCCGCCCTGCAGCAGGCCGACGGCGTTGGCGTACTGCTGCGAGACCGTCACCGTCGCGGTCAGCGATTTACCGGGGACGTATTCTTCGAACTGCATGTCCAGCGTCTTCGTGGACGGCGGCGGCAGCTGCAGATTCACTCCCGGCGGGATCGGGAAGCTGCGCAACAGTTCGAATGTGGCCGCCATGACCGCTTCGTGCCCGCGAATTGCCTCATCGCTCATAAGTAGCTCCGTTCATTACCGCGGCAGCGCTGCGCCGCTGTCGGAAACGCTTTCCAGCATTGTGTCGAACTCCACGGTAATCCCATGGGTTTTCGTGAGTTCCTGCTCGAACGATCCCGCCCAAGCTGCCAAACGATCGACATTGCGCCGCATATCGCGGAAGCACTGATCGGCGGTCTTGTCGGTGAGCAGATCCAGGTGCAGCTGCGTGCAGATGGGCTCCTTGCTGTACTCGAGGAACAGGTACTTGTCCGTCGGCTGGGTATGCGTCGCGAAGGCGCGCAGGTTCGCCTGCATCCGCGTCTGGATCTCGCGGAATCGCTGTGCGATGGGATGGAATTCGGCGGCCGCGTCCTCGTCGGCGAGCAGGCCGCGGAAGAGCAGCTGGGAGGGCAGCGCCCAGTAGAACGAGGTGTCCCAGATGACCTTGGTGAACATGGCGGGCGCGTGCCCGAAGATCGGGTAGTTGTTCAGGTAGACCGGAAGGTAATTCGGCCAGAGATCCTCGAGCAGCAGCCGGTTGTAGGTGTCGGCGACCTCCTCGGTCAGGCGGCCCTTGCGATCGAGTTCGATCATCCGGGTGGTGATGGTGTTGGTGTAGCCGATCCAGTCCGATCCCGGGCTGTAGAAGGCGTCGAGGAATACCGCCGCCTCGCCGACACAGGACCATCGGTGATGCGAAAACGCCTGCTTGGAAAAGTGACTCGCGTTGCGCAGCCGCAGGAAGTCGATGATCTCGGCGTTCTCGACGAACTTGGCGAGCGTCGGCTCGTATTCGTCGAGCCACCGGCGCGCTTTCGTTTCCGTCGAGTAGGTGCTGAAGGGATGGACGTTCTCGTCGGTGACGATGCCGACGCTGGTGTTACCCGACGACAGCGGGATCATCCACACCCAGTAACCCGCACCCATCAGGTGATTGGTCGAGAACCACCGGCGCTCTTGGGTTTTCGGCTTCCAGGTCGGGCTGGTCGACGCCGCCATCGTCTCGATGTCGTATTCGCCGCGGAAGCGCCACCAGGCCGCGTTGATCTTGTGCGGGCTCGGCGTGCCGAGGCCGAGCTTGCGCTGGATCAGCCGGTGGCGCCCCGAGGCGTCGACGAGGAACCGCGCACGCACCGTGCGCGGGGTGCCCTCACCCGCCAGCTCGAAGTGGATGAGATGATCCTCGTCCCCCATGGCGAGGTCGACATCGTCCACCTTGGCCTGCTCGACCAGATCGACGCCGAGTTCGCGGGCGTAGCGCCGCAATTCGCGTTCGAAGATGCCGCGGTCGATCTGATACGACGGCACACGGGGGAACCGCCGCGAACCGAGCTCGGGCCGCGCGTCGAACGGGCCGCGGGTATCGCCGAAGAAGAACCGCAGCCCGAGCTTGGGCAGTTGCTGCCGGTTGAAATGGCCGGTGAGGCCGAGCTGTTCGGTGTAGTAGTGCGCACCGACTTCGACGGTCGATTCACCCACTTTGTATGCGGCGTCGGGGATGTCGCCGCTGGTGCGTTCCAGGACAAGCACTGTGAGGTCGGGCATGGCCCGCTTGATCTGCCTCGATGCCGTCAGGCCCGCCAATCCCCCGCCACACACCACGACGTCGTAACGTTCGTCCGGTTTCATGATTCTCCGTTCCTGCTGTTGATCCCGGTCGCGCTCAATCGGCGTCGGCGACGAGGCTCGTGAAGCTCGGGAAGGTGTTCTCGGCGGCCAGCTCCCGGGCGATCGTCTCCATCACCCGCGCGCTCGCGTTCTGGATGAACAGGTGGCCGCCCGGCACGGTGGTGAGCGCGAACCTGCCGATCGTCAGCTGTTCCCAGCCGCTCAGCTGCGCCGGCTCGAACAGCGGGTCGTCGGCGCCGCGCAGGACCGTGATCGGCGCGCGCAGCATGACACTGTTGTCGAAGCGGTACTCGCCGAGCATCTTGAGGTCCGCCCGCACCGCCGGGATCAGTGGCTTGACCGCCGCCTCATCGTCGAAGTGCTCGGTGAACAAACCGTTGTCCCGCAACACTTCCAGAATCCTGCCGTCCGAGGCGCCGTCGACGTCGAAGCCGTCGCGCAGGTGCTCCAGGTTGCGCACATACCCCTCGACCAGATCCGGCGACGGCCAGCCGCCGATGATGAGTTTCATCGGCACCTCGGCGAAATTCCGCTCGAGATACTTGGTGAGCTCGTAGGCGAGCAGTCCGCCCATGCTGTGCCCGTAGATCGCGAAGGAGCGGTCGAGATACGGCAGCATGGCATCGGCCAGTTCCGCGATGAAGGCGGGCATCGAGTCGATCGGCGTCTCATCGATGCGGCTGTCGCGGCCCGGGTACTGGATGCCGACCACGTCGACCGTCTCGGGCAGGCTGTTCGGCCACGGTGTGAAGGCCGAGGAGCTGCCGCCGACGAAGGGCAGCGTGAACACCCGCAGCGTCGCCGTGTCGCCGCGGCCCTTGGTCGAGCGGATCCAGCGCTCCGGACCGGCGACCTCCACCGGCGCGGCGGGCGGCTCACCCGACACGGTCTCGAAGACATGGGCGAGGACATCGGTGGCGAGTTCGACCAGGGTCGGCCCGCGCATCAAACCCATTGTCGGGAAGTCGATGTCGAGTTGCTTGGCCAAGACGTTGCGGATCTGGCCCGCCATGAGCGAATCCATGCCGAGATCGGTCAGCGCGACATCGTGGGCCAGGCGGTCGACCGGCATATCGAAGATCCGCGCGATCTGCTCGGACAGTGCCGTGACGAGCCGCGGTTCTCGCGCGTCCACCGCGAGCTCGACGAGTTCGGCGCGCAGGCTCTCGGTGCCGAAGCCGCCCGCGGCGCCCGAGGTGCTGTCCTGCGCGAGGTGCGCCAGCCGCAGCGAGCTGCGGAACGACGGCATCACCTGACTCATCGTCACGAAGTCGACGCCGAAAACGCTGGCGCGGCCGACATTCTGCGCAAGGCACCGCCCGACGAAGCCCAGCGCGTCGGCGGGCGAGATCGCCTTCCAGCCCATCCTGGCGAGCGTGTCGAGCTTGTTGCGGACGATGAATCCGACCTCGCCGATGGCGCCCCAGTTGATGGTCAGCGCGGGCAGCCCGAGGTCGCGCCGGTGTGCGGCGAGCGCTTCCAGGAATCCGTTGGCCGCCGCGTAGTTGGCCTGACCCGGTGTGCCGATGTACCAGCTCATCGAGGAATACATGACGAAGGTGGTCAGATCGAGTGCGCGCGTGTGGTTGTGCAGGTGCCACGCGCCGTCGACCTTGGGCCGCACCGCCTTCAGGAACTGCTCCTGTGTCATCTGGGTCAGCGACACATCGTCGAGCACCATCGCGCAGTGGAATACGCCACGCAGCGGCGCCAATTCGGCCATCCGCGCGAGCAGCCCGACGACCTCGGACTCGCTCGACACATCGGCGCGCTCGAGCACCACGGTGGCGCCCGCCTCGCGCATCGCCAGGATCACCGGCTCGTTCTCGGCGTCGACCTGTGCCCGGCGCCCGGCCAGCACCACGGTGCCCGCGCCCTTGTCGACCAGCCATTTGGCGGTCGCCAGGCCGAATCCCGTGTAGCCACCGGTGACCAGGTAGGTGCCGTCGGCGTCGAACGACTCGTCCGCGCTCGCGGCCGGATAGACGAGCACCTCTGTCTCCGGCTCGAATTCGACGACGACCTTGCCGATCTGCTTGGCCCCCGCCATGTAGCGGAACGCGGCGCCCACCTCGGCGGCGCCGAAGTCGGTGTGCGGCAGCGCGGGCAGCGTGCCCGCCGCGACGCCGTCGAGCACCTTCGTCATGGATTCGCGGCACAGCGCCGGATCTTCCAGCAGCAGCCGGTCGATATCGATGGCCGCGTAGATGAGGTTGTTGCCGAACGGCTTCAGGCCGAGCTTGTAGTTGTCGTAGATGTCCTTCTTCCCGATCTCCACGAAACGGCCACGCGGGCGCAGCAGTTCGAGGCTCTTCGGAATGGTCTCGCCCTGCAGCGAATTCAGCACGAGGTCGACACCGTCGTAGCGCTGCTTGATCTCCTGCGCGAATTCCAGCGAGCGCGAGTCGAAGACCTCCTCGACGCCCAACGACCGAAGGTAGTCCCGCTTTTCATCGCTGCCAGCGGTGGCGAGGACCGTCGCGCCGAGCAGGTGCGCGATGTGCACCGCGGCGAGGCCGACACCACCCGCGGCGGCGTGCACGAGCACCCGCTCGCCCCGGCGCAGCCTGCCGACCTCCACCATTCCGTACCAGGCCGTCAGATACGCCATCGGCAGCGTCGCCGCCTCGGCGTCCGACAGACCGAGCGGCATCGCGAAGACCCGCTCGGCATCGGCGACCACCAGCGAGCCGAAACAGCCACGGGCAAAGGCGACGACGCGATCCCCCGGCACGAATCCCTCGACGTCGGAGCCGACCTCCGTGACGATCCCGGCGCATTCCACGCCGAGGTTGTCCTCGTAGAACCCGCCGAAGGTCGCGCCCTCCGACAGCACGCCGAGCGTGAGCATGACGTCGCGGAAGTTCAGGCCGGTGGCGAGCGGCCGGATGGCGATGTCACCGCCGCCGAGCACCGGTACGGCCTGCTGTTCGAACCGGAGCTGGTCGATCCCTGGCTCGGCGGGCACGGCGAGCGCGAACGGGGTCTCGTCCGATACGCGGCCCGAAGTGGCCGCGGACGCTTCGAATTCCGCCAGCGAGACGTGCTCGAGCCGGTCGATGTACCGGGTATCCGCGCGGAAGGCCACTTCCTCGTCGGCGACCCGCACATGCAGCAGCTCGTCGAACAGCTGCGCTGCCCGAACCTCGGTACCGCCCGCCGGATCGAAGTCGATGATCTTCGCGGGCAACGCGATCTGCTCGTTCAACAGCACACGCAGCACGCCCCAGCTCGAAAGCTGGGCGGGGGCAACGCGTTCGGTCCGATCGATGATCTGCGCCCCCGAGGTCGCCACCCAGAACCGCGGTAGCTTCGGCCATTCCAGCTCCTGCACCGCCTGCGCCAGCGTGATCACGCTGTAGGCGCCGTGCAGCTCCAGCGTCGGCAGCAGCTCGGCGCTGAGCTCGGCCTCCGCGAAGTCCAGGTTCCACAGATGCAGCACGCCCGCCACATCGCCCGCCTGTTCCCGCACATGCTCCAGCACGCGCTTCAGGTCCGCGCTGCCGGCCGGGTCCACCTCGAAGCGGCGGGCGTCGAGCTGCTCGTAGGAGTCGCCGCGGGTGACCACGACGCTGCCCGCGCCTGCCGCCCCGAGCAGGCCGAGATAGCGCTCGGCCACACCGCCCGCATCGGCCAGGACGACCCAGGCGCCCGGCTCGACCTGCGGCTGGTAGGGCTCGAGGTCGATCGCGCGCCCGCGCGCCACGATCACCGAATTACCGGACTGCTCCGCGGTGACCCGCTCGGAGAACACCTCGACGTGCTCGAAGTCCAGGGTGGGCAGGAACTCTCGCCAGGTCGCGTCGGACAGCAGCGGATAGCTCGGCCGCAGGTCGTGGTCGGCGAAGCGCCACCACCCCTCGGTCATGCCGAAGGTGAGGTCGACCCAGTGCGGCGACACCGCACCCTCGACGATCAGGACCAGGCCCTGCGAGGTCAGCAGGTCTTTGACGTTGCCGAGGGTGTCGCGCAGGCTCACGGTGGCGTGCAGGACATTCGACGCGACGATGATGTCGAAGTAGTGCGGATCGAAACCCTGTGCCGCGATCTCGGATTCGATGTCGAGGATGCGGTAGTCCATGAAATCGATGTCGGCGAACCGCTGACGCGCCTTGAACAGGAACAGCTCGGAGATATCCGAGTACACGTATTCCGCACGCTCGGCGGGCAATTCGGCGAGCACATGGCCGGTCGTGCCGCCCGTGCCCGCGCCGATCTCCAGTACGCGCACCGGCCGATCGGCAGGCAGCTCGCGCAGCGCCTCCGCGACGATGCGGCGGACGATGCGATTGGTCTTCTCGAACGAGAACGAGGTGCCGTAGAGATCGGCGACCGATTCGAACTCGTCCTCGGGGAAGATGAGCTCGATCGGGTTGACCTCGTCGCGCAGCACGGCGGCGAGCTCCGTGCCACAGCGTTCCAGTACCGCGAATTCGCTCGCGCACTCCGGATGCCGGTCACGCAATACCGCGAGCGTGGCGGCGGTATCGACCCTGGCCGGCTCGATCAGCAGTTGCCATGTGCCGCCGTCGTTTTCGACAATCCCGTGCCAGGACAGCATCTCCAGCAGGCGACCGAGGTAGCGCCGATGCTTCTCGTGCACCCGCAGCTCCAGCGCGATCTCGTCCTGAGTGAAGCGCCGCCCCTTCGCGAAGCTCATGCCCGTCTTGTAGAAGGCCTCGGTCACGTAGTCGACGCACAGGCGATTCATCGCCACTTCGGTGACGGCGTGGTAATTGTTGTTGACCGACCACTCCCGCAACTCCTCGATCAGCGGATCGACGGCGGTGTGCAGTGTCTGCTCCGACGGCAGGAAATCGGCCGGGATGCGCGTCTTCGCGTCGACGGGCGCTTGCCCCCAACGGAAGTCGTAGAACGACGACAGAATGTCGTCGCCCGCATCCATGGTCTGCGTGATGGTCTTGAGCCGCAGGCCTTCGAATTCGGCGATGATCGCGCCGTCGGCGTCGACGATCCAGAAATCGCCCTCGCGGAACCCGAGGTCCTCGTGCCGGTGCGCGCGCCCGTAGCAGTACACGGTGCCGACCGGCTTCTTGTGGAAGCTGAACCGCTTGACCTCGACCGGCAGGAAGAGCGTCTTCCCCTCGCTTGTCACGTCCGCGCCGAGCAGGACGTCGTCGTACACGGTGGCGAGCGAGGTGATGCACGAGTCGAGCAGCCCGGGATGGAACGCGTGGCGCGGCGCCTCGTCCGCGGACGCCGACGGCGTCTCGAGTTCGGTCAGCGATCGGCCAGGGGCGTGCCGGAACTTGACCGCCGCCATGAAGGTCGGGCCGAGGGACAGGCCGTTGCGGCGCAGTTCGGCGTAGAACTCCGCGGGATCGGATTCGGTGGTGCACTCCGCCCGGAGTTCCTCGAGCGATTCGGGGAGCGTGGGGGCGGGCGCGCCGCGGCGCAGCGTCCCGCACGAATGCAGGCTCCAGTCCTTGTCGCCGTCCTGACGGCTGTACACGGTGAATTGCAGCGCCTCGGTCAGCACGACCTGGACGGCAGGCGCCGGGCGGTCGTCGAAAACGAAAAGGGCGCGGCGGAATTCGACATCCTCCAGCGAGTACGCGCCGGGGCCGAACGCGTCCTCGGCGCAGCCGATCACCATATCCAGGTGCGCCGCCGCTGGATAGACGATCGGCCCTTGGACGCGGTGATCGTCGAGCCACGGGAAGCGGACCGGATCGAGCACCAGCTCCCACACGTGTTTGCCCGGCTCGTCGGCGACCGTCCGATGGCTGTTGTCGCCGACGAGCGGATGCCCGAGCGTCGGGAACCGGTGGCCGCGTGAGGTTGCCGATTCCAGCCAGTAGCTGTCGCGCTGCCACGGGTAGAAGGGCACCGCCACACGTTCGGAGTTCCCGTCGAAGACGGTGTCCCACGTCGGTTCGAAGCCCGCCACATACAGCGTGGCAAGTGAATCCAGCAGGGTGAAGCGGTCACTTTGCTTGCGGTGCAGCGACGGAACGACGGTCCCGGTGACCTGCCGCTTGCCGAGCAGCTCGCCGATGGCGGTCGCGTGGATGGGATGCGGGCCCAGTTCGACGAAGGCCAGGTGCTGGTCTTCGATGAGGCGATCGATGGTGGGGGCGAACCGTACCGGCTCGCGGACGTTGCGCCACCAGTACTCGGCGTCGAGCGAACCCGTCGGCGCGATGTCGGCGGTGACGGTGGAGTACATCGGGACAGTCGCCTCGCCGGAGGTGAGTCCGTCCAGGGAGGAGAGCAGTTCGTCCTTCAGCGGGTCCATGTGGTGGCTGTGGAAGGCGACGGCGACCTGGAGCATGCGGCAGAAGATCTTCTCCGCGTTGAGTTCTCGCTCGATCTCTTCGAGGGCGTCCGGATCACCGGCCAGCGCCACCGATTCCGGGCCGTTGAGCGCGGCGACCTCGACCCGACCGCGATACGCGGTGATCCGCTCCTCGACCTCAGCGTGCGTGAGACCGACGGCGAGCATCTTGCCCTTGCCGGAGGCCTGCTGCTGAACCCGGCTGCGGTGGAAGATGACCCGCACCGCGTCCTCGAACGACAACGCCCCCGACACACAGGCGGCGGCGACCTCACCGATGCTGTGACCGACCACCGCCGACGGGCTGATCCCCCAGCTCTGCCACACATTCGCCAAACCGACCTGCACCGCGAACACCGAGGGCTGGGCGATGAACGTCTCCCCGATGCGGCTGTCGGCCTCATCGCGGCGAAGTTCCTCGGACACAGTCCAATCCGCGTACTTCGCGAGTTCGGCGTCCACCCGCTCGACGGTCCGGCGGAATACCGGGTTCTCCGTCAGGAGTTCACGCGCCATCCGCCACCACTGCGGGCCCTGACCCGAGAAGACGAATACCGCACCGGACGCGGCGTGCCCCTTGACGCCACTGCGCACCGACTCGGGCGACGAGCCCGCGGCCACGTCGCGCAGGGCGCCGCGTAGCTCGTCCGCGGACGAGCACACCATGGCGAGGCGGTGGTCGTAGTGCGACCGGGTCCGCGCCTGCGTGGCCGCGGCGGCGGGCAGCAGCGCGGCGGCCGCGGGCCTGTCGAGGTAGTCGGCATAGCTGTCGGCGTAGGCGCGCAGCGCGTCTTTCGATTTCGCGCTGAGGCTGAACAGCACCGGCTGCTGCGCCGCGCTGCCCGCCGCCGCGCCCTGCTTCGGCGCCTGCTCGGGCGGGCCCTCGATGATCACATGGGCGTTGGAGCCGCCGAAGCCGAACGAGTTCACCCCGGCCAGGCGCGGGCCACTGCGCGGCCACGGTTGCCGGGTCTGCGCGAGCCGCAGGCCGAGTTCCTCGAACGGGATCTTCGGGTTCGGTTCCGCCGCATGAATATTCGCGGGGATCTCCCCCTTGTTCACCACCAGGCAGGCCTTGATCATGCCCGCGATGCCCGCCGCCGGTTCGAGGTGACCCAGGTTCGACTTCACCGCGCCGACGATGCACGGCCCGTGCCCATTGCGCCCGGCCGACAACGCCTTTCCGAGCGCGCGCGCCTCGATCGGGTCACCGACCGGTGTTCCCGTGCCGTGCGCCTCCACATAGCCGATATCCGCCGGTGCGATCCCCGCGTCGCGACAGGCGTCCGCGATCATCTGTGCCTGCGATTCCTCGCCGGGCACGGTCATACCGTTCGTGCGGCCGTCGGAATTGGTCGCGCTGCCGCGGATCACCGCGTAGATGTGATCGTCGTCGGCGATGGCCGCCGACAGCGGCTTCAGGATGACCGTGCCCGACCCCTCGCTGCGCACATAACCATCGGCCGCCCGGCTGAACGACTTGGATCGGCCGTCGGGCGACAGGAACGTCCCCTGGCTGAACGCGATGGTCGTCTCGGGCAACAGGTTCGCGCCGACGCCGCCGACGATCGCCATCGTCGCCTCGCCGGAGCGCAGGCTCCGGCAGGCGAGGTGCACCGCGACCAGCGAGGACGAGCAGGCGGTATCCACGATCATGCTCGGCCCGCGCAGGTCGAGCAGATACGAAACGCGGTTGGCCACAATGCAGTTCGTGATGCCCGCCATGGTGTGGCCGCCGAGCAGGTAGCGATTCTCGGGATTGAGCTGAATGATGCCGTAGTCGTGGCCGGAGACGCCCGCGTAGACCGCGGTCCGGCTGCCCGCGAGCGTTTCGGGCACGATGCCCGCGTCCTGCAGCGCCTCCCAGGTCGTCTCGAGGAACAGCCGCTGCTGCGGATCGATCCGCAAAGCCTCGTGCGGTGTGATGCCGAAGAACTGCGCGTCGAATGCGGTGATGTCGTCGAGGTATCCGCCCGCGCGGGTCCGCAGATGGCCGGGACGGGCCGCATCACGGTCGTAGAAGGCGGCTTTCGTCCAGCGATGCGCGGGGACATCGCGAATGGCGTCCCGCTCGTCGAGCAGGAGCTGCCAGAAGTCGTCGGCACTGGCAATCTGTCCTGGGAACCGGCAACCGATCCCCACCACGGCGATGCCCTCGTGCTCGGTCGACACCCCCTCGATGGCGGAACTCTGAATAGCACTCATCGCATGACCTTCACTTGTAATACACACATCACTGCGCCGAAGAAGACGGGCCTATTTGTCGCCATTGACACAGGGAGAGGCGAACTTTCGTCGTCGATTCACGCTGTTCCGGCGCCGGACCGTCACCCAGCCGAACTGCCATACAGCCGATGTCCACCTCACGTCCGGTACCAAGACCTGCGCTCGTACACGAACGTAACGACCCGTAGGTGCACATGTCAACGCATCGGTGCGCATTGCTGTGCATGACTACTCGTCCGTGCCAGTGCTCCACGGTCGGTTCCGCTCCGTGAAACACGGCGTGACGACGGGGTATTGAGCGATTACCCTGAGTGCGCCAGCCACTCCACCAGGGAATGCGTGATATACATGGGCACGATGAGTAGCTATGCGAGTAGCTATGCACACTCGAGTGGTATGGTGCTCGCCATGGGCGCCGAAGAGCAGGATCAGAGCGCCGAATCGAATGGACAACGGTTCGGCTGGCAGCTGAAGGCGTTCCGGCAGCGCAATCTTCCCGACGAGCTGATCACCCACCAGCGCATCCACGACCTCGGTGGCCCGACCCGGAATGTCCAGTCCCGCATCGAGAGCGGGCAGGTCGACACCATCAGTGCCACCACGGAGGCCAAATACAACCGGGCACTGGAGGCACTCGGCATGCCGCCCGGCAGCGCGACCGCGGTACTGCACCACGGCGGCACCCTCGGAGCACCGCCCGGCGAGCCCGCCGCCCCGGCGCCGACGGACGACGACGACGTCGAAAGCGGCGTGAGCGCCCTGCAGAACCTCGCGCGCAAACACCGATCCGTCGTCGACCTCGTCACCGAATTCGACCGTCTCGGCATCGAATTGAAGCGAGCCCGCAGCCACACGGAGGGCTACCAGCTCGTCTTCCCCAAAACCGCCATCGACCAACTCCTCCAAGCCCTGCAGCACGTCGCCGAACCCACACGCGACGACGAACCGTCCTAGGCGGCTGCCTCCGACTCCGCTACGCGTCGCTCCGGCCCGGCGCGAAGCGACCTCCGGCCGCTACGCCGAGAAACCGCTGATCCCTGCCGATTCGGGTGCCGATGCGGCGCAGGAGGTGTGCGGTAAGGAGTGGATCGGCGGTGGTGTCGGCGGTGCTCAGGTCGCCGACGGCGATGACGTCGGCGAAACCGTTTGCGGTGGCGGCGCTGCCGAGATCGTTGCGGCCGACCACGGCGATGAGTGGCGTCGGTGTCACTCGGGCCGCTACGGCGGCGGGTAGTTTGCCGTGCAGCGTTTGCTCGTCGAGTCGTCCCTCGCCGGTGATGATCAAATCGGCGTGCGCGGCGTGCCGGTCGAAGTCGAGCAGGTCGAGGAAGTAGTCCGCGCCGGAGACCACGGTGGCGGCGAGCATCGTTGCCGCGAAACCGATTCCGCCCGCGGCGCCGGAGCCGGGCGCGAGCGCGGCGGTGGCCGCGCCGTGATATCCCGAGCGGGCGAAGGCGTCGACAAGGGTCGTCAGCCCCGCCTCGAGTGCGGCGACCTGAGCCGCGTCCGCGCCCTTCTGCGGGCCGAATACCGTTGCCGCCCCGGTCGATCCGAGCAGTGGGCTGGTGACGTCGCTCGCGACGACGAGTTCGATGTCGCCGATGCCGACGGCGTGATCGCCGTCGACGCGATGAATGCGGTCCAGATGTCGGGCGGTGGGCGTGACGAGTCGGCCCGCCGGATCCAGGAATCGGTAACCGAGCGCCGCGAGCATGCCGATGCCACCGTCGGTGCTCGCGCTGCCGCCGAGCGCGAGGACAAGGCGCTCCGGCGACAGCCGCAGCGCGGCCCGAATCGCCTCGCCGAAGCCGTAACTCGATGCGGCCAGCGCGTCTCGTGGCCCGGCGGGGAGTGCGGCCAGGCCGCAGGTGTTGGCGACTTCGACGATCGCCACGTCACCGTCGCAGGCGATGACAGTGTCGTGCTGCTCGCCGGTCGCGCCGTGGACCGTCACGGGGACCGGCCGGAAACCGGCCGCCAGCGCGGCGGCGACGCTGCCGTCGCCGCCGTCGGCCAGTGGCAGAGTCCTGGTGTGCGCGCCTGCCTCGGCGAGGCCGTGTGCCAAGTGATCGGCGACCTCGGTGGCGGTGAGGCTGCCCTTGAATTTGTCGGGTGCGATGAGGACTCGCACGGGGTTGTCTCCTTTCGCGTGGTGCCGGGCCGCGCTAGCCGACGATGCGCAGCAGCGACGCCGCGGAGATCACCGTGCCGACTCCGCCCAAGCGCGTGGAGATCTGGGCGAACGGCATCAGGTTCATCCGGTTCGACGCCGACAGGATGGCGACGTCGCCGGTGCCGCCGAGGCCGCTGTGACACACCGTCACCAGTGACGCGTCCACGGGGAACATGCCGATCGCCTTGCCGACGTAGAACCCGGTGAGCGCCATCGAGAGCACCACCGCCGCGCACGTCAGCACGTAACCGACGGACAGCACGCCGACGACCTTCTCGAGCGGGATGTACGCCAGCCCGAGCCCGATCATCGTCGGATAGATGAAGTAGCTCGAGATGACCTTGTAGACGGCGCGGGCACTGTCCTCGACGCTGGCCGGGAAGACCTTGAACACCTTGCAGCACACCGAGATCAGGATGACGAGCACGGGTGCGGGCAGATGAACATACCGCTCGAGCAGTGTGCCGAGGACGAACAGCCCGCAGATGGTCAGCACGCCCATGGCGTAGTTCGGTTTCGTGTGCGGAGCCGTGTCCTCGAGCACGAGATCGCCGTGCTCGCCACGGATCTTGACGAGCCGCCCACCACCGTCGAGCTCGGGCCTGCGCGCGCCTAGCCGGGCGAGCACGCCGGCGGTGACGATCGCGACGATATTGCCGATGACCGCCGCCGGGATGAGCTGTGCGATGTAGTCCGCCGAGTCACCGCCGAGGATCGAGGCGTACGCCGCCGACGTCGGGATGACGCCCTCGCCGATGCCGCCGCCGAGAATCGGCACGACGATGAAGAAGAACGCCCGGTGCAGGTCGTAGCCGAACAGCAGGGCCACCCCGATCCCGACGGCGACGGCGACGGCCGTGCCCGCGATCAGCGGCGGGAAGATCTTGACCAAGCCCCTGATCATGACCTTGCGGTTCATCCCGAGCAGGCTGCCGACGACCAGCGTGGAGATGACGAAGTACAGAAAATTCGCCTGCTTCATCAGCGCGGTGGTGGCATCGAGCATCGTGTCGTTGACGACGCCGAAATACACCAGGATGGACGGAACCATCAGGCAAACCAGTGCGCCACCGCCGATTTGGCGGATGACGGGCAACCGGTTGCCGAGCGGGCCGAGCAGCATCCCCAGCCCGACGATGAGCGCGAGGCCGCCGATCATATTCTTCGGTATCGCGTTCAGTACGCCCGCGAGCAACACCAGCGCGGTCATCAGGACCGGGACGAGCAGCGGGATACCGTCCAGGTTCGCGCCGCGCAGGCGGCCCATCCTGGTCGGGACCTCCGACGGGGAATCGAGGCTCATCACGCCCTCGCAAGCGCCGAGGTGTTCGCCTGAAACTGCTGGCACACAGCCTCGCCGAGCGACCTGGTTGTGGCGCAGCCACCCATATCCGGGGTCAGCGCGTCACCACCGCGAGCGAGCACGTCTTCGACGGCGGTCATGACGGCCGCCGCGGCGTCCCGCTCCCCGAGATGCTCGAGCATCATGCTCGCGCTCCATATCTGCCCGACCGGGTTGGCGATGCCACGGCCCGCGATATCGGGGGCCGACCCGTGCACCGGCTCGAACAAACTCGGAAAACGCCGCTCCGGGTTGATATTTCCGCTCGGGGCGATACCGATGGTGCCGGTGCACGCCGGGCCGAGGTCGGAGAGGATGTCGCCGAACAGGTTCGAGGCGACGACCACGTCGAACCAGTCGGGGTGCAGCACGAAGTTCGCGGTGAGGATGTCGATGTGGTACTTGTCCACCTCGACGTCGGCGTATCCGCGGGCCATCTGTTCCACGCGCTCGTCCCAGTAGGGCATGGAGATCGAGATACCGTTGCTCTTGGTCGCCGAGGTCAGATGTTTCTTGGGACGGCTGCGCGCCAGTTCGAAGGCGTACTTCAGGATTCGGTCGACGCCGGTGCGCGTCATCACGGTTTCCTGGATGACGGTTTCGCGGTCGGTGTCTTCGAAGATCTTGCCGCCGATGCTCGAGTACTCCCCCTCGGTGTTCTCCCTGACCACGTAGAAGTCGACGTCGCCCGGCAGCCGACCGGCGAGCGGACTCGTCACTCCGGCAAGGAGTTTGACCGGGCGCAGGCTGACGTACTGGTCGAAGTGGCGGCGGAATTGCAGCAGGCTCCCCCACAGCGAGATGTGGTCGGGCACCACCTCGGGCCAGCCGACGGCGCCGAAGAAGATGGCGTCGAACCTGCTCAGCTCGTCGAACCAGTTGTCGGGCAGCATCTTTCCGGTCTCGACGTAGAAATCGGCGCTCGCGTAGCCGAATTCGGCGTAGTCGAGCCGGAAGTCGAAGGCCGATGCCGCCGCCTCGAGGATCCGCAGACCCTCCGGAACGACCTCTTTGCCGATGCCGTCGCCGGGGATGACGGCGATGCGATGGGTAGCGACCATGTGCGGAACTCCTCAGTGATGTGCGTCTGGTCACACATGTTCGCGCAACAATCGATCCCGAAAAAGCCCGCGCAAGGCAAGACACTCTTGCCCACGATGAAAGAATCACCGGATGCGAGAGATATCGACCGACGACGTGCTGTTCTTCGGCGTGGTCGCCAAGGCATCGAGCCTCACCGAGGCCGCCCGGGAAATGGGCACGTCGGTCTCCTCGGTCAGCAAACGGTTGAGCCGCATCGAGCGGCGATTGGGTGTCAGCCTCATGACCCGCACCACGCGGCGGCTCACGCTCACCTCCGAGGGCGAGCGCTACGCCGCGGGTTCGGCCGCGATCGCCGCCGAACTCACCGAGCTCGAAGACTCGCTGTCCGAACATTCGGAGCTCGTCGGGCGAATCCGTGTGCACGCCACCGTCGGTCTCGGGCGCGCCCACATCGCCCCCTTGGTCGCCGAGTTCTGCACCGCACATCCCCGGGTTCAGGTCGAACTCGAACTCTCCCCGCTCCCGCTCAACATCGCGGGCACCACGTTCGACGTCGGTATCCGCGTCGGCGCGCTGCAGGATTCGCGGCTGACCGCCAAGCGGCTGCACCCGAACCGGCGCATCGTGTGCGCGTCACCCGAGTATCTGCGCAGGCACGGCACACCGGCCGAGCCGAAGCAGCTACACAACCACAACTGCATCGTGCTGCGGGAGAACGAAGGCGATTACGCCCTGTGGCGATTCGGCACCGACAGCGACGAAACCGCGATCCGGGTGGCAGGGAACCTGTCGTCCAACGACGGCGACGTCATCACCCGATGGTGTGTCGAGGGATACGGTCTCATCATGCGCTCGACCTGGCACGTCGCCCCGCTGCTGCGCGAAGGCGCACTCGTGCAGGTACTCACCGACGTGCCAACCCCCAGTGCCGACATCCACGCGCTCTACCTCGCCACCGCCCATGTGCCGCGCCGCATCAGCTCGCTCGTCGACCACCTCACCGAAGGACTCGCCAGGCGCGTGCATTCCTGTGGCCTGGTTCGAATGTCACTGCCACACAAGGCAGAAGCCGAGCGGGCGCCCGAATGACGGCCTGTGCGAGACTCATCGGACGCCCACGGCGGCGCTGCCGGCATCCGGCACGGCAATCGGATAGAACGTGAGGAATCAGGTGTCCTTCGAACAGTGGAGCACCCGTTGGGAATCGGTCTCGCTGCCTGAGGCAGCAGAGCGTTACGACATCGGCGAAGCCAGCGACAACCAGGTGGAGGACCTGGAAGATCTGTTCGGGGACGAACCGGAGCGCTACTTCGTTCACCACGGCGACCTCACCATCGACGGGCCGCTATCGATAGGCAACGATCCCGGCCTGGCGCCGGACACCGTTTACGTCATCGATGGCGACCTGACGGTCAACGGGCCGATGCGCTTCGTGAACGCGGACGTCTACACGCCGCTGTACGTCACGGGCTCGGTCACCGCGCAGCACCTGCTGTGCCTCATGGACAGCAATTTGTTCATCGGCGGCTCGCTCACCGTCGGGGGTCTGCTGACAACGGAACTCTCCGACATGGGAATGCTGGTCGTGCACGGCGCCGCGACCGCGGGCGCCTGGCTCGAAACATGGGACAGGGGCGAGGTCACCTTCGTCGATGAGCTGAAGGCCCGTCGGCTGCGCGTGTCCGACGGCGATGACGCCGACGCGGATGACGCGGTCGATATCCTGTCGCCCGGGTTCCTGGACGGCGGCATCGACAACGTCTCGGAAGAGCTCTGGAAAGCCGCCCTCGAAGGACGTCCCCTGCTGCGCCCCTGATGTCCCGCCGGTGGGCGAAGCCACCTAGCGGGGTGGTCGGAAGAGGATCCCGACGCATTCGCGCACGGTCTCGGCGCCGCGCAGATCGTCCAGGATGTCGCGGTAGCCGCTGACGCCGATGACCAGCGGGTTGGCGCTGTCGACGTGGTGGGTCAAACCGTAAGTGGCGGGGTGGGTTTCGGGTACGAAGGTGCCGAATACGCGGTCCCAGGTGATGAGGACGGCGCCGTAGTTGCGGTCGACGTAGTCGGCGTCGCTGCCGTGGTGCACCCGGTGGTGCGAGGGCGTGTTGAAGACGTACTCGATCCACCGCGGCAGCTTGCCGACGGTTTCGGTGTGCAGGAAGAACTGATAGGTCAGATCGATGGTGATCGCGGCGCCGATCATCGCGGGCGAGTATCCGAGCAGAATCAGCGGGACGTTGAACGCGAGTTGCCATGGCGGCGCCCATTTCCGGCGCAGCGCCACCGCGAGATTGAAGTACTGGCTGGAGTGATGCACCTGATGACCGGCCCACATCAACCGGATCCGGTGGCTGGCCCGATGCCGGATGTAGTAGAGCAGGTCGTACCCGAGTAGCGCGAGCGCCCAGCTCCACCACGTCGACGGCATCTTCAGTGGCGTAAGAACATAGAACGCCGAGAAACCCCACAGCAGCGGCCCGATCTCCGTAAGGCCGTGAATCACCACCGAGCCCGCCCCGAGCGCCAAGCTGTTGGCAGTATCGACGAGCCCGTAACCCTTACTTTCCCGACCGCCCGGCCGCGGATCGATGACGCGCACCGCGATCACCTCGATCACGATGAGCACCAGGTAGATCGGCACAGCACTGACCGCGGCCATGGTCGAGTGCTGCAGGAATTCCACCAGCACGACCGCCCCCTCCTTCGAATCGGCTCCCGATGCGGTATACGGTCGATCCCACCCACTGGTTTCCGCAACCCCTCATTCACCTTCCGCAGGCCTGTACACCGTTTGACACTCCGGCGAGACGGCGCGATATCCGTTGCGCAGCAAGTACCGGGCACCGTCTGTTGTCTGTTTCCCGCCATCGGTTCACGTCGAGCGGCGTGTCAGGCTCTACCACGTTGATGCGTACAGCACATGAGGTGGAGAGGTACCAGACAATGAGCTCGATTGCCGCCAATCAGACAGTCGCCCGCTTTCGCCACGAAATCGCCTTCGCCGCAAGGTATTCAGATCTACGCGCAACAGGCACTCAGCGGCGCGATCGCAGGCAACGCGGTCTGGCCACTACGGTGCACACTTCACCAGCAGAGGATCGTGATCGTGGAAGATCCTGAGAAGTTTGGAGCCAGGCTTCGCCCGCTTGCACAGCAGGTTCCATCGGCTGCCGCCGCCGATCTGGCGGTCTACACCGATTTCTACCGGTCCTTCACGCCAACACTCGTTGCATTCCTTATCTATCACGGCGCCCACGTGGCCGATGCGGCCGAAATTGTCCAGGACACGATGATGAAAGCGTGGCAGTCATGGCCGACAATCGAGCACCCTGCTGCCTGGGCTAGGCGAGTCGCCAGCAGGGCGCTGATTCGTCGCATCGCCAGCATCGAGGACGAGGAGACAGTCGCTGAGATGCCTGAACGGTCAGCACTGCTCACAACTCATGTCGACGTGGCCGCCTGGGAATGCCATCACGACATTCTGCGAGTATTGCTCCAGCTGCCACCACGTCAGCGTCAGATTATGGCCTGGACGCTGGACGGCTACACGCCGAGCGAGATCAGTGCGGAACTTCGTCTCTCGCCAGCTCTGGTCCGATCCAACCTCAGGAAGGCTCGCCGCAACATCGCAATCCTCTTGGACAGCCAGAGCGAGGAGCCATGACCGCGTTCCTGCACACGGCCACAACTGTCAACGACTGGCTGGACCAACAGCATCAATCCTTGCTTGCCAACTTGGCCACACGCCTCGATATCGAGGCCGGCCTGCGTGAGACATTGATCCCACAACGGCATGCGGAGTTTCTCGGGACCATCCGACGGGTCCTCGATATCGAAGCGGGCCTTGCCGCCATCGTGCCTGTGCCGCTCCAGCCTGCGTCGCGCGCCGCGCCCGCCACCACCGATTCGCTTGTCGAACTGTGCACGGAATTGACAACTTTGCCGATCGAAGTCCGACTGGAGTTGCGAATTGCTTACGCTCCGAGGGTCGACGATGCGCTGATCCACGTACACGACGTCATCGCCGCCGTGATCTCGATCCTCCGACACCCCGTCCTCCAGGATCTAGACCACAGTTCACATCGTGGACTTCACGATTTCGAGGCCCACGTGTGGTGTGGAATCAAGCGTGTCGATCAAAATCTCGCTGAAGTCCGCGTGACCCTCCTGCAAGAAGTCTTCGAACGGGTCTGGAGCGTCCCGCACAGCGTCTTTGTCGGCCTGCCTGCTGCCTGGGCTACACATCTCCGCAAACTTTTCCGGTCGATGGTGCATGACATCGACTGTGCCAGTAGCGGATTCGAGAGCTCCCTGCTTCAGGGCATCAGTCGGCCCAACGCGCAGTGGATCCCGGTCGTGCGCGCCGCCGGTGGACGGGTCCGCGTAGTCACCAGCACGCTCGCGCGCGGCCTGGCCGATCTCGAGGACGTGCTCAACAATTTCAGCGGGGAGGATCTTCGAGCAGTCGACCTCGCTGGCGTGCAACTGTCGCGGTTGCGCTGGTCAGCCACTACTCAGTGGCCCGAACATTGGCGAGAGCAGATTCAACGTGATTCGTTCCCAGTCGGGCACGGAATCTTCGAGATCCGAGGTGGTGCAAGCACTCAACACGGGGCGTTGGTCTAGCATCCGCCATCGCCTGCACGCCGGGAGAAGGGAGTGGGGTCATTGGTTGAACTGATCAGCACCGCTGGTGGCGTTTCAATGGGAATTGGGCTCTTGGGTTGGTGGCTGCTCCACGATGGCCCGGTTCGCCTCTATGCGGGTGTGATCGCCGTCGGTCACCCCGATCCAACTCGACGGCGATCCGCTCGCCGAGTGCTGGAGTGCACAAGTCGCGGCGTGGTACCGCCCGATATCCGGCGACGACCGATGTCGAGGAGATCTCGACGAGGTCGAGCATCGGCGGGCACTGTTCGTCGTCGGGGCCGGTGACGTGTCCGGCAAAAAACATTGCGCGGCAGCCTCGTCAGTACTGCCGGGCCCAGACGTGTGGGTAGTTGTCGATTTCGTTGGCGAGCTGAGGGTAGATGTAAGACACATCATTCGATACTGCGAGGTAGAGTCTCGCCGTGGCATAGGGATTGTGCCAGATCTCATGGATCGTGCCGGAACCGTCGACATGCCATTGTTGACGTTCGAGCTCAGCGTTGCAGCGTTCGGTGAATGCATACTTACCGATTATGGCTGCGACGATACATAGCCCATCATCCACGCTTCTCAGCCCGTAGAGGCCGTTGTCCCTGACCAGGAACCTCCACTGTTGGGAGCGACTTCCGGAGCACTCCTCCAAGTGCAGCGAATTCGGGCCTGAACTCGCCAGGCACCTGTTGCTGTATGTGTTCTGGAGACTGAACGGCGGCGGGAGTTGCGCATTCGCGTATCCGCCGTCGACTGCCGACGATCCCAGCATTGCCAACGTGCCGGCCATCACCCCGATCGTACGCAGCAGTATCTTGTCCACGAGATCTCCTATCGGATGCTGTCAGCGAAGCCAATTCGACTGCGCACCGCCGACTCTGTGCGCCCCTCCTGTCATAGGCGCTTCACGCGCATGTCACCATGCCTCTGTTGGATCGTGAACAGCAGTGAGCAGGACCCGATTTCGATACGCGAAGCCTTCGACCATCGAAGGAGCTGCGGCCGGGGCGATCCCGGAGGCCCGGGGGACGTTGCGGCGCGGATGAACCGGGAGTCGGGCCGGTTCGTATGAACCGGATAGGTCCGTGATCAACGGCCGGCGAGCATTTCTCGTCGTACCGGCGGCGACGCTCGTATCCTGGCCGTGAGTAGCAAGCGAGGGGCGGCGTCCATGCGGCTGGATTCTGGATCGGTATTCGCCGGGTACACGATCGAACGGATTCTCGGAGTCGGCGGTATGGGGGTGGTGTACCTGGCCCACCATCCGCGCCTGGAACGACTGGTCGCGCTCAAGGTGCTCAGCGACAACCTCGGCGACGATGACAGGGTTCGCGCCAAATTCGAACGGGAGGCCGCGCTCGCCGCGCGCTTGGATCACCCGAACATCGTGCCCGTCTACGACCGCAGCGGCACCGACGCCGACGTGCTGTGGATCTCGATGAAGTACATCGACGGCGGCGATGCCGCGCACCTGCTCAAACGGCTCGGCGGGCCGGTCGCCGCGGCCACGGCGGTGCGGCTGCTCGCCGATGCCGCGCACGGCTTGGACTACGCGCACCAGCACGGGGTGCTGCACCGCGACGTCAAACCCGCGAACATCCTCATCGAACACGGCGATCACGGCGCCGAACGCGCGGTGCTCACCGATTTCGGCATCGCGCGGGCGCTCGACGACGCCGAGACGATGACCGGCACCACCGCCACCTTCGCCTACGTCGCGCCGGAACGCTTCCTCGGCCAGCAGGCCGACAACCGGGCCGACGTCTACTCCCTCGGCTGCACGTTCTACGAATTGCTCACCGGCCGAACGCCTTTCCCGCGCCTGGAGCAGGCAGCGCTGATCGCCGCACACCTGAACGAACCGCCGCCGCGGCCGACACTCGCCCATCCGGGCCTGCCGCAGGGGCTGGATGCGGTGATCGGGACCGCACTGGCCAAACGGCCCGGCGACCGGTTCGCCACCTGCGGTGCGCTGGCCGAGGCGGCGCGGCGAGTGCTCACCGATCTGCAACGGCCTACCGTGGTGCCGCCGTACTCGGGTCCGCATCCGACCTACTCCGGCCCACACCCGAACTACTCGGGTCAGCCACCGAATTACTCAGGCCCGCAACCGATCTACTCCGGGCCGCAGCCGATTCACTCCGGCTCGCAGCCGATTCCGGTGAACCAGCCGATTCCGGCTGGTCCGCAGCCGATTCCGGCCAACCCGCAACCGTTCTATTCGGGCCAACCACCCATCTATTCGGGCCCGCAACCGGGCCAACCGTTCGGCGGGTATCCCACCCCACCGCCGCGCCCGCGAAAGTCACTCGGGCTCATCGCAGTGCTCGCGGTGATCGCGGTGTCGATCGTCACGGCGATCACGGTCGGCATCGTCGTGGTCAAGGAGCGGTCGGGGCCGGCCACCGTGGCGAGCCCGACTCCGTCGCGCACCACCACCACTGCGCCGTCCCCCGTCGCCATCCAGCTACTCGACGACGGGGTCCGTATCGGTAGCGCCAACGCGCCCAAGACAATCGACATGTTCAACGAGCCGATCTGCCCCGCCTGCGGCAGGCTGCTGAACGGCTACGGCGCCGATATCGAGCGCGCCATCCAATCCGGCAAACTGGCCGTCCAATTCCACCTGCTGAACTTCCTCGACTCCAGCTCGGCCAGCGGCAACTACTCCACCCGCGCCGTCGCGGCCACCCGGTGCGTCGCCCAATCCGGCGCCGCCACCGTCTATTTGAAGACCTACCAGGGCCTGTTCGGCCAGTCCTTCCAGCCACTGGAAAAGGGCGCCACCGACCACACCGACGCCGAATTGGCCGAACTGGCCCGCACCTCGGGCGCCGCGGCCGCGACCACCGACTGCATCCGCTCCGGTCGCCTCATGGACCTCGCCCGAGCCACCGCCGCCCAAGGCTACGCCCTCCTCGAAAAACTCCAACGCGGCACCTTGTCCACCCCCGCCGTCTTCAGCGGCATCGCCCAAGTCGACACCACCCGCCCCGACTGGGTCACCGGGCTCAACTGAACTCCCCACCCCGCTCCGAGCCGTCTCTCCGGAGGAGACACTCGCTGCGCTGACCGGCCGCTGACCCGATGCCGCGCTGGATGTACCGGTGATCGCGTGGTGACGTGACGCTTATGGGCCGCGCATAGTGTTGCGGGACACGGCTTTCGAAGATGAGGTGCGCAGATGGCCAAGGTCTTACTCACCGCGTTCGGCACACGTGGCGATGTGGCGCCGATGATCGGGCTCGGCGACCGCCTGCAGCAGGCCGGGCATCAGGTGGTGCTGACCGCGCCGTCGGAGTTCAGCGAGCTCATCACCGCGTGCGGATTGCGTTGGCTCCCTTTCGATGTCCACATCGACGCGGACTACGACCCCGACGGCCAGAACCGCGTGCAGCTCGCCATGAACCTGATCACCCCGGCGGGCCTGCTCGCCACCGGGCGGATGTTGCTGACCACGCTGCACGACGAGGAAGCCGACGTCCTGCTGCTCTCGCCGTTCGCCGAATTCGCCGGGCACGCACTGGCCGAAGCGCGTGGCATCCCCAGTATGGGCGTGCGGCTGCAGCCGGTGTCCATCACCGCCGACCACCCACCGGCCACACTCACCTCCGCGTCGATGGGCGCGCTCGGAAACCGTGCCGCCGGATACCTTTCCGCCGCCGCGGTCGATCGGGTCTATTCGTCTACCTTCGCCGGGCTCCGCGACCAGCTCGGCCTCCCTCGAGTGTCGGCGGCGACGCTGCGCCGTCGTCGCACCGCCGCGGAATGGCCTATCCTGCACGGATATTCACGCCATGTCGCCCCGCGCCCGGTGGACTGGCGGCCGGGTCTTGACGTGGTGGGCTACTGGTGGCCCCCACGTCCCACAGGATGGCAGCCGCCACCCGAGCTGCTGACCTTCCTCGAAGCAGGTCCACCACCGGTATACATCGGTTTCGGCAGCCTCAACATGCCGAAGGCCGAAGCCGCCCGATTGTCCGAATTGGTAACCCGCGCACTGCGTATCGCCGGCGTGCGCGGCATCGTACAGGCGGGCTGGGCCGGGCTGAACGTCGACTCCGACGACGTACTCACCATCGGCGATACTCCCCACGACTGGCTGTTCGACCGTGTCGCCGCGGTGGTCCAAGCCGGTGGCGCGGGGACAGCCGCGGCGAGCCTGCGCGCCGGACTACCGTCGGTCGTCATCCCGGCCTCCGGCGGCGATCAACCGTTCTGGGCCAAACGTCTACGCGTTCTGGGCGTCAGCGCCGCCACCCTGTCCCGCCGCCGCCTCACCGCCGAACGTCTCGCCGCGGCCATCGATTCCGCGCTCACCGATCCCACCCATCGCGCCAACGCCGAACGTCTGTCGGCGCAGATCGCCACGGAAGACGGCGCCGGACAAGTGGTCACCGCGGTCGAACGACTGACCAGCCGGCAACCGAATCCGCGTTCGTATCGGTAGCCGACTACGCGTTCGTGCGACCGGCGCGCGGCACGCCTATGGTGGACAGGGTTGTTCGTCGGGGATCTGAAGCAGCTGATTTCGAAAGGTCGCACATGTCCATGGGTTCGATTTCACGTGTCCTGTCCTGCGTCTTCGCCACCGCCGCACCGTTATTCGTGCTCGCGCCGAACGCCGCCGCCGCCCCGGACAGCCCCTACACCTGTTCGGGCGTCTTCCTGTCGAGCGACGGCGCCGCCGAAGTGGAGTCCTGCGTCTACGCCGAGAACGGCGTCCCGAGGGCCTTCGGCGGCCTCACCATCAAATCCGACACCATCACCCGCGAATCCTGCACCATGTCCGTCACCGTCGTCGACTACAACGCCTACGAAACCGGCGCCAACGAAAACGTCGCCACCAGCGGCCCCTTCCCCTGTTTCAACGGCAGGTACCCCTCACCGCCCCTCACCGTCGACCGCCCCTTCGCCATCCCCGGCCACCGCTACCGCAGCTACACCGAAGTAACCAACAACGGCCAAGGCATAGCCCGCATCTACAGTCCCGACCTCATCCTCTGACCCACCCCGCACCGGAGCCCAACCGCCCGGTCGGAGGTGATGCGCGGCAACCCGATGCGAGTCCACCAGAACGAAGCCTCGGCGTCGGGCAATGCCGCATGCACATCCTCCACCGACCCCATTGCGTCCGTGATCAGCGGCGATCCGGGTCTCGACGTCGTCGCGCATCTCGACAACAAGTAGCTCGCCGGTAGAGACCCGGAGTTGCGGTGCAGCTGACAAGATTTGGGGATGCGGATCGGGCGGTTCTTGTGGGCGGCAGTATCGGTTGTGGTGGTGGTGGTGGTCGTGTCGAGTGCGGGTCCGGTGAGGGCGGATCCGGGGGCGACGGCGCAGCGCGATGATTCGGCCGGATCGCGGCTGCTGCTCGGGGTTGCGGGGTTGCCGCCGGTGCAGGCGCTTGCGGAGATCACGCGGCAGATCTTCGGGCCGGAGGGGAAGTATCTGCCGTGGGCGTATCAGTTGCCGCCGCTGCCGGTTCCGTACACGACGCCGGTGACGGTGTGTCCTTCCGGGGAGGTGTCGTGCGTCGACGAGGTCATCGCCGAGATGGCGCGGCGCGCGGCGGTCATGCGGGCGACGTGTGACGACAACGCGCCATTCTCGCTGACCTACCTCGCCATTACCAAGGCGGAGCGTCGAACCGCCAGTACCGCAGGCGGATTCGCCGATCCGGGATATCTGAACAATGAGGATGTCCACTTCGCGAACTACTACTTCCAGGCGATCGACGACTATTACCACGGTGACCGCAGCAAGGTCGCCGAGGCCTGGCAGTACAACTTCCGTGCGTCCGACGCGCATTCGGTGACCGTGCTCGGCAATGCGATACTGGCCTACAACGCCCACAGCACCCGCGATCTGCCTTTCACGATGGCCGATTTGGGCCTCACCGCCTCCGACGGCGCCAGCCGCAAACCCGATTCCGAGCGAGTCAGCGCGATGCTCACCGCGGCCGAACCGGAGGTGCTCGCGGAATTGGCCGCACTCTACGGCGACGCCGACCCCACCTTGACCGCCGGCCTGGGCGTGGAACCGATGGTGTTCATGTCCGTCGGCCAGACGATCCAGATCTGGCGCGAATATGCCTGGCGCGCAGCGGAACAACTCCTCCTGGCGCCCACGAGCGAACAACGCGACGCGATCTCCGGACAGATCGAAGCACTCTCGAATCTGCTCGCCGAAATCGTCACGAAACTCTTCGCACGCGACGACCCGCAACCACACCTCGGGCACTGCCCACTCGCGTAGCCGAACACGGTCTATGGCCGCGGTGCGCCGGAACCCCCGAGCGGGAACTGATAGCTCATTCCTTGCCCCCCTCAACATATAGCGCACCCCGGGCCTTGCGGCAAGACCCGGGGTGTGCTGCAGAATCTCTCGCCGGAGCCAGAACCTGCGGAAATCAGGGTTCTTCGTCGAATGGGGTATGCATGTTTGAGGTGATCGTGGCCGGCGGTGGACCGACGGGCGTCATGCTTGCCAGTGAGTTGCGCTTGCGCGGCGTGCATGTGGTCGTTGTGGAGAAGGAGGCGGAGCCGACCAAGGTGGTCCGCGCGCTCGGCATGCACGCGCGCAGCGTCGAGGTGATGGATCAGCGTGGGCTGCTCGACCGGTTCCTCGCGGTCGGCAAGCAGCATCCGCTCGGCGGTTTCTTCGCCGGCATCGCCAAGCCGAGTCCGGAACGGCTGGACACCACGTATCCGTTCGTGCTGTCCATTCCGCAGACCGTCACCGAGCGCCTGCTGACCGAGCACGCCATCGAGCTCGGTGTGGAGATCCGGCGCGGCTGCGAGGTGGTCGGGCTCACCCAGGACGAGGACGGGGTGAATGTCGAACTGGCCGGGGGAACGTCGCTGCGCTCGCGCTATCTCGTCGGCTGCGACGGCGGCCGCAGCACGGTGCGCAAACTGCTCGGCGTCGACTTCCCCGGTGAGCCGACGACGGTCGATACGCTGCTCGGCGAGGTGGAGCTCACCGCATCCCCGGAGACGCTCAACGCCGTCGTGACCGAGGTGCGCAAGACCCAATTGCGTTTCGGGGCGATGCCACTCGGAGGCGGGGTGTACCGCGTCGTCGCGCCGGCGGCGGAGGTGGCCGAGGACCGGACGGTCCCGCCGACGCTCGAAGAACTCAAACAGCAGCTGACGGCGACCGCCGGAACGGATTTCGGCGTGCATTCCCCGCGCTGGCTGTCCCGGTTCGGTGATGCCACCCGCCAGGCCGAGCGCTACCGGGTCGGCCGCGTGCTGCTGGCGGGCGACGCGGCGCACATCCATCCGCCGATGGGCGGCCAGGGCCTCAACCTCGGCATCCAGGACGCGTTCAACCTGGGCTGGAAGCTGGCCGCCGCGGTCGACGGCTCGGCGCCGGACGGGCTGCTCGACACCTACCACGCCGAACGGCACCCGGTAGCCGCCGACGTACTGGACAACACCCGCGCACAGATGGAACTGGTGAGCCTCGAACCGGGTCCCCAGGCGGTGCGCCGGTTGCTGTCCAAGCTGATGGATTTCGAAGAGGTGAACCGATATCTGCTCGAGCAGATCATCTCGGTCAGCATCCGCTACGACTTCGGCGAGGGTCATGAACTCCTCGGCAGGCGCCTGCGCGATATGCCCCTGAAACAGGGCCGCCTCTACGACCTGATGCACAGCGGCCGCGGACTACTCCTCGACCGGACCGGCCGTCTTTCGGTCGCGGGCTGGGCGGCCCGAGTCGACCACGTCGTCGACCTCAGCGAGGAATTGGACGCGCCCGCGATCCTGCTCCGCCCGGACGGCTACGTGGCCTGGGCCGGTACCGACCAACAGGAGCTGCGCGACCACCTCTCGAAATGGTTCGGTGCCGCCGTCAGCTGAACCCGGTGCGCAAATAACTTCCACCACAACATGATTCGGATCGGGCGCGATGTGGTTCCGCGCCCGATCCGAACGGATCGACTGCTAGTGGCGGATGCAGACGGTGCTTGCCTCGGAAGAGATGCCGCCCGTCAGCATGCACAGGATTCCGCCGAGCAGGGTGGTGGTGTCGTTGGCGCCGGAATTGCTGCCCGCGGATCCGGCGCCGCCCGCGGTGGGTGCGGCCTCGGCGGTGAACGGCTCGAGCGGGATCGCGTGAGCCGTCGGCATCGAGGACAACAGCGCGGCCGCCGTGACGGCGGACACCCCGAGGGCAGTGCGAATGACCTTGGATCCGAGCATTAAATTCCTCTGCTTCTTTACGGTGACAGGACAAGCCGGGGCCGACTCGCGGCACCGACCATGGGTTCGATCGTGACACCGTCTCGAAGCAGACAGATCATCCGACGGTCAGACCACTATCACTTTCCGGTAATCCGGTCGTCGGCCACCGAGCGCCCCTGCCGCGCTGGTGATGTCCCGCACAGCCGGCACGGCCACCGCCCGAATCGGCGCGATCCAGATTTGCCAATTGATTGCTGATTGGCTTTCCTGGAACATCAGAATGATCGAGAACATCATCGCCCCCGTGGTCGTCGCACTCCTCTATCCGTTCCTCCTCTTTGGCAGACTGGCAGCTCGGCTGGCAAAGAAGCTTCGGATCGAGGTCTTCGACGCGGCCGTGAGCCTCCTCATCGTCCTGCCCTGGCTCGACTCGTTCCTGACGTCGTTCTTCGCGCTCCGCGAGGGCAGGTACCCCGTCGGCGACCTCGTCCTGGTGACACTGGGCGCGATCTACCTGCTGCACGTCGCCGCGATGAGCCTGCGTGGCTTCTCCGCGGCGAGGCGATCCCGAGCAGAGGCCGACCAGCAGCCCACCGACTAGCTCCCACCTATTCGCCACCGTCGAAATTCTTACGCCCGATGGCACATTCCGGACGGCACAATGATCACCCCGCAGGCGCGGCACGAAAAAACCGCGCGTGTCAACAGCCCTTGGCATGAGCGAATTCAGTTCGACAACGATCGAACACATCACCGAGGTCGTATTTATATCGACGCACCGGTCAGTTCTGGATCGCCCACGATGTATCACCCCAGAACTCGCCGCGGCACCTTCACCTTCGTCCTGGAATACCTCACTTCACCGATCGAACGACGGGGTCACCCGCTGAACCGTTCGCAAGAACCGCGCCGACTCATCAAAGCAGATCCCGGTGGCGTCCGAGCCGAAACCGTTTAACGGAGCCGAAACGGATCGCGCCACCGCGTCCGCCGCGCCGCACAGCGCCGCCGCAGCAACCGCCGACGGCCGGCGGTCCGCTCAGTGAGATGGTCCGCTGAGCGAAACCGGTTGCTGCTCAAGGCAAGAGCACTTGCCAGGTAGTGGCGGTCGACGCGGTCGCGGTCCCCGGTCCGGATAGGGACCGGATCAACCGAGGGGGTCACGCGAGCGAATCGTTCGCCGACCTGTAGCTTCCACATCGCCCGGATCACCGCATCGGAATACACCGGATGCCGTGCGCGCCATTAATGCCCAAACTTTAAATAAAGCACGAATCGGGTATAGATTGACAACCCCCCGATCGGGTGTAATTTACCAGCGCGATTGCGGCTTACCCATGCCACCGAGCGGGGGCTTGCGAACAGTCCCGAAATGGAATTATCCTTCGATCCGCGGGGCAAGGCAGTTCCGAGAGGAAGTTCATGCCCACAACGGGTTCTGGGAGACACATCGAGGTCGATACAGATCCTGGTCCGCTGACGGCCACAAATAGTGACGTTGTTCGCGTGGTCAATCGATGTGTGGCGATTAAAACGAGGTAATGCGATGAATTCTGTTCACAGCTCCCCGACCGAGGCCGAGTCGAGCGCGCACGAAGGCATTGCCGTCGTGGGGATCGGGTGCCGGTTCCCAGGACAAGTTTCGAGCGCGGGCGAGTTCTGGCAACTCCTGCTCGACGAGAAGGATGCCGTGCGAACGGTGCCCGAGGACCGCTGGTCGGGTGACGCCTTCTACGACCGCGATGCGGCCCGCCCCGGGCACCTTCGCACCCGCGCGGGCGGCTACCTCGACGATGTCACCGCCTTCGACGCGCAGTTCTTCGGCATCACCCCGCACGAGGCGGCGCGGATCGACCCGCAGCAGCGTCTCTTCCTCGAGACGACCTGGGAGGCGCTGCAGGACGCGGGCATCGTCCCCGAGCGCCTGGCCGGCACGAAAACCGCTGTGTACGCGGGTGTTTCGGGCCACGACTACGGCATCATCCAGCTCAATCCGGAGAACCGCTACCTCATCGGCGGTCACACGATGACCGGCGTCACGAACTGCATTGTGGCCAACCGTGTTTCGTACCTGCTGGACCTGCGCGGGCCGAGTATGACGGTGGACACCGCATGTTCGTCCTCGCTGATCGCCATCCACCTCGCCTGCCGCAGCATCCGCTCCGGCGAGGCGACGATGGCCATCGTCGGCGGCGTCAGCACCCTGCTCATTCCCGAGGCGACCATCGGCTTCAGCCAGGGCACATTCCTCTCGCCCGAGGGCCGCAGCAAGTCGTTCAGCGAGACCGCCGACGGCTACATCCGCAGTGAGGGTTCGGGCACCATCATCCTGAAGCCGCTGTCCGCGGCGCTCGCCGACGGCGACCACATCTACTCGGTGATCCGCGGCACCGCGACCAACCAGGACGGCCGCACGAACGGCATCTCGGTGCCGAGCGAGGACGCCCAGGCCGAGATGATCATGGATGCCTGCCGCGACGCGGGCATCGCACCATCGGACATCGGCTACGTCGAGGCGCACGGCACCGGCACGGCCGTCGGTGATCCGATCGAGGCGCGCGCACTCGGAAAAGCGTTGGCGCCCGGGCGAAATGGCAATGGGCCGTGCATCGTCGGCGCGGTGAAGTCGAACCTCGGCCACCTCGAATCGGCGGCGGGCATCGCGGGCGTGATCAAGGCGTGCCTGGTGCTGAAGAACGGTGAGATCCCGGCGAACCTGCACGGCGAGGTGCCGAACCCGAAGATCCCGTTCGCGGAATTGGGCCTGCGGCTCGCGCAGTCGCGTCAGCCGTGGCCGGGTAACGGCCGCCGTCTGGCCGGGGTCAACTCGTTCGGTTTCGGCGGCTCCAATGCCCACGTCGTCCTCGAGGGCCCGCCCGCCGACGCGCCGAAGGCCGACGCGGAGGAGGCGACGGGACGCACTGCCCCGGAGACGGTTCCGGTGCTGTTCAGCCTCAGCGCGAAGACCAAAGACGCGCTCAAGGCCTACGCGGACAGCTATGCCGACTACCTGGACGACCCGACCGCGCCGGCACTGCCCGCCGTCGCGTCCACCCAGGCGCAGGCCCGTCCGCACTACGACCATCGCCTTGCGATGGTGTGCTCCTCGACGGAGGAATTGCGCGGTGCGCTGCGTGACGTGGCCAGAGGTCTGTCACCCGACGTCATTCGCAGCGGCGTGAAAACCCCTGCCGCGTCGAGCGTTGCCTTCGTCTTCTCCGGTCAGGGCCCGCAGTGGTGGGGCATGGCGCGTGAACTGCTGAACGAGAACCCGGTATTCCGCGAGACCGTCGAGCGGGTCGACACCGAGCTCGCCAAGCACGCCGATTGGTCGGTGATCGAGGAACTGCGCCGCGATGAGGCCGACAGCCGCATCGGCGAAACGTTCATCGCTCAGCCCGCGGTGTTCGCGGTGCAGGTCGGGCTCGCGGCGCTGTGGCAGAGTTGGGGTATCACCCCCGCAGCGGTGGTCGGTCACAGCATCGGTGAGGTCGCCGCCGCCTGCGTCTCCGGAGCGTTGTCGTTCGAGGACGCGGTGCGAGTCATCTTCCACCGCAGCCGGGTTCAGCAAAAGGCCTCCGGCAAAGGCAAGATGCTCGCGGTCGGCCTGCCCGAAGCCGAGGTCGAACCCCGCGTCGCCGCGTACCGCGGACGCGTGGCGATCGCGGCGCTCAACGGCCCGGAATCGGTGGCGCTGGCCGGTGATCCGGACGCCCTCGAAGAGATCGAGCGAGAACTCAACGCGGAGAAGATCTTCTGCCGCATGCTCCAGGTCGCCGTCGCCTTCCACAGCCACCACATGGACCCGCTGAAGGACGAACTGCTCTCCTCCCTGGACGGACTCACCTCCGGCGAAGCGTCGATCCCGATGTACTCCACCGTCACCGCCGACATCGCGCCGACGGGTTCGCTCGACGCCGAGTACTGGTGGCGCAACGTCCGCGAGCCGGTACGGTTCGCCCCCACCATCGATCGCCTCATCGAAGACCAGCACCTGGCCTTCGTCGAACTGGGCCCGCATCCCATCCACGCGACCGCGATCACCGAACTGCTGGAGAAGCGGCGCGCCGAGGGCATCGCCGTCCCGTCGCTGCACCGCAAGCAAAGCGATCGCACCACCCTGCTGACTTCGCTTGCCGCACTGTATGTTTCCGGGTTCGACCCGTCCTGGCAGACCCTCTTCGACGGGATCTCCGAGCGCGTCCAGGTGCCGTTCTACCCCTGGCAGCGCGAAACCTACTGGCTCGAGGCTGCCACCTCACGCGACCGCCGATTCCCGGCGCTGTCGCATCCCCTCGTCGGCGTCGAAAGCCGCGCCGCCGACGAGCCGGGCAAGCACGTCTGGGAACTGGTGATGGACACCGCCCGCTTCCCGTGGCTCGACGATCACCGGGTCCAGGGCCCCATCGTCTTCCCCGGCGCGGGCTACCTCGACATGGTGATCGGTTGCGCGGAAAGCGCATTCGGTCCCGGTCTGTACTCGATCGAGGATGTCGAATTCCGCCGCGCGCTGTTCGTCTTCGACGACCGGCCCGCCCCCGTGGTCCAGGTGGTGCTGACCAACGATCTGCACTACACCGTGTACAGCCGCCAGCAGGGCGACAAGGACTGGACGCTGCACTCGGTCGGCACGCTGCGCCGCGGCGCACCGAACACCTCACTGCCCGTGCCGTTCTCGGAACTCGAGGCGGAATGCCCGAACGAGTACGAGCCGGCGCAGGTCTTCGCCAAGCTCCGCAACAACGGCCTCATGCTCGGCCCGACGTTCAAAGCGATCACCAAACTCGGCTACGCCGAACTCAAGTCGCTCGGCCGCATCGATACGCCCGCGGCGCTCGCGGACGAATCGCCGCGGCACGCGATCCATCCCGCGGTCCTGGACTCCTGCTTCCAGTCGCTGTCCATCTCCATGGGCAACGATCCGAACAGCGACGCCAAGACGCTGTACCTGCCGGTCGAGGTGAAGCGCCTCAGCTACTACGCCAAGGCGAGCGACCGCGTGTATTGCTATGGGCGGGCCCGCATCAGCGCCGACCCCGCCTACTGCGAGGGCGATCTGTGGATCGTCAACGACGACGGCACCCTCGTCGCCGAGCTCGAGGGCTTCAAGGGCAAGTCGATCACCCAGAGCGCCGACGACGGCGACGCGCTGCTGCAGTGGTTCTACGAATACCGTTGGCACCCCGCGGCGGTGCGCTCGAAGACGCTCATGCCCGCCGACTTCATGGCGTCCGGAGAGGTCATCGACACCGCGGTCGACCCGCTGGTCGAGGAGCTGCGCAACTGGGACGTCAACCGTGAATTCCACTCGGTGACCGACGCCGAGATGAACCGGCTGTGCATCGCCTACGTGACCGAGGCCTTCCACAAACTGGGCATGGACATGTCCGAGGGCCGCCGCTTCACGCTGGACGAGATCGCCAGGGAGATGGGCGTTCACGACAAGCACAGCAAGTACCTGGCCCGCCTGGTGCAGCTGCTGTCGCAGCACGGCATCACCGAGAACGACGGCGGCACCTGGCGCATGCTCATCGAGCCCGCCCGCGTCGACACCGTCGCCGCGCTCGACAAGCTGCGCGCCGAGCATCCCGAATGTGAATCCGAGTACGCGGTGCTCGAGCGCTGTGGCAAGGAGCAGGCCGCGGTCCTTCGCGATGACGTGAACCCGATCGAGCTGCTGTTCCCGGAGCACGAATTCCAGTCCGTCGCCGACCTGTACGGCACCTCGTTCTCCTTCGGCCGGTGCAACCGCGTGGTGAGCAAGGTCGTCGCGGAGCACGTGCGCAACCTGCCTGCCGACCGGCCCGTGCGCGTCATCGAAATCGGTGCGGGTACCGGCGGCACCACCGGCTGGGTGATCTCCGAATTGCCTACCGACCGTGCGGAATACGTCTACTCGGACGTCACGCAGCTGTTCCTCGGCAAGGCACGCCAGCGGTTCGCCGATCTCGATTTCGTCGACTACCGCATCCTCGACATCGAGCAGGACATCGCGGCGCAGGGCTTCGACCCGCACTACTACGACATCGTGGTGGCCTCGAATGTCTTGCACGCCACCGCGAGTATGCGCGCCACCCTCGACAACGTGAAGGAGCTGCTGACCTCGCAGGGCCTGCTGCTGATCGTCGAGGCGACCGTGCCGCCGCACTGGGTCGATCTGACCTTCGGCATGACCGAGGGCTGGTGGAAGTTCAGCGACCACGACCTGCGCCCGAACTATCCGCTGATGACGGAGACGACCTGGCGCGACTTCCTGCCCACCGCGGGCTTCGAGCAGGTCCAGATCTTCTCCGACAAGAGCACGCCGACCGAGACCGGTAACTCGGTCATCCTGGCGCGCACGCAGTCGATCGACCTCGAGCCCTATCAGCCACAGGTCGAGCCGGGCCCGTGGGTCGTGCTGGCCGATGCCGACGGCGTCGGCGAACGCTACCTGGCCCGGCTCGGCGAGGCCGCCGCAGGCAGCGTCGTCGTCACCCGCGGCGCCACCTTCGAACAGCTCGACGCGCGCCGCTTCCAGGTGGACCCGACCAGCGGCGCCGATCTGAAGCGCGTACTGGAGCAGGTCCGCGAACAGACCGGAGACGTGGCGGGCGTGCTGCATCTGTGGAATCTGGATTTCGCGGGCACGCTGCTCACCACCGAGGCGCTGCCCGCGGTGGAACGCGAGGGCGCCTACAGCGTGATCGCGCTGGCCCAGGCGGTCGAAGAGGTGGAGTGGGCCGCGCCGCCGCGGTTCTGGATCGCGACATCGGGAGCGCATGCCCTCGGCCGCGACGAACGCGTCGCGCTGACCCAGATCCAGAGCTGGGGCATCCTGCGCGTGCTGTTGAGCGAGCACACCAGCCTGCCCGCGAAGATCATGGACTTCGACCCGGCGGGCGATACCGAGGTTCGGGCAGCGCAGCTCTTCGACGAGCTGCTGCACGTGCGGGAGGCCGACGAGGAGATCGCCTTCCGTGGGAACACCCGGTTCATCGACCGGCTCGAGCATGTCTCGCTCGCGGAATTCGAAGCGTCCGTTGCCACTCCGGCTCGGGTATCGGAGCGGACGCCGTTCGCGGTGACCGTTCCGGTCGAGCCCGGCATCGAGCAGTTGCGCTACGAAACGCAGGACATCCCGGCGCTCGGCGGCACCGAGGTGGCCATCCGGCCGCTGGCCACCGGCCTGAACTTCCGCGACATCATGCTGTCGCTGGGCGTGCTGTCGCAGGGCGCGACCTTCGGCGGGTTCTACGAGAACAATCTCGGCGTCGAATGTGCCGGTGTCATCACGCAGGTCGGGCCCGAGGTCGAGGGTCTCGCACCGGGCGATCACGTGGTCGCGTTCGCGCGCGGCTGCTTCGGCTCCCTGGTGGTCACCGATGCGCAGCGGGCGTTCAAGGCGCCGGCGAACCTGTCGGCCGCCGATGCCGCCACGCTGCCGATGGCGTACCTGACCGCCTGGTACTCACTGGTGGAGGTGGGCAGGCTGCGCCGCAGCCAGCGGGTGCTCGTGCACGCCGCCGCGGGCGGTGTCGGCCTCGCCGCCGTGCACATCGCGCACTCACTCGGCGCGACGGTCCTCGCCACCGCTGGCAGCGATGAAAAGCGGGACTACCTGCGGTCGTTGGGCGTCGAGGAGGTCTTCGACTCGCGCTCGCTGGAATTCGCGCAGGAGATCAAGCAGCGCTACGACGGTGTCGACCTCGTGCTGAATTCGCTGCAGGGCGAAGCCATTCCGAAGAGCCTCGAATTGCTGCGCCCGCGTGGCCGTTTCGTAGAGATCGGCAAGACCGACATCTACGAGAACTACAAGCTGGGACTGAAGCCGTTCGGCAACAACCTGAGCTACTCCGCGGTCGACATCGACCGCATGCTGCTCGAGGATCCCGCGCTGTGCCGCGAATCCATGACCGCGGTGCTGGAGCACATCGAGGCGGGCACGCTGCCGCCGCTGCCCCACACCGATTTCGGCGCGGTCGACGTGGCCGCGGCGTTCCGATACATGGCCACTGCCAAGCAGATCGGCAAGGTCGTCGTCGAGTACGAACCCGGCGCCGAGGTCATGGTCTACCCGACCTCGACCGGCGAGGAGGCGCTCGACGCCGACGGCACGTACCTGATCACCGGCGGCTACACCGGATTCGGCCTGCGGACCGCGCAGTGGCTCGTCGACAGGGGCGCGCGGACCGTGGTGCTGGTCGGCCGTCGCGGCCAGATCGATGCCGAGAACGAGCAGCCGATCGCGGCCATGCGGGCCAAGGGCGCCACCGTCGTGCTCGAACGCGCCGATGTGGCCATCGAATCCGAGGTGGTCGGGCTGCTCGAGCGGATCGCGTCGCTGCCGCGGCTGCGCGGCGTCTACCACGCCGCGATGGTGTTGCAGGACGGGCCGCTGGCCGCGATGACCGAGGAGCAGTTCCTGCGCACCGTGCAGCCGAAGGTCGACGGCGCGTGGCACCTGCACAACCACACCCGCGATCTGGACGCGTTCGTCCTGTACTCGTCCATGACGTGGAACGTCGGCACGCCGGGTCAGGCGAATTACGCTGCGGCGAACGGGTTCCTGGAGGCGCTGGCCATCCACCGTCGTGAGCTCGGCATGCCCGCACTGGCCATCAACTGGGGCGCGCTCGCCGAAGTCGGGTTCGTCGCACGCACCGGCCTCGACACGCTCGCCCGCCTGGGGTGGACGCAGATCTCACCGGACCACGCACTCGACTTCATCGGCCGGTGCCTGGCCCAGGGGGTGAACCGCGCCAGCGTCTTCGGCGTCAACTGGTCGAAGATGAATCAGGTCATGCCGATCATCCGCAGCTCGCCGCGGCTCGCGCACCTCGCCAAGGCGGAGGCCACCGGCGCCACCACCGCGTTCGGTACCGAGGGTCTGCGCGCCGAGCTGTTCGAACTCCCGGAGGACGCCCGCGGTACGCGCTTGGTCGAGGCACTGTCGCAACAGATTTCGCGGATCTTCGACATGCCGGTCGATCGCCTGGCCCACGATGTCGCGCTGACGGACCTCGGCATGGACTCGCTCATGGCGGGCCAGATCCGCAACGTGCTGGCCAAGCATCTCGAGATCGACTTCCCGACCATGGGTTTGATGCGCGGGCCGACGCTGGTGGAACTCGCCAACGAGGTGCTGACCCAGGTGTTCGGGGCGGGCTCGGGCGGGCTCGCCACCTCGGCGCCCGAGACCACCAGTGCGGAGCGGTGGATCCACTCGATCGCGGGCCGCTCCGATACCGCCGCGATGCGCGTGTTCGCACTGCCCTTCGTCGGCGGCGGCGCGTCGGTCTTCACGCCGTGGCCGGACAGCCTGCCCGAATCGGTCGACGTGATCGGCATCCAGTACCCGGGCCGTGAGGACCGGGTCGGTGAGACACCGATCGACTCGATGCAGACCTTCGTCGCCGAACTGGCCGAGGCGATGCTGCCCCATCTCGACCGCTCCTTCGCGATCTACGGGCACAGCATGGGCAGCCTGCTCGCCTACGAGCTGACGAAGTACCTCGAGCAGCAGTTCGGCGAGGTGCCGCTCAAGCTCATCATCGGCGGCTGGCCCTCGCCCGCGCTGGTCGAGGACTATGTGCGGAACCTGAAGCACATCCGCGACGGCTTCGATATGGACCGTGAATCCGATGCCAGGGTGCTGCAGGTGCTGCGGGACAACGATTTGCTCGCCGTGCCGATCGACGACGCCTCCTCGCTCAAGCCGATGATGCCCGCCATCCGGGCCGACTTGCGGATGCTCGGCGACTATCGCTTCGAGAACGGGTACGCGCTTCGCACCCCGATCACCGTCCTGCACGGTGCCGAAGACCAGCTGTTCGACGCGGATCAGCTGCAGGGATGGGAGAAGCTGACCAGTGGCCGCTTCTCGCTGACCACCGTGCCCGGTGGCCACCTGTTCATCCAGAACCCGAGTGCGCCGGTGATGCGGACGATCGCGCACGAGCTGTCCGCTGAGGACGCTTTCCCGATGTTCACAAGCCTTTGATGAGCGCTGAGCAGCTCGAACGGAGTAGATGATGGAACCGGTCGAACGTTACGACGTAGTGGTTTGCGGCGGCGGCCTGGCGGGGTTGACCCTGTCGCGGCAGCTCAAGCGGGCCATGCCCGAACTCACGGTGCTGGTGGTGGAGCGGACCACGGGCGATATTCCGGACGCCGCCTACAAGGTCGGTGAATCCACGGTCGAAGGCGGTGCGCACTACTACACCGAAATGCTCGGCCTCACCGGCTATTTCAACAAGCACCAGCTGCCAAAGCTCGGGCTGCGCTTCTTCTTCGGCGATACGCAGGGCCCGTTCGAGGCACGGCCCGAACTCGGCGCGCGGCGGTTCCCCCGGGTGCCGTCCTATCAGATCGACCGCGGCGTATTCGAGCGCGACCTGCGGCGCTACGCAAGGGAACTCGGCGTCGATCTGGTCGAGCAAGCCAAGGTGCTCGAACTCGATCTGGCCGAGAACGAGGACGATCACGTCGTCCACTACGAGGTGGACGGCGCCGAACGAGAAGTGCGTGCGCGCTTCGTGGTCGACGCGTCCGGGCGCCAGCGGCTGATCCAGCGCAAGTACGGCCTCGGCACCTCCAGCCCGCACAAGATCAACGCGGTGTGGTGGCGCCTGCGCGGCGAATACGACATCGACACCATGGCGGGTGACACCAACCCGACGTGGAAGCCGAAAACCCAAGAGAGCCGCTGGTTCTCGACCAATCACCTGATGGGTCCGGGTTACTGGGTGTGGGTGATCCCGCTGTCGTCGGGCAATACCAGCGTCGGCATCGTCACCGACGAGAACGTGCACCCGTTCAGCACCTACGCGACGGAGACGAAGGCGCATCGCTGGCTCGTCGAGAACGAGCCGGCGCTGGCGAAGTTCATCGAGGGCGCCGAGGAGATCGACTTCCTCAAGATGCGCAACGTGAGCTACTTCTCGAAGCAGGTGTTCTCGCACCACCGGTGGTCCTGCGTCGGCGAGGCGGGCGTCTTCCTCGACGCGTTCTACAGCCCGGGATCGGATTACATCGCGTACACGAATTCCATCACGACGCGGATGATCGAGCTCGACCGCAAGGGCGCGCTGACCCCGGAGGTCGCGAAGACCTACAACCAGCTGCTGCTCGAGGACATCTGGCCGAACTACCTGGCGATGTACCACGACAACTATCCGATCTTCGGTAACGCGCCCGCCATGTTCACCAAGGTCATGTGGGACACCTCGTTCTACTGGGCGCTGCCTTCGCAGATGCTGTTCCGCGGCCTGCTCACCGACGAGGCGGCGGCCGAGGAATTCCATCCCATCGCCCAGCGGTTCCACGCCATCCAGCTGCGGATGCAGGCGGCATTGCGCGCCTTCGGATCTCAGGCGCCGCAGCCGGAGAAGTACCTGTTCGTCGAGCACAGCAAGATTCCGATCTGCGCGCAGCTGCACCTGGATCTGCTCACGGACAAGACCGCCGAACAGTGCTTCCGCGATATGCGGCGCAATGTCGATCGCCTGGAATCCTGGGCGGATTCGTTCGAGCAGGAGGTCGCCAAACGGTTCGAGCAGCCCGAGCAGGTGCTGGCCGGTGCGGCGTTCGACGGCCCCGCCGCGTAATGCCATGACGCACTTCGAGGACCGCGTCGCGATCATCACCGGCGGCAGCCGCGGTATCGGCAAGGCGCTCGCACTCGCGCTGGCGCGCAAGGGAACCGCCGTCGTCATCGCGGCGAAGACGATGGACAGCGGTGGCAGGTTGCCGGGCAGCGTGCCCGAAACCGTCGGGGAGATCGAGGCATTCGGTGGCCGTGCGCTCGGCCTGCGATGCGATGTTCGCGACGACGCGGATCTGCAGTCCGTGGTCGACCAGACGATGCGGCGATTCGGCCGCATCGATATCCTCGTCAACAACGCGGGCGCCATGTGGCTGCAAGCGGTCGAGGGCACCCCGCAGAAGCGGTACGACCTGGTGATGGACATCAACGCCCGCGCGCCGTTCCTGCTCGCGCACCACTGCATTCCGCATATGCGAAAAGGCAAGTGGGGCCACATCGTCAACCTGAGCCCGCCGCTCGATCCGGATGTGCTGCAGCACATCGGCGGCAAGGTCGCGTACATGACCTCCAAGCTCAACGCGACGATGCTCACCTTCGGGCTCGCACAAGAGCTGGCGGCGGACGGCATCGCGTGCAATACGGTGTGGACCCGCACGCTCATCGGCACGCTGGCGACGCAGAACCTCGGCATCGGCAGCCCGGAGAACTGGCGGTCGGAGGATATCGTCGTCGACGCGATCATGGCTGTGCTGGCACAGGATCCGGCGAAGTTCAGCGGCAACGCCCTGGTCGACGACGAGATCCTGGCGCGCTTCAATGGCCTCGACGATCTGTCGCGGTACCGGTTCGTGCCCGATCACGAGCCGATGCCGATGACGTGGGCGCTGTGGGACGCCGTCGCCGATATCGCGCGCGACCGCTACTTCGCCGCCATGGCGGCCGCCGATCAGGCGAAGGCGGCGCCACTGCCGGAGGGCGCGTGAGGCCGTCGTGTCGCTGATCCACCGCATCCGGTCGTCCGGAATACTGGCGCGCGGCCTGCTCGAAGGCGCGGGCTCGCACCGCACGCTCGCGGTCGAGCTCGAGCGATCGAGCAGGCAGCGGCCCGCGCAGCCGTTCCTGCTCTACGAGGATCGGCGATTCGATTACGCGCAGGCCAATCGCCTCGTCAACCGGATCGCGCACACCTACCGGGCCAGGGGCGTCCGCAAAGGCGACGTGCTCGCCCTGCTCATGGAGAACCGGCCCGAGTTCGTCTGGCACTATCTCGCGGCGGGCAAGCTCGGCATCGTGGTGGCCCTTGTCAATACGCGCACCCGCGGCGACGGGCTCGCGCACGCGCTCACCGTGTGCGGCGCGAGTCATCTCACCGTCGGCTCGGAGTGCCTGCCCGCGTTCCTCGCGGTACGGGACCGGGTGGCGCCCGCACTGGTCGAGCGCTGCCTGGTCGACGAGGACGACAAGGGATCCGAAAGCGGCACAGCGGGTCTCGCGCGATTCGAGCCGAGCGAGAACGCCACCGATCCCCCCGAGACAGCCGAGCATGTCCTCGGGGACACGGGCGCTTACATCTTCACCAGCGGAACGACCGGGCTCCCCAAGGCCGCCATCATGAGCTATCAGCGGCTGACCACCCTCGGCCGGGTCATGGGCGGGCTGGCGTGGCGTTTCGAACCCGGGGACGTCATCTACAACTGCCTTCCGCTGTTCCACACCAGCGCGCTGGCGATCTCCCTGTCGAGCGTGCTCGCGCACGGCGCGACTCTCGCACTCGGACGGCGGTTTTCGGCGGGCGCGTTCTGGGACGACATCCACCGCTTCGAGGCGACCGGATTCAACTACATCGGCGAGATGTGCCGGTACCTGGTCAACACGGCGCCCGGTGATCGCGACCGCGGGCACCGGGTGCGGGTGATCGTCGGTCAGGGATTGCAGGCCGATATCTGGGCCGAACTCCAGTCCCGGTTCGCGATTCCGCGCATCGTCGAGATGTACGCCTCCACCGAGGGCAATACCGCGACCATCAACCTGAGCGGGACGGTCGGGTCGGTCGGCAAACCGCGCCTCGGCGCCGCGCTCGCGAAATGGGATTTCGAGCGGGACGACTTCGTCCGCGACAACGGTCATCTGGTGCGCTGCGGTCCCGGCGACTCCGGCGTGCTGCTCGGGCCGATCCGCAAGCGCACCCCCTTCGCCGGCTATCGGGACGAGGGAGCCACCCGCGCGAAGATCGTCACGGACGCCTTCCGCGAGGGCGACGCGCTGTTCAATACCGGCGACGTCTTCCGCATGGACGAGCGGAAGAACCTCTTCTTCGTCGATCGATTGGGCGACACCTATCGGTACAAGGGCGAGAATGTATCGACAGTGGAGGTACAGGAGCAGCTGGTGCGGTGGCCGGGTATCGCCGCCGCCAACGTGTACGGCGTGACGGTCCCGGGCCGGGAAGGCCGCGCCGGGATGGCCGCCGTCGTACTCGCCGAGGGCGCTCGATTCGACGGCGTGGCGCTCGCCGCGCATCTCGACGCGGCGTTACCGCCTTACGCACGACCGATATTCATCCGGATCCGCGCCTCGCTGGACACCACGGCGACGCTGAAACTGGCCAAGCTGGAGTTGCAGCGCGAGGGCTTCGCGCCGCGCGAGGGCGAGCCCATCTATGTGCGCGACGGGGGCGACGAAGTCTATTCGGAGCTCACGCCGGAGCGCTACGCGGCCATCGCCGGGGAAAAGGAGAAGCGATGACCGCACCCCCGCCCCTGTCCGTCCACAGGTCGGGTACCGGACCACCGGTCGTGCTGCTGCACGGCGGGCTGCCCGCCGATATGACCTGGGCCGCACAGCAGGAACTCGCGGCGAGCTGGACGTTGATCGCCCCGAATCGGCGCGGCTTCGCACCGAGCCCGGCCGCGGCGCGGCAGGACTTCCGCGCCGACGCCGACGATCTGGTCGATCTCCTCGCCGACCTGCCCGGCGGCGCCCATCTCGTCGGCTACTCCTACGGTGGTCTCGGCGCGCAGCTCGCGGCCGAGCGGGTGCCGGAGCAGGTGCGCTCACTGACCATGGTCGAGGTGCCGATGTGGAACGCCACTTCCGGCGACGCCGTCGTCGAGGCGTTCGCGGAGCTGTCGGACCGGTTCGCCGCGGATCCGGACGACGCCGAAGCAGAGCGCGACTTCTTCGCCGCGATCGGTGTCGACCCGAAAATCCTTGCCGGACTTGGTGATGACGTACTCCAGGCGCTCGAGCTCGGGCGCAGGCTGCGCTCGCCGCGGGAACTGGAGCCGCACTTCGAGCCGATCGTCGACGCGGGCATTCCGGCACTGGTTCTTTCCGGAGATCACCACCCCGCGCACGAGCGGCTGTGCGATGCTATCGCCACGCGGCTCGGTGCGCAGCGGGCCCGTTTGCCCGGAGCGGGGCATGCCGTCCAGCGCGCGCAGGGGTTCAACACGACGCTGGAAACGTTTCTGACTGCCGCGGAAAGGGTCCGCGGCGATAGAGGAGTTACCGATGAGCGATGACGCAACGATTCACGGGCACGAGGAAATCCTGAAGCAGACGATCGAGCTCTTCCGCAGCTTCCCTGCCCCGCCGGGCATCAACCTCGAGCTGCCGCCGCCGTCGTCGAAGACGCTGGACATCCAGTTCGAGGAGTATGTGCCTGGCAAATCGCTGACCGCGACGCTGATGGTGCCCAAGCACTTCGGCAACGCCGTCGGCCTGTTGCAGGGTGGATTCATCGCCGCACTCTTCGACGACCTGATGGGGCCGCTCAGCTACCTGATAGCGCGCAGCCCGACGACGAGTATGGAGCTGACGACGCACTTCCTGCGCCCGGTATTCGTCGGGGAGCAGCTGAAGATGACCGCCACGGTCCGTAAGGCGGGACGAACGGCCGTCTATCTCGCCGCGGAAGCGTACAACGGCGGCGGCAAGCTGGTGGCGACGGCGATGTCGACCATCCAGGTCATTCCGCTGCCCTCCGCCTAGACCGTCCGGCCGGCGAGCCGCAATCCCTTGCGATACAAGGGATTGCGGCTCTTTTCATACCCCTGGACGCGCGCCACACCGACCACGGCGTGTCGATCGGCGAATCGCCGCGCAAACCGCCTGCCTTCCCGCATCTTTCGCCGAATCCGGACCTGCCGCACGCGACGGTGAGCTTGGATGTCCAGCGATGAACGTGGACGAAAGACGAGCACAATGCTCCTGACCAGGCAGGAAAGTGGTGTGATCAGAAGGTTTTTCGGCAAGGCGATCGTTGCGGTGGGGGTCGCCTGCTGCGTGGCTGGTGCGGAACTGACTGCGGCACAGGCGGTTCCCGCGCCGACCGCCGACCCCTTCTACGCGGCCCCGGCCGACTTCGGCGCGAATCCCAACGGCGCGATACTGAAGTCGCGCGAGATCACGCTCGGCGGTGTGGCGCTACCGGTCAAAGCGTGGCAGGTGCAATACAAGTCGGTCGACGCGCGCAACAGCCCGACGACCGGAGTGGCGACCATTCTGGTGCCCGCGACACCGTGGACCGGTCCCGGCGCACGCCCCCTGGTTTCCTATCAGCTCGCCATCGACAGCATCGGCAGCCAATGCTCCCCGGCGTATTCGATCCGGGCCGGGCTGGAGGCGGGCATCAACAACTCCAATGCCGAGGCACCGGCCACCGTCACCGTGCTGCAACGGAACTGGGCCGTCGTGGTGCCCGACTACCAGGGCCCGCACGAGCGCTTCCTCGACGGCCCGCAGTCGGCGCACGGCGTGCTCGACGCCGTCCGCGCCGCGCGCGCCTTCGCACCGAGCGGGCTCACCCCGGACTCGCCGCTCGGCGCCATCGGCTATTCGGCGGGCGCCTTCGCCACCGCATGGGCGATGGAGCAGCAGCCGAGCTACGCACCCGAGCTCCGGTTCGCCGGATTCGCCGCCGGTGGCGTGCCCACCGAGCCACGCGAAATGATCCGAGCCGTCGACGGCGACGTCTCGTTCGGCCTGGCACTGCTCGTCCTGGCCGCGATCAATCACAGCCATCCCGAGGTGGACGTGCCCGCGCTGCTCAACGACCGCGGCAAATCGGTGATGGCCGATTTCGCGTCCGCCTGCGGCACCGATTTCCAGAGTTTCGCGTTCCAGCGAATGAACCAGTTCACCGCCGAGCCGGATATCGCGGGCAGTCCCCGGCTCGCCGGCGTGCTGGACGGAATGCGTTTGGGCCGAGCGGCTCCCACGACCCCCGCGTTCGTGTGGCATTCGACGGGCGATAACGTGCTCCCGATCGGCGGTACCGACCGCCTGGTCGATACGTGGTGCGCGGCAGGAACTTCGGTCACCTATACCCGCACCGCGATCCCGACCCACCTCGGCGCCGCCGCCGATCTGCCCGCCGCGGTCGACTACCTCGGCGATCGGTTCGCGGGGAAAGCGCCCGCGCCCGGCTGTTCGCGCCCCTGAAGCGACTGTCAATTCCATTGACCCCTAATTGGACTGGTACCCCATCGCCGGGTGCCAGTCCAATTACGCTGTCCTGCATTCGGTTCCACTGTCCACCGGAAAGCAGTAGAGTGAATGGCGAATTCCAGTGATGATCACGGAATATCGTTGAAGTGGGCCTCTCATGATCGTGCGTTCGACGCGTCCGTTTCCTCTCGACCCCACGACGATGCGCTTGCCGGAAAACGCAACTCGGCCGTCGCCGGTGGATGTGCTGCTGTATCGGCATGCCGGGCTGACGGCGGGCGCGATACTGCACCTCCGCGGGACGCCGCCGAAACTGGATGATCTTCGCTCCCATGTCGCCGGGCGGCTCGATGCCGTGCTCGCACTATCGGTGGACATGGAAGGGCAAGGCCTGAGTTCGCGGTGGGTTCGGCGGCAGCCGCGCCTGGCCGACCATATTCACGAGCGGCAGTCGACCGCCGAGGACGGCGCACACGCGGTGGCGCGGGAGCTGACCCGCGCCCCCTTCCCCGCCGACGGCCTGCGCTGGGACCTCACCGTCGTGCACGGCTACGCGCCGGGCAGCTACGCGATCATATTCCGGACCGACCACGGACTTCAGGACGGCGGCGCACTGGCGTACACCGTCGAGACGCTCTTCAGCGAGCAACCCGTCGAGCGGGCACAGTCCTCCGGTGTGGTTCGGGCACTGCACAATCCGCCCTCGCCGACCCTGCGGCAGACCGCGTCCGCCGCCGCGCTGCTGACCAGGACCGCGGCGAAGACCGGCCTGTGGCCGCACCCCGAATACGGCTACTCCGAGCGGCAGTCGCTGCAGTGGGCCGCCGTGCCGACGCAAGCCCTGCGCGACGTGGCGCGCGGGCACGGCGGCACCACGAACGACGCCTACATCGCCTCTGTCGCACGCACCGTCAACCAGTGGGTGGCGAGGCACGCCACCCACGCCCCCGGCGCCGTGCTGCCGTTGAACATGGCGGTCAACTTCCGCAGGCCCATCGATGCCGCGATACCGGGCAATATGTCGCTCGCCGCCCGCCTCGTGCTGCCCGGCCACGCCGCGCCACGGCCCGATTTTCTCGCGACGACCGTCCGTGCGACCGCGACGCTCAAGTCGCCCCCGCATCGCGAGGCGCTGCGCAGGCTGATGCATCGCGTGCCGCGACGGTTGATGAACTTGTCGATCGAGCCGGCGCTGGCCCCGGATCGAGGGACCATCTTCTGCTCGCACGTCACCTTCCACCACCCCATGCATTTCCGCGGCGACCCGGTCGAGACCATCGAACCGCTGGTCCTGCTGCCACTCGGCGCGCCGGCCGCGGCCGTGCTCTACACCTATCGGGAGCGCTCGTCGGCGCTGTTCGTCACCGACGCCGCGCTGCGGGAGATGGACACGCTGCACCACACCTGGCAGGACGAGGCGCAGCGCGTCGACGACCCCGGTCACTGACCGAATCCGCCCCGCCGCCTACATATTTCGCCCGGTGATCAGATCCGCGATCGCGGTCAGCGCGCACACCCCCTCGGCGGTCATGGTCGTCCCGGTCAGGCAGTCGAGCGCGGCCGACCGCTGCCGCCGCGCCTCCTCCTGCGCCCAGCGGCGGCCACCGGCCTCCTCGATCAGGCCCGCCGCCTCGCGGATCTCGCTGTCGCCCAACGGTTCCACCCTGCGGTAGAGCGCCGCCAGCCGGTGCCCCGCCGCGCTGCCGCCCGCCATCGCGGCCGCCACCGGCAGTGACTTCTTGCGCCGCCGCAGATCCGCGCCGACCGGCTTGCCGGTCGCCGAGGTGTCGCCCCAGATGCCGAGCAGATCGTCGACCAGCTGGAAGGCGATCCCGATGCGGTGGCCGAACTCGCGCAGCCGGGCCACCTGCTGGTCGTCCACCCCCGCCGCCAGCGCGCCGAGCGCACAGCACGCCGCGAGCAGCGCGGCGGTCTTCCCGGCCGCCATCCGCAGGCATTCGTCCAAGCCGACCTCGGCGCGCAGTTCGAAGGCCAGGTCCGCACCCTGCCCCGCGACCAGCCCGAGCAGAGCGTCGCACAACTCCCGCAGTGCGGCACGGCACAGCCGCGGCGTGCGCTCCGCGATGACGTCCATGGCGAGGACGAGCAGCGCATCACCCGTCAGCACGGCCTGAGTGTCGCCGAAGACGGCCCACACCGTATGCCTGCCACGGCGCAGCACATCGCCGTCCATCAGATCGTCGTGCACCAGGGAGAAGTTGTGCACGAGCTCCACCGCGGCGGCGGGCGCCACGGCCAGCTCGGGCGGCGCGCCCAGCGCCTGCGCGGACGCGAGGACCAGGGCCGAGCGCATCCCCTTGCCCCAGTCGCCGTTGTCCGGACGGCCCGCCTCGTCCAACCAGCCGAAGTGATACGCGGCCACCGAGCGCACCGGCTCGGCAAGCCGGTCGACGGCCCTGCGCAACTCCGGCTCGGTCAGCGCGCGTGCGCGTTCGAGGATCTGCCATGCCTCGGTGGAGCGGCTCGCGGTGCCCACCGATTCCGCGGCGGTCAAGGCTCGACCGCCATCAGTGCCGGCTCCAGGTACGTCTCGGGGCGCACCCCGACCGAATCCGCCTCGTAGCGCCTGCTTCTGCTCGACCAGTCGAGGTTGCCGCGCATCCAGGTACGCATCCCCGCGGCGTAGGGAATGAGCACGTCCGCATGCTCCGGAAATTCGGCGAGGAGTTCGCATTCCCTGGTCAGGTACAGCTTCGTCTCCGCCGAGATAGCCTCGCAGACGCATTCGAGCGCCGCGGCCGTGTCGAGTGCCCGGTGATGCTCCACGACGAGCACGAGGTTGTGCACCTCGCCCAGTGAGCGCTCCTTTTCCAGCGAATACACGTCGTTGGTCCAGCACACGACGTTGCACGCCGCGTCCAGCGCGGACCTGAATTCCGCACTGTCGTACACCGTTTCGGGGACATCGAGGTGTTCGACGAGGTCGATGTAGTCCATGCAGACGTAGATCGCGCCGGTGTGGCGGCGCTTCTCGATGTAGGTCGGCTCGTCCGGCACGATGCCCTCGATCCGGTTGCGGGCCTCCCAGGTTGCCGCCGTGGTGAGGCAGTCGTCAAGGTGCCGGATGTAGCGGCGGCGCCAGGCGGGTGTGGCGTCAGCGGCCGAACGCAGCCACAGGTCGGCGAGCGAGGACACGGCGGTGGGCGCGTCCGGGTCGGTCACCGCGGCCGCCCCGAAATCCGGGCTCTCCAGTACCGCACGCATCCGCGCCACCACGGCGCCCGCGTGCTCGGCGCTGCGCCCCACCGCGCCGTCGTCGAGCTGGTCGTCGACGAGGAACAGCCAGGCGAACCAGTCCGACATCAGGTCGAGGTGCACGGCGTCTGCGGCGGGGTAGACCACCGAGGTGAACCAGCCGAAATCCGCCTTCTCGAAGCGCCGCCGCGCGGCCTCGCGGTGCACGAGGCCGATCCGGCGGGTCCACTCGACGAGGTGTGCGCGCGTCTGCTCGACATACGGATTGATCTGGTAGGGAAAGGGATTGAAGATCTCCGGCACCGGTATCTCGTTCATCTCCGATGTCCCAATCGCAGATGCACCCCGCCCTTGGGATGCAGGGTGATCAGTGCCTCCGGGCGCACCTCCGGCGCGCCAGGAGGCTGGAACAACCGGTGCCCCCGCGCCACCGTGGCGAGCACCAGCGTCAGTTCGGCCAGCGCGAAATGCTTGCCGATGCAGATGCGGTGCCCGCTGCCGAAGGGGATGTAGGCGTGCTTGGGGCGCTTCGCGACTTCCTCGGGGGTGAACCGGTCGGGATCGAAACGCTCCGGATCCTCCCAGAATTCGGGATGCCGATGCAGGAAGTAGCTGTTGAGAAGGACATTCGTGCCGACGGGCATCCGGTAGCCGTCGATCTCGTCCGCTACGGTGGCCCGGCGCATGAATTGGTATGCCGGAGAATAGATCCGCAGCGTCTCCTCGACGATCTGGCGCGCGTAGGTGAGCTTCGGCAGATCGTCGAAGGTGGGCACTCGATCGCCGAGTACCTGGTCGACCTCGGCGTGCAGGCGCTTCTCGATATCGGGATGCCTGGCCAGCAGGTAGAAGGTCCACGACAGGGTGTTGGTGGTGGTCTCGTAGGCGCCGACGCAGATATTGAGGACCTCGTGGTGCAGCTGCTCCAGGTCCATCCCCTTGCCGTCCTCCTCGTCCACGGTGTGCAGGAGCAGGGTGAGCAGATCAGTCTCCTCGCCCACGGCGACGTCGTCGCGCAGGCGTTTCTCGATGAAGCCGGAGACGAAGGCGTCCATGTCGCCGATGGCGCGATACAGCCGCCGATGGCTGGGCGTCGGCACGCTCAGCGGCGGGAACGGAAAGCGGAAGAACGCGCCGAGAATTCCGTTGGCCACCTGGAAGGCCCGCTCGAAGGACTGCGCCGACTCGCCGACGTCCGCGCTGAACAGCGACCTGTTGACGATGCGCAGTGCCAGCTGCCCGATCTCGTCGGTGATATCGAGCAGTGCGCCGGGATCGGCGCGCCGCTCCCAGCGGTCGAGCATCTGCACCGTTTCGCCGGTCATGTTGCGGGCGAACGCACTGACCGTGCGCGGCGTGAAATGCGGTGCCATCATGCGTCGTTGGCGCCGCCACAGCGCCATGTCGGCGTTGGCGATCAGCCCCTTGCGCAGTACGGGCCGCACCACACGGAACAGGGCCGCGTCCTTGTCGTACTGCTCACCCTTATCGATCAGGATGTGCCGGATGTAGTCCGGATGATTGACCAGCACCATCGGAATGCCGAGCGGCCGGAAACGGAAGATGTCCCCGTGCCGCGCGATGCCCTTGTCCAGGAACGTGATCTGGTCACGTTTGAAGGCGAGCGTGCCGCCGATGCCGTCGCGCCGAGTGACCGTGGGAATTTCTTTGAGGGACATGCGAGACCTCTTTCGAGCTTCAGCGGCGTCGCAGCCGCAGCTGGATGCCGCCCTTGGGGTGCAGCGTCAGCAGCGGCTCGAAGCCGACGGGCGGCAGGCCGGCGGGCCGGGTGACGTGGAAGGTCTGGGCGAGCATGGTCGTGATGACGTGCAGCTCGGCCAGGGCGAAGTGTTTGCCGATGCAGTGGCGCGGCCCGCTGAGGAACGGCAGGTACACGTTGCGCGGGCGCTTGGCGATCTCCGCCGCGCTGAACCGTTCCGGATCGAACCGCAGCGGATCGGGCCAGAAGTCGGGGTGCCGGTGGAAGGTGAACAGGTTCAGATAAATGTTGGTGCCCTTGGGAATTCGATAGTCACCGATGACGTCGGCGGCGGCGGCGCGGCGCATGGTCTGCCAGCCGGGGGTGAAAAGCCGCAACGTCTCGTCGATCACCATGCGCGTGTACGGCAGGTTCGCCAGATCCGCGAAGGCGGGCACCCGCCCGTCGAGGACGCCGTCGACCTCGTCGTGCACCCGCTGCTGCATCTCGGGGCGCTCGGCGAGCTGGTAGAAGATCCAGGCGATGGAATTGCTCGTCGTCTCGTACCCGCCGATGATCATGGACAGGATCTCGTTGGCCAGCTGGGCGTGGGTGAGCGCGGCGCCGGTCTCGGCGTCGCGCGCGTGCAGCAGCAGCGTGAACAGATCGGTCTGGTCGCTGTCCTGTTTCAGCCGCGCGGCGATGAGATATTCGATGAAGGCGTCCATCTCGGCGAGCAGGACGCGAAGCCTGTTGCGCGAGGGCGACTTCCACGACAGCGGCGGGAACGGGAAGCGGAAGAAGTTGCCGATGATGGCGTTCACCTCGAGGAAGTCCCGCTCGAACTTGCGCCCGCGATCGTCCGCGTCGAGGCCGAACAGCACGCGCAGCACGATGCGCAGCGCCAGGCCCGCGACGTCGCTGGTGACCTCGACGACGGTGCCGTCGCGGGCGTTGGTCTCCCACTGGCGCAGCAGGACACCGGTCAGCTCACTGATGCCCTCGGTGAACTTGGCGACGTTCGAGTGGCTGAAGGTCGGCTGCATGATCCTGCGGTGCAGCCGCCACTCCTCGCCGCCTTTGTTGGCGAGCAGTCCTTCGCGCAGCACCGTGCGCGTCGCGCGGTAGAGGAAGTTGTCCTTGTTGTAGTTCTGGTGGTTGTCGACCAGGACGCGCTGCACGTAGTCGGGATGGTTGACCATCACCGCGGGCAGCCCACCGAGGCGCATCTGGAATATGTCGCCGTGATCGCGCACGGAACGGACGATGAAATCGATTTGATCGCGCCGCATTTCCTTCAGGCCGACCAGATTCTCCCGCGCGCTCAGCCGCGGTATCGGAGCTGTCATTACGCCTCCGCACAAAAGTACGTACCCATGGGGGAATTCGCGATGCACTCGGCGGAAACCCCAATGGTGCACATGACAATGCACAGTAAGGCCTGTAACCACAGCTGATCAGCTGCACTCCAGCCCTCCGTCGGATTCTTGGCCGCAGTACGGTCCAATTCCCAGAGAGTGCGCTGCGAAATTCTTCCTGACACCCAGAGCTTATACGCTGAGGCCTGACTTCACCACCCTATATGCAGCCAATTTACGGGAATATTACCTACATTTCGGCCACCTCGACGATCACGTCGAGCAGCTCGCGCAGTGTGTCCCGATCGGTGTTCGGCGACATGAGCGAGGCACGCAGGTAGGGGCTGCCGCCCAATTGGAATGAGGAGAGGAAGAAGCGGCCGTCCTGAATCAGCCGGGAGCGCAGCTCGAGCTGGCGGTCCGCCCACGGTTCGTAGCGGAAGCAGAGGATATTGCTCTGCGGCGCATAGGGCGCGGTGAAATCGGGCCGCTCCTGGATCAGCTCCCACAGGTGAGCGGCAAGATCGTATTGGCGTTCGACATAGGCGCGCATAGCGGCCTCGCCACGGTAGGCCAGCGTCAGCAGGATCTTGAGACCCAGTGGCGCCTTGGAGGTTTCGAAGGTGAACTGGCCGGGGTCCACGTCCTCGTTCTCCGGCCGGTACAGATAGCTCGCGTCCTGTTTGAACAGGGTGTCGAGATAATGCCGCTCGCGGAACAGCACGCCGGTGCACAGCGCCGAGGCACGCAGCATCTTGTGGCCGTCCCACACGGTGGAATCCGCGCGCTCGATCCCGGCGAGCAGGCCGCGCAACCGTGGCGAGAGCAGTGCGGACGCACCGTGCGCGCCGTCGAGATGGAACCACAGGTCGTCCGCGGCGCAGAAATCCGCGACCTCGGCCATCGGGTCGTACAGGCCCGTGCCGGTCGCACAACCGTTGGCCACCACGGCGATCGGGCGCTTGCCCGCGGCACGCACCTCGGCCAGAGTCGGCGCCAGCTCGGCCGGATCGATCCGGCCCAGTGCGTCGGTGGGCAACGGGTGCACGCCGCGCTCCCCCAGACCCATCACCGCCGCCGCCTTGCGCACCGAGTAGTGGCTCGTAGCCGGGGCGAGCACGACGAGGTCGTGCGCGTTCCCGTCGCGCCACGCGGTGGCGTCGGCGTGCGAGCGGGCGGCGAGCAGCGCGGTCAAGTTGCCGAGCGTGCCGCCGTTCGTCATTGCGCCGGTGCCGGTTTCGCCCCAGCCGACATGGTCGAGCATCCAGTGGCACACCGCGCGGTCGACGGCCGCCGCGGCCGGTGCCAGCTCGTACACCAGCGGAATGTTGTTGGTCACCGCCTGCAGTAGATCGGCGACCACACCGGGCGTATCGGAGGGCGCGATCTGATGGGCCATGTACCCCGGGTGGTGATGGCTGGCCGAGATATCGCTGTAGGTGGTGACGAACGACAGCAGCTCGGGCAGCGTCATCCCGCCCTCCTCGACCCAGCGCCGCAGCTCCAGCCGCTTGGCGACCGCATCGATATCGGCCGAGGAGACCACCTCGCCTGCCCCGGTCCGTACGGTGGCGATATGGGCGGCAAGGGTTTCCAGGACCGCTGTCCCGACCTCACCTACATCGTCGACAAGGTCGACCTGGCGCATGGTGGTTCCTCTCTCCAGATCTTCGGCGAACATCGATCAGCCCGCGGCCGCGCCGACCGGGTCGTGGTCGCCGTCGATGCTGCGCATCATGATTCGGTCGATATCGACCTCGGGCACCCGGAAACCGTTGACCAGGAACTCGTCCATCAGCAGCAGGCTGAGCAGATGCACATAGGAATGGTTGTAGGGGTATGGCACCCTTCCCGCTTCCGTCGCCGTCACCCGCTCGACGAGCCGGTCCACCGCGGCGGGCGACAGGAAGCCGACCCGGCGAACGGCGGAGGGGCGCAACACATCCGACACCCAGTCGTCGCCATCCGGCGCCAGCGCTTCGGCGCCGGGCACGCGCATGCCGAACTTGGGCCGGTCGACGATCTCGCGCGGCAGGCGGTCGGCGTACGCCTCGCGCAGAATGTGCTTCTCCCGCGTGCCGCGCAACTTCCATTCGATCGGCAGCGCCGCGGCGTATTCGACGATGTGCCGATCCATGAACGGATAGCGGCCCTCCACCCCGAATCCCGTTCCGGCGCGGTCGCCCAGGCAGGTCATCCCGTAGCCGATCAGGAAGGTGTGCATATCGATCAGCATCGAGCGATCGATGGCGGAGCGCCGATCGAAATCGGGGAAGTCCGCGCGCAATCGGCGCAGCAGCACGGCATGGTCGTCGTCCCTGCCACCCGCCGCGTCGATGAGCTCGTCGACCGGTTCGGTGTCGAAGCGGCGCAGATGGGCGCCGAGCGCGAAGTCGAGATCCGGCCGGTCAGTGTAGAACTGGAGAATCCGGTCGGCCGCCGACGGATCGGTGTGGCGGGTATCGATCAGCGTCGGCGCCAACTCGTCGACCGCACCGGCGAAAGAGCCACGGGCCAAACACCGTTCGATGATCGCCGCCTCTTTGGCGATGTCGTACCCGGCCAGCAGCTCGTCCGAACCCTCACCGCCGAGGATGACCCGCACGCCGGACAAGCCGACGTGCTCGGCGAGTACGCCGTAGGCCACCGGCGCGGTGAAGTGCACCGGCTGTTCGCACTGACGAACTACATGCGGGAACCGCTCGCGGATCTGCTTGCGCGACACCGGTATCCGCGTGTGGTTGCTGCCGAGCCGATCCACCATGGCCTGCTGGAACGGCGACTCGTCCACCGGACTGTCCTCGACATCGAGGGAGAAGGTGGTGAGCGGCTCGCCGAGCAGCTCACTCATCTCGGTGGCGACGACCGCCGAATCGATGCCACCGCTGATATAGGTGCCCAACGGATAGTCGGTGCGCAGGCGCAGCCTGATCGACTCACGGATCACCTCACGCAGCCCGGTCTTGGCCTCCTCGAAAGACTTCGGGACCGGACCCGCGGACTGCCTGGCGATGCCGTGGTAGTACTTCGACAGCTCTGCGCGACCGTCGCGCACCACCAGGATGTGCCCCGGCGGGATGGATTCGATACCGGTGAAACAGGTCTCGCCAGGCACCGGGCTCCAATAACGCATCGCGCGGCGTACCTTCTCCGGCGCGAGTTCCCGAGTCACCTGGGGAAAGGCGAACAGCCCCTTGATCTCCGAGGAGAAGAAGAACGTCCCGTCGCGCTCGGTGTACAACATCGGCCGCTCGCCGAAGCGATCGCGGCCGAGGATCAGCACCTTCTCCCACTTGTCGTAGAACACGAAGCCGTACTGCCCGTTCATCCGCGACAGCGCGTCGAGGCCCCAGTGGGCGAGTGACTGCAGCAGCACCTCGGTATCGGAGTTCGTCGTGAAGCGAATCCCCTTGCCCTCCAGCTCACTACGCAGCTCGAGGTAGTTGAACACCTCGCCGTTGAATCCGGCGATGTATCGATGATCCGGCGTCACCATGGGCTGCTGGCCGAGCCTCGGGTCGATGACCGAGAGCCGGACGGTGCCCAGGGTGAATGCGTCGCTGTCGTAGAGTCCTACCTCGTCGGGGCCGCGATGGGCGATCGCGCGGATACCGCGCCGCACCAGCTCGAGCCGTTGATCCTTACGTGCACCACTGCCGATGAATCCGACCACTCCGCACACGAATATCTCTCCTATCCCTGCCGATCGACCTTCGGATTGCCGTGACTACACCGAATCCAGGTATCGGCTCCGCTCCCATTCGGTGACTTCCCGCTGACTCGCCGCGGCCTCGCTCGACGCCACGCGGCACAGGTTCTCGACCGTCTCCTTACCCAACGCCCGCGCGGCGAACTCGCTCGCGCCGAACAACGCCGCCGCCTGCCAGATATTCGTCGGCAGCGCCGGATACTCCGCCGCGATATAGGCGTCGCCCGCGGGCGGACCGGGCGTCAGATTCTCGCTGATACCCGCCGCACCGGCCATCAATTGGGTGGCGGCGAGCAGATACGGATTGGCGTCGGCCGCGGCGATCCGGCTCTCCACCCTGGTGCCGTCCGCGTCGCGGACCAGGACGCGGACCGCGGTACATCTGTTGTCCACGCCCCAGGACAGATTGGTCGGTGCGAACGAATGATCCGCGACCCGCTTATAGCCGTTGGGCGTCGGCACGGCCACCAGCTGCACGTCGGCCGCATGCTTGAGCAGCCCGGCCACATAATTGCGCCCGATGCCGCTCAGCCCGCCCTGGATCGCGTCCCAGAAGGCGTTGTCGCCTTCTTTGCGCCACATGCTCTGATGAATATGCAGGCCGCTGCCGGAAAGCTCGCCGAACGGCTTGGCCATGAAGGTCGCCCGGAATCCGTGCCGCTGCGCCAGCTGCTTGACCGCATAGCGGAAAAAGAGCAGTCCATCGGCGGCGGTGAGCGGATCCGACGGGGTGAGGTTGATCTCGACCTGCCCCGGCGCGTATTCCGCGCCGCAGGCCTCGACCTCCACCTCGGCGCGCAGCAGCATCGCGCAGATCTCGTCGAGATAGGGTTCCAGATAGGAATTGTCGTGCAGACTGTAGACCGGATTCCGGTCATTGTGCGAAAGCAGCGACTCCGCGTCCAGCGCGTAGAACTCGGTCTCCATCGCGATATACGGCGACAAGCCGAGCTGTTCGAGCTCGGCGACCGCCCGGCGCAGCACACCGCGCGGTGAAATCGACACCGGACTTCCCGATCCGTCGACGACATCACAGAAGACCAGCGCGGTGTTCGGCTTCCACGGCACCAGCCGCACCGTCCCGATATCGGGGCGGAGGAAGATATCCGGATAGCCGTTGGACCAGCTGTAATCGGCGGTCTCGATGACCTCCATCCGGTAGTCCCAGGCCAGCACCGCGGACGACATGCCGACCGCACCCGATAAACCATTGGCCAGAAACGATTGCACCGGAATTCTTTTTCCACGTATTGCGCCCGCCATATCCGGAGTGGCAAGCTCGACCGTGGTTATCGAATGCTCTTTCAGGAATTGCTCGATTGCTTCCATCGCCATCCTCTCTCGGCGGCCCGGCCCGGTGCGGTCGCCGATGCGCACACGGACCAGTGTGTCAGAAGTGCAACGAATCCGACATGGCCGATACGCCGAACATGGCAGAATCAATTTTCAGAGTAGTTTCAGACAAATTTCAGACAACATTCAGAACATTTTCAGATCGCTCGGTAGTCGCGGTGCGCGGATGTATCCGATCGGCGAATCCGAGACGATCACCGGAACGCGCGGTTACGCTCGATCGGATACGTCGACGCCGCAGGTCGGCAGTGGCCATGGCCGCGGCGCACGCACCACGGGACAGCTAGGAAACGATCGTGACCGAAAATACCACCCTCGCCGACACCGTAATCCAACCGAGGCAAGCGCCGGGCCCAACCGGTCGGGATTCTCTCCGCGTGATGTCCGGCATTCGCCGCGATCCCTGTCGCGCATTTCAGGATCTCGTCGATAAATATGGCGATATCGTCCGCATCGACATTTCGGGACAAACATTTTTCGTCGTCAATGATCCCGAAATGGTGGAACAGGTATTCGTGGCGCGGCAGCACAATTACGGCAAGACGCTCAATGCCAAGGTGGCGGCCATGGCGCTCGGCAACGGACTGCTCACCAACGACGGCGAATCCTGGACCAGGCAGCGCAGGACCATCCAGCCGCTGTTCGCCCGGCGCCAGCTGGACCGGTTCGCCGAGAACATGATCACCGCGGCGCGGCGCAGGCTCACCCGCTGGGACGCCAGGCCCGATGGCGCACGGTCGGAGATCTCCGCCGAGATCAACGCGTTGACGCTGGACGTCACCGGCCAGGCGCTGTTCGGCTGCGACCTGTCCGACGACGCCGCGCACGTGCACGAGGCGCTCGTCGAAATCCTGCGCTGCGTCGGCAAGGCCATGACCTCGCTGCTGACCTGGCTGCCCACCCGCATTCCCGGCGTCTCCCCCGACCTCGCCCTGCGCATGCAGGCCCCGCGCTGGCGCAGGCTGGACGCGGCGGTCGCGGTGCTCGATGATGTTGTCGCCCGGCTGATCCGGGAACGCCAGCAGCATCCCCAGCCCGACAAGCACGACCTGCTCGGGTTGCTCCTCGACGCGCGCGACGAGGCGGGCGCCGCGGCGATGAGCCCGCGTCAGGTCCGCGACGAGCTGGTCACCTTCCTGCTCGTCGGGCACGACACCACGGCGTATTCCCTGGCGTGGACATTGCTGCTGCTGTCCCAGCACCCCGAGGCACGCGAGAAGCTGGTGGCCGAGATCGACGCCGTGCTCGGCGACCGGCAACCCACACCGGCCGATCTCGACGAGTTGCCGTGGACCACGGCCGTTATCGAGGAGTCGATGCGGCTGTATCCGCCGTCGTGGCTGATCGAACGTCAGGCCGTGGCCGACGATGTGCTCGGCGGCTACGCCGTACCGGCCGGGTCGACGGTGTACGTCGCGTCGTATCTGCTGCACCACGACCAGAAGTCGTGGCCGAATCCGGAGGGCTTCGATCCACGCCGGTTCCTGCCCGAGCACCGGCAATTCGTCTTCCCCGCCGCCGATGGCGCGAGTCCGGTTGCGCGCCCGCGTTATTCATACCTCCCGTTCGGCGCGGGCCAGCGCCAGTGCATCGGCCTCGGCTTCGCCCGCATCCAGGCCAAGCTCATCCTCGCCATGCTCACCCAGCGCTACACCTTCGATCTGGCGCCCGGCGCCCGCATCGTGCCCGAGTACACCCTGACCCTGCGCCCGCAGAGCGGCGTGCCGATGATCATGCGGCGCCGCGGAGCTCAGGCGGCCTCGCGTGGCGTGGTGTCGTAGGCATCCACGTCGAACGTCTTCAGCATGCGCCGGAAGCGGAAGCTGAAGTCGGGCCACAGCGCGACATTCGTGCCGCGCTTGTCCAGGAACCAGCTGGTGCAGCCGCCGGTCAGCCAGACGCTGCCGACGAACTTCTCCTGGAGTTCCCGGTTGTAGGCGAGCTGCGCGTCCGCGCGGACCTCGACCGTGCGCAGGCCGCGTTTCGCCATCGTGGCGACCGCGTCGGCCACGTAGTTGATCTGGGATTCGATGGTGTAGATCGCCGAGGTGTAGCTCAATGCGGAGTTGGCGCCGAGCATCACGAACGCGTTCGGGAAGCCCGCGACGGTCGAACCCTTGTAGACCTGAAGGCCTTCGGCGTCGAACACCTCCGACAGCGTGCGCCCGTCCTTGCCGCTGTACAGATCGAAGGTCGGCGAGTCGGCGATACGGAAGCCGGTGGCCAGGACGATGGCGTCGACCTCGCGTTCGGTGCCGTCGGCGGCGACGATCGACCTCTCCCGGATCTCCTCGATACCGTCGGTGATCAACTCGACATTGTCGCGGGTCAGCGCCGGGTAGTAGTCGTTGGAGATCAGCATGCGCTTGCAGCCCAGGCGATAGTCCGGTGTCACCTGCTTCCGCAGCGCCGGATCGCGGATCTCCAGCCACATCTTCACCCGCGCGATGAACTCGAACAGCGCGACCGCGGGTGTGTATTTCGACTGCGCGATGACGAAAAGCTCACGGTTGGCGTAGATCAGCGCGCGCACCAGCCGCTGCAGGCCCGGAATATGTTTGAACGCGAGCCGTTCCAGCAGGGTGTACGCGTGGGTCACCCGCGGTAGCACCCACGGCGCGGTGCGCTGATATACCTGTACCTGAGCCACTTCCGGCGCGATGGCAGGCACGATTTGAATGCCCGAGGCGCCGGTGCCGATCACCGCGACCCGCTTGCCCGTCAGATCGGCGTCGTGATCCCAGCGCGCGGAGTGGAAGATCTCCCCCTGATAGGCGTGAATCCCCTTGATATCGGGCAGCTTCGGCTGACTCAGCGGCCCGGCGGCCGAGATCGCGATATCGGCGGTGAAGCGCCCCCGGCTGGTCTCGACCTCCCAGTGGGCGGCCTCGGCATCCCAGCGCGCGCCGGTCACCTCGCAGCCGAAGACGAACTTATCCCGCACCCCGTACCGTTCGGCCACGTCCCGGATATAGCGCTGGATCTGCGGCTGCGTCGAGAACGACCGCGTCCATTCGGGATTCAGCGCGAACGAATACGAGTAGAGCTGCGACGGCACATCGCACGCCGCACCAGGGTACGTATTGTCGCGCCAGGTGCCACCGACGTCGTCGCCCTGCTCGAGCACGAGAAAGTCGGTGTCCCCCTGCTGCTTCAGCCGGATCGCCAGCCCGAGCCCGGCGAATCCGCCACCGGTGATCAGCACGTGTACATGACGTAGCACAGCGTCATTCCCCCTGTCGCTCATGATCTCTCACGCCGCGCGCGTCGTGGTGTCGTAGGCCTCGAGGTCGAAGGTGCGCAGCCGCCGCCGGAACAGGAAGCTGAAATCGGGCCACAGCGTCGCGTTGTCGCCGTTCTTGTCGAGGAACCAGCTGGTGCAGCCGCCGGTGAGCCAGACGCTGCCCGCCATCTTCTTCGCCAGTGCGGTGTTGTAGTCGGCCTGGACGTCCTTGCGCACCTCGAACGTGCGCAGGTTCTTCTTCGCCATGGTCGCCACCGCGTCGGCGATGTAGTTGATCTGGGATTCGATGATGTAGATCAGCGAGGTGTAGTTCAGCCCGGAGTTGGGGCCGAGTATCACGAACGCGTTCGGGAAGTTCGCGACGACCGTGCCCTTGTACGCGCTGATGCCCTCGGCGTCGAACATCTCCGACAGCGTGCGCCCGTCCCTGCCCCGGAATATCTCCCACGTCGGCGAGTTGGTGACGCGGAAGCCGGTGCACAGCACGATGGCGTCGACCTCACGTTCGGTCCCGTCCGCCGACACGATCGACCGCCCGCGGATCTCCTTGATGCCGTCGGTGACCAGATCGACGTCGTCGCGGCCGAGCGCCGGGTAGTAGTCGTTCGAGATCAGCATGCGCTTGCAGCCGAGGCGGTAGTCGGGTGTCACCTTCTTGCGCAGCGCGGGATCGCGGATCTCCAGGAACATCTTCACCCGCGCGATGAACTCGAAAAGCGCCGCCGCCCGTGGGTATTTGGACTGCGCGATGACGAAAAGCTCACGGTTGGCGTAGATCAGCCCGCGCAGCAGTCGCTGCAACCCGGGAATGTGCTTGAAGGCGAAGCGCTCGACCCCCAGGTACGGCCGGCTCAGATGCGGCAGCACCCACGGCGCGCTGCGCTGGTACACGTCGACGTGCTCGGCCTCGGGCGCGATGGACGGCACGATCTGGATCGCCGAGGCGCCGGTGCCGATGACGGCGACCCGCTTACCCGTCAGATCGCTGTCGTGATCCCAGCGCGCGGAATGGAAGATCTTCCCCTCGAAGGTGTTGATTCCCTTGATATCCGGCAGGCTCGGCTCGCAGAGCACCCCCACCGCGGAGACCACCACGTCGGCGGTGAACCGGCCCTGGTTGGTGTCGACCTCCCAGACGCCCTCGACATCGTTCCAGCCGCCGCCGGTCATCTCGCAGTCGAAGATGTGCCGGTCGCGCACCTGATACTTCTCGGCGATGCCGCGGATATACTGCTGGATCTCCGCCTGCGGCGAAAACGACCGCGACCATTCGGGATTCAGCGCGAACGAGTACGAGTACAGGTGCGACGGCACGTCGCAGGCCGCACCGGGATAGGTGTTGTCGCGCCAGGTGCCGCCGACGTCGCTGCCGCGTTCGAGCACCAGGAAATCGGTGCAGCCCTGCTGGTGCAGGCGCACGGCCGTGCCGAGTCCGGCCAGGCCGCTGCCGACGATGAGGACGTGGGTGTGGCGCGGAGCCGTCTCGCTGGCAGGCGTGTTGGTTTCTTGCTGGCTCATGGCGTCCTCATCGGGATTCGTAGATGCGCTTGTGGCCGGAGATCGCGGCCAGCCGGAACGGCCGGGCGGTCTCCTCGACGGTGGCGTGATACATGCCGTCGGCGGGAGATTCGGCTTCGTGCAGTGCGCGGTAGCGGTCGTAGCCGAGGGTGGCGCGGGTACCGATCGCCTGCCGGTTGGCATCGGTTCGCAGGTGCTCGCGGTAGCCGGGTTGCACTGTGCCGCTGAAGAATTCGGCAACGCTGCCGGATCCGTAGCTGATCAGCGCGAGCGGCCGATCGGTGAGGTCGTCGGCGTGGTCGAGCAGCGAGGCCAGACCGAGGTAGAGCGAGGCGGTGTAGCTGTTGCCGACCGTGCGGTTGTAGTGGGTGGTGTGGTGGATCGCGGCGGCGATCTCCGCGGTATCCGCGGTGTGGCCTTGGCTTTCCAGCAGATGGCGATGCGCCTTGTATGCCATCTTGGTGAAGGGCTGGTGGTAGCAGAACGCGGCGAACTCCCCGAGATCGCGACCGCCGCGGCGCCGGTAATCGGTCCATGCCTCCTCGGTCGCCTTCTGGTAGGCGTTCACCGAGGTCTTGCCGTCCACCACCGCCGCGGTGCGGTAGTTCGGGCGCCAGAAGTCCATGATGTCGGCGCTGTAGAGCCCGGAGTACGGATCCAGTCGCAGGATGGCCGGATTCGCGCTGACCAGCATCGCGACCGCCGCCGCGCCCTGGGTCGGCTCGCCGGGGCTGTCGAGTTCGTACTTGGCGATATCGGTCGCGATGACCAGCACGCGCTGGGTCGGGTCGAGCGCGATGAGCCCGGCCGCGAACTGCAGCCCGGCCGTACCGCTGTAGCAGGCCTGCTTGAGTTCGACCACGCGCGCGGTGTTGGGCAGGCCGATCAGCGGATGCAGGTACAGCCCAGCGGCTTTGGACTGATCGACGCCGCTCTCGGTGGCCAGCAGCACGGTGCGGATGTTGTCGACGCCGTGCCGGTCCAGGATGGGCTGGGCGGCGGCCGCGGCGATGGTGACGATGTCCTCGTCGGCGGCCGCGACGCTCATCTTCTCCTGGCCGATCCCGATATAGAACTTGTCCGGGTCGACGCCGAGACGACCGGCGAGCACCGCGTGGTCGAGGGCGTAATGCGTGGTGGCGAAGGAAAGATCGTGTATGCCGATCGGCAGTGTGGTCATTGCTGTACTCCGTTGCTGGTGGTTGGCCGCTCGAATTGGGTATGGGCGCGCATCAATTCGCCGCGATTGGTCTGTGCCGCCATCAGCGACAGCTCGCCGCACAGCACGGTGGCCGCGGCGAGAACAGCGAGCCTGCGGGCGTTCTCGCCCGGCTCGCGCGCTTCGCGGCAGCCGAGGCGGGTGAGGTTCTCCTCGACGAAGTCCTGGTGTTTGCCGTTGCCGACCGTGCCGACGATGAGATTGGGCAGTGTGCACGAGAAGTAGAGGTCGCCGTCGCGGTCCTCGGCATGGGTGATGCCCTGCGAGCCTTCGACGATGTTCGCGGCATCCTGCCCGGTGGCGAGGTAGAAGGCCAGCAGCATGTTGGCGTAATGCGCGTTGGCGGAACGAATTCCGCCCGCCAGCAACGTGCCGATCAGGTTCTTGCGTATGTTCAGCTCGACCACGTCCCGCGCGGTGGTGTGCAGCCTGGCTGCCACCAGGTCGCGCGGGATGAGCAGTTCGGTGATGACGTTCTTGCCGCGGCCGAGTATCCCGTTGACCGCGGTCGCCTTCTTGTCCGTGCAGTAGTTGCCGGAGATCGACACGTAGCGCAGCCCGGGCAGTGTCGCGAGGATATGGTCCATCAGGTGGTCCGCGGCGAGCGTGGCCATGTTGTGGCCGGACGCGTCGCCGGTGCTGAATTCGAAACGCAGGAACAGCAGATTCCCGGTGATCTGGTGGTGCAGGTCGATGAGCCTGCCGTAGCGGCTGCTGCCCGCGGCGACCTCCTGTAGTTGGGTGAATTGCTCTTTGAGCCTTCCGACCGTGGTGTACGCGGTGTGCGCGTCGTCGGCCTCGAGCAGGATCGAGCGGGTCATCCGATCGTCGACGAGGGTGGCCACGATCCCGTGTTCGGTCAGCGTCGACATCCGCGCGCCGCGCCGGACCGAGGGCCACAGTGGCGATTCGTAGGTGGCCAAGGGCACTTCGACGAGGTCGTCGACGGTATTGCCGGTGACGCGCAGAGGACCGACCCACTGCAGCGGGACAGCCGCATACGACGTGTCGTTCAAGGGTGGCTCCTTCTTTCCGGTTCGAATGGATGGATACGCAACGGCAGCGGCCGGATACCCGCGCCGACCCAGCGGTCGGTGAGTTCGGCGATGGCCGTATCGCGGGTGCGATCGATGAGCGCGATACCGCAGTCGCCGCCGCCGGCGCCCGACGGTTTGGCGGCGGCACCGACCGCGTCGCCCGCCGCGCACAGCGCGAGCAGGCCCGGTGTCATGATGCCCAAACCGGCCGCCGCGTCGAGGTCGGTGAGAAGTGTTCGGGCGCAGTGTATCTCGGCGCCGATTCCGGCCGAGTCGTCGGCGTCGAACGCGCTGACGAGCCGCCGCACGCAGTCGTCGCTGTGCGCGAGGAACGCGGTGTGCTCGCCGATCCTGCCGCGCCTGTCCCGCAGTCCCGCCACCAGTTCCGGTGTCGACGCGGGCTTTCCGGTCCAGCCGACCCGCATCGCGAGCCCGGTCGGCGCGGGCAGCGACCGCACCGACAGCCCGGGCCACGACGCCGACAGCGCGGCGTCGATCCCCTCGGCGGCCGCGAGCTCGGCGACCAGGCGCCGGTCGGGTGACGCATAGGCGATCCAGCCGCCCCAGGTGCTTGCCGCCACGTCGCCGCCGGAGGCGCGCGGGTTGACCGAGACGGTGGCGAGCATCGCCAGCCGGTACCGGTCCATCAGGCCGAGCTCCAGCCCGTAGAACGTCGCCAGCGCCGCGACGGCCGCGACGGTGACGGCCGCGCTGGCGCCGAGGCCGAACTTCCTGCCGTCGGCGTCGGCGAGCTCGCTGCCGATGCTCAGTCGATGGGGCCGGTGCGCGATACCGCGCTCGGCGAGCAGCCGGTCGACGGTCACGGCGGCCGCGAAGAGATAGTCGAAGGCCGCGGGCACGCCCGCACCCGACGGGATCAGCCGGTCGCCGGAGCGCCGGCACGAAAGCGTCACGCCGCCTTCGAGATCCGCGTGCAGCGTCGTCTCGGCCGCCGCGGTCACCGTCGCGGTCACGTAGCGGTCGACCGCCGCGAGCACCGCGTGATGCCCCGGCTCGACCACGGCGTATTCGCCCGCGATGAACAGCTTTCCCGGAGCACGGCAGGTGATCATCGTTCGCGGCCCGTCACCAGCGCCGCGCCCGGCCCGAGATGGGCCACCGTCGGCGCGACGAAGTCACCGAGCTCGACGAGCGCCGCCGCCACCCGCTGCGCGTCGGCGCGTGCGCACAGCACGGTGACGTTCGGCCCGGCGTCGATGGTCGCGTAGGCGGCGACACCCTCGGCGCGCAGGGCGAGCACCCGATCGAGTACCGCGATCGACTGCGGCGACAGGTACCGGATCGCCGGCCTGGCCGCCAGCATGCTGGCATGCATGCCGAGCGCGTTGCGCTCGGCGATCTCGCCGACCGCCGGAAGATCGTTGCGCGCGATGGCTTTGCGCATCTCGTCGAGGTCGGCCGCGGACGAGTCGGCCCACGGCCGATACAGCGGTGAGGTGGCGCAGGTCCGTCTCATGGCCTCCCGGCTCGACACCGCCTTCGCGCCGTGGTCGACGACGGCGACGACCAGGGCGGGGTCGAGCGCGTCGCCCTCGATCGCTTCCGCGTAGGAGCTCAGATCACCCGCCTCGCCGTCGCCCTCCCCCGCATGCCACACCGCGAATCCGCCGAAGATGGACCGGCTGGCCGAGCCGGAGCCGCGCCGGGCCAGTCGCGACAGCGTGCGTGCGTCCGCGTCGAGCCCGTAGACGGCCGCCGCCGCGGTGGCCAGTGCGGCGAAACCGCTTGCCGAGGACGCGAGTCCGGCGCCGGTCGGTCCGGCGTTGGTGGAGTCGACCAGCGCGTGCTCCGCGCGACCCGCCCGCGCACGGATCATGTCGAGGAATCGCACCACCCTGGTGTGCGCCTGCCCGATCGCGGTGTGGCCGTTGAGAACGACGGTATCGGCCGAGCCCTCGATCAAGCGCACCGTCGTGGTGGTCGGGTAGATATCGAGGGTCATCGACAGACTGCCCGTGACGGGCAGGAACATCGCCTCGTCGCGTTTGCCCCAGTACTTCACCAGGGCGATGTTCGGATGCGCGACGGCCACCGCCGCGCGCTCGGCGATCGGGTCGACTGCTGTCGCTGCGGCTGTGGATGTCATTGCGGTGTACAGGGTTCCGTTCTCGGATCGGCTGGCGGACGGTGTCATGACGGCATGCCATGGGTCGGGACGATCCAGGTCTGCACCGCACCCGCGCGCCGCAGCGCGGCGCTCACCCTGGCCGCGGCACTGCCCGGTTCGGTGAGGGCGAGCACGCAGCCGCCGCGGCCGGCGCCGGTGAGTTTCGCGCCGTACGCCCCGGCGTGCAGCGCCGCCGTGACGAGTGCGTCGATCTCGGGCGTGCTGACGCCGAGTTCCCGCAGCAGATCCTGGAATTCGAGCAGTGTGCGGCCGAGCGGTGCGGCGAGCCCGGCCGCCAGGTCCGCCGCGGCGGACTCGATCAGCTCCTCGGCATGGTGCAGAATCCGCTGAGCGCCTTGGGGATCGCGAGCCAGCTGCTCGCGCACGGCGGCCACCGCCGGCTGGGTTGCGCTGGCCGCGCCGGTATCGGCGATCACCAGCGCGGCGTCGAGCCCGACGGCCAGCGGGCGAGCGGTGCCCGCGTGGAACCAGATCGGCCCGGTCGCCAGCGCGGTGCTCGCGTCGACACCGCTGGCCCTGCCGTGCGCGAATTGCTCACCGCACTGCACCAATTCGTACAGCGCCGCGGTGCCGACGGTCCTGTCGTAGAGATCGGCGACCGCGCGCACCGCGGCGCCCGCACAGGCGGCGCTGGAACCGAGGCCGCGGGCGGGCGGCAGGTCGCAGTCCAGCACCACCTCGACCCTCTCGCGGATCTCCCACCGCCGCAACGCTTCTTCGACCGCGACCCGCGGACCGGACGACGGATCGTCCGGTACACGATCGGCGCCGGCCACGAACCGGAACTGCCTGCCCGCCTGCGGAACTCCGGTCGACGCTCCCGAACCGCCCGGTTGGGCGACCGCGTGCACCGCGAGCGTCGGCAGGGGAAACGCGATGGCGGGAGTGCCGTGGACAACGGTGTGCTCGCCGAGCAGGATCGCCTTGCCGTGTGCGCGACCGGTACCGCAGACGACACCGGCACGATGGCTGTTCACGTCGATTCATCTCCAAGCTCGAACCGGGCCGCCCCGCGCGTGAGCACGGGTAGGGAGTTGGGCAACAAGGGAACTCGACCACCACCAGCACGTCGAGTATCCCGCGCGAGCGGCGGTGGCCGCGCGGGATCGCTACTGCCTGCGCGCCGCGCGCCGCAGGCGGGCACGCGCCGCGGTGCTCAGCGGTGACGGGAAGAAGGCGGGCACCTGCGCGGCATAGGCGCGGTAGGCCGCGCCGAACCGGGCGATGAGATCGCGCTCCTCCATGTAGGTGCCGATCAGGATGTACCCGGTCAATCCCGCCGCCCACAACAGATGTCCGGCCGTGAGCGTGCTCGCGCACCAGAAGCTGAGCAGCAGCCCGGTCATCAGCGGATGGCGCACCACGCGGTAGAGCCCGTGCACCTGAAGCCGGTCCGACGTCGCGTCGGGCACCTGGGTGACGTACCGGCGGTAGGCCTGGCTCAGCCCGAGCAAATGAAAGTGGTTGAGCAGCAACGTCGCCGCGTAGACCACCACGAAGCCGAGCCAGAATCCGGCGTCGAGCACCGTGCCGAGCGTGCCTTCGGCAGACCAGATCCGATACGGCAGCGGCTGCCAGCCCAGGCACAACACCCACATGGCCAGGCAGGTCATCACGATATAGACCGTGCGCTCCAAGGCCTCCGGCACGAATCGGGTGACGAACGCCTTGTAGGAGGGCCGCGACATCCCCGAGTGCTGCAGTCCGAACAGCGCGAGCAGCAGCACGTCGATCGCGACCGCGGGGACGGTCGACAGGCGTGGACCGTCGTCGACCGTCTTCGGCAGCCACCAGCCGCCGGCGAACAGCAGCATCAGGGGCACGGTCACCCCGGCCACTCCGTAGACGGCGAAGGCGATCAGGAACGGGACGAGCCTGCGACGGTCGGTCAGCACACCCCGTACCTGATGCTGCGTGGTGGTCAGATCCATGCGAACCAGGGCAGGAGCCGCGGACGGACCTTACCCTCCTCCATTCGCTTGTCCAGCTTGACCTTCCACCGCTCGCCGTAGGACGCGTTGAGGAATCCGTTGCGTACCACCAGGCGCCAGGCCGAGTTGATCGTCATCCAGTAGGGCACGATGACGCCGGGATCGACCTGCTTCATGAAGTCGAGCTTGTCCGGGATCTGGCTCCAGTGCACGCCGGGGTAGCGATGGTGCACGCTGTGGTAGCCCTGGTTGAAGATGAAGAAGTTGAGCCAATTGCCCGCCGTATTCAGCGATTTGCTCGGATCGTCCTGGTAGTCGCGTGCGGGCGCGTGGGTCAGCCAGGCGAAGTAGCCGGAGTTCAGCTGGGTGATCAGGAACGGGATGCCCCAAAACAGCGCGAACCGGGTGAAGCCCGCGAAGTACCAGATGGCCCCCGCCAGCACCAGCGCCAGCGTGAGGTCGAGGATGAACTGGTAGCGCCGCTTGCGCCTGCCCTCCGACGGATCGGCCGCGAAAATCATTCGCACGGTGTGCTTCTTGACGACGGTGCCGTACCTGATCCAGTACCAGACCGCGCCGAATCCGCGGTCCAGCCCCTCGGTGGACGTGACGTCGCCGGGGCCGTCGTTGAACCGGTGATGGTTGAGCACGTGCACCTCGCGCATCTCCGCCGCCGTCAGCGTCGCGGGCAGACAGCACATGATGTCGACGAACCGGTTCATCGGCTTCGACACGAAAAGCGCACGGTGCGTGTGCATGTGCAGCACACCGATGGTGAGCGAGAAGTCCAGCAGCGTCAGCAGCAGTATCAGCGGCACCGCCAGATACCAGTTCGTCGCGGCGGGCACGAACACGGCGAACGCCAGGATCACCGCCCAGCCCCCGACGTGAATCAGCGGGCCGATATTCGCCGGATGCTCGAGCTTCAGCACCCGGCGGCTGAAAGGTTCTGCCGCGACGGGTGTTCCGTCGCCGGCGCGGATGGGCGCGGTGGTCATGGACGTACTCCTCGAGTGGTTGTTAAAGGCGTTCCTTTGCTGGGATGGGTTGACCCATTGCTCATGGGCGTTCTCCTGGGGTCGAGGTGTCTAGTGCGGCGAGTTGGAATTTCGTGGCGAGCGCCCGCATCACGTCGGCGTCGCGCGGTGGCAGCCGTTCCAGGGCACCGAAGGCCAGGTGGTCGGCGATCATCATGATGCGGATCTCGGAGTCGGACAGCTTGCCGGTCAGCGGTTCCTCCGGCAGTTCGCGCACCAGGGTGAAGGTGGTGTCCACGATCAGCGGACCCACCTCCGGCGACATCGTGCGCGGGTCGCCCAGGCCGAGCACCCCCGATGTCGCGGTCGCACCGGCGGTGAGGTCGGGCGAGGAATCGAGGACGCGGTGGATGGCGCCGTCGGCGGACCGCCGCACCCGGTCGAGCATCTCGGCCCAGTTGGTCGGCGAGCTCGCGGCGAGCACCGCCGCGCCGAGCTTGCGCCGATACGGCGCGGGCGCGCCGACGGACGCGCACAGGAAGGCGGTGGTGGTAATCGTCATGTACGCCATGGCGACTCGCGCGCCGCGGTGCACGGTGTGTGGGCCCATCCAGGCCAGCAGGGAGATGCTGCCCAGTGCCGGGGCGAGCAGCCGCAGCATCACCGCCTGGGTCAGTTCCTCGCGGTTCCCCGCGCCGTACAGCGCGAGTTCGCCGTCGCGCAGATCGTTGGCCATCTGAGTGGTGACGCCGACGCACCCGGCCAGCTCGCGCAGATCGACCTCGGTGAACTTCTCGCCGACGGCGACCGCCTCGCACGCGTAGTACACCACCCGCCCGAGCACACCCTCGCTGTACGTGCCACGCGGCAACGGGGATTCGAGATTGCGGGCCATCACGGCGCCCACATCGGCGAGCATCAGCCCGACTCTTTCTCCGCGCTCGGGCGGCAGTGCCGACAGCAAGGCGCGGACGTCGTCGATGCGCTCGGCGAGCACCAGGTCGACGGCCTCGCTGTCGCGGGCCGCGACCGCGTGCAGCGGCGGGGGCGGTGTCTCGGTGTCGCCGTTCAGATAGCCGACGGCGCTGAGCACCGCCTCCCCCGCCTGGGAGCGATCGAGGAGATCCTCGTAGGCGTCGAGCACGCGGCAGGCCAGCAGCGCCGCGGTGGCCTCGGCCCGCAGGTCCGCGGACAGGAAACCGATGGCGATGCCGAGGTTTCGGGCCGCCGGGATCAGCGCGAGCCTGGCGAGCCGCTCCGGTGTCGGGGCGGCGCGCAGCGCGGCCAGATCGGGTGCGCGGCGCAGGTGCCGCAGCCCGCGGGCCAGGATGGTCAGCCTGTTGCCGGTCATCGGGAGATCACCTGCACCGTGAGCTCGCGCAGGTCCTCCCGCGCCGGCGAGACCGGAAACACCTCCAGCGCCCGGCATGCCGCCTCGACGGCCTCGACGGCGACCGCGCGCGCCGCCTTCGTCGCTCCGCTCTCGACCAGATCGGCCTGCAGATCGGCACTGGAAGTCGTATCGGAGAGCCACATTTCGCGCGCGTCCGGCCGCAGCGCCAGCCATTCGATCACCGGCCAGGTCGGTACCCTGCGGTCGATATCGCCGCAGGCCTCCTTACCGAGCCCGGGATCGCCCTCGACATCGCGCACGTCGTCCATGATCTGGAAGGCGAGGGCGAGCTGATCGGCGTACTCCATCAGCGCGCGCAGCCGATCGTCGTCCACCGCACCCGCCGAGCCGCCGTACGAGCATGCCAGCCGGAACAGTGTGCCGGTCTTCGCGTCGACGACGAGTTTGTAGTGGCGGCGCAGCGCGTCGCCGTCCACGGCGGGCGGCAGCGTCTCGATGAGCTGGCCGAACGACAGGTCCGAGAGCCGGTCCAGGTAGGTGACTCCCTTCGCCTCACCGAGCCGCGCGAAAACCACCGGGTTGTCGGTCAATACCCGCGCGCAGATCTGTAAAGCGGTGCCCGCCAAGTGGAATCCGGCCCTGGCCGCGGTACGCACGCCGAACGCGGCCGCGACCGACGGCGCGTCGCGCCGCAGGAGCGAGCCGTCGCAGATGTCGTCGTGCACGAGCGAGGACTCGTGGAACATCTCCATCGCGCATGCCATGTCGACGGCGTCGCGCAGCGACACCGCCTCGGCCGCCGCCGCGGGCAGCAGGCGGGCGCAGGCCAGCACGAGGCGCGCACGCACGCGTTTACCCGGCGCGGCGAGGACATGGTGGTAGATATCGTCGAAATCGTCACCGGTGACCAGGATTTCGCGCAGTCGCTCGGTGACCAGCGCGAGCTGGTCGACACGCGGGACGGTGTGCGCGTGCCCGTTGGTCGCGGGAATCGCGCTGTGCGAGCGGCCGTTGACGACGGCCTGCGTGGTGATCGGTGCTCTGGGCGCGCCTGCCACCTGGTCGCCCAGGTGTTCCAGACGCACAGCCAGGCGGGAATTTGGTTGGCGTGCTGGCGGTAGGGCGGAGTAATCCATGGCAGTGCACCCTCTTGCGTGTGATCACGGTGGACGGGGAGAACGGGTTGTCAGCAGGCAACCACAGGCTCGGCAGACGGTGTGTCACATAAATACGAGGCCCGGGTTGGCCCCGCAATCCTGCGGTTCGGCGGCGAATCCGGGTGTCGGAAGATTAGCGCCTGAGACAGCGGGGGCATAGTAGTTTTGCCCAAAATTAGGAGCTGTCCCAAAGTTACGGCAGAGCAAGCCGGTACGGATCACAAGTCACGTATCGCGTTGTGTACCAGTATATTTCGTTAGCTTACTGTTGGCGAATCGGCGTGTCGCTCATCCCATGTATACCACTTTGCGGACAGATCTGTTCGTCATAGTCGCACGTGATGCGGCCACACAGGAGCCAGCGAGGTCAATCCCTAAGGCAGCGCGGGCAATTAGCTGAGCAGGCCGAGGGACATGGCGGTGGCGACGGCCGCGGTCCGGTCGGACACTTCGAGTTTCGCGAAGGCCCGTTGCAGGTGCGTTTTGACCGTCGCCTCGCTGATGTGCAGCGCCACACCGATGTCCACGTTGGTGTGGCCCTTCGCGACGCAGCCCAGTACCTCCAACTCCCTTGCCGACAACTGGATTCGGTCCGACGGCCCCGCGCGCCGCGCCAACCGGCCCGCCACCGACGGCGCGAGCACGGTCTCGCCGCAGGCCGTCGCGCGGATGGCGTCGGCGAAGACGGCGCGCGAGCTGTCCTTGAGCAGATATCCGGAGGCGCCCGCCTCGACGGCGCGCAGGATATCGGTGTCGGTGTCGTAGGTCGTGACGATCAGAATCTTCGTCTCCGGCCGATGTTTCAGTATCCGCGCGGTGGCGGTGACGCCGTCGACATCGGGCATCCGCAGGTCCATCAACACCACCTGCGGGGACAGCCGCATCGCCAGCGCCACCGCCTCCGCGCCGCAGCCCGCCTCGCCGACCACCGTGAGATCCGTTTCGGCGGACAGCATCCCGCGCAGACCCTCACGCACCACCGGGTGGTCGTCGACGAGCAGCACCTCGATCACGCTGTGTCCTTTTCGGCATGAGCGGGGCCCTGCGTGGTCACGCTGCGCTGCCGCCTCCGGGCCTGACCGCTCACGCCGGTACCTCGATCCGCACCGTCGTGCCGCCGCCGACCGCGCTCGACACCGTCATCAGCGCGCCGATCTGCTCGGCCCTGCGGCGCATGCCGGACAACCCGAACCCGGCCGCCGCCACCGCGGGATCGAAGCCGATCCCGTTGTCGGCCACGGATAGTCGCACGCCGCCCGCCATCCCGCCGACATCGACGGTGACCGCGTCGGCCCGCGCGTGCTTGCGGACATTGGCGAACGCCTCCTGGGCGGCGCGCAGCAATGCCACCTCGCTCGCGGTGCTCAACGGCGGCAGCCCCGATTCGGCCGTCACCGTCACCGCGATCCCGGTCTCCTCGCTGAGCCGATCGCCCTGGCGGCGAATGGATTCGACGAGCGAGCCGTCGTTCAGCGCCGACGGCGTCAGCGCCGCGACCATGGCACGCGCCTCGACCAGATTCTCCTGCGCCGTCGCGCCGATCAGCCCGATGTAGCGCTGCACCGCAGCGGGATTCGCGACCTCCGCCTCTACCGCCTGTGCCAGGGTGACGATGCTGGTGAAGCCCTGGGCCAGCGTGTCGTGGATTTCCCGCGCCAGCCGCTCCCGTTCGGCGGCGGTGCCGGCGTCGTGGGACAGCCGCGCCACCTCACCGCGGCTGTGCTCCAGCTCCGCCAGCACCTCCGCCAGGTCCTCGTAGCGCCCGAACGCCAGGTTGAACGCGGTGCCGACGACCAGGCTCACCAGCAGGCCCGCGATCGAAATGATCGACACCAGTGCGACATCGGGCCCGTGGATGCCCTCCAGCGTGAGCACCCCGGCGACCGGGATGACGCCGACCACCCCGGCGGCCACCGCCCCAGCCCGCAGCGGCACCGGCATGAGGACCAGCGGGTAGACGATCAGCAGCGCGCCGATCGCCGGATTCGACAGGCAGCCCGCGAGGGTGAACAGCCCGATCACCACGCAGACGAAAACCACCGAGCGGCGGCCGAGTTCACGGGCATAGTAGAAATCGCGGCCGAAGCTGCGCCCCCACACCAGCATTGCCGACAGCACCAGCGTCGCGGCCAGCGGGTGGCCGGGATAGCGCGGATCGAGCAGGAAGATCACCGCGACGGCGCCGGCGAAGCCGAGCGCCTCGTAGCCGACCCACATCCGGTACCACAGATCCGAGCGGAACAAACCCGGGTCATGCTCGGTTGACCGCGCCGCCTCCATTCACCGACGATAGCGTCGACGGCCAGGTCGTGGTGTCCACCGACCAGTTGACATGCGTCGACGCGCCGGAAGTGGAGGGTGATCCCATGGCCAATGCTGTCGGCGGTGCGGTTCGCCGCTATCGCTACCTCATCGTCGGCGCCTGGCTGCTGGCCGCGGGCGTACTCAATCTCGTTGTCCCCCAGCTCGATACGGTCGTCTTCGCGCATTCTCCGCGGTTCGTGCCCGCCGACGCGCCGTCGGCGCAGGCGCTCACCGAGATGGGCAAGCGGTTCGGCGAATCGACCGGCTCCGGCATCGTCTACCTTGTCCTGCACCGCGATACCGGCCTCACCGCCGCCGATCGCGCCTTCTACGACGCGGTCGTGCGCGCCGCGCGCGCCGATCCCGCCCGGGTGGAATCGGTGATGGACCTCTGGTCCTCCCCCGCCACCGCGCCCGCCGTCCGCAGCACCGACGGACAGGCGGCCTATCTATTACTGCGCACCGCGGGCGACACCGGAACGACCGCGGCATCGGAATCCGTCGCGGCCGTGCGGGCTTCGGTGGCGTCGGTGCCGAAGCCCGACGGGCTCTCGGTCGACGTCACCGGGCCGACCGTGAGCGTCGCGGACCTGCTCGACGGCGCACACCGTGACCTGCTGATCATCACCGCGATCACCGTCGTCTTGATCGCGCTGCTGCTGATGCTGGTCTACCGGTCGATATTCGCCGCGGCGATACCGCTTGCGACGATCGGCCTGTGCCTGGCCATCGCACGGCCGGTGGTGGCGTTCGCGGGCGAGCACGGCGTGGAGACCTCCATCTTCTCGGTGGCGATGCTGTCGGCGATGATCCTCGGTGCCGGAACGGATTACGCGATCTTCGCGCTGAGTCGCTATCACGAGGCGCGACGGGCGGGCCGAGGCCAGGCCGAGGCGTACGACGTGGCCTACCGCCGCATCTCGCCGGTGCTCATCGCCTCCGGCCTCGCGGTGTCGGTGACGTGCACGGTGATGAGCGCCGCGCGCATCGGCATGTTCCGCACCATCGGCATCCCCTGTGCCATCGGCATACTCGTGGTCGTCTGCGCCTCGGTGACCCTGACCCCGGCACTGATCGCCATCGCCGGGCAGCGCGGGCTGATCGAACCGAAAGGCACCGGCAGTGCGCGGTATTGGCGCGGTCTGGCGTCGGTCGTCGTGCGCAGACCCGCCAGAATGCTCGCGGTCTCGCTGGTGCCGGTACTCGCGCTCATCGCCGTACTGTCCACGCTCGCCCTGAATTACGACGAGCGCGCCACCCAGCCCGCCGATACCTCCGCCAACCACGGTTTCGCCGTCACCGCCGCCCACTATCCAGGCAACCAGCTGCTGCCGAACTATCTGCTCATCCGTTCCGATACCGACCTGCGCTCCCCCGGCGTCTACGCCGCGCTGGACTCGATCGCCGCCGCCGTGGCCGCCATGCCCGGCATCGTGGCGGTGAACGGTCTCACCCGGCCGTTCGGCGGCCCCATTCCGCAGGGCACCGTCGGCAATCAGCTCGGCCAGGTCACCGGCCAGCTCGGCGCCGCGTCGACCCAATTGGTGGCGGCGCGGCCCGACGTCGACCGCCTCGTGGCCGCCACCGCGGCGCTCGCGGGCGGCGCGACAACGGCCGATGCGGCCGCGACGCGATTGGCCGACGGCACCAGGCGGCTCGACGACGGCCTGACCGCCATGCTCGACGGCGCCGCCCAATTGGACGCGGGCGCAACGCGACTGCGCTCCGGCTCGGCCGCCCTCGCGGCGGGCATCGATACCGCCATGGCGCCGATCCAGGCGCCGCTTTCCGCACTCACCGCGCTGCGCGACCAGATCGCGGCGAATCCGCACTGCGACGCCGATCCGCTATGCGCCACCGCCCGTACCGCGCTGGCCGCGCTGGACGGCTCCGCCGCCGGTCGAGTGCTCGCCGACCTCGGCACCCTGCGCGACGGCGCGCACACACTCGCCGACGGCAACGACCAACTCGCCGCCGCCGCAACCCGACTGCACGACGGGCTCGTCACCGCGCGAGCCGGGTCCACCCAGCTGCTTGCCGGGCAAACTCGGCTCACCACGGGGCTCGGCACCCTCGCCGACGGCGCCACGCAGGTCAACGCCGGTGTCGCACAGGTCGGTAGCAGCTTCACCCGCCTGGCGACCGGGCTCGATCAGGCAACGGCCTACCTCGACGGCCTGCGCACCGATGCGGGCGCGGCGCTGAACAACAGCTTCTACCTGCCCGCCTTCGCGCTCGCCGATCCGGATATCGCGGCAACCTGGGCGATCAACCTGCGCTACTTCGTCTCGCCGGACGGTCACCTGGCCCGGATCGTGGTCACCGACTCCGGCAACGCATTGACCACCGACGGAATGGCGCGCACCGAGCAGATCCTCGACACCGCCCGCCGGGCCGCGGCGACCACCACGCTCGCGACAAGCCGTATCGACGTCACCGGGCTCACCGCCACCTACATCGATCTGCGGCAGCTGGCGCTGCGTGATCTCGCCGTCATCATCCTGGCCACGTCCCTGCTGATCCTGCTCGTGCTCGGGGTGATGCTGCGCAGTCTCGTCGTTCCCCTCTATATCCTCGTCTCGGTCCTGCTGTCCTACGCCGCCGCGCTCGGCCTCAGTGTGCTTGTCTGGCAGCACGTTCTGGGCCGACCGCTGCACTGGTCGGTACCGTCGATCGCGTTCATCGCGCTGGTCGCCGTCGGCGCGGACTACAACCTGCTGCTGATGTCGCGCGTGCGCGACGAACTGCGCGCCGCACCGGGCACCGCCGCCGCCATCGCCCGCGCGTTGACCAGCACCGGCGGCGTGATCACCACGGCGGGCGCCGTTTTCGCCATCACCATGTTCGCGATGCTCAGTTCGTCCATCAATGTGGTCGCCCAGATCGGCTGCACCATCGGCGTCGGCCTGCTCATCGACACCCTCATCGTGCGCACCGTGATGATTCCGGCGACGGCCATGCTGCTCGGCCGCCACAACTGGTGGCCGGGCCGTGCCGCCGAGACCGCGCCGCGGCACGCGCCGGAGCCCGCCGAGGAGCCCACATCCGGGCGTGCACCGTAGTCCGGCGGCCGCCGAAATCGGTTCGCGGCGCTGTAGCGCCGGTGTTTGACATTATCCGCCGAATCGGACAAATGGGATTCCCATGACAAGACATGTGAACTGTGGATTATGTTGAGCGGCCTGTTTTTACACAAAACGGAGGGTCGCGGTCATTGGTTTCGTTAACCAACATGTCGCTGCGAGGTATATCAAGATCTTTTAAGAGAAAGATCAAAAACGTTGATACACAAGGATGTTGGTATGTGTATGCTGTGGATCAATCAAGAACCCACCAGAAGGTTGGGATGAGGGCGAGGTGGTGTCGAAGTGGACGTCAACAGGCTCCAAATACGCCGCGCGGCCATTCTTGCGATCGGTTTCGGCGTACTGATATTGATGGGCACCGGAGTTATCGATCGACTACTACTCGGCGTGTTCCTGTGTAGCGGTTTGATACTCGGCTGGCTCAATGCTCAGCTGACGCTGCGCAGTGCGACACGAATCGCCGATTCGGAACGGCCGAGTAAGCAACGACTGGCCGGATCGACGGCCGTGCGGTTGGCCGTAATAACGGTGATCGCGCTCGCGGTGGCAATCCTGGCCCGGCCCAACGGTTTCGGCATCTTCTTCGGATTGGCCACCTTCCAATTCCTGCTGATCCTCAATACCGTGCTGCCCGAGTTGAAAGCGCTGCGCCAGACATCATGACGATCTCAGTCGCACTACCTGCCCAGGCGTCCCTGTCCGGTATGACGCTGGCCGAAGCGGGCGCCGAACCCGGCGCCGAAGAGCCGAAGATCAAGGTCGGCGAGCACGCCGTCGCGCATTGGCTCGGCATGGATTTCAATGTCGACACCATCATCTCGACGGTGGTCGCCGCGCTGCTCGTGATCGGGCTCGCGTTCTTCATCCGGGTGAAGATGACCTCCGCCGTGCCGAACCTGGTCCAGCTGTCCGCCGAGGGCGTCACCAAGATGATACGCACCCAGGTGGAGACCAACATCGGCATGAAGGTGGCCCCGTTCGCGCTGCCGCTCGGCGCGACGCTGTTCATCTTCATCCTGCTGTCGAACTGGCTGTCCGTACTGCCGGTGCAGATCGGCGAGGGCGAGCTCGTCGCGCCGCCCGCGTCGGATGTCAACTTCGTCTTCGCGCTCGCGCTGTTCGTCTTCGTCTTCTATCAGAGCGCCGGTGTCGTGCGGCGCGGCCCGCTCGGGCATGTGAAGCAGCTACTCAAGGGGCATACCGGTTGGGGCCCCATGGTTTTGATCAACATCATCGAGGAGATCGCCAAACCGCTCTCGCTGTCGCTGCGATTGTTCGGCAACATGTTCGCGGGCGGTGTGATGGTCTCGGTGATCGCGCTCTTCCCGTTCTGGATCAGCTGGGGTCCGACCGCGCTGTGGAAGGCGTTCGATCTGTTCGTCGGCCTGATCCAGGCATTTATTTTCTCGCTGCTGACCGTGCTCTATTTCAGTCAGTCGATGTCACGTGAAGATGAACACCACTGATCGGCGCGGCCGGTCGAACTATTCCGAGAAAAGGAACCAACAATGGCAGCAGACCCAACCATCGTCCAGGGCGCCCTCATCGGCGGTGGCATCATCATGGCCGGCGGCGCGATCGGGGCGGGCATCGGTGACGGTCTCGCTGGCGCGGCATTGATCAACGGTGTCACCCGCCAACCCGAGGCCGAAAGCCGGTTGCGCGTCATCTTCTTCCTGACCGTCGGTCTGGTCGAGGCGGCGTACTTCATCAACCTAGCCTTCATGGCACTGTTCGTCTTCGCGACTCCCGGCAAGTAACGCGCCATGACTCCGCGAACAGATGATGTGGTAGCCCAGGGGAACTTTCTCATTCCCAACGGGACCTTCTTCGTCGAGCTGTTGATCTTCCTGATCGTGCTCGGTGTCATCTGGTTCTTCGTCGTTCCGCCGATCCGCAAGGTATTGGCGGAACGCGAGCAGCGGGTCGCCGAAACTGCCTCGAACGACAAGGAAGCGCGGCGATTGTTCGCCGAAGCCACCGAGAAGTATCAGTCGGGGCTGGAGCAGGCGCGCACCGAAGCGGCGAACATTCGCGACGAGGCACGGGCCGAAGGCAGGCAGATCCTCGAGGAGCTGCGTGCCGAGGCACAGGCGCAGTCCGATGCGATATTCGCCGAAACCTCGGCGCAGCTGCGGGCCGAAGCCGATCAAGTGGCGGCGGAACTGCGTCAGACAATCGAGCCGCTCGCCCAAACCCTCGCCGACCGCATCGTCGGGGTCGACGACGATCTGCACGCCGGAACGACCCCGGGCCATCAGACGGGACGGTCGCCCTCATGAACCACTCCGAAATCGTTCTCGCCGAAGGTATTTTCCACCTGAAGCTGGAATGGCCGGTCCTCCTCAGCCAGCTGGTCTCCTTCGGTGTCATCCTGTACGGGCTGTACCGGTTCTGGCCGTTGGTGCACAAGAACGTCATCGACAAGCCGCGAGACCTGATCGAGCGGCAGCTGCAGGAGAGCGATCACGCGAAGGCCCGGCTCGCCGAGGCCAAGCAGGCCTATGACACCGCGCTGGCCGAGGCGCAGCGGGAGCTCGAACTGCTGCGCAAGGACGCCAGGGAGGATTCCGTCTACATCATCGAGCAGATGCGCGCCGCGGCCGCCGCCGAGGTGGCCAGGGTGCGCAAGCAGGGACGCGATCAGGTCGTGCTGTTCCACAAGCAGGTGATTCGCAAGCTCGAGGAGGATCTCACCGCGAGCGTGCTGGCCAAGACGACCGCCAAGGTCCACGAACTGGCCAGCGCGCAGGAGTACAAGGTGTCCAGCATCGAGAAGGTGCTCGACGATCTGGAGACCATGCCTCCCAACGCCCGGCGTCGAACTCAGTCCCAGTGGAACTGAAATAGCCTGGCTGACAACACGATACGAGTTCCTGACGGCGCGGGCATTGCCCGCGCCGACTCGCGTCAACGGGAGTTGGTCACCCGCTGCGGCGCGGTGCCGCCGGGGAAGGTGATGTTCGCGGCCGCGGCATATTCGGCCTGGACCTTGAAGTAGCGTCCGGTGGGCCCGTAGGCGGCATAGAAGACGAACCCGCGGCTGGCGGGATCGGCGAACGGCGCACCGGCGACGAACCTTTCGAGCACCGGATCGAGATGGACCGGGAAGCTCTCCGTATCGAGGCGCACCGGGAGGCAGATGCGCTGCATCTCCGGCGCGGTCCAGGAGAAGGTGCGATACAGGTTGAACGCGCGCCCGAGCAATGCCAGCTCGTCCGCGGCGGCCGGAGCGAAGTCGAGATCGCTCAATATCTCGGCGATATCGGCCGAGGTGAGGGTGCCCGGCACGAAGACCTGAGAGTAGAGATTCAGCGTGCGCGCCGTGAAATCGACTGCCATGATGCCGATCTGGCCGCCGTAGTGGGCCAGGTGCGCCGCATGACCGCGGGCCGAATCCGGGATGCCCGCGAAGCCGAGCATCCGCTCGACGCTCAGCAATTCCGGGAACATCAGCCAGACCTTCTGCACACCGCCGGTGAGCGCGAGATCGACACCCGACCGCGTCGGCACCGCGGCCAAGACCTCGGTGAGCAGCGTCTCCATCGGATGACCGGTGAAGGTGAGCAGTCCGGCGTCGCGCAGCGTAGCGATCAGCTCGCCGGGGTCACCCGGGTGCATCACCCGCGCATTGACGTCACGCTCGGCGACGGGCTGGGTGGTGGTGCGGACACCGACGACGGAATGCGTCCAGAGGTCCGCGAGTGCGTCGAGCACCGGATCGACGACGGCCGGGTCGTACCTCGTCTCGGCCAGTCGCGCGTACTCGCGCAGGTCATTACGGAATTTGTCGAGCGTCAAGACAGATGTGCCCATGGTCACCTTCGATTGCCGACCGCCACGTTGCTGAACAGCTGGACCATATGTTGCCCGCGCTCATCGTAACCCGGTTCTCGGTGATACGGCCGCTCATCAGCCCTTTCCCGACGGCAGCCCCCAGGCTTCGGGGTTTGACGGTGTACGACGGCAATGGTTGTATCGGCCTGTGCCCGAGGGGGTTTCGACGGTCACACCGGAAACGAAGAGAGTCGAGTGATCACAATATCCACCTCACGCATCCTCCGACACGCCGCCGTGGCGGTCGTGGCCATGGCCACCTGTGCCATCCAGCAGGCCGGTGCCGCGAGCGCCGCGCCGCCGGTCACCCCACCCCCGCTGCACGGTGGGTTCGACTATCAGATCACCGAGCCTTACGACCCGCCGCAGGGCGTCACGATCGTCAGCCGCGACCACTCCGCCGCGAAGGCGCCGAACATGTACAACATCTGCTACGTGAACGGCTTCCAGGCGCAGCCGGGCGCGGAGAGCGAGTGGGAGCCCGACCTGCTGCTGCGCGACGCCGACGGCAAGGTCGTGATGGATACCCGGTGGAAGGAGGCGCTGCTCGACATCCGCACCGACGACAAACGCCACCGGATCGCGAACAAGGTCAACACGTGGGTCGACGGCTGCGCGAGCAAAGGATTCAATGCCATCGAGGTCGACAACTACGACAGCTACACCCGCTCGAAGAACCTCCTCACCCCCGACCACGCGGTGACCTTCGCCGCCGTGCTCGCCGGGCACGCGCACGACCGCGGCCTGGCCATCGGGCAGAAGAACGGTGCGGAACTCGTCGGCCGCCGAGCCGAGGCGAAGCTGGACTTCGCCATTGCCGAGGAGTGCGGTGACACCAAGGAATGCGGCGTCTACGCAAGAGCGTTCGACAACCACGTCATCGATATCGAATACACCGACGCGGGGCTGGCCGCGGCATGCTCGGGCTTCAAGGACACACTGAGCATCGTGCGCCGCAACGTCGACGTCACCACGCCCGACGACCCCGACTACGTCCGAAAGACCTGCTGAGACCGGTAAACCCGGCTCGTGTCCACCGGTCGGTGGACACGAGGTTCCACCTGTCGCGGGTGTCGGTGGTGCCACCGCAGCGGACAGCATGGTGCGCATGCGAAATCGCCAGGTAGCCATAGCCAATTGGAGTGCACGTCATCCTTGGCGCGCCATAGCGGGGTGGGTGCTCTTCGTGGCGGTGTGCCTCGGCGGTGGCCTCGCGATCGGCGCGAAACCCGCGGCCACCGAGGATTTCCGGATCGGCGAGGCGGGCCGGGCGGAAGCGATGGCCGCCGCGGGCGGGCTGCAACAGCGGCCGATGGAGCGGGTGCTGATCACCGCGGGGCCCGGCGCGGCGGCGCTCGACCCCACTGCCGCCACCGCCGCCGCGCATAAGATCACCCAGCGCATGCTTGCCATGCCAGCGGTCGAATCCGTTGCCGCGCCGGTCTTTTCGTCCGACGGCAGCGCGTTGCGCGTCGATGTGACCATGAAGGGCGCGGAGCTCGACGGTAAGAAGCAGGTCGCCGCGCTGCGCGCACAGACCGAGGAGGTACAGCGCGCCGAACCCGGCCTGCTGATCGAGGAGACCGGCGGTCCCTCCATCAGCAGCGGCGTGGACGCGCTGCGCGGGCGCGACCTCGCGCGCACCGAAATGATCGCGCTGCCGATCACGCTGATCACCCTGCTCGTCGTCTTCCGTTCCGCGGCAATGGCACTGGTGCCGCTGCTACTCGCGATCTCGTCGATCGCCGCGGCCATCGGGCTGTCGATGCCCGCCTCCCACGTGTTCCCCGACAACGGCGTCGGGATCAACATCATCCTGCTCATCGGGATGGCGGTCGGCGTCGACTACACGCTGTTCTATCTGAAACGCGCGCGGGAGGAACGCGCGCGTGGCGGCGGGTTGCTCGGCGCCCGTGCGGCGGTGGAACTGGCCGCGGCCACCTCGGGGCGTGCCGTGGTGATCTCCGGGCTCGCGGTCGCGGTATCCGTCGCGACCATGTATCTGGCCGACGACGTCATCTTCTCCTCGATCGCCACCTCGGCCATTCTCGTCACCCTGGTCGCGGTCGCCAGCTCGCTGACCGTGCTGCCCGCGCTGCTGACCGTGCTCGGCGACGGCACGCAGCGCAAAACCGCACCGAAAGCCGGAATCACCGGTGCAGTGCTGCGCCGCACCGCGGCGAATCCGGCTGTCGCGCTGGGTATCTCGGTGCTCGCGATGCTCGCGCTCGCCGCACCGCTGCTCGGTCTCACCCTCACCGATATGGGCCGCGAGACCCATCCGCGCACCATCCCGGCCATGCGGGCTTTCGACCGGCTGAATACTGCCTTCCCGCAACTGAAGTCGATGCATCAGGTGGTCGTCACCGCCGAGCCCGCCCGCGCGGGCCAGGTGGCGGACGCATTGCGCGCACTCGCCGAGCGAGCGCGGACCGACCCCGACTTCGCGGGCGCCGCCGAGTTGCGCGCCTCCGCCGACGGACGGGTGAGCCTGCTGGAACTGCCTGTGCCACACCACGTCAGCGAGAACGCGGCCCGCCGCTCGCTCGAACGGCTCCGCACGGACTACCTGCCCGCCACGGTCGGCGCGCTGCGCGCCGCCGACTACGCGGTGACCGGCGACATCGCTCGCTACGCCGACTATCCCGCCCATCAGAAGCGCAAGCTGCCGCTGATCATCGCGACGCTGCTTCTTGCGACCTTCGCGCTGACCGTCGCCGCCTTCCGCTCGGTGGTACTCGGCCTGATCGGCGTGCTGCTGAACCTGCTGTCGGCGGGCGCGTCGCTCGGGCTGCTCGCGCTGGTGTTCCAGCACACCTGGGCCGAGGGCCTGCTCGGCTTCCATTCGACCGGCACCATCGGTTCCCGGGTGCCGCTGCTGCTGTTCGTGATCCTGTTCGGGCTGTCGATGGACTACCAGGTCATCGTGCTGAGCCGGATCAGCGAGGCCGTACGCGGCGGCATGCCTGCCCGCCGTGCGGTGCTGGAGGGTGTCGGCGGCTCGGCGGGCGTGGTGACCAGTGCCGCGTTCGTCATGGTGACCGTCTTCGCCAGCTTCGTTCCGCTGCACATCATGGAGATGAAGCAGATGGGTTTCGCGCTCGCGGCGGCGGTGCTCCTCGACGCGTTCGTCATCAGGATGGTGATCCTGCCCGCCCTGTTACTGCTGCTGGGTGCGCGCGCCTGGTGGCCCGCCCGGTCCGTAGGGTGATCGGGATGGAGCAACGGCCGCGCATCGAGGACCGGTTCCGGTTGCGGGCGCTGCGCCGGTGGTACGCCGTGTGCTGGGTGGTGTTCGGGCTGTGCCCGCCGCTGATCGCGGTGCACGATCGGATCGACGCGACGAAGTACGGGACGTGGGCGGCGATCGCCCTGGCCGCCGGTGCCTTCGCACTTCGGACGGCCTTGCCGCGCGGTCTCGTCGGCAGGCCGGATGCCTTCCTCTGCGTGCTGGTCACGGTGCTCGGCGTCACGGCGGTGCTGCTCGAGGGCGGCGCGGCCTTCCTCATCGTCTCGCTGCCGATGTTCTGGATGCACGCCGCGACCGCGCGACGCGCGATCACCTATACCGTCGTCGCGACGGTGGCGACGCTCGCCGGGAACCTCGCCCACCCGCAGCCCTCCCCCGGCAACGCCGTGTTCACGCTCATCGGCGGCGCGGGCGGCATACTGCTCGGGCTGCTGGTGGACCGGGTGATCCGGCAGGCCGATGCACGCGCCCGCGTGCTGAGCGCCCAATTGCGGCGCACACAAACGGAATTGGCCGAGGCGCACCAGCGCCAGGGCGCGGCCGAAGAGCGCGAGCGGCTGGCCCGCGAGATCCACGACACCCTCGCCCAGGGCTTCGCCTCCATCATCGCGCTCGCCGAGGCGGCCAGGAACGGCATCGCCTCCGATCCGGCGCTCAGCGTGCAGCAGCTGCGCTCCATCGAGCGCACCGCGCGCGAGAATCTCACGGAGGCACGCGTTCTCGTCGGATCCGCGCCGGGATCCGATGCCGGCACGATCGCGCGCTCGCTGCGCCGGGTGCTCGATCGGTTCGTCGAGGATACCGGGCTCACCGTGCACGCGGAGCTGGCGGATATCGCCTGTGATCAGCCCACCCGGATCGCCCTGCTGCGCTGCACCCAGGAGTCGCTCGCCAATGTGCGCAAGCACGCGAACGCGAGCACCGTGAGCGTCGTGCTCGAGCGCGGGGCCACCGGTATCGAGCTCGAAATCACCGACGACGGTAGCGGATTCAGCCCGCGCGAGGCCCGCGGCTTCGGCCTCGACGGCATGCGCCGCCGCCTGGCCGAACTCGGCGGCGAGCTCACCGTGACCAGTTCCCCAGGCGAGGGCGCCCGAGTCTTCGCCGCACTGCCCGCGAACGATCGGATATGACAGTGCCCGAACAACTCCGCCTGGTGATCGTCGACGACCACGTGGTGATGCGCGCGGGCATCGCCGCACTGCTCGCCGCCGAGCCGACCATCGATATCGTCGGCGAGGCGGCCGACGGGCAAGCGGCGATCGAGTTGGTCGAGCGCCTCGCGCCCGACGTCGCGCTGCTCGATCTGCGCATGCCGGTGCTCGACGGGGTGTCGGCCACCCGCGCCATCACCGGCCGGACCGCCACCCGGGTACTGATCCTCACCACCTACGACACCGACGCCGATATCGAACGCGCCGTCGAGGCGGGCGCGATCGGCTATCTGCTCAAGGACACCTCGCGCGAACAGCTCGTCGATGCCGTGCACGCCGCGGCGCGCGGGCAGACCGTGCTCGCCCCGCGCGTGGCCGAACGCCTCGTCGCCCGGATCCGCCGCCCCGCCCCCGTCGCGCTCACCCCGAGGGAGGTCGATGTGCTGCGCGGGGTCGCCGACGGGCTGTCCAACCCGGAGATCGGCAGGCGCCTCGTCATCGGGGAGGCCACGGTGAAGACGCATCTGCTGCGGATCTTCGCCAAGCTCGACGTCGCCGATCGCACCCACGCGGTCGTCGTCGCCATGGATCGCGGTTTGCTCCCCGGACTCTGATGATCATGGAGATGCACAGCGGCACAAGAGATCTCGCTGTACTTCAGGGTTCCGCGCCGTGGCTATTGTATGAATCTCCAATGCGGCTGGCGGATTCCGGGCACAGTTCGGCGCGCCTGAGGTTGTTCCGAAAGCTCCGATAGCGCAAAGATCAAGGGGCTCACGAGGATTGAACCACCACAACGGCGTAGCGATCATTCTCGTGGCGGTAATCGCATCGAATCGTAACCTTCGACGAAAGGTACGCTGTTCGTGACGTCATCCATCGTCGCACCGTTCGCGGTGCGCCCCTTCACACCGCACTGCGAGGTCATCTACCGCGAGGCCGACCACGCCGTCATCGGAGTCTCACCGGGTAACAGCTACTTCTCCGGGCAGCGCCTGCGCGATCTCGCGCACTGGGGGCGCACGCACTTCGATCGGGTCGACTTCGTCTACACCGATATCTACATCGCCGAAATGTACGAGGCGACAGGGTATTCCGAGCTCGAGGCGCGCCGCAAGGCGGTGAAGAACCTGCGCGGCGTGCGCGCCAAGCTCACCACCGCGGCCGCGGCGGCCGACCCCGACGGCACGCGGGTGTTCCTCCATCCGATGTCGGAATTCCGCTCGAATCCGGCCTACCGGCGCATTCACGACGACATCACCGAGCGGCTCGACTCGGACGCGGAGTTCCGCGATGTCTGCCAGGAACTGGTGAACCGCTTCCTCTCGGCGAGAACCGCCGACGGACAGGCGCCGACACCCAGGCAGCGGCAGGTGTGCCTGGACTACGTCTGCGCCGAGGCGCCCCTGTTCCTCGACACACCGGCGATCCTCGGTGTGCCCTCCTCCCTGAACTGCTACCACCAGCTGCTACCCATGGCCGATCTGCTGTATTCGCGCGGCGCCGGTCTGCGCGCCTCGCGTAACCAGGGCCACGCCATCATCACTCCCGCCACCGGCGCCGAAGGACTGCACTCATGACCGCGACCGAAACCGTCCTCGACTTCCCGTTCTCCGCCCGCGGCGATCAGGTGCCGCACGAGGTCGCCGAACTCCGTGCGACACAACCGGTCCGCAAGGTGCGGACCATCGCGGGCGACCCGGCCTGGCTGGTCAGTACATACGCGCTGTGCAAACAGGTGCTCGAGGATCGGCGCTTCTCGCTGGCGGAGACGTCCGCGCCGGGTGTGCCGCGGCAGTACGCGCTGACCATCCCGCCCGAGGTGGTCAACAACATGGGCAATATCACCGGCGCCGGCCTGCGCCGCTCGGTGATGAAGGCACTCAATCCGAAAGCGCCCGGCCTCGAGGACTTCCTGCGCGCCACAGCGGCGGATCTGGTGGACGCCTTCGTCACCGAGGGCGCGCCCGCCGATCTGCGCAACGACTACGCCGAACCGTATTCCGCCGCGCTGCACTGCCATATGCTCGGCATTCCGCAGGCCGACGCGCCCAAGCTGTTGCGCAGCCTGCACGTCGCGTTCATGAATTCGGCGGAGCCGATCCCGGCCGCGAAGCTCAACTGGGATCGCGATATCGCCTACATGACCGAGCGGCTCGACGACCCGGCCAGCACCGGCCTGATCGCCGAATTGGCCGCGCTGCGTGCGGATCCCGAGTACGCGCACGTCCCGCCGGAGATGCTCGCGACCGTCGGCGTCACCCTGTTCGGCGCGGGCGTCGTGTCCACCAGCGGGTTCCTCACCATGGCCCTGTTCTCCCTGCTTCAGCACCCCGAATTGGCGGCGCGACTCGCCGCCGACCCGGAGCTCATCCCCGCGGGAGTCGAGGAACTGCTGCGCATCAACCTCTCGATCGGCGACGGCCTGCCCCGCCTGGCCACCGAGGACATCCAACTCGGCGACGTCCTCGTCCGCCGCGGCGAACTGGTCCTCGTCCTCGTCGAAGGCGCCAACTACGACGCCGAAGCCTTCCCCGATCCGCACTCGATCGACCTGGCCCGCCCCAACCCCACCGCCCACCTGTCTTTCGGTGGCGGCCAGCACTTCTGCCCCGCCACCGCCCTGGCCCGCCGCCACGCCCACATCGCCATGGAGGCCCTGCTGGCCCGCGTTCCCGACATGACACTGGCCATCCCGGTCGACCAGCTCGTCTGGCGCACCCGCTACATGAAGCGCATCCCGGAACGCCTGCCCATCATGTGGTAGCGCACCCGCGAGCGGACCATAGAAGTCGGCTATGTTCGTGGGATGTTCGGTAATCGGCGCTTGGAACGCAAGATCGACGCGGTGAACTACAAACTGGATCTGATCATGAAGCAGCTCGGTGTCGAGGTGCCCGCCGGGGCCGCATACGAGGTGCGCAAACCCGTTGCGGCGCCGATCGGTATGGCCGAGGTGGATGCGCTTTTGGCGCAGGGCAAGAAGATTCATGCGATCAAGGTGTACCGCGAGCTGACCGGGGTCGGCCTGAAGGAAGCCAAGGACGCGGTCGAAAGCCGGGAACGCTACTAGCCGCGGGCCGCGTTGCGGGCGGTGCCGCGGTGGGCGGGCACCGTGGCCGGGTCCTCCGGCCAGGCGTGTTTGGGGTAGCGGCCGCGCAGGTCGGCGCGGACCTGGGGCCAGCCGGTGCGCCAGAAGGAGGCCAGATCGGCGGTGACCGCGACCGGGCGCTGGGCGGGTGAGAGCAGGTGCAGCAGGATCGGGACTCGCCCTTCGGCCAGGCGCGGCGCCTGTGCCCAGCCGAAGACCTCCTGCACTTTGACCGCGAGCACCGGCGGGTCGGTCGAATAGTCCAAGCGAGGCCGGCTACCGGACGGGACCTCGAGGCGTTCGGGCGCGAGTTCGTCCATTCGGGCCGCTTCCGGCCAGGGCAGCAGTCGGCGCAATGCCTGTCCGGCGTCGATGCGTTCCAGATCGGCGCGGCGGCGCGCGGTGGCGAGTTCGGGTCCGAGCCAGGTGTCGGCAGCGGCGAGCAGCGATACGTCATCGACCGGCGGCCACGGCGCACCGAGCGCTCGGTGCAGGAAGTCCAAGCGCTGCCGAAGGACGAGGGCATCGGAATCCCAGTGCAGCAGCGCGAGACCTGACTCGTGCAACCCCCGGCGTACCGCGGCGCCGATCAATTGGGGATCGGGGTCGCGAATCGACCTCTCCGACAGCACGATCGCGCCGAGTCGCTCGACCCGCCTGGCAACGACACCGCCGTCGATCCAGTCCACCTCGTCGGCGGTCACCAGCAGGTTCGACGCGGCACGGCGGGCCAGCTGCTCATCGGCGACCGCGGCCAGCCGGATCTGCCCCTCGGCACGTCCCGGGTCGCGCGTCGCCACCGCGACCGCCAGCCACTGCGCGTCGCCCAATCCGGCACCGGGCGGCAACGTCACCGCGGTGCCACCGGCCATCAGGTAGCTCGTCGAACCGGGGCCACGCCGTCGGGCGAGCCGCTCCGGATGGGCAAGGGCGACAACGAGAGCCGGATCGTCGGCCCCGGCCGCCCCTTCGACCGACCGTGCCAGCCGCTCGACCTCCCGCCGCCACCGCGGCGGCCGTTCCCGCCGCAGCGTCCGCAGTCCGGCGACGAGATCGACGCCGGGCGTGAGAGTGTCGTCATCGAGCACACTGACGACCTCCGCGGCCGCCAGCGCACCGACCTCGGCCGCGCCGTCGAGCAGTGCCCGCGCCAACCGGGGATGCAGGCCGAGCTTCGCCATGCGCCGCCCGCGGTCGGTCACCGCACCGTCATCATCGACGGCGCCCAACGCGCGCAACACATCCCGGCCCGCGGCCAAACCACCGGGCGGCGGCGCATCCCACCAGGCGAGGCCGTGCCCGTCGGGTGTCCCCCAGCACGCCAGCTCCAATGCCAGCCGCGTCAGATCCGCCGTCCGGATCTCGGGCTCCGGAAACGCGGGCAGCGTGGCGTGCTCGTACTCCGGCCAGCACCGCCACACCCAGCCCGGCGCCTCGCGCCCGGCGCGCCCGGCCCGCTGCTCGGCCACCGCCGCCGAAACCCGCACTGTCGCAAGGCCGGACATGCCACGCCCGCGATCGATGCGCGGCACCCGAGCCAGCCCGGCATCCACCACCGCACGGACACCGGGCACCGTCAAACTGGATTCGGCGACCGCCGTGGACAGCACCACCCGCCGCCGCTCCCCCGGCCGCAACGCCCTGTCCTGGCTCGCGGCGGCGAGCCTGCCGTGCAGCGGTACGACATCGATGCCGGACAGATCCGCCAGAAGCGCTGTCGTCCTGCGGATTTCCGCCGCGCCGGGCAGGAAGACCAGGAGATCACCCTCGGCCTCGTCGAGTGCCGTGCGGGCGGCCCGCACGACCTGCGCCTCGATACGCTCCCTCGGCAGTGCCGGAAGATACCGCACGTCCACCGGGTGGGTCCGGCCGTCGACCCGCACCACCGGCGCGTTCCGATCACCGCCGAGCAGTGCCGAAAGCCGTTCCGCCGCAACGGTCGCCGACGTGGCGAGGACCCGCAGATCCGGCCGCAGCCCGGCACGCGCGTCGAGCAGCATGGCAAGCAGCAGGTCCGCGTCGAGGTGCCGTTCGTGGCATTCGTCGAGTACCACCACGTCCACCCCGGCCAACTCGGGATCACCCTGTAACCGCCGCACCAGCAGCCCGGACGTCACCACCTCGACCCGCGTCCGCGCACCGGCCCGCCGATCCCCGCGCACCGAATATCCGACGGTCTCCCCGACCTGCTCCCCCAGCAGTGCCGCCATCCGCGCCGCGGCCGCGCGCGCCGCCAGCCGCCGGGGTTCGGCCACCACCACCCGCCCCTCGGTCGCCGCCGCCAATGCCAGCGGGACCAGGGTGGTCTTGCCGGTCCCCGGCGGCGCGACCAGCACGGCCGTCTCATGGTCCGTCAGCGTTTCGACGATGTGGTCGAGTGCGCCGCGGACCGGCAGATCGGGAAGCTCAGGCAGTTTCATTACCGATCAGTCTGCCGGGTCACCGGAAGTAGGGCCGCGCCTGTACCCAGTGCAGCAGCCAGACCCTGAGCTGCACCCCGGACGTGGGCCGATAGGTTGCTGGTATTTCTGCGGGCTTGACTTCGATTGCGCTCGAGGATGCATCGTTGGCGCATGGATCATGACGTTGTCCACGAGTACCTGCGGCGGATCGGCGCGCATCCACCCGTTCGTCCCGACGCCGACGCGCTACGCGATCTACATCGGCGGCACCTCGAGACCGTCCCGTTCGAGAACCTGAGCATTCACCTGGGTGAACCGATCGTGCTCGAGCGGGAACCGCTGGTGGACAAGATCGTCCGGCGGCGGCGCGGCGGGTTCTGTTACGAGTTGAACGGAGCCTTCGGCGCCCTGCTCGAAGCGCTGGGCTTCCGGGTGACACTGCTGGCGGCGGGGGTGTTCGACCGCAACGGTCACCGCCGCCCGCCCTTCGACCATATGGCGTTGCGCGTCGATCTGGAGCGACCGTGGCTGGCCGATGTCGGATTCGGCAGGCACACAAGGCATCCGCTGTTACTCGACACCACCGACGCGCAACACGACCCCGACGGCGTGTTCCGCATCGTCCCCGTCGACGACGGCACCGGCGACCTCGACGTTTGCTCCGGCGACGACCCGCAATACCGCATGGAAGCGAGACCCCGCCGCCTTATCGACTTCACCCCCTTCTGCTGGCACCACCAAACCTCCCCGGACTCGCATTTCACCCAGCAGGTCACGTGCTCCCTGCCCACCGACACGGGCCGGGTCACCCTCAGCGGACACAAACTGATCCGCACCGAAGGCACGACCCGCACCGAGCAGACCCTCACCGACCCCGAAGCGCTCACCGCCTACCGCGAACTCTTCGGGATCGAGCTCGACCACATACCGACGCCGGTGAAAACACCGGGCGCGCGGTGAAACCGAGCGCGGCCATCGAGGTGAACGGACAGCCCGCAGTGGCTACGTACCTCGGCCCCTGCCGCGTAACCGGGGTACGCAACGCTGGAAAACGCGTTGTCGGCGCGTCCGGGATACGCGAGGCTGCGATGGTGCGGATGCATGAGGGGCAGTTGAGCGTGACAGCGGAGACGGTGCGCGGGTTGGTGGATGCGCAGTTTCCGCGGTGGCGCGGGTTGCCGATTCGGCGGGTCGACGGCGCGGGGACGGTCAACGCGATTTTTCGGATCGGCGCCGGGTTGGTTGCTCGACTTCCGCTGCGGGGTGGCGAGGTCGACGCGACATGGCGTGAATTGCGGGCAGAGCAGGCGGCGGCGCGAGAGTTGGCTGGCCGCACGGGATTTCCGACGCCCGAACCGGTCGCGCTCGGCGAGCCGGGAGCCGGGTACCCGCTGCCGTGGGCGGTGCAGACCTGGCTGCGCGGGGTGGTGGCCACCGAGCAGGATCCGGGCGGGTCGGTCGCGTTCGCCCATGATCTGGCCGCGTTCATCGGGGCGGTACGGGCGATCGACACCCGTGGCCGGACGTTCGACGGGCACGGGCGGGGCGGCGAGTTGCGGACCCACGATCGCTGGCTGGCGACCTGCTTCGAACGCAGCGCGGGTCTGCTGGATGTTCCGGTGCTGCGCCGGATGTGGGACCGCATGCGAGAGCTACCGCGTGGGACGGCGGCGGACGTGATGAACCACGGTGACCTGATTCCCGGCAACGTACTGGTGTCCGACGGTCGCCTCACCGGTGTGATCGATGTGGGCGGTGCGGGCCCGGCCGACCCCGCGTTGGACCTGGTCGGCGCATGGCACCTGCTCGACCCCGGCCCGCGCCGGGTGCTGCGCGATCGCCTCGACTGCGATGACCGCACCTGGGAACGTGGACGGGCGTGGGCATTTCAGCAGGCGATGGGCCTGGTCTGGTACTACGCGGAGACCAATCCGGTGATGAGCCGGACCGGAAGGCGCACCCTCGATCGCATCGCACAAGACATCCCCGGCTGACGCGGCCTGTCGTTGCATACGAACCGGCCGGTTTTGATACGGTGTGGCCCGCATCACAACCACTGGACCGGATCGTGATCCAAGAGAGGATCGGTCGGGGCATGACGGAGACTGTGATCGGACGGCGCGCACTGCTCGGCACCGCACTGGCCGCGAGCGCTTTCGCCGCGGCGACCACCTCGGCATGTCAAGCGCCACAGGCGAAGACGGACAGCGAACGCTCGATGACGCGCAGTCGCGAGCTGGCACACGAGATGCTCCAGGTCGACGGCAACGGCCGGGATCTGACGCTGACCTATCTGAAGACACTCATCGATACCGGCCTGCCCAAAACCGACGCACCCAAGCGGATCATCGTCATCGGCGCGGGACCAGCCGGGTTGACCGCCGCGAATCTACTCGCCGACGCCGGACACCGGGTCACCGTCCTGGAGGCCAACGCGAACCGCACCGGCGGCCGGGTGAAGACATTCCGCGGCATCTTCTCCGATCCCGCGCTCTACGCCGAGGCGGGTGCGATGCGCCTGCCGAGCGCGCATCCGCTTGTGCTCGCGCTCGCCGACACATTGGGTGTGCGGCGCAGGCAGTTCCACAACACCGATGTGCAGCCGGGCGCGCCCGCGGCGAATCTCGTTCCGGTGCGGTACCGCTCGTTCACCGGCGAGCAGTGGTCCAACGGTCCGGAGACCGAGTGCCGCCGCCCGGCCGCGGCGGGCCGCACGCTGATCAAGGTCAATGGCCACCTCGTCACCCGCGCCGACTACGACGCGGATCCGGCCGGCATCCACACCGGTTTCGGCGCCGACCTCACCGCACCGACTCGTCGCGCACTCGATATCGCGATGCACCGCGTCGAGGTGCCCGCGGACCTGCCCATCGATCGCCGAATCGATGGCTGGACAAACATTTTCAACAGGTACGAGGACTATTCCACGCACCGCTACCTGATGGAGCGAGGTTGGCCGCTGCCGCACATCGAAGCGGTCGGGACGCTGGAGAATCTCACCTCGCGACTGCATTACGGCGTCATCCCCGCACTGGTCGACCACGCGCTGATCCGGCCCGATGCCACCTACTGGGAACTCGAGGGCGGCACCGCGACCCTCACCGACGCGCTCACCGACAGGCTCGGCCCCGCCGTCCTCCGTGGCAAGCGCATGACCCGGGTGGAACAGACCGACGGCGGCGTAAAGGTATGGACCACAGCCGAATCCGGCCACGAACGCAGCGACGGCGCACCGATCGATCCGATCGAATCGTTCGACGCCGACTACGCGATCGTCGCCATCCCGCTGACCTCGGCCCGCTTCTGCACCTTCGATCCGCCACTGTCCTACGCCAAACGCCGCGCCATCACCGAGCTGCACCACGACGCGGCGACCAAGGTATTGCTCGAGTTCAAAACCCGGTTCTGGGAACAGGGTCCGGCCGGATTCCGCGGCGGCGGCTGCGTGTCGGACTGCCCCAACCGCTTCATCTACTTCCCATCGCACGTCACGGATTCCGACGGCGGCGTGGTGCTCGCCAGCTACACCTGGTCCGACGACGCCATGCGCTGGGACTCGCTCACCGAGGGGGAGCGCCTGCACTTCGCCCTCGGCGGTATGCGCGATATGTTCGGCCCGCGCGTCGACGCCGAGTTCACCGGCGTCGGCATCTCCCAGAGCTGGCAGCGTGCCCGCTACGCCCTCGGCGAGGCCGTCATCCCCACCCCGGGCCAGTTGCACGAACACCACGCCGCCACCCGAACCGTCGAGGGCCGCCTGCATTTCGCCGGCGACCACACCAGCCTCAAACCCGCGTGGATCGAGGGCGCCCTGGAGAGCGCGGTCCGTACCGCACTCGAAATCCACACTCGCTGAGGACAGCTCAGTAGGTCAGTGCGGAATTCGCGTCGCGCTGCCAGTAGGTGACCGTGGCGGCGCCGACCGTGGTGCCCGCCGGGAGGTCGACGGTGACCGAATCACCGTCGTAGGTGTTGTTGTCGCTCTCGGCGAATGCCACACCGAGCCGCCGGGCCGGGATGACGTCCGGGTTGTCGGCGGCGGAGGTGATGATGCCCGCGTACGCGGTTTCGCCGGGATTGATGGTGACCAGTGCCTGCGGACGGCTGTCTTCGATTGCGGGGGCGGCGGATTGGGCTTCGTCGAAGCGCAGGCGCGGGTAGTAGTAAGCGGTACACGGCGATCCACCGATATTGGTGACACCGAGGATCAGATGATTGATCGGCCGCGCGGCATTCTGCACGGCGACAGTCGTATTGGCCGCTATGCAGGCATCGGACCTGCCGACGTTCTCATCGGCGGTGGCGGTGGCGGTGGCTGCAGGAAGCGACAGCGTCGCGGCGACGAGTGCCGCAGTGGCGTAAGCGGTACGGAACATGGTGGGGATCCTTTCGGTCAGCGGAGGAGCTTCAGCAGGTCGGCAGCAACGTCGAGCGCACCGTCGACGGTGTTCGCCGGATAGGTGAGGTCGACGAAGATGTCGTCGAAGGACGTCGCGTCGACGAGCCGGTGCACGGCGTCGGCGATCTGTTGCGCCGTGGTATTCGCCGCCGGGTTGACCCGGACGACGGTGGCGATCTCGTGCGGGTCGCGGCCCGCGATCTCGGCGTGCCGCGCGATGATTTCGCTTTGCTGGACAAGGTAATCGGCTTGTTCGGCCGGTCCGGGAACCATCAGCACCGGGAGCCAGCCCTGCGCACGGCGGCCGATCCTGGCCAGGCTTTCCGGCGTGAAACCCGCGAGGTGGATGGGCGGATGGGGACGCCGCACCGGTTTCAGCTCCGACCGGTGGCGCGGCACCGACACCCGTGCGCCACGGTATTCGGCCGGGTCGGTGGTCCAGATGTGTTCCAGCGCATCGAGTGTCTCGTCGAGGCGGGCGCCGCGGGCAGTGAAGGGCACGTTCGCGGCCTGGTATTCCTCCGGCGACCAGCCGATGCCGAAGCCCGGCGTCAGCCTGCCCGCGCTGATCACGTCGATCGTGGTGAGCGACCTGGCCAGCAGCGCGGGCGGATACCACGGCACCACAAGGACATTCGTGCCGAGCCGGACCCGCTCGGTGACACCGGCCGCTAGCGCGAGCAACGCGAAAGGGTCGAGGATCGCGTTGAACTCGGGCGGGATGGTTGGCCCACCGCCGTAGCCGACGGTGGGGTCCACCGCCGCGAACATCCGGTCGCCGACCCAGAGGCTGTCCGCGCCCGCCGCTTCGATCTCGCGGGCGAAACGGGCGACCTGAGCACCCTCGTGCGCCTGCCCGCCGAACTGCGGTAGCGCGAAACCGATCTTCATCCAGAGTGCTCCTGTCATTCGTCGAGATATCGATCGTCGCTTCGGTCGATCAACACCCGTCGCATGACGGATCAACAGAGGATCTGTCACGGTTCGCGGGGTGCTACCTGTCCTCGTCGGCGAGCCGGGCGAGCATGGTCTCGATACCGGCGTCGACCAGGGCGGTCAGCTGGGCGGCGCCGACACCGACGGCCGTCGGCGCGCCCGCGCAGACGATGGCGTAGCGGCCGTCGTCGACGAGGTCACGCCAGGCGATCACATGCGTGCCGATACCGCGCGGACCGAACTTCGAACGGCCCTGACTGATGTCGATGACACCGTGTCGCTCGGTGGGCATGCGGAGGAAATCGGCCGCCCACGCGGTGGCACCGTCGTCACCGGTGAGCGAGCGGCCGAACGAATAGTCCATGCCGTCGGCGCCCGACAGGGCAAGCAGCGGGACGGTGCCGCGGCAGCCGGGCGGTGCGTGGCCGAGCGCCGCGAGTACCGCACCGGCGAGCTGCTCCGGATCGCATTCGGCGATCAGGTAACCGCCGCTGTGCGATTCCGTCTCACCAGGCAGCTGCGTCACGACACATCCGCGAATGGCATTGTGCCCCGCCAGTACTCGCACCCTGTGCGCCGGTTCGGAATCCTCGTTCCTGCCGTGCACCTCGATCCGGATGAGCGGCGCGGCAACGGCATCGAGAGCCGCCCGCAGCGACCCGTCGATCCGGCCCCGCAGTTCCGCTGCCACGGCGGTCTTCTCGCGCTCGTAGTCGTCGAGCAGTGGTGTGCGACTGGTGAACAGCAGCGGCGGTGGGAGGGGTGCGCGGTACAGCATCTCCCACAGCACCGCGAACTTCAGATCGGTGGTGCGCCAGGCACGATTCATAGGTCGACGACCGGACCGGACTGGGGCACAACGGGTTCCTGCGGTGTAGGCCTCGGTGGCCGGTTGGCGACCACGCGCGGCTGTCCCGGCTGCTGTTGATGCACGGGCGGCCGCTCGCTGTCGGGCTCGACCGGCGCGGCGGGGATCGGTTCGATAACCGGTCTGATCGCGACCTGATTGGGGCCGAGTGCGTCCTCCAGATGCTCGGCGGAATTGAGGTATTTGGGCCGCTTGTACTCCTTGTCCTGCGCGCGAGCGGGCGCGCCCATCGGTGGTGACATAGGCATGCCGGGCGTGCCCGCGGTTTCCGCTCCCGGTGCGGCACTCGCCGGCAGTACCGATGCGGATGAACTCACGGACGCACGCGGGAACAGCGCCGCCGACCTCGACGGATCCTGCGGCGCCAGTCCTGGCCCGGTGTCACCGGACACCCCGCCGGACAGACCGCCGCCACCCGTGCGGGCATTGGCGCTCAGCGCGGGTGAAATGCGCGTGGTGTCGGGCGGGTTCAGTCCGGCCGGGTCCGCCGCGCCGGGCATACCGGCCAGCGACTTCGGCAGGCCCGGCAGCGATTGCAGAGCTTGCGCCGCATTCGATCCGAGCTGGCTGATCGGGTTCGAGCCGGATGCGAAGTCGGGCGTCGATTCCGGTCGGGAGGTGTCGCTCGGGAGCCGCGGGCCCGGCGGCCGCTGATTCGGCGATGAGTCGAACGGCGGCCGCGCTATCGGCGAATCCTGTGGAACCACCGGTCTGCTCGGGTCGGTCAGCTGCGGTCGGCCCAGCTGCGGCAGCACCGATCCGTCGGGATGCGCTGTGGGCCCATTCGATCCGGATAGGTCGGGGAAACGCGGCAGCACGCTCGACGGGCGGTCCTGATCCGTCCCCGGCGTCTTCATGTCCGGCCATTCAGGGTTGGCGAATACCGGCGTGGTGAGCGGCGGATCCTGCTGAGCCGATGGCATATTCGACACGGACATCACCGGCCGGTCGACTACGGGCATGGTCACCTGTCCGCCTGGCGGTACCACCGGCGAATTCGGATCCGGCACGTCGAGATCAGCGAACGACGGCACGTTCACCGGCCGCCCCTCCTGTGTGACAGGCGCATTCCAGTCCGGCACTTTCTGATGACTCATCGATGGCATGGCCACCATCGGGTCCGGCAGCGCGGATGCCGGTCGCGCGTCAGGTCGGTACTGCGGTACCGGGTCGACGCCGGGCCGATGCTGCTGCGCCATCACGTCAGCCCAGTTCGGCTTAACGCCCTGCGGCGGATGATCCTTCGGAGTCGGCGCCGCATCATCGAACAGTTTCGGGAACTCCGGCTTCTTGACCTCCGGCTTCTTGACGCCGGGCTTCGGGTCCTCAGGTAGCGGGACCGCCATGTCGAACAAGTTCGGGACCGGTTTCTTGACCTCCGGTTTCTTGTCCTCTGGCTTCTTGTCCTCTCCTGCTGACGGTTTGGCCGAGGCCGGTCCCACGATCACGGGGATCTCGCTGGTGGATTCGTTCATTCCCCCGACGTACAGCGCCTTGAAATACTCCCGGTACATCGGCAGCTGATCGGTGCGCTTACCCGGATGACTCGGCACCCAGCCCTGGCTTGCCGGATTCCAATACCCTTTGACCTCAGCGGGTTCCGGCGGCTCCGGCGTCGGCGGCATCGACCGTCTCGTCGCATCCAGCCAGCCGGCGGTGAACATCAGGTTGTCGCCCATGAGCACCATGGCCTCGGTCAGCGCCTTCACCTCGGTACCGTATTTGCGCGCCGCCGCGATCGCCGCTTCGGCGCCATCGCCCTCCCAGCGGTCCTCGATCGAGGTCAGGTTGTTCACGAACTCCTGCGCCTGCTGGTACAGCGATTTCGCCAGCCAGGACCACGCGCCGCCCGCATCGGCGATCGGCTGCGCGCGAATCGACCTGCCGAGATCGTGGAGCTGACGCCAGGTCAGGAAGTCCGGGTTGTCGGGCATGATCGAGGGGGAATCCTTGCTCCCCTTGAACTTCGACATCGAGTCCGGCACATCCGGTGACTTGCTCCGCGACGGCGACACCGACGGAATCTCGGCCTTGCCCGGCTTTCCCTCGATCGAGGACGGCGTATACGCCACCCGGACATGACTCAAGTCGATGATCGAATCACGCTCGGCCTGCGCGTAGGCGCGGCCCGCGACCTTGAACGCGTCGGCCATGTCGGCCAGCAGCTTGACGTGGGCCTCCAGCGCCTTGGCCAGTTGCCGCCCCTTCCCGCTGAATACCCCACTCAGCGCGCGCCCCGACGACAGGGTGCCGATCTGGTCGAGCCGATCCAGCTTGTTGTCGCCGACCGCCTTCTTGATGCCGAGCAGGAAAGCGACCAACTCGGCGCACTGGTTCGCGCAGTCCACGGCAACCGTGTCGTCGACCCTCAGGAATCCGCTCGACGCGAGCTTGTCCAGGCCAGGCCACTCCGATTCCGCCATCACCGCTGCCCGTCAACGGAATACGACGACAGGCCCATCGGCGCCCGATAGTCCTCGAAATCCGGCGCGCCGGGAATGAGATCCGACAATCGAGGCAGCCCTTGCCGATGCGCCAGCAACGGTCGCATCAGCTCCTCGCTCCTACGCGCGACCTCCGCGGCCGCCGCCTGCGCCGTCGCGGGTATGGCCGCGGCGATCTCCTCATAGCTGAGCTCATCGATCTCCTCGGAGAATCGCGCATCGATCGGAATACCGTTGGCGTTCACCGTGATCGTGATGCGCCCGTCGTACGCGGCCGCCGTGGCGGTGAGCGCGGCACGCTGCCGCGCCACCTCGTCGATACCGCCGAGAAGCTCATCCAATGCCGCACGCGCGGCGGCCATCTCGGACTTCATGTGTTCGTTGGTCATCGATACTCCTTCCCGCTCGGCGCGATCCCGCTGCGCGGATGACCGGCCGACCCATCGACACCCCGCCACACCGAACGATCCGGCGCGGCAATGTAATAGCTCCCAGGCATTTCATCCATTTCACCGTCCTGCTTAGGCCGCCCCTTCGCCTTCATCCCGCTGCCCGCCAACGTCGCCCGCTCATCCGGCGCGTCGACGCCCGACTCCCGCAGCAGTTCCGCGAACTGCTCTCGCTGCTCTCCCGCAATCCGGCTCCGATACGTCGGCCGAACTGCGTCCTGCCCACTCCCCAACCAGTTCTCCACACGCTGCACCACCTGATTCGGCACGTCCCGAATATCCCGCACCACCGCCGCCCCGTACTTGTCGATGTGCTCCCCCAGCATCCGATCGGCCACCGTAGGCACCTTGGTCTCGAATCTCGTTGCCCCAGTGGCCTCTTTGAACTCCTTCCACGCCAGGGCCGCCGTGCCCGGGGTAGCCCGGTCGCTCGATTGTGGCGGTGGCGCGCCGACGGAACTGCTGGGCGCCGCACTGCCGCTGGCCGCCGATGCCCCAGCAGCAGGAGCCGCCGCCTGACCAGCTGCTGCCTGCCCGTTGGCACCAGCGGTCTCCTCGTCACCAGGTCGCCGCTGATCGTGCCCAGCCGACGGAACCTGACCAGGTTCGCCGTTCTCCTGACGCTGCGACGCGACCGGTGATTCGACGCCACCAGCATGGCCGCCGTCATGCCCAGTAGCCGCACCGTCAGGCCTGGTCGTCGATGAACCTTCGTGGTCCGGGTTCGCCTGCTGGTGCCCAATCGGCGAGGCCTGCTCGGAACCGTTGATCTCTTGCCGTGCGGGCACAGTCGGCGTGTCACCGCCACCAGCGGGGGTTCCATCGTGTTCGGGCGCCGCCGCCACGTGGTCGATTGTCGGGTGGTCGGAGCTCGACGTTCCCCCCTGGCTATCAGGCGCTTGATCATGACTGCCCGCGCTGGTTTCATCGCGGCCGGTGGGTGTGTCTTGGCGGCCATTCACGGTGGGCTCGTGGCCCGAAGCCGCCGAGCCGTCGTGACCACTGGTCACCTGCTCCTGCGTGGGAGGGGGTGGATCGCGAGGGATGTTGCCCTGACCGGCGGGCGAGTTCTCGCCGACTCCGGCGGGACCCTGGTCAGGCGCGCGAGCGATCGGGTCACCACCGCTATTTACGTTCTGCTCGTGGCTAATTGGGCGCTCAACAGGTTCACCGGGCGTTCTATCACCCGCTGCGGGGGCGATCTGATCATGCCCCACAGGCGCAGGTACATGCTCAGCGCCTGCGTTGCCCTCCTGCCCATCAGACGTTGTACTGCCGACCTCTCGGTCGTGCGTGAACGGAGCGGGTTCCTCGCCGGTGGGCATCCGATCGCGGCCAGCGTTACCGGGCTGGTCGTTTCCAGACGTCGGCTGTTCGTGCGGGTTCGTCGTTGCCTGCTCAGGTCGACTGGTGTGCAAGGGGTTTCGGTTGACGGACTCTTGGCTCGGCCGTGGCGAGTCACGGGTCGGCGGGGTAGGGCGGGTGCCGTCGGGGGTGACCGGCCTCGTGGGGTGCGCCGAGAATGTTTGTAGCTCATGCGTATCGAACCTCGGTGGTGGCGCTCCGCGCTCGCCGACTCCGCCGCGAACGAGCCCGGAACCGCCACTGCGGAAGGCATTTCCGGCCAGCCCTGCGGTGAGGCTCCAATCGCCGGTGATGCCCGCGGCGATGATATTGCCGCCGAAGGTAGAACCCACGCCGCCCGCGGCGCCCGCCACGATGCCACGAAAGGTGCCGCCGACGCCATGGGTCAGGTCGAATCGCCCCGGCCTGTTCGCGATCTCGGCCACGCCCTTGCCGAAGTCGGTTTTACCTATTCCTTTGCCCATCAACGGAGTACCGGCGCCCTCGCCGAACCCTTTGACGCCGTTCTTGGCGATATCCCAGCCCTTGCTCTTGTTCATCAACTCGATCGCACGGCCGAAACCGTTGCCGAGCGCATTGCCCAGATGTGCGCCGCCCGCCGAGGCAGCCGCCGAGATACCCACCTCCTTCCAGTCGATCCCGCGCCGATGGCCCTGCCCGACCTGGATCGCCTGGATCAGCAGATCCTGGTCGACCGCCCAGACGGCGGCGGTAGCGCTCTGGGATATCAGCCCTTTCGCCATTTGCCCGCCGCCCGCGGCGATCGCCTCGCGGGTGCCGATCTTCGTGAGCGCGGATTCGACGGCCGCCCCGGCTTTGGTGCCTGCGTATTCGAACAGCTTGATCGGCAGGCTCAGCACGAATTTCACGGCCCGCCAGGCATAATCGGCAGCCTTCACCAGCCACGGCACCACCTTTTCCAAGGCGGCGATCAGCCGGCGTCCGACCATGTACAGGAAGGCGCGCGCCGCGCCGATCGCCGCGGCCTCCACCAGGGGCGCGGTCGGCGGAAACAGCCACGCGTCGGCGATTTCCCAGGCCAGCATGCTGAGCGAGCTGATGATCATCAACTTGGTCTGCTGCAGCGCCGTGCCCGCGTGTTCGGCGGCCGCGCCGATCTGCTCGAACATGGTCGCCAGGTGCTCGACGGAACTGTCACCGCGCAGCAGCTTGTCGAAGGCCGCGGCGGCGTTCTCCGATCCCTTGCCCGCCGGATAGGCGGCCAGCGCCACATCCTTCGCTTTCGCGATATCGGCGATCAGTGCGTTCAGCTCATGCGCCGCGGTCTGCCACGCATGTGCCAGCGCCCACATCTTGTCCTCGTCGCCGTCAGGCCATTCGGCGCCCGCGACAAGTCCCAGCCACCGAAGCCCTTCCGGCATCTCCAGCGACATCTATTTCAATTCACCCGCGGAGCGTTCTTCAGCGGAAGCGAATTCCTTTGCGGCCGCCGTCAATCCGGCGGAGTATCCACCCAGCGCACCAGCCAGCCCCTTCGCGCCGTCGATCATATTGCTTTCCGCCCGCACGTACCCCGCTGCGCCACTCGCGAACTTCGCACCGAATTTGTCGTCACCCCACGGACTTCCGAGCCCACTGGTGGCGTCGACCAGCCTCGTCAGTATCTCTTGCGCCCTGCTCTGCACCTCTCCCACCACGATGCCTGCCTGCCGTAACCGCTGCGGATTCACCTCGACCTTTTCGGGCATGCGTCGAATTCCAGCACGGCTCCGAAAATTCCGTCAACGCAAGCGACGGGGTGTTGATCACCTGTTGATTCGAATGCCGACCGTTGTTGATCGGGTGACGCAACCATCAGAGTGGTCAATACTGTCCCGCAGAAAGGAATACACGTGAGCACCCCGCATATTCAGGAAATGGTCGTGGTCCATCGGGGCTTCCGCCGGATGCTGGAGCTCGCGCCCGGACTGGTGCGCGCGCTCGCGCCGGGCGATACTGTCCGTATCGATATCGTCACCGACCATCTGCGGGAGTTGCTGGCGTCGCTGGAGATTCATCACCGCGGTGAGGACGAGTATCTGTGGCCGCTGCTGCGCGCCAGGGTCACTCCCCCTGCCGAAGTCGTTGTGCGCATGGAGGATCAGCATCATCGGATCGAGGCGCTCAGCGTGGCCGTCGAGAGCTCGATCGTCGAGCTACTCGCGGATACGGGACCGGTAACGCGGGAACGCCTGGCCGCCCAACTCGAGGCCTTGAGCTCGATCCTCAACGCGCACATGGACGATGAGGAGAATTCGGTGCTCCCATTGGTCGCCGCGCATCTCACCGCTGACGAATGGGATGGGCTCGGCCGTTGCGGGCTGGCGAAGGTCGATAAGAAGAAGCGGCTCGCCGCGTTGAGCGCGCTTCTGGATGTGGCCACTCCAGCAGAACGGCAGATCTTCCTGGCGAAGGTGCCAGGACCAGTCCGGCTGCTGTGGCGGTACGCGGGCCGGCGCGCCTACGCCCGCGCCAAGGATCGCCTCTACGCGGCGTAACGAGCTATCGCCGGGTCGCGTCCAGCGCGGCCACCGTTCGGCTGTGCATGAGCACGGCGTCGGCCTGGTGCGCGGGTCCGGCGGTCGCGCTCAATACTCGAACGGCTTCGGCCGCAGCGGATTCAGCGGCTTCGAGGCGTCCGGCACGCAGGCGCGCGTCGGCGAAGCGCAGCAACGCCCACCCTTGGATACGACCGGATCCGCGCGCCTCGGCGGTACCTACCGCCTGTTCACTCAGCGCCAGAGCCCGATCGGTATCGCCGTCCCGTTCGAGCGCCACCCGGCTGAGCTCTTGCAGTGCGACGGATTCGAAATCCGAGGTACCGAGTTCCCGGGCGATCAGCAACGCACGATCGGCCGCGACCGCGCACTGATCCCACTGCGCCGCATCGCCATGGCACAGGGCGAGGCTCGCCGCGGCCTGCCCTTCGCACCACCGGTCGGCCATGGCCGCGAACATCTCGATCGCGGTCCGCAGCCGCGACACGGCGTCGTCGAAACGTCCGGCGAAGTAGTGCAGCAGGCCGAGCAGGTGCTCGATCTCCGCCAGGACGAAGCGGTCATCGAATTCCGTGAGTGCGACCCATGTTTCGAGCGCGAGTCGATACGCCTCCTCGGGTTCACCGAGATCCATGGTGAGCACGAATGCCAGCGCGGCTCGGCCCCGCGCGGCCGCAACCCGATCGCCGTGGCGATCGGCCGCATCGATCAACGCGCGCAGGGCCTGCGCGCGATGCGGTGAATGCCTGCTCGTTTCGAGGGTCGCGGCGACGGCCAGTGCGAGATCGATGCTGAGGGACGCGTGTTCGGGGTGGTCGGCGGCGATCTGCGTGCCGAGGGCGATGATCGTCGGCTGCTCCAATCCGAGCCATGCCGCAGCCTGATCCAGGTTATCGATCGGCTCCCCCACGGCCACCGTGGCGGCCAAGTGATCGTCACGGTGCCCCGGCGATCGCACCCGGAGCACGTTTTTCGCGGTGGCCAGCAGGAAGTCGAGGAGCCGGGGCAGTACGCCCTCCTCGCCCTCCTGGTCTTCGCCGGTCAGCGTGCGGGCGAACAACCGCAGCAGGTCGTGGTACCGGTAGCGACCGGGTTGTGGCGATTGCAGCAGACCGAGATCGACCAGCGCCTCGCAGAGTTCCTCGGTCCGGTACTCGTCTCGATCGAGTACCGCGGCGGCGGCCGCCAGCGAAAGACCCTGCGTAGCAGGCACGGACAGCAACCGGAATGCGCGCGCCTGTTCGCCGTCGAGGTGGCGGTAGCTGAAACGGAAAGTGGTCTCCACCGCCGCCGAGCCCAGGCGCAGCTCACCCATCCGCCTGCCTTCGTCGGCCAACCGGGCGGCGAGCGCACCGATCGACCACAGCGGGCGCGCCGCGAGCCGTGCGGCAATGATCCGAATCGCCAACGGCAGCAGCCCGCATGCAGCGGTAATCGCGTGCGCGGCATCGAGTTCGGCCGCCACCCGGTCCGCACCGACGATACCGCGGAACAGCGCCAGCGCCTCGCCCTGATCCAGCACGTCGACGGGGACCAGTTGCGCGCCAACGAGATCCACCATCGTCGAACGACTGGTGATCGCCGCCGCGGTCCCCGGTGCGGCTGGCAGCAGCGCGGCCACCTGCGCCGCATCGCGGGCATTGTCGAGTATCAGCAACACCTTTCGCGTCGCCAATCTCGCACGCAACAGCACGGACCGGCCGGCGCCATCCGCAGGGATCGCCCCCTCACCGACACCGAGTGCACGCAGCAGGGCACCGAGCACCGCGGTGGGCTCGGCCGGAACATCCGACACCCCACACAGGTCGACGTAAAACCTGCCGTCGGGATACCGATCGGCCAGCAGGTGCGCGACATGGACGGCCAGCGTGGTCTTCCCGATACCGCCCATCCCTGTGACGACCGCGAGCACCGGAGCGGTCTCGCTGGGCTCGAGCAGATCGACGAGCTCGCCGACCTGCCTTTCCCGCCCGGTGAAGTCGCGAATATCTGCCGGGAGCTGTGCGGGCAGTGCATATTTCACCGCATCTCCCGGCGGCTGCCGCGCGTCATCGCGATACCGCGTTTCAGGCTGGCGCGGATCAGCGATCGATATGTTCGAGACGGGGAGCACTGCTACCGGCGCGGGCAGGTCGTCATCCAGAATGCGACTGTGTAATTCGGCGAGGTATGGACCGGGCTCGATACCGAGCTCCTCGATCAGCGTCCGCCGCGCCTCGCCGTACACCGCCAGCGCCTCGGCGCGCCTGCCCGCGTAATAGAGTGCCGTCATCAACAGTCCGCGCGGGCGCTCGCGCATCGGGAACTCCGCGCTCAATACCGTGAGCTCGCCAATGATTCGATCGTGCTTGCCCAGCTGTAAATCCAGGTCGAACCGCGCCTCCAGCAGCGTGACGCGCAGCTCGGACAGACGCCGACGCTGCGATTCCGCGAACGGCCCTGGCACCCCCGCCAGCGGCTCGCCCCGCCACAGCGCGAGCGCCTGCGTCAGCAGCTGCCGCGCCTGTTCGAATTCACGTGCACCACGGGCGGTTTCGGCGGCCTCGGCCAGTGCTTCCGCGCGACCGCAGTCCATCGCCTCCCCCTCGACCCGAACTTCGTAGCCGTCCCCCACCGACACCAGCACGGTAGCCGCGTCGCGCGGCGCCCGATCGGGTTCGATCACCTTGCGCAACAACGCGATATGAGAGCGCAAGGAACCGATCGCATTGCCCGGCGGCTGATCCCCCCATACCGCGTCGATCAGCTGCGCCGCCGTCAGCGGCCGCCCGCCCGCCAGTAGCAGCGCCGCGAGCACGGCCTGGGTGCGCGGCCGCCCGGTCGCGACCTCGGCATCGCCCCGCTGGACAGTCATCCGCCCCAGCACGGCGAATCGCAGCCCCGCCTCTCCCACAGCACCTCCAGCTTCCGCTCCGCGCGCACAGGCGCGATCGACCGCGGAATCCGTGCGATCCGCCGCACCGACCCTACCGCCCCGCGAAATGTGCCCTATGCCACTGCCGGCGCCGGATTCAGCGCCGCAGCCCGTAGGCGCCCGCGATGATCCGCTCCATGACCGTACGTGGCAGCAGACGGCGCACGGCGAACATGGCGGGCGCACCACTGCCGACGGCATACAGCGGCTTGGGCCGCGGAGCCTCCACCGCCGTTCGGATCGTCTCCGCAACCCGTTGCGGCGTAATGCCTTCCGCCTGTTTCGTATCGAGCTTCGCCATGAACCGCGTGAAGTCGGCGGTATGCGGAGAACCCTCGTCGAGGTACTTGGTGCGCCGCTCACGCAGCCCGGTATCGATCTGCCCCGGCTCGACGGTGGTGAACCACACGCCGAACGGCGACTCCTCGAACCGCGCCGCCGTGGCGAATCCGCGCAGCGCCGCCTTCGTCGCCACGTAGGAGGACCGGTATGGCATCGGAAAACTCGCCAGCATCGACCCGACCATCACCACCCGGCCATATCCCCGCTCGCGCATCCCCGGCAGCACCGCCCGAGTGAGCGCGATCGGCCCGAGCACATTGAGCTGGAACAACCGCTCGACCGCCGCGGTCGGCAACTCGGCCAGCGGCCCGGCCTGACTCTCCCCCGCATTGTTGACCAGCACATCGACGGTATCGAGCCCGGCGGCGAAACGCTCGACGGAATCATGATCCGTAAGATCGAGCGCCCGATAATCGACCCCGGCGATCCGGTTGCCCTCCTCGATCTTCTCCGGGTCACGACTTGTCCCGATCACCTGATACCCCCGCGCCACCAGCGCTTCGGCAGTGGCCCTACCGATCCCCGACGAAGCTCCGGTCACTACAGCAATGCGGGTCATATGGTCTCCCTGCGGGTTTCGTACCAGCGAACACTGTTCAGCACGATAGCGGCAACGCGTCGGCGAAGCTTAACGCGACCGACCGTCCGCTCCGCCGCACTCACCTAGTTCAGGCATCGGTGAATGAGGGAGTGCCGAGGCGAGTAGGCCGACACGAGCTTCGTAGTCGCCGACCTCGGTTCAGGCGTTGCTGTGGCCGGGCGACGGTGAGTCGCCCGGCTGGCGTCGGGTGAAAGCACATTCGGGGGGTACCCGCTATTCAGTTGGGTGTGGCGGACTTCCGTTCTCCCGCCGCCGAGCTTCCCGCCCCTCAGCGATCAACTCATCCGGATGATGGCGATGATTCACCCGCGGTTCTTGATACGGGTCGACATGCTTCGGTGCGATCCAACCCACCCGACCGGGATACTCCGAGAACCGGTCCATAACAACGGTTTTCCACCCATTCGGCCCATCATTGACCAAAGCATGACAGGCATCACAGGCGAGAGTGAGATTATCGATTCCTGTCGATCCGCCGCGCGCCCATTCGGTCACATGATGCACCGCGCACATACTCGCGGGCGCATCACAGCCCGGCCGAGAACAGCCCCGCAAGGTCGCGGTCAACACACGGCGCTGATCAGCAGACGCCAGCCGTCGGCGGCTGAAATGCAACGGCTGGCCTTGAGAGTCGAAGATCAGCAGATACGGTTTCGCATGCGCCGCGAGCTCGATCGCTTCGGTGATCGGGACCGTGCCGCCGGTCGCGGTGGTCGCGCACCCGGCCGCATCCTCCAACTGATCGATGCCCATCGTGAGGATGAGTTCGACCGGCAGACCGCGATGGGTGCCGAGATGGTCGACTTTGGTTTCCGGGTGCAGCAACGCCAACACCGCATCATGATTACGCTGCACCGTCGTGCGTGTATCCCGCGCCGCCGCGGCGACCATCGCCTCACGATCCACATGCTCACAATCCCCACGCGGAGAGTCCGGATCATCAGGATTGTTCATCCCCGGCCGCGCCCATTTCGCCAACACCGGCTCCAGCAACGCCGACAGCTCCGGAGTGACATCCCCGATCAACCGCGCCATCCCATCCACACCCGCTTTGGATAGGTGCAGGCTGCGGCGGCGTTGCCGTTCCCGATGATCCGGCGCAGGACCCTCTAAATCCAAATAGGACAACAGTTTCGCCCCGACCTTGCCCATGTCATCGACATGCACCGTCCGCGCATACTCCGCCAGCGCGGCTTCCGCCGCGACATGCTTTTCGGTCAACGTGTGGCGCGGGATCTTCTTCAAGACTTCGGAGATCTTGCGGGCATGCTCGACACAGATCGCACCCTCGGCCAACGCTTGCGCGGTCTCGGGATGCTGGGGTTCTCGTTCGTCACCGTGCAGGTTGTGGAAGGTTCCCAACTCCACCACCGCCGTATTCCGCAGTGCGGCTTCACGATGGGAGATCCGCAACGTGTGCATCAAAAACTTCGGCAACGTCCCCGCACCGGTCTTATCCGGGATACTGCGTTCACACACCTGCACCAGCACCCGATGCTCGGCCGCGTCCAGGATCCGACGGGCGTATTCGATATCGCGAACGGTGTCGATGACCTCGTCATCGCTCAACGGCAACAACGGAGCATCCAGCAGCGAGTTGACCCCAGCGAGCAACGGGGCGCTAACCCGTTGCTCGGCAGTCACTTCGGCTGGTGTCATACGATTATTCTATCGAAACCATGTTCGATTGTCACGAGACAATAACGGACACTTCCGACAGAATCGCTGGTCGCTTGTCCATGAAAAAGGTTGCAGTTCTTGACTATTCACCGGTTCCGGTCGGTCATAGTCGCTGCGGTAGGGGTGCGGGGCTTACCCGTCTCACGGCTCACTCTCTGCGTGATGCGCTGCGGCTACCGGGTCTACCGGGAGCATTGCTGGGCACGTCGCCTGCCGTACCCGGCTTACCACTCACCATTGGGTGGGGATGTTCGGCTTCCAGCCCGGTCGTCTGGCTGTGGTGCCGTTCTCGAGATTGAAAAGATGAAAGAGGAAAGAGGAAAGAAGTCACCGGTTTCGGTGGTCGAAAAGCGGTGCGACACCACGGGGTTGGCCACCATGCCACGGGTGGACACCATGCGGCGGGGTTGGCCAGATCGACCCAGATTGACACGGGGTTGGCCAGAATCTCCCGGGGTCGGCCAGACTGGCACGGGTTGGATGAGATACAGGCTGGGTGGCGCGGATCCGCTGGCGAGCGCAGTCGAATGGCCATACGACACACCGCAACCGGCGGCCATTTGACTGCGCTCGATCCCCGAAGCTCGCCGAGCGTAGTCACGTGGTGGTGCGCTACGCCGGAAGGGCCACCATCTGACTACCCTCGAGCCCGAACCGAGCCCAAGCGCATCCAGATGATGGTGCGACACACCGGAGTTCGCCGGAGTACGGCCGTCCGGCGCGGGGAGTTGGTCGAGGGTAGTCACATTGCGGTGCGATATGCCGGAAAGGGCCACAATCTGACTGGGCTCGACGACGAACCGGGCTCCGATCGCTATCCGAACCGCGGATTCTCGCCCGGACGTACGCTCGCGGGCCCGATCCTGGGTAAAGCCCGCAGCGCGTTACTCTCCGACGAAAGATCATCGCAGTCTCTGCCCGGCTCATGCGGGAATCAGTCGTCGGTCAGCTGCTTGCGAAACTCCTGCCGCCAATGGGGGCTCTGACGGCAGCCCACGACCAAGCCGAGGGCTTCCCGGGCCGGCAGGTTGAGCGCGTCGGCTAGGGCGCGGGCGGCCATCGCGCGGTCCTGCCAGACGGACCGGTCCTTCCAGTCGGCGAATATCACCTGGGACTCGGCGTGCACGCGGCGCAGCCGCAGGTCAAGGGCGGAATCGTCGGTAACGCCGTGGTGATCCTCCCCGCTCAGCAGTGACAGGGCGGCAGTGACCTCGTCGTAGGTGTCGAGTCCGGTCTCGGTGGCCAGTGCCGACATCTGCGCGGCGAGTACGCGGCGCAGGCGCTCGGGCGTCGCGGCGTCGACGAGGGAGGTAAACCGGTCGGGCACGGGTGTCCGGAAGTTGTGCTCCGGGTACCCGAAGTTGTTGTCCGGGAGCAGGGGAAGGATCCGCGCGCTGTCGAGTTCCCCGTCCAGGCCGGGCGGGAGCAGTGGGATGCCACAGCGGCGAACGACCGCGTCACACGCCGCCATCAGCCGTTCCCGACGCTGCTCGGGTGTGTGTTCCTCCCCCTCGTCGCGTGGCGGCAAACCGGGGAAGACCTCGAACGGGTCGCGCGGGCCGTGGGGGACGACCGATCGGGTGTCGTACCTCGTCACCAGTTCGCCGTTGTCGAAAAGGGACACCGAGATCGTGCCGTAGGTGTCCCAGTAGCCGACGGACACCGCGCGGGTGCCACGGGACACACGGCGCAGCACCTCATCGCGTGTGCCCTCCAAAACATGGCGACCTTCCTCGATGCCGAACGCCCAATCGCCGTGGGTTCCCACGCGGACCACCGGCAGCAGTACGCCAGGGTTCTGCGGCTGGTCTGGACTTTCTGCCTCCTCCCGCCACCGTGGGCGCCGGGTCTCGGGCAACGCGCCGAACCGGCGCAGGAGTTCGGCCTCGTCCAAGGCCTGCGCGAACGTCAGGCAGAAATTGTCGTACCCGCTGGGCCAGGTCTCGTTCGGCGTGGCGTCGGAAGCCGTCCGGTGTGGCGCGGCGATGACCGGCTCGGCGAGCGCGCGGTCGAACAGGGACCGCGGCTCGGATCGCCGTTCGGGAGCGAACTCCCACAGCAGCATCCCGTCGTCGACGACAGGCACATACGATAGCCCCACCGTCATTTCGGTTCCGCCCTCCAGGGAGTCGGCGACCTGCTCCAGGAAGGCCGCGAGGCTGCCCCATTCCCCGAAGCTCACGGTCTCGGCCTCCCGCTTCCGGCCCACCGCGCCGAACGACTCGCCTCGACGGCAGTCCACGAACAGCCCGTCCGCACTGGAATCGCGGGCGAAGGGTACGAAATCGTGGTGCCAGAAGTCCTCCATCAGCGGGTCCCCTTCGTACCTGGCCCACGACTCCTGCTGGCTCCGGCCCGAGGAGAGGATCTGGGCGAGCGTGTAGGGCTCGAAGCCGGGGAAGGTGAAACCACCCTCCTCGGGGGAGACGAAACCCCGCTCCCCGGGCGAGACTCCGTCGTGGTGCCGCAGATACGCGACCAGATCCGCGGGGAACTCCACCCCCAGCTCGGCAGCCGCGGCGCTGATCGCCTCCTGCGCCGCGGGCGGGCGCAGGGATGCGAAGGTACGCGGCGCGTGCGCGGCGAGCCAGGAGTCGATCCGTCGCCAGGACTCTTCCATCAGGGGAACGTGCATCGTGCGATCATCACACGCGCCACCGACACCGATGCCTGCCCCTGCGCCGGCAACTTCCTGTAGCGCTCACAGCGGCAGACAATGCGTTCGATATCGATATCAGGTTCAGAATTGCCTGCGGGACACCAGCATCCGGCGCAGCAGTCCGTCGCGCAGCGCGACGGCGTGCCAGAGGACCGCGCACATGTGGGCGGTGAACAGCGCCAGCAGCAGATAGGCCAGCCAGGTGTGCGTGAGATGCAGTCCGGCGTAGAGACGCGCGTTCTCGGGTGCGAGGGCGGGCAATCGCAGGCCGCCCGCGACCCGCACCGGCATTCCCGACGCCGACACCAGCGCCCAGCCGAGCAGCGGCTGCAGGATGAACAGCACGTACAAAGCCAATTCCGAGGCCACCGCGACCACGCGCTCACCGCGCGGCAGTCCGGCGCCCGGGACGGGACCGCGGCGCAGCAGTCGATTGGCCACGCGCACTGCGGCCAGAGCCAAGATCGCGAGGCCGACGGTGCGGTGAATGCTCAGCAGCACACCGTAGTTTCCGATCGTTCCGATCATGGCGGCGCCGAGGAACAGCATGGCGACGATCAGCACGGCCATCAACCAGTGCAGCACCCGCGCCAACAGATTGTAGGAGGGATCCCCGGCCGTCTCGGGTGAATCTGCCTGAGGCACCGCGTGATCCGGCGGTGTTTCGGTGCGCTGTGGCCCGACGGCCGTTGCTTCGCCGAGGGACTCGCTCATGCCAGTTCCTCCGCCCGCAGCGGCTGCCGCACGGCCGTCTCGCCCGCGCGGCGGCGATAGGATTCGGCGTACGCGGCCGAACGAGCCTGCAGCACTGGATCATCGGAGGGCGCCAGTCCATTCGGGAGGACCAGCGGGTCGAAGTTCACGTCCCGCACATTGGCGGCGGTCTCGGTGGCGATCTCGGTCACCACGATGGTGCCCAGATCGATGCGGCGCCGGTCGGCGGGCCAGGCGACGGTCGGATCATCTGTCGGGTCGGTACCCCGGATGCCCACCACGGCAATCAGTTTCCAGCGCACCGGCCCGCGGCGAATATCACGGGCCAGGCTTGTGAAGAGCTGATTGTCCCCGGATGCGGCAGTGACGTCGACGGTTTCGGGTTCCAGTCGCCACCGCACCGGCGTCCTGCGCCCGTTGGCGTCGACACATTCGAAGGCGTTGAGGCCGTGGAAGGTCGAGGTGGCGAAGCTCGCGGTGGCCGGGTGCTGTTCGATGACCTCCAGTGCCGCAGCGGTTTTCGGGTGCGCGGCCACATAGTCGCGCACCCGGGCGGGATCGGGCTTTCCGGTCGACGGGTCGGGTGCGTACGCGGCTGTGCGGTCGTGGAAGTCCTGGGCCGAGGCATCGGTGAAGACGGGGATGTTGAGCAGCGCCAGCCGCCACTCCTCCCCCGCCGCCAAGGCGATGCGCAGGCCGAATCCGCGGCGGGCGGCGGCGGTGTCGGTCGCGAACGGCTTGCCTCCCGCGAGGGAGAATCGGCCGCTGAGCGGGTAGGTCCCGGGGCGGAACACCGAAGCCGCCGACAGTTCCGCGCCGGCGCCGGTGCTGTCGAATCGTCCGGCCACCGCGATGCCCTTGGCGTGGTTGCGCCGATAGCCGGGTACGAATCCATTGGCCGCCTGCAAGCCGTCGACGACGCGGCGGGCGGTCAGCCGGGCCGGGCCGATTCCGTTCTCGGCGAACAGGAATCCCCCGACGCTGACCGCTCCCGCACCGGCGACGAGTGCCGCGCCGAGCAGTGCGCGCCGGTTCAGTCGTGGCGAGATGTTCTCCCCACCCATACATGTCTCCTCGTGTCGACTATCGAAACGAGATCCACGATCGTGCGCGACGTCCGCGGCGGCAATCCGACGCGGCGGGTGGCGCGATGATGTCACGGTTCGGTAAGGAATCGCGCTCATGCGCGCAGCGGCCGCATTGTCCACAGGGGCGGGCAGATTCGCCGGACATTCGAACCCCACAGCCTGTGGTGTGTGGTTCGCTGGACGTGCCGGACGAACGACTCACCTGAATCCAAGGAGGACAAGATGCCGACTCGTGACTCCGCTTGGCCGCAGGGCACGCCGTGTTGGGTCGACTGCCAGGTCGACGACACCGGGAAGGCCCGTGAGTTCTACGCCAACCTTTTCGGCTGGGAGGTCATGGACAGCCCCGCTGATTCGGGCGGCTATCTGATGGCGCTGCGCAACGGCAAGCCCGCGGCGGGGATCGGGCCGAAACCCGAGGGTATGCCGATGCCGTCGGCCTGGACCACGTATTTCGCGGCGGGCAGCGCGGACGATATCGCCGGTAAGGTCACCGCGGCGGGTGGGCAGGTGTTCATGCCGCCGTTCGATGTCATGGATGTGGGCCGGATGTTCGTCGCCGCCGATCCCACCGGCGGTGTGTTCGGCGTCTGGGAAGCCAAGGCGCACACCGGTGCGGGTATCTACAACGAACACGGCGCCTACTGCTGGAACGAGCTGCACACCCTCGGCTACCAGGCCGCGCAGGACTTCTACCGCAAGGTGTACGGCTGGACCTACAACGAGATCGGCGACGGAGCGAACTTCATCTACTCCACGTTCACCCCGGGCGGCGATCCCGCGGGCGGCATCATGGACGCGAGCAAGACGGGGCAGGACATGAGCTACTGGCTCACCTGGTTCCAGTACGACGATGTCGACGCTGCCCTGGCCCGCGCCGCCGAACTCGGCGCCACGGTAATGATGGGCCCCGACGACAGCCCCTTCGGCCGCATGGGTGTGCTACGAGCCCCGCAGGGCGAGGTGTTCGGCGTCATCGACACCAACGTCACCGTCGGCGAACCGCCCACCGGGACCTAGCGAGATCGGTCGAGCGCAGCCATCCGGCCGCCGAGTGCGACGTGTCGTGCGGCCGTTCGACTGCGCTCGGCAGACGTGGCTAGGCGCAGTCGGGGGTGCCGAATTGGGCCAGGATGGTGTCGATGCGGTCTCGGGCGCTCAGCGCCATTTTCGGGTGGGTGGTGACGTAGAGCTGGTCGGCTTCGACGGCGGTGAGGATGATGTCGGCGGCATTGGTGGCGGGGATTGTCTCGTCCAGCATCTCGAAGACGCGGTCCCGCATGTGCGCGAACTGTTCCAGCTGTTCGGGGTTCACCTCACCTGGCCAGATATCTTCGGTCCCAAAGGATTTGGCGCTCTGCTCCAGCCCGCGCAGCAGGCGGGTGTCGACCGGTCCCGGGCACACCACCGTCACCCCGACGCCGGGCGCGAGCAGCGCCAGTTCCGTGTGCAGCGCTTCCGAAATCGCCACCACCGCATGCTTGCTCGCCGAATAGGGCGCGCTGAACGGTGTCGCGGTCAGGCCGGCCAGCGAGGACGTGTTGACGATATGCCCGCGCCCGGCGGTCACCATATGCGGCACGAACGCGTTGATCCCGTTGACGACGCCGCCGACATTGACCGACCAGGTGCGCTGCCAATCCTGCGGTGCGATGGTCCAACTCGGCCCGCCGACACCGGTGCCCGCATTGTTGAACGCGATGTCCACCCGGCCGAATTCACGCATCGTCCGCTCGGCCAGTGCGCGCACCTGCGCGATATCGGCGACATCGGTTGCCACCGCGAGTGTTCCGCCGCCGAGCTCGGCGGCGGCCGCGGCCACCGATTCCGCTTCGACATCCGCGAGCACCACGTGCAGACCCCGGCCCGCCAGCGCGGTCGCCACGGCCTTCCCGATCCCGTTCGCGGCCCCGGTCACCACCGCGACCTGCCCGGTTTCCAATTTCACTCGACTCACCTCCGATGAACCAGTCTGCGCATCGCGTAGCCGCGGAGCACGCGATGCGAACCACTCAGTGGACCGCGACCGGATCGACCGCACGATGATCCCGCCCGCACATGAGCATCGGCAGCGCGCCGGAAAACGACGAACACACTCTCGCTCAGCACAATCCAAAGGCTTCCACCCCGGCCATGATCGCGATAGGAATATCGGTCGAGCGATTGGGAGGGTGGGTATGAACGCGGGAATCTTCCGCCAGGAGCACTATCGGGTCCGGCTGGAATGGGGACGGGAAGGTGTCGAGCAGCTCGCCGGGGAGTGCGGCGTGCTCATCGTCGTCGACGTGCTCTCGTTCTCCACTTCGGTCGATATCGCGGTGGGCCGCGGCGGCCGGGTGCTGCCGATACCCTTGCGCCACAACGATCCCCGTGCGGCGATCGAAGCCGAGCGTGCGGGCGCGGTGCTCGCCGCGGCGAAATACGAACCGGGCTGGTCGTTGAGTCCGTCGTCGCTGCTGGAACTCCCCGCGAACACCTTGCTCGCGCTGCCGTCGCCGAACGGCGCGACGCTCTCGGCCAGAGCGGCCGAGTTCGACACCAGGGTCATCGCGGGATCGCTGCGCAACGCCTCCGCGGTCGCCGAGGCCGCCGTCGACCTGGCGGGCGATCTGCCGATCGGGGTGATCGCCGCGGGCGAGCGGTGGGGCGTCGTCGAGGGCCCGCTGCGTCCGAGCATCGAGGACTACCTCGGCGCGGGCGCCATCGCCGCCGCACTGCTCGACCACCGCGACGGCGGCTCACCGGAGGCCCGGCTGGCCGCCACCGCCTTCCGCGCCGCGGGCAGGGAGCTGCCTCGATTGGTGGCCGAGGCGATCTCCGGACAGGAGCTCGCCGACGCCGGACTCGCCGCGGATGTCCGGCTGGCCGCCGAACTGGATGCCAGCATTGCGGTGCCCGTGCTCGTAGACGGAATCTATTCCGGTGTGGGCTAAACTCGCCACCGTAGGCAGTAGAGGGCTTCCGATCGAGTGGATCGGAGGCCCTTTCGCAACGGATGGCGGGATGGGTTTCGATGGACGATCGCGGCGCTTCGGGGTTCCGGTTGGTCGGCCCGTACCAGCTCGCCGACGCGATGCCGGAGTGGGAGCCGCACTTCCCGCAGTTCGACACCGTGTTCGGCTACTCCGATCTCGGTCATGTCTTCCTGAGGAACGGCCGCACCCGCGACTACGCGATCCTGCACCCCTACATCGCGAGCGCCAAGGACTACGGCCGTTTCATCGAGATCACCGACTTCGTCGCCGAGGTCCTGCTGGACCCCGGTTTCGCCGAGTATGTCCTTCGCCCGTCCCATGTGGCCGCGATCCGTGAGCTGCACGGCCCGCTGGTCGACGACGAGGTCTACATCGCCGCGCCGTATCCGTTCCTCGGCGGCTCCGAACGCCCCGACGCGTACATGCGCGGTGACGTGTGGGTCTTCCTCGATCTCGTCGCCCAGGCACAGGGACTGTAAACAGCAACAGTTTGGCAACACTTGGCACCCGGATGGGTGAACGGTGCTGGGATGAGGGACGGGGTCGTTCATCGACAGGAGTTCACCATGTTCCGCAGTCGGTACTTGTCAGTTCTCGCCGGAGTGGCCATCGGATGGGGAATCGTCGCCGCTCCCGTCAGCGCGCAGACACCCGCTTCGATCACCGTCGGGCCCACGCTGAAGTACGAGGTCGCCACGTTGGGCATCGGCGGGTCGGCCACCTGCGACGGAGGTGGCACCGCGGGTGTCAACGTGCTGAACGGTTCGCTGGAGCAGATGTTCGAGGGCGGCATCGGCGGGCCGATGGCCATCCAGCTCGACGGACCTGTGCTGGTCGATTGCGACGGTAGCGCGCACCCGTGGTCCGGCAACATCATCGCTCCCGGACGCGTGCTACCGAACTCCTCCGGCGGCAGCGTGACGGTCACGCTCACCCAGGGCTCGTCCACCATCGCCACCACCGGTCCGCAGCCGATCCATATCGTGGGCTGACCCGCCCCGTAGTGTTCTGCGCATGTTCGTGAAGCTGTGCGGGTTGCGCACCGAGGAGGATGTGGCGACCGCGGTCGCGGCGGGCGCGGATGCGGTCGGATTCGTTTTCACCACGAGCCCACGGCGGATCCCGGTCGACGTGGCGCGCGATCTGCTGCGCGAGGTACCGCCGGAGATACTGACTGTCGGTGTCGTGCACGGCATTTCGCCCGCGGAGGCAGGCGAGCTCGCGCGCGCGTCCGGAGTGTCGGCCCTCCAATTGCACGGCTCCTACCCGAGCACGGCGTTTCGCGAACTGGCCGAATTCCGGCTGCTGCGGGCGACCTCGCTCATCGCCGATACCGATGTGCGCACCGGCGCCTACGGCGAGGAGTGGCTGCTGCTCGACTCCCCCGTCGCCGGTTCCGGCGCACGCTGGGACCTCACCGCGCTGAACGCGGCACGCCCGACCGGAAACTGGCTGCTCGCAGGCGGTTTGACCCCGGCGAACGTCGCCGAGGCCATCGCGATCGCGCAGCCGTGGGGTGTGGACGTGTCCAGCGGCGTGGAATCCACTCGCGGCGTGAAGGATCACGGCCTGATGCGCGAGTTCGTCGCCGCGGCACGCGCCTGACCGGAGCCGCTCACCGCCAATGCGGGCGGGCGCCGGTGTCCACCAGATTCCACTGCTCCGAGGCCGAATTCTCCGCGTAGTAGTACACGGTGCCGGGCAGCAGCGGTTCGGATTCGGCCGTCGCGGCCGCGAAGGTGGCGCGGGCGGATTCGTGCAGGACCGATTGGTCGACGCCGAAGCGCTTGTGCGCCAGTTCGGCGAGGTAGTCCAGCGCGTGGTGGCCCATGAAGCTGTCGTAGGTCAGGCTCGCGAGATGTGCTGCGGCCATGGGCAGATCGTGGCCGATGACGTTCATCGACGGCAGTGCCCGGCTATGTCCGAGCCGCTCCCGGATCGCGGGATCGATGTAGACGCCGCAGTCGCGGTAGCGCACGTCGATGCGGCGTGCGTCGGCGCTGAACGACACCAGGGTGTTCTGGCCGTGCGGTTCCAGCAGGCACCCGGTGGTCTCGGCGGCGCGCACCCAGAGCCGGATCATCGGCGCGACGATGTGGTCGGCGATCAGCGTCGCGGGCGCATGATCACCGGCCTCGACCAACTGCTCGAACAGTGTCGGATCCTCGGGCGCGCGAATATCGCGGCCGTACAGCGCGAACAGCGGGACCGTGTACGTCTCCACCGCGGGCGCCTCGCGCACCACGAATCCCCAAGCGTCGCTGCCCGATCCGAAGACGCCGCCACACACCTCGGCCAGGAACGGCACGCCCGCCGCGGCGAGTTCGTCGGCGACCCACAGCTCCAGCTCGATCATCGGTGCGCGCAACCTGCGGGTGAATCGCGAGATCCGCCGCGGATAGTGCAGTTTGAGCTGATGCGGCGGCACGGCGGCGCCGTCGATCGCCGTCACGAATACCGTGCGCGCGTTGGCCAGCGGTACCACCTCGAGCCGCGGGCCCGGCGCGCAACGCAGAAGTTCTTCGCGCCCGACGAGATCCGGGTGCGCCAGCGCGCCGGGATGGACGGGCAGCAGCATCCGATCACCGTCGCGGTACAGCCGCGGCAGTGCCGAGGCGACGCTGTTGGTGCGCAACGTGCCGAGGTGCTCGGGAACCCAGAAGCTGGGCACAGTGAAGGAGGCGGCCCCGTGCTGGGGGTGGTACTCGGGCTCGACATCGGTGATGTCGGCGAACTTGCTGTAGGTCCGGGTGCCGCCGCCGGCATAGCGTTCGGCGGCGTGCCAGCGGTCGAGCGGATCGACAGCCTGATCGAGAAGCATGCCGGTCAGCCTAACCCCAGCAAACTCACCGTTCACCTCGTAGCGCGCGTCGGCATTCGGTCGCCATGATCGCGCCGTGGTGGCACGATCGTCGGCATGACCGCGGACTATTACGACCTCGGGACCTACACTCGGCGCGTCACGACGAATTCGCCCGTCGCCCAGCTCTGGTTCGACCGCGGCCTGGTCTGGACCTATGCCTTCAACCACGAAGAGGCGGCCCGCTGTTTCGCCCGCGCGGCCGAGCAGGACCCCGGATGCGCGATGGCGCACTGGGGGCTCGCGTACACCCTCGGCCCGAACTACAACAAGCCGTGGGAGTTCTTCGACGAGGTCGAGCTGGCCGATACCGTCGCGCGCACCCACGACACCGCACGGCGGGCACACGATCTCGCGGACCGGGTGACACCGGTCGAGCGCGCCGTCATCGGCGCGCTCACCGCCCGATACCCGGCGAACGCGCCCGACGGCGACAGCCCGGGCTGGAATCGCGCGTACGCCGCGGCGATGCGCGATGTCTACCAACGGTTTCCGGATGACCTCGACGTCGCGACGCTGTTCGCGGACGCGCTGATGAACCTGACGCCGTGGGCGCTGTGGGATACCCGCTCCGGCAAGCCCGCCGAGGGAGCAGGCACGGTGGAGGCAAGGACCGTCCTCGAGCGCGCGCTGGCCGACACCGACGGCAGGGACCATCCCGGCGTGCTGCACATGTACATCCATCTGATGGAGATGTCCCCGACGCCGGAAACCGCACTGGCCGTGGCCGATCGGCTGCGCGGCCTGGTACCGGACGCGGGCCACCTCGAGCACATGCCGTCGCATCTGGATGTGCTGTGCGGTGATTACCGTTCGGTCGTGCGCGCCAATTCCGCCGCGATCACCGCCGACGAGAAGTACGCGCGCCGGACCGGGGAAGCCGACTTCTACACGCTGTACCGCGCGCACAACTACCACTTCAAGATCTACGGTGCGATGTTCCTCGGCCAGTCCGGTACGGCGCTGGAAACCGTTGCACAACTGGAGAAGTCGATTCCAGAGGACTTGCTCCGGGTGCCGTCGCCGCCGATGGCGGACTGGCTGGAGGGCTTCCTGCCGATGCGGGTCCACGTACTCATCAGGTTCGGCCGATGGGCGCAGCTCATCGATCTCCCGTTGCCGGACGATCCGGACCTGTACTGCGTCACCACCGCGATGCTGCACTACGGCAAGGCGGTGGCGTTCTCCGCGACCGATCGGATCACCGAGGCGAGCGACGAACAACAGCGCTTCCGTACCGCCGTCGCACGCGTCCCGGAATCGCGGACCCTGTTCAACAACACCTGCCGGGACATCCTCGCCATCGCCGAGGCGATGCTCGACGGTGAGCTCCAGTATCGTCAAGGCAACTACGACAAGGCATTCGAGGCACTGCGCCGCTCGATCGACCTGGACGACAACCTCCCCTACGACGAACCGTGGGGCTGGATGCAGCCGACCCGCCACGCCTACGGCGCCCTGCTACTGGAACAGGGCCGGGTCGCCGAGGCCGAAGCCGTCTACCGCGCCGATCTCGGCCTCGACGACACGCTGCCCCGCCCATCCCAGCATCCGGCGAACGTCTGGAGCCTGCACGGCTACCACGAATGCCTCGTCCGTCTCGGCAGGACCGCCGAAGCCCGCATCATCGCCCAGCAACTGAAGCTGGCCACCGCACTGGCCGACGTCCCGATCACCGCCTCCTGCTTCTGCCGCCTGACCTCCGAAAGTTCCTGCTGCACCGCCCCGGATAGCCACTGAGGGAATCGAGATCCGCCGAGCGCAGTCGAATGGTGGTCCCGCACGGCGTGTCGCACCGTCATTCGACTGCGCTCGACACGCGGTGGACCTGGTAGCGGCAACCTATCGGGATGGGCCTAGGCTGGTGCGGTCGCGGCGCGCACCAGGTGGGCGCCCGCGAGCGCATCGATCAGTGTGTCGAGATGCTCCGGCGGCGACTCGGGTGTGACAGCACGGAGGTCCGCGACGGCGAAGGTTGTGCCGGTCGTGAGTTCGTTGATCCACCGGCAGGCAGGAAGCAGTGCCGCGTCGATATCCAGGAGCGTGGTGCGGGTGTTGTACAGGCCGTAGGCGGTGACGGCGATCCGGGCGATCTCCTCGCTCCGATATTCGTGCACGCTGAACGAGGATTGTCCGCGGCGCAGGAAATGCGAAGGCACCCGCCGTGATTCGTCGACCGACGGCCGGAAGATATCGCGCGGGTCGATGCGGGCCGCCGCGTCTTGCAGCGCCTTGCAGTCCTCGGCCATACGATCCATTGCCTGCTGGTCGGGATCGTCCAGACCGTAGCAGTATTCGAGCCAGCGCTGATCCCGGGACAGTTCCGCCTTCAGTGCCGCGAGCGCCATATCCAAACGGGTGGGCGGCAACAGCAGCACGTGCAGCGACAGCGAATCCTCGTCCGACGAGGTCGCATGCCAGTAGCCGCGCGGAATATGTAGTACCGCACCGGCTTCGAGCTCGTAGGAGGTCAGCTCGGCGGGCGGCTCGGCGGGCGGCAGCTCCGGCGCGTACGCACGCATCCTCGGCGGCACCGGCTCCCCCGGCGCCCAGGGCTGCATCGGCAGCGGCGTGTAGGTGTTCGGGGCGATATGCCAGGTCTTGCGTCCGGTCAGCTGCACCGTGATGATGTCGACCGGATCGAAGTGCGCGACCGTGGTCGCCCCGGCGCGGTTACAGAACAGCTCACACCTGGCGGACGGGCTCGGCACACCGAATGCCGCGGCGACTTCGCGCTCGTGGTCGGCGAATTCGTCGACCTGCTTGAAGTACAGCGTCGTCCCGGCCGCATGGAATCGGCGCGCGCTCTCGATCGGGATCGGCGCGGTGACCAGGCCGCCGCCCGGCCTCGGCATCCAGGCGAGCACCGTCGGCTCACGGAATTCGAAGATCCGCTCGAGCGGATCCAGCCCCAGCGATCGGATGAGCCGCTGTGCGAGTTGCGGTTTCGGCCGGACATACACCGGGCCGCGGCCGAGGCTCGCGCGCCGGAACTCGGCCAGATCCGCGGTCTCGAACCAATCGTCGAGCCCGAGTATGGATTCAGGCAACATCCGGGTCCAGGATCTCACCGGACTCGTCCAGGATCTCACCCCTGGAGACCTTGCCGCTGCGCCTCGCGATCGAGCCCGCCAGAATGCCCTCGGTATCCTCGACCGCGACCACCGTCGCAATACCCTTGCCCGCCATGACATCCCGCCTCTCGTCGCGCGTTTTCTCCGCTCCGCCAGCGTAGGACGGCCGAGCATCGGCGGTCGACCGTCCGGTCCGCTGATCGAACCCCGATGTGTGATCATCAGGAGCTGACGTCTGTGACACGCCTGGCCAGTTCCTGATGATCGCGCCGGTACTACAGCTCGTCACCAGGGGCGACATCGAGGATGCCCTGGTAGATGCTGGGCCGGGATCGGACGTTCAGCGACATCAGCAGCTTCGCGCTCTCCTGCCACTCCGGCAGGTCGAGTGCCGCTTCGAGCTGAACGCCGCTGTCCCAGCTCGCCACGTTGACGAAACGCAGTTCGGCATCGTCGATCAGCGACTTGTGCAGCCGGGCGCGCACGAATCCCGGCTGGGCCGCCATGATGCGGGCGGTCCCCTTCCACAGCCGCAGGAATTCCTCGGATTCCTCGACGGGCACGGTGAAGGCGTTGATCATCGTGATCGGCTCGTGCACGGGGGTCGCGGTCCGGGTGACCGGTATTTCTGGCATGGCTCTTCCTTTGCGTAGTTGTGCGATCAGTTGGCCATGCCGACGGCCTGGCCCACCGTTTCCGGCCACTCGAGGGCGCGGAGCATGCAGTGCGCGACATCGGCGCGCGAAATGTACCGGCCGCCAGGCAGGTTCTCCCCCAGTGCGGTGCGGTAGGTGCCGGTCAGCGCCTTGTCGTTGAGCTGCACCGGCCGGATCGCGGTCCACTCCAGGCCGCTGCCGCGCAGCGCGTCCTCCATCACCGCGAGGTCGAGGTACTGCGGGCGCAGCACCGCCTTGACGATGGGGTAGATCACGTACTTGAGGAACGGGCCGTCGCCGGGATCCCGCTTCGGCGGATTCGGGCGGCCGGGCGAGGGTGTCGTCCGCACCGGCGCCGCGCTGACCACGATCAACCGGTCGACCCCGGCATCGCGCATCGCATCGATGATCGCCACGGTGGCCTTCGACGCCACCCCCGCGCCCGCGTTACCCGCGGGCCCCACCGCCGAGAGCACCGCGTCCGCACCGAGGATGATCTCGGCGAGCTGCATCCGGCCCACGGCGGCCAGATCGGCGGTCACCGTGCGCACCGGATATTCGGCCACCTTCGCGGGATCACGCACCACCGCGGTGACCTCGTGCCCGGCCGCAACGGCCTGCGCGAGCACGTGCTTGCCGACCTGACCGCTCGCCCCGAAAACAATGAGCTTCATGACTTTTCGGCCTTACTCTTACGTCCACTGCTCGACAGGCGACTTGCCCGGCAGCGGCCTGCCGATGACGGCCAGCGGGATGAAGAAGTTGACCTGCCCGATGAGCAGCGCCAGCGTGGCCAGTTCCTTCTGGTCGTAGTGCTTCGAGACCTCGGCGAACAACTCCTCGGAGACCCGCTCGCGGCCGGGGGACGGTTGCAGCACCGCCTCGACCAGTGCCAGCGCGGCCCGCTCGGCCGCGGTGAAATACGGCGCGTCCCACCAGGTGCCGACGCCCGTGATCCGCTCCTCGGATTCGCCCATCTTGCGCAGGTCGGTCGTGTGCAGGACGGTCAGGTAGGTATTGCCGACGATCTGACCCGCACGCAACTGCACCAGGCTGATCGTGGCCTGCGGCACCAAGCCGTTGGCGGCCAGCTTGTACAGCGCCCCCGCTACCGGCCCCATCTCGGGCACGAGCTGCATGGGGTTCGACAGCCGCGAACGCTCGGCCCGCAGCTCGGTAGCCGTCTCTGTGTTAGTCACCGGAGTTCCTCTCTGATTCACGATGGTTCCGGTATGTGGACGAATCAGAGTTCGCAAAGGTAACAGGCTGCGGCGTAGGTCACGTCCAATACAGCCTTGGGCTGTATGGTTGACTGTATGACCAAGCTGACTATCTCGATGCCGGATGAGCTGGCCGAGGCCATCCGCGCCTCGGCCGGGGGCAACGTGTCCGACTACATCGCCCGCGCGGTCCGGCAGCAACTACTCGCAGACGATCTGCGCAAACTCGCCGCATTCGAGCAGGCCGAGCCGAAGGCGAGCCTGGCCGATGAGTTCCCGCAGGGATTCGAGGAGTGACCGGACCGGCAGTGGTTCAGGGGCAGATCTGGAAGGCCGTAAGCCCATTGGCCGGGCAGGAGGCGACGATCGTCATCCTCGACGCCGCACCGGGCATGCTCGAACGCCGCCGCATCCTTGCCGCGCGGGTGCGCCCCGAGCGAGAAGTGCCACAAGCGATGCGACTGCTGGCCGTCCCGACCAGCGACGGGCAGACGGTCGCGGTCTACGACATCGCCGCGTTCGACAAAGCCTGGTTCACCGAACTGACGGGGGCGCTCACCGAGGACGAGCTCGGCCGCGTAAAGGCCGCTCTCGCCGCACGATTCGATCTCTGATCCGCTGGAGATCACCACCACCTGGACGTGGCGGACGCTCGCCTGACCGGGTGGTCACTGCTCGGGCGCGAGGATCTCCCCGGTGCTCGCCGCCCGGACCAGGATCGCCTCGATCGGGCACGACTCGGCCGCGTCGATCACCCGCTCATCCGGCTCGACCAGCTCGGCCTTCGGGCTGGAACGCTGATCGACGAAGCCGAAATGCTCCGGCGCCATGCCGAGGCACACCCCGGAGCCCATGCACACGTCTCGATCGACGGTGACGCGCCACTGCTCAGTCATACCGTTCACCAACTCACCGGGAGTGCTTTCGGCCCGCGCACGAGCAGGCCGGTTTTCCACGGTACCTCTTCGACCGGTACGGCGAGCCGCAGCGCCGGGAAGCGCCGCAGCAGCGAACCGAGCGCGACCTGGAGTTCCACCCTGGCCAGCTGCGCGCCGAGGCAGTGATGCGCGCCGTGCCCGAATGCGATGTGCGGGTTGACCGTTCGGGTGAGGTCCAAAGATTCGGGATCGGCGAAGACGGCCTCGTCCCGGTTGGCGGCCTGGGTGTTGACGAAGACCGCCTCCCCCGCCCGGACGGTGACGCCGCTGAGTTCGACATCCTCGACGGCCACCCGCGCCGACCCGCCGCCCGACCCGAGCTGCACATAGCGCAGCAGTTCCTCGATCGCGCCCGGCAGCAGTTCCGGCTGCCGCTGCAACAACTCCCAGTGCCGCCGTTCGGTGAGCAGCGCGTAGGTGAAATTGGCGATCTGGTTCGCGGTGGTCTCGTGCCCGGCGATGAGCAGGCCGATGCCGAGGTTGACGAGTTCGTCCTCGCTGAGCCGATCCTCGTTGTCGCGGGCGGCGACGAGTGCGCCGAGCAGATCGTCGGTGGGGTCCTCGCGGCGCTGCGCGACGAGTTCGGCGAGGTAGCCCTCCAATTCGAGGCGCGCGTCGGTGATCTGCTCGCGGGTGTAGGCGGTGGTGGACAGCACGACATCGGAAAAATCCCGGAACCGGTGCTGATCCTGGGTGGGCACCCCGAGCATTTCGCAGATCACGGTGATGGGCAGCGGCAGTGCCAGCTGCGTGACCAGATCGGCGGGCGGTCCGGATCGTTCGATCTCGGTCAGCCGCTCGTCCACGATCTGCTGCGCGCGCGGCCGCAGCTGCTCGACCCGTCGACTGGTGAACGCCTTGGCGACCAGCTTGCGCAGCCTGCTGTGCTCGGGCGGATCCATGCTCAGCAACCCGTTGGCGCGCGGCGGTTCGGGGGTGGTGCGCGGCAGGTCTTCGCGGTCGACGGTCACCGAGCGGCTGAACCGCGGGTCGGCGAGCACCAGTTTGACGTCGTCGTAGCGGGTGACCAGCCATCCGTCGCCGCCGTGCGGGAGCCGGATCCGCGAGACCGGTTCCTCCCGTCGCAGCCTGGCGAACAGCGGATGCATGTCGAGGCGGACCGGTTCGCCGAACGGGTATTGGCGAACCTCGATATCGGTGGTCATTCGATCTCCCTTCGAAGCAGGGCCGATCACTGATGTAAGCGACTGCTTACTAAGCAAAGGTAAGGGAAGTCACAGCGTCGCGTCAACGGATGAATTCCGTTACGCCTGCGGGAAATTCACGTCGATACCGGGCAGCAGCACCTGTGCCGCACGCAGCACATGCTCGGCAACCGCCGCCGTATCCGCGCTGGCGAGCGGTTCGCGCTGGTGCACCGACCGCAGCAGCCCGATACCGAGCAACCAGGCCAGCAGTAGATCGGCACGCAGCTCACCGTCGGCGTCATCGGTGAGCGAGGACAGCGCGCGGACATATTCGTCGCCCAGCTCGCGCCGGATCGCCGCCGCGCCCTCGTCCCCGCCGGACCGCAGCGCGGCCTGCAGCCACTGCTCCCTGGTCGCGGAATCGGTCGGCGCCAGCGCCCTGACCAGCAGCCGTGCCAGCAGTCCCGCCGTCGGCCCCTCGGTGAGCACCTGTCTGCCGCGATCGGCGATCGCGGCGCGGAACAGCTCGTCCTTGGTGCCGAAGTAGCGGAACAGCAGCGCCTGATTCACTCCGGCGCGCGCGGCGATATCGCGCACCGTGGCCCGCTCGTAGCCGCGCTCGGCGAACAGTTCGCGCGCCGCCGCCAGAATCGCCGCGGTGGTCGCCGCCGAATCCCTGCGGCGCGTGCCCGACTCGTCACTCACTTGCCTACCCTCCGCTGCCCGGTCTCAGAAGCGTAGAGGGTGACCGTGCGGGTCAGGCGTCAGAACTTCGGGCCGCGGATCGGCCGATAGCCGGGGTCGGCGGCGCGCATCGCGGCGACATCGTCTCGTTCGCGCAGCGCGGGCAGGCGTCGCCAGCGTTCGTGCAGGCGCGCGACGGCGTCGCGATCGAGTTCGATACCGAGGCCGGGCGTATCGGTGACTTCGATCGCGCCGCCGTCGAATTCGAACGGCGCGGTGATCACGTCCTCGGCCTGCCATGGATAGTGGGTGTCGCAGGCGTAGTCGAGATCGGGGATGGTGGCGGCGACCTGGGTCATGGCGGCGAGGCTGATGCCGAGGTGGGTGTTGGAGTGCATGGAGACGCCTTTGCCGTGGGCACGGCAGACCGCGGCGAGATCGCGGGTGGCCAGCAGGCCGCCCCAGAAGTGATGGTCGGACAGCACCACCTGGACCGCGTCGCGCGCGAAGGCGGGTGCTATTTCGGCGACCGAGGTCACCACCATATTGGTGGCCAGCGGAATCCCGGTGCGCCGGTGCAGTTCCGCGAGATCGTCGAGACCGGTCGTTGGATCCTCCAGATACTCGACGGTGCCGCGCAGGCGTTCGGCGACGCGCAACGCGGTGGCCGCCGACCATCCGCCGTTCGGGTCCAGGCGCAGCGGATGATCCGGAAAGGCGGCGGCCAGCGCCTCGATGGCGGCGCATTCGGCATCGGGCGCGAAGACGCCGCCCTTGAGCTTGAACGAGCGGAATCCACCGAGTGCGAAGAACTTTCGTGCCTGCCGCACCACCGAGTCCGGATCGAGCGCGGCGCCCCACGCGTCGGCGGGCGCGTCCGCGACGGGATGCTCGGCCCATTTGTAGAACAGGTAGCCGGAGTAGTCGACCCGATCGCGGACCTTGCCGCCGAGCAGCGCGTGCACCGGCAGGCCCAGTTCGCGGCCGTACGCGTCCATGGCCGCGACCTCGAAGGCGGACAGCACGCTCAGCCGCACCTTGTCGGTGGTCAGCGCGCCGCGCAGCCCACCGGCGATCGGGATGTCCGCCAGCAGCTCCGACGACGCCCGGTCGCCGAGCGAGCGGATCGCGTTGAACGCGCCCGACGGCATGCCGATCAGTGCACGCGCGAGCTCGGCCGCCCGGCTCAGGTACACGCTGTCACCGTAGGTTTCGCCGAGACCGACTATGCCGGAATCGGTTTCGACCTCGACGATGAGTCGTGGCGTATAAGGCTGGTGCACCCCGCCCACATTCAGCAGCGGCGCGTCGGCGATGAGGATCGGCGTGAGCCGGACATCGGTGATGAGGGATCCCACGGTCACTCCCGCTTCCCGTCCACCCGCCGCGGCAGCGCCCACGGATTGTCCGAACGGACGGCGGGTGGCAGCAGCGCGTCGGGGAAGCCCTGCCAGGCCACCGGCCGCAGGAAGCGGGAGATCGCCGCCGCGCCGACGGATGTCGTCGTCGGCGCGGTGGTCGCGGGATAGGGCCCGCCGTGCTGCTGCGCCCAGGTGACGGTGACGCCGGTCGGCCACTGGTTCCACAGCAGCCGCCCGGCCAGACCGGTCAGGGCGGGCAGCAGCGCACGGGCGGCGTCGATTTCGGTGTCCTGTGCGAACAAGCTTGCGGTGAGCCCTGGTTCGAGCGCATCGAGCACCTCGAGCAACTCTCCCGTGCTCTCGTACTCCACGACCAGTGAGACGGGTCCGAAGCATTCGCTGCGCAGCAGCTCGCCTCCGGCGAGGAAGTCGGTGGCGCTGACGCCGAACAGCTTCGGCCGCAAGGGGTCCTCGTCCGGCGCGGAGATCGGGGTGACCGATCGATGCGCACGTAGCCGAGTGGCCCCCGCCAGGAAGCCCTCGGTGATCCGCGAATTCAACAGCGGCTGAGCGGGTTTGGTTTCGATGCCGATACGCAGCGGCTCGGTGAGCCCGTGCCCGGCGGGCACCAGCAGCAGTCCAGGTTTCGTGCAGAACTGTCCAGCCCCGAGAGTGAACGAATCCAGGTAGCCCGCGACGATTTCCGGTCCGCGCGCCCGCACCGCGTCCGGCAGCACCACCACGGGATTCACACTGCCGAGCTCGCCGTAGAAGGGAATCGGCCGCGGTCGCGCGGTCGCGATGTCGAACAATGCCCGCCCGCCCGGCACCGACCCGGTGAACGACGCGGCGGCGACCGCGGGATGCCGTAGCGCCTCCACGCCCGCCTCGACACCGTGGATCACCGCGAAGATCCCCTCGGGCGCACCGGCTTCCGTCAGCGCGGCACGCACGATCGCACCGGTCCGCTCCGACAGCCGCGGATGTCCGGGATGCGCCTTGACCACCACCGGGCAGCCCGCCGCGAGCGCCGAGGCGGTGTCGCCGCCCGCGACGCTGAACGCGAACGGGAAGTTGCTCGCGGCGAAGACCACGACGGGCCCGATCGGCAGCAGCGCGCGGCGGATATCCGGGCGCGGGCCCATCGGCCAGCCGGGATCGGCATGGTCGACGGTGGCGTCGAGATAGGCGCCGTCGGCCAGCACCTCGGCGAAGAAGCGCAACTGAAAGGTGGTGCGCGCGAGTTCGCCACGCAGGCGCGGGGTTTCGGGCAGCCGGGTCTCCCCGGCCGCGAGCGGGATGAGCTCGTCGGCGGCGGCATCGAGTGCGTCCGCGACCCCGTCGAGCCAGGCGATGCGTTCGGCGGGCGTGCTTTCGGCGGATGCGGCGGCCGCGATGACGCGGTCCAGTTCGTATAGATCGGTGTCCATTGTGTTCCTCGCGCAGTTCAGGCGCGGACGGTGTGCTCGGCCACGGTCCACGCGCGTGCTTGTCCGCTGAGGGTTACCCCGAGCCCGGGGCGGCCCGGCAGCCACATCCGTCCCTCGGCGATATCGAGGCTCTCCTCGAACAGCGGATCGAACCATTCGAAATGCTCGACCCATGGCTCACGCGGATAGGCGGCGGCCAGATGGAGGTGCACTTCCTTCATGAAATGCGGTGCCAGCGCCAGGTTTTCGCTGTCGGCCATGGCCATGATCCGCAGGAACTGGGTGATGCCGCCGACCCGTGGCGCGTCGGGCTGCACGATATCGGCGGCGCCCGCGCGGATCAGCTCGCGATGTTCACCGACGCTGGTGAGCATCTCCCCGGTCGCGATCGGGGTGTCGAAGGCCGCCCTCAGCTCGGCGTGCCCGCGAAAATCGCAGGCGTCCAGGGGTTCTTCGATCCAGGTCAGCCCGAACGGTGCGAGTGCGCGGCACATTCGCCGCGCGGTGGCGCGATCCCACTGCTGGTTCGCGTCGACCATCATCGCCACACCGTCACCGAACTTCTCCCGCACGGCCGTCAGCCTGGTCAGATCGACCGCGGCGTCGGGATGGCCGACTTTGAGCTTGACCCCGCCGATCCCCCGCGACAGCGATGCCGCCGCGCGCTCGAGCACCTCCTCGATCGACGCGTGCAGGAACCCACCGGAGGTGTCGTAGCAGCGCACCGAATCCCGGTACGCGCCGAGCAGCTTCGCCAGGGGCAGCCCGGCGCGCTTGGCTTTGAGATCCCACAGCGCGATATCGAAGGCCGCGATCGCCTGCACCGCGAGCCCGCTGCGCCCGACCGAGGCGCCCGCCCACATCAGCGTGTCCCAGATCTTGCCGATATCGCTCGGATCCGCGCCGAGCAGCACCGGCGCCAGCTCCCTCGCATGGGCGAATTGTCCTGGGCCACCGGCACGTTTGGCATAGCTCAGCCCCACGCCGCCGTAGCCGCCCGCGGTCTCGATCTCGGCGACGAGCACGGCGACCTCGGTCATCGGCCGCTGCCGCCCGGTGAGCACCTTGGCGTCGCTGATCCCAGTCCGCAGCGGCACGGTCACCGAAGACACGGTGACACCGGTGATCTCGTCGAGTACGGCGCCGCTCATCGGGTCACCGTGATGGTGCGGACGAGCTCGGTGAGTTCGCCGAGTTCGGTGCCGGTGAGATCGGTCAACGGCGGCCGCACCGGCCCCGCAGGCCTGCCGACCGCCGTGAGCCCGGCCTTCACGATCGACACCGCGTAGCCGGGACGCCGGTCACGGATGTCCAGATACGGGATGACGAATTCGCGCAGCAGGCGATACACCGTGTCCCGATCCCTGGCCCGCACAGCGCGGTAGAACGCCAGCGCGAACTCGGGGACGAAGTTGAACAGCGCCGAAGAGTAGGTGGTGACGCCCATTTCGGTGTACGGCAGTGCGAAGGTCTCGGCGGTCGGCAGGCCGCCGATGTAGGTGAGCCGGTCGCCGAGGCGGGCGTAGATGCGGGTCATCGTCTCGATATTGCCGACGCCGTCCTTGAAGCCGATCAGGTTCGGGCAGCGCTCGGCCATTCGAGCCAGGGTGACATCGTTGCAGGTGGCATTGGCGCGACTGTAGAAGATCACGCCGAGCGAGGTCGCCGCACAGATGGCGGCGACGTGTTCGATCAGCCCGTCGGGCCCGGCCTCGGTGAGGTAGGGCGGCAGGAGCAGAATGCCTTCCGCCCCGGCGGCTTCGGCGGCGCGCGCCTGCTCGATCGCGGCGGCGGTGCCCGCGGTGGCCGGCGCGACGACCGGTATCCGGCCGCCGGTCTCGGCCACCGCCGCGCGCACCACCTGATCGATCTCCGGCGGTGTCAGCGAGAATCCCTCTCCGGTGCCGCCCGCGGCGAACAGGCCCGCCACCTCGTACTGGGCGAGCCAGGCGATGTGTTTGCGGTAGGCGGCCTCGTCGAAGGCGAGCTCCGCGTCGAAATGGGTGACCGGAAACGACAGCAGCCCGCGGCCCAGAGCGGGGCCCAGCTCTTCGGCGGACAGGTGGGACACGTATACCTCCTGGGAGACAAGCGGTTTCAGTGCGCGGGCGGCAGCGAATCGAGCAGCGCCACCACGCGATGCAAGGCCGGGTTCGCGCAGTCGCGGCGCCAGACCGCGTGCAGCACGACCGGATCGTCGATACCGGCGAGCGGGCGGAACCGCACACCGTCGGGATGCAGGTGGGTGGCGCTGTCGGGGACGAGCGCCAGCCCGCGCCCGGCCGCGACCAGCGCGAGCATGGTGTGCACCTGGGTGAGCTCATGGGTGGCCGTGTAGGGCACGGCCGCAAGGATTCCGGCGACCAGATCCGCGAAATACCGTGCCGGGCCCGGCGCGTAGACGAGCAGCGCCTCGCCGCCGAGGTCGTCGATCGGGATCGGCTCGAGCCCGGCCAACCGGTGCGTGGCGGGTACCGCGAGCACCAGCCGCTCGGAATGCACCAGGCGACAATCGAATTCACCGGCGTCGAAGGGTGGCCGGGCGAGCGCCAGATCCAGTTTGCCGCTGCGCAGGTTCGCGAACTGCTCCGAACTCACCATTTCCCGCAGCACCACCTCCACACCGGGCAGCCCCTGCTCCACGTGGTTGAGCAGGCGGCCGAGGAAACCGAAGCCGGAGGCCGCGGTGAACCCGATCCGCACCGCGCCCGCGGTGCCCGCCGCGACCAGCCGCGCCGCGTCCGGCGCCGCCTCGGCCAGCGCGAGCAACCGCCGCGCCTCGACCAGGAACACCTCGCCCGCCGGGGTCAGGCGGACCTGTCGCTGGGTGCGATCGAACAGTTCGACACCGACTTCGCGCTCCAGCTTCTGGATCTGCCTGCTCAGCGGCGGCTGGGTCATCCTGAGCCGTTCGGCCGCGCGCCGGAAGCTGCCCTCCTCGACCACGGTCACGAACCCGCGGACATGTTCCAGCGATACCAGCGAGCTGAGCCGCCCGGAGCCCAGCCGCCCGGTGTCACCGACCGGCTCGAGCCGAGGCAGTCCGTCCGCGAGCCACAGCCGCGCACCGTCGGTATCCGCCATGATCGACCTCCTCTGCCGTCTTCGCAGGCTATGGCCCCGCGGTGATACTCGTCCAACGTTCATTTCGTATCGACCGATACCTCGTCGGCATCGGCGCTCAGCCGTTCAGGTCGACGATCTCGACCCAGTTGGGGTCGGCGCCCACTGCGCGGCGGTCGACCAGCTCCAGTCCGCCACCGGAGCCGATGGCGTAGCCGGCGACGTGACCGGTGCGCTGCCCGGCCGCCACCAGGAACCGCCCGCGGGGGTCGATGGCGAATCCGCGCGGCCGGGTCTCGGTGAAGGTGTGCCCGCAGGGTGCGAGCGCACCTGTCGCGCCGTCCACCCGAAAGCACGCCAGCGAACTCGAAACCCGCTCGGCCACATAGAGATACCGGCCATCCGGGGTCACCCGCAGTTCCGAGGTGGCCGGAGTGATTCCGGCGTGGCTCGGCGGCACCACCGAGAGCGCGGTCACCGGATCGAGCACACCGGAATCGGCGTCGAACAGGAAGCTTTCGACGGTGCCGTCCAATTCGTTCGATACGTAGACCACCCGGCCGTCCGGGTGGAAGGCGATATGCCGCGGGCCCGCACCGGGTTTCGTCGCCACGAAGGGCGGCGCGTTGGGCGTCAGCGTACCGTCGAACCGGTACTGCCACACCGTGTCACCGCCGAGGACACCCACGAACACATACCGATTCGACGGATCGGCGACGATCGAGTGCGCGTGCGGCGGCGTGGCGAGCACCTGAACCACCTCCCCCACCGCACCGTCTCCGCCGATCCGCTGCACCGCGACCTTGTCGCCGGTGTACGAGGCGCTCAGCAGATAGTGCCCCGAACGATCGACGCCGAGGTAGGCCATGTTGTCCGGCAGCGGCCCGGTCGCCACCGGCACCAAGTCCCCTGTCCCGGACTCTATTTCGAATACCGCGACCCGGTACGGCGTCGACCGCAACCCCGCGTACAGACGGCGGCGATCGGGCGACACCGCCAACGGCATCACCTTCCCGTCGACGGCAACCGCGCGCACCGGAGTCAGCACCCCGGACGCGTCCAGCCGCAAGACCGAGATCTCGCGGCCGTCCGCATTCGATACGTAGACGATCACCCGATCACTTCGCCTCGGCCGCTTGGCCACCAACGCGGGCGCGCAGATCCAGTTCGATCTGCTCGAGGCTGCGCCCCTTCGTCTCCGGCACGAACCGCTGCACCAGCAGGAACATCACCACACTCACCCCGGCGAAGCACCAGGCCGAACGGGCAAGCCCCAGATGGTCGTTCATCACCGGGAACAGGAAGGTGATGGTGAAGGTCGACGCCCACAGCACCACGCTGCCGACGCCCATTCCGACACCGCGCACCCGCAGCGGGAAGATCTCCGCCATCATCACCCAGACCACCGCGCCCCAGCCGAGTTCGTAGCCGGCCAGATAGACATTGAGCAGGATCAGCGTGGTCAGACCGGTGACGGTGTGATTGTCCACGGTCAGCACGATGATGCCGAGCAACAGCAGCGACGCGGCCATACATACGTTGCCCAGCAACAGAAGTGGCTTGCGTCCCCACCGGTCCACCACGAAGATCACCCACGCGGTGAACGCCACCTTGATCACGCCGAGCACGATCGCGGCGAGCAGCGAGGTCGAATTGCCGAAGCCGAGATCGGTGAACATCTGCGGCGCATACAGATTCACCGCGTTCACACCCGAGAACTGCTGGCCGACAGCGAGGATCAGCGCGACGATCAGCGCGGGCCGCGCCCACGGCAGCCACAGATCGCGCAGCCTGCCCTTCTGCTCGGCGTCCAGGCGAATCACGGCGCGAATACTGTGGATTTCACCGTCGATGTCGGCGGATCCGTGCGTACCCGCCAGCACCTCCCGCGCCTTGGCCTCGTGACCGGCCTTGAGCAACCAGCGCGGCGTCTCCGGCAGCACCGACATGCCCGCCAGCAGCACCACCGCGGGGATCGCGGCCACCGCGAACATCAGCCGCCAATTCCCGGTACCCGACAACGCCCAGTCGACGATGTAGGCGAGCAGGATGCCCGAGACGATCATCAGCTGATTCAACGTCGACAGCGCACCGCGCGCCCTTGTCGGCGCCAACTCGGACAGATACGTCGGCACCGTCGCCGACGAGCACCCCACCGCGATACCGGTGACGAAGCGGGCGAGCACCAGCGTCGCCGCATTCGGCGCCAGCGCGCAGCCGATGGCGCCGACACCGAACACCACCGCGGCGATCATGATGGTGCGCCGCCTGCCGAGCCGGTCGGTGATCCGCCCGGCGATGGCCGCGCCGATCACCGCGCCCGCGGCGAGGCAGCCGCCGATCACACCCTGGGTGAACGAGGTCAGGTGCCATTCCTTCTTGATGAACAGCAGTACGCCGGAGATCACGCCGAGGTCGTAGCCGAACAGGATGCCGCCGAGCGCGCCGAAGAAATAGAGAAAACGAACATTGGTCATGATGCTGCGATTCTTTCGAGGTCTGCGAGGCCCTCAGCGTCACATGGGAAGCAGGGGCGGTAATCGGAAATCCCGATTCGATTTCGGTATCGCGCAATGCGATTCCGGTGTGTGCCGCCCGGCTCAGAGCGGATTCGGTTTGCCGAGTGGCGTTTCACAGAAAGCGCCGCCGATATACTTCGGCGCGAGCGCGGGATCGGTATCGATCTCCCCGGCGTATCGCTCCGCGTCGTCACGGCTGCGATAGCCGAGCGCCTCGGCCGCGCGCAGCGAGACCACCCGCCGCGTATTGTCCGAAACGGCCCAGAGCACTTGGAAGCCGGGACGTTCGGCGGCCAGGCAGGCCTCGAACAGCCGCGCGCCGTCGTCCGGCGACAGCCACATCGACAGCCCGCGCAGATCGGCGGGCCGCTCGAAGCACGATCCGATCCGCAGGCAGAGGACATCCATACCGAAGCGCGAATGATAGAGGCTGCCCAGCGCCTCCACCGCTGCCTTGCTCACCCCATAATAGGTATCCGGACGCGGAAATGATTCCCCCGCAATGCCTTCCGGATCCCCGGTGTCGAATTCCCGGAATCCGGCGGCATGATTGCTCGACGCGAGCACCACCCGGGAGATCCCGGCCTCGCACGCCGCCGCCAAAACGGTATGCGTGCCGTCGATATTGGCCGCGAGCACGCGATCCCAGGCATCCTCACGACTGATCCCGCCGAGATGAATGATCGCGTCGACATCGCGACAGGCGGCGGCCATGGTCACCGGATCGGTGAGCGAGCCCGTCACCAGCTCGACCCGTTCACCGGGCCCCGGCTCCGGCAGCGGATGCAGATCGAGTAGTCGCAGCACTCGGCCGGGCCGTGCCAGCCGGGGCCGCATCAGCGTGCCGACACCACCCGCCGCGCCGGTGATGAGGATTCGTTCCACCATCGTCAGACCTCCTATAACCGAGCGGCGACTGTGGCTCACCTCACTCGCTGTGCCAGAAGGCTATTGGCTTCGACTGATGCGCGTCCAACACCGCATGAGCATCGACCGATACCGAATCCGCCACCCTGCCCTCCAGCAGCCGAAGCGCCGAGCGACTCGCTGTTTGATGTCCGGCGGCTATGGACTGGCCGTTATCGCGGTGCTCCAATGGAAGCGGACCAGTCTCGTGGCTCTGAAATACCCATTCTCGCAGTGTGTTTCGTCTCGTCGTGCTGGTAATCGGACTGCGTTGTGCGCGGCGGGATGATGTGCGCGGTGTACGGAGTCTGCGCAGTGGCGCGTATGCCGCTGCGGTGGGGCCGGTCATGTCTGGTTCTTCCATCGAGCCGAGGAGTGGGACATGCCCAAGTGTGGCGGCAATCGTGATCTGTACTTCGGCACCTATCGTGGCCGAGTGAAGCGGCAATTCAATGAAGAGTGGCTGAAGGAGTACATCGAGGCCCTCACGAAACCTGCTCAGAAAAACCGGGACAGCGATAAGCCGAAGGATTTGCTGGAAGGTATCGTCAGTGCGTTGGCGAAGAAATTCGACGAGACCGTGATGAAGAAGACCGGCGGTGATCCGGCGAAGATACGCAAGTATCTGGGGGACTGGCTGGGCGCCAAGGACGTCGAGATAAGCGTGACGTTCTCGTACGGCAAGAAGTCGACCGGCAACGCCGACTACTGGGCAGACGGGGTATACAACAAGTTCGAGTCCAGCAGTGGTTACACACTGGATCTGCAGAGCACTCCCCATCGGGTGGAGTTCGGACTCGCGACCGGCAAGACGGTCACCAAGGGTTCTGGAATATCGGCTACCCAGGTGAACCCTGCGAACGCCTGGGAATTTGTGCACGGAGGCTGGTCCCATACGCCGCGCGAATCCTTCAAGCTGCAGGCGCTCGATTGCGCGGACGACGGCGTACCGCAACGGCTCTACTCGGTCGAGAAGACCAACATAACAACCCGGACAATCGAACTCACCCGCCAGAGCTGATCGGAGAGGCGAAGCGATGAACACGGATGTAACGATCAGCGTGACGGTGGACGAGGCGCCCGCGGAGCCGATCATCGAGATCGAGCACGTCGCCATCGATCCGGCGTTGGCCTCGCCCATCGAAGGCGCGGCGGGCGAAGTCCTCATCCTGGTTCCGGATACACCTTCGGCCGGCGCGGTTTCGCTCCGTCGCAGCGCCGCGGCGAGTGGCGCATTCGCCGATTGGTTCGCCGGGGCAGTGCGCGGGGACACCGATGTCCAACCGAAGAACGTCACCATCGTCATCGATCGAGGTCAAGGAGCGCAGGCCACCCAGATTGCCTTGCGCGGTGCGTTCCCCTTCGATTGGAGCGAACCCGACGAGATCGATGGAGGGCAATTGGTGACCTTGTACTTCGACGATATCGATCTCGGCTGACACCGATTCGACTCCGGCCGGACCCTCCGCCCGCTTCGGTCGAAGCGACCGGAGGGTCTGCTCGCTCTAGTGCATGTCCACGAGGTACGGGTGCACCTCGGCCGGGTCGACATTCACTCGCGCCCGCACGGTGCGATCGTCGCTGATGCGTACGACCACCGGGGAGGTGTTGGTCGGGTCCCCGGGCTTGAAGCTGCTGCCGACGCGGCTGTCCTCATCGATCGGCGAGCAGTATCCCACCCACACCTCCACACCCGGATCAATGCCGTTGGCCATCAACACGCGCTTGACCCTTTCCTTGTCGTCGATGCCCAAGAGCTTGGCGATCTGACCGTGGTACGCGTGCTGCGCATCCAATACCGCCTGGCCGAAATTCAAGGGTTCGGTCTGCAGAACAATGCTCATTTCAACCTACTTTCTTGCCCACCAACAGGATTCAAAAAACGATACCGGGACTCGGCTCAGCTGATCGTCACTTCGAGGAGGGTGCGGTTGTCGGCGATTTCCGCAACGGATTTCAGCTGTAGGCCGTGGGCGCCGATCAAGGTGGCGAATTCGTCGAGCGTGCGTTCGCGGCCACCGAAGAATACGAGCATGGACAGGTCGATCGCGGTGTGGGCGCCGAGGCCGTGCACGGCTTCGACGATCAGGATGGTTCCCGCCGTACCCGCGGCTTCGGCGCAGCGGGTGAGGATTTCGTGGACGTTGGCATCGTCCCAGTCGTGGAGGATGTCGCTGAGCAGATAGGCATCGGCCCCGGCGGGCAGTGGCTCGAAAAAGCTGCCCGCCACGGCGGTGGCACGGTCGGTCAGACCGGCCGCGGCGAATTCCTCGGCGGCGCGGGCCGCGGTGGCGGGCAGATCGACCAGCTGCCCGCGCACCGACGGATGCGCGCGCAGGATCGCGCTCAGGACCGCGCCTTGCCCGCCGCCGACATCGACGATGGTGGCGAAGCGACTCCAGTCGTATCGCTGGGCGATCTGCGGCGCGATAGCCTGGAATCGGCGAGTCATCTTGGCGTCGAAGGATTCTCGCAGCGCGGGCGTCTCGGCGAGATCGGACCAGAAGTCGCGGCCGTAGCGGTGCGGATAGGCCGCTTCGCCGGTGCGTACCGCATGCTCCAGTTCGACGTAGGCCAGTTCCGCGCGCCCGACCGCGGAGTTGATGTCGAGTTCGAGCAGCAGTTCGTTGTCCGCGTCCGAACGCAACTGCCGCCCCAGCTCGGTGAGGTGGTAGACGCCGTTCGTGTGTGTGAGGACCGTCAGGGTCACCAGATGGGCGAGCACCCGAGTCAGCGCAGGCGCCGAAGTGGACGTGCGCTCGGCCAGCTCCGTGACAGTGGCCCCGGCATCGCCGAACTGGTCCGCCAGCCGCAGCGTCGCCGCGACGCGCAGGGCCATCGGGGTGGCCAGCCACGCCATATCCCGCAACGTCTGAACCAGTGCCTGGTCATCTCCCATCGGCCTCACTGTAGTAATCAACTCGAACCACAGCCCCGAACGCCACATCATCGGCATATACGCGAGTTGTGGCACTGGATCGCGGCCGTGGCCATGATGGGCGGGGTGAGTTCGTATCACTTGGCCGAGCCGCCGCTGTTCACCCGCCTGCGCGATGCCTCCAGTGTCCTGATCGCCGGGGCGGGCGGCGGATTCGATGTGTACGGTGGCCTGCCACTCGCGGTAGCACTGGAAAAGCAGGGCAAGAAGGTACATCTGGCGAACCTGTCGTTCAGCGACCTGCGCCGGACCCCACTCGACGACTGGCTGGTACCGGGAGTCGCCGCCGTTGGCCCCGAAACCCCCGGCAACGACGACTACTTCCCAGAACGCGGCCTGGCGCGCTGGCTCGCGACCACCGGCCGCGAACCGATCGTGTACGCATTCCCCAAATCCGGTGTCCGGCCGTTGCGCGCGGCCTATGCCGCGCTCGTCGAGCAACTCGACGTCGACGCCCTCGTGCTGGTGGACGGCGGCACGGACATCCTGCTGCGCGGCGACGAATCCGGCCTGGGGCAGCCTATTTCGCCGCCGTTGTCCACGCATTAGCCGAAACACCTTTGCGCCCAAGCATTGTCCACTCCCAAATCGCCAGCGCCCTGCGCGGTGAATTCGGCGACGTCCACGCCACCGACCGCACCACCGGCACAGAACTTTTCGTGAACCCCCTCATGGCGATGTACCTGACCGTCGACCTCCCCGCCCTGGCCCGCACAGTCGAATACCTACCATTCCTCGAACCAACAGAACACCCTTACCAGGTAGCCCAGGTAATCGAAGCCCACCTGACCTCACGCCCCACCCCCCGCCCCACCACCCCCATCCCCCACTGATCACGCCGCCCGGCCGCTCACTCCTGAACGGCCTGCCCTACCGCGAGCTCCTGCGACTCACCGCGGACCAGGCCAAGCGGTGGGGTCTCGGAAACGAAAACGGACGGAGGTGATGACATGGCATGTGGCGACGCCCTTCTCACAGGTCCGCCCGGGCGAGGGCCTCGGCTTCCATCGCGGCGATGAAGTCGGCGACGTTGGAACCATAGATGCCCCAGCTGTTCACGCCGCCGATCTCGACCAGACGGGGTGCAGCGTCGGGGCCGACGCCGACATCGACGGTGACCATGCCGGAGCCGTGGGCGAGCAGTCGTGCCGCCGCTGTCTCGGCGAAGGTGCGCACGTGATCGGGAACCGGGAGGTAGGGCTCGATCGGATAGGAGCTTCCGCAGACGAATCGGCCGTCGCGGCAGAAGCATCGGTACTCGCGTTCGAAGGTCACGACCTCGGACACGACAACGAGTTCGTCTCGGTAATGGTCATAGAGTTCGAGCCAGCGCGCCAAGTCCGCGATCGCATGAACACCTGCGGGAAACAGCTTGTAGTTCGTATCGCTGTGGATGAAGACCTGGTCACTGTCGAACATGCGCCGCAGCGGTAGATCAGGAAGCGCCGAAAATGGCACGAGGACGGCGGTACGTCCGAGGAGGTCGTACATGTGCCGGTAGTAGAACGAGCAACGCAGCATCGCGTAGTCATCGAACACCGCTTCTCCGAGCCGCGGCACGCGGCGCATGCGCGTCATCGTCGGCATCGTCCCGTACCCGACGATCGCCCGGCTCCGCGGGACAGCGGGCCAGCGCCCCACCATCGCGTCGCGCTCTTCGATCATCAGGGGATCGTCGAGCGCCGCCGCGACGACAGCGGAGCCCGGGAAGTCCTCGTGGAGATCGATGAGCCATTGCGGTCGCATGACATGATGCTATTCCGCGCCGACGAGGTATCTCCGGGTTACTTTCGTGCGCAACCTGATTCGGGTGCGCGAGCGTTTGATGAACCGCTGGTCGCCTTTCCGCGATCGCCTAGGTCATCGCTCGCCCGCTCGCCGCGCGAAGCGACGGGTAACGACAGCAACCCGTTAGCCGATGGAACAATGAATTCGAAGCCATCTCGTGCCATCGACCTTGCAGCAATCGCAGTTGAAAGGCTGAAATGTCCTACCGGAAACTCGCCAAGATCTCCCTATCCGCCAGCGCGGTAGTAGCCGCCCTCATCGCCACCAGCGCCCCCGCCGCGGCCTCGAACTACATCCCCGTCGAACTCCCCATGACCACCACCGGCGCCAACGGTCCGGGCTGCTCCGGCGACGTCTGGGCAGTAGGCAATGTCTACCCCGACGGCGACGTCCCCGGCACAGTAGACCTCCAACTCAAAGGCTGGCTGAAGGTCTTCGGCGTTCCCGCCCCCTGGTGCAGCCTGGCCCCCACCGTCCGATGGCGCAACCTCGACACCGGCGCCACCGGCCAAGCCGCCACCCCCCTGGGCGCCTGGCAACCCTTCTTCTGGACGGCCCCCGTAGTCGGCAACCTCCGCCTCGTAACCGGCCCCGGCCAAGTCGAATTCACCCTCACCACCGATCTCCCCCACACACCGAGCGTCACAAACTTCCGAGTGTACTGACACCGACCTCGAAAACACCTGCACCGCAAGGGCTTCAGATCCTCGGGCGGCCCGCAGCGTGGCGACACGATTCCGCTTTCCCGCGATTGCCGCAATGCGGCCGGGCCCGTAGCTATTTCGGGACAGCCGAGGAAACCGAACCTCGGCGGTGACAGCAGTGCAGGCTCAGACCCGGCCGCGGACGAGGTCGATCAACCGCCCGAGCACGTGATCGCTCGATGCGCGCAGCCCGTTGTGCTCGTACTCGTTGGTGATCCACGGCCGCAGTGTCGGGATCAACCGCGCGGTCTCCTCGGAGAACGTCCGCTCGACGTACATGTCGTCGGCGTAGATCGCGGCCGCCGCCGGGACCGTGCACTCGCGCAGCACGTCGGCGTCATACAGCCGCGGCCACTCGTGTGCGGCGAGCAGCTCGGCGGTCTCCTTCATCGGCCGGAGACCGTGGTAGTCGTCGAAGAGCCAGGGGAACACGTGCTCTCCGGTGAACAGCGTCCGGTCGCTGCGGAACTTGTCCGGCAGCACGCGCTCGGCGGACCAGCGGGTGGCGAATCCGTCGGAGTAGGACGACTCGTGGATCACCGAGTACAGCGGATTGCGCGCGGTGAACGGTAGCGAGTTCGCGACGTCGTGCGCGAAGGCGGGGGACTTCGGATCACGTTCGAGCAGATAGTGCAGCGTCTCCTCGCCGCCGCTGACACCGAGAACGTACCCGAGCTGCTGGAACAACCGCGCGGTGAGCGGACTGCCGTCGGGCAGGACGACGGCCCCGTCGTCGAGCATCGGCAGCAGCGCCTCGACCCGGCCGCGATCGCCCGGATAGCGGAGGTAGTACTGGCGGTTGCGCTCGATCAGGTTGTCGAACGTCGCGGTGTAGACCTCGTCGGGATGCCGCGCGATCGGCGGCAGCCCGCCGGTGAAGAAGGCCTCGGCCAAGGCTTCGGGAGCGTGGGAAAGGTAAGCGAGCGCGCAAAACCCGCCGAACGACTGCCCGAGCACGCTCCACTTCTCGACGCCGAGCTGTCGCCGCACGAACTCCGCGTCGCGGACGATCGCGTCGGCGCGGAAGTGGGTGAGGTATTCGGCCTGCTCGGCCGGAGTGCCGGACAACATGCCGACCGGCGTGGACCGTCCGGTGCCGCGCTGGTCGAGCATCAGCACTCGATACTCCCGCAATGCCCGCGACAGCCAGCTCGGCGTCCCGCGCGACGGCCGCGGCGCCTCGTGCCCGGGCCCGCCTTGGAGGTAGACGAGAAACGGCCGGTCGAGCCCGTCCGGATCGGCGACCTCCCGAGCGAAGACAGTGATCTTCGGGCCGTCGGGACGGGAATGGTCGAGGGGGACCGAGAACTCGTGCTCGACGAGCACCAGCCCAGAGATGCGCACACTGGTTGCCATACGCGCGATTCAACCAGAACGGACGCCGAATTGACCTGGGAGTCCACCGTATTCGGCCAGCGACGACGATAGCCGCCGCCGACTATCGGGAGCTGACTTCGGGATGACGCGGGGGCACACGAATGAGAGAGTCGGCACGGCACCAATGAGTTCGACCGACGCAGCCCGTCATACCCACGACAACGAATTACGAAAGGGCATCCCATGACCGAGCTGACCGCCGAACGCGCCCGGCAAGCCATTGTCGACCACACCCGAGCTCTGGCGGAATCAGCCGCCGCGGCCGGACCCGGCGCGACCGTGCCGACAGCCCCGCAGTGGACCATCACCGATCTGGTCGAACACGTAGGACAGACCCAGAACTGGGTCGCCGAGATCATCGAACGGCGCATCACCGACCCCACCCAGCTGCCCATGGAGATGGCCGAACTCCCCGCCGATCCCGGCGAATGGCAGGCGTGGCTGAGCGAATCCGCGCAACGGGTCGCGAACGCCTGCTCCGATGACGCCCTCGATGCGCCGGTGTTCAACCCCGCTGCCGACGGGCGATCAGGGACGCGATTCTGGCTGGCCGGCATGCTCAACGAGGCGGTCGTACACGGCGTCGACGCTGCCCATACCGCGAACCGGTCGGCTGACATCGCCGCTGACATCGCCGCCGCGCTCATCGGCAACCACTTCGCGATGCTCACCTCGCCCACCTGGGAGATGCAGCGGCCCGAGTCCGCGAACGCTCTCCGCGGCGCCGGGCAGACGCTGCAATGGCTGGCCACCGATCTCGCCGACGGCACCGGCGCCTGGTTCGTCGAACGGCGGCCAGACGGGGCAACGTGGCGACCCGGAAGGCGGCCCGCCGATGTGACGGTGAGCGGCCCGGCGCGAGCGCTGCTACTGACGGTGACCCGGCGACTCCCCCTCACCGGGCGCGACGTCAGCATCGATGGCGACACCGACCTCGCTCAGCACTGGCTCGACAACACCGCACACGTCAGCGGCTGACCGGCACCCACGCGCTCGAGCAGATCGTGTCCCGGGGCGAACACCCGGCTCCACGCCGACGGCGAGAGGGACCGAGCGGCCTTCCTCGACCGGGGCAGGGTAAGAGCACGGCCCTCAGCTCGCGGCCGCCAGCACCCTCCACATCTTTCTGGAACGCGAACGCACCTGCGGGGCCGCGTATTCGATTCGCCGGCGCGCTTCGGTGGCACTGATCCGCAGCAGATCGGTCAACAGCTCCACGGTGTCCCGATAGCCGGTGCCCGCGGCGAGGCCACGGCGCTCGGCTTCGGCGACGGCCGCGCGCATCGCGGCGTCCAGTCGCCTCCGGCGGCGTTCGATTTCCACTAGGGTGCGCAGCAAATCGACATCGGCCAGTTCCGGCCATCCCGGTGTTCGAGCATCCGGCGCCAGCGCGGTCGAATGTGTGGTCACCCGAGCCACCCTACCCCAACCGTAGAACATATGTTCGATAATCCGCTTCACTCGACGTGCCGTGTCGGCATCGCCGGATCCATGCTCAGCGAACCGGGCGCACCGAGGTCGAGCGAGTCCGGCAGGAACGTGCGCTCGCCCTGCTGAGCGATACCGAGCTGTCGATGCGCTCGATCGCCCACCGCGTCGGCTTCAGCGATGAGCGGGCGCTGCGCCGGGCAGTCCGGCGCTGGCACGGCATACACCCCTTGGCTGTTCGCGACGGGTTCGTCGCGGGCTGAAACCTGCGGACCGCCAAAGCGGCACAGACCGGCTGGTTCGTATACTTTCCTCGGTCCACTTCGGAAGAGGGCGATCCGGCGTGGCTCGCGCTCTTCCTCGCGTCGATGGTTGTTTGGGGTAGAGAGATGGCGAGTAGCGATGTCGAGCTGGCGGCTCGTTGGTGGCAGTGGGCGATGGCGGTGCCGAACGCCAAGAATCCGGTGGTGGACAAGACCGGCGAGTTCGCCGCGATCGATCAGCCCACGGATGTCTGGTTCCTGGCAGGCACTTTCGGTGGACGAGTCGAGCGGCGGTGCACGATTCCGCACGGCAGGCCGATCTTCTTCCCGGCTTTCAACATGTTCCAGAAGGTTCCGGACGGGTTCTTCGCGCGTGGCGAGGTACCGGTGGCGCCCGCGGCCTCCGGTCACGCCGCACTGAACGGAGTCCCACTGCCGGTGCGAACAGTGACCAACGACAAGGCATTTCCAGTCACGGCGGCCGCGGGCGGCCCCTTCGGTTACACCGGCCGGTTCAAGGCCAAAGCTTGGGGCCTGTGGGTCCGTCTCGACGACCTCGCACCCGGCGACTACGTCCTCACCTTCGGTGGCGAATACGAGCCCGGTGGCTTCTGGGTCGAGGTCACCTATCAGTTGGAAGTCCGCTAGTACCCCAACACCCGTTTGGAGAAGCAGGGATGGGTTGCGCGGCAACTCCGTCTCGGCCACCTCGTTGTCGACTGTCGCGCGAGTCTTTTCGCAGTTGCGCGACATGCTCGACCGCGACCGGATCGGCCTGCCCGCAGGTTGATCGGAGTCTGTGCCTCCACTGCCGCAGTACAATTCACATCACCGGGGGGTGTGGCGGTGGCATCTATCGGCGCATAGGAGGAGTAGCTGGCCGATGTCCGACTTCCTGCGAACAATCTTCGATAGCAGTGGTTTCGGGGATGTCGTTGTCACGAGGACCGATGACCGTTGTTCGGCGCAGTTCGGAACAGCGGATTCACCGGTGGTGACCATCGAACGAATCGGTCCACCAACGCGACCGAGTATTCCGATCGGGACCAGAGATGCGAGCTGTCTCGTGGCGCGGGTGAACGACCGTCCGATGAAGGTGCTTCCAGGCCCCGGGCGCGTGCGCAGGCGCAGCTATCGTGTGGTCGTCGAAATCGATGACCGTGTGCTGACTCTGGAACCGAAATCCGAAGCAGTATGCAGATTCCTCAACGGACGGCCGGGAGAGATCGATCAGTCGTTCTGCGTGTTCATCCTGATGAATAACGGGACGGTCTGTGTGGAATGGGCGACGCCGACCACGACCGAAGTGCGAGGACACACCGTCGAACCACCGCGGCCCACCGACGAGGACGTGCTGATCGGATTCGCGCTCGCGGCGGCATTCGGTATCGGTTCACTGTCGGTGGTATCGATAATCATCGGGTTCATCGGAGCGATCGGCTGAGCGCATCGCCGTGTCGGAGTAGGCATCAGCGCGGGTCGGGCACCAGATCTTCCTTGTCCATCCCGACCACGCTCGATCGACTTCGGTAGGCTCGTGGGGTGGGCGGGGACTTGTTACTGCTGATCGTCACCATCGGCCCGATGGTGCTGTTCGGGTGGGCGGCTCTTCGGGCGAAGCACCGCGGACTCGGAGGGGCGTTCGCCGGGCCGTTCCAGGAGATGTTCGATCCCGGCGCGGCGCGCGCACAGATCGTCATCGAGCAGATCGCGGAACTACCGGATCCCGCGGACTCCGGCGACCCGGACAACGACGACGACGATGTGCCGAATACGGTGGTGTACAAGGGTATTCGACTCGACATCCACCCTGACAAGGCTCGGCGGCACGGTAGTGACGGGACCGCCCGGAAAGCTGGGTGAGCACCCGTCCGGCCAACCCGCGACGCCGACGATGCAGGCGAATACGCTGGCCGGAATCAACCGTGCGAGTCGCGACAAAGAGCGTGTTGCCAGGCTACCTCTCGGTCGAGCACCGCAGGATTCGCCCGTCATCGAGGCCGACGAGGAGCCGACCGGCACCGACGACGGTCAACGCGGTCGGTATGACAGGAATCGCGGCGACGGTGAGATATCGGCGCCGAAATACAGTGCCGGACTGAAGTTCCAGTGCCACAAGCTCACCGTCCGCGTAGGCGATGTACACGGTTTCCTGGTCGGCATCGAGCGCGGTGGGTTTGTGATCTGTGCGGAAGATCCAGGTCGGCTCACCAGTTGTGGTGTTGCGCCGCACCACGAACGAACCTCCGGGTTGTAACCCGTGGCCGTGATAGACGGTCCCCGCGTGGACCAGGTCACCGTCTGCCGTCTCTACACCCGGGCCCGCAAAGTGTGTCTCATCCGGTACCCATGAGAAGGGGAACACCCGTGCGAAGTCCGTCGTCTTCGGCGCACGCGGATGCCCGGCTGTCGATGTCTCTTCCAGATCGGCTGTGGCCAGCCATATTTCGTGTTCATCGATGCTCAGCGCGTCTTCGTCGGGCGCGATGTCGTAGAAGTAGACGCGGGTGCCGCGCCGGATACGAAGCCTGCTGCGTTCATTGTTGATGCCTTCAGGAGCCAGTGCAGGCAGGCCGTCAGCGCAGCGCACCAAAGACACCGGGGTCGGGCAGCTCAGGCAGTCGAGCCGCGTCCCGTCATCGAGGGAAAGCTGAATGACCGCCTGCGGCTCATCCCTCCACCCTGGACGTACCAGAGCGGTCCAGGCCGAACGCTCATCGGCGGCCACGACGATGTCACGCCCGCCCAGCTCATCCGAGACAGTCCACTGCCGTTGCCCCGAGGGCAACCAGGACTCCAGCCCGATACCGTCGAGCGCGGCAATGATCCTGCCGTCGGACAGCTCCTCGACCGCGCGAATGTTGCGTCGCGGCTCCCACCTCGGGGACAGCTCGCAGATCCGCCGGCGCGCTCGATCCCGGTTGTCGGGCCGCTGCAGCGGTATCCGAGGCCCGGCCAGCTCGGACCCGGTGAGCGAGTTGGCCTGCACAGCCCTCCAGTCCGGCCGATGAACCACCGCGACATACCCCTCGACCCAAGCGTTCTCGTCCTCGTAGTCGTCCGGGGGTGCCATCCACACACTCAGCCCGTGGTCGTCGAGCCACTCCAAGCCCAGGACCTGGCGGCCAGGATAGCCCTCGAAGAGCGAGATGGTCGCCCCTGTCTCCAGGTCCAGCAGGAGTAACTCACCCTCGAAGTCGAGTCCGCCGTCATAGCTACCCGAACCGACGGCAAGAAGCGGAAGGCTGGGATGGAAAGCCATGGCGTGCACGGGGAAACGCACACGAAGCAACGCACGACACGCCAGGTCGGCGCTGTCGTACACCCCGACCGGCGCAGCCTTGCCGAAACCGTCGTATTCACCTGCTACTGCCAGCGCATGCTGACGCTCGTCGTCGACGATGAGGACAGGGTCACCGATTTCGGCCAAGGGACGATCTCCGATGATCCGATCAATCCGGAATGCAGTACAGACGTGGTGCACGATCACATCTTCGGGATGTTGATCCACTTCGGGCTGGTCGTCGTTATTGCCGGGGACCAGCCCAGCACCGGGGGTCACCGGCAGGGGCGCACGGCGCCCTTCCTGTAGGAAAAGTTCACGCGCCAACCATAACCACGAATTCAAATCCATTGCAAACCAGTAGAAATGGGGTCGATGAGCCGACTCGGCACTTCGCAAAACTGGGTGGCGGGGGTAGATTCGATCGGGAGTTCGGAGTCGCAGCATGGAAGATTGATATGCATCGCCGATTGACAGCCCTGCTTGGCATCACCAGTCCCCTGTTCGCCATGGCCCTCGGTGTTGCCGCTCCCCAGGCCGCCGCGTCGACGACGGTAGTGTTGGCGCCCTGGGTTTCGTGCACCGACTTCTGGTGCCGCAACGAAACCGACGACACCTATCGGGTGGATGTGGTTGTCAACTGCGGGTTCGGAATAGAGCGCGTCACGCGGGCCTGGCTTCCGGCGCACAGGACGACGAGCGTGAACGGTGGATGCGGTAGCCGCAGCGAGCCCTGTGCGAATGACAGCAAGAGCTCGTGCAGCCACTCCAATCCGATCTTCGGGATCAGGTACGACAACGTGGTGATCGACAACCGCCCGATTCCACCGTGGCCTTTCGGCGGCACCGGCTCATCCTTCTGAACCGAGACGATACGACAGGGCCGCGGCTCGTGAGCGGCGAGAACCCGCCGAGTCCTCGACGCGGGACGGAGCTACGGTGTTGGGGTGAGTGAGGTTGAGACAGTTGCACATTGGCTGAACGATGGCGCGGGTTCCATCGAACGTCTGGTGTGCCATCCCCGTCTTTCGCTGGTCGCCGGTATCGACTCGGAGCGGCCGACGGTGCATATCTGGGACTATCGGGAGCTGCTGTACCACGGATCTATCGGCGCCGACTCCGCCGGCTATGGCGACGCGCAGCGATGGGAGCGGAGTGGGCGAACACCCACTGTCGCGTGGCATCCGGACGAGCCGCTGCTCCTGGTGCTGGCCGAGGGGGGAGTTGTGCAGTGGACGCCCGAGGGCGTGTCCGAGCCGGACGGGCTCTCGCCCGATGCCGCCTACCATTGCATGACATTCAGTCCCAACGGCGAGATATTGTGGGCCTCGCCGTCGGCGAGCGATGCCGACGAAGACGGGGAATACCGTTCCGACGCCATCGATCTCGCCTCGGGAACCATCTACCCCGACGTCGGATGGGACACGGGGGTCGCGGTGCATCCGGCCGGTGGATTGGCGGCCACTCTCCGCAGTAACCAGGGTGAGACCCATATGATCTTCGCGCGGCTCGCCGACGACAACGCGATGTGTGTGCTTCGTAAGGCACTGATCCTGGATGTCGACGGCTATCAGACGCCTATCTTCAGTGCGGATGGACGGCATCTGGCGATCCGTGGCAACGCCTACGGGAATACGGTGGATATGTTCGAATTCCCGTCTCTGGAGCTCGTTTTCAGCACGGGCCTCGAGGAGCTCCGCCCGCCCGGCGGATCCACGGACATCAGGCACGAGCAGCTTCGTGAGTGGTCACGCCACAACATCGCATTCGGAGCGCGGCCGGGCACACTGTGGATCGGTACGCCCACCGGGAGTCTCATCGAGGTCGATGTGGACGAGATGACCGCCGTCGACCACGCCATCCTGAACGACTCCCCGGTGACTGCTCTGACCGCCACGGCGACAGGCGAACTCGTCGTCGCAACCGGCGACGGCGAGCTCCGGCTGGTACGACCGGCCTCCGCACAGGCCGATGCCGGCGACGGTATCGCGCTGCGGGACAGTGTGACTGCCTTCCTGGACGCCACCTCCGAGATTCCCGACGACGGCGCCGTCGAAGAGTATCTCGTCCTCACCGATGGAATGCGGACCTGGGATGAGGACGACCTGAAGACGGTCACCAGCGCATCCACCGCGGACCCGAGCTGGCTGCAACTCAGGGCGGTCATGAATACCCTGCGCAACCAACTCCAGTGACGTGCACTAGATGCGGTCGAGCAACCACGGCAAACTTCCCGCGATCGCGGCTCCACTCGCCCACGCCATCAAGCCAACTAGGCAACCAGTCGGCGCTGCTACCTTCAACGTGCCGTGCCCAGCGGCTTCCATGTACTCGTCATACTTGTCACCGAGCAGCATCCGCATGTCATCCCTGACCGCGTCCAGCACTTCGGGAGGGGCAGCCCGGTCTTCCGGCGACAGGGGCCGGTGTCTCCGTCCATCCCGGGACGCAGCGACATTGAGTAGAAACTCGAGTGCTTCGCCTGCCGTCGGCGGCTCATACAGCGGCCCCGGGCAGGCCCAGCCAGGGATCACCTGTGTTGGCACGCCACGTCTCTGGACCCACGACGGAAACGTGAGCACGACGGTCCACACCCTGTGATCAAGGGGCGTTGCACTGTCGACGCGGATGCCGTCGCGGACAGTCAATCGATGAACCGCGATCCCGGGCATAGCCCCTCCCACTGCTGGTCTCCACGCGCAGTCCGCAGGGGCTCCCCGATTGTTCCCCCGAGACCGACTCCAGATTAAACCCGTTTCACACCGGAAGCCACCGAGATCCCACACCCGGCCGAGGAGTCGCCGTCAACCCGCGCGGACCTCCGCCCGTCTCGTTCGCGCGAGCGGAGGTCCCGATCATCAGGAAATCGGCGCCTGATCCACAGCGCGCGCGGGTCGGTCTGTGTCGCAGGGTGATTCGGTGTTTGGGTCGCGCACGAATACCGCGAGTGCTCCCGCTAGCACCGCGATGACGATGCAGACGCCGAAGACTACGTGAACGCCGTCGGTGAAGACGCGGTGGGCGGTGTCGGTGATGGTGGTGACGACGGTGTCGGTGAGATCGCGGGGCAGGGTTTGGGTGGACGATGGCGGGAAGCCGAGGCCGACCTGCTGCTGGATACCGGGATCTTCGGCCACTTGTTCGGCGAGTGCGGTGTTCGGCGCCAACGCGGTGCGAACGGCATCGGGGAACTCGGCGCTGATCAGTGAGGCGAGCAGAGTACCGAAGCCGGCGATGCCGAGGGTGCTGGCGAGCTGGCTCACCGCCTGTTTGACGCCCGCCGCCACACCGGCTTGTTCGGCGGGCACGGTGCCGAGTACGGCCTCCATCGAGGCCACCATCAGGAAACCGGTACCGACGCCGATCAGCGCCAGTGGCACGGCGAGGGTGAGTGTCGCCGAATCCGGTGCGAGCCGCAGCAGGAACGCGAAAGCGATGGCGTTGCAGGCGGCTCCGAGCATCATCGTGGCCCTGGCCCCGAACCGCTGGGTGAGCAGCCCGCCGGTGGGTGGCGCGATCATGTACGCGATGAACAACGGCAGCAACGCCGTTGCCGCATCGGCGCTGCGTTTACCCTGCACCCCTTGCAGATAGAACATCAGATAGAAGGTGACCGCGGACATCCCGATCAGGGTCAACGCGAGCAGCACGAGCCCGACGCTGAACGATCGGTTGCGGAACAGCCCGAGCGGCACCATCGGATGCGCCGAAAGACGTTCCACGACAAGGAACCCGGCGAAGAACACGATGCTGACCACGGCGAGCCCGATGGTTTGCGCAGACGCCCAGCCATTGTCTTGCACACCGGTGACCGCCCAGGCGAGGCTCACGACGGCGATGGTCGAGGTGAGCACACCGGGCAGGTCGAGCGGATTCGAAACACGTTGCGCGGATTCGGAAATGACCAGCGCGCCGATACCGATGCCGAGGATCCCGAACGGCACCGTAACGAAGAACGCCCACGACCAGCCGAGGTGTTCGACGAGCCAGCCGCCCAGCTGCGGTGCGCCGGTCAACGCCAGCGCGGTGACCGAACCGAACACACCGAGCGCCGTCGGCAACCGGTTCGGCGGGAACGCGGCCCGCAGCGCACCGAGAGCGGCGGGCAGCAGCAGCGCCGAGGACGCGCCCTGCAGCACCCGTCCGCCGATGAGCAACTCGATCGAGCCCGCGAGCCCGCACAGCAGCGAGGAGGCGGTGAATCCGCCGACACCGAGGAGGAATATCCGTTTGCGGCCGAACCGGTCGGCCAGCGTCCCCGCCGGGATCGCCAGGCTGGCCAGCGCCAGCAGTTGCGCCGTGCTCACCCACTGGATCTGGGCGGGCCCGGCCCGCAGCCCCGCGGCGATATCCGGGCTCGCGACGGCGACCACGAGGCCATCGATCTGCGTCACGAACGCGCCGACGGCCACGGCGAGCAGAGTCAGCCAGGCGCGCAACGGAATCCGCTCCGCCCCGGCTCGCGCCGGGGCGTTGCGATGCGTCATCCCGCGTCGCTTCGGCGTTCCGGGGTGGCGCGCACACCGGCGTGCAGATACCGCGTGCCGTCGGCGATTTCGTAGAAGTTCACCGACTCCCAGGCGTCCTGCAGGGGCACGCGCGCGGCGAACACCCCCTCGGCGACGGGCACCAGCACGCGTTCCTCCGTGGCTTTGTCGCCGATCATCTCGGCCAGCTCGCCGGTCAGCGTCGAGCGCAGCACCAGCCCGCTCTCGCCCTCGAATACCTCGTGCCGTATACCTGTTCGCTCGTAGACGCCGACGTAGCGGCTCAGCTCCAGTCGCACGGGTTCCGCGGGCGGGCCGAACGCTTCCGGCGCCGTCACACCCGCGAGCTCGGCCGCGATCTCCTCGGTCAGCGCGCGCATCACGGGCATGAACTCACCCCCGTTGGTGAGCACGGTGAACGCCAGCCGATGACCGGGCAGCACCCGCAGCATCGACACCTGGCCGATGGTGCCGCCGTCGTGACCGATCACCCGGTGCCCGCCCCAGTCGCCGCGGAACCAGCCGAGGCCCCACGAGTCGGCCACCCAGCCGTCGAACGGCAGCCGCACCTGTTCGGCCTGCATCTGCGCGACCGCCTCGGCGGACAGCATCCGCTCGCCGTCCGGGGCGATCCCGTCGTCGAGATGCATTCTGGCGAAGGTCAGTACGTCACGGGCGGACGTGGCGATCGCACCGGCCGGACCGCTGCTGCGCGGCAGATACCACTGGTCGGCCCGACGCGGTGTGCCGTCCGGGCCCGGCATGTGCCCGACCGCCGCCCTGTGCAGCAGCGCCTCTTCCGGCAGGGTCACCGTGTGCCGCAGGCCGAGTGGCTCGAAGAGCAACTCGCGCATGGCCGCATCCCAGGTCGAGCCGGTGAGCACTTCCAGCACGCGCCCGGCGAGGCTGAAGCCGGAATTGCAGTAGGACCAGGTGGCATCGATCGGGTGATTGACCGGGACCGTGGCCAATTCGGCGACGTAGCGCTCGAGGCAGTCGTCACCGCGGCCGGTATCGGTGAAGACATCGCCGTCGATGCCGCTGGTGTGGATCAGCAGGTGGCGCATCGTCACCCGGTCGAAGACGGCCGAATCACCCCGGCGCAGTTCGGGAAGGATCTCCGCCAGCGGCGTATCGAGGTCGAGCTTGCCCTGATCGACCAGCCGCATGATGGCCGCCGCCGTCCACACCTTGGTGATCGAGCCGATCTGGAACAGCGAATCGGTGGTGACGGGTACGCCGGTCTCGAGGTTGAGCACGCCGTGCGCGACCTCGATCATGCTGTCGCCGTGCGAGATCGCCAGCACCGCACCCGGAATTCCGTGCCGCTCGGCGAGTGTCGTCAGCCGTCGCTGCCAGTGCGCCGCATCCAGTGGCGCGATGGCGGCGGGCTCCCCCGGCGCATGCGCGCGGGTGTGCCGGATCACCCAGTCGACGATTCGGCGATTGAAATCCATTCGGTGGCTCGGCTTTCCGTCCAGGATGAACAGATGGGACGCGCCCGGGTACACGACCAGTTCGGCAGGCACCCCGCGCTCGCGCAGTGCCGCGTACCACTGTTCGGCCTGGCCGAGCGGGCAGCGCGCCTCGGCCGCACCCTGCAACACCAGCGTCGGCGTGGTCACCTGGTCCACGTAGGTCATGGGCGACAGCTGGGCCACCGCGTCCACCCCGGAACCGATTTCGGTGCCGACGAGGAGGCTGCCGGTGTCGGAGGTGCCGATGAAACTGCCCAGATCGCTCAGCACGCCACCGGCGACCACCGCGGCGAACCGGTCGGTGCGGGTGGGCAGCCAGCAGGCGACGTAGCCGCCATAGCTGTAGCCGGACAGCGCGATTCGCCGCGAGTCGGCGATGCCCTCGTCGATCAGCTGATCGATCGGCTCCAGGAAATCGTGCTCGTCGGCGCGGCCCCACGCACCGAGCGCGGCGCGCAGGAACTCCTCGCCGTAGCCGTCGCTACCGCGCGGGTTGAGCAGCAACACCGTCCAGCCGCGGGCCGCGAGCACCTGGTGGTAGGCATGTGCCCAGTCCCACACCGGATTCCAGGCATTGTGCGGGCCACCGTGCGCATCCACGAGCAGCGGGCCACCTGCGGGCGCCGCGGGATCACGCAGCAGCCAGCCGTGCACCTCGGTCCCGTCGGAAACGGTGAACACCCGCTCCTGCACAGGAATCGGCGTGATGTCCGGCAGCGCGGTGGTGGTGTGCCTGGTGAGCGCCTGCTGCGCGCCGGAGGCCAGCGTCAGCAGCACGATCTCGCCGAAGCTTTCGGTGCTCGACACCACCAGCGCGGCGTGTCCGGCCGCGACGGACACGCCGGCGACCGCGCGATCGCCGCCGACGAGTTTGCGGATGCCCGTTTCATCGCGGAGATAGAGATGGGTGTATCCGCGATCGCGCGCACAGAACAGCACCGCGTCGGCGCCGGCGGGTGCGGGCAGCGCACCGGGATATCCCGGCCCGCCCGGCATCAGATTGCGATCGAATCCCGCTGTCAGATCGGCGGATTCGCCACCGTCGGCTGGGATGCGCAGGAGCCGGTTGTTGCGTACCTCGGTGTCCACGGTCGCCACGGCGAGCAGGCTCGCGCCGTCACCGCCCCAGACCACCGCCGACACGGTGCCGCTCGCGCTGCCGATCCGCCGGGGTTCGCGCCGGGTGGCCGCGGCATCGGCAATGCGCACCGCCGAGGCGCTCGGATCATCGTCGTCGACGAGCGAATCGGTGCAGACGAGCCGGGTGCCGTCCGGCGACCACGCGGGCGTTCCGGCATGGAAATCCCCGTCGGTCACCTGACGGATGGACCCGTCGGCCAGGTCGAGAACGAAGATGTGCGAACGGAATCCGCGCAGCCACCCCGTGCCGTCGATCTTGTACGTCCGGCTGGTGATGTGCACAGGGGCATGCGGATCGAGCGAGGATCCGGTGGTGTCCACCGGCGCGGTGAAGGCGATCCTGGTGCCGTCCGGGCTCCACACCGGTTCGCCCGCGCCGAGCGGCAGCTCGGTGATCCGCTCCGGTTCTCCCCCGGCGGCGGGCAGCAGCCACAGCTGTGCCGGGCCGTCCTCGGCGCGCAGGAAGGCGATGGTCCGACCGTCAGGTGACCAGCGCGGGCAGATATCGGCCGTGCCACGGGTCAGCTGGGTCGGCTCGCTGCCGGGCACGACCTGCCAGAGCGCGCGAATGTCGGTGTCGCGCACGGGATCGACGGTGCGCAGTACATAGACGACGCGGCTGCCGTCCGGGGCGAGCGCCGGATCCGATGGCGTCGCGACGCGCGCCAGATCGTCGAAACCGAGGTACTTGGTGTTCATGCCACACCGCTTTCGATCTTGTGGGCGATGCCTCCGCCGCAGCTGAGGTACCACCCGTCGGAAAGTTCTTCGAACGCTCCGGGCATCCAGCGCCCGGACTTGATCTCCTGTGCCGCGAAGCGGTTCGCGTCCAGCGGCACCAGGGCGTACTCCTGCACCGGATCCGGCATCAGCTCGGCCGCGACGCCGAGCAGGGTCTGCCGTAGGCGTGGGCCGTCCGGGCCCGCCGTCACCTCCGCCCGGTACAGCGGCGCCTGATAGACCCCGAGATGTCCGGTCATCTCGACCTCGGCGGGTGTCTCGGGCGGCCCGAACGGCCGCGGTGCCGTGACCCCGGCCAGTGCCTGCGCGATCTCCGCGCTCAATTCCTGGACGGCCGTGCCGATATCGTCGCCGGTATTGGTGAGGACGACGAAGGACAGCCGATGTCCGGGCAGCACCCACAGCTGCGCGGATTGGCCGAGCGTCGCGCCGCCGTGGCCGATCACGCGTTCGCCGCGCCAGTCGGCGCGCCACCATCCGATGCCCCAGGAATCGGCGGTCCATCCCGAGTACGGCAAGACGACCTGTTCGGACTGCATCAGCGCGACGGATTCGGCCGACAGCAGCCGCTCGCCCGACGGCGCGACACCACCATCGAGATGCATCCGCGCGAAGGTGAGAACGTCACGGGCCGAGGCGCTGATGTATCCGGCCGGGGCGACGTAGCGCGGCCGGAACAGCCACGAGTCGACTCGCTGCGGTGTCCCGTCCGCGCCGGGCATGTGACCGACGGCGGCGCGGTGCAGCAGCGCGTCCTCGGGCAGCGTGACGGTATGGCCCAAACCGAGTGGCTCGAACAGCATGTCGCGCATGGCCGCGTCCCAGGTCTGTCCGGTCAGCACCTCGATCACCCGGCCTGCGAGACAGAACCCGCCGTTGCTGTAGGCCCAGGTCTCGCCGAGCGGATGCGCCGGTTCGCTGTCCGCGAGCGCGGTGACGAACCGCGCCAGACAGTCGTCACCGCGGCCGGTATCGATCACCGGATCGTCCAGGCCGCCGGTGTGGATGAGCAAGTGCCGCAAAGTGATCCGCTCCGCGGTGGCCGGATCGGCGAGCCGCAGTTCGGGCAGCACCTCGCGCAGCGGCGTATCGAGCCCGATCATGCCCTGCTCGACCAGGCGCATGGCCAGGGTCGCGGTCCACACCTTGGTGATCGAACCGAGGTGGAACAGCGAATCGGCGGTCGTCTCGACGCCGGTGTTCACGTTCAGTACACCGTGGGCGACTTCGATCAGCTCGTCGCCGTGCGAAATCGCCAGTACGACACCGGGAATCGCGTGCCTGGTGGCGATATCGGCGAGCCGTGCCCGCCAGTGCTCGATATCCGGCACTGTGGCGTTCATGCCTGAATTCCTTCCGAGCGCAGGGAATCGACGGCCAGCCGCGCGGCCGTGCCGATGGCGGCGTCCACGGCGGGCAACCGCTGGGCCGGGGATTCCGCGACAGTGAAAACCGCGACCGCGTAACGCTTTCCGTCGGGGAAAGTGAGCACACCCGCCTCGTTCCTGACGAACGGGAGCGTGCCGGTCTTGGCGCCGATCAGCACGTCGTCGCCGAAGCCACTGGCGATCCGGTGCGGCCAGATCTGCTGGCACATCATCGTGCGCACCTGCGCGCACGCCTGCGCGGGCGCGGCGGTGTCCTGCCAGATCGCGGACAGCAGGGTGGTCAGCTCGCGCGGCGTGCTCGCGCTGGTGCGCTCCGGCGTGCAGACCGAAAGAGCGCGCAGTTGTTCCGGTGTCGCGGCGGCGAACACGGCCGCCAGATCGTTCGGGTCGACATCGGGCATCTCGGCGATCAACTCGTCGACGATGGTGGCGAACAGGTCGGCGCAGCCGCCGATGATCCGCGTCTCGCGCAGCCCGAGTTCGGCGAGCACACCGCGCACGGCGTCCACACCGACCCGGCGCAGCAGCACGTCCGTCGCGGCGTTGTCGCTCATCGTCAACGCGAACAGTGCCAGGTCGTGCCAGCTCATCTCGACATCGTGCGCGCAGCCCGCGGTGCCGATACCGCCGATCCGGTCGCGCGCGGTGACCGTGGCGCGCTCGGCGGGATCCAGTTCGCCGAGGGCGACCTGGCGTGCGTAGGCCAGCGCCACCGGAATCTTGAAGACCGAGGCGAGCACCACGGGCGCGTCGGCGTCCACGCCGATTTCGGCCGTCCCGTCCACCTCGCGTGCGTGCAGATAGCCGCTGGCTCCCGCCGCGGCGAAGACGTCGGCGATGCGCCGCCTCGATTCGGATGACACTCGGTCACCTGCTCCGATCGTTGCTGTCATGCCACCCATGGTCGCCACGCTGGGCCGTTGCGTCGTCGTTCGCGACTACGAACGCGGGGCGGCCGGTTGGTGCGCGTCGACTAGTCCCTGCGAGCCAGTGGCTGTGCGACCCGAGGGGCGAAACCGTCAGGGTTTCCCCTGATCGTCGAATCCCACCAACCGGCACGCCGGGATTCATCCGCCGAAACGAGGCGCGGCCGCGCGCGGGCGGCGATTCTCGAAGGCGGAGGACATCTTCACGAGGAGGTATTCGATGACATCCGCGGCAGCCGAACTACCCGAGTCGGCCGCACCCGCACTGGTCGAGCGGTTCCGTACCGACCTGCCCGCGTTCATCGGCGATATCGAGCGCCTGGTGCGCTGCGAATCACCGTCGGCCGATCAGGACGCCGTGGCGCGTAGCGCCGAGGAGGTGGCGTCGCTGGGCACGGCGCTGTTGGGCGTCGCGCCGGAGCGGATCACGCTGTCCGGGTACACCCATCTGCGCTGGCGCTTCGGCACTCGGCCACGTGCACTTGTGCTCGGGCATCACGACACCGTGTGGCCGGTGGGCTCACTGCGCACCCATCCGTTCCAGGTCCGCGACGGGACCCTGTCCGGCCCTGGCTGTTTCGATATGAAGGCGGGCCTGGTGCTCGCGCTGCGCGCCGTCGCGGCGCTCCCCGACCCGTCCGGTGTCACCATCCTGGTCACCGGTGACGAGGAGCTCGGCGCGCCGTCCTCGCGCGAGCTGATCCTCGACTCGGCGCGCGGCTGCGCCGCCGCACTGGTCGCCGAGCCCGCCGGGCCGGCCGGTGCGCTCAAGATCGCGCGAAAAGGCGTGTCCCACTACCGGATCCAGGCCAAGGGCCGCGCCGCGCATGCCGGGCTGGAACCCGAGCACGGCATCAATGCCGCCGTCGAACTGGCCGAACATCTCCGCACCGTCGCCACGCTCGGCGATGCGGCGGCGGGCACCACCGTCACCCCGACCACCATGGCGGCGGGGACGGCGGACAACACCGTCCCCGCGAACGGATATTTCGCGGTCGACGTGCGCGCCTTCGAGGTGGTGGAACAGGATCGGGTGGACGCCGCGCTCCGCGCCCTGCGCCCGGTGCTGCCCGGCGCCGCGCTCGAGATTCACGGCGGCCCGAATCGGCCACCACTGCCCGTCGCCGCCTCGCGTGCGTTGTTCCGCCGCGCGGTGCGGCTCGGCGCAGAGCTCCGCATCGGAACACTCACCGGAACCGCGGTGGGTGGCGGTTCGGATGGGAATTTCACCGCGGGTATGGGTATCCCCACTCTGGACGGGCTCGGTGCCTGCGGCGGTGGCGCGCATGCCGACCACGAACATGTGCTGATCGACGAATTGGCCCCGCGCGCGGCACTTTTCACCGCTCTGCTGGCCGAATTACTCGGGGAGGCGTCATGACAACCGTGCTGACCGAAGCGGAGGCCACCGCCGAACAGGCGGCGCGGCGGGCCGGGGTGACCATCCGATCGCTGTCCTCGATGGACGAGCTACGGGCGGTCTGCGACCTGTGCGACGCGATGTGGCAGGCCGAGCCGACGGACCGGCCGCTGCAACCCGCCCTGCTTCGCGCGTTGACGAAGGCGGGCGGCTACGTGGCGGGCGCGTTCGACGGGGCGGAAATGGTCGGCGTCGGCGTCGGCTTTCACGGCGCGCCCGCGGATGCGTTGCTGCACAGCCACATCACCGGCGTGATCGCCAGGATGCGCGGGCGCGATGTGGGATTCGCGGTGAAGACCCATCAGCGCGCCTGGGCGCTGCGCCGCGGCGTCACCACCATCGGCTGGACCTTCGATCCGCTGGTGCGGCGCAACGCCTACTTCAACATCGCCAAACTGGGTGCGACGCCGGTGGAGTACCTGCCCGACTTCTACGGGCCGATGGCCGACGGCTTCAACGCGGGCGATGCCACCGACCGGCTGCTGATCAGCTGGGACCTGCGGTCGCCCGCGGTGGCCGCGGCCTGTGGTGATCATGTCCGTCAAGGCGTCGACGCCACGAATGCGGCTGTCGCACTGGATATCTCACCCGACGGTGCACCGGTCCGCCGGCCCGTGACCGGACCGGCGGTGTTGATCACCGTCCCCGCGGATATCACCCGGCTGCGCGCCGCCGATCCCGACCTCGCCAAGCGCTGGCGGATCGCGGTGCGCGAGGCGCTGACCGACCGGATGACCGATGGCGCGCACATCACGGGATTCGACCGCCACCGCGGCTACGTACTGACGAAGGAGCATGCATGAAACTCACCGGAGTCGAGCTACGAAAGGTGCGGATGCCGCTGAAATCGCCGTTCCGCACCTCGTTCGGCACCCAGCTGGCCCGCGACCTCCTGCTGCTGCGTGTGGTCACCGACGAGGCGCACGGCTGGGGCGAATGCGTCGCGATGGCCGAACCGTTGTACTCCGAGGAGTACGTCGACGGTTGCGCGGATGTGTTGCGCCGCTTCCTGATTCCGGCCCTGTTCGCCCACGGCAACCTGACCGCCATCGACGTCGCGCCCGCGCTCGCCGCCTTCCACGGACATCGCATGGCCAAGGCGGCGTTGGAAATGGCGGTACTCGATGCCGAGCTCACCGCTCGCGGTGTGCCGCTGGCGCGCGAGCTCGGCGCGACCCGCGATCGCGTGCCGTGCGGCGTTTCGGTCGGCATCATGGATTCGATCGATGAGCTGCTCGCCGCCGTCGGCGACTATCTGGATCAGGGATATCTGCGCATCAAGCTGAAGATCGAACCCGGCTGGGATGTCGCGCCGGTGCGCGCGGTGCGGGAACGCTTCGGCGACATCGCTTTACAGGTCGACGCGAACACCGCCTACACCCTCGCCGACGCCGCCCGCCTCGCCCGCCTCGATCCGTTCGAACTGTTGCTGATCGAACAGCCACTCGCGGAGGACGACCTGCTCGGCCACGTCGCACTCGCCGCGCGGGTGCGCACCCCGATCTGCCTCGACGAGTCGATCACCTCGGCGCGCGCGGCGGCCGCCGCCATCACACTCGGCGCGTGCCGGGTCGTCAACATCAAGCCGGGCCGGGTGGGCGGCTATCTGGAATCGCGGCGGATCCACGATGTCTGTGCGGCACATGGGATTCCGGCGTGGTGCGGCGGCATGCTGGAAACCGGAATCGGCCGGGCCGCCAATATCGCGCTCGCCGCGCTACCCGGCTGCGTGCTGCCCGGTGATACGTCGGCCTCGGATCGCTACTACGACACCGACATCACCGTGCCGTTCGTGCTCGACGACGGGCATCTTCCGGTGCCCGCGGGGCCGGGACTGGGGATCGGCCCGGACGCGGAACTCCTGGATACGTTCACCGTGGCGACCGAATGGCTTCCCCAGTAGCGGCGCGAAGCGATCATGATCGCTAACGTTGGACCGGTGACCAGAAGCCCAGCCGTCGACCTCAGCCGCATTCTCGATGACCTGGGCTCGACGATGCTACGGCTGGTCTGCGGCAGCGCCGAGACCGCGCGGCGCATCGGCGGACTCGTCATCCACGATCCGCTCGACGAACCCGCGCTGCCCGCGGGCGCGCTGGTGCTCGGCATCGGCGCGCACGATCCGGCGCAGATCAGGGAGCTGCTCGCCGATGTGGGCGGCAAGGGCGCGGCCGCGCTGGTGGTGCGCGCGCCCGTCCACGTCGACCCCGTGCTCAACGAGGTCGCGCAGCGCGGCGGCGCCGTGCTGCTCGAGCTCACCAAGGGCGCGTCGTGGACTCAGCTCTCCACCCTGCTGCGCGCGCTGCTTGTCACCGACAACGCGGTCGACGAACCGGAAACCCTCGGCGGCATACCGTCCGGCGATCTGTTCGCACTCGCCAACGCGGTGGCCGCGCTGCTGGACGCGCCGGTGACCATCGAGGACCGCAGCAGCAGGGTGCTCGCGTTCTCCGGCGGCCAGGACGCGGCGGACCGTTCCAGGGCGGAAACCATTCTGGGACGCCAGGTTCCGGACTGCTACTCCGCCGTGCTGGAGCAGGCGGGCGTATTCCGCGCGCTCTACCGCAGCGATCTGCCGGTGCGCGTGGAACCGGTGCCGGGACTCGACGGATTCACCATGGCCAGGATCGCGCAGAGCGTGCGCGCGGGCGACGAACTGCTCGGCACCATCTGGGCCGCCACCGACGCACCGCTGACCCCCGAGCGCATCCGCTCGTTCCAGGAGGTCGGCAAGCTCGCCGCGGTGCACCTGCTGCGCCAGCGCGCCGGGTCCGACGTGGCGCGGCGGCTACGCGCGGATCTGGTCAGCCGGGCACTGGACGGCGGCCCGCTCGCCGTCGAGGCGCTGCGCAAACTCGGCGTCGCCGACCAGCGGGTCGCGGTGCTCGCCATGGCCGTCGAACCCGGCGCCAACCCGCCGACCATCGATGATCGCGCGCGGCGCGTCGGCGAGCACGAGCGCCTCGCCGACGCCCTGGCGCTGCACCTGGACGCCGTGTATCCGACGGCGGCCACCGCGCTGCTCGGTGAGACCACCTACGGCATCGTGCCCGTCACCGGATCCGACGATCGCACCGCCGAGATCGTGCAGGACTTCCTCGCGCGGATCGGCGATCGCGCGCCCGTCGTCATCGGAATCGGCACCACCGCAACCGATATCGTCGGCCTGCGCCGTTCCCGCGAGGACGCCGATCGCGCGCTGCGGGTGCTCGCCGCCGAGACCGGGCCGCGCCGGATCGCACACATTTGCGACGTCCGCACCGAAGCGCTGCTCCAGGAATTGCGCGACCTCATGACGGTTCGCCGCGACGCACCCTCCGGACCGGTCGCGCGCCTGCTCGCCTACGACAGCGCGCAGGGCGGTTGCCTGCTGCCGACGCTGCGCGCGTGGCTCGACGCGTTCGGTGACGTCAACGCCGCGGCGGCGGCGGTTTACGTGCACCCCAACACCTTTCGCTATCGGCTGCGCCGCATCGCCGAGATCGGGCGCATCGATCTGACCGACCCGGATGCCCGCTTCGCGGCGATGCTGCAGCTGAAGCTGATGACCATGGGCGGGCCCGGCCTGGGGTAAACCCGTTGTTCCCCAGTTGTTCTGGCCGTTGCCCGGGAACCGTCGCGCGCCTACGGTCCAGGTGCGCGCGCATCTCGATGATCTAGATCACATCCCGATTCCGATGGCTCGGGGTGGGGACGCCTGCCCCGCGCCGTCGTTCAGGTAGGAGTTTGATCTCGATGCCCGGAAAACGACAATCGATAATGTATGGCGCCGCGGCTGCCCTCACACCGCTGCTGGTCGCCGTGGTCGGAGCCGGAACCGCGAATGCGCACGGATATGTTTCCTCGCCTGCCAGCAGGCAGGCGCAGTGTGCGCAGGGCACTGTTTCCTGCGGCCCGATCAAATACGAACCGCAAAGCGTCGAAGGTCCGAAGGGACTGCGTGATTGCGCAGGGGGCAACAGCCAGTTCAACGATCTCAACGACGACAACAAGGGCTGGAAGGTGCATTCGGTCGGCCGCACCGTCGATTTCACCTGGACCTTCACCGCCAGGCACCGCACGTCCAATTACGAGTACTACATCGGCAATACGCGGGTCGGCTTCGTCGACGGCCAGAACCGGCCGCCCGGCCAAACCGAAACGCACAACATCAACCTCGGCAATTTCACCGGCAAGCAGAAGCTGCTTGCCATCTGGAATATCGGTGACACGGCGAACGCCTTCTACGCCTGCATCGACCTCAACATCGGCGGCACTCAGCCGCCGACCACCACCCCGCCGACGACCACACCACCGACCACTACCCCGCCGACCACCACCACGAAACCACCGACAACCACACCGGCGCCCGGCAAGACCTGGACCGCCGGAACGCGCTACGAGGTCGGCACCGAAGTGTCCTACGAGGGCGTGCGCTACCTGTGCCAGCAGGCGCACACCGCCCAGCAGGGCTGGGAACCCCCCAACACCCCTGCCCTGTGGCAGAAGATCTGACCCGCTATTCGGGTAGGGAAATGGCCAGGGTCAGCAGGAATGCGGCTGCCCCTGGCTCTCGGCCCGGCTAGCCGGGCCGCTCCCCGGACTGGATCCGCGTCGACAGCACGCGGTTCACCACCTCGGCCACCCCCTCCCCGAGCGGCCGGTGCCCGGAGAGCACGACCAATCCCCGTGCCAGCTCGGCGCAGGCCGCGTCGACGGCTTGCCTGGCGTGATCGCGCTGCGCGATCACGGTGGCATGCAGCAGGGCGGTCAATGTCACCGTCGCGTTGAACATCTGGAGGTGGATCATCTTGGCGGTCAGGCCGAGGCCGTCGAACGCGGGCAGGTTCCGCGACACCGCGAATGTCGTGACGAGCGAGGCGATGAGGGCGCATGGCAGCGCACCCGCCAGCTGGAAGCGCACGCCTGCCCAGATCAGGAAGGGGAATACCACGAAGTCCAGCTGCTGGCGCCCGAATGCGGGCAAGGCGACGGCCAGGAAGGTGCCGACCACGAGCGCCACCGCCTCGGCCGCCCGGAACAGGCTGATCTCCTTCGGCATTCGGGCGGTCCGGGCGACGAGCAGCAGGGGCGCGAATATCAGGACGCCCATCGCGTCCCCCGCCCACCACACCCACCATGTCGTCCAGAAACCGCGCCCGGCGACGAAGGCGAGCACCGCGCTGCCGATCGTCGCGCTGATCAGCATTCCGGCCAGTGCACCGAGGAAAACGAGCGCGAGCCCATCGCGGAACCGGTCGAACCGCTCGCGGAAGCCCGTCTGCCGCAACAACAGATACGCGCACACGGGAGCCGCGGTATTGCCGACCGCGATCAGCAGGACCGCGGGCACCGACGGTCCGAGCGCCAGGTTGGTGAGAAGCGCACCCAGTGCGATCCCCGGCCAGATGCGCAGCCCGAGCAGGAGCAGACAGGCCAGTGATATCCCGGTCGGCGGCCACAGCGGGGTCACCTGCCCGCCGACGAGCGCCAGCCGCAGTCCGATCTGCGCGGCTCCGAAGTACGCCGCAGCGACGGCAACGATCCACAGTGCCGGGACGACCCCACGGACGGACACAGTCACTAACGATAGTGAGCGTTGCCCGGTCCCGGCGCCCAATCGACCACGAGTTCTCATTCAGCGACCACGGCAACCGCGCCCACCGTACGGTGCACACGCTGGTGACATCCGTCCCTCCGGGCCGGGACTTTCGGCACTCGCCACCTCCCACGGTCCGAGTAGCCTCGAAGCTAACCGTCCGAGTCCCGAAGCGTGGCAACGAATCACCCGTTCACTGTGGAGCGAAATGATGCCGAAGATTCCTGGCTCGCGCGATACGGACGACGCCGCGGCACCCCGGGCGGCGACGGCGCCGGAGCCTCTCACAAACGGATACGACCCGCGCAGTGCCCTGTACGCCGATTCTGCGGATCGGCTGGTCCGGCAGCTGTTCGATGTGGGGCTGCGACTGCACGGTCTACGCGAGGTGTTCGAGGATGACGACGCACTGTCCGAGCGGAACCGTCGTGCCGGCGACGCGGTTGCCGACATCCTCGAAGATCTGGACAAGATCATCCGCAATACCGGGCTCACCATGCTCGCCGCTGTCAGCTCCGGCCATTCCGCGACCGCGGACGCGCGCCGACTCGCGACCGGCAGCGGGCGCCCCGTCATCAAGCGCATGAACCGCAGGTGATTGCGATAACGGACATGTGCACCAAACCCGAAGAGGTCAAGGGACTTCGGTCACCGATTCGAGGACCGACTCCAGCCTGTGATGCCGTCGTTTTTCGTACGCTAGAACCTATGACCGAGGGAGATCAGCCCCCCACGATCAAGGTGTTCCTGGTGGATGATCACCACATCGTGCGGCGCGGGGTCGCCGACCTGATCGATACCGAGCCCGATCTCGAGGTGATCGGCGACGCGGGCACCGTATCCCAGGCCATGGCACGCATCCCCGCCCTGTGTCCCGACGTGGTCGTCCTCGACATACGACTGCCCGACGGCAACGGTATCGAGCTGTGCCGGGAACTGCTGAATCACCACCCGCGCCTACGCTGCCTGATCCTCACCTCGTACACCGACGAGCAGGCCATGCTCGACGCAATCCTGGCCGGGGCCAGCGGCTATGTGGTCAAGGATATCGACACACTCGAGCTGGTCGATGCCATCCGCGCGGTCGGAGCGGGCAATTCGCTGCTGGACAACCGCGCGGCCGCCGCGCTCATGGCCAAGCTGCGCGAAGACGCCGAAGCCAGAACCGGGCCACTGGCCGGCCTGACCGAGCAGGAGCGAACGCTGCTCGACCTGCTCGGCCAGGGGCTGACCAACCGGCAGATCGCGAGCCGAATGTTCCTGGCGGAGAAAACCGTCAAGAACTATGTTTCCCGTTTGCTGATCAAACTCGGGGTGGAGCGGCGCACTCAGGCCGCCTTACTCGCCACCAAGCTCAATCCGCCGAAGCCGGAATGAGTCGGTGCCCGGCCGCTGATCGGATCGCGGTCCCCGGAACCGGGCCCGTGCGAAAATGCGGTGTATGGAAGGCGAGTCGTCCGAAGCGGCGGCGGTCGGCCGAACTGCCATGACCGAGGCACTGTCCCAACTGCGACTGCGGGAGCTGCTGAACGAAGTTCAGGACCGGATCGTGCAGATCGTCGGCGTGCGTGATCAGATGGATCGGTTGATCGAAGCGATGCTGGTGATCACCGCCGGACTCGATCTCGACGACACACTGCGCGCGATCGTGCACAGCGCGATCGAGTTGGTCGATTCCCGATATGGCGCGCTCGGCGTTCGTGACATCGATATCACCAGTCATCAACTGGCCGAATTCATCTACGAGGGCATCGACGACCGCACCCGGCTCATGATCGGCGACCTGCCCCGCGGCCACGGCGTACTCGGCGCGCTCTTCGAGGATCCCAAACCCATCAGGCTGACCGACCTTTCGGCACATCCCGCATCGGTCGGCTTCCCGGAGCACCACCCGCCGATGCACACCTTCCTCGGCGTTCCCGTGAAGGTACGCGACGAGATATTCGGCAATCTCTATCTCACCGAGAAAGCGGGTGGCCAGCGATTCACCGAGGACGACGAGGTGATCGTCCAAGCGCTCGCCGCGGCCGCGGGTATCGCCATCGCCAACGCCCGCCTCTATGAACAATCCCGCATCCGCCAGCTCTGGCTGGAAGCGACGCAGGACGTCACCACCGAACTACTCGCCGGCCGCGAACCGAACGAGGTACTCGGGATGGTCGCCGATCGGGCACTGCGGCTGACCCAGTCGGCGTGCACTTTCCTCGCGCTACCCGAAGATCCGGAGATTCCACATGACGACGTGACCGAACTGGTGGTCGTTGCCAGCGCGGGCACCGACGTGAGAATAGTGACCGGGCAACACATTCCAGTGAGCGAGTCGCATGCGGGCATCGCGTTCCGGGAGAACAGGGCACTGGCTGTCGACCGGCTCGGCTTCAGGCCGCGATTCGAGCATCCGGTCGAGGTCGGCCCGGCGCTGGTGCTGCCACTGCGCGCCGAACAGTCCGTGATCGGCGTGCTGACCATCCTGCTACCCGTCGGCGCCACGCCGCTGGACGCCGCGGGCCGGAGCATGATGGTCGCCTTCGCCACTCAGGCCGCCCTTGCGCTGCAACTCGCCGACAGCCAGCGCCGCAATCGCGAACTCGACGTGCTCTCCGAACGCGACCGCATCGCCCGCGACCTGCACGACCATGTCATCCAGCGGCTGTTCGCCGTCGGGCTCTCGCTGCAGGGCACCGCGCAACGGGCCCGCGTGCCCGAGGTCAAGAGCCGGCTCATCGACACCATTCAAGACATCCAGGCGATCGTGCAGGACATCCGGCACTCGATCTTCGATCTGCACAGCGGCACCACGGCCGACTCCCCCAGATTGCGTCAACGCCTGCACGCCATCATCGCCGAGATGACCGCCGACACCGGGCTGCGCACCACCGTCCGGTTGGCCGGTCCGGTCTCGGTGCTCGCGCCGCCGCTGTCCGACGATATCGAAGCGGTGCTGCGTGAAGGGATCAGCAATGTGGTGCGGCACGCCAACGCGGCAACGGTGTCGGTGAATATCGTGATGCGCGACGACATCACCGTCGAGGTATCCGACGACGGCATCGGGCTCCCGGCCGATGCCACCCGCAGAAGCGGACTGGCCAACCTGGCCGTGCGCGCGGAGCGGGCAGGCGGAACCTTCTCGATCGCCCGCCGCCCCGCGGGCGGCACCGTGCTGTTCTGGACCGCTCCGCTGCCCTGACGACGGATTCGCTCGCCGCAACACTCCTGCCCGCCCTGAGCACATCAGGCTGAGTACGCGCGCATCAGCTCACCGACGCTTCACCATTCGGCGAAGGAGCCGTCGCGGTGCGACCAGATCGGGTTGCGCCAGCGGTGGCCGTGTTCGGCGGCACGGAGCACCGCTTTCTCGTCGACCTCGATGCCGAGGCCCGGCGCGCGGAGTAGGTCGACGTAGCCGTCGCGGTAGGCGAAAACCGTTGGGTCGACGAGATAGTCGAGCAGGTCGGAGCCGGTGTTGTAGTGGATGCCGAGGCTTTGTTCCTGGATCAGCAGGTTGGGGGCGTTGAAGCCGACCTGCAGGCTGGCGGCCAGTGCGATCGGGCCGAGTGGGCAGTGCGGGGCCAGCGCGATGCCGCGGGATTCGGCGGCCGCGGCGATGCGGCGCACCTCCGAGATGCCGCCCGCGTGCGACAGATCCGGCTGGACGACGGCAACGCCCTGCTCGAGCACGGAGTGAAAGTCCCAGCGGGAGTACAGCCGTTCGCCGGTGGCGATGGGAATGCTTGTCGCGCCGACGATTTCGCCGATCCGATCGCTCAGCTCCGGCACCACCGGCTCCTCGACGAAGAAGGGGAGATACGGCTCGAGCAGCGGCAGCACCCGCTTGGCCATCGGCGCGGACAGGCGGCCGTGGAAGTCGATCGCGATATCGAATTCGTCGCCGGTGGCGGCACGGACGGCGGCCACCCGGTCGACGATCTCGCGGGTGGCGCGCGGTGTGTCGATCGGCTCGAGTTCGGCGGAGGCGTTCATCTTGATCGCGGTGAACCCAGCCGCCTGCCGCTCCAGCGCCGCCTCGGCGACCTCGTCGGGACGGTCACCGCCGATCCAGCTGTACACGCGGACGCGGTCACGAACCGCGCCACCGAGCAACTGCCACACCGGAACTCCGAGCGCCTTGCCGGTGATATCCCAGAGCGCCTGGTCGATTCCGGCGACCGCACTCGACAGGATCGGACCACCGCGATAGAAGCCGCCCTTGGTGAGCACCTGCCAGTGCGCCTCGATACTCATCGGATCCTTGCCGATGAGGTAGTCGGACAGTTCGTCCACCGCGGCGGCCACGGTGTGCGCGCGGCCCTCGATCACCGGCTCACCCCACCCGGTGATGCCCTCGTCGGTGTCGACCCGCAAGAAGCACCAGCGCGGCGCGACCGAATAGGTAGTGAGCGCAGTGATTTTCACCGAGATTCCTTTCGTACACTCCAGCCACCGTCGACGACGAGATTCGCGCCGGTGATGAACGAGGCGTCGTCGGAGGCGAGGAACGCGACCGCGGCGGCCACCTCATCGGGCTGACCCATCCGATCCAATGCGGTGGCTCGTGCCGACATCCGCCTGCCGTCGGCATCGACGTCATCCCAGACGGGGGTCAGAATCGGCCCGGGCAGAACGGCATTCACCCGAACCCTGGCCGTCCCGTACTCCACCGCGAGCTGGCGGACCAGCGCCGTCAATCCGCCCTTGGCGGCGGCATACACCGGGAACCCGGGCAGACCGAAGTTGGCATGCACGCTCGATACCGCCACCACATTCCCCTGATTGGCCCGCAGATCATCGATGAACGTGCGCACCCCGAGAAACAGCGGCCGCAGATTCACCGCGAGCCCCTCGTCCCACTGACCGACCGACAACTCGTGCGCGGGTATCACCGCCTGCCGAGACGCATTGCTGCACAACAAGTCCAACCGCCCGAACAGCGCACCGACCCGCTCCCGCAACGCAACCCACGACTCCTCCTCGGCCACATCACACCGAACGAATTCCGCGCGATGCCCCGCCGCCCGAATCTTCGCCGCCACATCACGCCCCGCCGTCTCGGCGATGTCGGCGATCACCACCGCCGCCCCCTCGGCCGCCAACCGCTGCGCGGTCGCCGCCCCGATCCCCGAAGCGGCCCCGGTAACCACGGCGACCTTGTCCGCAAGACGATTCATGCCCATTCCTCGCTGACGGCCGACTCCGGCATCAGCGAAGACGCCACTGATCCGCTCGCTCATATTCAGCCCCTTCCCCGCGCTCGGTTCCGCCGTGCCCCGCCACAGTCGTGGCCTGCGCACCCTCGCCCATGCGTCGGCGCCTGCCAGCAGGCGACGAGTTGCCGATCCACTGCCTCATGCATTTCCTCCGTGCTCAACGATTGATATCGGGCGCGGCGAGCAGACCGAGCTCGTGCCGGTATGGCAGACCGGCCCAGTCGCCCTGGGCGGAGACGGCGAACGCGCCGCAGGTAGCGCCCAGTAGCAGGCGATCCGGGACGGCTGCCCCGTCCAATGCCGCCGCGAGGTATCCGGCGACGAAGGCGTCTCCGGCGCCGACCGGATCGACGCTGGTCACCGTCAAAGCGGGTTGGGCGAACAGCTCACCGTCGCGCCAGCCGAGCGCGCCGTCCGCGCCGAGCTTCAGCACCACCTCCGACGGGCCCAGTGCCGCAAGCGCTTTCGTCATCGCCGCCGGATCACCAGGCGGGACGAGCAATGCCGCCTCGTCGACTCCGGCGAAGACGATATCCGCGCGGGCAATCAGATCCACCAACGCGGCGGCCGCCGCGTCGGGCGACCACAGCGCACGACGGTAGTTGATGTCGAACGACACGGTGACCCCCGCATCGACAGCGGCATCAAGCGCCGCGCGCACCGCTTCGCGCGCCGAATCGCTCAACGCCGGAGTGATACCGGTCAGATGCAGCACTCGGCACTTCGCGATCCGCCGCGCGTCGACATCGGCCGCGGACAACCGCGACCCGGCCAGCCCGCGCCGATAGTAGGTAGCGCGAATCCGGTCGGCCGTACGCCGCTCCCGCACCATCAACCCGCTCGGCACCTCCGTATCGATCCGGCACCCGCTCACATCGATCCGCTCCGCCCGCAGCCGATCCAGCACCATCACCCCGATCGCATCCGCCCCGACACACCCCGTCCAAGCCGCCGAATGCCCGAGCCTGCGCACGCCGATCGCCACGGTCGCCTCGGCCCCCGCGAAATCCATCCGCATCGCCGCACCGGACGCCAGCGGCCCCGGCTCCACCGCCGCGACTACCCCGAGCGCCTCGCCGAACGTGATGAGACCACCACTCATGACAGCCGCTCCCGTCGCGATGAATCCCACGATCGGCACTCGTTCCGGGCCGCCGAGTGCTCGGGTGCACTGCGCCCAACGGCCACGGCTACCGCCGCTGCCAGACCTACGGTGGTTCGCGCGTCACGGTGATTGTCGGCCCGGCGCTGTCGCTGAAGCCCTTTCATAGCAACAGCTCTCGTAGGAGGGAGGTTCGGTCGTTGAGGGCGTCGAGGCTGCCGTCGGTGCATGCGTCGCCGATGAGGGGCGAGCCCATGCCCACGGCGGTGGCTCCGGTGTCGAGATAGGCTCTCGCGTCGGCGATTCCGATGCCGCCGGTCGGGACCAGTGGGATGCCGGTGAGTGGGCCACTGACCGCGTGGAGATAGTCGGGGCCGCCTGTCGCGGCCGGGAAGACCTTCACCATGGTGCTGCCGAGGGTCCAAGCGCGGTGGATCTCGGTGGGCGTCAACGCGCCGGAGATCACCGGGACGCCGAGTCTGCGGCCTTCGGCGATCACCTCGTCGATGACCGCGGGAGTGATCAGGTAGGCGGCACCGGCGTCGACGGCCTGCGCGGCGGCTTCCGCGGTGAGCACCGTTCCCGCCCCCACCGGATGCGCGAGCCCTGCGCAGTCCCGTAGCGCGTCGAGCGCACCCGGTGAGTTGAGTGTGAATTCCACTGCCGTGATGCCGGATTCGTGCAAGACGGCGGCCACCTCGGGAAATCGCTTCGCGCTCGGTGCGCGGAGTATCGCGATCACCGGGATGTCGAGCCACATCAGGTCGAACGTCATCGGTGCCCACCTATCTCGCGTCGGGGTCGGGGGTCATCGGCAGGCCGGGGCCGCCGAGCGTCAGGCTGAACGCACAACCTGACGCGATCGTGACCGCCTGATCGGTCGGGCGTACCCGGTCAACTGCCATCGGCGTGCACCAATCTCGTATCGGCGTAAGGGGTTACGGGCAGGCCGACGGTGCCGGGTTTGCAGGTGAACAGGCGGCCCGCGTCGGGTTCGGTGGCCGCCTCGTCCTCGGCGGCGGTGGTGATCACCAGGACGTCCAGGCGGGGTCCGGCGAAGGTGCAGCTGGAGACCTGGGAGGGGCCTACCTCGACAACCGCGCGCGGGTGACCGGACGGATCGAAGGCGCGAACCTCTCCCGCGCCCCAGACCGCGACCCAGACCCACCCGTTGGCATCGACGGTCAGACCGTCGGGTTCGCCGTCGAAGAAGGCGGCGAATGGGCGGCCGGGGCCGAAAGTGCCTGTCGCGGTGTCGTACTCGAAGGCGTCGACGCGACGGGTCGGGCTGTCGGCGTAGTAGAGGGTGGCGCCGTCGGGGCTCCAGCCCAGCCCGTTGGAGATGGTGACGCCGTGGCGGAGGGTGGTCAGCGATCCGTCGGGGTCGAGCCGGTACAGGGCAGCGCTGCCTTTGACGCCGTCCTCGGACATGGTGCCCGCGAGCAGTCGTCCGGCGGGGTCGACCTTCGCGTCGTTGGTGCGGCGGCGGACGCCGTCGTCGGGCATGGGCAACGTCGCGACCGGCGTGGCCGTTCGCCCGGCGATCCGAACGATGCGGTCGCCGACGGTGGCCAGCAAGGCGCCGGATGTGCAGGGCAGCACCGCACTCACCGGCCCGTCGAGGCGCATCGTCGACTGGTCGACGAGGTCGAGCGTGCCGTCGAAGGATGCCAGTGTCGCACTGTGGATATCACCAGACCGGATGTCGACCCACAGCAGCATCTCCGTGTCCGGATCCCAGACCGGCCCCTCGCAGAGTCGTCCGGGCGGCACCGAACAGCGTTGTGCGCGTATCGTATTCAGAACAACCTCCTCGAATGCCGTGCCGGACTCAGGTCGGCAGCCCGACCGCGCGCTCACCGCTGCGCCGCTGCTGGATCACCACCGCGGCCACCAGCAGGGAACCCTGGGCGACGTTCTGCCAGAAGGTGTTCACCCCGACCACGTTCAACCCGTTGTCCAGCGCGCCGAGCAGCACCACCGCGAGCAGCGTGCCGCCCACCGTGCCCTTGCCGCCCTTCAGCGCACAGCCGCCGAGAGCGGCCGCAGTGATCGCCTTGAGCTCCAAACCCTCACTGCCGGACACGGGTTGGCCGGATCCGGTGCGCGCGGTCAGGATGATGCCCGCGATCGCCGCCACCGCGCCGGCGAGCACATAGACCGCGATCAGATACTTGTTGATGTTGATGCCGGAGAGCCGTGCCGCGGTGTCGTTACCGCCGATGGCATAGATATTGCGGCCGATGTCGGTGTATTTCAGCAGGCAGTGCACCGCGAGCGCGACCAGCGCCAATATCAGCACCGGCACCGGCAACCCGGCGATCTTGCCGCGGGCCAGGAAGATGAACACGTCGTTGTCGAGCACGAATCCCTGTGCTTTGCCGCCCGAGATCAGCTGCGCCACACCCTTGTACGCGGCCAGCGTGGCCAGCGTCGCGATCACCGGGTTGACCCGCCCGTAGACGATGATCACCCCGTTCACCAGGCCGAGCACCAGCCCGACGCCGACGGCCGCGAGGATACCGACGAAGGCGTTGCCCGAGGCCGAGGTGAACGCCATGGCGCTCACCACCGAGGCGACCCCGGCCTGTGAGCCCACCGAAATGTCCAGCGCCCCGCAGATGATCACCACCGTCTGCACCACGGCGAGCAATCCGAACACGGTGACCGCCTCCCCGATACCGGCGAGGTTCTTCGGGTCGAGATACCCGGGATTGAGCCATCCGAAGATCGCCACGATCACCGCGAGCGCCCCGATCAGGCTCAGGTTCCCGGTGCCGACGGCATGCACCAGGCGCGCGCCGAGCGACACCGTCGGGCGGGCGGGCGCGGGTTTTTCGGGTGCGGCCGATTCGGTGGACAGCGAAAGTTGTTGCTCTGTCATAGATTTCCTCCGGATGAATGCGCCGTCAGGTCCCCCGCCATGGCCAGCGCGAGTATCGCTTCCTCACTGGCCTGCGCGCGGTCGAGCTCGCCGGTGACGTGGCCGTCCTGCATGACCACGATCCGGTCGGCCAGCCCGAGCACCTCCGGCAGTTCCGAGGAGATGACGAGCACGGCCATCCCGGCCTCGGCCAATTCCTCGATGACGTGGTAGATCTCGATCTTCGCGCCGATATCGACGCCGCGGGTCGGCTCGTCCAGGATCAGCACCTTGGGTTTGCGGGCCAGCCAGCGGGCGAGCACCACCTTCTGCTGATTGCCGCCGGAGAGCTTGCGCACTTCCTGTTCGACGGAGGGCGTACGGATGCGCAGCGTGCGCACATACTCCTCGGCGAGTGCGCGCTCGGCGCCGCGCCGCACGAACCGCAGCACACGCAGCCGCGAGAGCACCGCGAGCGAGATGTTGTCGCGCACACCGCGAAACATCAGCAGCGCCTGCGCTTTTCGCTCCTCCGGCGCATAGCCGATGCCGGCCCGCACCGCGTCGCGCGGTTGCCGCAGCCGCAGGCGTTTGCCGTCCACCCGTACCTCACCGGACCGGATCGGCAGATCACCCGCGAGCGCACCGGCCAGCTCGGATCGGCCCGCACCCACCAGCCCGGCGAGCGCGACCACCTCCCCGGCCCGTACCGCCACCGTCACCTCGCGCACGTCGTCGGTGGTGACCGCGTCCACCTCCAGCACCACGCGTCCCGGCGTGCTCTGCTTGCGGGCGAACATCGTGGACAGATCCCGCCCGACCATCATCCGGACGATCTCCCGATCACTCGTCTCGGCGATCGCCCGCACCCCGGCCAGCGCGCCGTCACGCAGCACCGCGACCCGGTCGGCCAGCCGGAAGATCTCCCGAATCCGGTGCGACACATAGATCACCGCGAGCCCGCGTTCGCGCAACCGGTCGATCAGCGCGAACAGCAGCTCGGTCTCGTGATCCGACAGCGACGAGGTCGGCTCGTCGAAGGCGATCACCTTCGCGTCGGTAGTGAGCGCCCGCATGATCTCGACCAGTTGCCGTTGCGCCGCGGTGAGTTTCGACCCGAGCGTGTCCGGGTCCAGATCACGGCCGAAGCCGAGCCGCGCCAGATCGGCGCGCATCCGCTCGCGCAGCGCGGCCCGATCGAGCAGCCGTCCCGCGCGCCGTGGCAGCGCACCGAGGTAGACGTTCTCGGCGACCGAGACGTGCGGCACGATCTCCGGCTCCTGCGCGATCACCCTGATGCCCGCCGCACGCGCCGCGGCCGGGGTGGCCAGCTCGAGCCGGACACCGTCGAGCTCGAGCACGCCGCTGTCCGGACGGTGATCGCCGCCGAGAATCCTGATGAGCGTGGACTTCCCGGCCCCGTTCTCCCCCATCAGGGCGGTCACGGCGCCGGCCGGGAAGTCGATGCTCACCTCGCGCAGGGCGGGCACACCGGCGAAACTCTTGGCCACACCGGTGACCCGCAGCCCGGTCAGCTGCATGCGACGCCCGCCTGCTGCCAGTTGCTCGAATCGACCATCTTGGTCGGCGCGAACGCCTCGGTCGGCATCTGCTTGCCGTTCTTCAGGAAGTCGTAAATGGTCTGCACGGCAAGCGAACCGACGTCTTTACCGTTGATGAACAACGCCGCCTTGAATCCGGTCGGCTTGCCGCCGCGCCATTCCTTGCACGCGAGGTAGGCGCCGAGGCCGACGCCGAGCACATTGTCCGCGGCGTAGCCGGAGTTCTGAATGGCCGCGACGCCGCCGCTGACGTTCTCGTCGTTGCAGCCCATGACGATCCAGTTCTTCACCGACCGATTGCCCGCGACGGTGGCCGAGATCTTGTTCTGCGCATCCGACGGCGTGTTGTCGGTGCCGACCTCGATCACCCGCACGTCGGTGCCGGACGCTTCCCGAAATGCCTTCTGGTTGGCCTTGACTCGGTCGGTGCATACCGTGACGTCCTGCTTCCAGGCGTCGACGATGGCCGTCTCCTCCGGCTTCCAGCCGAGCTTCTTGAAGTCCTGGCCCGCGCGGGTGCCGACCTCGGTGCCCATCTGCGTGCCGCTGAAGCCGACGCGCGGGATCAGCTGATCCTTCGCGCACGACGCGGGATCCGGTCCGTTGGTACACACCTGATCGTCGGAGGTGAGCAGCGCGACGCTGCCGGACTTGGCCAGCTGCACCACCTGCGGGCCGACCGACGGATCGGGCACGACGATGATCACGCCGTTGGCCTTCTGGTTCACCGCGTTCTGCACCTCGGTGACCGCCTTGTTCGCGTCGTTGCCGAGGTTCACCACCTTCAGATCGACGCCGAGTTCGGCGGCCTTGGCCTTCGCGCCTTCGGCCTCGCCGATGAAGTACTCCTGATCGCCCTGCTTCTGGGCATAGACCAGGCTGATCTTTCCGCTGGTGTGCTGCGGTCCGTGCTGTTCGCCGCCGCTGTCCTTCCCGGACGAACAGGCGGACGCGGCCAGCGCCAGCGAAAGTCCCGCGATGGCGGCGGTGGTCCATCGGCGTCGATGCGTCAAGGACATGACGTACTCCCTCATCAAGATCCGCCGATGCGCGGCGGTACTGCTTGTGACTCAGGTAACAGTATGACTTCGGCTAACTGTTGTAAATAGTCTTCGCGGAACTGTTTCGGTAGCGTTTTCACCGTCGGACGGAAGGAGTGGGGTGTATCAGCTGACCGCGCGGGATATCAGGCGTCGCAACCGGTTCGCCGTGCTGCAGGCGGTCTACGCGGCCGGCGGGCCGACGAGCAGGCAGGAGATCACCCAGGCCACCGGGCTGTCGTTCGCCACGGTCGGCAATATGATCGCCGAACTGCTCGATGTCGGTGTACTCGCCGAGCAGGGCCGCGACGCGGCGGGTGTGGGCAGGCCGCGGGCGCGGCTGGCGATCAACCCGGCGCGCGGCGTGCTCATCGGCGTCGACATCGCCGAAACCGCAATACATTTCGATCTGTTCGATCTGGCCATGACGGTGCTGAGGTCGGTCGAGACCGCGATCGACCCGGCCGCCACCGAACCGGACGCGGTCGCCGACCTCATCGCCCGCGGTATCGCCGAGCTGACTCCCGTCGACGCCGATCGCGTACTCGGTGTCGGGCTGAGCGTGCCGGGGCTCGTCGAGCCGGAGGGCGGCGTCTCGGTGTTCTCGCCGTACTGGCACTGGCACAACGTGCCGCTCAAAGCCCTACTGGAGCAACGGGTTCCGCACCCGCTCTACCTGGACAACCCGCTCAAGGCGAGCACCGCGGCACAGCTGTGGTTCGGCGCGGGCCGCGATGTCGACGACCTGATCGTGGTGACCCTGCGCGCCGGTGTCGGCATCGGCATCGTCATCGATGGCGCGCTGTATCGCGGCGTCACCAACAGCGCGGGCGAATGGGGACATACGAACCTCGTACTCGACGGGCGCGCATGCCGATGCGGGCGGCGCGGCTGCGTCGAGGCCTACGTCAGCACGCGCGGCATCGCCGCGACCCTGCGCGAGGTGGCGCCGGACAGTCCGCTGCTCGACGGCGACGACGCCCATGTACTCGCCGCCGTCGCCACCGCCGCCGAGCGAGGCGATGCCACCGCACTCGAGGTGGTCGAACGCACCGGCCGCTACCTCGGCGTCGCCGTGGCCAACCTGGTCAACTTGTTCAACCCGCGCACCATGGTCTTCGGCGATGTGGTGGCCAACCTCCTCGGCGCCCCACTGCTCGAGATCACCCGACGGGTAGCCGCCGACCACGCCATGTCCGACACCTTCCACGCGGTGACCCTTCAACTCTGCACCCTCCCGCACAATCCGGCCAGCCTCGGCGCCGCCACCTTCGCCCTCGACGGATTCCTCACCGACCGGGAAACTTTCGGCTCCATCGCCGCGTGGCGCGCCACCCGCACCACCACCTGACCGTGAACCGCTGACGCTGCGGCACCGTGGATCACACAGCGGTGCGGTGTAACCCGGCCACCTATCTACCAGTGAACGCGGTGGCCGGTTCCCGCGCCCGGAAGGTGGTCGGCAATGGTGGCGAGGTCGAGATCCGAGCCGCGGTCCTCGGCCGCCGCGCTGCGGCTGGTGTCCGGCCAGGGGTATGCGAGCTGGGAGCAGGTGTATCGGGACAACGTCGGCTGGGTCTACGGGCTGATGTTCGCGAAGGTCGGGAACCGTTCCGACGCCGAGGATCTCACCGCCGAGGTGTTCGTGGCGGCGCTGAAGCCGCTGCGGATCTCCGCGACGGTGCCGGAGATCCGCGCTTATCTGCGCGGCACCGCACGGACGGTACTCGCCGGATATTGGCGCTCCCGGCTGGGCAGAGAGATCACCGTCATCGATGACGTGCCCGACAATCCGCCGGAGCAGCAGGACAATTCGACCGCGGTGGACCGAGCGCAGGCCGTTTTGAGCCAGTTGCCGGATCGCTATCGCCGGATCTTGGAACTGCGTTTTCTGCAAGGATTATCGGTGCGTGACGCGGCGAACGCACTGCACATCACGGTGGCGAATGCGAAGGTGTTGCAGCACCGGGCATTACAGGCGGCGGCGCGGCTGAGCGAGGGAGGTGCGTGATGAGCGAACGGGAGGTCGACCGGTACGTCGAGGATCTGCTCGCCGGTCGGCGGCCGCACGCGTTCCGGCCCGATGACGCGGAGGCCGGCGAGATCCGTGCGGCCATCGAGTTGCGCGCCGCCCGGCTCGGCAGCGATGCGCCGAGCGAGGAATTCCTGACCGGTCTACAGCGGCGGCTCGCCGACGAGATCGACTCCGCGCCAGCGCCTCCCGGCTCGCGCACCACCCGGCGCACAGTGTTGATCGGCACCTCGGTCGCCGCGGCCGCCGCGGCGGGCGGCGTGATCGACCACGTGGTCGTCGCGGGCCTCGATGGCGGCGCATCGGCCGCACAGCAGGCGTTGACGCCCAACAACGGCGCCTGGCATCCGGTCGCGGCCAGCGCCGATCTGCCCGAAGGCGCCACCCTCGCGTTCGACGTCGGTGCCGTGCGCGGATTCGTGCGGCGCCGTGACGGCATCCCGAGCGCGGTGTCCGGTGTCTGCACCCATCAGGGCTGCAAACTCTGGCTGGACGCGCCGGCCGCCGAGCTGCGCTGCCCCTGCCACACCACGTCGTTCACCACCGACGGCCAGGTCGTCACCCATCAGCTGCCGATCGCCCCTGCGCCGCTGCCGCGGCTGCGGATCCGCGAGATCAACGGTGTCATAGAGGTTTTCGCACCCACCGAACCCGCCTGAGCGCTGTAACCCCGGTGCCTATCTGTTGGTGAGTGCCCGCATTCGCGGGCCCCGAACGGAGACCGGACCATGACACGACTTCGCCTGCACCGAACCGCGATCGCCACCGCGGCAGCAGCTTTGACGGCGGTGAGCCTGACCGGGTGTGGTGGCAGTAGCCCCACCACCACGGACACGGCGGCGCCCGCACCGACTTTCGCATCGGGCGCCCCCGGCATGACACCAGGCGCCATGTCACCGATGCCGGGCATGCCGCCGATGCCCGGCATGTCGTCCTCGGCGGGGCAGCCGGCACCGGCGGGACCGAACGCGGTGAGCATCGACAACTTCGCTTTCGCGCCACCGGCTTTGACGGTGCGGGCCGGAGCGACCGTCACCTGGACCAACCGCGACGAGGAGCCGCACAATGTCGTCGCGAAGGACGGCGGCTTCCGTTCCCCGACCATGGGCAGCGGCGCGACGTTCACCTTCACCTTCACCAAAGCCGGTAGCTACGAATATATCTGCGCGATCCACCCGTTCATGCACGCCACCGTGGTGGTGACCCCGTGACCGAGCAGCATCCCGAGCACACCGACCCACGCGACCCGCACGCCATGTCCCGTCGGCAATTGCTGCGGCACGGCGCCTGGTTCGGCGCGGCGGTCGGCTTGGCCGTGGTCGGCGGCGAAGTGATATCCCACGTCGCCGGCACCGCCGATACCGCGCCCGAGCGTCCGACGCTGCGATTCGCCCAACTCAGCGACAGTCACATCGGGTTCCAGGGCACCGCCAATACGAATGTGGCCGACACCTTCACCGAGGCGATCGGGCAGGTGAACCGCCTCGGCTACACCCCGGACTTCGTCATCCACACCGGCGACCTCACCCACCTCGCCACCCCGGAGCAGTTCGACCAGGTCCGGCAGATGATGACCGGGCTGTCCACGCCGCACGTCTTCACCGTGCCGGGCGAACACGATTCGACCGACGACGCCGGGCAGCGCTACCGGTCGGTGTTCGGCAACGGCACCCGCGGCGACGGCTGGTACGGCTTCGACATCGCCGGTGTGCACGTCATCGGGCTGGTGAACACCCTCAACCTGCAAAACCTCGGACACCTCGGTCCCGATCAGCTCGACTTCGTCCGCAAGGACGTCGCCGGCTTGTCCGACGACACTCCGATCATCGTGTTCAGCCATATCCCTTTGTTCGCCATGTACCCCCAATGGGGTTGGGGCACAGACGATGCCGCGCAGGCGCTGAGCTACCTGCGCCGCTTCTCCTCGGTCACCTGCCTCAACGGCCATGTGCACCAACTGTTCACGAAAACCGAAGGCAACATCACCTTCTACAGCGGAACCACCACCGCCTACCCGCTCCCCCACCCCGGCGACGGCCCGGCGCCCAAACCGGTCACCCTCCCCGCGGGCAAGCTGCACGACGCACTCGGTATCCGCGAGGTCACCTACCGAAAAGGCACCCAGCTCCTCGCGATCAAGGATCGGCCACTCGAATGATCGCGCGACCGACAACTTCCGGCCTGCTGCTGCGCACCGCACTCGGCGTCAGCCTGGTGGTCGGCGGCTACATGCACGCCGAGCTCTACTGCCGTGGCTACCGCTCGATCCCCTTCATCGGCCCGTCGTTCCTGATCCAGGCCGCCGCGTCGTTCGCACTGGCTATCGTCGTCCTTGCCGCCCCATGGCCCCTGCGCCTGGCCGCGGCCGCCCTCGCCCTCGGCTCACTGGCCGCCTTCGCCCTCTCCCGCACCACCGGCCTGTTCGGCTTCACCGAAATCGGCTGGACCCCAGCGCCACAGGCAGCGATCACCGTGCTCGCCGAATCCCTCACCGTCGTGCTGTGCGCCCTGTCGATGAGACACCGTCCGTGGCGCACCGAGAAGATGGCCTGAACCTTGCGCTTAATGACCATCAGGCCACTTTTCTCTGGGTGTCGGCGCCAGCAGGCTGGTCGCAGACGTACGCGTGACGCGTACCTGTGGGGAAGGGAGTTGTCGATGCGCGCGATCAGCCAAGAGGTGCTGGGCGGTCCGGAAGTTCTCACCGTGGTCGAGCTGGACCGGCCCGCGCTCGGACCCACCGACATCCTGGTTCGGGTCCATGCGGCGGGCGTCAACCCGACCGACTGGCTGCATCGCACGTCGGGGCTGTATCTGGGTGCGCCGCCATTCGTTCTCGGCTGGGACGTATCCGGTGTGGTGGAGGCCGTCGGGGTCGGTGTGACACTGCACAAGCCGGGCGACGAGGTCTTCGGCATGCTGGACTACCCGCGCGGCACCGGCGCCTACGCCGAGTACGTGGCCGCCCCGTCCCGGAACTTCGTCCGCAAACCCGCGAACATCGACCACGCACAGGCGGCGGCACTGCCGGTGGTCGCTCTCACCGCCTGGCAGGCCCTGGTCGACACCGCCGATGTGCGTCCCGGCCAGCGGGTGCTCATCCACGCCGCGGCCGGCGGCGTCGGCCATGTCGCCGTGCAGATCGCCAAGGCACGCGGCGCCTACGTGATCGGCACCGCGAGCGCGCCGAAACACGATTTCGTCCGCGGCCTCGGCGCCGACGAGGTAATCGACTATGCCCGCACCGATTTCGCCGATGCAGTGCACGACATCGACGTCGTCCTCGATGCCGTCGGCGGCGACTACGCCCAACGCTCGCTGCGCACCCTGCGCCCCGGCGGCATCCTCGTCGCCATCGTCTTCTCGAACAGGGAACAGACAACGGCCGCGGCCGAGGAGCACGGTGTCCGCCTGGAATACCAAACCGTCGAAGCCGATCACGCGGGCATGACCGCCATCGCCGCCCTCGTCGACGCGGGCCTCCTGCACGTCGAGGTCGCCGCCACCCTGCCACTCGAGCAGGCCGCCGACGCCCACCGCCACAGCGAAACCCGCCGGACTACAGGCAAACTCGTCCTCACCGTCTAGGTGGGTTTGGGGGCGAGCACTCGAGGCGCAGTTCTGGACGGGGTTGAAAAACCTAATTATCGTGTTGCGTCCTGGACGGGGTTGCTTTGCCTCCCGCTGTCAGGTGCATCATCTCGCCTCCCAGCCCACTTACCCTCTCCTGGTATCTCCTTCACCTGGGGTGATGTCCAGGGCCGGAAGGTATTTGCTGCACCGGTGGGTCCCGACGGGGCAGGTGCGCGCGTCAGTTGCGGCCATTCCTGGCGCGCGCCGCAACCACATCTGAGTGCACTCGGGCCCGGTTCGGTATCGAGCGTAGTCAGATGGTGGCCCTTGCCGGTGTATCGCACCACCATGTGACTACGCTCGGCGAGCTTCGGAGATCGAGCGCAGTCACATGGCCCCTGGTTACGGCGTGTCGTGGGGCCATTCGACTGCGCTCGACCAACTCCCCGCGCCGTACGGCCGTACTCCGGCGTGTCGCACCATCATCCGGATACGCTCGGCCCCGGTTCGATATCGAGCGTAGTCAGATGGTGGCCCTTGCGGTGTATCGCACCACCATGTGACTACGCTCGGCGGGTTTCGGAGTTCGAGCGCTGTCGAATGGCCCCCGGTTACGGCGTGTCGCCCGGCCATTCGACTGCGCTCGACGAACCCGGGCACCCCGTTGTCGTATGCGAGTCAGCTCCGAGGTTTCGCAACGCTTTTCGACACCGGCCCCGCTGCCTTTTCTCTTTTGATCTTTGAATCTCGAGAACGGCACCACAGCCAGACGACCCGGCTGGAAGCCCAGAACATGCACCCGAACTCGACTTCCAAGCCGGGAACGGCAGACGACGCGCCCCGCATTGCCTCGGGTAAACCCGTCAGCCGCAGTGCATCACCAAAACACCCAGCCGCGAGACGGGTAAGCCCCGCACGCTTACCGCAGCGAACTTGACCGACCAGAACCACTGAATACCCTAGAACCACAACCCATTACATGGATACGCGATCAGCAATCGCATTCGCCCGCATTTCTGATAGTGGTCGACTTCGGCTAATCGGCTCGTGTGCCTCCGACGACGAAGATCGGGATGGCGGTGAAGAGGCGGTCGGCCTCGGCTCTGGCGGTTTGCTCTTCGAGCCAGGGCCCGTCGCTGAGGGTGGCGAGCAAGGGAAGTACCGAGGCGTCGGTTCGGACGATCGTGTGGATCTCGACGGTGACGTCGGTGAATCCGTTGTCCAGCAATAGATTCCGGTACCGGCGGGCGACCCGCGGGCTCGGCACACGGTCCGCCCGAGCGTGGACGAGCGAGCGAACCAGTTCGGGATCGTCGGAATCGACAAGGAAGGCGTCCCAGTCCTGACCGGTGAGCACCGCGCGGCCCTTCGCGGCCAGCACACGGCGGGCCTCGGCGACGGCGAGCTCGGGCTCGGGGAGGGAGTGCAGGATCTTGTCGGCGCGATAGCCGGTCACCGAGCCGTCGCCGAGCGGCAGCGCGGTGGCGTCGGCGATGTGGAATTCGCCCGCGGACCAGCGTTCGGCGGCGACCGCGATCATCTCGGCGTCCAGATCGAAGCCGATCGCGCGCACCCCCCGGGCCGCGAGCTCACCGACGGCGCGCCCACTACCGCAGCCGATGTCGGCCACGGTGTCGCCGAGCCCTTCGTAGGTGCGTTCCCGCACGTACTTGGCCTGAGGGAGATCGTCGAAGGTGTCGAGGAGACTGAGCAGAGTAGACATGTCCGCCAGTGTGCGACTTAATGTCGACATGAAGTCAATCGGCGAGGTGGCGGCTCGCTTCGGATTGCCGACACACGTGCTCCGGCATTGGGAGTCGGAGGGCCTGCTGACACCGGCCCGCGTGGGCGACCGCCGCCGCTATTCCGACGAGGACCTGCATCGGGTGGCGCTGATCCTCCTCTCCAAGGAGGCGGGCTTCGGACTCGCGGACATCAGGACCATGCTGGCCGCCCGCACCGCACCGGCCCGCAACGAGGTGGTGGCCCGCCACCGCGAGAAACTGCGGGTGCGGATCGCCAAGGCGCAGGCCGCGCTCGACCTGCTCGCCGGCGATTGCACACACGACGACATCACGACCTGTCCGCACTTCCAAGGGCTGCTGGCCGACCGGTTATGATGTGCCCCAGATCAATTGGGGAGGCTCGGTATGAGCACTCGGCTCAGCGGGCTCGCCCTTCGGGTGGTGCGGCTCGGCCTGCGGATGCCCATGCAGGTGCTGTGGCGCCTGGACGGACCCGTCGACCACGAGGCGCTTGCCACGATGCATCGCAATCTCCTTGCGGGACCGCTCAATCGGCGGGTGCGGTTCGCCAGGGTTCCGTTCGCCAGACCGGTCTGGTCGCCGTCCGCCGAGGCGAATCCGGTCCGGATCTCCGGGCACACCGTGCGGGCGGCCGAGGTGCTGGATTGGGCGGATGCGGCGGCCGCCGCCGATCTCGATGTCGCGCGCGGCCTCGGCTGGGAACTGACCGCCACGGCGGTCGACGACGGCACCTCGATCGTGTCGCTGGTCTGCTCGCATGCCCTCACCGACGGCCAGGGACTGCTGGCGATCCTGACCCTCGCCGCACGTGACGAGCACCGGGCGGAACCAGCCGCGGCGGATCGTCCCTCGCTCATCGCCGACGCGAATGACGCACTGCGCGGCGGGATTCGGGAGCACACGCGGTTGGCGGTCTTGCGCGCCACGGCGGGCGGAACGACGCGCAGTCCGGTGGCGATCGTTCGCAACACAGTGCGGTCGACGCGCACACGCCGCGCGCCGGATCAGTGGCGCTCCACGGTCGCCGTACAGGTCGATACCGCGACGATCGAACGGATCGCAACCGAAAACGCGGGCACGGCAACGGGATTGACGCTCGCCATCCTGGCCAACGTGGCCCGGCGCGCCCGCGGCGAGATCGCGGCCGCCGATCCACTGGCCGTGGCCGTGCCGGTCAGCCTGCGCGCACCGGACGATCCGGAATCGTCGAACGCGATGGCCATCGCGACAGTCGCGCTCAACGCGCAAGACGGCAGATACACCGACCTCACGGCAGTCAGGCAGTGCTGCAAAGCCGCGTATTCCGGTGTGGCGGCCGGTGATACGGCGCTGGGGCATACGGATGCGGGATTCTCCAGCGTCGGTGTGTTCCCCGCCGAAGCGCGCACCGCCTTCGGCCCCGCGCTCGGCGTGATCGGCCGGGCGATATCCAATTCGGGACTGCGGCGCGGTCACGTCTTCGTCTTCGCGACCTGGGGTGACGGCACGACGTCGCTGTGGTTCCAGGCCACGGGCATTCACCTGGACCGCACCATGGTCGGCGACGAGTTCGACGCCTGGGGCATCGACGTATCGCACTGGTGGTGATGGACAATGTCGTGGTGAAGCTCCACGATCTCGTGATTCCCGACAGCGCCGCATGCCGCGCCGCCACCGAGGTGGCGACGGCCTACTGCACGCCCGCCCTGCTGAACCATTCGATCCGGTCGTATCTGTGGGCGGCCGGACATGCGGAGCTCAGCGGCATCGAGTTCGACGCCGAGTTGCTGTATGTGGCCGCGCTGCTGCACGATCTCGGCTTGGTCGAAGAGTTCGACAACACCGGCTTGTCCTTCGAAGTCGCGGGCGGCCACCTGGCCTGGGTCTTCGGCGCGGCCGCCGGGTGGCGCGTCGAGCGGCGGGTGCGGGTCTCCGAGGTGATCGTCCGCCACATGGCCGACGCGGTCGACGTGACCGCCGACCCCGAGGGTCATCTGCTGGAATACGGGACATCGGTGGACATCTCGGGCCGGGGCTGTGACACGCTCCCCGACGAATTCCGCCGCGGCGTCCTCGAACGCCATCCCCGCGCGGGCCTGCCCACCGAGTTCCTCGGCTGCTTCCAGGCCCAGGCCGAGCGGAAGCCGGACAGCTCCCCCGCCGCGGCACTGCGCAGCGGAATAGCCGACCGCATCGGCGCGAACCCGCTCGACCGCCCGTAATACCGAGTTCCGGCCGCTCACCCCGATGGGTGAACGGCCGGAGAGTATTACTTCACGTACCCCTTGGGCAGCGGCATCCCCTTGTCGCGCATCACCTCTCGCGCACGGTTGGGGTAGTCGGTGATGATGCCGTCCACGCCCTGGTCGAGGACGAGCGCGATGGTCTCCTTGTCGTTGACCGTCCACGGGATCACCCGCAGGCCGAGCTCGTGCGCCTTCTTCACGTACTCCGTGGAGGTGGTGAGGGTGAAGCCCTTGTCACCGACCTTGGCGTTGCTGTCCCACGGGTTCACGTAGCTCGGCGAGGAGATGTCCGCGCCGAGCGCCTTGATCGCGCCGAGCGGGTCACCGGCGTGGTCCTCGTACTTGATCGGGCTCAGCCACACGCTGCCCGCCTTGAACGTCGAATCGTCGTAGAGCGCGACCGTCGGGATCGCCGGGTTCTTCGCCTTCACCAGCGGCAGGCTGCGCCAGTCGAAGCTCTGGATCTCCACCTTGCCGGTGGCGCCCGCGGCGTCGATCGCGCCGAGGATGACGTCGACGAACTCCTCGGGGGTCGCCGACTGCTCCGGCTTCTGCGCCTCGATCTTGGTCTCGATGTTGTAGCGCAGGCCCTCGAACGCGCCGGGGTAGGTCTTCACCAGATCGAACAGCTCGGGCAGGCGCGCGATCTTGTTGCCCGGAAGTTCTTGCGCCTCGGTGAAATTCGCCAACTTCCTACCGCAGTCGAGCGTGCGGACCTGATCGTAGGTGAGGTCGTGCACCACCTTGCCGACGTACGGGTACTGCGGATCGTCCGGGAACGCGGCGGCGGTGTCGGTGCACTTCTCGGCCTGGATCACCGGGTCGTGCCAGATCACCGGGACCTTGTCCTTGGTAAGCACGATATCGAGTTCCAGCGTGCTGACGCCGAGCTCGATGGCCTTGGCGAAGCCGGGCAGCGACTCCTCGATGGTCATGCCGCGGCCACCGCGGTGCGCCTGCAGATCGAACGGCCGGTTCTTGTCGGCCTGCGCCGAGCTGCTGCTCGATGCCCCCTTGCTGTCGTCCGAGGTCTTGTCGCACGCGGTCAGCCCGACTGCGGCAACCGCGACACCGAGGACGGCGATGGTTCGCCGCACGGTCGTTGCTCTGGATAGGAAGGAAGTCATGGCCGGTATGCTAACCACGAATTTGATCTTGCAGGCAATTCCCAGCTAACGTGCGTGCCGGCCCTCGGCGAGGAGGGCCTATGAGTGCTGGAGGCCGAACATGCTGAGCATCCTCGCGCCCGCGCCCCACCGGGAGCGGTTGCCCGAGCGAGATATCGATCCGTTGTACAAGCGGCTGCGATGGCAGATCTTCATCGGCATCTTCTTCGGTTACGCGGCCTACTACCTGGTCCGCAAGAACTTCACGCTGGCCATCCCCTACCTCACCGACGGCGAGCACGGCGATTACACCAAAGGCCAGATGGGCCTGGTGCTTTCGGCCATCTCACTGGCCTACGGCGTCTCCAAGTTCGTCATGGGGCTGATCTCCGACCGCGCCAACCCGCGCGTGTTCCTGCCGTTGGGCCTGGTGCTGTCGGCCTCGGTCATGCTCTTCATGGGCTTCGTGGACTGGTCGACCTCGAGCGTGCTCGTCATGTTCGTACTGCTGTTCGTCTGTGGCTGGTTCCAGGGCATGGGCTGGCCGCCCTCGGGCCGCACCATGGTGCACTGGTGGTCACAGAAGGAGCGCGGGCAGGTCGTCTCGGTATGGAACACCGCGCACAATGTCGGCGGTGGCCTGCCGCCGCTGCTGTTCCTGCTCGGCATGGCCTGGTTCCACGACTGGCGCTCGGCGTTCTACATGCCCGCGATCCTGGCGATCATCGTGGCGATCTTCGCCTATGTCCTCATGCGGGATACACCGCAGTCGGTGGGCCTGCCGCCGATCGAGGAGTACAAGAACGACTACCCGAAGGACTACTCGGCCAAGGACGAGGTGGAGCTCACCGCGAAGGAGATCTTCACCAAGTACATCCTGCCGAACAAGCTGCTCTGGTACATCGCGCTGGCGAATGTGTTCGTGTACCTGCTGCGCTACGGCGTGCTCGACTGGTCGCCGACCTACCTCAAAGAGGTCAAGCACTTCACCCTCGACAAGTCGTCGTGGGCCTACTTCCTCTACGAGTACGCGGGCATTCCCGGCACGCTGCTCGCGGGCTGGCTGTCGGACAAGGTGTTTCGCGGTAACCGCGGCGCCACCGGCGTGCTGTTCATGGGCCTGGTGACCGTGGCGACCCTGGTGTTCTGGATGGCGCCCGCCTCGATGCCCGGCGTCAGCATGGCCTGCATGATCGTCATCGGCTTCCTGATCTACGGCCCGGTCATGCTGATCGGCCTGCACGCGCTGGAACTGGTGTCGAAGAAGGCCGCCGGTTCCGCCGCGGGCTTCACCGGCCTGTTCGGCTACCTCGGCGGCTCGGTCGCGGCCAGCGCGGTCATCGGCTACACCGTCGACCACCTCGGCTGGAACGGCGGCTTCACCATCCTCATCGGCGGCGGTGTCGCCGCGATGCTGCTGCTGATCCTCACCATGGTCAGCGAGAAGAAGCACAAGGAGCGGCTCGACCTGGTCGACGCCTAGTCACGGCTGCCGGAGCCGGCGCGTATTGGCGAGGATCGCCTCGCTGAGCGCCTGCTCCGGCCCCGACGACACGGCGTGCCGATGGATGAGCACGAACTCGAGGTCGCCGAGTTCGGGCAGGTTCGGGTCGTCGATCGGGAAAAGCCCCGTGGGAAGCAGTGTTTCGACATGGACGGCGATGCCGAGTCCGGCGAGCACGGCGGCGCGCAGACCTAGTTGACTATCGCTGACGCAGGCGACGCGCGAGGCGCGGCCTGCCCGCTCGAGTGTCTCCAGCCCGACCCGGCGGGTCAGGCTCGGCTCGGGGTATACGACCAGCGGTACCGGGTCGGTCGGCGGCGTGGCCTCCGGCCTGCCTGCCCAGACCAGGCGGTCACGGAAGAGGAATTCGCCCTCCTCCTTACCCGGCAAGCGTTTTCCGAAGACCAGATCCAGTTCGCCCGCCGCCATCCTCGATTTCAGGTTGTCGCTGAGCCCGACGGTCAGCTGTAGGTCGACGCCGGGATGGCTGCGGCGGAAGTCGAGCAGGATATCGGGCAGCTGGGTCGCGACGAGGTCATCGGATGCGCCGAGCCGGACCAGGCCGGTCAGCGTCGACTGCGAGAAGTACTGCTCCGCCGCATGTTGCGCCTCCAGGATCGACCGCGCGAACCCGACCATCGCCGCACCGTCCGCGGTCAGCGCGAGATTGCGGGTATCGCGCCGGAACAACTCCCGCCCGGCGGCCTTCTCCAACCGTGCGACGTGGCCACTGACGGTGGACTGCCGCAGCCCGAGAATCCGCCCGGCCGCGGTGAACCCACCGGCCCGCTCTACGGCGAGGAATGTCCTGAGCAACTCGGGTTCGAACACCCGATCAATCTATCGTGTCGAGCGTTCACGACTACCGGATAGATCGCGCTCCGTGATCGGCGGCGGTATCGGGCCAGCCCTTGTCGCTGATCTGTAGCGTCCAGCCCTCGGGTGGTTGGGTGAAGTCCATCCACCGGTCGTGGCCCAGCCACAGCGACCACATCTCCTCGTCCGGGAAATCACCCAACCGGACATGCAATGTTTGCCGTGGTGTCCGCCCGATCATCCAGCTGCTGTCGTCGGCGTCCTCGGTGAACACCACGATCGCGCCGAGCGCTTCTTCGAGATCGGTGATCTCGCTGGAACGATTGACCATGTACGTGCCCCCTCTCAGTCCTCGAAATTCACGCTACGCACAACCTTGTCGATCAGGCTGCCATACCGCGACCGGTCCGCCTCCGCGGTAGTACCGGTGGCCTGCAACAGATAACCGACATTGGCGCGCTGATACACCGCGTACTGGGTCACCGTGTACAGCGACTGCTCACCGGACTGATACAGCCCCGCCTGAACCGACCAGCCCGAGTGCCGATTCGCCGCGGGCCACACCTGCGCCTGCTCCTCACGCCATCCCGGCAACCGGCGCGCGTCGACGAAGGCGTGCTCGACCAGATCCGCCAAATCCACACCATTGTTCACGATGACCCGCGTCAACACGACAACGACATTGCTCCGGAACCCGCTCTGCTCCGCCGATTTCAACCCGTACACCCGCAGATATCCCGAACTCTCACCCGAAAGCTCTTCCCACGCATCGGGATCGAGCTCGATCACGACCGCGCCGGGGATCGAGCGCGGGTTGGTCACCCGATGGCTGCTGATCGCGACCGACCCGAGCGCCTCATAGATCGTGCCAATGCTCAAGAGAACCACCCACCGATCGTCTTACCCACCGAACTGCCCGCGATACCACCGACGACACCACCGACCACGCCACCCACACCGGCACCGATAGGCCCACCGAACGCACCGATAGTAGCGCCGACCTCCGCGCCAGCCACCATACCGCCCACCGCGCCCACACCCTTACCGACCGCCTCGGGCACCGTCTCGTTACCCGCCTTCACCTGGTTATAGCCGTCATACACCTCATAAGCCGCCGCCAACGGAATCGCCGCCTTACCCGCGATCCGCAAGGCCTTACTCCCCGCACCCTCGGCCACGGCTGCCGGTTCGACACCGCCCATACGGGCGCGGACCTCCTTCGGATCGGGGAGCTGCGGATTCTTCGAATCGACACCGAGCGCCTCGTTCACCGAGGCACGGCCCTTGGTCGAGGTATCGATGATGTCCTGCAGCGCCTGTTCCCGAGTCAAACCCTTCCTGGTCATCTTGTCCCGAACCGCCTCCTCGAACGATCCATAGTTCTTCTCGTTCTCGGCGAGGTATTGCGCCCCCGGCCTATTCGACATCAGGTCGCGAGCCCGTGCCCGTACCTCGTTGCGCAGCTGCTGGGCGATCTTCGATCGTTCTTCGAGCGGAACCCCGGCCCGCTCCAATTGCTTGTTCAATTCGTCGATCTTCAACTTGCCCAGGGCATCCCAATTCCGCGCCTCGACGTCGGACAGCGAGAACTCCGGATATTCCGGCAGGCCGAGCGATTTGAGGCCGTAGACGGCGGCGTAGGTCGGATCGTGGTTCTGCTTGGCCAGCTCCTCCGGACTCGTCTCGCCGTCGGCGCCCTTGATCGCCGCGGCCAGATCGGTGTCCACCATCTGGGCGTTGATCAGCAACTGGTTGACATCGAGCTGTAGCGCCTTGCGTTTCCCCTCGAACACCGCGAGCTGTTCGGAGGTGTAGGGGCCCTGGATGGTTCGGACGACCGTGCCGTCGCCGTTGATACGGAACCCATCCTTGCTCGCCTCGCCGCGCAGACCGGTCAACTTCGATTTGATCGTGGAGACCTCGTCGGCCGCGGTTTTGGCCGCCTTCGCGATGGCCGCGACATGCGTTCCGTGCGAATCGAAGTCGACGCGAGTCTTGCCGATCGACCGCTTCGCAGCCGCCGAGGCCTCACCATCCCAGCTCTCGAACGCCTGCAGGCTACCGAGATTCGTCGACCGGTCATCACAGTGCTCGGCATGCGACGAGCACACCTGAAACACCTTCTCGATGTCGGCGACATTCCATCTATCGATGTCGTCGATGTCGATCATAGGTCGAGCAACCCCCGACCCGGTGAGTGAATACAGCCCCTCATCGAATACCCCCGTATTCGTATCGGATTCGAGCCACCAATTGATCACACGCTAACCTCGACGGAAACCGGAGTCAATACCGGAAAACAGGGACCCGTGTACCGAATCATCCAGCGGGGCAACAGATACCGGTGCCAGTAACAGGATCGGGTAACGCTGCCGAACAGGTCCGACAGCGATCCGTTCGCAAATTTCGCCGGTTGCGGAATGGCACTGACATCCCGGCCATTACGAGTGATACTCGAATGAGGAGCAGGCTCGGCGCTCCGCGCAAGAACACAGGGGGAAATAATGTCGAAACGAGGCTGGCTGGTCGTTGCCGCGATAACGGCCGCAGCGCTGGCAGGAGGGTGCGGGACTGCGCAGGACCAGTCTCGCTCTACGACAACGACAACGACAACGACAACGACGACCACGGAATCGGCGCCGCGGTTCCCCGTGACCCACATCCCCGCGCCGCCACCGCCTCCCCTGGTGAACCGCCGCGCCGATAACGGCGAGATCGTGCAACAGGACGGCCTTGTGGGTCCGGGCGAGCTGCACATCATCAACGACAACACCAGGGACTACGCCGTGGTGGTGACCAACGGCGACCCGAAGGCACCGCAGGCGACGATCTACGTGCACGGCAGATCCGAAGCCACGCTCAGCGGAATCGCAGGCACCTACTTCGTCTACCTGAAGTCCGGCATCGACTGGGATCAAGCCACCCTCGGCTTCACCCGCGACCGCACATTCCAGAAGTTCAACGATCCATTCGACGAAGAGTCCAACTGGGAGATCCAGCTGAAACCGTCACCCACCGGCAACGCCAGAACCAGCGACGTCCCCCCGTTCTGACGGGTCGGGCGCGGGCTCGGCGGGGCGTAGGTGGTCGGTGGCGATCCGCTCGCCGAGGCGTTCCAGGAGCCCCGGTGCATCGGTGTGGCAGCGGACGAGGTCGGGGTCCAGGTCGGTGAGGGGATAGGCGGCGGCGATGCCCGCGGTGCGTAATTCGGTGTGGGACAGCAGGTTTTGGCCGCATACCGCGACGACCGGGATACCGGCGGTGTGGGCGGCCGTGACGATGCCGGTGACGGTTTTGCCGTGCAGGGTTTGGTCGTCCAGTGCGCCTTCGCCGGTGATGACCAGGTCAGCGTCCGCGAGATGGTCGGCGAATCCGATCAGGTCGAGTACCAGGTCGATGCCTGGGCGCTGGTGAGCGGCGAGGACGGCGAGTACCGCAAAGCCGGCACCGCCCGCAGCACCGGCGCCGGGGGCGTCGCGCACGTCGGTGCCGGTGGCCTCGGCGAGGAGATCGGCCCAGTGGGTGAGGGCCGCGTCGAGCACCGCCACTTGGGTTGCGTCAGCACCCTTTTGCGGGCCGTACACCACTGCCGCGCCGCGTCGGCCGGTGAGTGGGTTGTCCACGTCGTTGGCCAGGGTGATCTCGATACCGGACATTCGCTGTCGCAGTGCGGTCAGGTCGATGGTTGCCAGCTGCCGAAGTGCGTTGCCGCCGGGGCTTATCGGCGCTCCGGCGACGTCGAGCAGGTCGGCGCCCAGCGCTTGCAGCAGGCCCGCGCCGCCGTCGGTGCCCGCGCTGCCGCCGATGCCGAGGACGATCTGCCAACAGCCCGCGTCGACCGCGGCGGCGATCACCTCGCCGGTGCCTCGGCTGGTTGCGACCATCGGATCGAGGCGACCTCCTGGCAGTCGGGTCAGTCCGGAGACGTCGGCGAGTTCCACCACCGCGAGGTCACCGCGTCGCGCGTATCTGGTGGCCACCGGCGCACCTGTCGGTCCCGACGCGATCACCGGGAATGCCTCGAACCCGGCGGCCAGCGCGGCGACGACGGTGCCGTCACCGCCGTCGGCCACCGGGACGACCGAGACCGAGGCGGCCGGTAGTACGCGGTGAATACCTGCGCCGACAGCGGCACCGACCTCGGCCGCGGTCAGCGTTCCCTTGAACTTGTCGGACGCGATCAGCACCCGCGGTGTCGTGCGGTCAGTCGTCGTGCGGTCAGTCACGGAATACCGTTGCGGTCGGGGCATCCTCGGGACCGGTGGCCAGCTCTTCGAACTCGACGATGCTGTCGATCTCGAGTCCCATCGACACGTTCGTCACGCGTTCGAGGATCACCTCGACGACGACGGGCACCCGATAATCGGCCATGAGCTTCTTCGCGTCTTCCAGCGCGGGGCCGATCCACTGCGGATCGAAGACGCGAATCGCTTTGCAGCCCAGGCCTTCCGCCACCTTCAGGTGGTCCACACCGTAGCCGCCGACCTCGGGGCTGTTGATGTTGTCGAAGTCGAGCCGCACGTAATAGTCCATGCTGAACTGCCGTTGCGCCTGGCGGATCAGGCCGAGGTACGAGTTGTTCACCAGCACATGGATATACGGGATGTTGAACTGTGCGCCGACGGCCAATTCCTCGATGAGGAACTGGAAGTCGTAGTCACCGGACAGCGCGACGACCGTGGCATCCGGATCGGCGGTCGCCACCCCGAGCGCCGCGGGTAACGTCCAGCCCAACGGTCCGGCCTGCCCGGCATTGATCCAGTGCCGGGGCCGATACACATGCAGCAGCTGGGCGGCCTGGATCTGCGAAAGTCCGATGGTGCTGACGTAACGGACATCCGGGCCGAAGGCCCGGTTCATCTCCTCGTACACCCGCTGCGGCTTGATCGGCACATTGTCGAAGTGAGTCTTGCGCTGCCCCTGCTGCTTTCGTGCCCGGCACTGCGAAGCCCAAGCGGTTCGATCGGGCAGTTCGCCCTCGACGGCCCGATCGCGCGCCGCCGCCAGGAATACCGTCAGTGCCGCACCCGCGTCGGAGGTGATGCCGAAGTCCGGTGCGAACACCCGGCCGATCTGCGTCGGCTCGATATCCACATGCACGAAAGTACGGTCCTTCGTATATGTTTCGACGCCACCGGTATGCCGATTGGCCCATCGGTTGCCGATACCGAGCACGAAGTCCGACGCAAGCAGACTTTCGTTGCCGTACCGATGCGAGGTCTGCAACCCCACCATCCCCGCATGCAGCGGATGATCATCGGGAATGGTGCCCCACCCCATCAGGGTCGGCACCACCGGAACGCCGGTCAGCTCCGCGAATTCGACGAGCAGTGCCGCCGCATCGGCGTTGACGACGCCGCCACCGGCCACGATCAACGGCCGCTCGGCGGTGTACAACATGTCGAGCGCCTTCTCGGCCTGGGCACGCGAGGCGGCCGGGCGATGCACTTCCAGCGGCTCGTAGGTGTCGATATCGAACTCGATCTCCGCGAGCTGCACATCAATCGGCAGATCGATCAACACCGGACCCGGACGACCCTCACGCATCAACCGGAACGCCTTCTGGAACGTCCCCGGCACCTGAGCAGGCTCCAACACCGTCACCGCCCACTTACTCACCGGTGCCGCGATCGAAGCGATATCGACCGCCTGGAAATCCTCCTTGTGCAACTTCGACACCGGCGCCTGACCGGTGATGCACAGAATCGGGATGGAATCCGCACTCGCCGAATACAACCCGGTAATCATGTCCGTACCCGCAGGACCCGAAGTGCCGATGCAGACACCGATATTCCCCGCCGCCGCACGGGTGAACCCCTCGGCCATATGCGAAGCAGCCTCCACATGACGAGCCAGCACATGCCTGATCCCACCATGCGCCTTCATCGCACTGTAGAACGGATTGATCGCAGCACCAGGCAAACCGAAAGCCTGAGTCGCGCCTTCTTTTTCCAGGATCAGCACGGCGGCATCGACCGCCCGCATCCGAGCCATCGTCAGTTCTCCTCATCCGAACGTCCGCTGAGTCGTTCCACACCGCGCAGCAGCCCGCTGTGATCGAGCCCGCCGTCCCCCGCGTCGACCGCGGCGGCCATCAGCCGGGCGACCAGGGAGCCGACCGGCAGTATCACGCCCGCCGCGTTCGCCGCCGCCGTGACGATCCCCATGTCCTTGTCGTGCAACGCGATTCGGAAACCGGGCGCGAAGGACCTATTCAGCATGTTGCCCTGCTTCTGCTCCAGCACCTTCGATCCGGCCAGCCCACCACCGAGTACCCGCATGGCCGCTTCGGTGTCGACGCCGTTGGCCTCGAGAAAGACCACCGCCTCGGCGAGCGCTTGAATATTGGTGGCGACGATCAGCTGGTTCGCGGCCTTCACCGTCTGCCCGGAACCGTTGGGCCCCACATGGACCACGGTCTTGCCGACCGACTCGAACACGGGCTTCGCGGCGTCGAAGTCCGCGGCGGTACCACCGACCATGATCGACAGGCTGGCCTGCATCGCACCCGCCTCGCCGCCGGATACGGGGGCGTCCAGCAGGTGGAAGCCACGCTGCGCGGCCTGTTGCGCGAGCACGACCGTGACATCGGGCCGGATGCTGGAGAAGTCGATGATCAGCGTGCCCGGTTTCGCGTTGTCGAAGACGCCACCCGGCCCCGCCAAAACGGCTGTGACATCCGGTGAATCGGGCACCATCACGCACACCACCTCGGCGTCGCGGACCGCCTCGGCGATCGAGGTGGCCGCCTGGCCGCCGACCGCGACGAGTTCTCGGGTCTTGTCCGGGCTGCGGTTGTAACCGATCACCGGGTAACCGGCACGGGCGAGATGGACGGCCATCGGGCTGCCCATGATGCCGAGGCCGATAAAGGCGATGGTGGTCTTTTCAGGCACGAGCGGTACGCCTTTCGCGTGGGATCCAATCGAAACTGTCGGCGGCCGCGCCAGCGGCCCGGTATTCGAGTCCGACCCACCCCCGGTAGCCGCCCGCCTCGAGGTCCGTGAGCCAGCGGCCCAGCGGCAGTTCGCCGCTGCCCGGCGCACCACGCCCCGGATCGTCGGCGATCTGGACATGTCCGATCCTGGCAACGTGATCGGCGATGACCTTGTCGACATCGTCGCCATTGCAGGCCAGGTGATAGAGATCGGCGAGCAGCCGGATGTTTCCGACACCCGAATCCGCTCGGACCCGGTCGATCACGGCGACGGCATCGGCCGCGGAGCGCAGCGGGTAGCGGCTCGCACCGCTCACCGGCTCGACCAGCACCGTGCCACCGATACGGGCGGCGGCACTCGCGGCGACGGCGAGATTCGCCGCGCCCACTTCGTCCTGCCGTGCCGCCGACGCGTCGTCCACGCGATTTCCGTACAGGGCGTTGAACATTCGGCAGCCGAGCCGTTCGCCGATGCCGAGGGTGACCGCGACATTGTCGCGGAACTCCGTGGAGCGGACGGGCCAGGACACCAGTCCTCGATCCCCGCCGGGCATATCCCCCGCCGCGAAATTCAGGCCGACCAGCTCGGCGCCCGAGTTGTCGATCGCGGCGACGAACGCATCGACCTCTTTGTCGCCCGGCACCGCCTCGGCGAACGGCCACCAGAATTCGACCGCGTCGAAGCCCGCGCGCCGCGCCGCGTCGGGCCGTTCCAGCAGCGGCAATTCGGTGAACAGGATCGAACAGTTGACTTCGTAGCGCAACGAGTGCGACATGAGTCCTCCTCTCTCTCAAACCATTTCGTGGGAAGTCCGCTCGGCCACCACATTGCGCAGCCTGCCGATGCCGGAGATCTCGACCTCGACGGTGGCGCCGGAGGCCATCGGGCCGACCCCGCCAGGACTGCCGGTCAGCAGCACATCGCCGGGTTCGAGCGTGATCCACCTGGTGACGAAGGCCAGCAGCTCCCACACCCCGAACACCATGTCCGAGGTCGACTCCTGTTGCACCACACGGCCGTCGAGCCAGGTGGTGATCCGCAGCGTGGACGGATCGGCGATATCGGTCTCGATCCACGGACCGAGCGGGCAGAAGGTATCGGCGCTCTTCGCACGGGCCCACTGGCCGTCCGCGCGCCAGTCGTCCGCGGTCACGTCGTTGGCGCAGGTGTAGCCGAGCACGAACTCCGCCGCGCGCTCGACGGGGACGTCGCGTGCCGTGCGCCCGATGACGACGGCCAGCTCACCCTCGTATTCCAGCCGCGCGACGCCCGGTGGCCGCAGAATCGGCGTGCCAGGCCCGGCGATCGCGTTGGGAGTCTTGAGGAACAGCGACGGCTGCCGCGGCCACGGCAGGCCCTTCTCGATGATCTGACTGCCATAGTTGCTGCCCGCGCAGACGATGGTGCGCGGATCGCAGGGCGAAAGCAGCGTCAGCTCGGTCACTCCGGCTACTTCCGCGCCCGGTTCGGCACTCCCACTCGGGAATTCGTGCACGACATCGCCCAGCAGCACACCTCGCCCCACCAGACCGTTGAGCGAATAGCGAACAATACGCATGAAACTCTCCTATTCAGCCAGCGCCTGGCGCACCAGCTCGACCGGGTGCCACGCGGTGCGGCCCGCGCCGTGGAAGATCTGCTGCCTGCACGACACACCGGTCGCGGCGACGATGGTGTCCTCGGGTTCGGCGGCGAGCGCGGGGAACAGCCGGTCGCCGCCGACGATGAGCGAGGTCTCGTAGTGCTCGGACTCGAACCCGAACGAGCCCGCCATGCCGCAGCAGCCCGACTCGATCTCCATGACCTCGACGCCCGGAATCCGTTGCAGCAGTGCCATGGTGGCCGCCGTGCCGACCTCGGCCTTCTGATGGCAGTGACCGTGGAACACGATCCGCCGCCCCGCGAGCGGCGAATCCGCCCGCAGCGGTAGCCGTCCCGCGTCGATCGCCGCGGTGAGCAGTTCCTCCACCTGCCTGACCCGGCCCGCGATATCGCGTACCGCCGCCGAATCCGGCAGCAGTGCGGTGTGTTCGTCGCGCAGCATGAACAGGCACGAGGGCTCGCAGCCGACGATGGGCGACCCGGGCTCGGTATTCGCCGCGAGCGCGTCGATCAGCCCGGTCGCCTTCTTCTTCGCGTCGTCGAGCAGCCCCTTCGACATGCTCGACCGGCCGCAGCAGCCGCCGCCCGCCAGCTCGACGCGCCAGCCCGAGCGCTCGAGCAGTTCGATCGCCGCCTGGCCGATATGCGGCTCGGTGAAGGTGGTGAACGAATCGGCGAGCCAGTTGACCGTCCCCACCGGCGCATGGACCACGGACCGGTGCCTGCGGAACCAGCGCAGCAGGTTGACGCGCTGATAGACCGGCAGTGGACGGGCCGCCGCGATGCCGAGCGTGCGGTCCATCATCCGGCGCAGGACGCCGACCCGGCCCGGCAGGTTCGAAACCGGAGCGGTCGCCGAACCGAGCCGGTTGAGGAACCGGATCGAGCCGAAAATCCGTGAGCGCAACGGTATTCCGTGGATCTCGTGATGATGCGACAGCGTCTCGGCCTTGAGTGAGGCCATATCGACGCTCATCGGGCATTCGCTCTTGCACGCCTTGCACATCAGGCACAGATCGAGGATCTCGTGCAGCCGCTCGCCGCCGAGCGCCGCGTGCGGATCCGGTTCGGACAGCGCCTTCACCAGCGCGTTGGCCCGGCCGCGGGTGGCGTGTTCCTCGTTCTTGGTCGCGATATAGGACGGGCACATCACGCCGGTGGTGGCCTTGCGGCACAGTCCGATGTTCATGCACCGGTCCGCCGCGCCGCGCATACCGCCGACGACCTCGAACTTCAGCGCCGTCGTCAGCGGCGGCGCAGGCGGCAGCGCGTCGCGGTCGCGCAGGTTCTCGGTCATCGAGGGCGCGTCGACGATCTTGCCCGGATTCATGACGCCGTGTGGATCGAAGAGCCGCTTGACCTTTCGCATCGCCTCGTACAGCTCGTCGCCGAAGATCTCCCGGTTGAACTCGCTGCGGGCCAGGCCGTCGCCGTGCTCGCTGGAGTTCACCCCGCCGTATTCGGCGACGAGATCCTTGACGGCCTCGGCGACTGTGCGCATCTTGGCCACCTGCGCCGGATCGGTCAGGTCGACGAACGGCCTGATGTGCAGGCAGCCCACCGAGCAGTGGCCGTAGAACCCGGCGTCGAGCTCGTGCTCGTCGAGAATCTCCTTGAACCGCTTGGTGTATGCGGCCAGGTGCGCGGGATCGACGGCGGTGTCCTCGACGAAGGCGAGCGGGCGGCGGGTGCCCTCGCCCGCGGCCATCAGCAGGCCGAGGCTGGACTTGCGCACCTTGAGCAGTGCCTTCTGATCGGCGGGGGTCACCGCGCGCAGCGTGTGGTAGCCGTGCCCGTTGCGCTGCCACAGCGCGTCGAGCCGATCGAGCCCGGCGATGAGCGCGGCGTCGTCGTCACCGGAGAACGAAACGAACAGCAGCGCACCGGGATCGCCGACGAGGATGTCGCCGAGCCCGGCGTATTCGATCTTCTGCCGGGACAGGTCCAGGATGGTGCGATCCATCAGCTCGACCTGGTTGGGCGCACAGCTCAGCGCGTCGGTGGTGGCCGCGATGGCGCGCATCGTGTCGGTGAAGTGGCCGACGGCGTAGACGGTGCGCGCGGGCTTGGGCACCAGGTCGACCAGCGCGTGCGTGGCGATCACCAACGTGCCCTCCGCGCCGACCACGAACTTCGCCAGGTCGAACGGGTGGTCCGCGCCGAAGCCGAGCAGCCGGTCGAGCCGGTAGCCGCCCGCCCGCCGCCAGAACGTGGGCATCCCGTTCCTGATGATCTCCTCGTGCCCGCTGACCAAATCCGAAAGTTCTTGGTATATCCGGCCTTCCAGCGTCTGCACGGTCGCCCGGCGCTTGCGTTCGATCTCGTCGACGGGTTCGAGCCTGGCCCGCGAACCGTCGGAGAGCACGACATCCAGCGCGCGGACATGATCGATGGTCATGCCGTAGGTCAGCGAACCGCTTCCCGCGGAATTGTTTCCGATCATCCCGCCGATGGTGGCCCGGTTACTGGTCGAGGTGTCCGGCCCGAACATCAGGCCGTGCGCGGCGGCGGCCTGGTTGAGCTGATCCTGCACCACCCCGACCTCGACCAGCGCGGTGCGCGCCACCGGATCGATCTCGATGATGCGGTTCATGTGCCGGGACAGGTCGAGTACCAGCCCGGGGCCGACGGTTTGGCCCGCCAGGCTCGTGCCCGCGCCGCGCGCCACGATCGGCACACCGCGCGCTCCGGCGGCGCGCACCGCGGCGGCGACGTCGTCGGCGTGCCGCGGAAACGCCACGCCCAGTGGGGTTATCGCGTACATACTTGCGTCACGGGAGAAGATATGGCGGCTGTAGTCGTCGAAGGCGACCTCGCCGTCCATCGTCTCGCGCAGGGCGCGCTCCAGGGCGGCCGCATCGGTGACGATCGAGAGCGTCATCGGAACTCCTTGTGCTCCATAGTTGTCGGCAACAGCACCCCGGTACGGCGGCGGATCCGCCGGCACGGATCCACCGCCGCGCCGGGTCAGACGGCGCGAGCTTGATCCGGCGCCGGATCGCCTTCCATGGGCGCCGGTCCCGCCGTTGCCGTCGCCGGTTCGAGGCTCGTCGCCATGCGCAGTTTCTTGCGCAGTGTCAGCACCAGCAGTCCGGCGACACCGAAGACGGCGCCGAAGAACGCCTGGGTGAGGGCGTATCCGCCACCGCTGAGATCGCTGAGCCAGCCGCCGATATAGGGCCCGAAGAAGCTGCCCAAATTACCGACGCCGTTGATCAATCCGACGCCCGCGCCCGCGGCCGCCAAGGGCGTCAGCTTGGTGACCGTCGCCCAGAACGGCCCGTACCAGGCGATCGAGGCGGCCGTGCCGAGGATCATCGCCGTGAGCACGAGCCACTTCTGCTGCGCCGAGATCAGGCTCGCGCCGCCGAGAATCACCGCGGCACAACCGAGCACGATCGACATGTGCGCGACGTGCCCGCCTCTGCGGTCCGCCGATCGCCCGACGAGGATGATGGCGATCCCCGCCGCGATCTGCGGCAGCATCGCGACAAGGCCGACCTTCATATCGGTGTGGAATGCCTTCTTGAGCACGCTCGGCAGCCACAGCGTGAGGCCGAGCAGGCCCATCTGCGTCAACGTGTAGATGAGGGCGAAATGCCACACGATCGGACTGACGAAGGCGGCCTTGAAGGTGCCGCGGTGCTGCAGCGGTTCACCCTCCTCGATCTTGGCTCGCTCGATGTAGTCACGCTCCGCCGCCGAGAGCCACCCCGCTTTGGCCGGCGTATCGCGGATCACCGCCAGCCAGGCGATGAGTCCGACGATCAGCGGCGCGCCGCCCTGGATGATGAACATCCAGCGCCAGTCGAAGTAGGTCAGGATGATGCCGGAGAACGGCGCGGCGACGATCGCCGCGATCGGGGTGTACAGCTTGAAAATCGCGTAGGCCCTGCTTCGTTCGGCAAACGGGAACCAGGCACGGATGGTGGCGATCAGCGCGGGTTGCACGCCGCCCTCGGCCACCCCGAGCAGGAAGCGGGCGAGCAGCAGCTGGCCGATGGAGTTGGTGAAGCCCTGGGCCATCGCCGCGACGCTCCACAGCACCATCAGGATGGCGATCCACCTTCGCGCGCTCCATCTTTCGGCCATATAGCCGCCGGGAATCTGCAACAGCAGATAGCCCCAGAAGAAGATGCCGCTCGCCAAACCCTGTTGCGCTTTGGTGAGCCCCATATCGGACTCGAGGTGCGGCAGTGCGAAACTGATATTGGTACGGTCGATATAACAGATGACGTAGATGAAGACGATGACCGGCAGAATGTAGGTCCACCGCTTCATGGTGGACAGACGCCGGACAGGGGAAGTCCGCTCGGACAACGACCTACCTCCTCGTAGGTGACCGGCATGGGTGAGCGCCGGTGGGTTTTTCGGATCCCAGCTCGTGACGGAGCATTGGGCGAATCGCTCGTAGCGGAGGATCGAGAGTCGAGACCTGGCGGGGGCGGGCTTACGACGTACCCAGCGGGGAGCGAGATTTGGTGATACCTGCTGTGCGCAGGCTTATTCGGCGCGCAACACCTCGAGCGCGGCGGGCAGGCCGGCGGGATCGATGGTGACTCCGGCCAATTCGAGGCCCATCTGCACACCGGACAGCGTGCCTGCGAGCGTCAGGTCGTTGAGATCACCGAGGTGACCGATCCGGAACACCCGCCCGGCCAGCTTGCCGAGGCCGGTGCCGAGCGACATGTCGAAGCGGTCCAGGATGATTCGGCGGACCTTGTCCGCGTCGTACTCCTCGCCGAGCAGCACCGCGGTGAGGGAGCCGGAGTATTCGCGCTCGTTGACGCACAACACCTCCAGACCCCAGCCGCGCACGGCCGCCCTCGTCGCCGCGGCATGGCGGTTGTGCCGCGCGAACACCGCGGGCAATCCCTCTTCCTCGAGCATGATCAGCGCTTCGCGCAGTCCGTAGAGCAGGTTCGTCGCCGGGGTGTAGGGGTAGAAGCCGTGCTCGTTGCTGTCGAGGATGGCGGTCCAGTCCCAGTAGGACTTCGGCAGCCGCGCCGTGCGCGCCGCGGCAAGCGCCTTCTCGCTGATCGCGTTGAAGCCCAGGCCCGGCGGCAGCATCAGTCCCTTCTGTGAGCAGCCGACCGTCACGTCGACACCCCAGTCGCTGTGCCGGTAGTCGATCGATCCCAGCGAGGAGATCGTGTCGACCAGCAGCAGCGCCGGATGCTCCGCCTCGTCGATGGCGGCCCTGATCTCCGGGATCCGGCTGGTGACGCCGGTAGAGGTTTCGTTGTGCACCACCATCACCGCCGCGATGCGGTGCGCCGTATCGGCGGCGAGCCGCTCGGCGACGGCCACGGGATCGACGCCGCGGCGCCAGTCCCCCGGCACGAAATCGACGACGAGCCCGAGCCGTTGCGCCATATCCCGCCACAGCGTGGCGAAATGGCCTGTCTCGAACGCGAGTACGTGATCGCCGGGCGAAAGGGTGTTCACCAGCGCCGCTTCCCATGCGCCGGTGCCGGACGAGGGATAGACCACGACCGGTTCGGCCGTGCCGAATACCGGTTTGAGTCGTTGCAGCAGATCGAGGCCGAGTTCGGCGAATTCGGGCCCGCGGTGATCGATGGTCGGCTGCGCGATGGCGCGCAGCACCCGATCGGGGACGTTGGTCGGGCCGGGGATCTGCAGAAAATGCCGTCCACTGTGAGCGGTCATCACACCAATTTCCATCCTGTGCCGTGCTATGGCACACTGTGCCGTGAGAAGGTGCAGCAAGGGTAGGGATGTGTGACGGAGGAGTCAAGGCTTTGCGCAATGTCCTGAATACGCTCCGGGTACTCGAGGAAGTCGCGGCCCGCCAGCCCATCGGCGTCGGCGAATTGGCGCGCGTACTGGAGATGCCCAAGAGTTCGGTGCAGCGGGCGCTGGTCACCCTGGATACCGCGGGCTGGATTCGCCCCGCGGCGGGCGAGGTCACCCGATGGGTGCTGACCACCAAGGCACTGGCGGTCGGCAGCAGGGCGGGCGGCGATCTCGGCCTGCGCGGCGCGGCGTTGCCGATCATGGAGGATCTGCGCAGGCATACCGAGGAGACCGTGCACCTGACGGTGCCCGAGGGCGGCAAGATGGTGCTGATCGAGCGGCTGGAGACCGACAAGCCGGTGCGCACGGCCATGGCGCTCGGGCACGCGCTGCCCTTCCACGCCTCGGCCAACGGCAAAGCCGTTCTCGCATACAGCGATCCGGAACTCGTCGGGCAACTGCTCGGCAACGAGATGCCGCGCTACACCGACACGACGATCACCGATCCGGCCGAGTTGCGCGCCGAGCTGACGGTTGTTCGCGATCGCGGCTTCGCCGTCAACCGCGGCGAATGGCGTTCCGATGTAGGCGCGGTCGCCGCCGCGGTCCTCGACGGCAACGGGCAGCCGATCGCGAGCCTCAGCGTGAATATTCCGATCGGCCGCCTCACCGCGGAATCCGAACCGTTCTTCGGCGCCGCCGTCCACGCCGCCGCCGCGACACTCGGCGCGCGGCTCGGATAGCGTCCGCAATCACGGCCGTTCGATTACCGCACGTTGCGAGTGTGTTGAGAAGTATTACCAAACCCTCATTCCCCAGGTGACCGATTTGCGGTAGCCGCGAGCCCATGGAACTTTGCTCCCTAATTCCATGCGCTCACCGTCGAGCTCTCGTGGCTCACCTGTTCCAGGAGTGATCGTTGTGGCGAATATTCTGCACCCGCGCACCATTCGCGGTCAGCTGAATCGAATCCTCGCGCTCACACTGAGTTCGGTGCTGGTACTGCTGAGCGTCATCGCCTACCGCGAGATCGCGGAGTACCGGCGCAGCGGTGACACGCTGCGTGCCGTCGCGGTGGCGCTGGCGGTACAGGATCTTATCCACGAAACGCAGCGCGAGCGCGGCCTCAGCAACGGCCTGCTCGGCGGTGATCCGCGACTGCGGCAACAGGTTTCCGAACAACGCGAGCACACGGGCGACGCCATCGGCGCGCTCGATCTCGCGCTGGCGAACGGCGCGCCGGGTGCGGAGCGGGTGCGCACCGCGCTCGGCAAGCTGACCGGCCTGGACAACCTCAGAGCGCGGGTGGACGAACGAAATGTGGACCGACAGGCCGCATTCCAGTTCTATACCGACGCCGTCGACGCGCTCAACGGCCTGTCGTTCGGTCCAGACCACGCGCGCGACGACGCCGTCCGGCGCGGACTGGAGGCGTTGCGCGCACTGGGTGAGGCCAAGGAGCACACCGCGAAAGAGCGCGGCTTCCTCAACGGTGTCTTCGCCGCCGAGGGCTTCGGCCCCGGTGAATTCGTACAGTTCCTCGATATCCGCGCGGCGAAAGCCGCCGGCCTGGCCGCCTTCTCGCGGGACGCGACCCCGCGACAGCAGGCCGCGCTGGACGGCGCGATGCGCAGTACCGACGCGCTCGCAGCGGGAGCATCCGAGCGAATCGCCCTGGACTCCAACGGGACTCGCCCACTGCACGGGGTTGATCCGATCACCTGGTGGGCGCGGATGACGACCGTGGTCGACGATCAGCGCGCCGCGCAGCACGTTGTCGGCGCCGATATCCGGGCCCGTGCGGACGAAGTGCGCGCCGCCGCCGCGCGCAACGTGATCATCGCTCTGCTCGGCGCCGCGCTGGCCGTCGCCGCGATGGTGGCGCTGGTGATCGTCTCGGTGCGTGCCATCATCCGCCCGCTCGCCGCGCTGGCGGCCGAGGCGGACGATATCGCCACCCGTCGCATGCCCGAGGGCATCGCGGCCTGGCTGCGCTCCGGTGCGACGCAGCCCGAACCACCGCGGCGAGTATCCGCCCCGGACGGGTCGAGCATCGAAATCGCCGCCGTGGCACGCACATTGGACCGCGTGCAGCTCACCGCGTTCGAACTCGCCGCGGAGCAGGCGCTGATCCGGCGCAATACCACCGAGTCGATGGCGAACCTGGCCAGGCGCAATCAGAACCTCGTCTGCCGCCAGCTCGGCCTGATCAGCAAGTTCGAACGCGACGAGCTCGATCCCCTTGCCCTGGGCAAGCTGTTCGAGCTCGATCATCTCGCCACCCGGATGCGGCGCAACGCCGAAAGCCTGCTCGTGCTCACCGGACAGGCAGGCCAACGGCGCTGGGCCGCACCGATGCCGCTCACCGACGTGATCCACGCCGGGCTTTCCGAGGTGGACGACTATCGGCGGGTGTCGCTGCGCCGGGTGGACGAGGTCGTCATCGCGGGCGGGGTGGTCAACGAGCTGGCCCATATGCTCGCCGAGCTGATCGACAACGGATTGGCCTTCTCCCCACCGGGTCTCGAGGTCGAGATCGCCGGCCGCCGGACGCCCGGCGGCTACCTGCTCGCGGTGATCGACCACGGTATCGGCATGCCGGTCGATCAGCTGGCCATCGCGAATGCGCGGCTGCGCGGCGAACAGGACTTCGTCGTCACCGCTACTCGATACCTCGGCCACTACGTGATCGGCCGGCTGGCGCGACGTCTCGGCGTCACCGTCGAGCTGACCGCCGCCCCGATCAGCGGCATCGTGGCGCGGATGGCGCTGCCGCCGCGACTGCTCGCGACAGAGCGGGACGTCGCGCGCGCCGCATGAGCCGCGCCCCGCGTTCGCTTCGATGGCCTTGTCCGTCGAATCGACGCGCGGCCGACAAACATTGAAAAGTGGTGGCGACATTTGTCGCCACCACTTCCGGTGATCGTTTCGGCCGAGGAAATTACTAGGAAAGGTTGGCGGTCAAGGTGTATCGGGCGACCGGGCTGTGCGTGTACACGTTGATCGTGTAGCCGCCGGAGACCTGCGGGAGCTTGATGCGGCTCCACTTGGCGTCCTTGCACAGGACGACGCCGGTGGGCGAGACGATGGTGAATCGGGCCTCGCCCTGGCTCGACGTGAGGTCGGTGGTCAGGGTCTGACCTGCGCTCGCGTTGATGACGTAGGGGTTGACGTAGCCCGAGTTGACGCTGCCGCTCCACGACGAGTTGGCGTTGGCGGCGCCCGCGCCGAGTGTGGCGACGGCGATCGCGGCAACGGCTACGACGAAGCCGACGACGAGGAGGCGGAGTTTCGCGGGGATCTTTTGCATGAATCCCATAGTCGGGTCGCCGCCTAATGAATGCTTAACGCTCACTTGGCATCTCGAATAACGCCAGATCGTTCCCGAATATCGGACGCGAATGGTCCACTCACCGAACCGATTCAGCCGATCGAGTGTTCTTCCACGGGCGTGCGCAGATTCGTCCCGTTGAGTTCCAGATACAGCACCCGTTCGGTGATCGACAGGGTGACGGTATTGCGGCGTTCGAGCACGGCGACCGCCGCATCGATGAAATCGCGGTCGAAGCTGTAGAGCGGAATGTCCTCGGCGCGGTGGATCCGCTTGCCCGCGAATTGCGCGAGCACCTTCGCCGGATCGCGATGGGTGTAGATCGCGGCGCGGCCCGCGAGCTTGCTGCCCCGATGCACGCGCTCGGCGTCGGGTGCGCCGACCTCGATCCAGGCGGTGACCCGTCCGGTGAGGTCGCGGATCTGCACCGCGGGCTCGTCGGTGGCCGAGATGCCGCCGTCGCTGAAGGTGATGCCCTCCTCGTATTCGAGGCAGTAGGCCAGCAGCCTGGTCAGCATGTATTCGGCGGTCTCGGACGGGTGGCGCGCGACCCGCAGCTCCAGATCCTGGTAGACGCCGCGGTCGACGTCGGCCAGCTGGACGGCGAAGTTGTGCAGTGTTGCGCTTAGGGCCATGGGACCAGCAGCTTAGCCGGGCCGCCCGAGGTGGCATTCGACCAGTCAACGTTTAGCATTCCGGGTATGCGCCGTCGGAGGTGGCTGCTTGCCGCAGTGTGTGTGGTGGCGTTGAGCGCCAGTGGATGTATCGGTGCGGTCGAGCGCGACGGCTTCGAACACGAATTGCGCTCACGGGGTGGCGGATTGGTGAACGGGCTGACCGCGTCGGCGGTCGCCGCGGTGCGAGAACGCCTGGGAACCACCGATTTTCAAGCGAACGTGCTGATGCTGACCGCGCCGGACTCCATGCGGTTCCGCCTGGTGCTCAACGATCAGCCGAACCAGGTGACTCGATTCCTGTCCGCCTGGCCGGATCCCACCGCACGGCAGGCGACAGTGCGCCTGCGGGTGCGCAATCCGGACGGATCGCGACGGCTCGACGACTACTCGTTCACCCTCGGCGCGCTGAGCGCACCACGGCCCGTGCGGGTTTCGGCGTTCGACGATATCGACGGCGAGGGCTTCGCGATCAGCGAGGTGCCCGGCCTCGCGCGGATCGAGGACATCGTCGACACCGCGCTGACCCGCAGCGGACTCGGTGACGGGCAGGTCACCGTGCTCGTCGTGAGCCGCTTCGGCCGTGACGTCCGTATCGTCGCCAACGTCGCCTCCCCGCGGACGGAGCTGGTCGCCGAGTTCGACCACACGGGCGCGTTCCTTCGAATCCAGCAGGTGTGAGGCCATGGCGAGATTGCTCACCACCGCGGTGTCGACCGGTTTCAGCGCGGGCTTGTTCAGCACCGTGCTCCCCGTGGCGGTCTGGCCGGGTGAAGCGAAACTGACCGCGCCCCTGTTCTGTTCGGCGCCCTACCGCGAACCGATCGTGGTGTCGGATACCACCCACGACTCCGAGGGCACCTCGGTCGACTACACCCTCTATTGCGCGACAGAGCGCGGCGCGGTCACCGACGAGGGGTTCGTTCTGCCGTTCCTGGTGCTCATGGCGGTGCACATCGCGATCATCACCGCCGTGGTCTACCTCGCCGGGCTCTGGATGCGGCGCCGCACGCCCGTCGATGCGGTGACCGCCGCGTCCGAACCACGCACCTATGGTGAGGCCGAACCCCTCTGACTGTCAGCGCACGGCCGTATTCGCCGGATCGCCCGCGGTGAACCGGCGGCTCACCGCGGTACGGAACGCCTCGGCGTTCTGCGGCACCAGGCTCGCGGCGACGATCGCGACCACCGGCGCGACGACCAGCATCGAGAACGCCGCGGTGTAGGACGCCCTGTCCACGATGACGCCGAAGAGGTACGGGAAGACGATGCCCGCCGATTGCGTGCCGAACACGATCACTCCGGCCACCGTGCCGACGAACCCGGCGGGCAAGGCACGCAACGGTACCGCGAACGACGGCATCGCGCACAGCCCACTGCCCGCGCTCAGCACGGTGAGCACCACGATGAACAGCGCCACCGACGGCGTGTGCGGCAGCAGCAGCACCAGCACACCGCTGATCACCATGACCGGCACCACGATCGCGCGCGGACGGCCCTTCAGCCGATCCGAGAGCCACCCGCCCGCGACGATGCCGACCGCGGCCGCGAGGGTCGGCGCGATCGCCAGGAACGCGGCGACCGACACCTCGACGCCGTGCTCCTCCTCGAGATAGGTCGGCACCCAGGTGGTGAGCCCCCACGTCAGCCCGCCGTTGCCGAACGATATTGCGGCACAACCGATCACCGCGGGCGAGCGGAGCAGCGCCCAGGCCGGTCGGTGTTTTTCCTCGGCGTCGGCGCCCCCGGTGAACTCCGGGCGCGGCATCCACCGCACCCAGCACAGCACCACGAGCACGCCGAGCCCGGAGATGGCGAGGAACATGCCGCGCCAGCCGAGCGTCATCAGGAACACACCGGCGATCAGCGCCGCGAGCAACGTGCCGCAGGCGTTCGAGGTGTTGACCCAGCCGTTGGCGGTGGTGCGTAGCGTCGGTTCGGTGCGCTCGGCCAGTATCTGCACCGAGGCCGAGGGGAAGACGCCCTGCGTGATGCCGAACGCGCACCTGATCAGCAGCAGTGCGCCGAACGACCAGGCCAGCGCGGTGAGCCCGGTGCACACCGACCAGGCGAGCAGGCCGATCAACCCCATCCGGTAGGCCCCGAACCGATCGGCCAGCAGCCCGCTGGGAATCTGCACCGCGGCATAGGCGAGGAAGAACGCCGACACCACCATCCCGCGCTCCGCGTGATCGAGGCCGAGGGTGTCACCGATCGGCGTGAGCGCGAAATTGATGACGAAGCGATCGATGAAGTCCACGGTCCAGGCGAGAAATAGCAGCAGGATGGTCACCCGCGTGGTGCGTGTCATGGCGCCAACCCCTTTCACCAGCAACCGGGATCGGTTGTCCGCCAATCATTTCAACACGCAGATAACACGCTTGGCCAGGCGGTGAAGTAAGGGGCGCACGGTGTGCCAGCGGTTAGCTGAACGCCTGCGGCGAACTCGATCGACCAGGGCGCCGGCTCGACTGCCTCTCAGCGGGCAGTGCCGACCTTGTGGACGCGAGTCGTTGCCGCCGTGAGGGTTTCGCCGATCTTTGTGGTCGGGCGCAGTTCGGCGACGGCGCTGCCGTCGAGGCCCCTGAGTGTCGAGTGTGGTTCGTTGCGGGTGAAGGCGTGGCGTTCACCCCACTGCCGCAGCGCGACGATGGTGGTGAACAGGTCACGGCCCGCGTCGGTGAGCTCGTAGATGTGCCGCTTGCCGCCGGGGGTCGGGGCGCTGGTGAGGATGCCGTGCTCGATGAGCCTGCGAAGGCGGTCGGCGAGGATGTTCCTGGCGATCCCGAGGCGCTGCTGGAATTCGGTGAACGCGGTCGCGCCGTCCATGGCGTCGCGCACGATCAGCAGGCACCACCGATCGCCGACCAGGTCGATCGTGCGCGCTACGGGGCAGGTGGGGTCGGTCCACTCCCTCGCGGTCATGCCAACTCCTCACTATCGGTTGCAATTCGAAACCATTATGCCCTACGGTCGAATGGTTGCGTTTTGCTACCGATTGGGAGGTGTGGTGTCTTCAGGAGTCAGCCGATCACAGCGCGTGATCCTGGCGCTGGTGTGCGCCGTCGCGGTGTCGACGATTTACGCGATTCAACCGGTATTGGCCACGGCGGGAAGCGATCTGGGCCTAGCGCCGGAATCGCTGGGCCGGCTCGTCGCCGCGGGGCAGATCGGCTACTTCGCCGGTCTGATCCTCCTGGTCCCGCTCGGTGACGTGCTCAACCGGCGCGGGCTCATCACCGCGCACCTGGCGCTCACCGCGGTGGGCGCGGCGATCGCGGCCGCGGCGCCCAACGGTGTTCTGGTGATGGCCGGACTGGCGATCGCAGGCGTGTTCGCGGTCGTGGTGCAGGTGACGGTCGCCTACGTCGCCGCCGTCTCCGAGCCGAGTGAGCGTGGCCGCAATATCGGCGCCGTCACCTCGGGCGTGGTGATCGGCATCCTCGGCGTGCGCATTCTCGCGGGCGTGCTCGGCGATACCGCCGGGTGGCGTGCGGTCTACGCGCTGCTCGCCGTGCTCTGCGCGGCGCTCGCCGTCACCGCGCGGGCGACGCTGCATCCGGACCGGCGCGCGAGTGAGGCGCGATACCTGGACGTGCTCGCCTCGATGGGACGGCTCGTGCGGACGGATCGGCTGCTCATGAGCCGGGGGTTGATCACGCTGTTCCTGTTCGCGGCCTTCGGGACGCTCTGGAGCGGGCTGGCACTCCCCCTCGGCGCCGGGCCATGGCATCTCGGCACCACCGCGATCGGCCTGTTCGGGCTGGCGGGCCTGGCCGGAGCGCTCGGGGCCGGAAGGGCGGGGCGATGGGCCGATGCCGGTCGCGCACAGGCGATCACCGGCTGGTCGCTCGCGCTGCTGACCGGCTCCTGGCTGCTCGTCGCCCAGGTCCGCTCGTCGCTGTGGCTACTGATCATCGGGATCGTCGCGCTCGACTTCGCGGTCCAAGCCGTGCATGTGAGCAGCCAGCACCTGCTGACCACCGCGCATCCGAATCGGGCGAGCAGCGTCATCGGGGTGTACATGGCCTTCTACTCCCTCGGCTCGGCACTCGGCGCACTCACGACCACCTGGGCATACGGCTCATGGGGCTGGGCGGGCTCGTGCTGGGTGGGCGCGGGCTATGCACTGGCCGCACTGGTCGTTTGGGGGCTGGCCCGGCTCGGCCGCATCGCAGATCCTGTCGACGTCGACTCCGACGGCGCCGCACCGCAGCCGTGCCCCGCCCGATAGCCGGAGCCTGCATTGGATGCGCGCCGAGTAGTCACGTCCGGTTATGTGGCAGGGCGATCGCTCCCCGGCTGTCGCCGCAACCGTGCCGCCAGCCACATCACCACGCCGTAGCCGAACATCGCGTCGGCGCCGGATACCAGTGCGGCGGTGGGGAAGACGATCGCGTGCCGCAATCCGGCGTCGGACAGCTCCCTGACCCGGGCCAGAATCTGTGTGGGGGTGCCTATCATCAGCCACTCGTGCAGTACCTCGTCCGGCACCTCCGCGATCGCCGCCAGCACCTCGGTCTTGGTCAGGCGGTGCGGCATCAGATCGATCAGGCCTCGGAACCCTTCTCCGAAGGGATGTTTCGCACCGCAGCGCGACCACACCGCGTCCGGCGCAAGCAGCCCCAGATAGCGGACGGCAGGTGCGCGCAGCAGCCGCCGGAGCGCGGCAGGTGTTCGCGCGGTGAGCATTTGGATCATCTGCGCGGGCACGATCGCCTCGGGATCGCGATCGGCGGCGCGCGCCGCGGTGTGCACCAGCTTCAGCCGCCGCTCGTACTCGTCCGGCGACACCGTCTCCCACGGATACCACCCGTCGGCGTACCGCCCCGTCAGCTCGAGCATCCGTGGTCCGTGCGCGCCGATCCAGATCTGCGGCGTCCGGTCCGCCGGAACCGTCAGTTCCATCGGCGCCCGGTCGACCTGGTAATACTTGCCGGAGAACTCGATGGAGTCGGTCCCGGCCAGTGCCGCGCGCAGCACCTGCAGCGCCTCCTCGAGCCGATCGACCGGCCGATTCCACACGAAGCCGTACGGGTCGAGGTTCTCCCGCTCACCGGACCCGATCCCCAGGATCGGCGGCGCCTTCGTCATCTGTGCCAACGTCATGAACGTCTGGGCCAGCAGGACCGGATGCCGCCGATGCGGATCGGTCACCCCGACGCCCAACTGCACCCGCCCCGCACCCGCGGCCAGATGGGCGAGCAGCGGCGCGTAATCGAACTGCGCGTCCGGGCTCGGCACCGCCTTCGCCTGGGCCGTGAACTCGCTGTCCCACACCGCCCGCGGGAACACGCTGATCAAATGATCCGGCGCCAGTACCGAATCCAGCCGCCCCAGCCGAGCCATCCGCGTCACGAACCGCGCGGCGCCGAGCGGCGGATTGACCCCGGTAAGCGTCCCCACCGCAAACGACTTCGAATCCGCCACTGTGGTCTCCTCCCGACCCGCATGCCCGCCCCAGGCACACCTCACCGATTATCCAGCCGACCCGCATCCGCGTCCGGCGATTCCCTCGAGCCGTGCGTCCGCTGGGCGACCGCCGATCATGGTCTGCCCATTGTCATCGAGGGCACCGGCAGCGCTCGATGTCCGAGCCACGGCACCTGTCGGCCGGCATCGCGCCAGCACAGGGCCACGGTGACGGCCCACCGAGAACGACCTTTCACCTCGAAAGTCCGACCGGCGGTAGGTTGGCCGAGTGCTGTCGCTGAATGCCGCCCGTACCGAGATCATCGCGCAATGTCGTCGACTCGCCGCGGCAGGCCTCGTTCTCGGCACGGCGGGCAACATCAGCGTGCGCTGCGGCGACCTGGTGGCGGTCACCGCGACCGGCGCGGTACTGGCCGATCTCACCGAAACCGGCGTGACGGTGGTCGATCTCACCGGCGCGGTCGTATCCGGTACCTTCGCGCCGACCTCGGAACTCGCACTGCACCTTGGCATCTACCACGCCCACCCCACCGGCGCGATCGTGCACACCCACGCCCCGCGATCGATCGCCCTCGGACTGGTCCGCGACGAGCTCCCGGTGATCCACTACCAGCAACTGCCACTCGGCGGCGCCACCACTGTCGTGCCCTTCTATCCCTTCGGCACCCCGGAACTCGCTGCGGCCGTGCGTGATTCACTCGACGGTCGCCACGCCGCACTGCTGGCCAACCACGGCGCGGTCACCCTCGGCGCCGACCTGTCCGAGGCCGCCGACAACACCCTGCTCCTCGAATGGGCCTGCGGCATCTATCTCGACGCCGCCACGGCAGGCCCGCCGCGCGCACTGACCCCGGACCAGCAGCAAGCGGTCAGTCGAATCAGTGCCGACCTGGGCTACGGCACCACCAAGCCGGTCGGTCGAACCCGGTGAGCGATCTGCTCGGTTTCTCGTGCGGTCACCGCCCAAGCCGTGGACTGTGCTGTTCATCCGGCGCCTACCAGTCAATTCCTCGTCTCCCGATACGATCCCGTCCGCCGATGTGACCGTCGGGTCGGACGACTGACGCAGCGCTCCCTCGACGTCCCTCGCATTTCCTCACGCCGACGAGGAAAACCGCTGTCCGCAGGGGGCGGGCGCGCGTAGGGTCGCACGGATGGCTTGCAGGATCACCGAACTCGTCATCGACTGTGTCAATCCGGAACTGCTGGCGGACTTCTGGAGTGAGGTTCTCGGGTATGTCGAGCTCGGGCGGGAGGACGGGAGCATCGAGATCGGGCCGCCTGATACCGGTTTCGGCGGTCCGCAACCGACGCTTGTCCTCAGCCCCAGCGACGATCCGCGGCCCGGAAAACTCCGGTTGCACATCGATGTGAACCCCACCGATCGTGATCAAGACGCCGAGTTGGCGCGACTGCTCGCGCTCGGCGCCAAGCCCGCCGATGTCGGTCAGACCGGGACCGAGAGCTGGCACGTTCTCCACGATCCGGAGGGCAACGAATTCTGCCTCCTGCGCGCCAAGGTCGACCCTGTCTGAGCGAGGCCTCTCGGCGGCGCACCGAACGCCCGGCACCAGCGCACCGAACGCCAGCGCATCACGCTCCTAGTTGGAATCGCTCGGCCAGGGCCAGGTTTCAGCACTGCGGTAGCCGCCAGCGGCCGCGAAGGCGGCCTCGAGTGTGGTCTTGTCGCCGCCGCTGGACAGGAGCATGTACAGCAGGATCCGGGCTTTGACCGGGTCGAGATAGCCCGCGCAGATGAGGCCGCGAGCAAGAAGATCACGCTCGGAGCCGGGAAATCCGTAGGTGGACCGGAGCACCGAACCAGCACCGGTGCGGGAAGCGAGGATCACCGGGACTTTGGCGGCGAGCGCTTCGAGCGCGGGCACGAGTTCGGCGGGGACGTGTCCAGGTCCCGCACCGGCGAGAATCAGGCCGTCGATGTGGTCGGCTATCGCGCGCAGGGTGGCGCCGTCGTCACCGAGCGTTGCGGTGAGGATCGGGATCCGAATGCCGTCAACAGGTTTCGCCGGAATGGTAGTGCGATGAGTGAGCCGACTCAGCAGGCGGGGCTGCCCCTCCACGACATAACCGAGCGGCCCGCCGTTCTGCGATTGAAACGTGGCGGTGCTCGTGGTGTGGGTTTTGCGAACGCGGCGCGCGGCATGGATCTCGTCGTTGAACACCACCAGACAACCTTGTTCGCGGCTATCCGGGTCGGCGGCAGTCTGTATGGCGGCCAACAGATTCGCCGGTCCGTCGGCTCCGGCCAGCGTGGGATTGCGCATCGCCCCGGTCACGACGATCGGCTGCGGTCCGGTGTGCAGCAGGTCGAGCAGATAAGCGGTTTCCTCGATGGTATTGGTGCCCTGCGTGACAACGGCCCCATCGGCCTCGGCCAGCCCATCACGGATGGCTTCGGCAAGTGCGGTGACGTCCGAAATCTTCAGCGACGCCCCCGGCACCTGCCGAAAGTTCACCACCGCCACGTCGATACCGGTCTCCGCCAACCCGGGAACGTCGGCGACGAGTTGATCAGCAGTCAAGGCCGGAGCAACACCCCCGGTGGCCACGGCGGTCATGGCGATGGTGCCACCAAGACCGAAAACGGTGACACGGCGGTGGATTTCGACAGTGCGCACCGTCGCAGCCTAACGACCCTGACGTCGATATCGACCGAAACCCCTCGCGACATGCCCCCGGCGAACACCCGCTCAGCCGGCTTCACCAGACCAGTCCAGTCGCTCATATCCATCCTCCGGAAACCCCGGCGGACGATTGCGTCCGAAGTCGGCATACACGTCGCCCCACCGAGTGGGCACGATGAAGTGCGCGAACTGATCGAGCTCGGTCTCACACCAAAGCCTGAGCAGCTTGATGAACTGTTCGAGCTCCGCATCGGTCATACCCACACCATCTGCATCCGCCATGCCGAAAGGCTAATAGCACACCCGCGTCGTCATCGCCCTCGAGCTCCGCCGCATCCTCGCCCGCATCTCAGCCGAATCCACCCAGCACACCGACTCCGACACGCCGACGCGGTGCACCAACCCCAACGAGCCATGCCGCTGGCTCACCTCGACTCGGCAGGTTGCTCGTCATCGGCACAGTCGCACTTCTCGTGCAGGGGGCTCGAGCAAGGTGGATAGCCGGTGGCGAAACCGCTGGCTGCTAGTTTGATTTGGGGAGAGAGGATGTTTCGCCACCGCGGGTTCGCCCCTCGCAGGCGCTCGCGGAGGTAGTCCTTCATCGCTGGGCCGAGCCGCTCGGTGAATGCCATATCGCGCTCCGGGTCGAGGACCGGAATGTGATGGAGCAGTCCGATCAGCGCGTCGATCGCGGCGCGCTGCACCTGTTCGGGAACCTCGGCGCCGGCAGCCAATTCGACCAGCAGCGTGTGGATTTCGTCGTCGGGATAGCGGCCGAGCGTATACGCCGCTTCGGCGCGCTCGTCCACGTCCGAGGACGAGTCGCCGGCAATGGCCATCAGACCGCGGGCGGTCTCGGGCAGCGATTCATGGATCGGGTTCGCACGAAAGAACTCGTGCGCGGTCCACAACGCCTGCCATTCCTGCTCGGTCGGGACGAACCGATCCGGCGAGGGAACCGCACAACCATCCCCACCTCACACGATCTGATCCTTGCCACCCACCCAGCCAGTGGTCGGCACACTGGGGCCGGACACTACCAATGGGCACCGACAACACGCCTGCACCACAAGGCTTTCCGCAGGTCGGGCCTGCGGTAGTGCTGGCCCGACCGCGCCGTCAGGTGGCTGGATACCTCGGTCAGAGGGCGACGGTGATGACCTTCGCCGGGATGACTCGCACGATGAGGCGGTGCACGTCGGCGGACTCGGGCGGCGGGTTCACGCCCAGGTATTTGTGCGAAAGCTGTTGCGGGAGGGTCTTATCAGGGTCGCTGATCAATTCGACGGTGCCGCGGATCTCGGCGCAGGTGTAGGGGTTCTCGAGGTCGAAGATCGAGACCGAGATTCGGGGATCCCTCGCGAGGTTGCGTGCCTTGCGGCGCGCGACGGTGGTAGAGAACAGGAGCGCGTCACCGTCGCGCTGAACCCAGACGACCGAGGATTGGGGGCTGCCATCCGGTTCGAGGGTGGTGACGGTGGCGAAGTTCTTGCCGTCGAGGAGCTTGCGGGTCGCTTCGTCGAAGGTTGCTGGCATGGCGAATCCTTTACCGGTGGTTGATGTTCGAGCCCGTCGGCGGGTTGGACTCGCCGACGTCCGACCGATACTAGACATGTAATTAGCTAATTGCCATAATAGCTAAATGCTCGATGTAGACCTGGTCAAGGCACTGGCCAACGACAAGCGACTCCAGATCCTGGAGTGGCTGCGCGATCCGGCACAACACTTCCCCGAGCAGCAGGACGGTGACCTGGTCGTCGACGGGGTCTGCTCGACGATCATCGCGCAGAAGCTCGGCGTCAGCGCGCCGACCTGCGGCGAACATCTGAAGGTGCTGGCGCAGGCAGGGCTGATCCACGGCACGAAGGTCAAGCAGTGGGTGTTCTACCAGCGCAACGAGGATCGCATCGGCAGAGCGAAGGAGCTGCTCAGCGGCGAGTGGTGATCACAGTGCGAGAGGGTCAGATTTCACCCACCAGGCCGCTTCGGAAATAGCCTTCGTAGATTTCCGGTGCTTCGGTGCGGCCCTCTTGGGGAAGAGTGGCGGCGCCGGAGTCGATGTCGAAGATGAAGCCGGTCGGGCATCTGTCGCGAAGGTAGAGGTAACTCTGCGCAACGGCGGCCCAGTAGACGTTCGCGAACCGCGCGTGGGGGTAGTTGCCGTCTTGCAGTCCGGCGGGGTCCGGTGCGTATCGCAGCACGTCCTCCTGCGTGCCGTGGAACACCGGGAGATCGACGGGTGGGGGTGGCGGCGGCGGGTCCTGCGGCGGCTCATACAGTTTCTGCCACGACACGATCTCCCAGAAGTCGTAGCTCCGTTTCTCCACCACCCATTCGTCTTCTTGGAACGCCTGATCGACGGACCGACGATAGATCTCCTTCATGTGCCCGAAGAGCAAAGTCAGTGTGCCCGCGGCGCGATCGACCCGCGCAAAGTTCCCGTAGTAGTCCCAGGTGGGACAACTGTGCGAAGGAACCTTGATCGTGACTCGCACCATCTCGCCGGGGACCAGTTGGTCCAGATCCATCTCCTGTTGTTTGTCCATCCATCGAGCAAAGCACGGCGCGACGGAATACACAGTGGTACAGGCGAGTTCACTGAATTGCCGACGGATCGGCGGGAAACAGGTTGTCCCACTGCCGGTCCAACAGCTGTTTCGCACGGGGCAGGGCTACCACACCGAACGCGCCGCGCTCGTTCTCGTCGAGCAGTCGCAGTTCCCGGAGTCTGTCCAGCCCGGCGCGGATATCGAGGTCGAACGTTGTCGCCCACCGTTGACGGAACCACTCCTCTATCCGCTCATCGAGGGCGGTGGCGGTGAGCGGACCGGCGGTGCGCAGGAAGTGGTAGGTCAGGACGGCTTCCTTGACCTCGGATTCCTCGGCGGCGCCGAGCAACTGGTGGAACACCCCGGCGTCGTTGTCGAGATTGCGGAAGTAGAGGTGTTCGGACAGTGTCTTCATCAGCTTCAGTTTGCGGTTCTTGAATTTGGCGAACTGGCGGATGAGATATCCGCCGAAGGCGGCCGATCCGGCGCCGAGGGTGACCAAGGCGGTTTGGTCCAGTTGGACCGATTCGTCGCGGAGGCCGAGCCAGAAGGCCAGCAGCAGAATCAGCAGACCCAGTGACGCAATGAGTTTGGTGACGAGCACGATGATTCCGGAGATCACCGCTGGCACGCCGATCAGCAGCTTGTCCATGGGCCGCATGCGAACTCGGACGCCGGGATACAGCATCTCCAGATCGTTCTTCGGTACGTTCTGGAACAGCTTCAGCAACACACCGCCGTTCGGCCGATCGCCGCCGCCCGCCGCCCGCTCGGCGAACGCGATGTACACGAGAACCCTGGCGTAGCTGGTGAATTCGACAGTGCGCCACCGCAACCCGTAGAGCCACTTCACCCGCTCGGTGCGCTGCGACACCCCGCGCCGGAAGAACATCGCCGTGTCGATGTCCTCCTCGTCGACCTCCAGCCGCACCTTCACCAGTGCATGCTCGTCGAACGCGTGCGCGATCTCCTCGGCATCGATACGCGTGAAATCCGCCGCCTCGGCCAACGCGACGAGTTCCCCCTCCACGACCCGCCGCGCCGCCGCTCGCCGCTCGGGCGTCGCGGCGCCGATCGCCCGCACCTCCTCGGCCGGATGAAGCAGCTGATAGGCATCGAGCACCGCCTCGCCCCGCACATGAAACCCGTAGTGCACCACCGCATCCAGCAGCCGCGCGAACTCCAGGAACGACTCCCGCTCCCCTTCGGGCATCTCACCGGCGCACAGCGAGATCACCGCCCCCTTGCGAAACGGCAGGAAGTGTTCGGCATCCATCGGCAACTCCCTCGGCGACCAGGCTTGTCAGCCTTTCACGATAGGTCGGCGCGGACCCCCGCCGCGCCGAGGTCACTCGCTGGCGAGGGGTTGACGAGCGGGGTGGTGTGGGCGGGCGGTAGGTAGAGGTCGGTCAGGGGTGTGTCCGCGGGACGATAGAGGATCACGTCGATGTGGGTCGGGTCGCTGGTGGACCAGGTCGAGGCGAGCGCGTAGCCGTTGGCTTCGGCGAGTTCGCGGAATGCTTCCGGGTCCGGGGCGGTCAGGTCCGCCGGGGTCAGGCGACGGTTGGGGATTTCCGCCACGCGTAGGGCTTCTGGACGGCTTTCGGCGAATAGTTCGGCCACGGTGGTGATGTCGGCGCCCCAGCGCAGGGTTGGCGCGGTGGCCAGCGAGGTCGTGGTGGAGGTCTTGGTCAGGACCACGTCGTAGCGGTAGGCGGTGAGTTCGTTGTGGTGGGTGGTTCGTTTGAGCTGGATGTCGACGGCGACAGGAGTGCCGGAGGCGAGGTGGGTGAAATAGGCAGGGTCGACAAGTAGTTCGTTCTCGGCGGCGATCGCTCGGTCCACGGCACGGGACAGGTCGTCGGGAGTGGTTCCTGCGGGCAGCCGGTGGCGTTGGATGGCGGCGAGGAAATGGCGGTGCAGACGCAGATTTCGTACGTCGCCGAGGAAGAGGGAGCCGCCCGGAGTGAGCAGGCGCAGGGCGTGGGTCAGGACCTCGTCGAGGTAGGCGCGGCTCGGGAAGTACTGGACCACCGAGTTGAGAATGATGGTGTCGAAGGAACTGTCGGGGAACGTTTCGAGCCGGTGTGCGGGTCCGGCGGACAGAGAGACCCGATCGCGCAGGGACGCAACCGTTTCCACCCGGGTGCGCAGATAGTCGATGGCAACGCCGGAAAGATCTGTGCCGGTGTATTTCTCGCAATGCGGTGCGACGTGGGCAAGAATATTGCCGCTGCCGACACCGATTTCCAGCGCACGGCGCGGGCGCAGGGCCAGGATGCGGGCGACGGCGGCGGCCCGCCATTCGCGCATGTGGGCGAGCGGGATGGCGGTGTCGTCGTAGCTGCTGTTCCAGCCGGTGAAGTCCTCGCCGATGACATCCCAGGAGCCGGTGTAGGCCGAATCGTAGAGGCGGCGCCAGTTCTCGATCCAATCCTGGTCCGCGCGACCATGATCGGTGGTGGCGCGCAATCGCTCGTCGGCGCGGCGCTGTTCGGTGTCCGCGTCCTCGATTTCGCTGTCCGGAACGGCATCCGGGAGGACGTCCTCGACGAAGCGCAGCGTCCGGTTGTGCCATGCGAGAGTGGTCCAGCCGGTGAGCAGCAGCCCGCAGACAGCGATCACCAGCGCGAGCCCCCGTCCGGGTCCGGTGCCGAGCACCGGACCGAGCGCATCCGCCAGCGCGCCACCGGGTTCCAGCATGGGCCGGAAGACGCGGTCGGCGAGCGGTCCGGTGACCAGATATCCCAGCGGCATCGCGACGGTGACGATCGTGATGAACAGCGCGAGCACCCGCCCCTGCAGTTCGAGCCCGACCTTGCGCTGGACGAGCGCGATCCAGTGCCCGTTGATGATCGACTCGGTGAACGCCATACCGAACATGCCGATCGCGATCAGCCATGGCGCGCCCGCGAATCCGATGAGTACCAGCCCGAAGTTGTTCGCGCCCATGAACAGCAGCATCCCGTCGGCGCGGCGGGCGGTGCCGCCCCAGATCCCCATGACCAGCGAGCCGGACAGCGCGCCGATACCGCCCGCGGCGAGCACGAACCCGAGCGTGTCGACACCGTAGTCGATCAGCACCAGCGGGGTGATCAGCGCGAAACCCGTTGCGTAGAGCAGATGGTCGACGACGAAGAAGCGCAGCATGGCGACCAGGCCCGGCCGCCGCAGCACATACCGCCAGCCGTTGACGATCTGCGCGCGCACCGTTTCCTCGCGCCGCTTGAACAGCCGATCGGGGAACCGGACGACGAGCAGCGTCACCGCCGCACCGGCGAAGGTGGCGGCGTCGACGAGCAGAATCGTCTGCAGCGGAACCAGTCCCAGCAGTCCCGCACCGAGCATCGGCGTGAACAGCGCACCCGCGCCGACTCCGAGCTGGCTCAGGCCGTTCGCCTGTCCGAGATAGGGTTTGGGCACGAGCTGCGCGATCGCGGCGAGGAACGCGGGCCGATGGAATGCCGCCGCGACCGAGGTCAGCGCGCACAGCGCGTACACCTGCCCCATCCCGGTGGCGCCGATATACATCGCGGCCGCCATCCCGGCGACGGCGAGACCGGACACCAGATCGCAGCAGAACATCACCGCGCGCCGGTCGTAGCGGTCGGCGATCGCGCCCGCCACCGGGCCGAGCAGGATGCCGGGCAGCAGCGCGATCGCCATCACGAACGCGAATTCGGTGATCCGCCCGGTCTGCTGGTACGCCCACAGGCTGAGCACCAGCTGGCTGAGGCTGCTGCCGACCTGCGAGGCGAACTGACTGATCGCGACGGCCGCGAACCGGCGCAGGCTCGGCCGCGGTCCCGGCGGCGCGGGGCGGATAGGTTCGGGTTCGGTCGGCGATGCGTCGCCGCGGGCCCAGTCCACCAGGATGTCGGCCAGCTGGCCGGTCTGATGTTTGAGGAAGCCGTGGCCCGCCTTCGGAATCACCCGCAGCTCAACGTGTTCGGCGTAGTGCTCCCATTCCCGGTAGCGCTCGGTGTACAGCTCGGTGACCCGATCCTTCGCACCGACGACGCTCAGCAGCGGCGCACGCAACCGCTGCGGTGACGGGTCGTCGAAGGTGCGCGCGAAGTAGTCCTCGGAGCCGCGCTCGTCGTGCCGGATGGCGCGCACCACGAAGGCGCGCTCCTCGGGATCGGTGAGTTCGCCGATGCCGCCGCCGAGTGCGCGGATCTCCTCGAGGATGGCGCGATCGGAGACGAGCCGGTCCATCGGCAGTGTGCGATGCAGCCAGTCGGACAGCCGGCCGGGGAGCCGGGCCATGGGGAACAGCGCGCCGATCGCGACACCGGCCAGTGGCAGCCCGGCCGCTTCGACCCGGCGGGCGAGTTCGATGGTGATCGCCGCGCCGTGACAGTGCCCGTACAGATACAGCGGTCCCGGCAGCTCGGCCAGTTCGGCGACGCATCGGTCGACGAGCGCGTCGAGCGGCAGCGCGGCCTCGTCCGGCCTGGTCCTGTCCCGGCCCGGCGGTTGCAGCGCGTACAGCGCCCAATCCGGCGGCAGCGCCGTGGCGAGCGGTTCGAACGCCACGGCTTGCCCGCCGGAGTAGGGAATTGCGATCACCGTGGCGACCGGGTTCCCTCGCGCGGGCGTAAACCTGTGCAGCAGAGACTGTTCCGTGCTCGACTCCGCGGAGTCGAGCTGCGCCGCGAGCCCGCGCACGGTGGGATTGCGGTACAGCTCGAGCAGTGCGACCTGAATACCGCAGCGCTGCCGCATGGCCCGCACCAGGCGAAGCGCGGTGAAGGAATCGCCGCCGAGTTCGAACAGTCCGTCGTCGAGTCCCACCGAAGAGCGATCGAGGATTTCGGCCCAGAGCGGCAGCAGCTGCTGTTCGAGCGCCGTCGCCGGTCCCACGGCCACCGCGGCGACCTGTTCCGGCGGCTGTGGCAATGCCGCCCGGTCCACCTTGCCGCTGGGGCCGAGCGGCAGCGCGGGCACGGTGATGGTTTGCGCCGGTATCGCATAGTGCGGCAACAACTTACCCAGCGTGCCGCGTATGTCCATGGCCGTCGTCGACGGCGCGACATAGCCGATCAGCCTGGCTACGCCGCGTCCGTCGACGCGCACCGCCGCGGCCGCCGCCTCGACGCCAGGCAGCGTCGACAGCGCCGCCTCGACTTCGGCGAGCTCGATGCGGTGACCGTGCAGCTTCACCTGATCGTCGAGCCTGCCGAGGAATTCGAGCACGCCGTCGGCGCGCCGCTTGGCGGCATCACCCGTGCGATACATCCGTGCCCCTGGCACCGAGGCGAACGGATCGGGCCGGAACCGCTCTGCGGTCAAGCCCGGGCGCCCGTGATAACCCCCGGCCACACCGGGACCGCCGATCCACAACTCCCCCGGCACACCGGGCGGTGCGAGCTCACCGTGCCCGTCGAGCACGTAGATCCTGGTACCCGCCAATGGCCGACCGATCGGCAGCGCACCCGGCCCCGCCGTATCGGCCGCGCCGTCGAAGGCGGTGCTGTCGATCGTCGCCTCGGTGACGCCGTAGCTGTTGAGCACCCGCCCACCCGCGCCGACCAGCGCACGCGCCCTTCGATATTCGTGCGGATACCAGACGTCCGCACCGCCGATCAGCAACCGCATGAACGACAGATCGGCGGTGTGCTGGATCAGGTTGCGCAGGACCGCGGGCGCGAGCTCCGCGACATCGACTTGTTCGTTCCGCATCAGCTCATCGAGCGCGGGCGGATCGAGCAGGGTTTCGCGCGGGCAGATGACGAGCCTGCCGCCGGTGCCGAGCGCACGCACGAGGTCTCCGACGAAGACATCGAACGACAGCGCCGCAGCCTGGAGATGGGACCAGCCGTCTTGCAGGCGAAACTCCGTGCGCCACATCGACAATGCGTGTGCCAGGTTGCCGTGGGTGACCACCACGCCCTTGGGCGCGCCGGTGGAACCCGAGGTGTAGCAGAGATACGCGGCGTCGTGCGGGGTGCGCAGCACCGGAACAACCGTGCCCGCGGGCGAATCCCAGGGAACCAGCCGGGCGTGCGCACCGAGCGCGCCGACGGTGGCATCGCCGGTCAGCACGATATCGACGCCGCTGTCGACGACCATGTGCCGCAGGCGTTCCGGTGGATAGTCGGGATCGAGCGGAACGAACGCGGCACCGCGCTTCCAGCACGCCAGTACCGCGGCCACCGCAGGCATCCCGCGGCGCACGCAGATTCCGACGCGATCGCCGCGACGGACGCCGTTCTCGTGCAGCAGCGCGGCGATCCTGTTCGCTGCCGCGTCGAGCTCGCCGTAGCTGCTCGTGCTGCCCGCGTGCGTGAGGGCCGGTGCGCCGGAATGGCTTTCGGCGTACGTCTCGAAGACATCGAGCACCCCGATATCGGCCGTGGCCCGTTCCGGATGCCTGAGGAGTTCGCGGCGCAGGGTGGCCGGGAGCAACGGCAGTTCGGCGATGGCGCGATCCGGCGTCGCCACCGCGGCATCGAGCAGTACCAGCAGATAGTCGAGTATCCGGTCGGCGCTCCCGGCGTCGAAGAGGTCGGTGGCGTAGTCGACCGTGAGCGTCGGCCCGGAATGGGGCAGATCGAGCGTGAGGGTGAGATCCAGTTGGGCGGTGCCGTTGCCGGTGTCACCGAGGTGTTCGACGGTGACGCCGCCCCTGGTCGCCGCGGCCACCGGGGTGTTCACCACGATCAGCATCACCTGGCTCAGCGGGCTGCGATTCGCGGAATGCGGAACCGCCAGCGCGGCAAGTAGTTCGGGGAACGACAGGTCTTGGTGACGCAGCGCCGCGAGTAACGACTCCCCCGCGCGGCGCAGCGCGGTGCGGAAGTCCGGACCGCCGGACAGATCGGTGCGCAGCGGCAGGACGTTGATGAACGCGCCGACGGTGCCGTCGTGTGCCGGATCGGTGCGGTGCGCGGTCGGCATCAGTACGGTGATATCGGTCCGCCCGGTCAACCGTGCGAGCACGGTCTGCACCGCGGCAAGCACGAACGCGGCCGAGGTGGTGACGGATTCGGTGGCCGTCGCCTCGATCCTGGTGAACAGTTCCCGGTCGAGCGGGCGCTCGATCCGCGCGCCCGCGAACGAGCGCACCGGGGGACGCGGCCGGTCGGCGGGCGGTTCGACGTCGGCATCGATGCCGGTGAGCCGGTCGATCCAGTGTTTTCGCGCGATCTCACGCGCCTGTTCGCCGACGCCTTGCGCGCGTAGGTGATCCGTGAACGGCGTCGCGGCAGGCAATGTTTCCTTGGCAAGCAGTGCTGCCAGATCCGTCGCGAACACCGACGCGGACCAGCCGTCGAACACCAGGTGGTGCACGGCCACGACCAGTTCCCACTCATCGGCCGCCAGACGCGACAGCGTCGCCGCCAGCAATGGCCCATTACGCAGATCGAAAACGGTGCGACCACGCGACGTGGCGAGCTCCGCCGCACGTGAAACCTGTTGCGCTGGTGCCAGTCCGGTTAGGTCATGAACGTCGACCTGCATATCGGACATCGTGCCGACGACCAGAACCGGCCCGGCATCGTCCTCGCGAACCGTCGAACGCAGCGCGTCGTGGCGATCGACCAACTGCCGCAACGCCGCAACGATCTCGTCGGCATCGACAGGCCCGCTCACCCGATACCGCAAACCGAGTGTGTACATCGGCGTATCCGGCTGCAGCTGCTCAGCGAGCCAGCACTCCCGCTGAAACCCGGTGAGCGACAGCGGTGCATCGGCGTCGACCGGCCGCGACACAGCCGGTCGGCGCACACCGGCATCGATCAGCTTGGCGATACCGCCGACGGTCGGCGTGGCGTGCAGATCCGCCAGATCCACCGTGACACCGAACTCGCGCCGAATGCGGGCCAGCAGCCTGATCGCGGTCAGCGAATGCGCCCCGAGCGCGAAAATCGACTCGTCGTCGTCCACAGCCGCCAACCCGAGCACATCCTCCACCAGCGCCGCAACGCGACGGACGCCACCTTCGGCTGCTCCGAGGGGCTCGATTGTCACTGCGGCTGATCCGGCAAGTCCGGTTGCCAGCACAACCGATCCGAGCGGTTCGACTGCCACCGCGACTGATCCGGCCGGTCCGGCGGGCCCGGTCGCCGACGCGAAGGATTCGGCCAGTGCGGCGCGGTCCACCTTTGCACCACGCGATGTCAGCGGGAATGCGGAAACCGCGACCAGCCGCGACGGGATCGCGTGTGCGGGGAGCAGTCCGGCTAGTCCGGCCCGAATCTCGGTCTCGTCGAGCGTGTTCCCTACCGGAACGACGTAGCCGGTGAGAGTGGCGCGCTCCTGGTCGTAGTGAACGACCGCGTCGTGCACGCCGGGTTGGGTACTCAAGGCGCGTTCGACCTCGGCTGGTTCGACGCGGAAGCCGCGCACCTTGACTTGCCGGTCCATTCGGCCGAGGTAGCCGAGCCGTCCCTGTGGCAGTGACCGGACGCGATCGCCGGTGCGGTAGTAGACCGTCCCATCCGGGCCGGGCACGAAGCGCTGACACGTCAGCCCCGGCATGCCGAGGTAGCCGTTGGCGACGCCAGGACCGCCGATCCACAACTCGCCGTTGTCATCGATGTGCGCGCGCACACCGGCCACCGGGTGACCGATGCTCGGGCCGTCCTCCGAATCCGGCGGCGCCAACGGCCCGGCCAGGTCGTCCCATGTGGCGACGACGGTGGTTTCGGTGGGGCCGTAGACGTTCACCAGGCGGATGTCGTCGAGCCCGATGGCTCGCCAGGTGCGCAGCCGCTCGGCACGCATCTCCTCGCCGCCGACGCTCACTATCCGCACGGCAGCGGGCAATTCGGCGTCACCCGCCGCCAGCGCGACCACCAATTCGTGCCAGTACGCGGTGGGAATGTGCAGGACCGTCAATTCGGTGGCGGCACACCAGTCGAGCAGCGCCGCGGGTGGCGGCACCGGCGCCTCGGGCCGGATCACGATGGTGGCGCCCGCGAACAGCGGCGGGAAGATCTCCTCGATACTGCCGTCGAAGGCGATCGAGGAGAACTGGAGCACCCGATCGCCGGGGCCGAGCCCATATCCCTCGGCGATGGCCCGGCTGAAGTGATCGAGTGCGCGCCGCGGCACACCGACCCCCTTGGGACGCCCGGTGGTTCCGGAGGTGTGGATGACGTAGGCCAGCGCCGCGGGCACCACCAAACCGGCTGCCGCGCTGGAACTTCCCTCGAGGGACCCGATCTCGGCACAGCGCAGCCCCGCACCGAGAAATGCCCCGTGCCACTGCGCGGGTGCGAGCACCGCCTCGACCCCCGCACCCGCCGCGACGGCCGCGAGCCGTTCCGGCGAATCCGCGGGGTCGAGCGGCACGAAAGCGCTACCGGCGCCGAGGATGCCGAGCATCGCCCGAATCGTGTCGGCGCCGCGGCGCGCGCACAGTCCGACCCGCGCGCCCGCATCGAGCCCCGCCGCGCGCAGCCCCTCGGCGACCGCGCGCGCAGCCGCACTCAGCTCCCGATACGTGACGACGACATCGCCGTCGACGATCGCGGCGGCCGAGCCGCGCTCGGCGGCATGCCGAGCCAGCGCGGACAACAGATCATCGTATGAATCAACGGACATGGCTGTGCTCCCTGATATTTCGGCCGCGCGCGGGGATCAGTCGGCGCGGCAGCGCAGCAGATAACCGAGTTCGAGGCCGGTCGAGTCGACCGCCTCGTCCGGGTGATCCAAGGCCGCGATCTCCAACCCCGCCTCGGCGAACAGCCGATCCCAGAATTCGCGGCGCTCCAACCGCTGCTCAGTGAGCGCATGCAGCAGGAAATACGGGTTGTAGTAGGCCTTTCCGAGCCCGTGCGCCATCGTGCGCGGATCGTCGAGCCGATAGTCGACCTCGACGACCAGCCAGTGCGCCCGCGGAAACGCACCCATCGTGTCGCGCAGCAGCGCGGCCACCGCGGGTTCGCCGTCCTGCTCCAGCATCTCCTGCAGCACGAAGGCGGTGAGGAAACAGAGCTGCCCGTCCGGCAAGTCGAGCAGGGAGACGTCGGCGGCGCGCCCGCGATGCACCGTCATCCGGTCCGAAAGCCCCTCCTGGACCACCCGTTCGAGCGCTAGCCCGCTGGAGATCGGATCCGGTTCCATTCCGATGCCGCGCAGCCGCGGCCGATGCCGCAGCAGGTCCGCCAGGAACGCACCGTCACCACAGCCGAGGTCGACGATGGTCAGTTCGCCCCCGGGCAGCCGATCCAGCAGTCGATCGACCATCGGCAGCACGTCGAGCCTGCTCATCCCGCACGACCCGGCGCCGACCTTGGCGCCGTCACGGCTCGCCCACGGCGCACCGGCCCGCAATGTCGCGCCGAGCTGGCCGAAGGTGCCCGCGTAGCCACCGATGAGCAGCGTGTACCACGGCATGAACGGTTCGAGCGCCTGCGCTTTCGCGGTGAGTCGCCAGCCGTCGTCGCTGGACAGGTAGCCCTCGTTGGCCAGATAGTGGCAGAGCGCTTGCAGGCGAGCGGGATCCATGTCGTGGCGCTTGGCGATCCACTCGGCCCCCGATCCCGGTTCGCCGCGGAGCGTTTCGTAGATGCCGGAGTCGAAGAGCACGTAGAGCGCCTGTGCCAGCGCGTGATAGCGGATGGGCTGGATGGCCTCGATGAGCCGCTGTTCGAAATCGCTCGCGGGCATCAGTATTCGCCTCCGGCGACCACCAGGTCGTCGCAGACCGCCAGCGCCGAGACCAGCCTGGTCAGATCCCCCGCCGTGCCGACCGTGATCCGCACCCAGCCGGGCAGGCCGAATTGAGCGCAGTCCTTGATCCACACCCCGAGCACGGCGAGCTGCCGGATCAACGTCGCCGCCTCGACGCCGGCGCCACATCGCGCGAGCACGAAATTGGCTTCGGTATCGCGCACTTCGGCGAATACCGGCACCTGCGACAGCGCCGCCACATAGCGCGGGCGTTGCGCGAGTACCAGATCGCGAATCCGTATCCGGTACGCGTCATCATCCAGCACACCGTCCACCGCGGCCAGCGTGATCGAATCGACGCCGTGAAACCTGCTGTGCGCGCGCAATGTCGCGATGAGCAGTGGCGCGCCGATCAGGACGCCGACCCGAATCCCCGCCAGGCCATACGCTTTGGAGAAACTGTAAAAGCGCACGACCCGTGGGTGCGCGCCGAGAGCATCGACGCGGGTGCCGTCGGCGACGAAATCCTGGTAGGTGGCATCGAGGAAGACGATGCCCGCCGTATCGGCGATCCGCGAAACCCATTCGGGCCGGAAGATATTGCCGGTCGGATTATTGGGCTGGGCCACGAACACGGCATCCTCCGGTCCCATCTCGTATTCGTGCGGCAGCCCGATCGGCTGCCAGTCCGCGTCGAGCGGAATCGACTCCGAGCCGCGCCGCAGCACCTCGGCTCGTGCCTGGTATCCGTCGAAGCCCGGCGTGACGAACCAGGCCGAGTCCACCAGCGTCAGCACCAGGTCGACCGCTTCGTCGACACCGGTGGTGAGCAGCACCGATTCCGGATCGACACCGTGGCGCCCCGCCACCTTCGCGGTCACCGACTCCAGCAGTCCGCGCGGGTACCGGTGCAACTCGGCGGCAGCGGCCCGCATCCGGCCGATCGCGGCCTGCGGCGGTCCGATCGGACTCTCGTTCCAATCCAGCCGTAATTCGGAGACACCTTCTACCGCGGTCATCGCCCGCACGCCCTTTCATGGATCTTGTCGTCACAGACAATTCGGGCGCGGATGACACTCGACGGTTGACGACGACGTTAACCTCACGTGCACAGCAGCCGACCGAAAACCCAACAATGTTGGTATAGAAGGGTTTTCGATCCGACGGCGGCACGCCGTCCCATGAATGTAGAAAACGCCTTTCGCACCGACCATCACTTTTTCGTCATTTTCCGAATGCGGCGACGTCATCGCCGAATAACTCGGCGGCATCGCCCTGACCGCGCCGATCGGCATGTCACGGATTTCGGTCGGCGTGGCGAACCGCTATCACGCCTGGTCGCCCATAGAATTCCGGCGAATTCCTGGCACCTGCTCCACCAATCGAGGCGAGACCCGAAGTGGTCTCGCGACCAACTGGCGTCGAGAGGGACAGACGGTGCGATGATCATCGATCCGAGTGGTCGAGGGCCGACGCGGCGGCAGCTGCTCGCGGCGGGCGCGTCCGGACTCGTTGTCCTGGCGGTGGTGCTCGGCTTCCTGATGGCGCGGTACGTCGGCTGGTTCGTGCCGACCATCGACGTCACCGCGAATATGACCTCGGTCGGCGACGGGCTGCCCGAGGACGCCGACGTGAAGTTCCGCGGTGTGCTGATCGGCGCGGTGAAGAACGTCTCGGTCACCGGCGCGGACAAGACCCAGCGGGTGCACATCGAGATGCGCCGCGACTTCGAGGGCAAGATTCCGGCCAATGTCACCGCCAGGGTGGTGCCCTCGAACCTGTTCGCGGTGAGCGCGATCGAATTCGTCTACAACGGGCCCGATACCCGATTCCTGCGCACCGGTTCGCGGATCGAACAGGACCGCAGCGACGGCACGGTGACCCTGCAGGCCACCCTCACCGCCGTGCAGGGCATTCTCGGCAAGATCGATCCGGTGCGGTTCGGCCGGGTGCTCGACACCCTGTCGACCGCGCTCGACGGCAGCGGGCGGCTGCCGGGATCCACCGTCGAGCGGGTGGATCGCTGGCTGCGTACGGTGCGCGCATCGATTCCGGACTTCGGCGGCCTGCTCGACGATTTCGCCACCTCGTTCCACGCGCTCGACGAATCCGCGCCGGAACTGATGGCGACACTGGCGGATTCGGTGCGCACGGCGCGCACCATCGCCGAACGCCGCGCCGCGCTCGCGGATCTCATCGTCGGCGGCACCGGCGTGGTGGACGAGGTCAACGACCTGTTCGCCCGCAATCCCGAGATCGGCAAGGAGGTGACGGCGGGCACCAGCGACACCTTCGGCGGGCTGGCCGCGGATCCCGGCGCCATCACCAGGGCGCTGGCGAACCTCAACGATTCGATCCGCAAACTGAATACGACCTTCCACTGGGGGCCGCAGCGCCAGCAGGTGTGGAACGTCGGGATCTCGTTCACGCCGTGGCGGCCGAACACCGTCGCGGACTGCCCGCGCTACGGCGCGCTCGCCGGGCCGAGCTGCTATACGGCGCCCGCGGTCGCCGATCCGGGCACGCTGCCGGAAAGTCTGCGGCCGCGGCACAGTGTGGCCGCGCAACTGCCTGTGCCACTGGATATTCCACCTAACCCGTTCGCCGGAACACCACTGGGATGGTTGTTCCCCGCATCGGCTCCCGTCGCATCCGCACCACGCACACTGACCGACGACGCCGCGATAGGCCCGTTGCTCGGCCGCCGCCCGACCACCGCCGAATGGCTGCTGCTGCGGCCGATGATGCGGGGCGTCCGGATCACCGAAAGCGTGGGCGCCCGATGAGCATTCGCAAGCCACTGCTCGGATTCGGCCTCTTCGCACTGGTTTCGGTGCTGGTGACCGCGGTGATCTGGAATACACTGGCGCGCCCGGTATCCGGCGCGACGAACACCTACACGGCGATCTTCAGCGATGTCCTCGGCCTGCGCGAGGGCGATGATGTGCGCATCGCGGGTGTGCGGATCGGCAAGGTCGGCCCGGTCGAGCTCGACCGCGACAACAACGCCAGGGTGACCCTGCTCGTGCAGCGCGACCAGCGGCTTTACCACAACTCGAAGGCATTGGTCCGCTATCAGAACCTGATCGGGCGGCGCTACATCGCGCTGACCCGCGCCGAGGGCGGCGACGCCGGCCCGCTACCGGCCGGCGCCGAGATCCCGCTCGCGCGCACCGAACCATCGTTCGATATCTCCACGCTGCTCAACGGATTTCAGCCGCTGTTCCAGGTGCTGACACCGCAACAGGTGAACAACCTGTCGGAAACACTCATCCAGGCGCTGCAGGGCGACGGAGTCTCGTTGAGCGCGTTCATCACCCAGGCCGCCACGCTGGCCGCGGACTTCCGCCGCCGCGACGCGCTGCTCGGCGACGTGATCGACAACCTCTCCGGGGTGATGGCGGGCCTGGCCAGGCGCGGTGCGGAGCTGGAAACCCTGGTGACGCAGACCCGGTCGCTGATCGGCGGACTCTACGAACAGGGACAATCGCTGCAGCGATCGACCGTGCAGATCGCCGCGGCGACCAGCTCGCTGGTCGACATGTTCGGCAAGGTTCAGCCGAAACTGCGCACCGCGCAGACCGCTACCCGCGACGCGCTGACCCTGCTGCTCGACAACGGCGCCAAACTCGACCAGGCCGCGATCGATCTCCCGGCAATCCTCTCCGACGCGGGGCGGTTCTCCTCGGAGGGCGCGTACACCAAGGCATATGTGTGCCGCCTCGATATCTCGCTGTACAACGTGCTCTTCCCGCGTGGGCTGATCTCCCAGATCGGCGGCAACGGCCAGTCGGCGGTGTGCAGGCCATGAAGAACAGGCAATTCTGGATCGGCATCGGCGGCGCCGCGCTTGTCGGCGTGCTGCTGTTCGTGCCGCGCTGCGCTCAAGAGCTCGGCGTCGGCGAGCAGTCCGTCGACGCCGAATTCGCGCAGGCCGCGGGCATCGAAGTCGGTGCGGCGGTGGATGTCTCAGGCATCCCGGTCGGCCGGGTGTCGGGGATGCGGCTCGATGGCGATCGGGTGGTGGTCACCCTGCGGATCGATCGCGATGTTCGCCTCGGGCCCGATGCCAAGGCATCGATCAAGATGGCGACGCTGCTCGGCACCCGCTTCGTCGACCTCGAACCCGGTGACGGCTCCGGGTTGAAGGACGGCCGAATTCCCAAGAGCAACACCGTCGTTCCGTACAACCTGGCCGATGTCATCGAGGTCGGTACGCCGACGTTCGAGGGGATCGACGCCGCACAACTCGCCGAATCGCTGAACGTGCTCGATCGGCAACTCGGGCAGTCGCCGCAGCTGTTCGCCGAGGCGCTCGACAGCGTCGGCGTACTGGCCGGGGTGATCGACCGGCGCAGAGACGAATTCGGCGAGCTGCTCCAGGATCTGGATCGGGTGACGAAGATCCTCGGCGACAACCGCAACAGCCTGCTGCTGGTGATCACCCAGGGCGAGGCCATCGCCAACCGGGTGATGGAACGCCGGAACCTGTTGCGCGAGCTGCTGGATACCATCGCGACGCTCACCAGGCAGCTGCAGGAGATCGGCGCGGAGAACGACGGCCTGCTCGGGCCGACCGTCGATCAGCTGGCGACGATGGCCGAGGGCCTGGAGAAGAACAGGGACAACCTGGACCGGCTGCTGTCGATCATGCCGCCGTCGGTGCGTTATCTGACCAACGCGGGCGGCAACGGCAACTACGCCGAAGTCGGCCTGCCATGGCTGTTCCCGGACAACTGGCTGTGTTTCGCCCAAGTGATCGAGGGGTGTCAGGGATGAATTCGCTCGCCCGTACCGCGGTGATCGCCGCGGCCGCGCTCGTCGCGGGCAGCTGCTCGCTGGTGCCGAGTTCGGTGCAGAACGCGCTGGGCGCCACCATGCGCATCACCGCCGACTTCGCCGGTGTGCCCGGCATCTTCGAGGGCAACAAGGTGACCGTGCTCGGCATGGCCGTCGGCCGGATCGACACGATCGTGGCCACACCGGAATACGCCGAGGTGCACCTGTCCATCGACCAGGGGGTGCGGATTCCGCGCGATGCCGTCGCCGCGATCGTCTCGCCGTCCATCGTCACCGACCGGCATATCGAGCTCACCCCCGCCTACACCGGCGGTGAAACCCTCACGGACGGTACGCATCTGCCGCTGGCGCGGACCCGGACACCGGTCGAGATCGACCGGTTGATCAAAACCATCGACCAGTTCGCCGTCGCACTGAAGCCGCCACCGGGCAGCGAGGGCGTCGGGGTGCTCTCCGGACGGGTGCTCTATCCGATGCTGGACGGGAACGGCGCGCGGATCCATGACACGCTCACCGCGCTGTCCGGTGCGCTGAAGGTCGGCGTCGACAACAAGGACGCGGTGTCGACGATCATCGTGAAACTGAACGAGCTCACCGCCATGCTGGCCGAAAACGACCAATCCGTGCGCGATTTCAGCGATCGGATGACCCAGCTGACCGGCCTGCTCGCCGACCAGGCCCCCGGCTTGCAGGCCACGCTCACACAGATCAACGACTTCCTGGCCAATACGAGCGCGTTCTTCAGCCAGCACCAGGACCGGCTGATCGAGACCATGACCAGGCTGACCACCGTCACGGATCAGCTGCGCCGCAACGCCTTCGGCGTCATCGAGGTCGTCGATCTGCTACCGCTGTTCATGCAGAACCTGGATCGCGCGGTGGACAGGCAGCGCGGCTATATCCGATTGCACGCCCTGCTCGGTGTCGCGCTGTCGACCGAGATCGTCAGCGTGTTCTGCGAGCGGATCCAGATGCGGGCCGACGGCTGCCGCACCGGGCGGATGACGGATTTCGGGCCGGACTTCGGACTGATCGCGGCGCTGCTCGGACTGACGAAATGAGGGCCGCCGGGACGCTCGCGACGTTGAGCGCGATCACGCTGTGCACAGCGTGCGGCTTCACCGTCGACAGTCTACCGCTGCCGAACCCGGGCACGGCCAGCGAAACCTACACGGTCCGAGCAGTTTTCGCGAACGTGCTCAATTTGCCCGACCAAGCGAAGGTCAAGCTCGGCGGTTCCGATGTCGGCATCGTCACCCACATCACCACCCGCGACTATCAGGCCGTCGTCGAGCTGACCATCGACAAGAACATCCAGCTGCCCACCGACAGCACCGCGCAGCTGCGGCAGGCGACCCCGCTCGGTGACGTGTTCATCGCGGTGACCCCGCCCGAGGTGTCCACCGGAATGCTCCGCGACGGCGATACCATCCCGATCGAGCGGACCTCGGCAGGAGCCACCGTCGAGGAACTGCTGGTGTCGATCTCGCTACTGTTCAACGGCGGCGGGCTGGCCGACCTCGGAAAGGTCACCGCCGAACTGGATTCCATCGTCGGCGGGCGGGCGGACCAACTGGCCTCGGTGATCACACAGACCACGCGGGTGTTCACCGGCCTGCACGAGAACACCGAGCGCATCGACGCGGCGCTCGCCGGGCTCGACGCGCTCACCAGCACGGTCGAGGCCCATCGCGCCGAACTCGGCGAGGTGGCCGATACGCTGCCGCAGACCCTCGGCGCGATCGCCGAGAACAACCGTGCGCTCGGTGATCTGCTGGCGAAGGTGGCCGTCACCAGCGCCGCGCTCGGCGACTACGCCGACACCTCCGCCGATCAGCTCAGCGGGCTACTCGACAACACGCGAAAGCTGATGGACGCCTTGGCCGCCACCGGTCCCACGTTCGGCGCGCTGCTCGACGCGCTGCACGAGATCCGGCCCGCGGTGGACGCCAGCTTCCGCGGCAGCAGCCTGGCCACCTACGCGACCATCACCAATCTCGATGTCGCGCTGCTGACCGCGCCCGGCACCAGTCAATTCCCCACCCTGCCCGACCTGGAGGACAACTTCGGCAGCCTGATCCAGATGCTGCAGATCATCCACGGCCGCATCACGGGCGGGCACCGGTGAACGCGCTACTGCGGCACAAGCTTTTGCTGTCCGCCGTCGGCCTGGTGCTCGTGCTGCTCACCGGCGGTACCTATCTGCTGATCGGCGTGATGCGGGTGGATCCGTTCCGCTCGACGTATACCGTCACCGTGCGGCTCGACGCCTCGGGCGGTGTGCAGCCGCGCGACGATGTGACCTTGCGCGGGTACCGCATCGGCGAGGTGGTCTCGGTCGACGTCATCGAGGCGGGCGCCGAGATCGCCGTCGAGACCAGGATCGAATCGAAGTACCGCATCCCCGCCGACACCGTTGTCGCGGTGGCTGCCCTGTCCGCCGCGGGCGAGCAATACCTCGACTTCCAGCCCGAAAAGGACAGTGCCCCTTATCTTTCTGACGGCGCGGTGGTTCGCTTCGATCCGGCGAAGACGGTCACGCCGACCCCGATCGCCACCGTGTTCATCGACGCCGGTGATCTGATCTCGCAGATCGATCCGACCAAGATGGGCGTCATCATCACCGAACTGGATACCGCGCTCAGTGGCGGGCCGGATCAGCTGCGGCACCTGGTCGACGGCCTCAGCCTGGCCGCCGCCGGCCTGGACGATCTGCTGCCGCAGACCACAAATCTCCTTGCCGCGCTGCGCACCGTTGCCGCGACAACCACTCAGGCGCAACCGGACCTCGGCACGCTCACCGGCAACCTGCATTCCCTGATCGACCAGCTCGACAACGCCAACGCGGAATTGCGCACCCTGCTCGATCGAACGCCGGGCCAACTGGTCGATCTCGGCTCGGCGCTCGACCGCTCCGCCGATCCCATCACCACCCTGATCACCAACTTCACCGCGATCGTCCGGGCGGCGCAATTACGCAATCCCGCACTGCGCGCCCTGTTCCCCGCGCTGGAGATCGGCGGGTCCGCACTGGGAGTTCCCGCGCATGGCAGCGAGTTCCACGCCATCTTCGACATCTGGCTGCGCCCGTTCTGCCAGTACGGATCGACGCCGATCAAACCCCAGGTCATCCAGGACGGCACGCTGCCGAAATGGAACTACTGCGACAATCCCCCTCCCGGGCAACAGGTTCGCGGCGCCGCCAACGCGCCACGCCCGGCGGTGCCGAACAACGGCGCGAACATGCCACCGGGCGTCGACCCGCGCGAACGCACGCTCCCTCCGGTTCGCTGACCGAGACCCGTTGGGGGTCACGCTATTTCGGTTCACCCCGGGTTCATTCAGCGGTCCGAAGCCTTTCCGTTTCGCATCTCGGTCGGCGACCATCGGACACGATAGGTCCTACGATTCCGTGACCCGGCGTCAGGTGCGGATCGCCAGCTATCGAGCAACCGCACTGTGCCAGGGGGAATTTCGTGAACGGACAAACATTGGACCGCGTACGCAACGGCGCTACGGCGACGCTGCTCAACCCAGCCGCGCGCGAGGCGCCGGCGTTCGATTCCACGGCGCCCGAGGTGACCGTGGTACTCGCCGACGAACACGCGGTCGTGCGCGAGGGCTTACGCGCGATGCTCACCGGCGCCGACGGGTTGCGCGTGATCGGCGAGGCCGCGACGGTGCACGAATTGCTGCGCCAGACCCAGCGCCAGCGGCCCGACGTCGTCGTCCTCGGTCTCCTGCTGCCGCGGCAGCAGACGAGTCAGGTGATCACCGACGTGCTGAAATCCTGTCCGGGCCTCGCGGTTCTCGTATTCAGCCTGACGGTCGACGAGGACGCGGTGCGTTCCGCGGTCGAGGCGGGCGCCCGCGGCTACGTCGGCAAATCGACCTCGGCGGAAGGGATCGTGCGCGCGGTCGCCGGCGCCGCGGCGGGCTGGGCCGTCTTCAGCCCGTGCGCGGCGGTGGCGCTCACCCGGATCACCGACCGGCCGGTCGCTGCCGCGCAGGCGTTTCCGGAACTCACCGAACGCGAACGGGAGGTACTCCAGCTGGTGGCCGCCGGACTGCCCAACGCCGCGATCGCGGGGCGGCTGCATCTGGCGTCGAAGACGGTGAGCAACTACCTGTCGAAGATCTTCCTGAAACTCGGTGTCTGCGACCGCACCAACGCGATCCTGCGCGCCCGCGAAGCGGGGCTCGGGGTCTGACGGGCTCGGGTCTAACGCAGCGGCGCATGACGCAGGCTCTCCCCCGTTCGCCAGAGCAGCCCGAGCACCTGCTGCTCCGGCGGATGACCGCAGCCGAGCAGCCGATTGCAGTGCATATGAACGAAACTGCGCGCCAGCTCCGGCAGCGAGCGGCCGAGTTCACCGCTGCCCGCCAGTGCCTGAAGCCGAGATGCGGCCGCACGCAGGCGAATCCGGCGCTCGGCGAGTACCGCCGCGATCGCCGCGCCACCCGGTTGTCCCGCCAGCCATTCCGGATCGCCGAGCAGCGCCCGGAATTCACCCTTCTGCTTGCGATACTCCTCGGCGGTGGCCTTCCGGTCGGCGACGCCGGTCCGGAACAGGTCGGCCCGTTCCGCCTCGTCCAGCCCGAGCGCGACGACCAGATCGTGCACGGTGTACATCCCCAGCCGGGGGCGGTCCAGCTCGACCACCCGGTCATCGATCAGCCGCAGCAGGTCGAGTACGGCGACGCTGTCGGCGGCGAACAGCTCCTCGGCCACCGCCGTGGCCGCCACACCGCCGTACCGCTCGACCTCCTGGTCGTAGGTGTCGAGGCAGATCCGGCGGCAGTAGCCCGCGGTCACCAGCGCGTTGCCCCAGCGCAGCACGGCGGGCGCCAGCTTGTCGGCGAGCAGGTCCGGATCGCCGTGCCAGCGGATCCGCAGATGCGGCTCGGGATCGTTGTAGCGCAGGAAGAACCAACTCTGTGCCGACCCGTCCTCGACGGCCTGCGCGCAGAACGTGCGGATCTCGTTCGCCAGCAGATCCTCCTCGAACGTCGGCACGTTGTAGAGCTTGGCGAACAGCCAATCGCTGCCCGGCGGGCGCAGGCGGTCGGCCGCCGTCGGGCGGGTGAGCCGCGCCGAGGTCGCCGACGGTGCGGCAGGAGCGTCCTCGACCGCGGAGAGCACAAGGGGCACAACGACTTCGCTGATGTAGTGCCCGTCGGGACCGGCCAGCCAGGCCTGCTCCGGCGCGGGCAGCGCCTCGCACAGCACAAGGGGGCCACGCGAATTCCCGCGCGCGGCGATGCGGATCTGCTCGACCTGGTCGGGAGCGTCCAGGTCGAGCAGCAGACGGTTGTCGGCCACGGTCAGGTACACGTAGCGCGGCGGCTGCCACAGCTCGCGCCACGCCGCGAAGGCGTCGGCGAACGACGCCGCCGAGGTCGGGGCCAGCACATCGGTGCTCACTCGCCACCTGGCCGGCGACAACACGATCCGGCCGACCTGAATCCGCGGCACGAACGCGAAACCGGTCGCGGGACCCCAGTCGAAGGTGGTCGGCATCGGCCTGCCGTAGCCTTTGATCTCGTCGAGGAAACGCAGCGCGGTCGGCGCCATCTGCGAGTTGAGCATATGCCCCGCGCAGGGCATGACCTCCTCGCCGGTGCGCGACCAGCGCACCACGAAACGGTTGTCGCGCACGCCGACAACGAGTTCCGACAGCGGGAGCACCCGGTCGGCCGGCGCGCTCGGGGTGGTGTCGAACGCCAGCTCCCACTGCCTGGCGAGCGGCCGGATCGTGACGTTCGCCAGCCGATTGGGGCGCGGCAGGTAGCTGACCTCGGCCCACACCCGCCCCGGCCTGGCCGCCGCCTCCGCGTCCGCCGAGGCACGCAGCGCGGCATCGGCCCGCGGCCCGATCACATCGGCGAACCGCCCGAGCACCCGGCCCGCGACCGAGGCCCCCATATTGGGCCCGACCACCACCTGATAGTCGCCCGCGTCGACGGCGGCGGCCGAGGTTGCCACCACGAACAGCGAAATATCGAGGGAGGTAGGCACTTTCGCCGACTCGATCGGCTGGATCTCCAGCTTGGCGATGGTCGCCGCATCGAGTTCGACGACCTGGGTGCGATCCCTGATCGCGGTCAGCGCCAGATCGGTGAGCGTCCGATCGCGCAGGTATCGGCGACTGTCGTCCGGGGCGGTGGTGACGCGTTCACCCGGCGCGCCGAGCCCGATCTCCGGATCGATCAGCTCCAGCAGCCCCACCTCGCGGTCCATGCCATAGCGCTCGAGGAAGGAGTTGCGGTAGCTGTCCAGGTGGGCGAGGCCGGTGGGCCACGAAGTCAGGCGCAGCAGCAGTTCGGCCGTGCGTTCCGCCTCGTCCGCGATAGCGCGGCTCACCCGCGTGCCAGCGAACGGTAGGCCCATATCCGTTTGGAACGGTCCCTTCTCGGTCTTCGCCGCGTGCACCGACTGCGCGGTGACCACCAACTTCGGGTGTGCGGCCGCGGCCTGGTCGTGGTCGAGTGCGTCCCATGCGTCGATCCGCTCGAGCAGGTCGTTCAGTGCCGCCGCGTCCGCCGCGGCGGCGGGGATGCTGGAAAGTCGTTGCGCCACATAACGTGCCGGTGCGGCGGCGGTGAGCGGCGGGCGCAGGTCGGTCAGCAGCAGTGTCTGCTCCCACAGCTGGTCTAGCAGGTGCGCGACGCGCTCGCTGTCGGCGCCGAGTTCCACGGTCAGCCGATCGAGCAGATCGTGATAGGGCACCGGGGTTCTCGCGCATTCCAGTGCCCGCCGCACCGCCGTCGTCGCCCGCAACGACATCGCCCGCTGCGCCGGTTCGGCATCATCGCCGATCGATGCGCGCTCGCTCAGGAATACCCGGTCGGCCTGCACGAACGCGGCCGGATTCGCGAACCAGCGCAACCCGGCACGCACCTCGTCACGCTTCTCCACGGTGGCAACGAAATCGAGCAGCCAGCCCATATCCGGCCTGGTGCGCACGATCGGCGGCGCATCGGCGATCGCGAGATCCGTCTGCGTCCCCCACTCGGCGAGACCGACGCCCGCGAACATGCCGAACGGGGTCGGCCTGCTCGACATCCGGATCAGGTACCGCTGCAGCTTGACCGCCAGTCGCGCACGGGCATCGGCGCCGGGGTGTTCCAGCGCTCGGATCAGGTCACCGCTACCCACTGTCAGTGCGCGCCGCACCCTTGGATCGGCGGGAAGCATTGTCCGCGAGGCGGTCTCGGACGGCCGGTCCGGCGCGGCGCCGAGCGCCAGATACTCCTCGACGGGCAGCAGCGGTGCGCGGACCATCAGCCAATCCAGCGCGCGGTACAGGTTCGAACCGGGCATCATCATCTCCTCAGGCCAGCAACAACATTCGATCCCACGACGGCGGGATGTCGGTGGCGGCGGCGAGCAGGGCGAGCGCGATACCGGCCGCGCCGTCGAGCAGGCTGGGATCGTCGGTCGTCGCGCCGTTCTCGCCGTTGGCGAGATAGCCGAATCGCGTTTCCGGCTGGAACATCTCGATCAGCTGGTCGGTCAGTACGGCGGCCGCCGCCGTGTACACCGGATTGCCGGTGTCGTCGGCGAAGCACAGGGTGATCTGCAGCAGTCCGGCGATGCCGTGGCAGAGGCCGGGCGAGGCATCGATGCGGCGGAACTCGGCGGGCCTGCGGTATACGGTCTTCAGCGTGCGCCCGGCGAAGTCGCGCAATCCCCTGTCACCCAGCGCGGTTCCGGCCAGCCACAGCGCCCGCGCGATGCCCGAGCTGCCGTAGCACCAGGCATTGTGGGTCGGGCCGTAGGCGGGCGGGGCGACTCCGCTCGCGTCCGGCAGCGGGATACCGGAGGACCAGCTCGGGCCCCAGTCGTCGTCGGCGCGATGGACGATCAGCCAGCGCGCCACTCGTTCGATCGCCGCCCGCTGTCCGGCCACCGAGATCCCCGCGAGCTCGGCCAGCGCGAGCAGCGCCATCGGGCCCGGAATGCCGTGTGCGAGACCGCAGTTCAATACACCAGTGGGATAGGAGCGTGCCATCGAGGTGCCGGGTGGGATGGCGGAGAACGGCGTGTGCCAGTTGGGCAACCCGTCCTGTTCGTCGCAAAGGGCGACCGCCCCGGTCAATATGGCCCGCAGCGCGGCATCGGCGTGCGGTTCGTCCTTGCGGCGCAACAGATATGCACCGACGCCCGCGATGCCGGAGATGAGATCGAATGCGGAGAACGGCAAACCGGCCGGCGTCGCCGTGACCGCATCGCCCAGTGCCTTCCCCGCGACGGCGATGGCGTCGTCCAGGCCGCCGAGCAGGCGTTGATATCGGGTGCCGTGCTCGGACAGCGCATCGGCGGCGAAGGCCACCTCGCACAACCCGCCGTAGAGACTCAACCGCCCATGCTCGGCCTGCTCGGCCTCCCGTGCGGCGGTGGCCAGGCAGCGATGTGCGCGCGCTGCCCAACCCTGGCCCGGCAACAGCTGGTCCAATTGCCCGAACAGCACGGCGCGCCCCGCGTAGTCCGGTGGCACCGGCGTCGATGCGGTGTCACACAGCCGCTCCGCGACCTCGGTCGCGACGCCGACCGCCGCCGCGGCCAGCTCAGCGGGCAGTACACTGCGCCACGGTGTCGCCGCGGCGGGGAGTTGATCGACGATCGTCGACGCACGGTCCGTATTCACTTGCTACGGTTTCCTTTCGGCGAATCAGCAGTCATGGGTCTGGTGGCAGGCCGAACCGCAAGTACCGCAATGCGATTCGTCACACCACTCAGAACCGGAAGTTCTGCCTGCCATGACCGGATCGAGAATTCGCGTCGCCACGCTGATCCGAATATCGAGATCGAAATCATCTACTGGTGCTGACATGGTTCTTCTCCTCTGGTTGATCGACTACAGGCGGTAGTCGGTTTGGCATCTCGGCGGGCAACTCGCGCAACCCGAAGCGCAGGTAGCGCAATGTGTACCGTCACAGGCTTCCTCATCCGATGATCTGGCCGCCACGACCGGATCGAACGTCCGAGCCGACTTGCCGACCCGGATATCGAGATCGAAATCATCTACTGGTGCCGACATTTCGGTCCTCTCGTGCCCTGTTCAGCAGCCGTCGTTCTCGGTTGTGCATATCGGCCACGCGGTGCAGTCGTCGGTGCGGCAGGGTGCGGGTTCGTCGGACCTGCCCCGGTTGCCCCTGAGCAATTCGTTGATGTCTTGCCGCAGCGCCTCGCCGAGGCGAACGTCCAGATCGAAATCATCTATCGGGGCTGACATCGGCTCGCTCTTTCTTTCGGGAGATGGCTCACAGGTCTCACCGTGCCGCGCGACCGCACCTGAGCGACAGGGGAATCGGCCGCGGGTCGCCCGGGATGTTTTCCCGCATTTTCCCGGGCCTTTCCCCTGCCTCGCGGGAATGCCTTGGCGCGAACCTGTAACCGTCGCCCCTTCAACCCCAGGAGGCAAAGCATGACAGCCGCACTCGACGATTTCGATCTGGATGTCCGGCTCGGTAAACCTCTCCGCGTCGATCACCTGATCGCCGCGTTCCCGCCGACCAGTGAAGGCGACGGCTGCGCGGAGTCGCACGCCTACACCTGTGGTGACGGCTGCCCGACCAAGCACACCAACAGATCCAACTGCTGCTGAGACGCAAGGAGATTCACGATGACCACCAAGGACGAATTCGATCTGGACGTGCGGGTCGGCATCGCGCGCAAGAACTGGTCGCTGATCGCGCTCGACCCGCCGACGGACACCGACTCACACGAGGCCACGTGCGGCAGCGCCTGCACGGGCTGGTGCCCCGACCGAGGGTAATTCGGCTCGCCGAGAACCGGTCTCGACCGCCTGGATGGGAAGCCCGCATGACGACAGCCGAATTCGGCGACGCACCGCTGGTCGGCGTGGACGGAATGACCACTCCGGCCTGGATGACGGTGGACCGGCAGGTCGCCGAGGCCGGGCTCTGGCGGACACTGCTCGCGCTGCCCGCGGGCGCGCGGGTAGTGATCGGCCTGGCCTGGCAGGCATCCCGGCGGTTGACCGCGCTCACCGCGTTCCTCGCCGTCGCGGGCGGGTGTGCGACGGCGTTCGGGCTGCTCGCCACCGCCGATGTGCTGTCGGTGCTGCTGGCGCAGGGGCCGACACCACAGCGCGTGGTGTCGGCGTTGCCGTCGGTGGCGCTGGTGGTCGGCGCGCTCGCGACGCGTGCGCTCATCGAAAGTGGCACCACCACAACGGGAGCCCTGCTCAAGCCCAGGGTCGAGCAGAGGGCGCGGGACAAGGCACACACCGCGATCGCACGGGTCGACCTGATCGCGTTCGAAGACAGCGACTACGCCGAACTGGTGCGCCAAGGGCTGCAACGCGGGATGGGCAGCATCGCGCGCTGCCTGGAGGCGATCACGAACGTCTCGGGCGCGGTCATCCACGGTGCCGCCGCGGTGTGCACGGCCGCGGTGCTGCACCCGGTGCTCGCGCCGCTGGTGCTGTTGGCGGTCGTGCCCGATATGTGGGCGTCGGCGCGGGCGGCGAAGCTGTCCTACCAGTCCTACGTGCGGCTGGTGACCCGTAACCTCCGCACGGCCGTCGCCAGCGACCTGCTCTCCGATCGGGAGACCGCGGCCGAACTGCGCGCGTGCACCGCGGGACCGGCGCTGCTCGACGAGTACCGGCGGATCAGCCAGCAGATCACCGAGGAGACCAGCCGGGTCGAATTCGCCAGGGCGCGAGTGCGATTGATCGGCAGGATGGTCGCGGGGATCGGCACCGGGATCGCCTACGGCGTACTCGGCCTGCTGCTCTATCTCGGGTCGCTGCCGCTCGCGCTGGCCGGTGCCGCGATCGTGGCGATGCGGATGGCCGCCGTCGCGCTGTCCAACACGATGAACGGCATCAACAGCGTCTACGAGAACATCCTCTACCTCGAGTTCTACTCCGATCTGCTGGAGCAGACCGAACGGCGCACCCGGCCGCCCTCCCCTGCGCTCGCACCCGCCGATCCGCGCGAGATCACCTTGCATTCGGTGTCGTTCACCTATCCCGGTCAGGACGAACCGTCGATTCGCGAGGTGAACCTGAGCATCGGGCGCGGCCAGATCATCGCACTGGTCGGCGAGAACGGTTCGGGCAAGACCACATTGGCCAAGTTGATCACCGGCCTGTATCAGCCCACCGAAGGCGAAACCCGTTGGGACGGTGTGGATCTGGCCACGGTCGACGAGCAGTCGATCTATCGCCGCATCGCGATGGTCATGCAGGCGCCCGCGCGCTGGCCGATGACCGCGCGGGACAACATCCGCATCGGGCGCATCGAGCGGCCCGATCCGCACGGACACGGAATCGCGGCAGCGGCAAGGGAATCCGGCGCGGATACCGTCATCGCCGATCTCCCGCACGGCGAAGACACCGTCCTGTCCCGCCGCTTCGCCAACGGACAAGACCTCTCCGGCGGCCAATGGCAGCGCATCAGCGTCGCTCGCGGGCTCTACCGGGACGCCCCCATCCTGGTCGCCGACGAACCCACCGCCGCGATGGATGCCAGAGCCGAGCACGCCGTCTTCGCCTCCCTACAGCACCTCACCCGCACCAACGGCCAGTCCGCGAACCGCACCACGATCCTGATCACCCACCGCCTGGCCAACATTCGCCACGCCGACAAGATCATCGTGCTCGACCACGGCCGCATCACCGAACAGGGCACCCACACCGACCTGATGGCCCTCGACGGCACCTACGCCCACCTCTTCACCCTTCAAGCCGCCCCCTACCACCCCGAAACCGCCCCGTCCTTCGCCCGCTAGAGGTCGGGCGTCCCTTTGCGGCGTGACGGCTTCACCGTGCCCGGTATGACGTCCTTGCCCAGGTGCTTCTTGATCAGGTACTTCAACTCCGGTCCGTCGATCAGCTGCATGCGTCCGTGCCGGAGAATGAAATCCTGGCTCGCCTTGCCGAACCAGGACGTGGTGACGAGGACACCGCGGCTCGCGTGCATATCCTCCATGACCCCCGCGAGCGCGCGCACCGCCTCGATCTCCACGACTTTGCGGTAGCGCTTCGCCTGAATGACGCACACCCCGCCCATGATCGGATCGGTATTCACCGCCACCGCGTCGACGCCGTCGTCCTTCGACGGTTGGGTCTGCCAGGAATTCATGCCCATGGCCTCGAACAGCTCCCGCACCAGCCGCTCGAACTCGTTCGGCGACATGTCAAGCAGGATCGGCCGGGCATCGAGAGTGCCTGCGACGTCGAGGGAGTCGATCAGCTTGTAGCGGGACAGGTCAGGATCGAAGATCGGTCGCACGGGTTCCATATCCCACGGGTGCGGAGAGACGAGTGCCTGCATCCGCTGCAGGCACGTGACGGCGTCGAGTTCGGCGAGCACCAGTTCGTCGAACTGCTCCCGTGTCGCGGTGACGCTGATCAGGCACAGATCCTCCGGCTGGCCGGTGGCCTTGTTCCGGCCGGCGAGCAATGCGTTCACACCCACCTGGTCCACCAACCCGCTGGGTTGGACGGCGAAGGCGTCACGCAAGGTGACCAGAACCAGCTGCGCGAGAAGATCGGCGTAGCGTTGCCGAATCTCCTTGACCGGACGCGTTATCGCGGTGATCTCGTCACGGTTGCGCACGTAGCGGTGATCCCGATTCGGCGGGATGACATCGATGCCGGGCAGCCGTCGGTCGATCAGCAGTCTGCGTGGATTCGGCTGATAGGCGACTTCCACCTCGATCGGCAGTTCGGCGGGCAGTCGGCTTCCCTCTAGAAACAGCGCGAAGCACTCCTCTACCGCCGCGGGCTCCCCCGCGGCGACTCCGCGCTCGAGCGCAGCCACCTGCGCGTTGTGTTCGGCGATCTCCCGCTGACTGGATCGTTCTTCGGCATTGTGCTGCTGTTCGGCGGCGGCGAGGGCGGCCGACCGCCGGCGTTCGTATTCCTCATGCTGCGCGCACGCCTGATCGAAGTATGTTCGCCGCGCTGCCAGTTCGCGCTTGTAGCCCGCGGTGAAGACCCGCCCCAATCCGGTCGGCGCCGGCGGCTCGTACTGCTCCCACACCGGGGCAGGCGCGGCGGCCGCAAGATTCGCGGGCGGGACGAAAGGGCGTGGTTGGAAGTCCTCGAACAGCTGCTCGACCGCGAACGTCCGCCCCTCGGCGGCATGCTCGACGAGCAGCAGCGCCAGTTCCTCGGCCCGGTCCCGATCCATCGCCGACAGATGCGCGGCGTACGCCAACTGCCGTGCGATATGACGTTCTCGCTCCTCTTTGGCCGCTTGGGCGGAGGCACGATCGGCCGCCTTCACCGCGCGCGCCTGCTCGCGTTCGGCCTGCGCCATCAGCCGCTGCTGCTGCATGACGAACCGCTGTTGCTCGCGCTCGCGCAACCGCATCTGATACTGGACCTCGGCCAGAAACCCACGCCGTGCCATCGCAACCCCCTTCGCGTCGCCCGCCCGAGCCGCGATCGGAGCCGCAGCCCGCCCCATCGATCTACCACATGGCGCCATGGTTGCGCGGTCGATCGCGGATCCGCGGGCGATTGCCGAACGACGTGCGGTACAGGTGGTTTGCTGATCGAAGACAGCGGCCGACCAGGTGACCGGCCGGCCGAAGCGCGACACCATGCCGGTGTCGCGCTTTGTCGTTATTCGGGAACCCGGATGATCCAGGGCTTCATATCGTGCGGCCGAATATGCCGCTACTCGTGAATGAATCCGGTCAAGTGGTTATCCGGAGAGCTGAAGTCCATGGCGATCCACCATCCATCGCTCGCGCTGCCGATTACGCGATAGTAGTCCCCCTTGTTGATTATTCCGTAACCACAAGCCATCCGGGGGCAACTATGTGCCCACCAGGTCAGCTCCGACGGGGCACCCGGACCGTATTCATCGCAGGACGTGCCGTACTCCGGAGCGGTCAATGCGTCGTCGGAGACGAAACCCACGATCGGGACATTCTGATCCCATGGGCTCGATGCGAGGATGAGGTTCCAGATGATTCCCTCGTTCCTCACGTAGCAGGCCACCTTGACGGGCTGGCCGGGGCCGATCTCATGGTAACCGCAATGCATGGCGGCGCACTGATGCACCCACGAGGTCGCGGCTGTTTTCGTGTCTCTGACCGCGGCAGCTGCCGGACCGGCCGGGGCGATCAGGGATGGCATATCGACTGTCGCACCCGCGTTCTGCATCGACATCGTGCCAAAGCCCAGAATAATCGCGGCGAATATGATCAGATATCTCAATCGGCGCACTTTTCGGCCTCCCCTTCTTAGCTGTCCCAATAGGGTGTTCGCGATAGTCCGACGCCACCCCCTACTCATGACATTGAACCCTCAGCCGCGTCCGCGTCAATGTTCGAAATTCCCCAGTTGTGGCGCGTTGGCTGCGTATCGTCTTGCCCTCCAGGGTGATTCATTCTGGGCGGGCTGAATGCGGTGGGGCTGGCCGAGGTCGGCTTCCGAGAACCCGGACAGTCCGGTAGCCGGGCATGGCTGAGCCATACCCGGCTATTGCATGTGGGTGCCGGGATTTTCAGGCGGTGTCGGGTTTGGGTTGTCGGAGTCGGCGTAGCCACGCCAGGTGGCGTTGGCGGTCCAGCTCGTTACGGTGGTGGATCCCGTGCCAACGTTTCAGCGAGTAGCTCACCCGGGTGATGGTGATGATTCACCCTGGGTCGTTGCTCGGGATCGATATGTGGTGGCGCGATCCACCCCGTCCGGCCCGGATACTTCGAATCCTTGCCCAGCACAATGGTTTTCCAGCCACCGGGCCCATCATGGATCAGGCCGTGGCAGTGATCACACGCCAACGTCAAATTCTCGATATCAGTAGGTCCGTCCTTGGCGTAATCACGGACATGATGCGCCGCGCTGATACTGGCCGGTGCCGTACACCCCGGACGCGAACACCCGCGCAGGGCGGCGATCAACGCCAACCGCTGCCCCGCCGACGCCAACCGTTTGCCCTGCGCGAAATGCAACGGCATCCCCCGCGAATCAATAATCGCCAGATACGGTTTCGCTTTCGCGACCATCGCGATCGCTTCGGCGATCGGCACCGTCCCACCGGTCGCAGTCGTCGCGACACCGGCCTCTGCCTCCAGATCCTCGAGGCGCATCGTCACGATCGCCGACACCGGCAACCCTCGATGCGACCCCAGACTATCCGGTGACATGCCGTGTTGCAGTAACGCGAGCACCGCGTCATGGCCGCGTTGCGCCGCGCTGCGGGTATCGCGTTTCGCCGCCGCCTTCAACACCTCCGCATCGACGGAATCACTGTTCCCGCGCGGGCTTTCCGGATCATCAGGATTGTTCATCCCGGGACGCCCGAGCTTCGCGATCACCGGCTCGAGCAATGCTCGCAACTCCGGAGTGATCTCACCATGGATCACCGACATCTTGTCCAACCGCTGACTCCCGATCCGCAACCCCCGCACCGCTTGCCGCACCGACACATCCGAACCATCAGGATTCAGATACCCCAAAATGTGTTCACCGATCCGGGCGACCTGCTCCGGACCCATCTCTCGCGCGTGACCCGCCAACACCGACTCGGCTGCCTCGTACTCCGGATGATCGGTACATCCCGGGATCCGCCTGAGTACCTTGCCGATCGTGCAGGCATGCTCCACCGAGATCGCGCCCTCGGCTTGCGCGGCAGCGGTCGCGGGCATCCTCGGCTCACCCAACCGACCATGCATATCGTGAAACGCCCCCAACTGCGTTGTCGCCGCGACCCGCCCACCCGCTTCCGCATTCGACAAATTCAGCGTCTCGATCAGAAACCGCTTCAAAGTCCCCGCACCCACACGAGCCGGAATCGATCGATCCGACACCTCCACATACAACCGATGCTCCAACGCCGACACCATCCGCCTATGCCGCTCCAGATCCCGCACCGCCGCCACAATGTCCTCATCGGTCAACGGCATCAGATCCCGCTCGAACACATCGGACATGGCGATATGCAAGGGGTCGACGACCCCCGCTTGCCCCGCCTCACCGCTCGAACACATGAGCGAATTCTATCGCACCCCCACTGGCACAGTCCAGCAAAAACCCCATCTGAACTGCACCTTTTCACACCACAGGCCACCCGCCGCCAGGCGACAGTGAACGTTCCATAGCCAACGAACGACACAGCCGCAGCACCTCACCGGCCGCCCTCCGCGATTCCGCGACAGGGCCGACAAACTCCTCCGGTGCGCCGACTGAGCGGTACGAACCGCCACCGCCCACAAACCTCGGGAGTCAGCTGCGACCGGTGGGCCGTCGGGCCGTTAGTTGTAGCCACCGGATCGGGGCGTCGAACGCTTCTGAGCCATAATGTTCGCGCAATGCGGTGGCCGCGATCGTGGTCGCGGATTCGAGGTCGAGGGTCGGATGGCGTTCGATTTCGCCGCGCAGCGGGGTGCCCTGGCAGAAGGCCACCGCGGCGGTCTGCGCTGTCGCATGGCTCGAACCATCGATGTATTGGCCGGAGGTTTCTTCGAATCCAGCAGTTGCGAGTTCACCGCGGATCTGGTCGATGTCGAAGTAGCCGTAGGGCGTTCGGCGAAAGAATTCGAGGGGCTCGTCGGGTGCTGCCGCGCACAGTGCTTCGGTGATGATCCAGGGGACGGTGTTGTTCTCGATGCGGTCCCAGACATTGAAGGCGAACATGCCGCCTGGCCGCAGCACTCGCAGCGCCTCGGCATATCCGTGCACCTTGTCGGGCAGGAACATGGCACCGAATTGGCAGGCCACCACGTCGAACGACCGGTCGGGAAACGGCAGGTTCTGAGCATCGGCCACCTGCCACCGCACCCGCTCGGACACCGATCGGCGCGCGGCCGCCACCACCATGGGTTCGTTCAGATCGGTGGCCACGATGTCGTGACCGCCGAGCCGGGCGAGCGCTCTGGTCAGTGCGCCCGTCCCAGCGGCAGTTTCGAGGATATCGGCGGCGTCGGTCGCGGCCACCGATGCCGCGAGCAGCCGGGCCGGTTCCTCGAAGATCATCGGAACCAGCAGCGCGTCATAGATCTCGGCGATCGACCCGGTGAAGGACGCGTCGCCGCCTCCGGTCCCGGTCATCGGCCCGGCCTCGGATCGCCAGTCACAGCAGCCGATGCTACCGCCCACGGCCAGGCACGAAGGCCGGACGCGCGGACGACGGCGGGCATGACCAGGCGTCGTCTAGCAGCACAACCGGTTCCAGCCTGGCGAAAGCGCAGCTCCAGGCTCGGGAACATTTGTTCAAGACACCGAGGGGCACCGGCGGCGACAGTCGGTGGATGACTTCATCTGTAATCGGTGTCCGCGGACACCGCTTCGTCGCTGCCGCCGTCGTCGGCGCGATCATCGTGCTGTTGCTGGGGAGCTCGGCGGTCACCGCACATCGAAGCGGCGCTGCGGCAAGCGAAACGACACTCACGATCGAGGGCCAGAGCATCCATGTCGGCGAGGACGGCGCCGCCGAAGCCCCCGCTATGGTGCTGATCCACGGGCTCGGCGCGTCGGCCCGCTGGTGGGATCAGTTGGTCCCGTTGCTGAGCGACTCTTTCCACGTCATCCGCCTCGACCTGCTTGGGCACGGCAGTTCGGCGAAGCCCGAGGGCGACGGCTACTCGATCCCGCAGCAGGGCAACAGGATTGCGGCGGTACTGGAACAACTCGGTGTCCAGCGGGCCATCGTGATCGGCCACTCGACCGGCGGCGCGGTCGCCACCTCCCTGGCCGAACAACGCCCCGATCTGGTTACCGCGCTTGCGCTCCTCGACACCGGCCCCACGCTCGGAGACGACATTTCCGAAACTCCCGCCAGCGGGCTGCTCACGACTCCGGTTGTCGGAGAAGCACTCTGGCTGCTGCGCACCGACGGCCTCCTCCGTCCGATAATGACCGCCGCCTTCGCCACCGACGATTTCCCGATCCCACAGCAGTTCATCGACGACCTGCGCGGCATGACGTACCACGCCCTCACCGCGACCTCGGCGGCCAGCAGGGATTACCTCAACCAGCGCACCATCCCACAGCGCCTGACCGCACTCGGCAAACCGCTGCTGGTGATCTTCGGCGAACAAGACCGCCGGTGGCGCTGCGCCACCTCCACCGCCGCATACCGCACCGTTCCCGGCGCGACGGTGGTCACCATGCCGGGCATCGGCCACTCGCCCCTGGTCGAGGATCCTGCCCGGACCGCCGCAATCCTGTTGTCCTTCACCGCCATTCACGCCTCTTGAGCATCACGCAAGGAAGCCGTTCATGCGAATTCTCGTCTCCGGCGCCAGCGTCGCCGGTCCGGTGCTGGCGTATCGGCTCACCAGGCACGGCTTTTCCGTCACCGTCGTCGAGCGCGCACCCACAGGGACCGGGTCACGGAGGGCCGGAATCGCTGAGCACAGCGAGAGGTGGCCTTGATTACCTGAATCATGTTGATTCCCAGTTCCATCCGCTCGAGTGACCCAGGAATCGGCGCGCACGATCGGGCATGGGAGGATCGCGAGGGTGATCAATCGACCCCTATCTGTTCTCGCGTCGGCAGCACTGCCCGTGCTGGCGGCAACCCTCGCCTCGGGCGCCACCGCTACCGCAGCACCGTCGCTCGCTCCGCCGATCATGGAGGAAGTCTTCTCGGTGCCCGGCACGGTGTCGGCCAAGTTCCGCAACCCGAACGACGGCGGGTTCTGCTGGGTGATCAACAGCGATACCGGTGAGATCTTCGGCGGCAACAACCCCACATCGTTCGCCATCGCCGACGGCAAGATGGTCCAGTCCTCGCTGGGCAACGGCGGGCTGCCCGCCGGGAAGATGCGCGTGGCGGGCGCCTGCGCCTTCGACCGCCCCGCCGGCGGCGACGGCAGGGACGGCAATGCCTCGTTCACCGAAGTGATCACGGTCGACGTGATCGGCAAGCCGAAGACCGGCAGCTTCGGGTAGCCACGTCGAAACTGTTGCACGGTAACGGGTCGGGTGGCACTGCCGGACCCGGCTACCTACTGCTCGAGTCCGTCGAGAAACTTTCGGATGAGCGGGTCGGTATGTTCCGGATGGGTCCAGGTCCCAGCAATCCCACGCAAGCCTGGAATGGTCGAATGGCACGCCCGGGTCGGTGGTGTGGCCGTGCCGAGCTCATCCGTCGAGCGCGGCATCAGTACAGTTCGTCGACTGAACCGATCGGGATGATGCCTTGCAGAGCAGGTGCGAGCTCGGGGTCCATGGTTATCAGCTTGTCTGCCTGTAGTTGGGTCAGGGCCACATACTCTGCTCGGTAGGTCGAGGGCCAGTCCAATTGATCGGCCACCTCCCAGGCCCGGCGACGGAGCACGGCGTCGCCGAGCAGACGGATGGGCATGTGGCCGATCCGGGCCAGACGCTCGCGCGCGATATCGGCAGGCAGGTCGCCGCGCTGGACCGCTTCATGCAGGGCCGAGAGGGTCTGGGACCGAAGCAGGGTCGGTGCGAGCAGCTGGTGCGCGGCGGCGACTGCCCGCTCCGTCTCCGCGAGATGCAGCACCGCGCTCAGGTCGACAACGAACCGAGTCATCCCACACTCCTCACCTCGATGGCACCACCGAGCCGACTCTATGCGACTCGCGCGCGGACCGGGCACGGCCAAGTCGAATACGAACTGCACCAGCGCGACCGGATCGCCCGGTAATGGTGTCGGTGGGCGATGGGATCATCGGCGGATGGTCAGCGTTGCGGACGTGCGGGCGGTGGTGGGGCCGCTGCCACGGTCATATGAGGTGGTCGTGGCGGATCGGATCAAGTTTCGGGTCGGTCGAATCGTGTACCTGGCGTTCTCCCGGGATGAATCGGTGATGGGGTTCGCGTTCCCGAAGGCGGAGCGGGCCGCGCTGGTGGCCGCGGAGCCGGAGAAGTTTCAGCTGCCCCGGCAGTCGGATCTGCGGTACAACTGGGTCGAGTGCCGGATGAGCGAGCTCGACGCGCGCGAGATGCGCGAGCTGGTGATCGATGCCTGGCGGATGGTCGTGCCGAAGTTCCTGCGCGACAGCGTGTGAAAGCCGTTGTCGCGGGCGGCAACCCCGATGGTTCGCTCAGCGAACCACACGCGGCGATCGGCTCGTGCGATCGCCACCGGTGCGGCATGATCACCACAAGTTAGAAACTGGAGATCACCGCATGACCGCAGTAGCCGATGTCGGCGCCACCCCTGGGTATTCCCGCGTCATCGCACCACCGGGCTGGAGCCGCTGGCTGGTACCGCCCGCCGCGCTATCGATCCACCTGGCCATCGGGCAGGCCTACGCGTGGAGCGTATTCAAGCCGCCGCTGGAAAAGGCGATGCACATCTCGGGCACCGGCAGCGCGCTGCCGTTCCAGCTGGCGATCGTCATGCTCGGCCTGTCCGCGGCGTTCGGCGGCACCTTCGTCGAGCGGCGCGGCCCCCGGTGGGCGATGACCGTCTCGCTCACGTGCTTCTGCTCGGGCCTGTTGATCTCGGCCCTCGGCGCCGCTACGAATGCCTACTGGCTCATCGTCCTCGGCTACGGATTCGTCGGCGGCATCGGGCTCGGCATCGGCTACATCTCACCGGTGTCCACCCTGATCCGCTGGTTCCCCGACCGGCCCGGCATGGCAACAGGTTTCGCGATCATGGGCTTCGGCGGCGGCGCGCTCATCGCCTCACCGTGGACCACCGAACTGCTCTCGCGCTTCGGCAAGGACCACACGGGAATCTCGCAGACATTCCTGGTGATGGGCCTGACCTACGCGGTGTTCATGTCGGTCGGCATACTGCTGGTGCGGGTACCGCCGCCGGGGTGGCGCCCTGCGGGCTGGACACCGCAGGCGAACGGTTCGAAGCTGGTGAGCGACCACGATGTCGCCGCCAACGACGCGATCCGCACACCGCAGTTCTGGCTGCTGTGGATCGTGTTGTGCTTCAACGTCACCGCGGGCATCGGCATCCTGGAGAAGGCCGCGCCGATGGTGATCGACTACTTCAAGCAGACCTCGACGCCGGTATCGGTCACCGCGGCGGCGGGTTTCGTCGCGGTGCTGTCCGCGGCCAATATGGCGGGGCGGATCGGCTGGTCATCGCTGTCGGACCTGATCGGCCGCAAGAACGTCTACCGGATCTACCTCGGCGTCGGCGCGCTCGCCTACGCGCTGGTGTGGTCGGTCGGGCAGACCAGCAAGCTGCTGTTCATCATCGGCGCCATGGTGATCCTGTCGTTCTACGGCGGCGGATTCGCCACGATCCCCGCGTATTTGAAGGATCTGTTCGGCACCTTCCAGGTCGGCGCGATCCACGGCCGACTGCTCACGGCCTGGTCGGTCGCGGGCGTCGCGGGCCCGCTCATCGTCAACGCGATCGCGGATTCCGGTGCGCGCCACGGTAAGTCGGGCCCCGAGCTCTACGGCGCCTCCTTCGCCATCATGATCACCCTGCTCTGCGTCGCCTTCGTGGCCAACGAGCTGATCCGCCCGGTAGCGGCGAAACACCATCGGAAAGGCACAGCGTGACCGACCAAGCAGGCGCCGCGCCGTCGCGCCGCATCCCGCTCCTGATCTTCGCGTGGCTCTGGGTCGCGACGCCGTTCGCCTATGGTGTCTACCGCCTGATCGTCAACCTGCTCAAGCTCTTTCAGTGAGCTAGCCGACCCGCGGGCAGGAACTTCCGGTGTTGAGGCCCGCGCCGACGACCTCGACGGAGATGTACTTCGACGACGTGTACTGGCCGGGCACGGACTGAATGGCGACCAGGTTCTGCGCGCCGACGCGATTCGGCGTCCAAGTGGCGGTGACCGTGTTGTTCTCCGGATGGTGCACCGCCTCACCGGGAATCCGTTCACCGTTGCCCGGGATGACGCCGCCGCTGAGGTAGAAGAACACCGTGCCGGGCGGTACCACCGGATCGGTGACCGTGGCGGTGACGGTGTAGTTGCAGCCGGTCAACAACCCGTCGGGTCCGACGGCGACGCTGACGCCGGTGACCTCGGCATACGCCGACGGCGCGCCAAGTGCGGCGGTGGCGGCCACTGCCGCCCCGCAGGCGAGGGTGCGAAAGAAGATTCTGCTCATCGTGCTACCTCCTGGACAGGTGGACGTGCGGAGCAAGCAATATCGTACGGTCAGCGCGCAGACCCGAGGTGATCGATGCCAGACTCGAATGATCAGCCGAGCCCAGCCTCGGTGCGCGACGGCACCGTCGGGGCATGGCGCCTGCTGCGCGGCAATCGCCCACTCGGTGCGCTGTTCACCGCGCGGATCGTCTCCTACGCCGGTGACTCGCTGAGCCTCGTCGCGTTGATGCTGCATGTCGCGAACACCACCGGCCAGGGCCTGGCGGTGGCGCTGCTGCTGCTCGTCGGCGATTTCGTACCGTCGCTGCTCAGTCCGCTCACCGGCGCGATCAGCGACCGATTCGACCGCAAGCGGGTGATGATCGCCTGCGAACTCGCCCAGTGCGCGCTGGTTCTGCTGATCGCGCTGTCGCTACCACCGCTGCCGCTGCTGCTCGCGCTGGTCGCCGCGCGCTCGATCGCCTCGAATATCTTCATGCCCGCCTCCCGCTCGGCGATTCCGGCGATGGTGGACGGCAAGGATCTCGAAACCGCCAACTCCGCCATCGGTTTCGGCGCCAACGCGGCCGAGGCGTTCGGCCCGCTGCTGGCCGCGGCACTGCTGCCCTTCCTGGGAATCAGGGGCGTGCTGCTCGTCGACGCCGCCTCGTTCCTGCTGTCCGCGTTCGTACTCCTCGCGACCGCCACGATGCCGCAGGCCCGTGACGACGCGGAGCCGAGTTCGCTGCTGGCCCAGGCGAAGACCGGCCTCGGCTACATTGTGCGCACACCGGCGATCCGCATCATCTCGCTCGGCTTCTGCGCGGTCGTCGCCTGTAACGGCGTCGACGACGTCGCCCTCGTACTGCTGGCCAAAGACACACTGCGCTCCAGTGATTCGTCGGTCGGGCTGCTGCTCGGCGCGGTCGGCATCGGCCTGCTGCTCGGCTACGCCCTGCTCGGCCGCACCGCGACCAGACTGTCGATGCCCGCGCTCCTCATCGGCGGCTTCTTCGTCAGCAGCGCGGGCAACCTGCTCACCGGCCTGGCCTGGTCGGTGGCCGCGGCGTTCACCGTGCAGGCCGTGCGCGGCCTCGGCATCGCGGGCATGGACGTCGCCACCAACACGATCCTGCAACGCCGCGTCCCCGAGGGCCTGCTCGGGCGCGTCTTCGGAAACCTCTACGGCGCGATCGGCATCGCCGCCGCGACCTCCTACGTCGGCGGCGGCCTGCTCCTCGACGCCACCGACGCCCCGACCACACTCATCGCGGCGGGCGCCACTGGCATCCTTGCGACAATCGTGGTCGCCCTCGCACTGCCCCGTGCCCTGCGATGATCTAGCGTGTTCGGATGCACAGATTGCTCCGGTACCTGACGGTCACGGTCTTGTTGACGATCGGCTGGCTCATCCCCACCGAATCGGTTGCGACAGCACAGGATTCACGATTGTTGACGGTACAGCAGGCAGGTGTGCTGCGAGTGTGCACGACCGGCGACTATCCGCCGTACACCGTGCGCGAGAACGACCGCTATGTCGGCGTCGACATCACCCTCGCCGCCGATCTCGCCGCGGCGCTGCATGTGACACCGCAGTGGATTCCGACGACCTGGGGCACGCTCATGGACGATTTCGCCGCGCAGTGCGATATCGGCGTCGGCGGCATCTCCGACACCGCGGCCAGGCGCCGCATCGCCGACTTCTCGGTGCCCACCTCCGTCGACGGCAAGACGCCGGTCACCCGCCGCGCCGACGGCGACGCCTATTCGACTGTGGCACAGATCAATCAGCCCGGCGTGCGGGTCATCGTCAATCGCGGCGGCACCAACGAGGCGTTCGCCCGCGCCAACTTCCCGGCCGCCGAACTCACCCTGTGGCCGGACAACATGACCATCTACGACCAGATCGAACTCGGCAACGCCGACGTGTTCGTCACCGATTCGGTGGAGGGCCGCTACCGTCAGCGCACCCATCCGACCTTGCAGGTCCTGCACCCCGACCAGCCGTTCGACTCGTTCACCAAGGCGTATCTGCTGCCCCGTGGCGACGCGCTGTTCAACACCGTGGTGAATCTCTGGCTGGAAACCCAGATCCGCAGCGGCAGAACCGAACAGCTGGTGCGGGAGTGGATCGGCTGATCATCGAATCGGCTGAGCCCTTACCGCTGCCGGTCCGTGCGCTCGGTGATCCGCAAGCCGACGGGCCTGGTGCATTCCGCGTCGATGCCGGCGTAGCGGTAGCCGAGCGCGCGATGGTCGGTCAGGTCGGCGGGCCGGACGAGTTCGGGCGCGACGGTCCACGGCTGCAGGCCGAACGGCTCCGCCGTCCCGTTCCACGGCCACATCGTGTCCCGCAGGTTGTGGCCGGTCGGGCCGCCACTCAGCGGCAGGAACGGCTGGAATCCGGGGACATCGTGATGCCGTTTCAGCCATTGCGACCACAGCCGGTCCACGTTGGCGTGGATGAGCCAGAACACCGGATCGCGCGGTGCGATCACCGGATTGCCGACGAAACCACCCACCCAGACGTGCGCGGCGCCGTGCGGGTTCTCGATCCGCCGGAAGGTGGTGTAGTGCGGGCTCGCCATGGAGGCAGCGATATCGCCGCCGGTCCCGGGGAAGCCGAAGCGGTTGAAAGAGTTGCGGATCAGGCCCCAGCCGGCGAACGGACCGTCCTTCACCTCACCGGTGTCGGCCTGACCCGGCCCGCCCATCAGGTCCGCGCGCCAGATCCAGCTCTCGGTGGCCGCCGGGTTCAGATTGCTTCTCGTCCAATCCCAGTAAGGCACAGTGACATTCGGGTCGATCGCCTGCAGGTCCTGTTCGAACCGCAGCAGGTACTCCCGATGCCACGGGAAGAACGCGGGACCGCCGTGTCCGTGCCCCATCGCACCGCGATGCTGTTCGACGTAGAAGTCGTAGCCGCCGTCGGCCTTCAGCTGATTGACGGCGTTGGTGAACGCCTTGCGCTCGGCGGCGGTCAAACTGGTCAGATTCTTTCGGCAGCCCATGTCAGTGCCCTCCCCCGTGCCCGTGCTGTCCTTCGTGCCCGTGCTGTCCCTCGTGCCCGGCGGCCGGGCGGACCACCATGCCGTCGCTGTCGACGACGATCCGGTTCGGATCGTCGAACAGGTATCCGTAATCAGCGAAATGCCGTGCCAGATCCTTGATGTCGGGTGCGGCGAAGTAGGCCTCGTCGCACATCCACATGGCCAGCCCGTTATCACCCGCGCCGGGGTGGTGGTGACAAGCGAATTCGCGCCCGTCTACGCTGACCGACGCATGCGGATCCGCGCGGCGCACCACGATTGTTTTGCCCTTGTACTGGAATTCGATAACCCCCATGGCACGATCGTCACAGCCGCGGCGGGCCGTCACACGAGTAGTCGACCACTCGGGTTCCGCGCGCCGCGATACTCGCCCCGCGCGGCGCGGCCGGGTGTTCTCGCGATCGAATCCGTGTCGTAACCATCCGAAGCGTTCGACAGCCAAATCGACGCGCGTGATCTTCGACATTCCGCTGTGCTCCCCGCGTTTCGCGGCCTACGATCTATGACGTCTGGAATGCACTGTCGCATAAGTTAATTCGGACGAATGATGTGTTTTCGCCGGTGCGGCCACCGGCTGGGTGATCTTTCCATCTCGAGGTGAGGACCACGCATGACCATCGAAATGCCAGTCCAAACGGATACTCACACGCGAAGTGTGCTCGACAACGTTCCGGCTGCGCGCCGAGCAGATTGACCGAGGCGTTTCCCGCTGCCCGCCGGTGCTTTCATGCGCCCGCGCGGCGACAACGGAAGGTGTGTGCACACCGATGGTCGAGCTCTCTCCGGCGTCCTCACGGCGCCGGGCCGATGAAATCCTGACCAGTGTTCGCCAGATGTGCGATCCACTGCTCCGCGAGGCCGTGACCTCGCTGCCCGATCCGCTCTGCCTCATGGGCGGTTACCATTTCGGCTGGTGGGACGTCACGGGCGCACCCACCCTCGCCGCCTCCGGCAAGTCATTGCGCCCCGCCTTGACCGTCTGCGCCGCGGTTGCCTGCGGCGCGGCCCCGCACACCGCGCTATCCGCCGCTGCCGCAGTGGAATTGGTGCACAATTTCACGCTGCTGCACGACGACATCATGGATGCCGACCGGGCAAGGCGCGGCAGGCCGACGGTGTGGACGGTATGGGGCACCGCCGACGCGATGCTGCTCGGCGACGCGCTGCACGCGCTGGCGGTGCGCGTGCTCGTCACGGATCTGCCCACGCATATCGCGACCTCGGCGGTGGCCAGGCTCGAGCGCGCGGTCATCGAGATGTGCCGCGGCCAGCACGAGGACTGCCTGTTCGGCAACGGCAGGCGCGCCCACGTCGCCGATTACGCGCGCATGGCCATGGGCAAGACCGGCTCGCTGATGGGCTGTGCCTGCGCACTCGGCGCGCTGTGCGCCAAGGCGGACGTGGCCACCGTCGCGGCGATGGATACCTTCGGGCGCGAGCTCGGCATGGCCTTCCAGTTCGTGGACGACCTGATGGGCATCTGGGGTGATCCCGCGGTCACCGGCAAACCCGCCGACGATCTGACCCACCGGCACATGTCGCTGCCGGTCGTCGCGGCGCTGGACTCCGGCACCAGCGCGGCACGCGAGCTGGCCACCATGTACCGGACCGCCTCGGTGGATGCCGCGCGCGCCGCGGCGCTGGTCGAATCGGCGGGTGGCAGGCAGTGGACCCAGCAGCACGCCGAACAGCGGGTGCGCGAGGCGATCGCGGCGCTATCCGATCCGATCGCGGCCGAGGACCTGGTGGCGCTGGCCCATCTGGCTTCCCGCAGGGACAAGTGAGGAGATGACGTGCAGCCCTTCGAACTTCCCGATTTCTACATGCCGTATCCGGCGCGGCTGAACCCCCATGTCGATCAGGCCCGCGCACACGCCGCGCGCTGGGCCGCCGCGATGGGCTTCTTCGAAGACCAAGAGGGTAAACATATTTGGGACGCGGCCGAGCTGGCCAGTCACGATTACGGCTTGCTCTGCGCCTATACCCACCCGGAGTGCGACAGCCAGGAGCTGAATCTCGTCACCGACTGGTACACCTGGGTGTTCTATTTCGACGACCACTTCCTCGAATTGTATAAACGCACGCGAGATACGGTGGGCGCCAAGGCATATCTCGATCGGCTACCGCAGTTCATGCCGATCGAGGGCGCCCCCATGCCGGAGCCGACCAATCCGGTCGAGCGCGGTCTCGCCGATCTGTGGCTGCGCACCGTGCCGTCGATGTCGGTGGATTGGCGCCGCCGCTTCGCCGCGACAACCCGTGCGCTGCTGGAGGAATCGCGCTGGGAGCTGGCCAATATCGCCGAGGGCCGCATCGCGAATCCGATCGAGTACATCGAGATGCGGCGCAAGGTCGGCGGCGCGCCGTGGTCGGCGAATCTGGTCGAGCACGCGGTCGGCGCCGAGGTGCCCACCGGGCTGGCCGCGACCAGGCCGCTGAAGGTGTTGCGCGACACCTTCGCCGACGCCGTGCACCTGCGCAACGACATCTTCTCCTATCAGCGCGAGGTGCAGCAGGAGGGCGAGAACGCCAACGGCATCCTGGTGCTCGAGCGGTTCTTCGGCTACGACACCCAGCGCGCCGCCGATGTCGTCAACGATCTGCTGACCTCGCGACTGCACCAGTTCGAGCACACCGCGCTCACCGAATTGCCGCTGCTGTTCGCCGAATTCGCGATAGGCCCGAAAGAGCAGGCCGCGGTGGCGGCGTACGCGAAAGGCCTGCAGGACTGGCAATCCGGTGGCCACGAATGGCATATGCGATCGAGCCGCTATATGAACAAGGGGCACAACGGATTCAAGCCCACGGGCCTCGGCAGTGCTGTCGCCTCGCTTACCGCCATATTCGGACCTGACCGGATGAAGAGTTTTCTGCGTCCACGGATCGAACAGGTCGGGCCGACACCGCTGCCGGAGATCTTCATGCCGTATCCGCTCCGGGTGAATCCGCTGGTGGACGACGCACGCGCGAACCTGCTGGGCTGGGCCGAGCAGATGGGCATGCACGACCTGGTGCCCGAGCTCGGCAAGGCGCTGTGGAGCCCGGACGACCTGCGGGAGTTCGACTTCGCGCTGTGCTCGGCGGGCCTGGATCCGGACGCCACCCAGGACCAGCTCGACCTGTCGGCCGACTGGCTGACCTGGGGTACCTACGTCGACGACTACTACCCGCAAGTGTTCGGCGGCCGCGGGGATATCGCCGGCGCCAAGCTCCAGGGGAAACGATTCCAGGAACTCATGCCGCTGGGCGACGGGTTCCCGGCGGACACCACGACACCACCGGTGACCAACGCGATGGAACGCGGCCTCGCCGACCTGTGGGGCCGCGTCATCGCCGTATTCGGTGTCGAACAGCGGCGCGAATTCCGTGCTGCCATCACGGATTTCCTGGCGAGCCTCGAATGGGAAGTTGCCAACGACATCACCGGCCGCATCCCGGACCCGGTCGACTACGTGGAGATGCGCCGCGACACCTTCGGCTCCGGCCTGACGATGACCCTGTCCAGGCTCTCGCACGGCAATCTTGTTCCGCCGCAGGTGTATCAGGCACGCCCCGTCCTGGATATGGAGCACACCGCGAGCGACTACGCCACCATGCTCAACGATCTGTTCTCCTATCAGAAGGAGCTTCAGTTCGAGGGCTGCTTCCACAACGCGGTCCGGGTGCTGCAGAACTTCTTCGACTGCGACCGCGACGCGGCGGTGGGGATGGTCAACGATCTGATGACGGCGCGGATCCAGCAGTTCGATCGCATTGTCACCAGCGGATTGCCGGTGCTCTATCAGGAATACGAGCTCGACGATGAAGCCCGCGCGGTCCTGGACCGGCGAGCCGATGAGCTGCGCGACTGGATGGCGGGAATCCTGCACTGGCACACCGAATCCGGGCGCTATCCGGAGGAACGGTTGCTGGCACGCTTCGGTGCGCCCGCACCGGAGCCGATCCCGCGATCGGTGCTAGCTCGTCCGACGGGCCTCGGCACCGGTGCCGCCAGGATCGACGAGGTTCTCACCTACCGGACCGTTGCGAGGCCACGATGACCCTCACCGATCTCGGACTGCCCACCGCACCGGCCGGGCACCGGACCCGCAGGCTGAATATCGGCGGCGTCCCGGTCGGCGGCGGCGCGCCGATCTCCGTGCAGACCATGACGACCACCCGCACCGCCGATGTCGATGCCACACTGCGCCAGATCGCCGAGGTGACCGCGGCGGGCTGCGATATCGTCCGGGTCGCGGTGCCGACACCCGAGGACGCGGGCGCGCTGGCCGCGATCGTCGCCCGCTCACCGCTGCCGGTGATCGCCGACATCCACTTCCAGCCCCGCTACATCTTCGCCGCCATCGACGCGGGCTGTGCCGCCGTGCGGGTGAATCCGGGCAATATCAAGGAGTTCGACGGACGCGTCCGCGAGATCGCCGCGGCGGCGGGCGCCGCGGGCATCCCGATCCGCATCGGCGTCAACGCCGGGTCCCTGGACCGCCGACTACTAGACAAGTACGGGTCGGCGACACCGGCGGCTCTGGTCGAATCCGCGCTGTGGGAGGCGTCGCTGTTCGAGGAGCATGGCTTCACCGACCTGAAAATCGCTGTCAAACACCATGATCCGCTCGTCATGGTGGCCGCCAACCGGCTGCTCGCGCGCCGCTGCGACTATCCGCTGCACCTCGGCGTCACCGAGGCGGGGCCGATGTTCCAGGGCACCGTGAAATCGGCGGTGGCCTTCGCGCTGCTACTGGCCGACGGGATCGGCGACACCATTCGCGTCTCGATCTCCGCGCCGCCGGTCGACCAGGTGAAGGCCGGATGTCACATCCTGCAGTCGCTCGGGCTGCGCCCGCGCAAACTCGAGATCGTGTCGTGCCCGGGATGCGGCCGGGTCCAGGTGGATATTCATCGGCTGGCCGAGCAGGTGGAAGCGGCGTTCGAGGGGTTCCCGCATCCACTGCGCATCGCGGTCATGGGCTGCGTCGTCAACGGGCCGGGCGAGGCGCGCGAGGCCGATCTCGGCGTCTCCTCCGGCAACGGCAAGGGGCAGATCTTCGTCAAGGGACAGGTCATCAGGACCGTGCCCGAGCACCTGATCGTCGACACGCTGCTCGACGAGGCGCTATCGCTGACCGAACACCTGAATCAGATACCGGCGGAAGGGAACTGATGACCATCGCGCACGCACGGCCGGTGGATCTTGCGGCGATCCGCGCCCAGGTCGACCTGGCACTCGAACAGTTCTGGCAGGCGAAATCCGGTTCGGACAGCGAACTTCGGCTGCCCGAGGAGGTCACCGCCACCCTGCACGCTTTTCTTTTCGCCGGCGGCAAGCGGATTCGCCCGCTGCTGTGCGTGCTCGGCTGGCTGGCCGCCGACGGCGATCCCGAGGTGCCGTCGCCGGTCGTGCGGACCGCGGCGTCGCTGGAAATGTTCCACGCCTCGGTGCTGATCCACGACGACATCATCGACGCCAGCGAGACCCGCCGCGATCACCCCACCGTGCACCGCGCGCTGGCCGTGCGGCATCGGGAACGTCCCGATCCGGACCGGTTCGGCAGCAGCGCCGCGATCATCCTCGGCGATCTGGCGATGGTCTGGTCGGCCGAACTGCTGCACACCGCGCGGCTGAGCGCCGCCCAGCTCACGTCGGCGCTCACCGTGATCGATGCGATGCGCGCCGACGTGATGTACGGCCAGTACCTGGACCTGCTCACCACCGCGTATCCGACCAGTGATCTCGACAGGGCGCTGGAGATCATCCGCTTCAAGACCGTCTCCTACACCTGCGAACGTCCGCTGCATCTCGGCGCCGCGCTCGCCGACGCGCGCCCCGATGTCCGCGCGGCGCTGTCGGCCTATGCCCGCCCGCTCGGCGAGGCTTTCCAGCTGCGCGATGATCTGCTCGGGGTATACGGCGACCCGATCGAGACCGGTAAATCCAATCTCGAGGATCTGCGCGAGGGCAAACACACCGCCCTGGTCGCCCTCGCGCTGCAACACGCGAGCACGGCCGAAACGACTCAGCTGCGCACGCTGCTCGGCAATCCGGAACTCGACGCCGACCAGGCCGCCACCTGCCGCGAAATCCTCACCGGCACAGCCGAACCGAGGGTCGAGGAGATGATACGCACCCGCTGGCAGCAGGCCATGCTCGCGCTGGATCACGCCCCGTTCCCCGCCTCGGTCGTCGAGGCGCTGCGCGACGTGGCCGCCGCGGCGGTCGCCCGGTCCCGCTGATCAGCCGTAGAGCTCTTCGATGGCCGCGGCGTAGCGCTCGTTGATGGGCTTGCGGCGCAGCTTCATGGTCGGGGTGAGCACCTCGGTGCCCGGCTCCCAGAAGTCGGGCACGATGGTGAACTTCTTGATCTGCTCGATCCGCGACAGTTTGGCGTTGGCCTGCTCGACGGCGCGTTCGATCTGCGCGTGGATCCCCGGATCCTTCGCCAGCACGGCGGGATCGGCTGCGACGCCGGACTTTTCGGCATACGCGGCGGCGGTGTCCGGATCGAGCGAGATCAGCGCGACGTTGTACTTGCGGTTGTCGCCGATGGCGACGGCCTGGCCGATCAACGGGGAGAAGGCCTTGACCCAGTTCTCGATGTTCGACGGCGACATGTTCTTGCCGCCCGCGTTGATGATCAGTTCCTTCTTGCGGTCGACGATCTTCAGGTAGCCGTCGGCGTCGAGTTCGCCGATATCGCCGCTGTGCACCCAGCCGTCGGCGTCGATGGCCTCGGCGGTCTTCTCCGGCTTGTTGCGGTACCCCTTCATCACGATCGGCCCGCGCACCAGCACCTCGCCGTCCTCGGCGATGCGAATCTCGTTGCCGGGCACGATGAGTCCGACGGTGCCGAGGCGGACCTGTCCCGGCGGGCTCATGGTGGCCATGCCGGACAGCTCCGACATGCCCCAGGCATCGGAGACGGGGACGCCGACACCGTTGAAGAAGCGCAGCACATCCGGCGAGACCGGCGCGGCGCCGGACATGGCGAACCGGACGCCGTCCAGCCCGATCGCGGCGCGCAGCTTGGACAGCACCAGTGCGTCGGCGACGCGCTCCTGGATCCGCAGCGCCGCGGCAACCGGCTTGCCGTCCAGCCTGGCGTCGGAGGCCGCGCGGCCGACGCCGAGCGCCCACTGCGCGAGCGTCGCCTTCAGGCCCGACGCGTCGGCAACCTGCTGCTCGATGCCCGCCTTGAGCTTCTGCCATACCTGCGGCACCGCGCCGAGGATGGTCGGGCGCACGTCGACGAGGGTGGCCAGGAAGTCGGCGCGGTCGGCGACCGTGGTCACCTGATCGCCGATCACCTCCAGCGCGTAGAGCGCGGACCAGCGGTCGGCGATATGCGCCGACGGCAGGAACGAGACCATCCGATCCTTGTCGTCCGCGTCGACCAGCCGCTCGGTGGCGTCGACCATGGCGAGGACGTTGGCGTGGGTGAGCTGCACGCCCTTCGGGTCGCCGGTGGTGCCCGAGGTGTAGATCAGCGTCAGCACGTCGTCGGATCGCACAGCGCGCCAGGCGGATTCGAAGTCGAAGTCGGGATCGCCCTGGGCGACAACGTCATCGATCGCGACGGTGCCACTGGGGTTTCCGTCGATGCATACGACGGCGCTCACCGCACTGTCACCGGCGCTGGCGATGATCTTCGCCGCGTACTGCTCCTCGCAGACAACGACTTTCGCACCGGAATCGGTCAGCAGATAGCGGATCTGCTCGGGCGAGGAGGTGTTGTAGAGCGAGAACGGCGCCGCGCCGAGATGCTGCAGCGCCACGTCGATCGGGTAGAACTCGGGCCGGTTGGCCATGACCAGCGCGACGGTGTCGCCGTGGGAGACGCCGAGCGCGGCGAATCCGGCGGCCAGCGCGCGCACCCGCTTGTCCCACGCACCGAAGGTCATGGTCTCGCGATCACGCAGGGTGCGCACCGCGACCTTGTCCGGATTCCGGGCAACCGTGGCCTGGAACGCGGCGCACATCGACGAAGCATGCGCGGCGAAAGTATCGCTCATCACCCTGGTCCTCTGCACTTGATTGACGTGATCGTGCTCATAGTGCACTCTTGGGCCGATAGAGTGCAAATTTGGCGATCGGCCATCCGATGTCAGCGGCGACGGCAAGGAAGAATGTCGACGGTGAATAGCAGTCGAGGCACTTCGGTGCGCGCGGCGACGCGGGAACTGGTGCGCGAGCGAATCCTCGGGGCCGCAACCGAGTTGGCGAGCAGTACCGAGTGGAGCAGTGTCCGCATGGCCGATATCGCCGACCGGGCAGGCGTCAGCAGGCGGACGGTCTTCAACGAATTCGAATCCAAGAACGGCGTACTCGAGGCGGTGGCCTGGCGCAACACCTCCCGCTATCTGGAGGGCGCGGCCGCACGGCTGGCCGAGCACACCGACGATCCGGTCGCCGCGGTCACCGCGGTCACCGAATTCGCGCTCAGCACCATCGCCGACGACCCGCTGGCCCATGCGGTGCTCAACGCGCAGCCCGGCACTGCCGACGAGATGCTCTCGCTGGTGACGACCCGCTCCGCACCGTTCGTCGCGGCCGCCACCCAGCTCAACATCGCCTTCGCGCAACAACATTGGACCGGCCTGATCCGAGACGACATCGACCTGGCCTTCGTCGCGGAAAGCCTTGTCCGGCTGCTGTTCAGCCACATGATCCAACCCTCGGCACCACCGGAGCAGACCGCGCGATCGTTCGGGCAGCTCGTCCGGGCCATGCTCATCTGACGTCGGCGGCCACTAGCGCACCGGGAAGTCGAAATAGTGGTCGGGGAAGGGTTCTTGGCGCAGGGTGAAGTGCCACCATTCTTCGGCGAGGTTCTTGAAGCCGTATTCGTCCATCAGGTCGACCAGCAGGGCGCGCAGGCCGCGCTGGGTGCCGCCGACGACAGGGTTGGCGGTATTGGCCAGCGGATCGAAACAGTCGTAGCCGGTGCCGAAGTCGAGGATGTTGTCGCGGTAGCGCTGATCGGCGGGCAGTGTGCATTCGCGCAGCGGGTCGCCGTCCCGGTACGGCTCGGGGACGGCGGTGGGGATGGCGACGATCGCGAGATCCAGTGTGCTGCCCCGGCTGTGACCCGACTTCTCGGCGATGTAGCCGTCCCGGAACAGGTTCGCCTTGTCGACGGACGGATAGAACTCCTTCTTCATCTTCACATCGCCGAGATCCTTTGCCCAGGTGACGAAGTGGTCGACGGCGCGCTGCGGGCGGTAACAGTCGTAGGTCTTCAGCGTGAGGTTCATCGGCTGCAGTTCCTGCTGCACCTTGGCAAGCGCCTCGGCGGCCTGGCGGGTCAGCAGGCATTTGGGCGCCTCGTACCCGTTGACCCTGGTGCCCATGAAGTTGTGGTCACCGTAGTAGCGCGCCTCGACGAGGATGGTCGGCGCGATATCGGTGATCGACACGAACGCCGACTCATCGGCCACGGGCGGCGGTGGCGGCGCCTGCTTCCCGGCCGATTCATTCCCGCACGCGGCCATCGCCATCACCACCGCCAACGCCGACGCCAGACAGCCGATGCGCCGAAACAACGGAACAGACTTCATGGTTCTCCTCGCGATCTCGACGTGCCCGAACTCAGACGAAAGCTATCGCAACCCAGCGCGATTCGTAGGATGTCGAGCTCGGCCGCAGCGTCAGGCAGGCGCGAGCCGCTGGCGCTCGACGATAAAGGCGCAGGCGCGGCTCATCTGCCTGCTCGCCGCCTCGTCGAGCAGCCGCCACGCCGCCACCGAGGACGTGTGCAGTTCGTTCAGCAGATCCAGTTCGTAGATGCGCGCCCAGATGTTGTGCACCACTTCGTGTTTGGCCTCGGTCTCGGCGCGGATCCGGCGGGCGTGGCCCAGCGCGCCCTCGGTGTCGCCGAGCATCCGCTGATAGGCCACCAACCGCAGCTGCCACCCGGTCGGGCCGAAATGTTCGGGCAGTCCGGCGCTGGCCGCCGTGAAATACGCGGCGCTGGCGGGTGCGTCGCCCTGGTGGTGCCTGCACAGCGCGAGGGCCGAGGCGATCCGCGGATACAACCTGCTGCCCGTGCCGCTCGATGCCTCGAAGCTGCCGGTCAGATAGCGGTCGGCCAGCGCGTAATTGCGGTGATGCAGATAGAAGGTCCCGGCGGCGAGGAGCAGCTGCGCCCGCGACTGTCCCGCACCGGGATAGCGCCTGCCACAGACGTCGTCGAGGAAGCCGGAATCGGTGTGCATGCCCGCGTAATCGCTGAGCTCGCCGCGATTCCAGAATTTCCATGCCGCACACGCCAGGCGCAGATCGAGCCCGACGAAGAATTCGGCGGCCCGCCGCTGCGCCGCGCTGGCCTGCTCGACCCGGCGCAACCTGCGCATCGACTCGGAGAACCAGCCGAGCGTATTCGCGTAGAAGCTACTGAACACGTCGTCCAGCGCGGCCCAGGTGCCCGAACTCGCCGCACCGGCCAGCAGATCGTCGGTGTGCTCGAACCGTCCGGTCAGCCAGCGGTTGTGCCGCAACAGCAACCGCGCCAACTCGGCAAGATCATGGTCACCGATAACGCGGGCCCGCGCGGCCATCCGCTCGAGCAAGCGATCGAGCGCCGCATACTCCCGCTGCCGCAGCAACTCGAACCGCACATTCCGCAACAGCAACGCGAACCCCCGCGCCCGCCGATCCCGATCCCCCGGCGCGACCCCCGGCAACGGAAACAACGCACCGGCCCGATCGAGCCGCTCGATGCGCTCGGCGAGCTCGATCCCGGCATCCAGGCGAATGTCCCCCATATCCGCACTCCTCAGTCGCTACACCGTTGCCGAATGCTGTTGTTCGCCAGTGTAACTACCGCATTGTCGGCCAGGTCGCATTCCGCACATCGTCACACCCGGCCGTTTCGTCGAATACGGTCGAATGGCCGTACGACACGCCATAATTGAGGGCCAACTGACTACGCTCGGCGGATCGCGACTACCCGGAGGACACTGGACGCGGCCAATTGTCACACTCGGCCACGCGGCGTCGTCTCTTCATCGACCTGTCGAGGATGTGGAGGAACGATGCGGATTGCGGTAATCGGGGCCAGTGGTCGGATCGGCCGCGAGGTGATCGACGTGCTGAAGAATCAGGGCCATGAGGTCGTGGCGATCACCCGCTCCGGCGGCGTCGACGTCTACACCGGCGACGGTCTGGCGCAGGCGCTGGCCGGGGTGGACGCGGTGGTGGACGCGGTGAACGCGTCGACCACCGACACGGACGCGGTGACGGACTACTTCCGCACCATCGCGCACACTGTGCAGCGCGACGCGGCCGCCGCGGGCGTGCGGCGGATCGCGGTGGTGTCGATCATCGGCACCGACAGGTTCACCGCGGGCCACTACGCCGGAAAGGTGGCGCACGAATTGGCCTACCGCGAGGGTCCGGTGCCGGTGCGGGTCCTGCGCGCCGCCCAGTTCCACGAATTCACCGAGATGATGCTGGAGTGGACCACCCGCGACGACGTGGCCTACGTGCCGCGCACGCGCACCCAGCTCGTCGCCGCCCGCACCGTGGCGGAGCGGCTGGCGGAGCTGATCGTGGCGGACACCGCACCCGATCTGATCGAGGTCGCGGGACCGGAGGAGCTGAACCTCGCCGCCGCTGCGGCGAAAGTGGCTGCGCGCCGGGGCAATCCGGCTCGGGTCGAGGAGATCCTCGACACCACCGACCCGAATCACGAGCAGCAGGCCGATGGCGCGCTGCTGCCAGGGCCGGCGGCGATCATCGCGGGCCCGACCTTCGACGAGTGGCTGGACCAGCGCTACCCGGCCTGACCGCTACGGGGTGACGATCGCGAAATTCGGATCCGGTTTGTCGATCAGCGATTTCAGCGTCAGCAGCACGGCGGCATTGCCATCAATGGTGATGTCGCCCTGCTGCATCGCGGTTTTGATATCGCCACCGGCCAGCACGGTGCCGATCAGCGCGCCACGGGTCAGCGTGACCGTGGCGTCGGGCGCGGGCAGCCCGTCGTCGGGCCGACGGTCGTAGTGGATCAGCGTGCCGTTGCGTAGCTCGGCGCGGTGGACGCGATTGTCCTCGTCGCGGAAGCGCCAATCGGTGACGGCCTTGGCGTCCCATGCCTTGGGCCCGTTGATGAACAGGGCCATGGCGTCGAAGGCCTGCTCGACGGTGAGCGCGCCGAGCAGGCTCTTCGACGACGACTGTGTCGGTGTGCCGAACGCACCATTGCGCAGCTCGTAGGCGCCGCTGAGGTAGAAGTTGCGCCAGGTGGCGTTCTCGGCGCCGTAGGCCAGCTGCTCGAAGGCGCTGGCCTGCAGATCTTTTGCCGCTTCGTTGTTCGGATCGGCGAAGACGACGTAGTTCACCATCTGCGCGACCCACCGGTAATCGGCCGCGTCGTAGGCCTTTCGCGCCTTCTTCAGCACCTCGCTCGCACCGCCCATCGCGTCGACGTGGCGCTTGGCGGATTCGACCGGCGGATGCTCCCACAGGTGTGCGGGATTGCCGTCGAACCAGCCCATGTAGCGCTGGTAGATCGCCTTGACGTTGTGGCTGACCGACCCGTAATAGCCATGGGTCGACCAGTTTTTCGTGAGCTGCGGCGGTAGCTCGATCATCTCGGCGATCTCGGCGCCGACGTAACCCTTGTTCAGCAACCGCAGCGTCTGATCATTGAGGTAGGCGTACATATCGCGCTGTGCCGACAGATATTCGACGATCTTGTCGGTGCCCCAGGTCGGCCAATGATGCGAGGAGAACACCAGATCGGCGTTGCGCGCGTACAGGTTGATCGACTCGGTCAGGTATTTCGACCACATGTGCGGATCGCGCACCAGCGCACCGCGCAGCGTGAGCAGATTGTGCATGGTGTGCGTCGCGTTCTCGGCCATGCACAGGATGCGGCGGTCCGGGAAGTAGAAGTTCATCTCCGAGGGCGCCTCGGTACCCGGCGTCAGCTGGAACACCATCCGCACACCGTCGATCGTCTCCTCCTGCGCGGTGTGGGTGATGTCGCGGGTCGGCGCGAGCAGCGTCGTGGTGCCGATCGAGGTCGTCTGGCCGAGTCCCGCGCTCACCTGCCCCTTAGGGCCGCGTGGCAGCGCGGCGCCGTACATGTAGGCGGCCCGGCGCGCCATCGCGGTGCCCGCGTAGATGTTCTCCGACACCGCGTGCTCGAGAAATCCGGCGGGTGCGAGCACCGGGCAGCGGCCCGCCGCGACGTCCTCGCGGGTGGTGACGCCCAGCGCGCCGCCGAAATGGTCGATATGGGAATGCGAGTAGATCAACCCGGTAACCGGCCGATTGCCGCGATGGGCGCGATAGAGCGCGAGCCCGGCGGCCGCGGTCTCGGTCGAGATGAGCGGGTCGATGACGACGACGCCCGAATCCCCTTCGATCAGCGTCATATTCGACAGATCGAGCCCACGGATCTGATAGAAGCCCGGCGCGATCTCGTAGAGGCCCTGCTTCACCGTGAGCTGGGCTTGCCGCCACAGACCCGGGTGCACCGACAGCGGGCACGGTTCGCGCAGGAAGTCGTAGGAGTCGTTGTCCCACACCACCTTCCCGGTGCCGTCCTTGACCACACCCGACTCCGGCGCGGCGATGAACCCGCGATCGGCGTCGGCGAAATCGGCGGTGTCGCCGAACGGCAGCTTCGCGACCGCCTGCTTGTTGGCCTCGGCGATCCGCTCGCTCGGGTCGGTCTGCGTGGCCGAGGGACGCACGTCATCGGAATCGCCGCACGCGGTGAGTCCGGCGCCGACACCCGCCACCGCCAATGCCGCCGCGCCCGCACCGAAGACGCCGCGCCGCGAGATGCCGCGCCCTCGCTGCCCACGATTCGCACCGTCGTCGTTCCCGCGCTCATCACCGGCCATCAGCGGTCTCCTGTTCCGATCCAATAGCAAAATATTGGCTATCGGCACACTCTAACACGCTATTGCAGTCACGCTGCAATAGCGTGGTGATGCGCGCCTCCCACGGACCGACCCGCCGAGGCGGCTCGGCACCGCCCGCGAACCGCTGTGATCGGATACAGAGATGATCGGAGGCAGAGATGACTGACGGTGCCGCCCGGCGTCGACGCAACCCCGAACAGACCAGGGGCGCGATCATCGACGCGCTGCTGGAGTTGCTGAAGGGCGGGGACTACAACCCGACGACCAAGAGCATCGCCGCGCGCGCCGGGGTCTCCGAACGCAGCATCTTCGTGCACTTCCCCGGCCGCGACGATCTGCGCGTCGCGGCGACCGAGGTGCAGTCCGATCGGGTCGAGGCGCTCATCGCGCGACCCGATCCGGCGCTACCGCTGGCGCGGCGGGTGGACGCGGTAGTCGAGCAGAGCGAGGCGATCTTCGACAGGCAGCGCAATCCACGGGTGCTCGGCTTCCTCGAATCACAGTCGGTGCCCGGCGTCGACGCGCGAATGCGATTGACCGACAAGCGTATTCGCGACAGCCTGGCCGCGACCTTCGAACGGGAGCTCGGCAGCGGCGGCGAAATCGACGCCGAGCTGCTCGATCTCGTCGATGCCACCGCAGGGTGGGCGCTGCGCCACCATCTCGTCGAGCGCCGCGGCCTGTCCAGGGCCGACGCCTCGGCCGCGGTCCGGCGCGGGCTACTGGCGCTGCTGGGCTGAGGCCGTAGCATGGGTGCTCATGCCCGCCGAGCAGCTCGCCACGAAATTCCGCGCCGTCGACACCACCGCGATCTGCGATGCCGACAAGTCGACCCGGGTGCTGGACAGCGCGATTCGGCCGCGCTCGGCCGCGACACGGATCTGCGGCCCGGCGTTCACCGTCCGCTGCCGTGGTGACTTCTTCGCGGTGCTGCGCGCCATCGAGACCGCCGAACCGGGCGATGTCATCGTCGTCGACGGCGGCGGCGCCGAAATCGCACTCGCCGGTGAGCTTTTCGCACGCGGCGCACTGGTCAGGCAGCTCGGCGGCATCATCGTCGACGCCGGCTACCGCGACATCACCTACGTCCGCGACTGCCCGCTGCCGATCTACAGCCGCTTCGTCACCCCGATGGCAGGCACCACCGCCGAACTCGGTGAGCTGCAGATCCCGGTGACCTGCGGCGGTGTTCCGGTCGCGCCGGGTGAGCTGATCCTCGCCGACGACGAAGGCGTCCTGGTCATCGATCCCGCACGCGCGGACGCGCTGCTCGAATCCGCAACGGCCACCAAGGAAGCCGAGGCGCGGGTGATCGCGAAGCTGAATGCGGGCGCGACCCTGAGCGACGGCATCAACGTCGCCGCGCACACCGCGGCGCTACTGCGCGGCGAGCCGTCGGCGCTGGCCTTCCTGGACTGAAACACCCGGACCGAAACGCGACGCGGCCGGTGGCATCATGCCACCGGCCGCGACTTGCCTTCGCCGACTTCAGTGTTCGCCGACGAGCTCCGGTTCCTTGTCGCCCATGACCGCTTCACCGCGCGCGATCATGCCCGCCTCATCGGACAGCTTCAGCTGCGGAATGAACAGCGCCAGTCCGAAAGCGATGACCGCACCGGGGATCAGGTACCAGAACCCCGGCACCAGCGCGTTGACGTACGCCCCGACGATCCCGTCGTGCAGCCGCTCGGGCAGATGCTTCACCACCGTCGGCACCAGCGCCGACAGATCGAGCTTCGCCGCAAGGACCTCCGGGCCGTTGGCCGTGAACACATCGGTCAGCCCCTCGGTCAACCGGTTGGTGAAGATCGAGCCGAACACCGCGACGCCGAGCGCGCCACCCATCTCGCGGAAGTAGTTGTTGGCGCTCGTCGCGGTGCCGATCTGATCGGGCGACACCGCGTTCTGCACGACGAGCACGATGATCTGCATCATCAGGCCGAGCCCGGCGCCCATCACGAACAGCATCGCCATCACCTCGACCATCGAGGTGTCCGCGCTCAACTGGGTCAGCCACAGCATGTCGATGATGATCAGCGCCGCGCCCAGTGGCGGATACAGCTTGTACTTACCGGTTTTGGTGATCATGGACATCGAGATGATCAGCGCGGCCATCAGGCCGATGACCATCGGGATCAGCAGCAGCCCGGATACCGTCGCCGACGAACCGGTGGCCATCTGCAGGTAGGTCGGGAAGAACGCGAGCGCCGCGAACAGCACCAAGCCGACCAGGAAGCCGATCGCGGAGGTCAGCACGAAGGTCCGGTTGCGGAACAGCCACAGCGGCAGCATCGGCTCCTCGGCCCGCGACTCCACCACGATGAAAGCGGCGACCGCGGCGACGAGCGCGACGATCATCGCGATCATGGTCGCCGAACCCCAGGCGTACTGCTTGCCGCCCCAGTCGGTGATCAGGATCAACAGCGTTGTCGCCGTGGACATCAGCAGGACACCGAGGTAGTCGGGCTTGGTCTTCGGGCGGTGACTCGGAATGCTCAGGTAGCGGAACGCGATGACCAGCGCCGCGAGACCGATCGGCACATTGATCCAGAAGCACCAGCGCCAGCCGAGATGATCGGCGAAGAAACCGCCGAGCAGCGGGCCCGCCACCGAGGTGACACCGAAGATCGCGCCCATCGGCGCCATGTACTTGCCGCGATCCTTCGCGGGCACCACATCCGCGATGACGGCCTGCGCCAGGATCATCAGGCCACCGCCGCCGACGCCCTGCAGCCCGCGGAACACGATGAACTCCCAGAAGCTCGTCGACGCGGCCGCGCCGATCGAGGCCGCGGTGAAGACCGTGATCGCGAACAGGAACGGCCAGCGCCTGCCGAACAGGTCACCGAACTTGCCGTAGATCGGCATCATGATGGTGGTCGCGAGCAGGTAGGAGGTCGCGGTCCACGCCATGTGCGAGACGCCGCCGAGGTCGCCGACGATGGTCGGCATCGCGGTGCCGACGATCGTCTGGTCCAGGCTGGCCAGGAACATGCCCGCGATCAGCGCGGAGAAGATCAGCGCGATGCGCTTCTGAGTGAGAACGATGGGGGCGGGCGGTGATTCAGCCGTGGTCATCGGCACGTCTCCTTTTCGTGTCGTCCGGCCGGTCGAAGAGCCGGGCGGCCATTGCGCAGTGTTCGCTGAGGGCGGTTTCCAGCGAACCGGAAGGGTCGTCCGCCAAGGACATCGCTGACCTCGACGTGATGGTCGTCATGATTCCCGTGGTGAGCGCGACGAATTCGGGCGTCACCGGGCCGAGGCGCGCGGTGAGCAGCTCCCCGACGGCGGCCTCGAATCGGACGCCGGAGGCGACGAAGGCCGCGAGCACCCGCGGCTCGGATTTGATGATCTGGGTGACCAGCGAAATACCTTCGCGCACATCGTCATCGCGCTCGAAGCCGAGCAGCTGCAGCCAGGTGAGGTCGTTGATCAGGATTCCGGACGGGCCGCCCGCGACGAAGCGTTCCCGCGTTTCCGGCGTGCCGACCTCGTTCATCGGCCCGACGACCGCGTCGATCTTCGTGTCGTAGTAGTTGAAGAACGTGCGCGGCGAGACCCCGACGGCCTTGGCGATGTCGTCGACGGTCGTCGCGTCCAGCCCGCGCGCGGCCGTCAGCCGTCGCGCGGCCAGGCACAGATCGAGCTGTGTCTGACGCTTCTTCTGTTCGCGCAGGCCAACTGTCGGCTCTTCGCGCTTCCCCTCGGGCATGGTCGAAAAGTTAGCACAAACTGCAAAATTTCAGAAACTGCAATTTCGTTCAGCGGACCAAATGTGGCGCACGCCTCAGCTCGATGCCGGAAGTTCGCCGGCCGATGTCCCGGCCGTAGGGTCATGCCGGTGGAACTGCGCCAGCTCAGGTATTTCGTCACCGTCGCCGAGGAGCTGCACTTCGGGCGGGCCGCCGAGCGGCTGCACATCGTGCAGCCCGCGGTCAGCCAGCAGGTGCGCCACCTGGAACGCGAGCTCGGCGTCGAGCTGTTCGACCGGTCGCCGCGGCGGGTGGTGCTCACCGAGGCAGGTGCGCGCTTCCTGCCCGAGGCGCGCGAAGTGCTCGCCGCCGCAGCGCGGGCGAAGGCCGCGATCACCGGATATGTCGCCGGGGCGACGCTGCGGCTCGGCACCAGCACCGGCCTCGGTGACCACCTGGATCGCCTCATGGAACGGCTGGCGCCACAGGTGCGAGTGGAGACGGTGTCGGCCGCGACCCGCACCAGGGTCGAGCAGGTGCTCGACGGGCGCCTGGACGCCACGTTCGTCCGCGGCCCGTTCGAACATCCTGAGCTGCAACGCATTCCGGTATGGGACGACCCGTTGCTCGTCGCGCTCGCGGCACGGCACCCGCTCGCGGACACACCGGAGATCGCGCTCCCCGATCTCGCGCCCTATCCGCTGCGGCTCACCGAGCGCCGCGCCAACACCCCACTGGTCGACCTCGTCGTCGGCGCCTGCCACGAGGCCGGATTCGAACCGGTGCCGGGCCCGGTGAGCACCGCGCTGGGTGACACCTTGGCGATGATCGGCTCGGACACCAGCTGGACGGTCGTGTACGCCGCGCATGCCAGGCAACTGCGCAGCGCTCGGGTGCGGTTCTGTCCGATTGCCGGAGAAGGGCTTTCGCTCACCACGGCGCTGCTTGTTCGCCGGGCCGCGCCGCCACCGGCGCTGGAGATCCTGCTCGCCGCCTGCGAATTCGACGATCACGATTCGTGATCGCTGCGCGAGCGGATCGGGTCTTGGACGAAGGCCGGTCCCACGGCAGATTTGACGGTAGTTCCGCTCCACACCGTGAGCGGGCAAGGAGAAGGGATTTCCGTCATGCCGAACGTCATCGTCCAGCAGCTTCCCAAGACCGATGAGGCCAAGCGCGAGCTGGTCCGACGCATCACCGACGCCTTCGTCGACGCCTACAAGTCGCCCGCGGAATCGGTGCACGTGTGGATCGAGGAATACCCGGCCGACGGGTACGCGGTCGGCGGGAAGTTCATCGCCGACAAGTAGCCGCGTCGCGGTAGGCCGCTGAAGACCCCGCCCGGTCGTCATCGACCCGGTGGGGTCTTTGCCGTCAATGGCAATCCGTTGGCAATCGCGGTGAAACGCGCTCGTGCGCAGTCGATTCCGATCCGATGACCCTTGACATCCGGTCGTCATGCGGCGTGCAATATGTTGCATGCCGATACCGGAGAGCCGCGGGATCGCCTCCCGATCGTTGTTGCGCGACAACGCCTATCGCGCCATCCGCGATGCCATCGTCGACGGCACGCTCGCCCCGGGCGAGCGGCTCAACGACGCCGATCTCGTGCAATGGCTCGGCGTCAGCCGCACCCCCATCCGGGAGGCGCTGACACGGTTGGAGCACGCGGGCCTGGTGCAGACGAAACCCGGCCACTACACCATCGTGAGCCCACTGGATATCCGCGATATCCGTGCCGCGCAGTCGGTCACGGGGGCCATGCACGAACTCGCGATACGCGAGGCGCTGCCGAACCTGTCCGGGGCCGAGGTGGCGGCCATGCGCGCGGCGAACAAACGGTTCGCGGACGCGTTGCGCCGCAACGACGTCGACGCGGCACTCGCCGCCGACGACGAATTCCACCAGGTGCCGGTGACCGCGAGCGCCAACGATGCCATCCATACCGTGCTCGAGCAGTTCACCCCGGTGCTGCGGCGGATGGAACGCCTGCGCTTCGCCTCGCTCGGCGGCCGGGCTTCGGTGGCCCAGCACGATCGCATCATCGACCGGTGCGCGGCCGGTGATGTCGACGGCGCGGTGGCCGCCGTCCGCGCGAACTGGCAGACGCTGCTGCCACTGCTCGACACCTTGTTGCCCTGACCGCTGTCGCACTGAAAATTATTGCCCCGAAAGGAATCACCGATGTCGCTCGACTCCTTCCCCCGCTATCCCCTGCTGTTCGGCCCGAGCCCCGTCCACCCGCTCGACCGGCTCAGCGACCATCTCGGCGGCGCACGCATCTGGGCCAAGCGCGAGGACTGCAACAGCGGACTCGCCTTCGGCGGCAACAAGACTCGCAAGCTGGAGTACCTCATCCCCGACGCGCTCGCCCAGGGCGCGGACACCCTGGTGAGCATCGGCGGCGTGCAGTCCAACCACACCAGGCAGGTCGCGGCGGCCGCGGCGAAGGTCGGCATGCGCGCGGTACTGGTTCAGGAGAGCTGGGTCGACTGGCCCGACGCGGTGAACGACAAGGTCGGCAATATCCTGCTCTCGCGCATCATGGGCGCCGAGATCCGCATGGTCGAGGCGGGTTTCGGCATCGGGTTCAAGGAAAGCTGGCAGCAGGCGATCGAGGACGTCCGCGCCGGCGGCGGCACGCCGTACGCGATCCCCGCCGGCGCCTCCGACCATCCGCTCGGCGGCCTCGGTTTCGCCGAATGGGCCTACGAGGTACAGCGTCAGGAACAGGAACTCGGCGTCTTCTTCGACACGATCGTGGTCGGCAGCGGCACCGGAAGCACCCAGGCAGGAATGATCGCCGGATTCGCCGGGCAGGACCGACCACGCCGGGTCATCGGCATCGATATCACCGCCACGCTCGCCGAAACCCAGGCACAGGTGGCCAAGATCGCCCGCGCCACCGCGGAACTCATCGGCGTCGGCCGTGACCTGCGCGACGACGAGATCATCGTGCTCGACGGCTGGGTCGGCGACCGGTACGGCATCCCCATCCCGTCCACCGTCGACGCCATCCGCCTCACCGGCCGCCTCGAAGGCGTGATCCTCGACCCCGTCTACGAGGGCAAGTCGATGGCGGGGCTGATTGATCTGATTCGCAACGGCGAGATCCCCAAGGACTCCCACGTGCTCTACGCCCACCTCGGCGGCCAGCCCGCGCTCAACGCCTACAGCGGCGCCTTCCACTGATTCGGCCGCTGTGGCACACCCGCGGCGGCGGTGACCACCGGCGTGGCCGCCGTCGCCGCGGCGTCGAGTGAGTTCATGATCGAAAGGTAGTGCCGCAGTGGCGGTGTCGGCTGCTGGGCGGCCTGTACACCGGCGGCGTCGAGCCGGTTCTCGCCCGCGCGGACAAGCTGCTCCACTCCCCCGACGCCGTAGGCCGCGACCGAGGTTTCGAGGGAGTAGATCGGAATCGACTCCGCGCCCATCGCGCGGGCCAGCCGCACATCGTCGACGAGGGCGGGCAGCGCTCGATAGGCGCCCTCGCCCGCGACGCCGAGGGTGAGCTGTCCGCGCACGGGGCCGAGCGCCTGCTGGGCCTGTCGCAGATAGTGCGCGATCAAGGCAGGGCCTGGATCGCCACCGATCGCCTCGGCGGTGCTCCGGTAGACCTGAAAATGCAAGGCCTGCGGCCCGTCCGGCAATCCCCACAGGTCGAGCGCATTCTGCAACGCGAGGTCGCCGTCGACCAGATCGTCCAGCGCCCACGGCACAGGCGCGCCGATCACCCGTGCGAAATGCCTCCGCGCATAGTCGTATACGGCCTCATGCCGCTCGATGGCGCGGCGCTGTGCCGCCGGGTCGATGCGACGGGCCAGCGCGCCGAGCTCGAATTCGCCTGCGGTGAGCGCGTTTATCGTGCTGAGCGGCGGCTCCATATCGTAGGCGATGCCCGCCAGATCGATCCGATTGTCCCGAACCCAGCCCTCGAGTGCGAGCGTGGCGGCGAGCTGATCGGGCGCGTTGTCCTGCGTGCCCCAGTAGCCGGCCTCGTAGGGCACGGCGACCCAGCCGAATACGGGAATGCCGAGCGCGTTCGCCTGCCTGATGATGGGCAGGGCGTCGTCACGGACCGGCGCTCCCGGCGGCAGCGCACCGAAGTCGCGACCGTAGCGAAGATGGAAATAGATCGGTACGTGGTTGCGCCGCAACAGATCCCACAACTCGGGGGTCCACATGCCGAGATCACGCTCGGCCCAGTAGTCGGCAGGAGTGGCCGGATAACCCTGCGGCGCACCGTTCACGAGGAATCTCTCGCCTGCCCAGAACCCGACCTTCGACCAATTGTCCTGCGGTGCGGGTGATTCCGCCGCCGCGATGGGTGTGCAGCCAAGGATCGCGAGCACCGCGCACCACAGCAGCAGCGGAACGGACCGGATGCGCGCAGGTCTGTGCCCCGCAGGAGCTGTGCCGCGCACCCGGGTTCCGCCGCGCGCACGGATGTTGCGGCGGCCGGCCGGTACGAGCCGGGTTTCGTCGAGCATGGGGACATTCATCGTCTGCCTTCTGGTTGGGGACGGGCCCGACCCGCGTGTCGTCGCCCGCCTGTCGCACATGAATGCACACACACCTAGATGCGCACACACTTATGGAGTGTAGGTGTGGGCACATAGGTGCGCAAACACATAGGATGGTCGGATGCTGGATCACGTCATCCTCGGCACGCTGGCGCTGCGCCCGATGTCGGGCTACGACCTGGGCAAACAGATGGACGGACCGGGCAGATTCATCGGCTACCGGGTCACCCGGCCGCAGGTCTATCGCACGCTCACCAAACTCTGCGGTCGAGGGTTGATCGAGTTCGAGGTCGATCCGCGCGAGGGCAGACCGGACGCGAAGGTGTACCGGCTCACCGCCGCGGGCAGGCGGGCGCTGCTCGATTGGGCGAACGCACCGTACGAGCCCGCGCCGCGACCGATGGATCCCGACTTCATGCTGCGATTCCTGTTCGCCGGGATCATCGGCCGCGACGTCACGGTGCGCACGCTGCGCACCGAACTCGACTATCGGCGGGCTCAGCGCCACGATCCGATGACCATCGATGAGTTGATCGCGATCAACGATCCGATCGCCGAGATCGATCCGGACTGGGCCGCACGGATCATGCGGACCGCGGACGGATATGGCAAAGCCTCCATGACCGCCTACATCGACTGGCTGGAGGCCACACTCGCGGAACTCGGCGAAGGCGATGTCTCGGCCGCGAGATAGGCTCTGTTCGTTGTGAATACAGCCGTGTCGTTCTGGATCGGAGTCATCGATGACGGAGGCAACTGAGGCGGGCAAGTCGGTCCCCAGCCTGTACGAATGGGCCGGTGGCATAACAGCTTTCGAGGCACTGACCACCGCGTTCTACCGCGAGGTGCTGAAGGACGAGCTGGTCGGCCCGCTGTTCCGCGATATGGACCCCGGCCACCCGAAGTTCGTCGCCATGTGGCTGGCCGAGGTGTTCGGCGGGCCCGCCACCTACAGCACCGAGCGCGGCGGCTACCACCACATGGTGCGCCAGCACCTCGGCAAGGCGATCACCGAACCGCAGCGCCGCCGCTGGGTCAACCTGCTGATGGACGCCGCCGACGAGGTCGGCCTGCCCGCCGACCCCGAATTCCGCGCCGCGTTCGCCTCCTACATCGAATGGGGCACCCGCATCGCGCACGCGAACTCGCAGCCCGATGCCAAGCCTCCGCTCGAAGCGCCCATGCCGCACTGGGGTTGGGGTGTGGCACCGCCGTACCAGCCGTAGTCTTGTGAACCATGCCGATTGCCACCCTCAACGGGATCCGACTCAGCTTCGACGTCACCGGAACCGGCCCGCTGGTACTGCTGATCATGGGAACCGGCAGCCCGGGGCGGGTCTGGCGCACCTACCAGGTGCCCGCCTTGGTCAAGGCCGGATTCCGGGTGGCGACGATCGACAATCGCGGGATCGCGCCCTCGGATGAGGGCGCACCCGGGATGAGCTTCGCCGACCTGGCCGCCGATGCCGCCGCGCTGATCGAACATCTCGGCGGCGGGCGCGCGCACGTCGTCGGCACCTCGATGGGTGGGCGGATCACCCAGGAACTGGCGCTGGCCCGGCCCGACCTCGTCGGCAAGGCGGTCATGCTGGCCACCGCGGGCAGGCCGCACCCGATGTCGCACGCGCTCAACCGCGGCGAGCAGGTACTGATCGAGCAGGGTGTGCAGCTGCCGCCGGAGTACGCGGCCTCGATCAAGGCGGTGCTGAACCTCTCGCCGCACACCCTCGAAGACCCCGCGAAAGCCCAGGAGTGGCTCGACATCTTCGAGTACGCCGCCTCGGCCAAACCCACCGCGGGCCTGCGCGCGCAGCTCGCCATCGACCGGTCGCAGAACCGCCTCGCCGACTACGCCAGGATCACCGCGCCGTGCCTTATCGTCGGATTCGCCGACGACCGGATGACACCGTCGTTCCTCGGCCGCGAGGTCGCCGCCGCCATCCCCGGCGCCCGCTTCGTCGAGATCGAGCGCTGCGGGCACTACGGCTACATCGAGCGCCCCGACGAGGTCAACCGCGTACTCGTCGACTTCCTCAGCGCGTAAACATCATCGGCTGACCGAAGCCGCACGAGCCTCCTGGGCTCAGCAGCCCAGGAGCTCGGCGAGTTCGATGTAACTACCAACGGTCACGTCGCTGACCGTGTCCGCACCCCGGTCGGCCTTGCGATGCGGCCCCTTCTCGGCGGGCCGCTCCAGGAAGGCCGTGCGGTTGCCCACCGCCCGTGCGCCATCGATATCCCACCCGTGCGCCGCGACCATCAGCACCTGCGCCGGATCGACATCGAGCAGCCCCGCGGCGGTCCGATACACCCGTGGCCCCGGCTTGTAGCTACGCGCAAGTTCAGCCGACACAATGCAATCGAACGGCAGCGCGGCCGCCTTGATCATCCGAGTCAGCAACGCGAACCCGCCGTTCGACAACGCCGCCACGGTGTAGCGACCACGCAGCCGGCCGATCCCCTCCACCGCATCCGGCCACGCGGGCAGCAGATGCCAAGCGCGGACGAGACGTTCGCGCGCCGCGTCATCGAGCACCGAGCCGATCCCATGCTCGTCGAGCAACGTGTCGAGCGATTCCCGATGCAACGTATCGAGATACACCCACTCCCGCTCGCCCTCCCGAACCCGTTGCATCGCGGGCAAATACATATCCCGCCACTCATTGGCGAACTCTCCGCCATCGAGCTCGACCCCGACCTCCCGGAAGACCGCCCCCGCCTGATCCGCGATCCCGCTGTACCAGTCCACGGTTGTGCCGAATACATCACACGCCACCACCCGAACACCGGCCCCATCGAACTCCGACATCCCTGCTCCTCCCGCCGAATACCATTGCCTCCCACCAACATCGCACACCCGATCACACCCCCTCCGCCGAACGCCCAACCCACCCCGGCACCGCACCGACCTCGCGATTAGGAATCTCCCCCACCCATGCCCTAAGCTCTTACCTCGCAGGCAACACAGCAATTCGCCTGCAACACAACACCTGTCCGGGTGGCGGAATGGCAGACGCGCTAGCTTGAGGTGCTAGTGCCCTTTATCGGGCGTGGGGGTTCAAGTCCCCCTCCGGACACCAGAAAGGTCGAATATCATTGCCCCACAATGATATTCGACCTTCCTTCATTTGACGACCCCGCCGGGCGGTCTTCCCCTGACCGGTCCGCGAATCTTGATGGCGGTTGTTTCTATTTGTTAGGTTGCCCGCCATGACCGCGCTCGGACCCGCCGCCTGGCCACCGTCCTCGATCAAGACCCAGCGACTGGTCCTCCGCGAGTTCGGAGCCTGCGACCGCTCGGCATTCATCGAACTGTTCACCTCGGCAAAGGTTGGCACATACATCGGCAGCGCGATGAACTCGAGCACACGATGCCCGAGGTGCCCGGACGCCGCCCGGACTCTTCGTGATCGAACACAACGCAGCGATGATCGGCATGATCACCCTCGACCGGCGCCACACAGAACGCCCGAGTCACGCCCGTCCAGATGCCGGAGATGTCGAACTCGGTTGCATGATCCTGCCGCAGGCGTGGGGATACGGCTACGCCACCGAGGCATGCGCAGCAGCAGTCGACTGGTTCGCACGGGACTGCCCCCGGTTTGGTTGATTCCTGATCTGTGAGGACTGCGTCCTCGCTGGAAGGATGTCCACCATGCCGAAGCCGTATCCGGAGGAGTTCCGCCGCGATGTCGTCGCTGTTGCCCGCAAGGGCAATGCCTCGATCAAGCAGGTCGCCAAGGATTTCGGGATCTCCGAAGCCTGCCTGCACAACTGGCTCAAACAGGCCGATATCGACGACGGCAACACCCCCGGCCTGAGGCGGGAAGAGTCCGCGGAACTGCGGGAGCTGCGCAAACGCACCAAGCAACTGGAACAGGAAAATGAGATCCTGCGCCGTGCCGCGGCGTTCTTCGCCCGCGAGCTGCCCTCAAAATGAGGTTCCCGCTGGTCCTCGACCTCGCCGCCGACGGGTTTCCCGTCGCGGTGACCTGCCGGGTCCTCGGCTTCACACCCCAAGCGTTCTATAAGTGGCAGCAAAACCCTGTGTCCCAACGTGATTGGGACGATGCCCACCTGATCGACGCCGAACGCGACATCCACGACGACGACCCCGCGTTCGGATATCGGTTCATCGCCGACGAACTCGGCGACCGCGGTATCAGGGCCGGCGAGAATCGGGTGCAGCGATTGTGTTCACAGCAGCGAATCTGGTCGGCATTCGCCCGCAAACGCGGGCTCAGCAGGCGGACGGGGCCACCCGTTCATGACGACCTGGTGGCTCGCGAGTTCACCGCATCGGCTCCAAACCAGTTGTGGCTGACCGACATCACCGAACATCGCACAGGTGAAGGGAAGCTCTATGTCTGCGCGATCAAGGACTGTTTCTCCAACCGGATCGTCGGCTACTCCATCGACGAGCGGATGACCGCCTCACTGGCGGTGACAGCCCTGCGCAACGCGGTCGCAATTCGCTCACCGATCGGCACCGTGGTCCACTCCGACAGAGGCAGCCAATTTCGGTCACGGCGATTCGTGCACGCGTTGTCGGCCAACGGATTACGCGGTTCCATGGGGCGCGTCGGGGCGTGTGGTGACAACGCTGCGATGGAGTCGTTCTTCGCGCTGCTGCAGCGCAACGTCCTCGACCGTCGACGCTGGGCGACCAAGGAGGAACTGCGCCTGGCAATCGTTATCTGGATCGAACGGACCTACCACCGGCGCCGCCGACAACGCCGACTCGGCCGCCTGACACCGGTCGAGTTTGAGACAATCAATCAGCCCGCACTCGCGGCCTGAAACACCACACCCCGCGAGTCAACCGAACTCGGGGCAGTCCCCACTGACAAACCTTGGTGTGCCGTTGACCCTCTGCACCCAGACCGCCAACGACCGCGCGATGCGCCTCGCAGCAAAGTTGGGGTTCGCCGAGGTGGACAGATTCGAGGAGTACGGCGCCGAGCAGTGGCTCGGCCTGTGGTCCCCGGTCACCGGGCCGTGCATTGGAAACCTTTCTCTCGCAAGAGAATACGGGCCGGGTCGCGATTCACGAATCTCGTGGTCACGAGGGGCAAGATGGGAACGTCCTTCGAATTGAGGTTGGCGAGGCTGCCATGCCGGTCGGCCTGTATCCAGCCGAACAGCAGATCAGCTGGGTGCGGGTTCAGAGTCGACACAGCCCGGTATCGCCCGCTTCGCCGAGTCCAGTTCCGGTGTCGGATACTTCTGGAGCACTTCCGTTTCCCGGGTTGCGCCGCCTAACAACGTTTGTTTGAGATCGGTTAACATCTGCTTCACGTTTGCGGATTCAGTAGTGCGAGTCGCTTCCGCAATGGACCTGACCTCGCGGGCCGTTCGACGCTGGTCATCCGCCAGCGCTTTGGCGCGGCCTGCCCCTTCACCGTTGGGTGGGTCGCCGAATTCCTCGTTCTTCACGGCGAGATCGTCCAATAGCCGTGCGAACCCGTCGATTGCATCGGCGAGTGCTGGTTGACCGTTCGGGACGATCGCCTTTTCGAGCAGCTTGCGAAATAGACCGGCAGCGCTGTTTTTGTACTCGCTCTCCGCTTTACAAACCGTGCGAGCGTAGTCATCCAGGTTTCTCACCGGTGTGCCAGGGCCCCCACAGCCGCTAGCGAGCATGAAGGCCACCACCACGGCTACGAGAAGCGAGTTCCGCCCGCGCATGTTTCCAGGGTTGCATGGTTGATGTGGACGGTAGCCTGGATCGCGCGAATCAGCGAATCATCGTGGCAAAGACCCACATACAACACCTCATGCGAGGATGATTTTCGGCGTGGCCCGGATTTTCATCAGCCATTCCAGCCGGGACAACACCGCTGCGGCTGAACTGAAGCAATGGCTGGTCGAAAATGAACCCGGGTTGCGGGACGAGATCTTTCTCGACTTCGATCCAGCCACCGGGATAGTGCCTGGCAGCCAATGGAAAGAAGCGCTGGCGCGGGCGGCGGACCGGTGCGAGGTCGTGATCTGCCTGATCTCGCTGGCGTGGGAGCAGTCCGCCGAGTGCCTCGCCGAAGCCCGCTATGCCGAGTATCTGAACAAACCGCTCTTCTGCGCCCGAATCGACCCGCGAGCGCGCGGAGAACGGATACGCACCTGGCAGATGTGCGACCTGTTCGCCGACGACGGCCGCCAAAGGCTACTCGACGGGCTGCGGCGGATTGGCATCGGCGCGGAACACTTTCCGTGGCCTCCACCCGGAGAACTGCAACGCGCGCCGTACCGTGGCTGGCAACCCATGCAGGACGAGGACGCGGCAATCTTTTTCGGGCGCACGCCACAGGTGCAGCGGGCAATGGACACCTTGCGGGGCATGCGCGTCGGCCGTACCGAGGAGTTGTTCGTCATCCTCGGCCCGTCTGGGGTGGGGAAGTCCTCGTTCTTGCGCGCGGGACTGCTACCCAGGCTTCGCCGTGATACCAGGAATTTTCTGGTGTGCGACATCGTGCGGCCGGAACGAGCTGCCCTCACAGGGAATTTCGGGCTGGCATCAGCTGTCCATCGGCTTCGAGTCGCGCGCCAGTTCCCGGAGCCCGTTCTCGGTGATATCAAGACCGCCTGTTTGCACGGGGATTCTACCAGGATCGCCGCGTTGCTACGTGAGGTGCAGGAGTCGGACGGTGCCGTCCCGACGCTCGTGATTGCCATCGATCAAGCCGAAGAACTTTTCACCGCAGACGCAGAACCGCAAGCCTCCCAGCTATTTTCTCTGCTTTCCGAGCTACTGGGCGCGGGGGCCGGGCCGAACCGGCTCGAGCTCATCGTCATTGTGACCATCCGCGCCGATCGCTACGAAGCCCTTCAGAGCACTCCCGAACTCGCATCGCTCCATAGCCGCGAGTTCGGTGAGCTCAAGCCGATGCCCGCTACTCGGTTCAAGGAGGTGATCGCCGGTCCCGCGATCCGGCATGGTCTACGGCTGGACGACGGACTGGTCGAAGCGCTGCTCGAGGACGTCGCGGGCGGAGGCGCAGACGCGCTGCCGCTGCTCGCGTTGACGATGGCGCGGTTGTTCGCCGACTACAGCGGCACCGGAGAATTGACGCTGCCCAATTACCAAGCCATGGGCGGCATGCCCGACGTGGTGCGGACCGAAGTGAACAGCCTGCTGTCCAACGATGCGGAGATCCGCAGCGTACAGCTCGAACGACTCCGTGCTGCCTTCATCCCGTGGTTGGCGACAGTGAGCCCGAGTTCGACCGCACCACTGCGGCGGGTCGCGCGCTGGCGGGAAATCCCGGCGGGCAGTCGAGAGTTGATCGATGCCATGGTCGAGAGGCGGCTGCTCGTCAAGGATGAACGCGAGGGTGGCGCGGTCGTCGAGGTTGCGTTGGAGAGCCTGCTGCGCCAGTGGGACGAGCTGGCCGAATGGCTAGCCGAAGAGCGCGATCGGTTGCAGACAGCCGACGCTCTGGACCGTGCCGCGGCGGATTGGACACGGCAGGGCCGAGACCCTTCATACCTGCTGGTCGGCACTCGCCTCCGAGACGGGGAGGAACTTGCCGCACACCCGCGTTATGGGGATCGCCTCGCACCGGCTTCGGAGTTTCTCGCCGAATCGAGAAGAGCCGAGGACGCCCGTGACGAAGCGGAACGACGCCGCGCTCGCGCCGAAATCGCCATCGCCGCAGCACATGCCACGGCGATGCAGCGGCGAGCGCGCATGTTGCAGGCGCTGCTGGTGCTGGCATTGGTGCTCACCTTGATCGCGGGAGCCACTTCCGTGCGGGCAGTCGTCGCACAGCACCAAGCCGACGCCCGATTCCGGGAAGCGACCGCTGCGCGACTGGCTGCCGAATCCGCAGCGATGCTCGGCGGCTCCAGTGCACGCGACGATACCCGGGCCATCCAGGAGGTGCTCGCGGCCGCAACTCTGTCGTCGGTCCAATCCGGCGCGCTGATCAGTACGCTGAAACGTCTGGTGTACACCGGCAAGATCATTCGGGTCGGCGCACCGGCACTCTCTGGGCTCGCTTTGGAACCGGAGAAAATCTTCGACCCCAAGCTCAGCGGGCTGGTGAACAGTGTGGCCTTCAGCCCGGATGGACGTCACATCGTTACGGGCGGGAGTCGAATTCGCTTGTGGGACGTGCAGACCGGGCAGCTGGTCACCAAGTCCTTCGACCGTGGATCGAATATCGACATTGTCGCCTTCAGCCCCGACGGGCGTCGAATCGTCTCCGGCGGCAATACGCTGCAGCTCTGGGACGCTGAATCAGGAGCATCGGTAGGCGAGTTCTCTGGGCACGTCGGCACCGTCAACGCCGTGGCCTTCAATCCCGATGGTTCTCTGGTGGTTTCGGCAGAAGGGGACGGGACCGTTCGTCTATGGGACGCCTCGACCAGGAACGCGGTTGGCGAACCGATGACCGGACACCACGGTGCAGTGGGCGCGGTAGCCTTCAGCCCCGATGGAAGGCGCGTCGTTTCTGGCGGTGATGACCAAACCGTACGGGTGTGGGACGCGTTCACTCGAATCCCGATCGGGCGGCCGGTCAATGTTGCCACGAGCGTCACGTCGGTTGCCTTCCACACCGATAGCCAACGCATCGCCGTCGCCGGTGGAGGCAGGGTCTGGCTATTCGACCCCGGTAGCGAGAGCATCGGGGAACCATTGCCGAGCGAGGGAACGGCCTCGAGCCAAACGCTGGCATTCAGTCCCGACGGTCGCGGGCTTGCCGCCGGTGGCGCGGATTCGCGGATACATCTGTGGGAAGTCCGTTCGCGCAAGGCCGTGGGGTCCTTGTACGGACATACCGGCTGGGTACAGAGTCTCGCCTTTGATGCGAGTGGGAATCGCCTCGCCTCGGCAGGCTCCGACGGCACCGTCCGACTGTGGCGGATGGACTACCACTCATCGGGTGGCAATCACGTCGTTGGTCCGGTCCCCCGCAGTGAGACACAGCCGGGCCCGCACTGGGTGGCGCTTGCACCGGACAGCCACCGCATGGTCGCGGGGTATGCCGATGGCACTGCGCGCCAGTTCGAGACCGACACAAGCCAACCGGTCGGCGCGACGCTAGGGCCGCACGATGGTGCGGTCGAGGTAACCGAATATAGTCCCGACGGTCGGCGGATCGCGGCGGGCGATCAAAGCAGCGTCAAGCTCTGGGACGCAAATTCCGGAGCGCTGATCCACATACTGACCGGCTTCAGCGCTCCGATCAGACAACTCGCGTTCAGTCCGGACGGCAAGCGAATCGTCACCGAGAGCACCGACAACGCAGTTCGGCTGTGGGACGCGGAAGCCGGCAAATCCATCGGATCGCCATTGAGCGGATTCGTCGGACGTCTCGCGAACCTGGTGTTCAGCCCGAACAGTCAACTCCTCGCCGGTGGCGGAGACGACAGGGTCGTTCACCTGTGGAACGCAACCACCGGCGAGCGGATCGCCGACTCTGCACAGCACGACTCCCCGGTCCACTATCTCGTCTTCAGCCCCGACAACCGTTACGTCATTTCGACCGGCTTCCTGACGCTGCAAATCCAGGAAACCAACACGCTACGAGTTGTCGGCCAAGCGAACTCCGGCCTCGAGCCGTTCACCAGCCTGGCGGTCGGCCCCGCCGGGGATCTCATATTCAGCGGCGGGTACCGGACGATCCGACGGTGGAAGATCCCCTCCGGCGAACCGATCGGCGGTCCGATCGGCGGGCACGACGGCACGGTATACGCCATCGCCGTGAGCACCGATGGTCGATACATCGTCTCGGGCGACGACGATCACACACTTCGGTTCCGAGATGCAGTCGATGGCAGCACTATCGGTGCTGCCCTGGTCACCGACCAACCCAAGATCAGATATGTCGAATTCAGCACTGACGCCAGGCGCGTGCTGTCACAACATGTCGCGGCCGACGGCACAGTCACCGCATGGTTGTGGCCCGGTCCCACGTCATGGCGCGCCGACCTCTGCGACAAATTGACGTCGAACATGAGCCCACGACAATGGAGCGAATGGATATCACCCAATATCGACTACATCACATTGTGCCCCGGCCTGCCGATCACATCGAACGAAAATTTCAAGTGACAGATCGAAGATGCGTCCAAATCTGACTGATGCCGACGCGCCTGGAACGGCGCGTTGAGGAAACTGAACGGTCTCCGTCGTTACGCAGTTGACTGTCGAAGTCGACCGCGGCGCCGACGTTTTCAGTGCCGCCCACATTGACGACGCGCGCGCCGGATTCTTCCTCCGCCCGCCACGACCGCTGGACCACCATCACCGTGGTCTTCCAGGACCTCTTCCGGCTCAGCGTGAGGCGACCATACCCAGCTCGACGACATGACCGGTTATAGGCAGCAACCAGCCTCGGCACGAAGGACCTCGCGGTGGTTACCGCACTGGCCGTTCGATACGAATCGTATCAATGCCCGCGCCACCTCCGAATCCCTTGTCGTCACGTTCACGAGCGAACGTGTGCTGGTGGGGATGTTGGTGATCATGGCTCAGCGGTCCCGTAAGCAGACGCGAACTGCATCAGCCCTCCAACAAATCAGCGAGTGTCGCCCCGGCCAGATGGCCGCGAGATCGTTCGAGGCGTCATGCGCCGTAGGCAGCGAATCCTGCCCAGTTGTAGCAGTGGTCGCCGCGCGTGCAGGCCGCCGTTATCGCACTCCGTAGCGCAGAGCGCCCGTTCTGTCCTGCATGGAGGGCGTGATGGACGTCCTGCAACAGAACGCGGGTCGCACGGGTGTCCAGGACGGGAGTCGTGGACGCGATAACAGTTCGCGCGCCGGCCGACAGAAAAGCCGCCGGGAAGCCCAGCAATTCATTGGGCAGGCTGGCCACGACACCACCCACTGAGCATCCCGACAACACGATCGTTCCACCGGGTGCCACGGGGCAGATCAGGAATTCGCTCAACGAAATCGGTGGGTCGCCGAGCATCAGTAGTGAGTTCTGCACCGGATCCTCGATGAGGCTGCCGTGGCAGGCCAGGTGCGCGATTGCCGCATTCTGAAGTGCGTCCAGGACGCTGCCGTCCGGATGGGGCGCGGCAGGGTATATGCCGGTTTCGGCGGGGCGCACGGGATTGACTCCGAACCAGCGTTCTTCGAGACGAACACGCCATGCGGACCTGCGATCCGCCGGTGGCCGGCGCGGTGTGGCTTGCAGATTCAGCACTTCGACCGCGTGGATAGCCGCGATGGCCCGCCCTTCCCGCACGACTTGCGGCAGATGGGTCTCTCCTGCACCGGGATCTGTTGCCACCAGCGCCGGGCCCGATTCGTTACGTGGGTGCAGAGTGGCGCTGAGCAGTGTCGGCGCGTTCGGGACGACAGTCAGGTCAAAGGTGAGCTGCGCCGGCTCCCGCCCTAGAGTCATAGCGCCGAGCGGAAGTGTGGCCACCACACCGACCGGTGCCAAGGCGAGCCGCGTCAGCTCGGGCCACGTGCCCCGGATCGGCTCCAGTACCGCGGCACCGATCTCGGCGAGGACCTGATGGAGTTCGGTATGCATTGCCGCGGAGCGTATTTCGCCCCGATCGTGGCGCTCGTACAAGCTTTCGATTCGGGTCCGCCAGTCACACACGGCGGCGGTGGCGAGGTTCGGCAGGTCGATGCCCGTAGTGCGGCCGATTCGCTCTGCGTCACAGTAGGTCCGGAACGCCACGCCACCCATGGGTGTGGCCGCGAGATGGACCACATCGCACCCGGACCGGACGGCGGCAGCCTCGGTGACACAGTTGTGTAGATCGGCTTCGGTCGGAAGGTATTCGACAGGGCCGTTCAGTACTTTGCTGACCTGGCGCGCACGGAACTCCTCGATCCGCTGATTGATCAGCGCGGTGTCGCGGTCTTGATGGTTCCACCATTCCTCACCGCGGAACTTCGATACGCGACGCTGGTATTTGAACGCGCGCCCCAGAATCTGCCACGCGTTCGTTCCACCCACACGCATCGCCGTCATGGCTTGAGTTGCGGAGTACAGACCACCAGAGACGTTCTCGAGCAGCATGATCGCCAGCGCCGGCATCTTGGCGCGATGGTTCGCGTACGCGCCGATCTCGAACACACCTTGGTTCGCAGCTCGAAGGTGCGTCACAATCTCGTTCTTCTTCCACAGCTGAGCCGTCGAGTTGGCGTAGGCGCCCGAATGCAGGGCGGACACCATGGCGACCCGAAACCAGTTGCAGTCGGGCAGCTTCGACTCCAAGAGGATGGCCCATCGCAGGACATCGGTCGCGACGATGCTCTTACGGAGGTCGCCACCCATCGTGGGAACGAATTCGAGGATGAACTGATTGAGTTCGGCGCAGGCTTCCCGAACCTTGGTGACGGACAACGATTCCTCGGCCACCTGTGCTCGGGCCCCCAGCTCGGACACTCGTTGCGTCAGCGTGGTGTCGATCGATGGTCCTGCGATGCTGCTGAAGATGTTCGCGATCACTGCTCATCGATCCACAGCCAGGCGGTCTTGTCGTACTCCTTGAGCCGCACTCGACATTGCTCGAATCGAAATGGCAGCAGCTGCTCGTATCCGAGCGCCACGGTGTCTTCGTGAAGACGCTCGGAGATCAGCAGCACCACATCCGATTCGGGGTTCTCCGCCAATGCCCGGTACACCGGATCGGACTCGAGGAGACGGCCGATCTCCGTAGCACCGGCGGCCAGGCCGATTTCCCCTCGGCTGAAAACGCGGATCGAGGCGACCGCCCGTAACCGCATGCGCTTGGCGAACTTTCGATTGTCCGCCGCGAGACGCGACCGCATCGCACTGATCAAGACGGCCAGCGCAGTCGGAATGTCAGCATCTGTGGGGAGGAGGGTGATGACCTGGTCACCGCGCAGCTCACGTTCGGTATCGGCGATGACATAGCCGAGGTTTGCGAGGATTTGCTCGATGACGCCGGCCAAACGGCCTTGCGCCTCACGGGCACCGGGCTCAAGGAGTTGACCGTAGCCGACAATGTCGAGGCCGAACCCGAAGCGCATCTGGGAGACGCCACGCGGGAGGCGCCCGTTGGGTTCGTCCGGCTCGACCGAAAGCATCGATTGCCGTACCGGTGGTGCACCGCCATCCACCTGGTTGACGTCGCGAAGTCTTTTACGGCTTTCGCGGACCAAGTCGAGCGTGTTCTGAAGATAGTAGGAATCGTCGTGGATTCGTTCCCGCAGGCCGATGGCGAGCACCTCGTCATGAGGGAAAGGCTTCGTCATGCAACGGGTCATGTTGGCGTAGGCGATCTCGGCGGTGTGATCCATGGCCTTCAGATCGGACACCGTCTTGCTGAGGTCCTCCTCCACGATGCTCAAAGCCGTTGCGAGCGAGTGCCCCTCGCGGCCGTCGGGTGTGTGCAGCAGCGGCCTTACCGCATCCACGTGGGCTCTGGCCTGAGTCGTCAGAGCCCGGATCTTGTCAGCGCTGGCATCGAGCAGGCGGTGCTGATACCGCAATTTGGTGGCATGCATCAAGTACCGGGCCAGGACGGGCAACTCGGCACCCCCGTCGCTCCACGTCCAGGTGGTCAGCTCGTTGTCGTAATAGGGCTGCGCGCCGGCGACGAAAAGTATCCGTCGTGCCGAGTCGCTCGGCGAATGGGCTTCCCACACGGCCCAATTCGTGGGATCAGGCCCCAATCGTGGCCCCCAGCTCGATTCCGAGGACGGAAACAGCTCTTCGAGGCGTTGCGGGAGGTCGTCGACAACATCGGTCTCGGCCAGAAGTACCACGACCAGCCCGAGCACGGCATCGACGCCTTCGAACGACAATGCCCGCCACCATCGTTCGAATTCGTGCCAGCCCGGAGTGACACTCGTTCGCCGTCGCCGACCAACTCGGTCGAGCGGGGCACCGAAGACCAATGACAGGTTCAGGATGTCGTGGAAACGGCGGGCGATGATCTGGAAGTCGGCACCTCGGTTCTGCGCGCATGCCACCACCCGGTCGCGCCCCACCGGAATTCGATTGTCCGGAAGGACTTCTCGGGCTCCCGCCGCGGGCACGATCTCGGTGACACGCAGTTGCCCGCGCGCCTGCGTCCATACGCCCTGCGCTTGCGCCCAGGCAGTATCGGCTCGCGGCCCGTCCAGCGGTAAGAACATGTGCACAACAAGTTCCTGATCAATCCCGGCGGGTGCGGTCACCGTCGCCTCCGTCTCCCGGTTCCACCACCGTCTGCGTGGGCGATGCCGAATCCGGACCGAGGAGATGCACCATCATGTTCACCCTGTCCCGTACCACCGGTGGGGCCGGTGTTCGGGGTTCCTCTCCGATCCGGCGAGCGCGTACCGGACCGAGGAGCTCGATTTCGATCAGCGCTTCGCGGACCGCAGGCGCCGCGCGGCCGCCGAGCGCCTGGTTCAAATCGTCTATAGCCGAGGCCACTTGGTCCCAGCGGGTCGAGATCATATGCCATTTCAGCAAGTCGTCGAGGACTTCGATGGCGTTGTCTTTGGTCTCCTCATCGAGCCAGGTGAGTACGAGGTCGTTCGACACACCCTCGTGCGGTCCGGTCATGGCGACCACCTCAACGAGAACATGGCGTGGCACAGCAGGATTATGGACATATTCGCGAATCCAGTCAGGCGAATTAAACAGACTGCCAGGTAGCAATTACGACACAGGCGATTCCGAGGATCAGCGTTATCACGAATCCGCGGAGCGCATTTCGGAAAGCAGCATACTTCCGGCCGGCGATTTGCGCCAGGAGATGATTGTGCGACCAGGCTTCTTCGAGGGTGGATCGTTGGTCGAGATTCCTCGGTGGCTGAGGTTCTGACGCGATGCTCGGCCACGAGAATCGATTCCGACCAGTCACCACTGTTCGTGGTACGAGGGCACTGTAGAGCAGACCTGTTGTCATCAGCACCGCGCCGAGCAACAGCATCAGCAGCGCGACCAGTATCCAAGTGGCGCAGGATGCTGGGTCCGCGAGCACACGGCGGAAGGTATCGGCTCGGGCCGCCAGCAAGGCAAGCATGACACCGAAAACCGCTGCGAGCACACTGATTTTCGTGTCGGCGTTCTTGATCCAGTTGCCGAACTCGGTCATCGCCAGTTTCGCGTCCTCCCAGGGTGGCACTGGCTGCGGCTCTGCGGGCAAGGCGTCCCGTCTGCGAAACATCGGTGACAACACCTTTCACTGACAGTCGCCCAGGCGTCTTCGAACTCGCCTGTGGCCCAGCGTGAAAGTCTAGCGATGAGTGACCAAAATGGGGTGCGGTCGGAGGCGGTTCCGCGTGTCTCACCGAACGGCGAGTCCTATCCAACTCCCTGCGTTCTCGGTACTCGCGTATGACAGCAGCAATGGCGAACGAGTGGAGCACAGGTCCATAGCGAGCAGTCCGCCGTAAGGTGTTGCTGACACCGCCGTTTCGCGCGGCTGAGGCCGCGCCGCACCTCGGGGGACTGCGACATGGGCACCGATCACCCGCGCACACCGGCAGCAGACAACGGTCGGCGAGCGCGCCTGCACACCGCCCTCGAGCGTCGGCTCGACCGCATCGACCGTGACCCGAACGCGGTGCTCGATCCCGGGGCCGCACAGGAGGCCGCCGAGCTGGCGACCCTACTCACCGACGGCGCGAAGGACGATGATGTGGCGTCGCGAGTGCTGTTGGGCCGGTTCTGGTGGTCTCGCGCGTTGCTGGGACCATCGGAGCAGGCCGCGGATGCGCGCGAGCGAGCGGTGGAGACGCTGATCCCTGTCTTCACCACTTCCGGCACCTCGCTCGACGGGGTACCCGCTGAGCTTGTTCGCACGCTCGCCGATACCAGTGTCGAACTCGCGCGGTCTCTGTATGAGCGGGCTCGGGCCGCCGACGACCCCGACCTGGTCACAGCGGCCGCGCAGCTGTGGCATCGGATCGTCGACGCCACCCCCGACGACCACCCGGACCTCACTGGCCGACTGTCCGCCCTCGGCCTCGCTTTGGTGAGACGGTTCGAGCGAGTGGGGGTGCAGGCGGATATCGACGAAGCAGTCGAGGTGTCACGGCGGGCGGTTGCCGCCACTGCGGCTGACCAGCCCGCTACGGCCGAGGTGCTCACTACCCTCGGCATCGCGTTGCGGGTCCGGTTCGGACGGACGGGAACGCCGGCGGATATCGACGAAGCGGTCGACATGGCCCGGCAAGCAGTCACCGCCACCCCAACGGGCCACCCCGATCTCGTCGCGGCGCTCGCCAACCTCGGCCTCGCCCTGCGGAGACGACTCGAGCGGACGGAAGCCCTCGGGGATATCGACGAGGCAGTCGATATGGCCCGGCAAGCAGTTACCGCCACCCCAACAGACCATCCCGGCCGGGCCGGCGTGCTCACCACGCTCAGTCTCGCCTTGCGGGTCCGGTTCGGGCGGACAGGTGTGCTGGCGGATGTGGACGAGGCGATCGACGTGGCTCGGCAAGCGGTCACCGCCACTCCCGCCGACCACCCCGACCGCATCAGCCAGCTCAGCAGCCTCGGCCTCACCCTGCAAAGACGGTTCGAGCGGACGGGAACGCTGTCGGATATCAACGAGGCAGTCGATATGGCCCGGCAAGCGGTCACCACCGCCCCGGACGACCACCCCAGCCTCGCGGGTTGGCGCACCAACCTCTGCGGCACCCTGCTGAGACGGTTCGAGCGGACGGGAGCGCTGGCGGATATCGATGAGGCAGCCAGCGTGGCACGGCAAGCGGTCACGGATACTCCAGCCGACGACCCCCACCTTGCTGGTTGGCTCAATAACCTCGGTCTTATCCTGCGGGTACGGTTCGAGCGGACGGCTGTGCTCGCGGATATCAACGAGGCAGTCGACGTGGCACGGCAAGCGGTCACCGCCCTTCCCGCCGACCACCCTCACCACACCGGCCAGCTCAGCAACCTCGGTCTCACCCTGCGGGTACGGTTCGAGCGGACAGGCGTGCTGGCGGACCTGGACGAGGCGGTCGACGTGGCACGGCAAGCGGTCACCACTCTTCCCGCTGATCACCCCCTCCTCGCCAGCCAGCTCAGCGTCGCAAGCCTCGCCCTCTGGAGACGGTTCGAGCGGACGGGAGCGCTGGCGGATATCGACGAAGCGGTCGACGTAGCCCGGCAAGCAGCCACCACCACCCCGGACGACCACCCCGCTCTCCCCATCTTTCTCACCAACCTCGGCCTCGCCCTGCAAACACGGTTCGAACGAACAGGTGCGCCGGCGGATATCGACGAAGCGGTCGACGTAGCCCGGCAAGCAGCCACCACCACCCCGGACGACCACCCCGACCTCGCCGGCTCGCGCAGCGACCTCAGTGTCGCCCTGCGCCGACGGTTCGAGCGAACGGGGGCAGCGCGGGACCTCGACGAGGCGGTCGATGTCGCCCGCCAAGCGACCACCGCCGCCCCTGACGACCACCCCGACCGCGCAGGCCTGCTTACCAACCTCGGCCTGGCCCTGCAAACACGGTTCGAACGTACGGGTGCGACAGCCGATCGGGACGCGGCCGTCGAAGCGCACCGAACAGCGGCCGGTTCGGCGGTGGCGTCACCTTCGCAGCGAATCCGGGCGGCTCGGCACGCGGCCGATCTGCTGGCAGCGTCGAGCCCTGCGGACGCAGCCGGACTGCTGGCTGGAGCGGTCCGGTTACTCCCCGAGGTCGTACCCCGCCGACTCCACCGCTCCGACCAGCAGTACGCCATCGGGCGGTATGCGCGACTGGCCGCCGACGCTGCCGCCTTGACATTGGCAGACCCGGACACCTTGCCCGATGAGCGGGCGGAATCAGCGATACGGCTGCTCGAGCTCGGCCGGGCGGTGATCATGAACCAGGCGTTGAACCTGCGCGGCGAAACCCGTCAACTCGCTGATACGCACCCGGACCTGGCAATGGAATTCATGCATTTGCGCGATCTGTTCGACCGCAATCCCATCCCGGACCCAACGGCGTCCACCACCCCTAGGACCGACCGGCGACAGGTGGCACACGAGTTGGAGCAGGTGCTGGCTCGCATCAGAGCCCATCCCGGGTTCGAATCCTTCGCCCTGCCACCTGACAGCGATGAACTGCTCGCCCAGGCCGGCGAGGGTCCGATCGTCGTGTTCAATATCAGCCACTACCGTAGCGACGCTCTGCTCGTCACCTCCGCTACGGTCACCTGCCTGCCTTTGCCCGGTCTGGCTCCCAGTGCGGTTGCTGACCGCGCCAGTGCGTTCCTGCAAGCCCTCGACGACGTGCAGCACGCGACCAGCCGGCCCGAGGTGAAGTCTGGCCAGCGGCACCTCAGCGACACCCTGGAATGGTTGTGGGACAACGCCACCGGCCCTGTCCTCGACGCACTCGGCTACCACGGTCCGCCAATTGCGGGCGAGCCGCTGCCGCGGCTGTGGTGGATACCGAGCGGCCCGCTGACCCAGCTGCCTCTGCACGCCGCCGGCTACCATACCCACCCCACCGACCACGCTGCTCCCACGCGCGCGGTCGTGGACCGAGTCGTTTCCTCCTACATCCCCACCATCACCGCCTTGCGCCACGCCCGCCGCCGCACGCACGGCACCACCGCACTCGAGGACGTCGCCGCGCTCGTGGTGACCATGCCGACCACCCCGGCTGGGGCCAGCCGATTGAGCCATGTTGCCCGCGAGGCCGCTACCGTAGCCGCCCGCATCCCTACAACAATCGTCCTCACCGAACCCGACGCCGACACCGCGCTGGAGGACGAGGGTCTGCTACCAACCAAAGCGAATGTTCTGACCTGGCTGCCGTCGTGCGCGATCGCGCACTTCGCCTGTCATGGTGTCAACGATCCCGCCGATCCAGCCCGCGGCCAGCTGCTCCTGCACGACCACACCAGCAACCCACTCACTGTTGCCGACCTCGACGCGATCCGACTCGACCACGCCCAACTCGCCTACCTGTCGGCCTGCGAAACCACGGCCGCCACCACCACACCGGAACTGCTCGACGAGTCCATCCACCTTGCCTCCGCCTTCCAGCTCGCCGGATACCCCCACGTCATCGGTACCCTATGGCCCGTCAACGACCGCGTCGCCGCTGCCATCGCCGACACCTTCTACCGGGCGCTGCCAGGCAACCCCTACCCCGAAACGAGCCACGCTGCCCACGCCCTGCACCACGCAATCGCCGCCACACGTCACCGATACCCCAGCACACCGTCACTGTGGGCGGCCCACCTCCATATCGGAGCATGACCTGCACCCGCTCACCTCCCAAACCCTGGCAGCACGAGCAACCTCAACCGGCTCCAGTCGACGAGACGTGCGCACACGAACTGCTCGAACAATGATCGATCGCGGGTACCCGGACGTACGGCCTCCGCCGCGCCGATCTCATAGACCGGGACCGATCGGCCGTTTCGCCGCGATCGCGCGGCGGTTTGCGCGCGAATAACGGAGGTAGCCACTCCGTGGTGAACACCCAGATCTCAGAGCTCACACTCGATAGTTACTTCTGGTCACCGTTTCCGCAGTTTGATTCGTGTGGTTAGCGCGTGTGTCCCCCTCCGGACACAGATTTTGCGCGATTTTCCTCCAGTTTCGTTGTCCTGTCACCGCTTGTGGCAGCTTCGGCCTCGGGTCGACTCTTCCTGTTTGCCCCTGTCTTTCGATGCTTCTGTATGGAAAGATGTTGCGGGAACGATATCGTCGCGTTAAAGCCTTTGGGGGGCAATCGAAGTGGCGCAGATCGTGCGGATCGGCATCCTTGCCGTGCTATGGGGTTCGACGTTTCTCTGGATCAAGGTCGCGCTGCGCGGCTTTTCCGCCATCCAGGTGACATTCGGCCGGATGATCATCGGCGCCGCCTTCTTGTGGCTGGTGGTGTGGCTGATCCAGCGAAACCGGCTACCGACCGGGCCCACACCGTGGTGGCATCTGATCGTGTCGGCCGCGTTGGCGAACGCGATTCCGTACACGTTGTTCGCCCTCGGCGAGGAAAGCATCGACTCATCCGCTGCCGGCGTGACCAACTCGAGCACGCCGATATGGACCATGCTCGTAGCCTTGCTGGTCGGCGACACTCGCGGGCACACGATTCGCCGAGCGAGTGGGCTCGTTCTCGGCTTCCTGGGCTGCGTGCTCATCTTCTCGCCGTGGCAGACCGGGGCGGACATCATGAGTTGGGGCGGCCTCGAATGCCTGATCGGATCCGCCTTCCTCGGCGTCAGCTACATCTATATGGCGAAATACCTGACCAACCGAGGAATCCCACCGCTGCTGCTTGCCGCCTATCAACTGTCCGCGGCCAGCGTGCTACTCGCCCCCGTCTTGCTGGTCGACGGCGTACCCACGCTGACGGCCCATCCTGATGCGCTGTTCGCGCTCGCCATCCTCGGCTTGTTCGGCACCGGCATCGCCTACATCCTGAACTTCCGCATCATCTCCGACGACGGTTCCGTTGCCGCGTCCGTGGTCACCTACCTACTGCCGGTGGTTTCGATCATCCTGGGCGCCGTCGCCCTTCAGGAGAACGTCACGGCGACGATGCTGATAGGCGTCGCAGTAGTACTTTTCGCGGTCGCGCTGACCCAGAACTGGCGGACGTCCCCAGACGAGGATGAACTCATCGATACCGATAGTGAACGATGTACCAACATGCGATGACGGATCACCCTCCGCTGCACGGTCTCCCAGTACCGCTCGCGTGAACCTCATTGCTACACCGCCACATTAGCGTCCGCTCATCCTTGCGATGCCGTCCGAAGCAGGAGCACGATGGATAATGGCACCCCAATTCCGAACGGGGAGATTGGTGTTGGTGCCGATCATGTTTGGCTCGGGAGCGGTCGAAACCAGCCGCATCGACGAAACCCGTTGGGGGAATAGATGATTACTGACCAGGCAGATACCGGTGCTGACGATCCCGGTACCGTCCAGTGGACCGGAGACGACCAGCAATGGTGGGACTGGTACATGACACTTGCCGACAATCCACCGATCGACGATGGCGCGGCCGAACCCGCGCCGGCGAGGCCGGACACCCGTGCGACATCCGACCGCGAAGTGTTCACGGCCCTCCAAGTTCCCTACGAACTGCCCGGCGCGGCCATCACGTTCTATCGGCGCAACGGCTACGTGCGACTTCCGAAAGTGATTCCCGCCGCGGTGATCGCGACACTCGCGGCACGCGCGGACCAGCTGCTGCTCAACGCAGAGGGGACCGCGCGTCCGGGCCGGTTTCTCGCCCTCGAGCAATTGTGGCGGCGCGATTCCTTGATGCTGATCGTGGCGCTGTCACGCAGAATCGGCGATATCGCCGCACAACTGATGGACGTCGACGCGGTGCGGCTCTATCACGACAACCTGCTGTCCAAGGAGCCCGGTTGCGGGCGCACGCCCTGGCACCGCGACCGCGACCACTATCCGCTGGCCTCCACGGCCGTGTGCACGTCGTGGCTACCGCTGCACGATGTGCCTGCCGCTATGGGGCCGCTCGCCTGCCTCCCCCGTGCCGCGGTGACCGCCGGCCTGCTATCGATACCGGTTACGGTCCAGGACCGGTCCTACGACGAAAGCGTTGCGGCCGAACTGCGCTCGCGCGCCGTGGAACCGGATGCCCGCCCGTTCGAGGTCGGCGAGGTGTCCTTCCATGCCGCCGACACGTTCCATACCGCCGGCGCCAACCGAACTACCGCACCGCGGCGGGTACTGTCCTCCACCTACTTCGAGGATGGCACCCGGGTGATCGAGCAGCCCACCGTGCTGAGCGGCAGCTGGACAGACTTCCTTCCCGGAGTCGCGCCGGGTGAACTCGCGTCCTCGCATCTCAACCCCCTGGTCGGGGCAGCCCGCTGATGAATTCATATGTGTACGAACCAGTACTGGAAAACCATCTTCACGAGGACCATCTCGCCGCCGCCCTGCGCGCCGACGTGCTCACAGGTCTGGGCGGTGCACCGAAGTCTCTGCCGCCCAGGTGGTTCTACGACGCACGCGGCAGTGAGCTGTTCGAACAGATCACCACGTTGCCCGAGTACTACCAGACGAGGCTGGAACGTGGGATCTTGCGGACCCGGGCCGCCGAGGTGGCCGAGCTGACCGCAGCGGCTACGCTGTCCGAACTGGGCTCCGGCTCGTCGGAGAAGACCCGGCTGCTGCTGGACGCACTGCATGCCGCGGGCTCACTGCGCAAATATGTTGCATTGGACGTGTCCGAAACGGCCCTGCGTGACTCCACCGGGGCGATCGCGCGGGATTACCCGAGCGTGCAAGTACACGGTGTCGTCGGCGACTTCACCAAGCATCTCGACCTGCTGCCCGCCACCGGACCCCGGCTTATCGCCTTCCTGGGTAGCACCATCGGTAATCTGCTGCCCGACGAACGGATCGAATTCCTTGCCAGCGTGCGAGATACGCTGAATCCGGGAGAATGGCTGCTTCTGGGTACCGACCTGGTCAAGGACCCCGACCCACTGGTGCGCGCCTACGCCGATGCCGCCGGGACGACCGCCGAATTCAACCGGAACGTGCTGCGGGTGCTCAATCGCGAACTGGGGGCGAACTTCGACATCGACTCGTTCGACCACGTGGCGCTGTGGGACGCCGAGCACGACTGGATCGAGATGCGGTTACGCGCCACCCGAAACATGCTGGTGCAATTGACCGTTCTGGACACCGAGGTGCGCTTCGACACCGGCGAGGAACTGCGCACCGAGATATCCGCGAAGTTCCGCCCCGAACGATTACAAGCGGAACTGGCCGACACCGGCTTCGAACTCACCCACTTGTGGACCGACCCCGATAACTGGTTCGGGCTCTCGCTCGCAAGGGCGGTGTAGCGCATAGACAGCTACCAACGGGCAATCGAGTCAAGTGGAGTGTTTCGTCCGATTCTCAACTCGCTACCCCAGAGTAAATAGGTATCGCGGAGCGACTGAAGCAATTAGCGTGAATCCGTGGTTACCGATGAGCCAACTGATTCGCTTGACAAGACTGCCGACCCGTGGGCGGCATATGACGAGACTGTCGCCGCGACCGGCTTCTGGACTATGGCCCGTCAGCTGCCGACCACCTTCGGCAGCGTGCTTGTGGAGTGCTGGCGGGTAAGTCGACGCGACACGGTCGCGTTGGTGCTCTGCACGCTGATCGCCGAGATAGGCACGGCGGTCGGCCTATTGGCGACGACAGAGATACTCGATCATCTCCTGGAGACGGGGCCGACTCCCGAGCGGATCCGCTCGGCGGCGCCCGCACTGCTGCTCGTGGCCGCGATGGTCGTCGGTCGCGGTGTGCTGCGAGAAGCCGCCGGATGGACCCGATCGCGACTCACCCCGCAACTTCGCCGCAGCCTCCAGACCCGATTACTGCGGCTGACCACCGCAGTCGAGCTGGTGGCCTTCGATGACGATGGCTTCCAGAACACCCTGCACCGCATACGCGAGCGTGCACCCCATGCGGTAGCAGCTCTGCTCGACGGTGTCCTTCGGTTGCTGTCCGGCGCCATCGGCGTGATCGTGATTGCCGGCGTGCTGGGTGTTCTACATCCCGTGCTGGTGCCGTTGTTGCTGCTCGCTCTTCTACCAACCTGGTGGGCGGCGGTGCGGTCGGCACGAATGAGTTACGAGATGTACGCGGCGATCAGCGGCGCCGAGCGCAGGATGGACACACTGTCCAACCTCATGGCCGATCGGGTGCCCGCCGCCGAGATTCGCGCCTACACCATGCGTTCCTTTCTTCTCGGCGAGTTTCACCGGCTGTCGACGCATGTCCAGGATCGGGCGATCCATCTGGAACGCAGGCACGCGGAGAACGGCGCCATCGGCGGTTCGCTCGCCGGTCTGGGCATCGGAGTGGTCTACCTGGCGCTCGGATTGCTGTTGTTCACTGCCGCAATGCCGCTGGCGGTGGCGGGAACCGCGGTCATCGCGATCCGCACCGCCATGTCCTCCTTGCGGGTGCTGGTGGACAGCATGAACTGGAGCTACGAAAACGCGCTGTTCTATCGGGACTACCTCGAATTCTGTCGAGGTGCCGCAGCACGGCAGGAGCGCAGCGGTGGCACAGACGCACCCGCGGATGCGGATCGGATCGTCGCCCGCGATATCGCGTTCACCTATCCGAATGCCGACCGACCCGCGTTGAACGGCCTGTCCATCGACATCGAACCCGGTGAGATCATCGCCATCGTCGGCGAGAACGGCTCGGGGAAAACGACTCTCGCCAAGATACTCAGCGGCCTTTACCAACCCGACGCCGGGTCCGTCACCTATGGCGGCGTGCCACTGCGCGAGATCGATCTGACATCACTGCGTGATCGGATCGCCGTGGTTGCCCAGAACTTCACCCACTGGCCGTTTTCGGCACGACAGAACGTCACCATCGGCCGCCACAACCATGCGGAAGCCGATACCGGATTCGCCGCGGCCATCAGCGCATCCGGCACCGATGACGTTTTCGCCGGACTGCCAAGGGGGGCCGATACCCTGCTCGACCCAACCTATCAGGGCGGCGTCGAGCTATCGGGTGGGCAATGGCAGCGAATCGCTGTCGCGCGCGGACTCTATCGCGATGCGCCACTACTGATCTGCGACGAACCGACGGCCGCGCTCGATGCGCGCACCGAGCACTCGATCTTCGAAACGATTCGCAAACATGCCGCGCAGCGCACCGTCGTTCTGATCACCCACCGCCTCGCCACCGTCCGGTACGCCGACCGGATATTCGTGCTCAAACAGGGCCGTGTCGTCGAACGCGGTAGTCACGACGAACTGATGGCCCGCGATGGCATCTACCGCGAGTTCTACACGCTGCAGGCGCAGGCGTACCACAACGATTCGCGGCAGACAGGCGATTCCTGATCCCTCGCAACGGTCGATGAGCCCACCGGCAGGCCCTCGGCGCACAACTTCGACCTAGCCTGGATCCATGCGCATTCGACTTCCCTTCCGCAAGCCCAAGCCGGCGCCGTCGGAGACCTCCGCCGGCTCAACCGCAGAGCGGGCACGCCGAGTTTCCAACGCGCTCGGGAAGATTCAAAAGACCAACCGCCGAAATCGCCGGTCCGGCTCGACCGGCTACGGCACCAACGATATTCCCTACGACGGCGGCGGCGCCTACGGCCCGTAGGTTCGTGCTCGACGAGGTTCTCACGAGGGAATGCGGTATGAAGCATTGGGTTGTCGATGATCCGGGCGATGCCGTCGCGATGGAGTTCGCCGTCCGCGCGCCGCATCCGCGATTGGCCGACCACGTGGTCATCTATGTAGGTCAGGATTTCACGCACCCCAACCCGATTCGACGACGTGTAGGTGCGTTGAATACGGTGACGCTGGCCATCGATTTCGAGCAGTCGCAGCGCCGGGAGATGATCGGCCCGGTGATCGGCCCGTGGCGGCGGTCCGGCTCCCCGGTGACCGGCCCGAGTGATCAACCGATGATGTTCGAGCAGTCGGGCCGAGAGTTCGGTATGAACATCGAATTGACCCCGCTCGGCGCGTACGCCCTCTTCGGCCTGCCACTGTGCGCGCTGACAAACCTCAGTGTCGACCTGGCCGATCTGCTCGGCGCGCACGGCCGGCGGTTGACCGAACAACTTGCCGAAACACCCGGATGGGCGGCACGATTCGACCTGCTCGACGACCACCTGACCACTCATCTGGGTCGCGGACCCGACCTACCGCCACAGGTATACGGTGCGTGGCAGAGATTGATCGCCACCTCCGGAAATATCGCGATCGGCGCACTCGCCGACGAGACCGGCTGGACTCGCCAACACCTGCGCCGCATGTTCCGTCAGCACATCGGACTGCCCCCGAAAACGGTCGCGCGCATCGCCCGACTGCATCGGACGGTGCGGATCATGACCCTACCGGGTGCACGCCTGCCCCAAATTGCCGAGGAATCGGGCTATTTCGACCAATCGCACCTCAACCACGACTTCCGTGCCCTCACCGGCTACTCGCCCACCGAATTCTCCGCACTGTTCGATTCGGGCCACCGCGTCTTCATGGGCGCGGGACTCGCCATGACCGTCAATGGCGCGATCGACCTCGAGCGCCCCACCAATACCATTGCGATAGAGCGCTTTACAGATCGACTCCAACCTACTGGCGCTTAGCATCAACTTCGGTGCCGAACCAAGGGCACCGCGTCTGCAGAGTCAGGCCGGTAGGTGATTCCCCGGCGAGTTCCCTCAGCGCTGGCGTGTCGATCCCGGCGACAAGCAGGTCACAGGCCAGCCAGACGGCTTCCTCGGGACTGAGAAGGTCCAATAGCAGGTCGGCGTTGAGGCGCGATACCCGGTCGCGCACCTCGTCGGGCAGGCTCTCCATGACATCCATCGAAACATCCGACTGCCCCGATGGATATCGAATATTCATCCGTCGTGAGTGTGGGAGGCTCGGTGGTCGTGGAGACAATTGGGAGTCGTGCCGTGTATGCGAATCCGTGGATGTCGGTGCGTGAGGATACGGTGCGCCGGGCCAATGGGGATGTGGGGATCTACGGGGTGCTCGACCGCGCGGACTTCGCCATGGTCATCCCGATGGACGGTGATCGGCTGCACCTGGTCGAACAGTTCCGGTATCCGATTGCGCGGCGCTGCTGGGAGTTTCCCGCTGGCACGCCGCCACCGGGGCGCCGGGCCGACCCGATCGACCTCGCGCGGGCGGAGTTGCGCGAGGAGACGGGTCTGCGCGCCGAGACGATGACCTACCTCGGTGTCATCGATGCGGCGCCGACACTGACCGCGCAGCGCGGACACGTATACCTGGCGACCGGCCTCACGGCGGGACCACCGGAGCGCGAACCCGAAGAGCAGGATATGCGGTCGAAGTGGTTCGCGCGCACCACCGTCGAGTCCATGATCCGCTCAGGTGAAATCGCTACCGCGGGAACGGTTGCCGCCTACACACTGCTGCTCCTGCACGAATCACACACGCGGAGTCGATCTCTCGAGTGATCCGTCAGATCACGGTGAGACCGAGGGCGCGGCAGATATCCGCGGCCTGTGCGGGCGAGATCACCGCACCGCGCAGCTGCCGAGGATCCTTGGCGATGATGCCGCCGAGGTCGGCGCCGCGCAGATCGGCGCCGCGCAGGCGAGTTTCGGAGAGGTCGACCTCCCGCAGTTTGCACCCCGTGAAGACGGCGTCGCGCAGGTCCGTGCGATAGAGATCGGCTTCGGTCAGATCGGATCCGGTGATGTGCACGCCACGTAGTTTCGCCTCGGCGAAGTTGGCCAACTGGAGATTGCAGTCCTCGATGGTCAGCATCACCGCTAGGCCACGCAGCGACGTGAGGTCGGCGCCGGTCATCTTGCACCCGGTGAATCGGGTCTCCGCCAAGAGCGCGTCGTTGAACCGAGCCTGCGACAGATCGACGTTCTCGAATACCGCCATGGTGAGGTCGACACCGCTGAAATCGGTGCGCAGAAAGCTCCCGCCGGTGATCTTCGCGTCGTCCAAGCGGCAATCGCGCAGGACCGCGTCGTCGAACGTGCAGCGGTCGATGACGACATCGGCGAGGTCGAGATCGCTGAGGTCGGCACCGGCGAAACCGCACTGCCGCAACGTCAGCATCTCGCCGGTCAGCGCCGCGATCTTCGCTCGGGCGTCGCTGCCCGAGAAATCCACTTCTTCGAGCACGTTCATGACTCGACCTCTCGACTCGATTCCGTCAGTTCAGGTTTGGTAGGCGCGCTGCTGAATTCCGTACAGCCGGGCGTAGGTGCCACCGAGTCGCATCAGCGAGTCGTGGTCACCGACCTCGGCGATCCGGCGGCCCTCGACCACTACTATCAGGTCGGCCATCCTGACCGTCGAAAACCGATGCGAGACAAGCACGGTGATCCGGCCATCGGCGCGCGCCGACTGGGCGGCCATGGCAAAGCCCTCGAACAGGCTGTGCTCGGTCTCCGCGTCGAGCGCGGCGGTCGGTTCATCGAGCACAACGAGCAGCGGAGTCGTCCGCATGAAACCACGGGCCAGCGCCAGCTTCTGCCACTGACCGAAGCTGACATCGACCCCCGACGGCCAGCGCGGTCCCAGCTGCGTAGCCAGTCCGTCGGGCAGGTGCGCGAGCAGATCGTCCGCGCCACCGCGCGCCACCGCCGCCCGCAGGGCCGATTCGTCGTCCATGGTTCGCACATCACCGATACCGATGGCGGTCCGGGCGGCGAATTCGAATGTCGCGAAGTCCTGGAACGCACCGGCGATCCGCCCGCGCCACTGCTCGGTATCGATCTGATCGAGCGGCACACCGTCGACCTCGATGACGCCCTCGGTGGCCGGATAGAACTTGGTCAGCAGCTTGACGAGCGTCGACTTGCCCGCGCCGTTCTCACCGACCACGGCGACCACCGAACCGGCGGGCAGCGTGAGGTCGGCGCCGATCAGCGTGGGTCGCGCCGCACCCGGATATCGAAAACCGACCTTGCGCAAGGTGATTCCGCTGGTGATGCGCGCGGGCGCAGGCAACGTGGCGGCCGACGCGACCGCACGCGCGTAGTCCTCCAGCCACATCAGACGGCGCGCCGCGTCCAGGAAAACGCCTCGAATGAAATCTATTTCGCCGATGGCCGCCGAAACGTAGTCCGACATTTGGATGCCCGCCGAGAGTACGAGCACCACCCCTGCCGCGGGTGCGTGCGCGATCTCGACCACGTAGAACAGCATCAACGCGTAGCCGAGTCCGAATATCGCCCACGCGAAGGCGTCCCACCCGGCGGAGACGGCTCGCGAACGGCCGATGGGCCGGTACCACCTGGCCCACGCCGCGGCCCGATCCGCGACCAACCGCGGCCCGATCCCGGCCAGCCGAACATCTTTCGCGGCGGCGGGAGTGGTCGCGAGGTCGAAGAGGTGATCGGCGAACCGGCCGTGGACGGCGACCCCCTCCTCGACGCGGCGCTCCACACCGGGGCGCAGCGCCGCGGTGACCAGCACCGGAATCGCGAACACGAGCAGCAGCGGTAGCAGCGGGTCGACGGTGCCGAGCAGCAGCACGATCATGCCGAGCTGGAAGATCCACACCGCGCTGATGACGATCGACTCGTACAGGTGATCGACCATGTACACCTGCTTGCGCAGCACCGCGAGCCGGTCCAGATACTCGGGCCGCTCGTGGTGCTCGATCGTATCGATCGAGGCGAACAACCGCGCCACATGGGTTTCCAGCGAAATCGTCAGCCGATCACGGAATCGGCGTCCCGCCCGCTCGGCGGCGATCGTGAGCAGCCAGCCGGCGCAGGTGGACAGCGCCATGGCGCCGAGGGCGAGATAGATCAGCACACCGCGGCGCTGCACGGCGCCCGCGGTCAGCATCCCCAGCCACACGACGGTGAGCGGCCGTGGCACCGCCGCGAGGATCTGCACCGCAAGCGATGTGATCATCAGCCGCGGCTCGAACCGGTAGCACAGTGCGATCAGCCGCCACATCGATGCCGGGCCACCGGGCAGCGCGACTTCGGAATCTCGCTCCGGCACAGCATTATTCGAGTACGACATACTGCGCACCGTCCTCGTCGTATTCGGTGGTGAACCGGCTGGCCTGCAGGTCGAACATCCGCCGGTAGTGCCCTTCGGCGGCCATCAGCTGATCGTGGTCGCCGAGTTCGGCGACCTTCCCGTCGACGAGCACGGCGATCTGATCGGCCAGCCGAACCGTGGAGAAGCGGTGCGAGATCAGCACCGTCGTCGTGCCTTTCGTCTCGGCGAGCAATCGGGCGAACACCGTCGCCTCCCCCGCGACGTCCAGGTTGGCCGTCGGTTCGTCCAGGATCACGAGCCGCGCCCCCGAGCGGACGCCGCACAGCACGCGCGCGAGCGCCACCCGCTGCCACTGCCCGCCGGACAGGTCGGTCCCGCCGGGATAGCCCTTGGCCATGGGGGTGTCGAGATCGATGAGGTGGTCGGCCCCCGCATCACGCAGCGATGCGCGAATCTCGTCGTCGCTACATCGCCGCCCGGGGTCGACGTTGTCGCGCAGGCTCCGTTCGAAATGTGCGAAGTCCTGGAACACGGCGGCGATCCCGGCGCGCCAGGCCGCCACGTCGAGATCGCGAAGGTCGGTGCCGCCCACCAGTATTCGGCCGCCGGTCGGATCGTAGAACCGGCACAGTAGCTTCGCGAGGCTGGTCTTGCCCACGCCGTTGGCACCGACGATCGCCAGGGACTTCCCCGCCGGAATCCGCAGATTCAACCCGGCGTAGACCGAACCCTCCGACCGGGGATAGCCGAAGCTCACCTCGCGCAGCTCCACCTCCACCTGTCGATCCGGCACTGTCGATACACCGGTGGCGAGGTGGCCCGCGGGACCGAGGAGCGGCTCGATCTGGTTCACCGCCCGCACGGCGGTCGCCGCGTCGTCGGCGGCCCAGGTCAAACCGCCGAACGCCACCCACTGCACGCCGACGGCCAACTGGACCGCCGAGATCAGTTCCGGCAGTGGCCAATCCCCCGCGATATAGCGAAAACCCATGAGGCCGAAGACCGCCATATTGCCGACGATCACCAGTGCCGCGGCACCAAGGACCGACCGTTCCCGCAGCCGGGTAGCCGAGTACTGGGCGTCATACAGTTCGAGACGCCAGCGGGCGAAGCGCTCGACCACCCAGTCGGGCAGTCCGAACAGCCGTACCTCCTTGGCGAATTCGGGTTCCATGGCCAGTTCGTACGCGTAATTGGCGTGCTGGCGGGTCAATTCGACCTCGGCGGTGTTGCGGTCCTTCCATACCGAACTCTCGCGCAGCAGCCAGTGCGTGGCACTCCAGATGGCCACCAGAGCCAGTGCCGCCCACCAGCTGTACACGACGAGGGTGGCCGCCGAAACGACGCCGACCAGAAACCGGTGCAGCGAACCGCGCACGAAGTAGATCGCGAGATACAGCGGTGGACCGCTCATACTGCGGTCGACATCGCGAATCGCGGCGAGGTCAGGATGCTCCAGGTGGCCGAGGCCCTCGGGCGCCACGCTGGCCCGCATCTGGCGCTCGTTCAACCAATTCGCCAGCCGCGAGCCGAGACTCATACTCACCACGGATTCGGCGTGCGGCAGCACCTGCATGAGCAAGAAGCACACACCCAGCGCGACGAGCGCGGGTACGAGGCGCCCACCATCCGGTGCGCTGACCCGGCCGATGACCTGCCCGGTGAGCACGGCGAAGACCGACGGCAGCACAGCGCCGATGATCAGCAGACTCCACCAGGCGACGGCGCGGTTCGGCGATGCCTGCCGCAGCGCGGCGAACAGCTGGACCATGGGGCGACTGTTCATCAGCCCGCACCTCGCGCATCCGCGAGGCGCGCACCGCCGCGCCGGATCACTTCGATCCGTACGGTGCTCGGCGACAACGCCTCTCGAAGCAGATCGACCGCCTTGGTCGCTCCGTCACCGATACTGCCGCAGGTGAAGACGTCGACGAAGATATCGCCCGATTCCGGATAGGTGTGGATCGAGGCATGCGACTCCGAAAGCAGTGCCACCACGGTGACACCCTGCGGCTCGAACTTCTTGTGCGCCACTTCGCAGATGGTTATCCCGGCTGCCAGCAATGATTTTCGGAGCGCCGTGTCGAGCCGCTCGAGATCGTCGCAGAGGCCTGCGTCGACACCACCGAACTCGGCCAGCACATGCCGACCGGTGAATTCCGCCGTCATGGGCAAACTCACTCTCGCTCAGCGCCACTGACATACGCGGTCAATGGCGGTAACCATGGCAGGCAGATGCCGCCGATATCCTGCTCACAACCAGCAGCGCGGCGAGCGCACGAGCGTCGCGACCTGCCGGGCCGAACCTTCGATCTGTGCTATCGCGGTGACCACACGCGCGGCGTCGACGGCCTTACGCAAGTCCGCTGTGCCGCGCACACCGGCGGCGAACTCCTCGAGTGCGCGTTCGATCGGGGTACCGCTGCCCGATTTCGCACTGCGGGACAAAAGCATTCGCCGGCCGTCTCTGATCAGCCACGCCGACAGGTAGCGGTCCGTCTCCTCCAGCCGGAGGCTGCCGCGTTCGCCCGCGATGACGAAGCCCCTGCGCTTGGTGCGGCTGATCCAGCATGCGTGCACCCGCACGGTGATCGCCGACGGTGTCCGGCCGGTGAGTGCCACGCATCCGGCGACCTGGCCGTCCATCGTCTGGCGGCATTCCTCGACCTCCAGACAAGGCTTGTCGCCCTCCCCCAGCACGCCGAGACGCACCAGGATGGAGATGTCGTGTATCGCCAGATCCCAGAGTGCGTCCACGTCGTAGCGGACCGGGCCGTCGGCGGCGCGCTCGACCGCCACCGCGACCACCTCACCGATCGCGTTGTCCGCCAGCGCCTTTCCCAGCGCCGCGACCTCCGCGCTCCACCAGTACTGGTGGTCGACGGTGAGCATGAGATCGCCGTCGCGCGCGAGATCGAGCAGTTCGGCGGAGTCCTCGGTGGTCACCGTGAACGGTTTTTCGGTGAAGACGTGTTTGCCCGCGCGCAGCGCCTGACGGATCGGTTCGGCGTGCGCCGACGCCGGGGTGGTGACGATCGCCGCGTCGCACCGCACGGCCGACAGCGCGGCGGAAAGCTCGCGCCATCCGGATAATGCTGTGGGCCCGGCGAATTCGTCGTCGCCGAAGCGTGGATCCACGACGCCGACGATCTCCAGCGCGTCCACCCGGCGCGCGATGTTCAGAAAGCGCGAACCCCAGTATCCGTAGCCGACCAGGACGGCTCTGACCGGTTGGGCGTCGACCACGGCGGTCACCTTTCGATTTCACGAACGAGCAGGAACGGCTCGGCCGCAGGCACTCCGATGACGGAGCCCCACAGCTGCGCCGATGCGCGGATCGCCTGAGCGGACCGCGGGTGCGGCCAATCCCGGTTCTCGGTGTCGTAGCAGGCGAATGCGCTTAGCTTGGCGTCGATTTCGGCGCTGATGTCGACGAACCAGGTCGGGATGAACGTACTGTCCTGCGCCGGGGTCCATTCGTTGCTGGACATCGGCGCGTAGGTGAGGAATCGGCCGACGCGGCTGCCCGGCCGTGGCCGGGCGGCCACCGCGGCGGACTCGAATACCGCACGGTGGTCACGGTTCACGTCCGGGTGGACGCAGTAGACGGTGTCGGCTTCGGTCTGCGCGATGGCCTCCTCGACGACCCGGTTGATCTCGACATGGGCGACGGTGTCCAGCCGCATATCGGGCAGCCCGCCCTTGATCCACTTGCGCACACCGAGCGTTTCCAGCGCGGCAGCGGCCTCAACGTACTTGCGCTCGACGATGTCGGGGCGCCCGGGATACTGCGTGCTGCTGCCGTCGGTCACCCAGACGACCGTGACTTCGTCCCCCTGCTTCACATGGCGCGCGATCGTGCCGCCCATGCCGAGGATCTCGTCATCGGGATGCGCCGCGACGACCAGTACTTGTTTCGGCATGATCGAATGTGCCCTTCCGTTCTCGGTGAAGTCGATCCAGCAGCGCGTCGACCGGATCGCGCTCGGCACGCATGGCGGTGCTCGCGGCCGTCAGCCGCTGTTCGATCATGTCGCTACCGATGGCTTCGTCAACAGCTCGGATGAACTCGTCGGCGGTCGGAGCGCTGCCCAGATCGATACCGAGCCCCTGTGCGGCGAGGGCGGCGGCGTTGCGGCGGCCGTCGGGCCACTGCGTCATCATCACCGAGGGCACCGCGCAGCGCAGCGCAGCGATCAGGGTTCCCATGCCGCCGTGGTTGACCGAGACGTCGGCGTAGGCGAGTACCTCGCGCAGGTTGGCTCGCGCAACGATCCTGGTGCCCGCGCCCGAGCTGAGCCCGGGAACTCGGCCACCGATCATGAGCACGCGATATCGCCCCCGATCGGCACGGTCGAGGAACTCCCGCAGTTGATCGGGCAGCGTTCTGGCCCAGCCGTCCCCGAGTGTGCAGACGACGACGGGCACCTCGCTCTCGGTGAGGAACCGCCTTGTCGGCTCGTCGAGCCGATGCCGGTCCGATCCGTAATAGTCGGGGTAGCCGACGATTTCGAAGGCGGGCGGTATGCCCGGGGGCAGCGTCGCCAGTGGTGACGCGGTCAGCACCAGCCCGCCCTCGCGATCCACCCTGGCGAAGGTGGCGCCGTCCGGCGCGGGGTCGAGGCCGATGTCGCGGCGGACCTCGGCGATCCGCGGCAACGCGAGCCGGTCGACCAGCCGCGCCATCCTTTCGTCGGGCCGCGAGCGCATGCCGCTGCCCGTCCCGGTGTCGAAGGTCGCGGGCACCGACGCGCCGAGGAACGTGGAAATCACCGGGATGCCCAGCATTTCGCCGCCCAAGCCGGCACCGAGGTGGTGCGAGGGCGCCACGATCGCATCGGGCCGTTGCGCCAACCGCGTCAGTGCCGCGACGAAATGCCGGGCACTGCGCAGCGACGCGTCGAAATACAGCCGGTGCGTGGCCAATTCGGTACTCGGCGTCGCGGGTCCGACCGGCACATTCTCGAACACGTGCGCACACTGGCTCCCGGTGGCGACCAGATGGAAGTCGAGCCCTGCCTCCTCGATATCGGAGGCGTACTCGTCGTACTCCAGCACGACGACCCGATGACCGCGCTCGACCAGGGACCGGCCGATGCCGAGCAGCGGATACAGGTCGCCGCGGGTGCCCTGGCCGAGCAGGGCGATGTTCACCGGCCGCCCCCGATGGCCGCGGCGACATTGCGGGTATCGACGATCGGGACCGAGCTGTTGCGCAGTAGCTTCCAGTCCACCGCGTCGTGCGCGGTGAGGATCACGAAACAGTCGTAGCCGCCGACGGCCTCGGCCGTGAGCGGAACAGACCGCAGCACACCGGTATCCAGTTGCAGCACCGGGACATGCGGATCGTGGTAGCTCGCCTCGATTCCGGCCGCGGACAGTTCGGCAAGGATCGGGATCGCCGGAGATTCGCGGACGTCACCGATGTTCGCCTTGTAGGCGACACCGATCGCCAGCACGCGCGCGGGTTTGCCCACGGGGTGCGAGCCGGCGAGCCGCTCGTGGATTCGCCGCACGATGACCGAGGGGCGCGCGTGGTTGGCGTTGATCGCCGAATCGAGCACCGGCGTGCCGACATCGTGTGACTTCGCGAAGTGCGCAAGGTAGCCCGAATCCACGGGGATGCAGTGACCGCCCGCTCCGGGGCCCGGATCGAAACCGTAGAAGCCGAACGGCTTGGTGCGGCACGCATCACTGATCTCCCAAGGATCGAGACCTAGTGAGACACACAGGGCTTCGTGTTCGTTCGCGAAGGCGATGTTGACCAGACGCCAGCTGTTCTCGTACAGCTTGGCCATCTCCGCGGCATGCGTACTCGACATCGGCCGCACGTCGTCCACCACGGTGCGATAGAACTCCGTGACCGCCTTCAGGCACTCCTCGGTGCATCCGGAGACCAGTTTCGGAATGTTCTTCATCGTCCAGTTCTGACTGCCCGGGTCGATGCGCTCCGGGGAGAATCCGACGAAGAGATCCACACCCGGCGTCCAACCCGCCTCGAGGAAGGGCGGAAGGAAGATCTTCTCGGTGGTGCCCGGATAGGACGTACTCTCCAGGACGACAACGGCATTCGGGGTGACCACCGCGGCGATCGCCTTCGCGGCCGCCGCGATGCTCGAGGTGTCGGGCAGCCCCGCGTCGTCCAACGGCGTCGGGACGGCGACGATCCACAGGTCGGCGGCGGGCGCGGTCTCGATGCTGGTGTACAGATCGACCAGGCCGTCCGCGACCGCCCTGCGGATATCGGCCCACTCGTCGGGCCCGCGTCCGCTGGTCTCGGCGCGAAGATCGTCGACGCGGTGCGGGTTGGTGTCGATCGCCGAGACCCGGTGGCCCGCCGCGCTCGACGCGAGACAGATCGCCACGCCGACATAGCCGACCCCGACGACATTTACTGAAACTACTTCTGCTGACGGCACAGCCATGTCAGACCGATCCTCCGACGGACGTATCTACGGGAGCCTCGACAATGCTTCGAATCACGGATTCCAGTGGGGTGGCACAGTCACGGCCGATGAGCTCGCGCAGCCGGGAGGTATCCGGAACCCGTCGACGGATATCTCGCGCACCGTGGCCGTGGACGCTGTCATAGGGCTCGTACCGCACGACCGACGACGACCCGGTCACCCGGATGACCGTCGCGGCCAGGTCGCCGATCGACGTCTCCTGATCGCTGCCGATATTGATCGTCTGCCCGTGCGCGGCCGAGGTGGTGAGTGTGGCGACGATCGCCCGCACCACGTCACCGACGGCGCTGAAGCTGCGCGTCTGCCTGCCGTCCCCATGGATGGTGATCGGCTGGTTGTCGCGAGCCCAGCCGATGAACCGCGGCACCACCAGGCCGTACTGGCCGGACTGGCGCGGTCCGATGGTGTTGAACAACCGGCCGAGCACGACCGGCCCTTCGGTGCGGCGCGCGTACTCGTTGACCAGCAGTTCGCCGACCCCTTTCGCGAACGCGTACGCGGATCGGGGATTGGCGGGCGGCGCGATGATGATGTCGGCGTCTTCGGCCAGCGGCTGCACGGCGGAATCGCCGTAGATCTCGCTGGTGGAGGCGAAGAACAGCGGGACACGCGTGGCGCCCGCGACCGCGAGCACGGTCCGCGTGGCCCGAATCGCTTCGAGCACAGTCTGTTCCGGATTCCGCTCGACGTACATCGCGCCGACCCGGCCCGCGAGGTGGAAGATGTGCGTCGCACCGGCCGCCACCGCCGCGGTGCCACGCTCGTCGGACACCGAGCCCTCGGTGAACTCGAAGTCCGGCGAGCGCAATGGTTCCCGCAGGTTCTCCATGGTGCCCGCCGAGAGGTCATCGATACCGCGCACCCGCCAGCCCGCAGCGAGCAGATAGTCGACCAGATGGGATCCGATGAAACCCGCCGCACCGGTGACGAGGGCCGTTCTCATGTCAGCACCCGGGTGAGTTCCGCAGGCGCTATCGACGACCTGACGAACTGGAACGACTCACCGTATCCACAACTCGCCTGGCTGCCCCGGAATTGCGCGAGACCGGTCAGCGCCTCGGTGGAACGCGGGCCCGGAAAATGCGCGTGCCGCGACGGCATCTCACCGAATGCCGCCAGCTTGGCTTCGAGTGATTCGGTGATGTCGACGGTCCAGTGCGGGTTGAATGCGGGCTCGGCTCCCGGAACATTCCAATAGGTTTCGGAAATCGTCTCGTACATCGCCGTCAACCGGATATCGCGGCCGCCCCGATAGGGACGGGTGGCCACCACGGCGGATTCGAAGGTGACGCGATGATCGATGTGGCGGTCGGGAAACGGCAGCAGCACGATATCGGGCCCGACATCGTTCATCACCTGCTGCATCCGGCCGTTCAGCTCCGCGACCGGAACCTGATTCACCGCCGTGGTGGGATAATCGAAGAAAATGGATTCGCGGACGCCGAGTACCTTGTGGGCGCGGCGCGCTTCGTTCTGGATCATGGCACGGTCCCCCGCCGCGAACACCGGTTCCAGCTCGGAGCACACGGTGACAACGGTCACCTCGGCACCGGCGCGAGTGAACAGCGCGATCGTTCCGCCCGCACCGAGGCATTCGTCGTCGGAATGCGGCGCAACTACCACTACTTTCGTCAAGGATGATTCTCCCTGCTGCCTTTCGGCACATCTGATGGGTGGTGAAGACATTCAGCTGACTTGTGAAGATACAAGGAGATTTACGTATGCTCCAGAGTCGTCAGCATCCCGAGGTTATTGGAGTATCTGTTGAATGTCGCCGAATCCCTTCGCCGAGCCGATCCAGCGTCGACGGCCATATCCGGCGCGGACGGCTCGTGCACCTATGGGCAACTCCTCGACAATGTGGCACGACTGTCCTCCGCGTTCCACCGAATGGGCCTGACCCGCGGCGACAGAATCTGTGTTGTGCTTTCCAACACGACGGCTCACATTCTCACATATTTTTCGGCGACGGCCGGAGGATATGTGGTCGTCTCATTGAATCCGAAGTCGACGGCCGCGGAAATCACCCGGGCATTCGAATTGACAAGGCCTGGCCTCGTCGTCACGGAAGCGAGCGCGCTGCCTCAGGTGCACCAGGCCGTGTCGGCGATGCCGTATCCGGTCCGGCTGATCAGCGACGTGCCCGTCGACGGCCTCCCGTCGTTGGCGGAGCTCATCGAAACAGCGCAGGCAGGCGCGGCGATCACCGCGATGTCGGCCGAGGATCCGGCCTCGATCATGTTCACCTCCGGAAGCACCGGACGCCCGAAGGGTGTCGTGCTCACCCATGCCAACGTGATCTGGGCGGCGCAGGCCAAGGCGTCCCGGATGCGGCCGAGCACGCGGGACGCCGTCGCGCTGCTCTCGCCGCTGCACCACACCTACGGCCAGAACGCCGTGCTCAACGCGGCCTTCTCCGGCGGGGCCGCCGTGGTGCTGTTCGACCCGCGCCGACGGCGGCAGTTGGTTGCCGATCTGGCCGAGTACGCGGTCACCGCGCTGCCGAGCGTGCCCGCGGTGTTCCAGCTGCTGCTCGATCTCGGCGCCGATCGGCAGCGGCTGCCACGGCTGCGCTACGCGCTGTCCGCCGCCGCACCGCTCCCCCAGCGGATGACCGGGGAATGGGTGCGCAGGTTCGGATACCCACTGCACGAGGGGTACGGACTCACCGAGACCTCACCGTGTGCGCTCTACAACGATCAGCACTCCGCCGCACCCGGTTCGCTCGGGAAACCCTATGCGGGAGTACGCATCAGGGTCGTCGACGAGTCCGGCGCCGACGTGCCGACCGGCGAGATCGGCGAACTCCTGATCGCAGGCCCCAACGTCATGCGCGGCTACTTCGAGGATCCCGCCGCCACCGCCGAGGCGATCGTCGACGGCTGGCTCCATTCGGGAGACCAGGTGCGCCGCGACGAGCACGGCGATCTCTGGCTGGCGGGCCGGAAGAAGAACATCATCATCGTCTCCGGTGCGAATGTCTTTCCCGCCGAGGTGGAATCGGTGCTGCTCGGCCATGCCGCGGTGGCCGACGCGGTGGTGGTCGGCCGGCCACACCCGGTCGTCGGGGAGACCGTCGTCGCCCTCGTCCACCTGCGCGAGCCCGAGCACACCGGGGTGGTCGCCGAGCTGCGCGAGCTCTGCAACACCGAACTCGCCGCGTACAAACGACCGTCGTCGATCCGGCCGATCGCCGCGGTTCCCCTACTCGCCTCGGGCAAGCCGGATCTGGAGCGACTCCGGCAACTCGCCCTCGACTGACCAGTCGTCTCGATGCCGGAACGGGCAGCTCTGCCCGTTCCGGTCATCGCCGTCGGGCAGGAAGTACTGCCGCCACTCGCGATTGTCCGGATCGCCGTAGTTCCCGAGCAGACCGGGCGGCGGCTCCCGGCGATCGAACTCGCGCAACCGTTTCCGGATGACCCGCCGTGCCGCCGCCCCGCGCGGCGTCGCGGCATCGATTTCCTCGAACACCCAGCGCGGCTGGAACGAGATCATGAAGGTCGGGCTGAACCGGCTTCTGCGCGACCGGTGCGCCGGTGTATTGCACACCACGAACAGCGGGGTGCCACCGAAGCTGAACTCCCATGCGGCATTGTCGGTGTCCTGCGGAATCTCGGCGGGCCAACTCGCTTCGTCACTGCCGTGCAGGAACTGCAACACCTCCCAGAACCGCTGCCGGTACCGGTCGATGTCGGCGACCGGCCGCGCGGAGCCGAAGAACACGATCAGCGCCGTCTCCCTATCGATGTGCCGGTAGACCCGCAGGTACTCGGTGAGAATGTCCGGCAGCCGCGCCCACGTCCGCTCGTCGTCGACGTCGTCGACGAAGCCGAAGCGCAGCGTGGACTTGCGGACCGCGGACACCGCGAAGAAACACGGAAACGGGTCCGCCCGGGACGCCAGGGTGGTGTGCAGGTCGTCAATGGCCGCTGTTCCCCAGCTCGGAAGCCTGCCGATCACCTGGGTGCGCGGGTTCTCGTTCGACAACAATTGATGCTCCATAGAAAACGGAGGAGACCGTGGCCACGATCGATCGAGCCACGGTCTCGGCGAATCCGGGGCATGATCAGCCCGAGAAATAGTCCTCGAGCCCGCCGGCGCGGCGAATGTCGAGCGTCACGCAGTGGAAGCCACCGCCGAGGCTGCGACCGTGCCGCCACCGGCACGGGACCGGGGTGAATCCGTGTTTCTCGAGGTCACGCATCAGCGGTTCCTGGATGTCTTGCACCACCACGTGCTCCTGGTCCAGCGACAGGACATTCATCCCGATCGTCTGGGAGGCCAGCAGCGGGATGCCGTCCTGGGCGATCTCGAGCGGACGGTCCAGCCACGAGTATCGAATGACGTCCCAGTTCCGTAGCGGAGCGGGCAGCAGATCGATATCGACGGTGTCGCGGGCGAGCAGCACACCAGGACGCAACGGCAACACCTCACCATCGATATGCGTGTCGGTGATATTCGTGAGGTGCACCCGATACTGATCACCGAGGTGCTGCGCGAGCCATCGCGCACCCATGCGATGGTTTTCCGAGGAGGCGTTGAATACCAGGTCCCGGCCGAGCCGCATCACCTGGGCGCCGTCGAACATGATCTCGTAGAACGGCGCCTGGGACGATTCCTCGTCGAACCCGATGCCGCGCAGGAAACCGGTGTCGAAGTTGTGGTCGAGCAGGCGCGACTTGGGCGCCACCGTCCACTTCGCACCCCGGTTGAAATACTCCGTGAACAACTCTTTGTAGAGCTCGGGCTCAAAATATCTGGCCCGCATCATCGGCGAGGTTTCGATGATCTCGTTGCCGATCACCAGAAAGATGTCCCGGCTCATCAGCGCATGGCCCATCGGGGCCTTCCAGTACGGCGACTGAACGACCGGAACCTCCTCCGAGACCTCCGGCCGCCGGACCGTGACCCGGAAATCGTCCATGATCTTGATGAGGTCGGAGATGTCCTCGAGACATTCTTCCTTCATCTGATTCGACGGACGAACCTTGCGCATATCGCCATCGGTGTTGATGGTCGATCGGTTCGTGTGGAAGAAGATTCGGAACGTGCGGTCGTTGTGGTAATCGAGGTGATAGGGAGTCCCGATGACGACTTCCTCCAGCGGATCCCATTCGTTATGGGTACTCACCGGGCTGGTCAGCTTTTCCTCGGGCACCGGTGTCTCGGCGAATTCCGCCTGCACTGAACGTCGACCTCCTCTGATCTGCGACAGAAACTATCGGGTGTGTTGCTGCATTCGGTCGGACACGAGCGGCATCAGGGTGTCCTCGGTCGTCCCGCCTTCGACGAAGCAGCCCTCGAAGGTCCCGCCGGGACCGAAGGTCGACTGAAGGTGGTCGATATAGGCGTGCCAGGCTGGGTCGCTGCCGATGGTGCGGTCGGCGAGCGCCCGCAACTTGAGCCGCGCCCGGTCACTGCCGAGCGCGGCGGCCAACTGCGGCGCGCGGGCGATCAGCGCCATCAATTCGACGCCGATGCCGCTCTCGCCGAGATCGCGCCACAGCTCGTCCCGTGCGCGCTCCTGACCCGCGAACAGATCCGCCCGGCGCGGCCGGGGACCGGCGACCGGCGCCTCGATCGCGGCCGCGGTCAGCTCGATTCGCTTGCCGTTCAGGTAGAGCACCGGCACGCCCTTGGCGAGGCAGAAGGCGATCGCCTCCGACGCCGTCTGCACAACGGGTTCGCCCTTCGCGTTCAACGACGTGTTGCACACCATCGGGACACCGGTGTGCTCGGCGAACGCCGCCACCGCGGCGAACAGGCGTGGGTCGTCGGCCTCGGTGAGGCTCTGCAACCTGGCGGTGCCGTCGAGGTGGGTGATCGCGGGCACCATGTCCCGTTTCGCGGCGGCGACCCGGAAGACCTCCAGCATGTACGGCGACCGGCGGTCACCGTCGAACCACTGGGCGACCTTGTCTTCCAGCACGATCGGCGCGACCGGCCGCCACCACTGCCGATCCTTGATCTCGTTCAGTCTGTCCTTGCTCGCCTGGCGCCGCGGATCGGCGAGCAGGCTGCGATGACCGAGTGCCCGCGGACCGATCTCGCTCGCGCCGTCCACCCAGGCCACCGGCCCGCGCTCGAGATCGGCGACGAACCGATCGCCGCTGAACTCGGAGATGTCGGCGATCGCCGCGGCATACGCGTGCCACGCCTGCTCGAATTCGATCTCCCGCGGGCCGAGATAGGGGCCGGGAAATACGAATTCCGCCGTGGGCAGCACGCCGTCGGCGTAGAAGCCGGCGAGCCCGATGCCGAGCGCCTGCCCGCCGTCGTTCGCGCAGGGCGGGCAGAGCAGTCCGCGAAATCCGAATTCGTCGAGCAGCCGGGAATTGGTGGGACAGTTCAGCGCCGAGCCGCCGCTCATGCCGAGATAGGCCGACCGGGTGTCGACGTCGAACTCCGCCGCCAATCGCTGGATATTGCGCACGGCGATGTGTTCGGCGATCTGCTGCACCCGCCACATGACCGCTGTTCGCACATGCTCGTCCGATGTCAGCCTGCGGTCACCGCAGGTACCGATCACGTTCGCCGCCAGCAGTTGGCCGGCCTCGTCCAGGGCGGTGGTCATCACGCGGGTGGCCGTCGCCCAGCCGTTGTCCCGCGCGCCGTAGAAGGTCAGCTCGTCGATCGCCGACTGCGACAGCGCGGGAATCTCGGCGCGGCATGAGCACAGCGAGGTCGCGGCCATCAGCGTGCCCGGCTCCTGGCCGAAGACCATGACCGCCGCCGTGTACAGCAACCCGGGCGATTCGACCGGGCGGATATGCACCTCACCGTTGCGAACCACCGCACCCGAGTACCAGTAGGCCGGAACTCGATCTTCCAGGACGAAGTCGGGTCCGCCGTCGATGGCGAGCGCGACGATCGTTTCCTCACGGAAGACGCGGGAGTCGAGCAGCAGGCAGGAGAACAGGTGCCCGATGCTGTGCACCGAGGTGCGCGCATCGTGTGCGAGCTGCCTGATCTTGCCGCTGTCGCCGGCATCGGGCAGCCCCCAGATGCCGCTGATATCGGCCATTGTCAGGCCTTCGGTGCGTACCAGCGCTTCGAACAGCAGGGTCCGTCGCTCTTCGGTGAAGAATGGCCAGACATGATGTTTGAGACCGCTGATGCGCTCCAGCTCCCAATATCGGATCAGTTCGACCCGCTCGCCCTCACGCCGCCACAGGGCGACGCACTGATCGTGGCGCTGCCAATACAGAGATCCGGGACCGACGGCGGAGACATAGGCCGACAAGAAGTATTCACCGGTCACGTCGATTAGTCCTCGGCCCTGGTATCCACGAATTTCGCGAGACCGGCGAGGGTCATCCCCCCGATTTCGAACATCTCCTCTTCATCGATCTCGACATCGAATTGTTCCTCGATATCGAGCGCCAGTTCGACCACCATCAGTGAATCCAGCCCGAGGCCGCCCTCGCCTATCCGAGTATCGGGTCCCGGCGGCGCGCCGTCGGATGGCCATTCCAATCCGACGAGGATCATCTTCACCAGCTTGTCCAGGGTGGTGATCTCCTGTGCTGCTGTCCGGGATTCCACGGAACTCTCCTCCCCCGACTGCTCAGAGTCAGACAGTTTCTCATCATTGCCGACCGATGCGGACAAGTAAATTCCTCCAGTCCGTGCTGCTGTTCGTATTCTCGACGTTAGCCTGGGAGAGCCGGGGCCGGTTCAACCTCGGAATTTCCGAGGTTGAACGTTCACTCTCGCCGCGGCCCTCATCGTTTGGTGACGAAGAAATTGTCGAGGACAAGGCAATCTATGTCGCTGCCGAGGAAACAGGCGATCGCGTCGCCCGGAGTTTCGACGATGGGCTCGCTGTCGTTGAAAGAGGTGTTCAGCAGTCCCGGCACGCCGGTCAGCGCCTCGAATCGGGTGATCAGTTCGTGGAACCGGGGATTCGTCCGCTCGGTCACCGTCTGATACCTGGCGCTGGCGTCGACGTGCGTGGCCGCGGCGAACCGCGGACGCGCGTCGTCGCGCACCTTGCCGTTCACGCACATGTACACCGACCGCGCGGAGGTATCGAGCACCTCCGCCTGCCTGGCCCCGAGGATGGCGGGCGCGAACGGCCGGAACCCCTCGCGGTGCTTCACCACGGAGTTGATCCGGTCCTTCATCTCCGGCCTGCTCGGATCGGCCAGGATGCTCCGGTTGCCCAGTGCACGCGGACCGTACTCCGATCGCCCCTGGAACCAGCCGACCACACCCCCGCCCGCCAAAACGCCTGCGGCCCTGGCACAGACGTCTTCGTCCTCGAGCCAGTCGACCCCGGCCGCCGCCCGGAGGGCGGCCAGCGTCTCGTCACGGGCGTAGCGGCGGCCGGTGTAGATCAGCTCCTCGGTGTCGGGCAGCTTTCCGGTGTGCTGGTGGTAGCCGTACAACGCGGCGCCGATCGCGGTACCGCTGTCACCGGTCGCCCCGTGCAGATAGCAGTCATCGAACGGGCCCTCATCGCGAATGCGCTGGTTGGCAACGGAATTGAGGAATACACCGCCACCGACCGCGAGCGCGTCGCGCTCGCCGCGCCGGTGCAGATCCCGAACGCGCCGCAGCAGCGCCTCCTCCAGCACGGCCTGCACCGCCCTGGCCACATCGGCCTGATGCTTCCACTCCTCCGTCGCGGCGGGTTCGGCCGCGATCAGCAGGCCCAGCTCCGCGCGGGTGACGTCGTCGAACCGCACCCGGCCGATCGGATCGACGTCGATGATCCGGTGGAACTCCTCGACGAGACGCTCGGACCCGTACGGCGCCAGCCCCATCGTCTTTCCCGCGTCGTGCAGGCCGAAGCCGATGCCCTCGGTGACGAAGGAGTACAGCTCGCCGAGCGAGTGCTCGACGAAATCGAAGTTCTGCCAGCTGAAAGGCCGGTCGGCGTGAATTCGGCGGACCCGGTTGGTCTCTCGATGGATCAGCCGCGGCACCCGGTCCTCGTCGGTGACGAAGTAGGAGACGGTCTCCGCCTTCCCGCCCCGCATCGAACCGAACCCGTCCACCACCAGAATCGCCTGCCGCGCCTGCGGCGACAGGTAGCTCACCAGGGCTGCGTGACTGAGGTGGTGATTGATCGATGTGACCGCGGGCAGCGACCGCAGCGCCCCGCGATAGACCAGGTCGTTGGCGATCACGAGGTCGACGTCGTCGAGGGTCGCGCCGATCTCGCGCAGGCAGTAGTCGACCGAACGCAGCCGCATGTCGGAGACGCGCAGGCGTTCCAGGGAGTGGTGTTTGATGCGCGACAGGCGCTCTTCCTCGACCGCGATCCGCACCTGGCCGTCGACAAGGACGCAGGCGCTGAAATCGTGGGTCGAGCCGCCGATACCGAGAACGATCATCGTTCGGATCCGGTCTCGCAGTGGCGCCGCGCCTCGTCCCGCAGCAGCTGCCGCATGGCTCTGACCTCGGGCGCCAACGGCCGATCGATGCCGAGTCGCGGTGTCGCGGTGAGCATTTCCGCCAGCCACGGCCGATCGGCACCCGGCCGGTACTCGGTGATGTGCGCCAGCTGAGCCACGCCGAGCGCGAGTGAGCCGAGCACCAATTCCGAGCGCTCCAGCTGACGGGCCACCCGCAACGCACCCATCAGGGCCATCGGAACGACGTCCTGGTTGTCGAGGTTCGTCGGCACCGGCGTCGTCGTCGCGGGCGCGCTGAGCTGCCTGATCTCGGCCAGGAACGCGGTCGCGGCCAGCTGCACCCCGGCCAGTCCGCTCGTCGCGCCCGGCTGGGCGGCCAGCAGCGGGTGGCGTCCGCCGTTGCTCGCCGGGTTCAGGATCAGCGCGAGCTGACGTTCGGCCATGAAGGCGATCTGGTGCAGCAGCGTCGCGTGCTGATCCGAGACCAGTCCGGCCGTGATCGCGTAGAAGTTGCCCGCGTGAAAGATGCCGTCGGCACTGACGATCGGGTTGTCCGAGCAGCCTGCGCGCTCCCGGCCCAGCATCAGCGCGAACGCGTCGAGGAAGTCGAGCACCGATCCGACGATCTGCGGTGCGCACCGCAGCGAGTAGGGCTCTTGGAGTTGGCGCGCGGAACCGGCATCGCGCGGGTCGGTGATCTGGGCCCTGATCCAGGCGGCGGCCGCGGCATGTCCCGCCGAGCCGCTCCGCGCCTGACCGACCACATCGTGGTAGGCCTCGGTATTGGCGTGGAGCAGGTCGGCGATCAGTCCGGTCAGCGTGGCGGCGATCCAGCACTGCTCGCGCAGCCTGTCCTGATTGCGCAGCGTGGCCGCCAGGCTCGCACTCGTCCCGTTGACGAAAGCCAGCGCCTCCCGCGCGCCCCAGGTGATCGGCTCCAACCCCAGCTGCCGCAATTTGCGGTCCGCGGGCACCTGCGCCGGCGTATCCGAATCGAGGTCCCAGGCGAGGCCGTGCCCGGACATCGCGCTCGCCGCGTGGGCGAGCGGGATGAGATCGCCGCTCGCGCTCACGCTGCCGAGCGACGGCACGACCGGGACGAACCCGGACCGCAGCACGTTGACGATCTCTTCCCAGCGCTCCGGATCGATGCCGGAGTAGCCACGCGTCATCCCACTCAGGCGCAGGTCGAGCATCAACCGCGTGGTCTCGATGTCGAGGTCCTCACCCTGTCCGGCGGACAGGTGCGAGATCAGGCCGAGACCATGTCGGTTCGCGTCGGTGTCGGCGTCGAATTCGGCGAGGGGACCGAAGCCCCTGGAGACACCATAAATCGGTGCTTCGGTATCGAGCGCAGCCGACAGAACTTCGTAGCTGCGCTTCATTCGCTCACGAGCGGTATCATCCAATCCGTAGAATTCCGGGGGACGATTAGATGTCCATTCACCCATTTGGGATGCAACCATGGAGACAAATGTGCACGGCCGGAGAAAACATAGTCAAGGGATGCGGATGAGGGTGGATGACGTTCTGAAATTGCAGCTGAACGGCCACGGGCAGTACGCGAATCACATAAGGTCGGTACCGGTCGATTTCGATATATTGGCGGGCAAACGGGTATGCGTGACCGGTGCGGGCGGATCGATCGGCTCGGCGTTCTGCCGCGCCGTTGCCGTCATGCCCGCCGCCGAGCTGGTCATGCTCGATCGCGACGACTCGGCCCTGCACGCGTTGCAGCTGAGTCTCGCTGACCTGCAATGCATTCCCACGCAGACCTACTACCTGCGTGACATCTGCGACGACGAAGCGATCAGCGAGGTCTTCCATCGCGAACGGCCGGAGGTGGTCGTCCACGCGGCCGCGCTCAAACATGTGCCGCTGCTCGAGCAGCACCCGTCCGAGGCATATCGCGTCAATGTGCTCGGCACCCGGACGGCATTGGCAACGGCCGCGAAATGCGGTACCGAGATCTTTGTGAACGTATCCACCGACAAAGCATCCAACCCGACGTCGGTGCTCGGTATCACCAAACGGCTGAGTGAACGATTGACCTCTCATTTCGGCGCCACCTACAATCGCCGTTTCGCCAATGTCAGATTCGGCAATGTGCTCGGTAGTCGCGGTTCATTTCTGCCGACGTTCATGGAAAAGATCGAGAACAACAAGCCACTGCACGTCACCCATACGGACGTGACCCGATTTCTCATGAGCATGGACGACGCGGTCAAGCTGATCGTGCTCGCGGCCGAGCACGGCCGCAGCGGCGAAACCCTGCTCGCCGATATGGGTGAGCAGGTCCGCATCCTCGATGTCGCGAAGACGCTGATCGACAGCGCGGGCGCGGACCTACCCGTGGAGATCGTCGGGCTGCGACCGGGCGAGAAACTGCACGAGGACTACCTCGACGACTCCGAATCGCCGGTGCGCGACCTGGTGACCAACGGCTTGGTCAGGGTCAGGGTGGAGCCGCTCGACCCGGAGTCGGTGCGGTTCGAGGACTTCCTGCAGGCGAGCGAACTCTGAGAGGCCCGAGCCGATGACCGTCCGGATTGGTGTGCATTTCATTCGGCGCCGCATCCTTCGCGCCGCCGAGAGGTTCGGCGGGCCCGCCGTGCACAGCAGCGTGTTCCGCTGTGCCAGGGGATTCGACGCCGTCAGCGCGGCGCCCGCGTCCGGGGACACCGTGTTCGAGGCGTGGGACGAGCGAGAACCGGCCGACGAGTTCGTCGGCCGGGTCGACGCACTGGTCGGCATCCCGGACATCCGCCTGTTGAACGCGCGGGACCGCGCCCGGCACCGGCCGCCCTATCTCGCGCTCGTCATGGGCGACGCGACGCGCGCGGTCCCCTGGCGCGCGGCGCTCATGCGCCGGTTCCAGTCGAACGACACGCTCGTCTGCAGCTGCTCCGCCGACCGCGAGATCCTGCGGACGTTTCTCGACCCGCCGTGGGAATCCAGCGTCGACGTCGCGCCCATGCCAACGGATTTGGGACTGTTCGTGCCGAAAGAACCAGCGCCCCAGGCACTGACACAGGCGCTCGCCGGCTTCGACCATCGGCGTCCCGTGCTCCTCAGCGCCGAGCGCATGAAACCGGAGAAGGGGGTGCATCACCTCGTCGCGCTCGCCGCCTACCTTCGCGATCACGGCCATCGCCCGGTGCTGGTTTTCCTCCACGGCGCCGAGGGTGCGGCGAAGACCGCGTATCAGGCCGAGCTCGAGGTGTCGCTCGCGACGGCGGGGCTGGCCGACTCCTCGGTCTTCCTGCCGTTCCTCGACGCGGGCGGGCTCGCCGCGGCGTACGCCAGGTCGGCGTTCGTGGTGTCGGCATCCACGATCTACGACAACAACTTCGGCTACGTCCCGATCGAATCGCAGGTCGCGCGAACGCCACCCATCGTCACCGACTGGGGTGGTTACCGCGACAGCGTGCTCGACGGCAGGACCGGCGTGCACATGCCGACCACCGTCGAGTTCGACGGCAGCGTGACCGTCGACTGGCTGCCCGCGGCCCGCGCCGCCGCCGACCTGCTCGCCGACCCGCAGTTGTACGACCGGACCGCCGAGGCCGGGTGGCGGCATGCGCAGGACCGGTTCTCCATCGAGGCGTCGCTGCGGATCTACTCCGCGCTCGCGATGCGAGCCATCGAGCGCGACATCGACGCGGCGCCCGCCTGGCGGATCAACGAGCTCGGGCAGCACGCGATCGATATCGGCTGGACCGACCAGACCGATACCCCCGACCGCACCGGCCGCCAGCGTTGGCGCGACCTCGGGCACGCCGCGCAGTACGACGCCATCCACCAGGTGATCTATGGAAAGTACGCCACCCATTCGAAGGTGATGAGCCAAGCATGACCCAAGACCAGTCCCCCACCGCGGTACTCGACCAGTTCGGCTTCCCCGCGCGGTGGTCGGTACACACCCGGCGCGAGATCCGCAGGGTCGCAAGGGTACTCGACGCGCTGTCCCCGGTGGACCGGATACGCCTCGCCGAGGGCCGCCACGCTGCCGACGTCCTGGTCGGCGATCCAGCCGATCCGGCCTCGGCCACCGCCGCGCCGATCACGAACCGGCGACTCGTGCTCGTCCTGCCCTTTCCCGTCCAGACGGGCGGCATGCGCGTACAGCTCGAACTGGCGAAGATGCTGCGCGACCAAGGCGCCGAGGTGCACGTCCGCCAGGTCCGGGGCGACGACTGCCTGGACGAGAAATACGACCGGTACGGTTTCGCCTCCCGCGCACCGCTGTCCGACCCGCGCGCGCTGGCAGGCGCGCTGCGTGAACTGGCACCGGCGACGCTGCTGGTGGGCTGCTGGATCGACTATTTCGCGGCGCTGGAATCCGGAGCGGGGCCGGTCATCGGGTACTCCGCGGGCGAGCCGACCCTGCGGCGAGACCCCGACGGATTCGACCGCGACTTCATCGATTTCGCGTTCCGCATGCATCAGTTGCCGGTGACGCTGTGGGCAGGCTCCCAGTCCATGGTGAACATCTTCCGACAGCGCTTTCACCGTGCGGCCGCACTCATTTCGGTCCCGATCGCGAGTGCGATGTTCGATCAGGACCGCACTCCGGCGCCGCAGCCGCCGTTCCGTGTCATCGTCGTCGGTCCGGAGCATGTGACGAGCAAGGGCATACCCGCTGCGCTACAGGCGCTTTCGCCGCTGCGCCACGAGGGGGTCCACCTCGTGTGGGTGTCACCGGGGCCGCCATCGGAGCAGCTCGCGTGCCTCGTCGACGAGCTGCGCGTCGGACTGAACGCGACGGAGGTGGCGGCCACGATCGGCTCCTGCCACGCGCTGGTGTTCCCCAGCAGGGTCGAGGGGCTCGGCAATCCCCCATTGGAGGCGATGGCCCTCGGTGTTCCCTCGGTGCTCTGCCCGAACGGCGGCTCGGCGGAATACGCGCTGCCGGAACGGAATTGCTTGCAGGTGCCGTACGCGGACGCCGAAAGCCTGCGCGCCGCGGTACGCAGGCTGCGCGATGATCCGGCACTCGCGGCCCGGCTGCGCACGGCGGGTTTCGACACGGCCGAGCGCTACCGGCCGGAGAATATCCATCGGATCGTCGGCGAGTTCATGGCCGCCAAATTCGAACAGCTGCCGTTCGTTCCACTCGACGGGGCCGACTGACCGCGGCCGGGCGTCCCGTCGCGCCGCGATCGACGTGACGCCCGGACCCGCAGCCCATGCCGAACACCTACAGGCGTTGCCCTGCCGTCCGATCCCGTCGATCTCTGCCGTCGACTTCACGCAGCGCATAGGTGGCCACCGTCACGGCGGCCCGAGCGCAGCCGAGAATTCCACTCGCCGTGGATGATTCGGGTCGGTTGAGCAACGCGAGCGCGTCCATGGCACAGCGCACGAGGTGGGTCGCCGCCGAGGCGAGCGGATCGTCGACCGGGGCGGCGGTCAGCTCCTCGTATGCGGCACGGAGCAGATTCTCGGCCTCCGTGAAAGAACCCGCGGGCATATCCTCACCCCTTGGGCGCGGTCAGATCGTTCACCTCGTTGGCCACCCGGAGGAGATCCTCCCGGTCCAGCGTCGGGAAGATCGGCAGCGCGAACATCGTGCCCGAGACCGCATCCGTCACGGGCAGATCGACGGCTGCCCGCAAAGGTTCGAGGCGGTGACAGGGCACCGGATAGTAGGCGCCGGTCCCCACCTGCCGGTTCGCGAGCTCCTCGCGCACCAGGTCCCGATCGACGCCGTCGGGCACTCGAACGCTGTACTGATGGAAGACATGCTCCGCATGCGGGCTCACCGAGGGAACATGCACACTCGTCAGTTCCGCCGAATATTGCCCGGCAATTCCGCGTCGCCGTTCGTTCCACCCGGCCAGGCTTTTCAATTGCACCCTGCCGATTGCGGCGGCGGCCTCGGTCATTCGATTGTTGAAGCCGACGATCTCGTGATCGTAGGCTTTTCGAGCGCCCTGATTGCGCAGCAATCTCGCCTTTTCCACCAGGGCACTGTCGCCGGAAACGATCATTCCGCCCTCACCCGTGGTCATATTCTTCGTCGGATAGAAGCTGAAGGCGCCGAATGTGCCGAAACTACCGACCGGGCGGCCACGCCAGGTCGCACCGTGCGCCTGACAGGCATCCTCGAACAATGCGATACCCGCCCCCTCGGCCAGCGAGACGAATTCATCCATATCGGCCGGATGACCGAACAGGTGCACCACCATGATCGCCGCGGTGCGCGGGCCGATCAGCGCGCGCACCGATTCGGGGGAAGCGCAGTAGGTCTTCTCATCGATATCGCAATAGACCGGTTGAGCACCCGTCAGTCGCACCGCGTTGGCGGTACCCGCATAGGTGAACGATGGCACGATGACCTCGTCACCAGGGCCGATTCCGGCGGCGAGCAGGCCGAGATGGAGCGCGCTCGTGCCGGAGTTGACGGCGACACAACCGCGGTCGGCGACAACCGCCCGGGAGAATTCGTCCTCGAACGCTTTCACCTCCTCCCCCTGCACGAGCTTGCCGCCGCGAAGTACTCGATCCACCGCACGGCGCTCTTCCGCACCGATCGTCACCAGGGTCTGCGGAACAGGTTTGATCATCTCGCTCCTCCATTTGTGAATAATTGATGGATAGATAAGGATTTCATCTCATGTCATTCTCTAAGCCGCCATTCCGAATCCGGTTCGCGCAGCCAATCATGGGAGAACCGGAGCTGCAAGCCGTACAACGAGTGCTGTCGTCCGGGTTCCTCACCAACGGACCCGAGACGGCGGCATTCGAGGCAGAATTCGCGCGAGCGCACGCGGTGCCGCACGCCGTGGCATTCGCGAACGGAACGGTCGCGTTGACCGCGATGCTGCTCGCACACGGAATAGGGCCCGGCGATGAGGTCATCGTGCCCTCGTTCACTTTTCTTTCGACGGCGACCGCCGTCGTCCATGCCGGAGCACGCCCGGTGTTCGCGGACGTACACACCGACATCATGAACATCGACGCCGATCACGTCGCCGCGCTGATCACCGCGCGGACCAGGGCGGTCATCGCGGTGCACTACGCGGGCCAGGCCGCCGATATGGACGAGCTGCGCGCGGTGACCGACCGTGCCGGGATCCTCCTGCTCGAGGACGCGGCCGAGGCGCACGGCGCGAGCTATCGCGGCCGTCCCGTCGGCGGTCTGGCCGACGGCGCCATGTTCAGCTTCACCCCGACGAAGAACATCACCACCGGCGAGGGCGGCATGGTGACCACCAACGACCCGGACTACGCCCGGCGCATGCGGCAACTGCGCAACCACGGTGTCGCCGAGGAGGGCAGCGCCCGAACCGCGATCGGCTACAACTGGCGAATCACGGAGATGCAGGCCGCGATCGGGCGGGTGCAGCTGACCAGGCTCAGCGGCATCATCGAACGCAAACAGGCCAACGCGCAGGTTCTGGCCGCCGCACTGCGCGACGCCGATGTCCTGTTTCCGCCCAACCGCCCCGACCGGACAGCGACCTACATGCTGCTGACCCTGCGATCGACCGCCCGCCGCGACGCGATCGTGCATGGTCTGCGCGAGCGCGGCATCGAGGCGCGCGTGTACTTCCCGCCCGCACACCTGGATACGGTGTTCGCCGCGGACCAGGTCACCCTGCCGCGTACCGAACAGATCGCGAGCACGGTCTTCTCCATCCCGTGCCATCCCGCGCTGACCGGCGACGACCTGGCGCAGATCGCGAAGGAGATCACCACGCTCGCCCCGCGCGGCGAAAACTGAGGTCAGGCAGGCAATTCCGCGGCGGCGTACTCCAGGCAGACGAAACCGTCGGCGCACGAGACCACCGCCGCCTGTTTCGTCTCCGCGACCACCGCGCCGATGTCACCGGCGGGCAGGCCGTCCGGCAACAGATACGCGTTGCGCACCTGCCTGCCGCGGAAGGTCGGCAGCTGGAAACCGGGAAAGGTCATGGCCAGGCATTCGGCGCGCACCACCGCGGCGGGCCTGGCGAAATCGGTGATCTCGGCGCGCGTGAAGTCCACATCCGCACGCCGATGCGCGGGTTCGCCGGGGTCCTGCTGCGCCCGCGCCGTGTAGCTCCCCTCGATCAGGATTCGGGCCTGTTCGGTAAGCATCTCGAACGCGTGATCATGGAACATCTCGAACAGGTCACCCGCGGAGGCGAATTCGGGCAGCGGGAACTCCCGCGCCGCGATGATCGGCCCCGCGTCCACCCCCTTGGTCAACTCGTGCAACGTCACACCGACCGTGTGCTCCCTGCCCGCGATCGGCCAGTAGCAGGGCAGGCTGCCGCGGTGGCGCGGCAGCAACGCGAAATGGAGGTTGACCGCCCGCGCTCCCCCGAGGTCCGCGATCCGGATGACCGACGGATACTGCAGGGACACCAGCAGATCCGCGGCATCCAGGCCGGCCGCGCCGACGCTGTCGTGCGTCGGCCAGCCATTGGCCAGGGCCGCACGGCGCAGCGAGGGCCGCCAGCCGTCCTTGCCGTCGTCGTCGGCCGACGGCACACACACGAGTTCCGCGCTGGCACAAGTCATTTGCGAAAGCACGCTGAACAAGTGGGCTCCACGAACAGCAAGCCGTCCACGGCCCGCGATGACAATCTTCATTGTGCGCCTTTGTCTTTCAGTGTCGATGATTGATCACTTGCGGCGTTTTCTCCCCGGATGGAACGATACAACAACGAAATCCCGGGGATAGCAAACGCATAGGAGACCCGTCTATGGTTGGGACGCTGACTGCCGAGCAAATCGAGTCGTATGAGCGAAATGGGTTGCTGATCCTCGAAAATGTGGTGTCGCAGGAAGCACGCGACGGAGTCGCCGAGCTCTTCCGGAGAATCGTCGACGAATACGCGCGCGAATTGTTCGACAGCGGCGAGCTCTCGCGGTTGTACGACGAATTGCCGTTCGAGTGGCGCTGGGCGGCGATCCGGGCGGAGGTTCCGGCATCCAGGCCGATCGTGTGGCGGCGCATACTCATCGACCCCGCGGTATATCGACTGTGGTTCGAGCCGGGTCTGCTCGGCGCGGCGCAGTCGATTCTCGGTCCGGAGATCCGCGCCTACCACCTGTTCAACGGCAGGCCGCGCGAACCGCACGATCCGAGCCAGACCATCGACTGGCATCAGGACGCCTTCAATTGCGACGACTGGAATGCCGAGGACAGCCGAATACTGACCTGCTGGATCCCGCTGGTACCCGTCGATGCCGAATCCGGTTGTCTCGCGGTCGTACCGGGCTCGCATAGGCAGGGCGTACTGCCGAAGCACACCGACGAATTCGGGATAACCACGATACGCGACGCGGCCGAATTCACCGCGGAACCGTTATCGGTACCACTGCGACCGGGCGACGCGCTGATATTCAACGAACTCGTCCTGCATCGCTCACTCGACAACGTCTCCGATCGGGTCCGCTGGAGCGTCGATATCCGGTTCTCCGCGAACGAACCCGCGCACCAGACCAAGGCGCCGGGCGGCTTCCGCGTGCGCGCCGACCACGAGCCACCGGAGACATTCGCGGAGTGGGCGGCCAAGTGGGATCGCAAGACCGGCGTCATGCGACGCCATCTCCGGCGACTGGATCTCTACGCGAGCACGCTCAGCCCACAGGAACGACGAGACGTCCGAAGCTACTGACGCCATGATGATTTCACGCACGCACGCCGAGCCCGCAGCCGCGCCGGAGCGCCTCTTCCTCGGCATCATGACCGGACCGCACGATCCGTCGGCCGCCATCGTCCGCGACGGGCGAGTGCTCGCGCTCGCCGACGAGGAACGCTTCATTCGCCACAAGCACGCGTTCGGCATCTACCCGATCAACGCGATCCGGTACTGCCTCGAGGCGGCGAAGGCCGACCTGTCCGATGTCCACCGGATCGCAATGCCCTGGGACGTAACGGGGTACACCGACGGCCGGATCGCCGGCTTCTACCGGCGCATGAACGAGATCTGGCCGGTCGACACCGCGACGCAGCACTGGCAGCGCAAGCAGTTGTCCACGTTCAACAGCGACAGCCTGTACGAACTGCACCGGCGCGAACTCGGCCGCGCGTTCGGCGTCGGCACCATTCCCGAGATCGCCGGAACCGGACACCATTTCACGCACGCGTTCCAGGCTGCGCACGAAAGCCCGTACACCGACGCGGTTGTCCTCGCCCTCGACGGCTCCGGTGACACGCACACCGGAACCGTCTGGCTGAAGACAGGCGCGACGCTCGAGCTGATTCGCGAGATCGAGATCCCGCATTCGCTGGGCTGGTTCTACGCCGCGATCACCGAGTATCTCGGATTCGACTCCTCCGACGGCGAATACAAGGTGATGGGCCTCGCCTCGCACGGCAGGCCGGATCCAGGGCTCGACGCGCTGATCGGTGTGGTGCTGTCAGCGGCGGACAACGGCATCGACTACCGCGTGGCGCCCGAGTACATCCACTACGGGCAGCACACGTACTCGGGGCGGTTCACCGATCGGCTCGCCGAGTTGTTCGGGCGCCCACCGAGATCCCGCATGGCGCCGGTCGAATCATGGCATCAGGATCTGGCGCTCGCCGCACAGACCGCGACGGAGCGGGCGGCGGCCCGGCTCGTGTCGTGGGCCGTGCGGGAAACCGGGGTCACCGAGGTGTGCCTCGGCGGCGGCGTCGCGATGAACGTGAAGATGAACGCGGCGATCGCCATGCTGCCGGAGGTGGACGGCGTATTCGCCCATCCGGGATGCGCGGACAACGGCGCGGCGGCAGGGGCCGCGCTGGTCGCCTGCCATGCCGACTCCGGGACCTTGCCGAAACCATTGGGCTCCATGGCACTCGGCCCCGCCTACTCGACGGCCACGATCGAGAGCACGCTGCGCGCCGTGCGCGCGCAGTTCGAGTTCATCGACGACCCGGCGCCGATGATCGCGCGCGAGCTCGCACGCGGTGCGGTCATCGGCTGGTTCCACGGGCGAATGGAGGCCGGGGCAAGGGCACTCGGGCACCGGAGCATCCTCGCCGATCCGCGGACACCGCAGATGCGCGACCGGGTCAACGCGGTGATCAAGCACCGCGAGTCGTGGCGACCGTTCGCACCCTCGGTCCCGGAAGAGTACGCCGACGAGTACACCGATCACACCGGTGATGCCCGGTTCATGATGATGGCCTTCACCGCGAACGAGCGCCTGCGCACCGACGCACCCGCCGTTGTCCACGTCGACGGGACATCCAGGGTGCACCGCGTCGTCCAGGCCGACAACCCCGGCTTCCACCGCCTGATCACCGAGTTCGGCGAGCTGACCGGTGTACCCGTGCTGCTCAATACGTCGTTCAATGTCGCGGGCGAACCGATAGTCCGCACCCCGCTCGATGCGCTGCGCACCTTTCACGCCTCGGGCATGGACATCCTCGTCATGGAGAATTTCGTGATACGCAAATCCGCGACAGGTCAGCAGTGAACACGCGAGATCCGTTGTCGGGGGACATGTTTCGCGACCAACCCGAGTGCTACCCTTCCGGCATGCCGAAAATACTTGTCACGGGAATGTCGGGGACGGGGAAGTCGACAGTTCTGGAAAAGCTCGGTGAGCGCGGCCACCGGGTTGTGGATACCGATACCGACGAGTGGTGCCGATGGGTCACGGAGGAGGACGGCTCGACCGACTGGATTTGGCGCGAGGAGGCGATCGCGAAATTGCTGGCGGACCATGAACAGGGAATGCTGTTCGTCTCCGGCTGCAAGTCGAATCAGGCCGACTTCTACGATTCGTTCGATCATGTGGTCCTGCTGAGCGCACCCGTTGACGTGATGCTCAGCCGTATTGCGAGCCGCACCAACAATCCCTACGGCAAGAGCGATCAGGAACGACAGATGATTCTCGAGCATCAGCGGTTCATCGAGCCGCTGCTGCGTAAGAGCGCCACTGTCGAAATAGTTACCACGGCACCTGTCGACGACGTCGTGCGCGAACTCGAAAAACTTTCCGCCGGTTGAGTTATGGACGAGCGGCTGGTCGAATTTCGAGGTTCACGCTCGGTGGTGGCACCCGCTACCTGCGCGCAACGGCAGCTGTGGGAGGCGATCCGGCGACAGCTGCCGGATTCCGCCTTCTTCAATCAGATCTACCGCGTCGGCCTCTCGATGACACCGACGCTGACCGATGTCCTCGCTGCCCTTTCGGCAACGGTCGGTGCGCACGAGTCGCTGCGCACCGTATTCGTCTCCGATGCGGCAGGGACGCTGTCCCAGTGCGTATCCCGGTCGGGTTCGTTCACGGTGCATACGGCATCGACCGGGCCGGACCGGGAGCCCGGCGCGGTCTTTCGCGAGTGGGAAGCGCGGATGGAACGGACCGGCTACCGGTTCGACGTGGATCTCCCCTTCCGTGCCCTCGTGGTGCTGGACAACGAGGTTCCGGTGCTGGTGGCCTTTTGCATATCCCATCTCGCGGCGGACCTGATGTCGCTTCGGGTACTGGCCGACGAACTGATCGCCAGGCTCAACGGCCATGCGGTGCAAGCGAGTTCGCGACAACCGATCGAGCACGCGGAATTCGAGCGCTCCGACAGGGGGCAGCGCCTGCTCGCCCGGTCGCTGGCCTACTGGCAACGCCAACTGGCCGACGCGCCCGCGCCGGCGCTTCCCGCACAGCGGTCGGGTCGATGCGCGACTCTCGCGATGGACTCGCGCGCCGCCGCGCTGGCGTTGTCGACGCTGGCCGCGCGGTACGAGATCAGCTCCGGGGCAGTGCTACTCGCCGCAGCGGCCCGGCTGCTCGGACGTCGAGCGGGGGTGTCGCGAGTCGCCTTCAGACTGCTCGTGTCCAACCGGTTCACACCCGATCTGCGTCACGCGGTGGCCAACCTGCAACAGGAGGTTCCCGCCACGATCGATATCGGGTCGCCGTCGTTCGCGGTGGTCGCGCGGGCGGCCGCCAAGTCCTCGATGGCGGCCTACCCGCGCTGTCACTACGACCCCGGCCTGGTCGAGGAGCTGATGCGGCGATCGCACGCCGAGGACGCGTTTCCCGCCTGCTTCAACGATATTCGGCAATCACGCGGCGGCCCGATCGCCGATGCCGACGAGATATGCGCCGCGCTGGACCACACCGTTGTGGCCCCGCACAGCTTTCGAGAAGCCGAACCGTTCTTTCTGATGGTCGACGGCGATGGCGCCGAGTGGATTCGCATCCTGCTGTCCACCGATACCGCCGCGATGCCGCCGCCCGATGCGCGCCGATTCCTGATGGACCTGGAACAGTTGCTCGTTCAGGAATCATGCACCGCGCAGGGTTAGCGCCGAGTCATGCTCGGCGCGCGCCGACGATCCGCAGATCACCCGCGACCCGTCCCTGGCTCGGCGGCTCCGCGCAGTGCGCGTCGTCCGCGAATCGCTGAGCCGCACCGGTGCCACACTGGCGGGCTTCGAGCCGCCGAGCGAACTGCTGCCATGCCTGGGCACACCGGCGGGCGGCCTCGGCAACCGAGGCGGTCGAGTGCGTCGGCACGTTCTCGATGAGCCGCTCCCAGGACTGCGCGCCCATCATCTGACTGTGCAGCAGGCGCAGAATGGTCCTGCCCTCCTCGTTGAACCGGAGCGCGGGATCGCGTGCGAGCACGTCGAACTTGGCCTTCCAGTCCGGGGCCAGCGTCAGCGCGTCACTCAGATCCGGTGGCATATCGGCAGCGCTGTGCCGCTCCGCGGCGGTGTTGTGACGGCATGCCTGACCGCGACGCTGCTCGGGGACCGGATTCTCACCCCGCCGAAGGCGTTCGCGCACATCGCGCGCGGTATTCAGTGAGATTCCCGCTTCCGCAGCCACCTCACGCAGCGGAGCATCCGCCTTCTCGGTGAACAGCGCGCTGGCGCGCATACGCCCTTCGGTCGGGTTGAGCGGTCTGCGGCGACCGTCCCTGCCGATCCGATAGTTCACCGCGGGATGGTCCGCGGTGGTCGCTCGGCGCATGGCCGCGACGGTCTTGTCCGAAAGGCCGGCGAGCGCGGCGATCGCCTGGTCCGACCACTCGGGATGTCCCGCCAGGATTCGCGCGGCCGCCGCGGTGCGGTCGGCCGCGGACAGCGGGAGTCCGTGTGCCGCGTTCAGTCGCACCGCGAGAACGAACGCATCCTCGTCGCTGCCATCGAAGTAGCGGACCTCGATGTGCTCGCGCCCCCTGAGGACAGCCGCCTCCCAGCGATGCATACCGTCGATGACCCGCATGGTCGATCGATGGACGACGATCGGAGGCAGCGGTACCTGCACCTCCGACAGCAACTGAGCGTGGTCGAGATCCACACCGCCGCACCGCGGCGAATCCGATTCCCGCAGTGCGGCGATCGGTACTCGTTGCACGAGATCTTCTGGCTCCAAGCGTTGTTCACCCAGCACTGTCGCACATAGGGCAGGATCTCCGTTCCCCGCGAATGGTGTCATAGCTTTCCCTCCAAAGTTGTGACCTAAAGATTCCGCCCGGAACAGACTCTCGATGGTTCGGCCGCAAAGATCAACTCGGGCAAAACCGACACTGAACGAATCTCGATCGGCGACGCGGACGGGGTACCGTATCGACGCACGCGAGTCCCCTTACCGACCACGTTGCGTCTCAACCGCGATCTGTACGTCGGTGTCCTTCAATGGTTTTCGCCCCTGACCCGTTCGTGTCTCGGGCGCTGAGCGAGAGCGAGTTCCCATGACGGCGGATGTCACCGGCCGGCGGGCGCCGGCCGAATTCGGTGGTGCCGATACGGAGCTCCGGGGGCGTGGCTCCCAGCAGATCCACGAACCGGTGGGCAACGGCCTGACCCGGATCTGGGACCTGCACGAGGTGATCGTCGACACCAACACCCCGTTCCAGCACATGGTGATCGCCCGGACCGACCAGGGCATCAGCCTGTTCTCCGACGACGACCGCCAATCCACCGAGTTCTCCCAGCTGACCTACCACGAGGCGATGATGGTCCCCGCCTTCGTGGCGGCCGAGAAACTCGACAAGGTACTGATCATCGGTTCCGGTGAAGGAGTGGCCAGCCAGATGTCGGTCGCCGCCGGCGCGACCCACGTCGACCACGTCGACATCGACCAGCTCGAAGTCGAACTCTGCGCCGAGCACCTGCCCTACGGCTACACCAGCGACGAGCTCGTGCTCGCCGTCAAGCACGAGGGCCCGATCAAGGTGCACTACGCCGACGGCTGGGACTTCCTGGCCAACGCGGCCGAAGCGGGCACCCGCTACGACGTCATCGTGATCGACCTGCCCGACGAACGAGTCGAGGAAGCACAGCACAACCGCCTCTACGAAGCGGAATTCCTCGCACGCTGTCGCGAGCTGCTCGCACCCGGCGGCGTACTCAGCGCCCAGGCCGGTTGCGCCACCATGTGGCGCAACGAAACCCTCAAACGGTCCTGGGAACGCTTCCACGACCAGTTCGGCACCGTCGTGCTCTACACCAGCGACGAGCACGAGTGGTCGTTCCTGTTCGGCCTCAACGAGAAGATCGACAATCCCCTACCTGCTATGACCGACCGACTGACCACCCTGCCCTTCCACCCTGAAACCGTCGACGACCGCGCACTGATCCGCGGCGCGATCGAACCGCTTGCGCTACGCAGGCGTCCCGAACCACCACTGGACAACCACCATACCGAACTCGTCGCCCGATCAGACTCGCTTGTCTGACCACACCGGGGAGGCAATAGTGCAGCAGCAGAAGCGCTCTCGATTCGGCCCCGCCGCGGCCCTCGCCGCGGCGACACTGGTCACCACGTCCGTTCTCGCGGGATGCGCGACGGGCCGGGACGAGGCCGCCGGTCAGGTGCGCAACATCATCTATCTGCTCGGCGACGGCATGGGCCGAAGTCATATCACCGCGGCACGGGAACGCTTCTACGGCGCGAGCGGACGATTGACCATGGAACGGCTGCCGCACATCGGCGCGGTCTCGACCTACGCGGTGGAACCGAACAGCGCGCAGCCGGTGCTGGTCACCGACTCGGCGTCGGCGGCGACCGCGTGGTCGAGCGGTGTGAAGACCTACAACGCCGCGATCGGTGTCGACGCGTACGGCACATCGGTGCCCACCCTCATGGAGCAGGCCAAGGCCGCCGGATTCGCCACCGGCAACGTGACCACCGCCGAGGTCACCGACGCCACCCCCGCCGCCATGTACAGCCATGCACTGCTGCGCAGCTGCCAGGGTCCGGTGTTCTCCGAATCATCCTGCCTGCCGAAGAAAGCCGACGGCGGCTACGCGGCGGCCCCGGACGACAAAACCGTGACGACGCCGATCGCCAGGCAGATCGCCCGCACCGCCACCGCCGACGTCATCTTCGGCGGCGGCCTGTCCCGGTTCACCCCCGACGATCAGAAGCTGTTGCAGGACAACGGTTATACGGTCCTCGGTAGCATGGGCGACCCGGCCGTGTCCGTGCAGACCGCCGCCGGTCAGCGCACCGCCACCAGGCAGGACCTGGGTACCATCTCCGGCGACAAGGTGGTCGGCTTGTTCAACCGCGGCAACATGACCGTCGAGCACGCCAAGTCCGCGCTGCCCGACACCGCGCCACAGCGTCAAGAGCCCTCCCTCACCGAGATGACCGTCGCGGCCATCGATCTGCTGTCGAAAGCCAAGGGCAGCAAGGGATTCCTGCTACAGGTCGAGGGCGCGCAGATCGACAAGCGCTCGCACACCAACGAAGCCGCACAGGCGCTCGGCGAGCTCAAAGCGTTCGACGATGCCGTTGCCGCGGCCGTGGACTTCGCCCGGCGCGACGGGCACACCCTGGTGATCGTCACCGCCGACCACGAAGGCGGCGGCCTCGGCATCGTCGAGCCCGGGAACTTCACCAACGCCGAATCCGCTTCCCCACCACCGAATGTCGACCGCGGTAACCCCGCGAACAACGGTATCCCGTTGCGCGACAAGGAACAGCTGCTCGACCCCGACCGCTCCCGCGGTCCACTCAACGCGCCGCAGGCGGACCCGCGAACCTTCGCCCCCGCGACGCTGCGCACCCCGGACGATCCGGCGGCCACAGCCGACGGTTCCCCGGACGCCAGCCTATGGCTGGCGTATCTCTACGGCGACCACACCGGCGCCGATGTCCAGATCTACAGCTTCGGCCCGGGTTCCGAGGCGTTCGCCACCACCCAGGACAACACCGAGCTCTACACGAAAATGCATGCGGCACTGTTACGGTCGTCGCGCTGACCTTTATGCCATCCCGGCAGCGACCGCGCTGATCAGAGCGTCGCCAGTGTATGCGCGACCGCCGATCCCCCAGCCCCCATCGGGAGCATTGACGATGTTCACCCAGGTGTCGGCGCGGTTGTGTCCGGGATTGGTGAGTGCGTCGACGATGTCGGTGGCAGCCGTGACGAACGTGGCCCGGCTCTGCGTATCGGGGAGGCCGATATTGGGCAGCTTCAGCTCGACCATGACGATCCGCCTGTTCACTCCCCCCGCGTAGATGGCGTGAGGTGGCAGCAGATGCACTGTCCCGCCGATGATTCCAGTAAAGAACGCATTCCCGGTGCCGCCACTGATATCGAGCAGTGCCGCAGTGAGCCGGGGCAGAATCTCGCGCTCACCGGACTCCGTGAAAGTACCGGTCGGCGCGGTAACAGTGATGGGCATGGGGCCTCCTCGATCAGTCGCTAGTACGTACGTACTACCGGTCATCAGTGTGCAGTAGGATGGGCGTACTAGTCAACGTCTCGGAGGAACCCATGGCGGCAGATACGCGAGCCCGGATGATCGACGCCGCCATCGACGCGCTTCGCACGAAGGGTGTGGCCGGCATGTCGTTCACCGAGGTGCTCGACACCAGCGGAGCGGCGCGTGGCGCGATCTACCATCATTTCCCAGGCGGCAAAGCAGAGCTCGTCGCCGAAGCCGCGACACAAAACGGCCGCGACGTGTGCGGACATCTGGCGCAGCTGTCCGCCGACGATCCATCGACGGTGGTCGAGGTCTTCCTCGCTTCGGTGCGACCCGTGGTCGGCGCCTCGGCCGAGGGTGCGGGCTGCGCGGTCGCCGCTGTCACCGTCGACCCGGACAGCGGAACGCTGCGCGACGTGGCGTCGGGCGTCTTCGACTCGTGGACAACAACTCTCGCGCAGCGGCTGACCTCGGCAGGCATGGACCATGCCGCCGCGGACGACCTGGCGACGACCCTGATCACCCTACTTCAGGGCGCACATGTTCTCTGCCGCGCGCACGGCAGCCTCGCACCGTTCGATCGAGTAGCCCGCACCGCAACTGATTTGATCCGACATCGATACCCCGCAGTCGATGAGCATTCGCGTCGTTGAGCTTCGAAGCGACGTGTGAGTGCTTTGCCCGGCCGTCCTCACGACCGCATCGGGCAGCCCTTGGTGGCCGAGCACCACGCGTTCGCGTCCAGGGTGCGCAGGTCACCCTCGGCCGGAATCCACGCGCCCGACTGCCAGTTGGCTTCCTCGCGATGTATGCGGCTGACCCATTGGCAGCGCGTACGCGTCGCCAGATTGCCCGCCGATTCATCGATTTCGACGGTGCCCAGCGTGGCGACCAGATACCAACTCGCGTCTCGGTCCGTGGCCGGAAGACGGTCGCATACCTGCTCGGCCGCCATCTCCAGGTCGGCCGCGACGACCGCCCCGGCCTGCGCGGGCCCTGCCGCATCACTGTCGACACGGACCGCCGTCACCGTCCACTGCCTGCACACCTCGCTGCCGTCGCGAGGTAAGCAGGCGGCAAAATTCCGTAGCTCGTCGTCGCCGACAACACTTCTCCTCGGCCTCTGCGACATCACACCCACCCGCCTTCAGAAACTCTCGCAACTGATTTGAATGAATTAAATGCTATCAATCCTAACCAAATCTGTTGGCGCGTTGGATGTTTCGGCAAAAATGCAGCTGAGAGGTCGCTCACAACTCCCCGATCGCAACGATGAACGCGCACGGTTGCGATCGCGGCGACCAGGCAGCACCGGGCGCGGGCGCGGCTCGGCGTTCGCACGGCCGCCAGGGATTCCGTTGCGCGCCTGCGTATCTCACCTCCGCACGAAGAACCCTCGGTTTTTGGCAAGTTCGTCATCACATGGTAGACAGGTTGCAGCATCATTTTTGGTGAACAGGTTGATTTTTCGACAGCTCGGCATTTCGGTTGAACGAATTCACTCCGCCGTAGGCAGCCATTCCCGCGTGATTCATTGCCGCGGTTCGCGGAGTGCACTCAGCAGGAGGCGAGATGGAGACGGCAATACCGACCACCCTGTGGCGCAAGATCGGCTGCGCGACCTCGCTGGCCGGGGTGGTGGTCGCCGCCGAACTGCTCGACCGGACCCGGTTTCCCGCGCCGCACATGATCCTGGCGATCGTCGTCGGCGCGGTCCTCGCGCTCACCGCGCGGCCGCCCGCACCGCTGCCGCGCACCGTGTCGATCGGGGCGCAGGCACTGCTCGGCGTGTTGATGGGCAGCTATCTGGAGCTGTCGCTGCTGTCCTCGATCGGGCTCGCCATGATGCCGGTGCTGGTGATCACCGCCGCCACGCTCCTGGTGAGCGTGCTGGTGGCGATCGTCTTCGCGCGGTTCGCCGCAGTCGAATTATCAACGGCCACACTCGGATTACTCGCAGGCGGCTCGGCGGCGGTGGTCGCGTGCGCCGACGAGCTCGACGCCGATCCGCGCCGGGTCGCCTTCATGCAGTACCTGCGGGTCGCGTTCGTCGCGCTCAGCGCGCCCGCGCTCGCCGCGCTGCTCGACAGCGACGACCGGCTCGCGGCCGGTGCGGCGGCGCAGGCCGGTGCGATCACGAATCCCGATCTGCCGCAATGGATGATCGTCGGCCGCGGTGATCAGGTGGCCGGGCTGTCGATCGCCATCGTGCTCTGCCTCATCGGTATCCGGCTCGGCCGATACCTGCGCCTGCCGAGCCCGATGCTGATCGGCCCGATGCTGGCCACCGCCGCACTCACCGCGATCGGCATCAGCCACGGCTACGCGCCGACCAATCTGTTGAAAGCCTTGCTGTTCGCGGTGATCGGTTTCGAAATCGGCACGCGCTTCACCCGGCAGGTGGTCACCGAGATGGCCAAGATGATCCCCGGCCTGACCGCCGCGATCTTCGCACTCTGCGCCGTGGTCGCCGGTCTCGCCTTCGGCCTGGCCGCATGCACCGACCTCGAACTACTCGACCTCTACCTGGCCACAACCCCCGGCGGCATCAACGCCATCCTCGCCACCGCCGAAGGCATGGACGCCAACATGCCCCTGATCACCAGCGTCCAAAGCATCCGCCTCCTCCTGATGGTCCTGACCCTCCCCCTCGTCCTCCACCTCCTCCGCCGCCACCACCCACCCACCACCCCGTGACCATCCAGCAGCCGCACTCGCGCCCAGGACAGAGAGGTATCCGTGCCGAGCAGGGCGGTAACGCTGTTCGCTGATTCCGGCAACTGATAGATGTGACGGATTTGATGAGGGATCAGGGCTCGCCACCCGAATCCGAGGAACGCCTCTCGGGGCGGACCGCGGAGTTCGAGGAGCTGTACCGGGCACATATCGGCTTGGTGCTGTCGTATTTCGCGCGCAGGACGACCGACCCGCAGACGGCCGCGGATCTGACCGCCGACACGTTTGTCGAGGCGATCACCTCGTTCGGGTCGTTCGACGCGCAGCGTGGGACGGGGCGTGGCTGGTTGCTCACGATCGCGCGGCGGGTGTACGCGCGGCATTGTGAGAGCGCTACGCGCAACCGGGATACCTTGGCGCGGTTGGGCGGCCATCGGCAGATCGACGACGACGAGGCCACTGAGCTGCTCGCTCGGATCGATGCCGAGGCTTCGGGACGCGGGCTGATGGCTGCATTGGCGGCGCTGCCCGCACTGGATCGCCACGCGATCGAACTCGTCGATATCGCGGGTCTCACGCCCAAGGAAGCTGCTGTCGCACTAGGGGTTTCGTCCGGCACGTTGCGGGTTCGACTATTCCGGGCGCGCACGAGGCTGCGCAAGCAGACGGGCCACGACGCCATGAACACGAAAGGATCGAAGTGATGAGCAAATTCGAGGATCGCCTACTCGGTGATCTCATCGACGCGCACGGCCCGGAACTGGCTGTCGCCCCCTCGCCTGCCCCTCGGCAGTTCCCGCGCCGTCCAGTGAGCATCGCCGTCGCGGCGGTGGCGCTCGCCGGGGCGAGCATTGTCGCCATCGACCTGCTCGGGGCAAGCCCACAGGCATTCGCCGTGGTCCGCAACGACGACGGATCGGTCACCGTGTCGATCTCGGATATGCGCGCGATCGACGCGACCAATGCCAAGCTGGCCGAAATGGGGATCAGGGCGAAGGTCCTGCCCATGGGAAAAGAGTGCCCGGAACTGGACGAAAGCACCCTATTGTCCGTCGCCAACCAACCCGACTCCCACTACACACTGCCCCAGCTGAATCCGGACGGATCCGTCACCCTGCAACCCACCGCCGCCCCACCGGGCTACCTCATGCTGCTGGGTCTAGCGGGACTACCGGGCGGCACGGGGATCGGCAGATCGTTCACCGCCCCGGTACGCGCCCCAGGCCCCAATTGCCTATACCTGCCAGGCACATTGGAACCGGTTCGCTGAGGCAAGCCGTACTCCGGCTGCCTCAGCGCCAATATGTAATCGGCCGAGCATTCGACTCGAATGCGCCGGTGGCTTGCGTCGCCCGATAACTACCGGTCCGGCGGGGTTACCGTGAAGATCTTCGTCACCGTGATGGGCGTGCCGCGCCCAGGGTCGGGAACTACTTCGACGGTGACGGTGAACTCACCGGGCTGGCGGATGAGGATGCCTTCGCCTCTGCCGGCGACCTCCGAGCAGGAGTCCGCGTGGTAGGTCCGGGTGGTGATGGATGGTCCGGTGACCGTTGCGGTAACCGTGCATTCGTGATTGGAGAATCCGGAGCCGTTGACGTACGAAGTCCAGCCGTAGTACACGGACACGGTGGGATCGCTGCAGTCGAATTGACCGCACTGCAGTTTGTACCGGTCCGGGCCGATTCGCTGGAAGCCGTAAGTCATGGTTTCGATCTCGACGTTCTGGATGACGGTGGCAGCCTTCGCCGTAGTGCGGGTGGTCGTGGTGCTCGACGTGGCCGATGAGGTGGTCTCGCTCGGTCGGCCGACCGTGGTCGTCACGGACGCGGCAAAGGTGGTCGCTGGCAACGCTTTTGCGGAGTTGTCACCCCGGTCCCGATTGACGAACAACAATCCGGCTATGGCCGCGATGACCGAGATCACCAGGCCGAGGATGCCCAGGACGTCTGCCGTACGGCTGACGTGCAGCCATGACAACCTCCGCCGCGGCGGCCCTTTTCGATAGTCCGGGCCGTGGGTCATCGTTTCGCTCCCGGTGGGGCCGTGCACATTACGCGAGGGGATCCCCAGGCGTTCCTCGCATCCGAAAGGGCGCGGGTATCCAGGAGAGTCAAGCGGCCCACGCCGGACAGGACAGCGGTGATCTCTTCCGGCGCGTCGGTCATCGACTTCTCCACGGGCACGTGGATATCGGCGTCGTCACCACGGACGAAGAAGCGGCCGACACCCTCCGATGAGGATGAGTCTGCGTCTTTGCCGACCCACACGGACAACTTCGTGCACGCTCCGCCGACGGTCCAGGTGGCGCGATCGTTCTGGACGTCGAGACCCGACTGGTAGTAGCCGACGATGCTGCCGGTGAAAGTTCGCCTGGAAACGCCGATGCGGATCGAATTGACAGAATTGAAACCGTTCGCCCAGCCGGATGCGGTGTACTCAACCAGGTTGTACCAGGTTTCACGTGGCCCGGTCGGCGGCGGTGCTGTGGTGACCGAGTCCTGCCCAAGCGGCGGAGGCTGAGTCGTCACCGGCACGGTGGTGGGCACGGTCTCATTCGCGGCATCCCACGGCGACCAGCGAATGATGGTGATGCCCACACCGATCACAGCGACCAGCAACCCCGCCAACCCGACGATCAACATACGCCGGTCGTGTTTCGTCGGCGGTGGCGCACTCCCGCCCCCGACGGAAGCGTGTGGGCTGCCGTGGATGATGGTGACGGTTCCGTCGCGGCCGATCGTAATGTTCGGATCTTTGCGCGCGGCCGCTTCGGTGGCTTCGCGAACCTGTTGCCCACCAACCGCTTGCGCGGCGAGTTGTCCCTCCGTGGTCAGCGCCAGCTGAGGTACTCCTCGGCCCACGCGACGACCCCGCCGCACATAATCGTCGTGTTCCAGATCGTCCACAGCATCGGATAATTCATCCCAGGTGATATCCGACACCGAGCATCCCGGATGCTGCATGATCTTTTGCGGCGTCGGAGCCGATTTCGAGCGACCGGCTAGCAGCTCGACATACAGCCACTGCAGCAATGTATTTCGAAGCCGAACTCGCCGTTCATCAAGATCTGCCACAGAACACCTCTGCGATCGGAAGAGCTTCCGCGGCGCCCTCGTGGGCGTCGCAGCATGGATATCACGCAGCCGACCTTCGCGCCACGCAGTTCCCGATTCGTCCCGAATTACACAGTCAAACAAGCAACCGACCAGTTTATGAATCGGACATGATGTCGAGGGCGAGGGAGGAGCTACAGGTTCCAGAAGGGGTCGCCCGAGTCTCGGCGGATGCGGCGTTGTGCGAGGAATAGGGCCACGCCGGGCCACTGCTTCCTCGGTATGTTCAGCGCTGCGACCATCGCCGCCTGATTCAGGGGGGTCATGTTCGTTGTCTGATCGAGTTCCGGACTGGCCAACCCGAGCAGCGGATTCACGAACGACGGTCCCGGATGCAACTGGTCACCACTCAGGCTGAGCTTGTTGTGCATGCACTCGTGGAATACGAGCTTGGCGAGGATTTCCGCATTGTGGCCGAGTCCGCGGACCTCGGACAGCGTTTGTACCGTACCGTTCTCGGTTCTGATCAGCGTCCTTCCCGCGAGCAGCGGCGCTCCCGGGCCATTCGCGAACTTCTCGATCGCCGACAGCTCATCCGGGATGAAATGCACCGCGAGAAATCTATCGTCGACGACGAGTTCGGCGGCCAGCACGATAACCTGCGCGCCGTCGGCGAATCCGGCTGCCCGGGCGATCGGGTCGAAGAAACCTTTCAGCTGATTCACGACATCGGTCAACTTGCTGATCGGCCGGACGGTTCCGAAGACGTCGCTGATGAAAACGCTGTAGGTGGCCATGACTTTCTCCTGCTGTCGAACTCCGCCAACAGGTAGTGCCATTGGCGTACGCGTCTCATTCGATACCGGCGCCGAACGGTTGTCGTGAGTAGTCGCTACGCGGCTTTGCTGGCTGGTCGCAGCGGGTGACGGTCGGATTCAAGTAGTCGCTACTCGTGTGGGTTCGGCCGGGCGGACATACGTTCGGGTTCGTTGATCGGCGATGAGGGCCCGGTCGGCGTTGCTAGGAGGTAGGCGTGGACCCGAAGGAGCTGTTGGCCCGGGTGGCGGGCCTACTGTGGGGGTTGGCCGAGCGGTCGGTGGCCTCGGTGCGCAACGCGGTGGAGGCGCTGCCCGAACTGGCCGGCGAGACCGAACCGGCATTGAAAGGCAAACTGCTCGAGGCGCTCACGGATTTGCCACAGCAGGAGAGCCTGCTGAAACTCGTGCACGATCTACTGGGAAATCCGACCGACGCGGGCGCGCCGGTGCGGGCGCACGGGTGGCGGCGCGATCAAAACGCACCGCACGGAATCGCTTTCGTGCTGGCCAAGAACGGATCGCGCGCCGTGCTCGCGGTATCGCCGGGGCCGGTGATCGATCTGGTCGTCACCCCGAACGCGGCATTGGATCACACGGTGGTCGGCGCGGAATTCGACCTGCACGTCGATGTCCGGACGACTACCGCGTGGACCGCCTCATTCGCCCCCGGCGCCAACTCGGTGGCGCCGACCGGCGAGGCACGCATCACCATCGGCAAGAAGCAACTCTCGGTGGGCGCTGGCGGCTCGGGTGTGTCGACAAAACGCATCGAAGCGACCATGCGTGTGTCGACTACCACCGCGGCGCACGTCGACATCAAGGTCGATGATTTCGAGGCCAGGCTGCTGCCCGCCGCATTGGCGGGCTTCCTCGGCGGCAGTACCGGATCGTCCACGACTCCCACGGATTTGACGATCGCGCTGAGCCGTGATGAGGGTTTACGTTTCGTCGAGGGCGCGGTGCGCGTCGAGAAGAAGGTGAACCTGAAGCTGCCCGGCATCACGCTGCGAAGCTTCGCCGTCGAACTGAGTATGGAAGGCGATCGATTCGCGCTGAAGCCGATGATCTCGCTGCTGGCGAAGCCGCCCGGCCTGCCGCTCACCGCGGCGCTGGACGGGCTCGGCGTCGGCGTCCCGATGCTGCTGCCGGACCGGTTCGGCGCCGGCACCGATGTGCTGCCCACCCTGCCGACCGGTATGGGGATCGGGCTGCTACTCGGCCCGGTCTCCGGCGGCGGGTTCTTCCAGCAGCGTCCCGGCGACGCCTACGCGGGCGGCATCGATGTGAATCTCGGTGTGCTGCAGGTGAAAGCGTTCGGCCTGCTGCAACTGCCCAGCGGCGGCAAGCCGCTGTCCCTACTCGTCCTGCTCGGCGCCGAATTCCCCTATCCGGGAATCCAATTGGGCTTCGGCTTCGCGATCGACGCGGTGGGCGGCCTGGTCGGCATCAACCGCCGCGCCGATACCGACCGGCTGCGCGAACTCGTCAGCGGCGGTAATGCCGACCGAATCCTGTTTCCCGGCAACGCGATCGCGCGGGCCGACGAGATCGTCGGGGCACTGGAGGGGAGCTTCCCGGTGGCGCGCGGCCGCTTCCTCGTCGGCCCGATGCTGCGGATCACCTGGGGCGGGCGCCTCGTCAGCGTCGCCGTCGCGGTGATCATGGAGTTGCCCGATCCGATGCGGGTACTGATCCTCGGCCGGGCGCTGATCGCGCTGCCCGATCCGGCGGCGCCGCTGATCCGCTTGCAGGCCAGCGTGTTCGGGCGGATCGATCCCGGCGTTCCGGTTGTCGAATTTCTGGTCTCGCTCGCCGGATCGTGGATCGTCGGCATGCCGGTGACCGGCGAGATCTACGCGCTGTTCCGCGGCGGCGACAATCCGGCCTTCGTCCTGTCCGCAGGCGGTTTCCACCCCAAGTACACCCGACCACCGGGTGTGCCGCAGCTGCAGCGGCTCGCGATGGATATCGGCGGCGGCGTGCTCGGCCTGCGCGCCGAATCCTATCTGGCGCTGACCTCGAACTCGCTGCAGTTCGGCGCGAAGCTGCACCTGGACGCGACCGTCGCCGAATGCGGGCTGGAGGGCTGGCTCGGGCTGGACGCGCTGTTCGTCTGGGAGCCGACGCTGACGTTCAGCGCGCACGTGTACGCGGGCGTCGCGGTCCTGGCGTTCGGCGAGCGGCTGGCGGGTATCGGCCTCGACTTCACCTTGGAGGGTCCGGCCCCGTGGCACGCCTTCGGCAGGGGCAGTATCGAGGTGCTGTTCTGGGAGGTCTCGCTCGATTTCGATGTCCGGTGGGGTGATCCGGCACTGCCCGTGCGCTCCACCGAGAAGATCCCGGACCTGGTGCGCACCGCCCTTGCCCGGCGCGATGCCTGGGCGCTGGCGCGACCGGCGAGCGAGCGGGCGGGCATCCGGCTCACCGACACGGCGAAACAAGAGCTGGCGCAAGGCGTTGTGGCGCACGCCGATTCGACCGTGCGCGTCACCCAATCCGTGGTGCCGCTGAACAAGACGTTCAACCGCTTCCATCGATTGACGGTCCCGGATCAGACCTGGGAGATCACCGCCGCGCGCTTCGGCACCACCGACGCACCGAAGGGCAAGGAGGTGCCCGAACGGTTCGTGCCCGGTGAGTTCTTCGCGATGAAGGACGAGGAGCAGCTGACCAGACCGGCGTTCGAGGATATGACCGGCGGCTTCGAATTGTCCGATACCGAACCCGATCTCGGCGGCGCGCACCTGATGGACGACAGTTACGAGACCGGATACGAGGTCGAGGACGGCTGGTTCCCGGCTCCCCTGGGCAACATCCGGATCTTCCTGGTGCTGCGCGCGGCCTTCCACGCCGAACTCTTCGCCCGGCCGCTGCACGCCGCCGAACGGGTCGACCGCTGGCGAATGGCCCAGCGCCCCATGACTTTCGCACCGAAGGTGGTGATGAACCGATGACTCGCCGCTGGTTCCTTTCCTCGGTCACGATCGGTGCGGCCGGATCGGCCGACAAGGTGACCAAGGCACGGCCGACCTTCGAACCGAAAGTGGACCTCGTCCAATCGGTGGACGGCCGCCGGGATACCCACACCTGCACCGGGCCCGCCCTGCAAATGCTCGGCCCCGGTGACACTCTCGGCTTCGAACCATCGATGGTGGTGCGGCGCGAACCACCGCCGGGTAGTTCCGACGCGGTGGCGGATTACCTCGCGCTCATCGAATTCGCCGACGCCGCACTGCCGTGGCTGTTCAGCACACCGGCCGCGGTGCGGATGCCGTGGCTCACACTGCTGGTGCTGCGTGCGGGCGAAGGTGAAGTGCGACCCGGCAATCCACTGCCGACCGTCGACGTGCCCGCTGCGGCGCGGCCGAATCTCGCGGAGGCCGCGTCCTGGGTGCATGTCGAGGCCAGGGTGGAGGGTGAGGGTCCCCCGAACGACGCCGTGAAGCTGGATGTCCGCACCGGACTCGACACCGTGGTGGCCCGGGTCATCTGCCCGCGCAAGCTGTCGAAGGGCGACTGGATCGCCTGCGTGGTGCCCACCACCAAGGCGGGTGTCGCGGCCGGGTTGAACAAGGAGATCCCGGCCGACGGCGAGCAGCCCGCGTGGGCGCCGGGACAGCCTGGCGCGCTGACGCTTCCGGTGTACGACTGGTGGGGATTCGCGGTGAGCGACGGCGGCCAGTTCGAGACGCTGGCCCGCAAGATCACGCCGATCGTCGCGGCGAGCGTGCCCGGCTTGGGCTCCCGCCTGGTGAACGTGCGCACCCCGTGGCCGCACGAAGACCCGCCCGCTGGCACGCCGGCCGAGGTCACGGTCGCGGTGCAGGGCGCGCTGCGACTGCCGGATACGGCGACGCCGACCGAGACATGGACACACCAGCCGAGCCAGGACGCTTTCCTCGGGCACATCACCGAGCGCGTGAACGCGCCTGCGGCCCGGCGCGAACAGGTCGGGCAACCGCCGGACCAAGGGCCGACGGCCGTGGCGCCACCGCTGTACGGTGGCAATCACGCAGGCACCCAGCGCATTCCGGCCGCCGGCTGGCAGCAGTCGCTGAACACCCAGGTGCGCTACCGGGTGGCCGCCGCGATCGGTGCGCGCTATGTGCAGCTGGAGCAGGAATTCCTGATGGCGCGCGCCTGGGAGCAGGTCGGCGCGGTGAACGAGGCGAACCGGCTGCTCGCCGCCACCGAGTTGGCCGAACAGGGCGGTGAGAGCGCCCAGGGCAAGCACATCGCCACCATGGATCACGCGGCGCTCACCGGCCTCGCCGATGTGATGAGCGCCAAAGTGCCGGTCCCCGTCGCTGATTCGATGCGTCACGCGCTGGTCGCCTCGGCCGCCCCCGACGGCCTGGAATCCACCGCCTTCGCCCGGCTCACCCGGCGCAACGGTGGCCTGGCCCGCCGCTGCGCCCGCGCGGCGGGCACCGTCGTCTCGAGTATGCCGACCGGCTCGATGCTCGCGACCTCGGTCGGCGGCGTCGAGGTGGTGCCTGCCAAACCCGCGCTGTGGCTGGCCGCGACCGTCGCGGCGGGCAGTGGACCGATGGCCGCGGCCGGTGTCGTCCGCGACCCCGGGACGCTGTTCGCCGCGCAGACCATGGTCGGCCTGCTCGGCGCGCAGCAGCAATCCTTCGCCGTGCGCAACGCTTTCGTGGACGGTACGGCGCTGGCGGACCTGACCGCGGTCGGCGCGAACCTGTCGGCGTCGATGGCGGGCGCGGGCGAGCCGGTGGCGCGCCCGATGATGCTGCGTGGGCTGCGCCGCTCGATCAGCGCCGAAGAGCTCACCGCGCCGAAGGACGTGCAGTTCGCCATGAAGATGGGAATCGACGTCATGGCCGACAGCGTCCGCACCGCCATGGCGCCGATGACGCAGCAGCTGGCGCGCGTCGCCGGAATGATCGGCACCACCGCGGTGCCCGGTCGCGTCGGCGGCGACACCCGCCCGCTCAGGCCGATCATGGCCCATCCGGAATTCGGCTTCCCGATCGCCGCCGAAATCCTCGATCGCTGGCCGGAGTGGGCGATTCCTGGCATCACCACGTTCCCGGACAACAGCGCGACCCTGCTGCAGATCAACTCCCCGTTCGTCGAGTCGCTGCTCGTCGGGTTGAATCAGGAGTTCAACCGCGAGCTGCGCTGGCGCGAATACCCGACCGATGAAGCGGGAACGCCGTTTTCGCGGTTCTGGCCGCCGGGTGGCGCGCAGCCGCAGTACGGCGAGATCGCCCGCTGGGAGCCACAGGTTGCGCTGGGCGCGCATGCCCCGAAGCTGAGCGATCTGCTCGTGCTGCTGGTCCGCGGCGAGGTGTTGCGGCGCTATCCGGGCACCGTGGTGCTCGCGGCCAAGTCGGTGGACCGGCGGGTGGAAAGCGCCCAGGTGGAGTGGCAGCACCCGCGTTTCGTCCTGCCCATCGACGAGCGCACCAGCCTGTTCTGCTTCGACCTGAAACCACAGCAGGCGCGCGACGACAAGTGGATGTTCGTGGTCCGCGAGCCGATGCGCGGCACGCAATTCGGCTTCGACCCGGACACGCGACCGGAGTTCGAAACCTGGTCCGATCTCGGCTGGGATCGAGTCCCGTTGGACGCCAACGGATTTGTCGCGGTCCGCACCGGCGGCATCGTCGGCGCACCGAGCAGGCCGGATCCGGCGAGCTGGCCCGGCGCCGATGCGGGTGATTTCGCCCGCATCATTTTCCAGCGCGCCTTCCAGGTCGCGTTCTCCCCCAATCGAATGCTGCCGCCGCAGTAGCAGGAGCCCGCCATGCCCAAGACACATATCGTCGTCGCCGGGGACACACTGTCCGGCCTGGCGCAGCGTTTCTATGGCAACGGCGCCCTGTTCCCGGTGCTCGCCGCGGCCAACGGCATCGTCGACCCGAATCGCATCACGGTCGGACAGGTGCTCGTCATCCCCGACATCACCCGCACCCACACGGTGGTCGCGGGCGACACGCTGTTCAAGCTCGCGCAGCGCTTCTACGGTGACGGTGACCTGTTCCCGATAGTGGCCGCCGCCAACGGCATCGCCGATCCCAATCGGATCAGCGTCGGCCAGGTGCTCGTCGTGCCCGAACTCATGGCGGGGCGGGGCCGGACCATGGTGCCGTCGATGGGGCGCATCCACATCGTGGTCGCGGGCGACACCCTGTTCGGGCTGGCCCAGCGGTTCTACGGCAACGGCAACCTGTTCCGAATCATCGCCGCCGCCAATGCCATTCCCGATCCGAACGTGATCGCGGTCGGCCAGAAGCTGATCATCCCGCCCATCACTCGCACGTACGTGGTCGTCGCGGGCGACACCCTGTTCGGCCTCGCCCAGCGCTTCTACGGCAAGGGCGAATTGTTCCCGATCATCGCCGCCGCCAACGCCATCGAGAATCCGGATCTCATCTTCGTCGGCCAGGTGTTGATCATTCCGGATATCGGCGCCAGGCCGCCGGCCAACGGCGACAGCCCATTCATGTTGCGCCGCACCATCGATCTGATCCGGCTCGAACACGACAACAAACTCGCGCTCGCCGACGACCGGGAATTCGAGCTCGGCCGGGTTCGCGCCTGGGCCGCGAGCAATCCGGTCAACATACCGCACGGCAACACACCGCAGTCGATTCTCGACTCCGTGGAGAGTGCGCAGGCGGCCCATCGCACCGAGCTCGATCACCTGCGCGCCCGCCTCGCCGAGGCCACCGAAAACCTCGCCGCGGCACTGGATTCCGGCGAACCGCTGTTCGGCACGCACAGCGCCGAGCCGATCGCGCTGCTACCGGTGCGACTGGAGACCAAGTGGGCGGGCGACGGACGCAGCATCAAGGTCCGGGTCTATCCCGACGATATCCACATCGAAAGCTTCGATCCGGCGCTCACCCCCGAGGAATCGGCCGCGGCGCACAAGTACTGGGAACGGCCGGACGAGGACGCCTGGCAGCGACTGCTCGATACCGTCAATCCGGTTCGGGCGGCATGGATCACGCGCGCGGCACGGCCCGGCGCGCCGGATCCCGCGCTGCGCGAACCGGGCAGGCGGCGGATGCCCGAGGTCGCCACGCTGCCGAGCCGGTGGCGTTTCCTCGGCATGGTCGGCGGTCTCGTCGTCGTCGATCAGACCGGCGCCGATATCCCGGACCCGCTGCCGCTCGGATTCCTGGCGGCCGACGAGGCGGCGCCCGATCGCGGACATGCCCTCTGGGCCATAGATTTCGAGGAGGCCGTCCGGGAGGGCATGGGTATCGTGCTCTCGCTGCCCGACAATGTCGACCACCTCGACGAGCTCTTCGTCATCGGGGTCAGCCAGCGCGGCCCCGACGTGGCGGCCGAGCGGCTGCGCGCGAATCTGCACGGGCACGCCTTCTCCGACGGCCTCGCCTTCCTGCCGACGGGCACCCCGACGAACAACACACCGCAGACCCGCAGTTCGTGGTCGTCGCGGCCCAGCGGGTCACCGCCGGGAGCGACGCCGCCGCGCGCGCCCGATATCGCGCCGCACATGCACGTCGTCCGATCCGGCGACACGCTCTTCGGCCTCGCGAAACGGTTCTACGGTGACGGCGAGCTGTTCCCGATCATCGCGACCGCCAACAGGATTCCCGATCCAAATGTGATCGACGTCGGTCAGGTGCTGATCATCCCGGCCAAACCCGGTGAGCCGGAACCCAATCCGCCCGACGCCGACCGATTCGCCCGCGCGCTCGGCCTGCCCGATGCCGGATTCCTCACCGAATGCGACGGCGCGAACCAGATCGGCGACGCGGCCGCCGGGGCGCTGTCGATGCTCGCCTGGTGGGGGCTGGCACAGGAATTGATCAGGGATCAGAACCTGCTCGACGGTCAGGACATGACGCCGGGGCTGCGCGCCTGGCTCACCATCCGTGACCACCTGATCGACTTCGTCCGTGGCCGTGGGCCGTTGCCGACCGTGCGGGCCGGTCGCCAGCCCTACGGTGTGCTTCCGGTGTCCACCCTCGACGAATGGGTGCCCGACGGGCCCGATGACGCGGCCGCCCACCTGCTGCCCTGGCTGCTGCGGTTGCGGCACCACTGGCGCGGTGCGCTGATCTCCGGCTGGATTCCCCGGGTGACCGACGGGGCCCCCGCCGATCGGATCGCGGCCGAAATACTCTCGCGCATACCGGTATCCAACGACATGGTGATCCGCCGCGTGCTCTCGGCCGGTGGCGGTCGGGAGAAATTCGACAAGGTCAGCCTGCGCGCCCCGGGACCGGCGGTCGCGATCGGCGGGATCCTGTCCGGCCTGCGCTGGGCGACCCCGACCGAGGATGTGAGCAACCTGGCGTGGGTCTCCGACACCGCGCCCGCCGACTACGCACTGGTCGCCGAGCGGCTGGTGCCGAACCGGGCGAAGTACCGGGATCTGTTCGCGCACAGCCGCGATCGGTTCCGCGACGCCGTCGCCGTGCTCACCGGCACGATGACCAACGAGCAGTTCACCGCGCGCTGGCCGATCGACATCAACGGCGTCTCCCCCGACCGGCCCCACACCATCTTCGGCGACGTCGGCTTCACCGACGAGGTCACCGGATCGGCGGTCGATTTCCTGCCGTGGCTGGTCGACGTCGGCCAGGAGCTCGCGGGCGGTGAGCAACCCGATACGCTCGACCTCGCGCTCGCGATACCGGCCACGGTGGACCGGCTGCTCAGCCAGCTGATCATGGCGCCGCAGACGCCGAAGAGCGAGCTCGACGACATCCTGAACTTCGGCCGCCGCGGACTGCCCGCCGCGGGCCGGGTGCTCGCCGGGCTCGAAGCGCTCACCACAGTGGCGGCCGACGACTTCCTGCCGCTGTTCTTCGAAACGCTCGACCTCACCGCCCATCGGCTCGACGCCTGGATCACCTCGCTGGCGACCCAGCGGCTCGCGCGCACCAGAGCCGCGGGCATCTCGGGCATTCGGCTCGGTGGCTACGGGTGGGTGGAGAACCTGCGACCGGGCACGGTCCGCGAATCCGAGGGCTACATCCACGCGCCGTCCATGCACCACGCCGCCACCGCGGCCGTGCTGCGGTCGGGATTCCTTGCCCACGAGGGTGATTCGACGCTGGCCGTCGATCTGACCTCGCGCCGGGCGCGCACCGCCCGCTGGCTGCTCGGCGGGGTGCGGCGCGGGCAGAATCTCGGCGCCCTGCTCGGCTACCGCTTCGAACGCGCACTGCACGACGCGAAATTGGATGTGCTGAAGGAATCGTTCCGCAAAGTGTTCCCGACACCGGTCGTCCCGGAACCCGCCGACGGCGCCACGCGGCCCGACCTGTGGGAGCGCAGCTCCGAGGCGATCGCCGCCGCCAACGTGGTCGACGGCATGGCGCTCGCCAGGGGGCACGACGCCGGGGCGGTCTTCGCCTTGCTGCAAGAGCGGGGCTACCCGTTCGGCGACGCGACACTGCCGCCGTTCGCCGACCTGCCCGCCGTGGTGGCCCCGATGCTCGACGATCTGGTCGATGCGCTCGACGCGGTCGGTGATCTGCTGCTGGCCGAAAGCGTGCATCAACTGGTCGGCGGCAACCCGATGCGCGCCGGTCTCGCCGCCGATACGCTCGGCCGCGGCGAGGACGTCCCCGACCGCTTCGATGTGCTGCGCACACCGCACCGCGGGCGCGCGATCACCCATCGGCTCGCGAGCGTGCTGCCCCCGAATCCGCCACGCCCGGCCGGATGGGGCGTCGACGCGTTCTCCCGGCTCGAGCCGCGGGTCGAGGCATGGGTGGCCGATCTACTCGGCCCCGCCGGAGGGTGGCGGCTCACCGGAACGCTGAAGAAAGACCAACGGTCCGAACCGTTCTCGGCCACCGTCGACAGCCTCGGGCTCGGCGCACTCGGCCTGGTCTTCGACGTGGTCGTCGGCGGGCAGCGCCGGATCACCGCGACACTCGCACGCCAGCACGGCATGCCGGAGGCCACCGCCGAATTCGACGGCGATTTCGCCGAATTGCGCGCCGTGGCCGAGCGGATCAACCGATCGCTCAGTGGTGCTTCGGCTTTGCTGCCGCGACATCTGCTCGGCGATCAGGTCCGGGCGCCCGCCCTCGATCTCGACGAGGTCCGCGGACGCGTCGCGGCCTTCCTCACCGAGGTGGACACCCCTGAGCAGCGGGCCGCCCTCGGCATCGACGGCGCCGTGCCGAAACAGCTGCGGAAGTTGGCCGCCGATGCGAGCACACCGGGCTGGCTCGGTGCGGTGACCCGGCTGCTGGACGACTTCCTCGGGACCGCCGTCCCGCTCACCGCCGAGTTCCCCGGGGTGCCACTGCCACCGCCGGCGGCAACCGGTGCGAACGTGGCCGATTGGGTGCGGCGCTTCGCCGCCATCCGCCCCGGCACCCGCACCTGGCACGAGACGCTGCTGATCTCGGGCGTGCGCGCCGGTCGGCCCGCGGCGCTTTCCGCCTCGCAGACCCCGGCCGACGGGCACTGGATCGGCGCGGCCTTCCCGGCGCTGCAACGCCCGCCCACCCGTCAGCATCTGGTGCGCCACACCCCGTTCGCACTGCCCGCGGGCCAACCGCTGGCGGGACTGGTCTTCGACGAATGGGTCGAGGTGCTGCCCGGTTCGGATGCCTTGGCCGACACCAAGACCGGGCCCGACGCGGTGCCCGTCGAGTCCGAACTCACCGGACTTTCCTTCCACTTCGATCGGCCGGATGCCAAAGCGCCGCAGGCGATCCTGCTCGCGGTGCCGCCGAATCCAGAGCGCGGCTGGACCGCCGACGGATTGGCCATGGTGGTCCGCGACACGCTGGAGCTTGCCAAACTGCGCGCGGTCGACCTCGCGGACCTGCCGCTGGTCGACGATGTCGTCCCGGCCGTGCGCGTCGACGGGCAGGGCCAGGAGCACGGCGTGGTGATCGGCAGATTCTGGCGTGAACTGGCAGCAGAGGAGTGAACGATGGCCCGACGCATGACCGATATCCTCGGCAACCCCAGATTCCGGCTGGACGACCGGTTCCGGCTCGAACCGATATCGCGCAGCCGTGAGGTCGCCACCGGACTCAGTGCCCGCGTGCACGATCCGGCCTGGGCGCTGACCCGGCAGTGGCAGTTCGGTGAATTCACCGGGCAGGACGCGGGATCACCGGTGCTGGTGGAACTTTCGGGGCGCAGCACGGTCGTCTCGGCGTGGCGGCCCGCAGGCAGGCAGGGCGAGCTCGAGGTCGACCACACCTGGCTGCCCTATGACCCGCGTTCGGGCCCGCTGGACGAAATGGTCGAGTCGGAGAACGTGGCGGAACCGGACGAGCTGATGCGGCTCGAGGGCGGGGCACACTTCCTGCGCCTGCTCGACGAGCACGGGTTCGGGTCGCGCACCGCGGAAGTTCTTGCCGCGTATGGGTTCCGCGATCCGCCGACCGGCGCCGCCGATCTGGTGACCTTGCTCGCCGCCAAGGTTCCCGATGCGGGCCGGATCGTCGCCGAACCGCGCATCGCGGGCCTGGAAGCCGTGACGACCGACTGGCTGACCTGGTGGAAAGGACTCTTCCCGGCCAAGCTGCCCGACACCTTCGACCCGCACCGTTTCGAGCACCGCGTCGATCTGAGCGTCGGCGACAAGGTATTCCACGCCGAGGAGTATCTCGGCGATGGTCTGGACTGGTTCACCGTCGACGCCGATCCGGCCGCCGTCCCGGCCCCGGCGGCACCAGCGGTGCGCGCTTTTCATCGCGAGGCGATCCCCTCGACGGTGCGATACGGCGGTGTCCCGGCCGACCGGTTCTGGGAAATGGAGGACGCCCAAATAGATTTCGGCTCCACCGATGTCGCGACGCTGGACACCGGGCGCCTGCTGCTGATCGCGTTCGCCGAGGTCTACGGCAACGACTGGTTCCAGCTGCCACTGGAGGTGCCCGCCGGATCACTCACCGTGCTCGACCGGCTCGTCGTCTCCGACTCCTTCGGTGAGAAGCACGAAATCCACAGGGCCGGAACCGAAGACGCGGGATGGAATCTGTTCACCGTATCCGGCACCGAGGACGGCCTGCTTGTCATGCCCTCCGAACGCGGTGCGGTCGGCGAACCACTGGAAACGGTGGCGCTACTGCGCGACGAACTGGCCAACCTGGCCTGGGCGGTCGAGCGAACCTACACCGGCGGCCACGGCGTGCGCGTCGACCGGCGCGAGGACTGGCTGCGCCGAGCGCCAGCAGGCCCACCCCCCACCGAAATCGGCGCCTACGCCGTGCAAACCATCGTCCCCGACTACTGGCTCCCCCTGGTCCCCCACGCGATCGGCCCGGCCGAAATCCGCTTCGCCCTGGTGCCGCTGCTGCAACCCGGTTTCGATTCGGCGCCGCGCGGGCGATTGCTGCACACCGGCGGCTGGGTGCACGAGGAAGAGATCCCCCGCGACGCCGCGGTCGTCTCCCGCCGAAATGTGTTGTCCCGCTGGTTCGACGGCTCCTGGCACTCGTGGGTCCGCCGCGAAAAGAACCCCGGCGGCGGCGAAGGATCCAGCGGCCTGGCCTTCGACATCGTCCGCCCGTCCGAACCATGGCCGTGAACGGCCGGCATCACGAAAGCAGGTAACGACCCATGGGCAACATCACCGCGCCACGCTTCAAGGGCCACCGGCAGTTCGGGCTGTGCCTGGACGGCGCTCGCATGACCGAGGAGGGCTTCGATGCCAATGGCAATCTGGCCGTCGACGAACCCAACGATCCCGACACGGTGGCCGAAATCCAGCGCGCACTCACCGAATTGGACTTCCCGGTACCGATCTCCGGTGTCTACGACGCGGATACCGCGGACATGGTGCGGAAGTTCAAAATCGCGCAGAATCTCGCGATACCACCTGGTTTGGTCGCGCACGACGGCGTTCTCGGACCCGGCACCAGCAAACGCCTCAACGAGCTGTTCACGCCCCCGCCGGGACCGGTAGTGGATCCGGAACTGCGCTACACCGATCGAAAGTCGTTCTACACCAACAGAGCTCTCGCCAAGGCCAACGACGGCAATCACCTGCCGTGGGATCCGGACCAGGGGTATCTGTTCAACCGGCCACGCATCGTCGATCTCTACGGCTATTACCGTGATCTGTATCTGAGCGCGCCCGATCTCTTCCTGTGGGCCGGGCTCGGCCGGATGGCGGGCGGCGCGGTGGTCGGCGGTCTCGATGCGGATCCGGGATTCGCCGATCAGACCGTCATGGTCCGGATCGGCAGGGACATCTTCTTCGACCTCGCTGCTCAGGAAGTCCTTGCCGCACTGGATCGCATGGCCGAGGAGGCGAGCTATGGCCCGCTCGGCTGGACACGGAACTCGGCCCCGCGTGATGCCTCATCGAGCCTGCGCTACCTGAACGGCGCGTCTACTTGCGGTTCAGGCAGAGGTCCTTGTCGGGGTCCGCGGAATCTCGTGAGCTGTATTCGATGTACTTGTAGTCGGCGCCGGAGGGACACTGCTGACCTTCGGGGATCACGCTGACGACGCGGAATACGGCTCGGGACGAAGTGCAGTCGACGACCTCGAGTCGTTCGAAAGATATAGACACCGTGCCGGTCGGTACGGAGCTCGAGGCCGGTCCCATGCAGTCACCTACCGTTGCGTGGGCGGGCGCACCGGGGCGATCGTTGCCTATGGTCAGGTGGCCGATGAGCCACACCACGCCCACCACGACGACCGCAACGAGAAACCGCCCCCATTTCGGCTTGGGCTCCGCGCGCGCGGCCGCCCGTGCCAGGCGGCTCGGATCCTGCACGGGCGGATCGACTTTCGTCCACGTCGGCGGGAAGTCGTCGAACTCGAAGACCTCGGTATCACCGATTTCCAGTGAAAACCGTGGGGCGACAGGATAATCGCGGTTTTCCCGCATGGTCAGGGGGCGACCACCGAACTCGCTGCGCAGGCGGCCGGGCTGGACCGGATCGGGCGCCCACAGCAACCGCGAATCCATCGCGTCCTGAACATCGAATTGTCCCGACATCTCCAACGCGCGATATCGCGCCGCGCGGACGTCCATCGAGACACCTTCCGCCGGAAGCGCTACCGACGCCGGCGCAAGCGCGGTCAATTCCAGTGCCGCCCGCCTGGTGACCTGAATCGGGAAGCTGTGCAGGACAACGGAAACCTTGCCTTCGGCGGCAATCTCCGCAACACCGTGATCGATGACCGCGCTGACGTGGCCGATCCGCGCACCGAGCGTCGTATTCAGTCGCAGCGGCGACGCATTCAATTCCCGCAGACCGCGCTCCGTCATCCGGTGCGCGTCGCCTGCGATCCACTCGCTGCCCACACACCGAACCCAGACCACTTGATGCCGAACGGTATCCGCCAGCTGCCAGGAAACGAGTACCTCCGCCGGTTCGGCGGAATCGGGATAAAGGGATCGCCACAATCTCGCGTACCGAAGCAGCGCCTGTGACTCGACATCCGCGGCTCGGGACAGCGAAACCCAGATCCGCTCCGGCAACGCCTTCAGCATCCGATCGGTCACCAGCGCGCGAATCCCCAACTCCGGCCTGACCTTATCGACCTCGGCCCAGAATTCGCCGGATGAGCCGGAGGAGTAGGGTGAGTCGGCCACGCCGCCCCCTGAAATTCATGACAACACCGAACTGAACTGCATGGTACGCCCTGCGGCACCCCATTTCGGCAATAGTCGAGCCAGCTGTTCTACGCCTGGTCACGCCACCGGCGACCGTCGACGGATTGGAGTACGCGCGGGGGTGCTCATCAGGACATGCGTGAAGGGTCCGGGTAGGTACATGAGGCGGTACGCAAGCTGTCGGAGTGGGGTGTGACGGTGTTGGCCGAGGACCCGCCTCATGAACCAGGGACCGGCGGCGCCCAGATGAGCCGATTCCCGTGGGCGCTGGCATGGCAATCACTACTCGAGCACCCTTGGCGCTCCGGACCGGCGTAGCACCCGAAAGTACCACTGCGCCAGTACAGCCGATCCCTACCGTCCCTGGAGTGATTTGACGTTGTTGCCGAAGGTCCAGCCGCGGGAGCCGTCCCAGTTGATGGACCAGGTCATCAGGCCTTTGAGGGAGTTGGAGGCGCCGGTGCCGTAGTGGTTCCATGCTTGGGCGACCAGCGCCGGGGACATGTAGCCGCCGCCTGCGCCGGGCTGGGCGGGCAGGCCGGGGACCTGCTTGTCGTACGGGACGGTGATCTTCGTGCCCTGGATGGTCAATCCCTTGGCGAGGCAGTCGGTTTGGACGATGAAGCCTTGGACGGTCCCGGCCTGGTAGGAGTCGCCGGAGCAGCCGTACATGCTGCCGTTGTAGTACTGCATGTTGAGCCACCAGAGGCGGCCGTTGTCGGCGTACTTCTTGATGATCGGCAGGTAGGCGCCCCAGATGGAGCCGTAGGCGACGCTGCCGCCGGTGACGTAGGCGGTCTCGGGTGCCATGGTCAGGCCGAAACCGGCCGGCATGCGGGCGAGTACGCCGTCGATGATGCGGATCAGGTTCGCCTGCGAGGTGGACAGCGTGTTGATGTTGCCGGAGTTGGTCAGGCCGGTCTCCAGGTCGATATCGATACCGTCGAAGTTGTATTTCTGCAGGATCGGCACGATGGTCGCGATGAAGCGATCGGCGACTCCGGCCGAGTTGAGGTCGATGCCCGCCGCCGCACCGCCGATGGACATCAGGATGGTGGCGCCCGCCGCCTTGGCCTGGCACATCTCCGCCGGGGTCGCGACCTTCACGGTCGGCTCCATACCGTCCTCCCACCGCGCGGTGCCGTCGGATTCGATGACGGGGAACGCCGCGTTGATGACGTTGTGCCCGTGCGCGGCGATGCGCGCGTCGGTGATCGGAATCCACCCCATGCCCGGGTGGACACCGTTCGCCGCGCCGTCCCAGTTCTCCCAATAGCCTTGCAGCACTTTGCCTGTCGGCCGCGGTTTGGTCGGGCACGTCGCACTGTCCGGCTCCGCCGAAACACCGGGGGCGAACCCGACAACCACCATGCCGACCACCGCGAAGACCGCCAGCGCGTATCTGAATAACAAGCGATATATGGAGTTCATCACCAAGTAGAACCACGCCCAGGATGATCATCTCCACCTGGCGACAACTGGGGAAACCCGCTGATGATCTTCGGCCTGTCTCAGCGAATCGTCAGAACCGTATCGAAGGTTGTTACACCGCTTCGGTTCCTGATCCCGATGACGATCGGTGCGGTGTACTTCGCGCCACGCAGCAGCCTGGTCGCATCCGGCACCCACCACGAGAAGGTAGAAGAAGCACCGACCCCGACTTGCGCCGGATAGGTCCAGCACCGCACGTCCTTCTTCGATCCGTTGTTGCTCTTGCAGTAGGGCGGAATTTCGTGCGGAATTTCGGTGATCCAGAACCCGCTGTCTTTTTCGGTATCTGTCACCAGTCCGATACTCCTGATGGTGACCGTCCGATTTCCCGTGTTCGTGATCAAGACATGAATCCAGTTGTCGGGGCCGATCGCCTGCTCTCGCGTCAACTCCTTCGCACCGGCCGGGCTACCGATCGGCGTCTGCGTGATCTGCCCGTTGGCCGCCTTGGTCTCCAAGGTGAACGTGGCGAGGTACCAGCCGCTGATGTCGTACTTCACGTTATCCGCCACTTGACGCGATACCTCAGTGGCCTCCCGACTGGTCACACACGAAACAGCCGCGGTGCCAAAGGATCCCATGCTTGCGATCATCGCGAGAATTGCGATCGAGATTGTCCACTTGTCTTTCGGTTTCAGCCTCGACCCGGCGCCTTCTTCGAAATTTGTCATCCGACGTCCCGATTGTGATCGTACCGACCGCAGCGGATCGACCGAGCACCTGTAATCCACGCTACGTCCCGGGCAATCGGACTGCCATGGTATGAATTTCTCCAGCCGATACGCCCGGCGAACCTGCCTCACGGTCTGTTTGAGGGAGATATAACCGGGTAGCCGGAACACGGTTCGGGACGTAGGAGTCGTGATGGCGAAGGTAGCCGAGGGTGTGGTGCGGACGTTGATTCCGGCGCGGATCGACCGGTTGCCGTGGTCGAGGTTCCACACCAGGATGGTGGTCGCGCTGGGGGTGGCGTGGATACTCGACGGGCTCGAGATCACGGTGGCCAGTGCGGTCGCCGATACGCTGACCAAGCCGGAGACACTGAACATGTCGTCGGCCGCGGTGGGCCTGGTGGCGACGGTGTATCTGGCCGGTGAGGTGGTCGGCGCGCTGCTCTTCGGGAACCTTTCCGACCGCCTCGGGCGGCGGAAGCTGTTCCTGATCACGTTGGGCATCTACCTGATCGGCAGCGGGCTCACCGCGTTCACGCTCGGCAACAGTGGCGGCTGGGTGTTCTTCCTGTATGTGACGCGTTTTGTCGCCGGAATGGGGATCGGCGGCGAGTACGCGGCGATCAATTCCGCCATCGACGAATTGATTCCGGCCCGATTCCGCGGGCGCGTGGATATCGCGGTGAACGGAACCTATTGGGCCGGTGCGGTTATCGGCACGATCGGTACCTATATCCTGCTCAACCACATGAGCCTGTCGACCGGATGGCGGCTCGGCTTCCTGATCGGTCCTGTGCTCGGTGTGGTGATTCTGCTTGTGCGGCGCAATCTTCCGGAGAGCCCGCGCTGGCAGATCATGCACGGTCGCGCACAGCAGGCCGAGAAATCGATCAGCGAGATCGAGCACGAGGTCGCCGCGAGCGGTGTTACCTTGCCGCCGGTCGACGAGCAGCGGGCCATCGAGATCAAACCCGCCGATCGGATCGGCTACGTGACGCTGACCAGGGTGCTGTTCCGTGAGTATCCGCGGCGCGCGATTCTCGGCGCGAGCCTCATGATCAGCCAGTCGTTCCTGTACAACGCGATTTTCTTCACCTACACGCTGGTGCTCGGCAAGTTCTATGGCGTGCCGTCCTCCGCGACGCCGATCTATCTCATCGCCTTCGCGGTCGGCAATCTGGTCGGGCCGCTGACGATCGGCCACTTCTTCGACACCATCGGCCGGCGCAAGATGATCGCGGGCACCTACATCGTTTCCGGTGTGCTGCTGACGATTTCGGCGATCCTGTTCTACGCCGACGTGCTCAACGCGATCACCCAGACCGTCTGCTGGTGCGTCATCTTCTTCTTCGCCTCGGCGGGCGCGAGCGCCGCCTACCTCACCGTCTCCGAGATCTTCCCGCTGGAGGTGCGCGCCAAGGCGATCGCCGTATTCTTCGCCATCGCACAGTGTTTCGGCGCACTCGGCCCGGTCGTCTACGGCGCGCTGATCGGCGAGGGCACCCACCCGGCGCGACTGTTCATCGGCTACCTCCTCGGCGCGACCGTCATGATCACCGGCGGCCTGATCGCCCGCTTCCTCGCCGTCGACGCCGAAGGCCGCTCCCTGGAAGACATCGCCCTCCCCCTGGCCGCGACTCGAAGGGCCGCGACGAGAACGGAGGGCGCGGGCTCCCCCTTCTCCACCTGAGTCCGGCGAAATCGTCACCGCCACAGGGAAGGGCGTGGCGAGCGCACCGGCGTTCACCGGAACCGCTCGCTACGCCCTTCCGCACCTGAATCAGGTGTGCAGTGCCCGGAAGACCTGGTGCAGTTGTGCCTTGTCCTCGAATCCGATTCCGGGAGTGTCGGTCAGGCGCAGGCGGCTCTTCTCGATGACAGCCGCGTCGGCGAATCCGCCGGTGGGCTGGAACTCGCCGGGGTAGGACTCGTTGCCGCCCAAATGCAGTGCGGCCGCGATGTGCAGCGAGAACTGGTGTCCGCCATGGGGAATGCAGCGGCGGGCCGACCAGCCGTGCTGGCGCAGCATGTCCTGGATGCGCAGGTATTCCACGAGCCCGTAACCGAGCACCGGATCGAATTGCAGGTAGTCGCGGTCCGGGCGCATGCCGCCGTAGCGGATCAGGTTGCGGGCGTCGGGCAGCGAGAAGAGGTTCTCACCGGTCGCCAGCGGTCCCGGGTAGCGCTCGGAAAGCGTTGCGTGCAAAGCGAAGTCGAGCGGGTCACCGGGCTCCTCGTACCAGAACAGCCCGTACGGCGCCATGGCACGGCCGTATTCGAGGGCGGTATCGAGATCGAAGCGGCCGTTGGCGTCGACGGCCAGCCGCGAGCCGTCGCCGTCGAGCACCTCGAGCACGGCCTCGATGCGTTTGACGTCATCGGCCAGGCTCGCCCCGCCGATCTTCATCTTCACCACGTCGTAGCCCTGCTCGAGGAAACCCCTCATCTCGTCCTGGAGCTGGGCCAGCCCTTTGTCGGGTGCGTAGTACCCGCCCGCGGCGTAGACGAAGACGTCGTCGTCGGGTGCGCCGAGACCGTAGTGCTGCGACAACCATTGATAGAGCGGCAGCCCCGCCAGTTTCGCCGCGAGATCGAACAGCGCCATATCGATCACCCCGACCGCGACCGAGCGCTCCCCGTGCCCGCCGGGTTTCTCGTTGCGCACCATCACATCCCAGGCGCGGGCCGGATCGATCGCGGCGCCGTCGTCGGTCAGCAGTTGCTCCTGATCGGCGCCGAGCAGCCGGGGAATGATCCGGCGGCGCAGGATCTCCCCCGCGCTGTAGCGGCCGTTGGAATTGAATCCGTAGCCGACGACCGGCTCCCCGTCCCTGATCACATCGCTCACCACCGCGACGATCGAGCAGTCCATGGCGCTGAAGTCGATGAACGCGTTGCTCATCGAGGAGCTGATCGGCACGACACCCTCGTGGATGTCGACGATTCGGGTCATTGTGTTTCTCCTTGAACGACTTTCGGGCGGGACAGCCCGATGGTGCGAGCGGCGAGTTCGCGATCGAGCCCGCCGGGCTCCCAGCGCGCGATCACCACGGTGGCGACGGCGTTGCCGAGCACATTGGTCAAAGCGCGGATGAGCGAGAGGAATCGGTCCACCGACAGCACCAGCGCGAGCCCGGCGATCGGCACCAGGCTGGTGGCCGCCACCGTGTTCGCCAGCGTGATGAAGGCCGAACCACTGATTCCGGCAGTGCCTTTGGACAGCACGAGGAAGACGAGGAACAGCGTGAGCTGATCACCGAAGGTGAGCGGGATGCCGTACACCTGCCCGATGAACACCACGCAGATCGGGATGACCACGGCGACACCGTCCAGGTTGAACGAAAACCCGGTCGGCACCACAAGACCGACGACGCTGCGGCGGCACCCGACCTGCTCGAGCCGCTCCATCAGCTGCGGCAGTACCGCTTCCGACGAGGACGTGCCGAGCACGACGGCCAGTTCCTTGCGCAGTACCTTGATCAGCCGCCACAGCGAGAATCCGGCCATCGCGCAGACTCCGCCGAGTATCACGACCACGAAAATGGCCAGCGCCAAAGCGGATACGCCGACCAGCTTCATCAGCGCGGTGAGCGTCTCCGGACCGTACTTGCCGACCGTCGCCGCCACCGCGCCGAAGGTCCCGATGGGTGCGAGCAGCATGATCATCCGGATCATCCGGAAGAAGATCTCGCTGAGCTTGGCGCATCCGTCGACGATCGGCCGGGAGATGGTGTCGGGCAAGCGGAGCAGCGCGATCGCGAAGATCACCGCGAAGATCAGCACCTGGATGATGCTGCCGCTGGCGAACGCGTTGACCGCGTTGTCCGGCACCATCTTCAGCAGGAACGCGCCGAACGAATTGTCCTTGGCTCCCCCGCTGACATAGCTGGACAGCTCACCGGAGGCATGCGCGGGCGGCGCCACCCCCAGTCCGGGCGGCAGCAGGTTCACCGCGGCCAGTCCGATGAGCATGCCGATCGTGGTGACCACTTCGAAGTAGATCAGCGCGCGCACCGCGATACGGCCGACCGTCTTCATGCCGCCCGCCGCGACGATTCCGGTGACCATCACCAGGAACACGATCGGCGCGATGAGCATCTGGATCAGCGCGATGAACGCCTTCGCGACCGGCTGCAGCGTCGCCGCCGCCTCCGGCGCGACAATGCCGAATATCGCGGCGGCGATCGCCGCGACGAGCACCTGGAAGCTGGTGTTGGTCACCAGACGACGCCACCGTGGTGCCGGTGGTGGTGTCGTAGCCTCGGCCGCTTCGCCGATTGCCGTGCTGCTCATGTGAGTTCACCCCGGTCATCACATGTCGGAAACGAGCGTGTGGCGCAGCGCGTCGCGGTCGACCGTCAGGCCTAGACCAGGGCGATCCGGCACCGTGATCGTGCCGTTCACCGGTTTCGGCGCGTCCGGGAACAGCAGCTCACCGACCTGCACCATCCCCAGATGCCATTCGAGAATCCAGCCGTTCATCAGCCCGGCCAGGGTGTGCAGATTGAACAGCGGCCAGCCGCCGCCGTGGGCGAGCGGCAGGTTGTAGATCTGCGCGAGGTGCGCCGCCTTACGCGCCTCGGTGAAACCACCGCAGTAGCAGACGTTCGGCTGCAGGATATCCACCGCCTGGTGCTCGACCAGTTCGCGCAGCCGCCATCGATGACCTTCCATCTGCCCGGCCGCCAACGGAATTCGGGTGCGGGTGCGCAGATCGGCCATCGCGCGCGCGTCGTTCTGATGCAGCGGTTCCTCGAACCAGGTGAGGTTCGTGTCCTCCACCGCGCGACACAGGTATCCGGCCTCGGCGGGGGTGAACAGATAGTTGGCATCGATCATCAGGTCGATATCGTCACCGACCTCGGCGCGCACCGCGTGGATACGGGCCGCGTCCTCCCGCCAGCCCTTCTTGTCCACGGCCACCACGAGCTTCAGCGCCGTATTGCCCTGATCGAGTTGCAGCCTGGCCGCTGCCGCCAGGGTCTCGCGGTCGTACTGCGGGAAGCCGAATGTCACGTAGACGGGCACCTCGGTGCGCGCACCGCCGAGCAGGCTGGCGACGGAACGTCCAGCGGCCTTCCCCTTGATATCCCAGAGGGCGATGTCGAGTAGCGACAGCGCGCTCGACACCACACCCGTCATCGTCCGGGGATTCAGTGTGCGCCACACCTTCTGGTGCACCGCCTCCACCTCGCGCGGATCCATGTCGACCACCGCGGGCAGGAAGTGCCGCTCCAGGGCGACCACCACGGACCTGGCCAGGAAGTGCCCGGTGAGCGCGACGCCGGTGAGGCCCTCGTCGGTTTCGACCTCGCAGAAGACGAACTCCTTCTGCTCCTCGCGCCCGTAGCCCCTGACCTGCTCGCTGAGTAGCGGCACATCGATCGATGTGGTGTGCACGCTGGCCCGGATGTCTTTGATCTTCATTCCGTCCTCCTTCGTTTCTCTCGGACGGTGCACAGAGCTTGCGCCGTGAATTGTCAACTGTCAACGATTTGCAATTGACAATTCACCGTGCGAGAATGCCGATTTGTCCATCCGAGCTACCGAGCGGAGACCATGTCCGAACACACGGAGGCGATGTCGGCGCTGCAGCGCCGGGTGGCCGAACGCCAGGCGAGTTCTCTGCTGCAACTGATCTCCGAGGACCTCGAGCAGATGATCATCACCGGCGCGCTCACCGGCGGTGACCGGATCAACGAATCCGCGCTCGCCATGCGCCTCGGCGTGAGCCGGGGACCGATCCGGGAGGCGCTGCGCCATCTCGAGCGCAGCAGGCTCGTCGAATTCCGCACCAACAGAGGCATGTTCGTGCGCGAGATCTCGGTCGAGGAGGCGGCCCAGCTCTACGACATTCGGGCCAGCTTGTTCGGCTTGGCCGGACGACTCGCCGCCGAACGGGTCACGCCCGACGAGGCAGCGGCCCTGCGCGCCAAGGTGGATGAGCTACAGCAGGCCATCGCCGAGGTCGACGACTACTACCCGCGCAACGTCGACCTGCACCGCGCCCTCGTCGCACTGTCCGGCAACCCGCGACTGGTCGACCTCTACGACGACGTCTCCAAGGAACTGCACCTGTTCCGCCGCCACGGCCTCGAAACCGATACCGCCCGGACCACATCCAACCATCAGCATGCCGAGATCCTGGATCACCTGGCGGCAGGCGATACCACCGCGGCGGGGCGGCTGATGGAAGCGCACATCCTCTCGGGCAAGGAGCGCATGCTCGCCGCCGTGCACGAGGGCGGCAAACCGCACCATTAGCTCACCGATCCCAGGCGCGGGTCGGCCAGTTCGGTCAGCCGCGCCAGGTCGCTGCGAAGCAGCTGGTTGTCTTGGCGCAGTAGGTGTCTCAGTGTTCGCGTGACGTCGGAGTCGTAGCGCAGGTCCTCGGGGGAGATCTCCGCGGCCTTCGCGAGGGTGAAGACGGCGCCCATATCGTCGTTGCGGCCGGCCAGGGCGGCGGCAACCATGATGTGATATCTCGCGCCACGTCCGGCGAGGTGCTGCTCAGCGCCGTCCATCCCCCTGGCGGCCGCGATCACCTTGTCGAAATCGTGGCAGGCCAGCGCGATCTCCATGCGGGTCAGCGCGATCTCGGTGGGGCCGAAGTCGATACCGAGCGCCCGGCGCGACCCGCCGAGATGCCGTGCGGTGCGCACCGCCGCGGCAAGCAGCCGATCCGCCTCGACGGTATCCGACAGCGCGGCCACGGATTTCGCGGTGACCAGCTGCAGCGCGCCGCGCAGCACCATCTCCTCGGCGGTATCGCCGTCGCGGATCAGCCGCTCGGCGGCCGTCGCGAAATCCCGCCCGGTATCCGGTTTCTCGAGGTGCAGTAACGCCTCGGCCATATGCCAGGCACCCGCGGCGAGCACCGTCGGCCGATCGTGATGTGCGGTCGCGGCGACCGCCCGATCCGCGACGAGCACGGCGAAATCGTTGGCGCCAACCGCCGTAAGCAGTTGCCTGCATAGGTGATACGCGCGGATCAGCAGTTCCCGCGAATCGCCGCCGGTACGCCAGTGCCTGCCGCGCACCGCGATCAGCAGCGGCGTCAACCGCTGCGCGGTCTGGGTGAACCGCTGCCACGAACCGGACCACAGCTCCTCGCACCGCAGCAGCTCCGCAGGCAGATTCGCCACGGCCGGTTCACCATTCGCCGCCAGCGCGGGATGGTCCATGATCGCGGGACGCAGCACGGTCACCAGATCGATCGCCGCCGGATTACCCGAGCGCCGCTGCTGGACCGGCCGATCGATCAGCTCACGGAAGTCATCGATGTGCAGTACCGCCGCCAGCCGGAGGGTGACCTCCACGCTATCGAGCCGCAGCCGCCCCGATTCGATCAGCCGCAGCCATTCCTCGCTGCGGCCGACGAGGTTCGCGACGATGCGCCGCGACAACCGACGCTGCAAGCGGCGCAACTCGATCCGCTCCCCCACCGGCATCGCCCGCGAGGGAACGCTGTGCGCGGCCCGGTCGCCGTCAGTGTCCGGTACGGAATCCGCCGGCCTGCGCACCGATACCTGCTACCCGCTCGGGAAATCGAGACATACCCTCCACCGTTCCTGGACGCCGCTTGATCGAACGGGTCTCGCCGGGCCCGAACTGTCGCCGTCACCCGATGCGAGCATCGAGCGCTATCCGAAGGCCGACCCTGGGTGGATCATGTATCGGCAATATCTTTAACGTGATTGTGACACAAGCTTATACCGTCCGGAAGCATTGCGTGATCTTGTTCCCCCAGCGTTCATTACGGAGCGAAACCGAAATCCGTGCGGCGCAGTACCGCATCCGCCGAATCGAGCGCGTCATCCTGCGCGAGGATGTCTTCGTAGAGGCGCAGCAGTGATCTTCCCGGTTCCACACCGAGTTCCTCGTTCAGGTGGTGCCTGGTGCGATGGAACAATCGCAGCGCCTCGGATTGCCGTCCTGCGCGATAGAGCGCGAGCATGAGTAACTCACACAATCCCTCACGCGCCGGATTGGCCGCGATCAACCGCTGCAATTCCGCGACGGCCCGCCGGTCGTCGCCGAGCAGTAGCTGCGCGCACACCAGATCCTCCCAGGCGAGCAACCGCCGCTCCTCCAGGAAAGCCGCAGCGGCCCTGCATCTCTCGCCGGAATGGGTGTTGAGCAGCGCGGGTCCGCGCCAGAGCACCACACCCTCCTGCAGGCACTCCAGCGCCTGCCCCGGGTCGACCGGCAGCAGCGCCGAACCACGGGCGGTCAGGTCGAGGAATCGGTTGCCGTCCACCGAATCTCGGGGAATGTCGAGGATGTATCCGTTGTACACCGCGTGCAGGGCAAGCGTCTGACCCGCGCCGTCGGTGCATCGTTCCAGCGTCTTACGTATTCGAGTGGCATTGGCCTGCAAGGCGTTACGCGCATTCTTGAGGATTTCGCGCGGCCACAGTTCCGCCACCAGTTCGTCGTAGTACACGGTCCGGCCCGCGTCCAAGGCCAGCGTCGCGAGCATCGACCGTATCTTGCTCGAACGGAGCTCGGTACGCACACCTTTGGCAACAACCGATACGGAGCCTAGTAGATCGATACGAACAGCACTCCGATGTGCCTTTTCGCTTTTTGGATCAGGAGTCTTGTTGACAACCATTGCCCATCCTGAGTCTGTGCGAGGGCACCCTCTTCTGGCCGAGTGAAATCGAGCTGTGATCCGGAGGTTTCGAAACCGAACTTTGTCAGATTACCATGACCGTCCGGTAAGGACAGTTGAATTCCCTTGCGGCTCCGCGGATTCCGCCCCAAATCGACATCGGGTACGCGATCCAAACATATTTGGGGATACCGACCATTCGGCCTGCTAAAGCAGACCGACCGCGCGGTCTTTCGTGCCGCCACACGGGCGGTCGGTCGTCGTCGCGCTCAAATGGTACGCAAGCACCACTCCCACCGCGAAGTCGGGCCCCGTCACCACAGCGCGCGGTCAGCGATTCGTCAGCAGTTCCGTCAGCGCGGTGGTCCACAGTCGTAAATGTTTCTCGAGCTTCGAAGACTCTCACAGCGATTCGGGAGCAGTTGTGTGTGATGAATGCGGTTCGGCCGGGTCGTTATGACGGCGCGAGATTTCCTGCTCGAGCACATCACCCAGGCCTGGTTGGACGGGAACGGTGAAGGCCTGTGCGCGGATACGCCATTGCTCGAGCTCAACATTATTTCCTCGGCCGAGGTCTTCGACCTGGTCCACTCGATCCAGGCGGAATACGGTATCGCGATCCCGCTACCCGAGATCAAGCCGGATAACTTCCAATCCGTCGATATGATCGCGGATTTGATCGAGCGTTATCGAAAGCAATAAAAGGGGCGTCCGATGACCGTATCCGAAGTTGTTGTCACGACGGCGATGCGCTACACCCAATACCGGCGCGACCAGCTCGATCTCGATGCGGAGCTGGAGGGTGATCTCGGCATCGACTCGGTGGTGCTCATCTCGATCATCGACGACGCCGTCAAGGAACTCGCGTTGCCCACCGGCCTGGCCTCGACCATTTCCGTCGGTAGCCTGCGCGCGCTCATCACGGAGCTCGAGACTCATGCCGGCGTCGGCAACGGAGATCACGCGGCGGCCGCGAGACCCGGGGAGATATCGGAACTGGCTGTCGGAGAGGTGGATACGGTCAAGCCGCCGGGCACCACACCGTGGGACGGCCGATCGATGCGCGATTTTCTCGACAGCAGAGAGCCCGACCTGTACTCCAACGCCACCGAATTCGCCGCGCACCGGCGCGATCGCGAGGCCGAGCACCTGTATTGGTATGGCATGCCGCTCCTTTCGCGGTGTACCAACCGGGCGCTGATCCAGGACGAGCTGACCGGGCGCACCCGCGAATTCCTGATGTTCGCGTCGAACAACTATCTGGGGTTGGCGAATCACCCGGACGTCATCGACGCCATCTGCGACGCGACCCGCTCCTACGGCGCGACCAACACCGGCTGCCGCATCATCGGCGGCACCAACCATCTGCACAAGGAACTCGAGCGCAGGCTCGCGGCCTTCAAAGGACGCGATGCGTGCATCGTCTATCCCGGTGGCTACGCCGCGAACCTCGGCTGCCTCTCCGCGCTGGTCGGCGTCCGCGACGCGGTGATCGTGGACAAGCTCAACCACATGAGCATCCTCGACGGCGCGAAGATGTCCGGTGGACTGCGAAAGATCTACCGGCACAACGATATGGCCGATCTGGAGCGGGTGCTCTCGCGCAGCGCCGACCAGGTGCGCGGCATGCTGATCGCCACCGACGGCGTGTTCAGCATGCACGGCGATATCTGCGACCTGCCCGAGATCGTCCGGCTGGCCCACTCCTACGGTGCGCGGGTACTCGTCGACGACGCGCACGCGACCGGTGTGCTCGGCGCCCGCGGCTCGGGCACCGCCGAACACTTCGATCTCAAGGGCGAGGTCGATCTCGAGCTCGGCACGATGAGCAAGGCGCTGGCAGGCATGGGCGGCTTCGTCGTCGGTGACGAGGAAGTGATCGACTACCTGCGCTTCTACTCGAATTCGTATGTGTTCGCCGCGACCATTCCGGCCGGCGTCGCGGCGGGCCTGATCGCCGCGATCGACGTGATGGAGCGCGAGCCCGAGCGAATCACCGCGCTGTGGTCCAACATTCGCCGACTGCACGCGGACCTGACCGAGGCGGGCTTCGATCTCGAGCACACGCAGAGCGCGATCATCCCCCTGGTCATCGGCGACGAGCGCCGCGCCATGGAGATGGGGCGTGCGGTCAGAGCGCGCGGCCTGTTCTGCCAAACCGTGGTCTTCCCAGGGGTTCCGCTCGGCGCCGCCCGGCTGCGGATCAGTGTGACCGCCGAGCACACGCCGGAGGATCTCGCGCTGGCCGCGCAGATCTTCGTCGACGCCGGACGCGAGACCGGCGTGCTGCCCGCACCGGATCGCGTGCCGGAGGGATCGCACCGATGACCGCGCCGTCGGACGCGCACGTCATCCGGCTGCCCGCCATCACCTCGGTCGAACATGCCTTCCGGCCCGCGCTGCTCGGCCGCACCACCGTCACCTACGGCGAACTGGCCAAGACCGTGGGCAGATTGGCGGCGCGGCTGCAGCGCCTCGGCGCCACGGTGGGCGATCGAGTGGTCATCTGGATGGACAAGGGGCCCGAGTACGCGCTGGCCATTCTCGCAGCGCTCCAGGCCGGTTGCGTGTACGTCCCGCTCGACGGCGCGCACCCGGCGGCCCGGGTGCGGACGATCCTCGACGACACCGAGCCGATCGCGCTGTTCACCGACGAGCGCCATATCCCCCTCGTCACCGCGCTGACGCTGCCGGATTCGGTGCGCGCCGTGGTTGCCGTGGCCGACAGCGCCACCGCGCCGATGGTCACCTGGGGCGATTTCCTCGGTGCGGCCGAGCCGATGCCCGCGCCGCCCGCGCTCACTCCGGCGGATCTCGCCGCGATCCTGTACACCTCCGGCTCCACCGGAACACCGAAGGGCGTGCGGATCTCGCATCGCAACCTCACCGCCTTCATCGATTGGGCGCGTGCGGAATTGGCGGTCGGCCCCGATGATGTGTTCGCCAACCACGCCTCGTTCAACTTCGACCTGAGCACCTTCGACCTGTTCGTCGCGCTGTCGGCAGGCGCGGCGGTCTGGATCATCGAGGACGCGCAGGCGCGCGACGCGGCGGCGCTGGTGGACGGCATCCGCGAATACGGTGTCACCGTCTGGTATTCGGTGCCGTCGATACTGGCGCTGCTGACCGCCTGCGGCGCGCTCACTCCCGAGATCGTGCGCGGCCTGCGGTATGTGCTGTTCGCGGGCGAGGTGTATCCGAAGCCGCGGCTCAAGGAGCTGGCCGGGCTGCTCGCCGCCGGAACGCGGCTGTACAACTTGTACGGCCCGACCGAAACCAATGTCTGCACGTATCACCTTCTCACCCAGGCGGATCAGGACTCCGACGATCCGCTGCCGATCGGCCTGCCGGTGGGCGATGCCATCCTGCACCTCGTCGACCCGGACGGGAACGCGCTGACCGAGCCGGATGCCTTCGGCGAACTCGTGGTCGAGGGCGATTGCGTCACCCCCGGATATTGGCGCAGGGACGGCGATCCGATCGCCGAACACCATCGGCGGCACCGGCATCCGACCGGCGACCTGGTCGGCCGGGTCGACGGCAGGCTCGTCTATCACGGCCGCAAGGACCGGATGGTCAAACTGTCCGGCTACCGCATCGAACTCGGCGAGATCGAATCGGTCGTGGCGCGCCATCCGGCCGTCGCCGAGGCCGCGGTACTGGTCACCGGCGAGGGCGCCGACGCGCGACTCGCCTTGTACTACACCGTCCGTGCCCAGATGGACCCGCCGTCGCTGATCGATCTCAAACAGCACTGCGCGCGGCACCTGCCCCGGTACATGGTGCCGCGCGCGGCCACCGCCGTCCACGCGCTGCCGCGCAATACCAACGGCAAGGTCGATTACCGGCGTCTCGCAGAAAGGACCCGGCCGTGAAGTTCACGACCCTCACCAAAGTCACCACGGACAGCAGTCTTCCGCTGCTGCTGTCGATGGCGCGCAGTTTCGTCACGCCGCTGTACCGCGCCGCCTTCCTCACCGGCGCCGTGAGCAGTGGTGTGCTGCAGCGACTCTCGGGGCGCGGCGCCGACGTGGACACCCTGGCCGGCGCGCTCGGCATCACCGACGACCGGCAGCTGCTGCGGGCCTGGCTCGACCTCGGGGTCCGCATCGGCGAACTCGCCGTCGACACCGGCACCTACCGCCTGAAGAGCCGCACAGCGAAAGCCCTTGCGCTGCCGCGCAACGACACGGTCGCCGCGGCGCTGGAGGAGGTCGTCCGCTTCCATCTTCCGGTGCTGCTCAACGCGCCCGCCATGTTGCGCAGCGGGCAGCGGCTGACGATGGCCGATCAGGACGGCGCGATCATCGCCCGCTCCAGCCGGGTGGTGCAGCCCTTCGTCGAGGAGGCCATCGAGCGGGTGCTCGATCGGGCGGCGCCGCTGCGACTGCTGGAGATCGGCTGCGGCAGCGGCGATTACGTCCGCTACGCCGCGCAACTCAATCCCCGGCTCACCGCGCTGGCCGTCGACTACCAGGCCGAGGTCGCCGCGGCGGCGGCCGCCAACGTGACCCGCTGGGGCCTGTCCGATCGCGTCGAGGTCAGGCAGGCCGACGTGCGCGAGCTCGACCTCGAGCCGCAGTTCGATCTGATCACGATGCACAACAACATCTACTACTTCCCGGTCGAGGAGCGGACCAAACTGCTCGAGCAGGCGCGCTCCCTGCTGGCACCCGGCGGGCGGCTGCTGCTCACCACCGCGTGCCGCGGCGGCAGCCTCAGCGTGGAGGTGCTGAGCCTGTGGTTCGAGTACGCCGATTTCGGCGGCGCGCTGCCCGAGGCCACCGAACTCGCCGATCAGCTGCGCAAGGCCGGATTCGGCGATGTCGCGGTGCGACGGCTGATCCCGGGTGACCAGTTCTGCTCGTTCGTCGGCGGCAACACCGCGGGCACGACCAAGGAGCACAGCGCATGACCGCCTCCGAACAGACCGCGCGCGACCAGATCACGGTGCTCGGCGGCGCGAACCCGGTCGACCCGAAGTTGCTGGGCGGCAAGGGCGCTCGGCTCGACGAGATGATCAGGGCCGGGCTGCCGGTGCCGCCCGCCTTCTGCCTGACCACCGAGCTGTTCGACAGCTTCCTGCGCGGCCTCGATCTCACCGCCGAACCCGCTGGCATCCGGGAGACGATCCTGGCCTGCGAGATCCCCGAGCAGATCGCGAGCGCCATCGCCGAGGCCTATGAGCGGCTCGGCCGACCGCGGGTGGCCGTGCGCTCGTCCGCGAGCAAGGAGGATTCGGCCGCGTATTCGTTCGCGGGACAGCACGACACGGTGCTCGATATCGCGGGCGAGGAGGCGCTGCTCGAGGCGGTCAAGGCGTGCTGGGCCTCGCTGTGGTCCGACCGCGCCGTCGCCTATCGGGACGCGGCCGATGTCGGTTCCATCGCCGTCGTCGTGCAGCAGATGATCGACGCCGACGCCGCCGGTGTGCTGTTCACCCGCGACCCGATCAGCGGCCGCACCGACCGCTTCGTGGTCGACGCCTGCTGGGGACTCGGTGAGGGGCTGGTCTCGGGCCGGGTCACCTCCGACTCCTTCGTGATCGATCCGGCCGCGCTCGAGGTGATCGAGCAGAACGTGCGCTACAAGGTGACCCGGTGCGCGCCGGTCGGTTCGGGCGTCGTCGAACTGGTGAAGGTGGACGAGGCGTTCCGCAGCGTGCCGTGCCTGACCGACAAGCAGCTGCTGAAGCTCACCGAACTGGCGACGCGGGTGCGCGATCACTATGGCGCGGAACAGGATATCGAGTGGGCGCTGCGCGACGGCGTCCTGCACCTGCTGCAGGCCAGGCCCATCACCACCAGTTCGCCGCAGACCGCGCGGCTGAGCCCCTACAACGATCCGCAGCCCGAGGCCGTCGAGCGCGGCACGTTCTGGACCAGGATGGATATCGGCGAGATCTTCACCGGAGTGATGACGCCCCTCGGTCTTTCGTTCGCGCGGTACTACCAGGACAACGTGCACGGCGACTGCGTCGTCGGCACCGGCGTGCGCGACCGTGGCGACATGTCCGTGCACATGGGCTACTTCCAGGGGTACGTCTACCTGAACGTCTCCTACACGGCGCACGTGCTGAGCCAGACCCTGGCGACGCGGGATCAGCGGCCGTTCGACGAGCGCTTCGCCAGCGAGGAAATCGATCTGGCCGACTACCGCAATCCCTACGGCTCCTACCCGCTCGGCCTGTCCTGGCTGCGGTCCTCGCTGTTCTGGCTCCGGACCGCGGCACACGAATTCCGCGACACCAAGCAGCGGGCCCAGCGGATGACCGACTCGCGCCAGTACGAGTTCGACCGTGCGCACCGCATCGACCTGACCAAGCTCGGCCATCGCGAACTGCACGACGAAATGCGCCGCCGCCTGGCGTATTTCCACGATATGAACGTCGGCTACATGCCGTACTTCCTCAACGCCTTCGGGTTCTACGGGATCCTGGAGGCGATGTGCGATGCCTGGCTCGGCGCGGCGGGCGAGGGACTGCAGAACCACTTCAAGACCCAGATGTCGAATCTGCGGACGGTCGAGGCGGCGCGCGAGGTCTGGGAGCTGGCGCAGGCCGCGCGCACACAGCCGAGGGCGCTGGAGATCATCCGGGCGGGCTCGCCCACCGATGTCGCGGCCAGGCTGCAGGCCGACGAAGCGGGACAGGCATTCTGGGCCGCCCATATGGAACCGTTCCTGCGCGAGAACGGAACTCGCGCGCATCAGGAGATGGAGCTGACCCATCCGCGCTGGATCGACGATCCAGCCTACGTGTTCCAGATGATCCGCCGCTACGCCGAGGAAGGGTTCTCGATCGACAACGTCCTCGGCACCACCCGCGATCCCCGCGCGGACGAGGCGATGCGTGCCGTGGAGCGGCTGCCCGGCCTGAAGCGCCGTGCCGTCAAAACCGCGCTCTCCCTGTATGAGACGTGCAGCACGCTGCGGGAGACCGCGCGCCTGGCGATGATCACCTCCATCTGGCTGGTCCGCTCGGTCGTCTACGAGGTGGGCAGGCGGTTGATCGAGGCGGGTGTGCTCCGCACCGCCGACGAGGTCGCCTATCTGGACTTCGCCGATGTGCTGCGCTACCTGGACCAGCAGCGCGATCCGCGCGAAATCTTCTCCCGCACAGCGCTGGAGGAGGCACGGCGCACCTTCCAGAACTACGCCAGGCTCCCCGCGCCGCCGCTGAGCATCATCGGCGAGTGGGACGTCACCGAGTCCGTGCGGCCGCTGCCGGACGGTGCGCGGCTGCCCGGCCTCGGCACCAGTCCCGGCCGCGCGGTCGGACGGGCGCGCATCGTCGAGGATCTGGCCTGGCAAGCCGACGAATTCCAGCCCGGCGAAATCCTGGTGACCCAGTACACCGATTCGTCGTGGACTCCCCTGTTCGCCATCGCGGGCGCCATCGTCACCGATATCGGCTCGATGCTCTCGCACAGTTCGATCGTTTCGCGGGAGTTCCGCGTGCCCGCCGTGGTCAACACCAAGCACGCCACCAGGGTGATCAAGACCGGCGATCTGCTCATGGTGGACGGTGATCGCGGCGTGGTCGAGGTGATCGACGCATGAGCGGGTCAGGCCTGGAGGCGGCAGCTTGCGTAACCACGCAGGGCCCTCGCTCATGCCGAAAGGACACAGCATGAGCGGGTCAGGCCCGGAGGCGGCAGCTTGCCCCATCGCCGTCGTCGGCATCGCGTGCCTGTACCCGCGGGCGCGCGGCGTCGACGAATTCTGGGAGCTGCTCGGCGGACCCGATCCGCCGCGCCACTCGGCCGATCTGGCCGATGTGGACGTCGATCTGGCCCGGTTTCGCATTCCGCCGGTGCAGCGCGGCTCGATGACGCGGATGCAGGTGCTGATGCTGGAGGCGGCGCGGCAGTGCTTGGCCGACGCGGGCCACCCGGAACGACCGCTGGCCACCGAGCGCACCGATGTGGTGACCGGCACCTGCTTCGGCCTCGATCGCCAGTACGCCAACGCACTTCGTGTCGCGGGCGCACGGTACGGGCGCGATCTCGAACGCGCCGCCGCGAACGATCACGACGAGCCGACCCGCGCCGCGGCCACGCGGCTGCGCCGGGAACTGCGCGCGAGCCTGGTCGAGCGGCTGGGCGCCTCGCCGCACGACCGGGTCGGTGAAATGGCGAGCACCATCCCGGCGCGCATCGCCGCGGCCTTCCGGCTGCTCGGGCGCACGATCGCGCTGGAATCCGCGGACGCCACCTCGTTCGTCGCGCTGGAACACGCGGTGAACAACCTGCGCGGCGAGACCGCCGACGCGGTCCTCGTGGTGACCGGGCAGCGCGCCGAGGGTGCCTTCGCCACGGATCTGCTTGCCGCCAAGGGACTTTCGAAGACCTCCGAAGGGGTCACGGCGCTGCTGCTCAAACGGCGCTCGACGGCAGTGCGCGACGGTGACCGCATCTACGCCTCGGTACTCGAAGGCGTACTGCGACACGAGCCGCGCCCCGGGGTGTTCCGATATTCGACCGCGGCCGAGCAGCGATACCTGGTGGCGAAGGAATGTCACGATACGGCCGGTGTCGCGCCGGGCGCGATCAGCTACGTGGAGCACGTCGGCCCGGCGATCCGCACCGTCGCCGAGGCCGAAATCCGTGGTCTCGACCTGCTTTTCGGCGCGGACGCGCCGGAATCGGTGCCGCTCGGCAGTGCCGCCGATCAGCTCGGCCACACCTTCGCCAACGCGGGCCTGGCGAGTATCGCCGCCACCGCGCTCGCGCTCCATCACGGCAAGGTGCCGCCTCGGCGCGGACCCCGGGCCGATCTCGCGGGCACCGCGTTCCGATCCGTCAGCGACACCGAGAATTGGCCCACCGAACCGGAATTCGGCGCCAGGCACGCGGCAGTGTGCGGTTCCGCGCTCAACGGGACATTCGGCTACTTCCTGCTCGGGAGCGGCGGCGCGGACGGACGGGTGCACGCAGCGCAGCGTCGATCCCCCGCCCGCCCGCGTTCGTCGCACGCGGAACCGATCGCGATCGTCGGATTCGGTGGCGCCTTCGCGGGATCCGCGGATGCGGCGAGCCTCTGGCAGACCAGCAAATCCGGCCGGGACGGTTTGGGCCGGTTACCGGAGGGCGTGCTCGATCGCGAATTGTATTTCGCGCCGGGCGAAGTGAGCCTGACCCACAGCTACTGCCAGGTGGGCGGCACGGTGCCGGTACCGCAGCGGCCGCCCGACGGCGTGCGCATCACGCCGTACCGGTACCGGGCCATGGATCCCGCCCAGCGGGTCGCGCTGTCGGTCGCGGCGGAGACCTTCACCCGATACGGGAAACGTGAGGTGTTGCGCGGCAAGCTCGGCCTGGTGGCGGTCGGGAGCACGCTCAGCCTGTCCACCGAGCGCGGGCGCAGCGCCGAACGATCCGTCGCCGAGCTGGAGGCCGCGCTGGCGGCGACCGATACCTGGGCACAGCTGCCGGACGAAAGCCGTACGCGGGTGCTCGCCAGGCTTCGCCAGACCCATCACATCGAGCGCGAGCCGCTCTCACCGGTCGACCTGGACGGCTGCCTTGCCAGCGGCATCGCCGCGCTGATCGCCAACGAGTATCAGCTCTCGGCCGTGCCGATGGCCGTCGAGGCGGCCTGCGCGTCGACGCTGGCCACCCTCGATCTGGCCGTCGGATCGCTGCGGATGGGCCGCATCGACTTCGCCGTCGCCGGCGGGATCGAATTGGCCTGCAACCCACGCGATCTCATCCTGTGCTCGGCGCTCGGACTGCTGTCGCACACCAGGATCACGCCGTTCGACAGCGCGGCGGACGGCTTCAGCCCCGGCGACGGTTGCGCGCTGTTCCTGCTCAAGCGGCTGTCCGACGCGCACCGCGACGGCGACGAGATCCTCGGGCTGATCCGCGGCATCGGAAGTTCGAACGACGCGAAATCGCTCATCGCACCCGATGCCGACGGGCAGGCGCGCGCGATGCGCCGCGCGTTCGGCGGGGTGGACTTCGCACCGGCGGAGGTCGACTACCTCGAGGCGCACGGCACCGGCACCCGCGTCGGCGACCGGGTCGAGATCAGCGCGGCGGCACAGGTTTACGGTGCGGCGCACCGCGCACGCCCGCTCGCGATCGGCTCGGTCAAGGCGGTGGTCGGGCATACCTTCGCGGCCGCGGGCGGCGCCGGAGTGCTCGAGGCGCTTCAGGCGATGCGCGCCAAGACCTTTCCGCCCAACGCCGCACTGCGCACGCTCAATGCTGATCTGCCGCTCGCCGATATCCCCGCGGTGCTGCCGACGGTGGCCGCGCCGTGGCCCGCGACGCCGGGGCGGCCGCGCCGGGCGGGCGTGAGCTCGTTCGGCACCGGTGGGATCAACTATCACCTACTGCTCGAGGAATACCGGCAGGACATATGAATTTCGATCTCCCACCCGATGTCGAGGCCATGTGCGAGGCACTGGCCGGATTCGCCCGCCGCGACCTGAACGGGCCGGATCCGTTCGAGCCCATCGACTTTCGCCGCCGCTGGCAGCTGGCCGGCAAGCAGGGCGTGCTCGGCGCCACGGTGCCCGAGGAGTACGGCGGCAGCGGACTGGACGCCGTCGCCGCGGTCGCGCTGATGGAGGCGCTCGGATCGGGCTGTACCGACACCGGTTTCGCGTTCTCGGCGGCCGCGCACCTGTTCGCCTGCGCCATGCCGATCGTGGAGTTCGGCACGCCGGAACAGCGGCAGCGCTGGCTGCCCCGGCTCAGCTCCGGCGAGCTGATCGCCGCGCACGCGATCACCGAGGCCGAGGCGGGCTCCGACATCTTCAACATGGGCACCCGCGCCGAATTGCGCGGCGACCACTACGTTCTCGACGGCACGAAGGTCTTCACCACCAATGCGCCGGTCGCCGACGTCTTCCTGGTCCAGGCCCGCACCGGCGGCGGCTTCTTCGGGATCACGGCTTTTCTGATCGAGGCAGGCAATCCCGGCCTGCACGCCGGGCCGCCGTACACCAAGGTCGGTTTGCGCGGTTCCCCCACGGCCGAGGTGTATTTCGCCGATTGCCGGGTGCCGCTGGACTGCGTCCTCGGTGGTGCCGGCGCCGGGGCGAGCGTGTTCACCGGGTCCATGAAGTGGGAGCGCGTCTGCCTGTTCGGTGTCTATCTCGGCGCGATGCGGCGAGTGCTGGACAGTACCATCGCCTTCGCGAACGATCGCGTCCAATTCGGTTCCGCCATCGGCGAATTCCAGGCGGTCAGCCACCGGATCGTCGATATGGTCGCCGCCCTCGAATCGGCCCGGCTGCTGTTGATGAAGGCCGCCGCCGAGCTGTCCGGCGGCGGCGATTGCGAGGTGTCCTCGGGTCTGGCGAAAGTGGCCGTCAGCGAGGCCGCGGTCAAGATCGGCCTGGACGCGATCCAGCTGCGCGGCGCGCTCGGCGTCACCGACGGCGAGGCCGAGACGCTGCTGCGCGACGCACTGCCCTCTCGGATCTTCTCCGGCAGCAACGAGATTCAGAAGAACAACGTCGCGCGCGCACTGGGTCTCGGGCGCAAGCGGCCGGTCAAGCACCGCTGAAGGAGTCGAACCATGCAGCTCATCGTCCACCTCATCCGCCTGCACCCGGATACCGATCCCGCGGCCTTCGAGTCCTGGGTCCGCGACGTCGACTACGCCACCTGCCCCGCCCTCCCCAGCGTCCGGGCATTCAGCGTTCAGCGAGCCCCGAACCCCCCGGACGCCCCATGGCACTACTTCGAGATCATCATGGTGACCAGCCGCGAGGATTTCGAACAGGACATGTCGACCCCCGACTTCAAAAGCCTGGTCACCGCTTTCGACACCATGGCCGAAGTGGTCGACGAATTCGCGGGCACCCGAGTAGAACCCGGCTACGTCGCACACAGCTAGCCGATCCAGCCGGATATCGAATCCGATTGCGAACTCAAATACCTTACGGTTCATACGTTTTCGAATCCCGATAGGCGCCGAACTTCTCGATATACCTCCGGTAACCCGAGTTCGAACATACCCGCAGTAGTGATGGAACGTATTCCATTGTGCAGCAAGTCTTTTCCGCTCCGAACGGCCTCGATCAGCCCCTTGTCGAACCTAGCCTGAATGGTGGGCGGGTCGTCCGGCCCGCCGTTCAACGGGGGATCATTCCCCGGCCGAGGAGAGCATCATGGCGGACGCATTGAAGTATGGCGACAGGGTCAATATCCAGAACGGCTACAACGGCTGGACCGGCGGGTACCTCGATACCAACGGCCACAGTTCCTCCGGCGCCGGAGCCATGTACGGGGTCTCGACCACCGAGACCCCGGCCCGCGGACAGGGCACCGGCACTTGGGAGATCCTGCCCACGAACGGGAAGAACACCGGTGACCAGGTCATGAGCGGGGACGTCGTGCTGCTGCGCAACCTCTACGCCAACGACGGCGGATACCTGGACACCAACGGCCACGCCACACCCGCTCAGGGCCCGTCGGCCAAGTACGCCGTATCCACCAACAAAGAGCCGGACCGGGCGACCCAGGGTACCGGCAGCTGGCGCATCTTCGCGCAGACCTCGTCGCCCACCGATCAGGCGGTGCGCGAAAACGATGTCGTCTACCTGTGGAATCTGTACTCGCCCACCGGCAGCTTCCTGGAGACCAACGGTCACAGCACCGCGAGCGGCGCCAAGTACAACGTCTGCACAGACGCCTACTGGAACCGGTCGAGCGATGTCGGCAGCTGGCGGATGACCAAGGCGAAGGCGTAGCAACGACACCGGCGGCCACCGTTTCCGGACGGTGGCCGCTGTTGGCGATGATTCAGCCGCGGGAGCGGGCAACGGCTTTCGTTTCGGCGGGCCGGGCGCGGTGGTGGTCACCGATGTGGGGCAGCCAGCGGTCCAGCCAGGCGGGGAGCCACCAGTTCCAGTCGCCGAACAGTTTCATCAAGGCGGGGACCAGGACGAGGCGGACCAGGGTGGCGTCGAGGGCGATGGCGACCGCCAGGGCGAAGCCGAACTGTTTGAGCTCCAGCACCTGCGCGGTGACGAAGCTGCCGAAGACGGCGACCATGATGGCCGCGGCGGCGGTGATGGGGCGGGCGGTGTGCTCGACGCCGACGGCGATGGAGGCGTCGGTGTCGTTGCCGTCCTCCCATGCCTCCTGGATGCGGCGGATGAGGAAGACCTCGTAGTCCATGGAGAGGCCGAAGAGCAGCACGAATACCGACAGCGGCAGGTAGACCTGGACGAAGCCGGTGCTGGTGAAGCCGAGCAGGCCCGCACCGTGGCCCCACTGGAACACCGCGACGGTGAGCCCGATGGCCGCGCCGGTGGCGAGCAGATTCATCAGGACCGCCTTGATCGGCAGCACCACGCTGCGGAAGATCAGCAGCAGGAACACCAGCGAAAGGCCGAGCACCAGCGCGAGCACCCAGGGCAGCTTGGTCGTCGTCTCGTCGGACAGATCGACGAAGCTCGCCGTCGCCCCGCCGACCAGCACCTGATTGCCCGTCGACGGCGCCAGATCGTCGCGGATATGGCGGACCAGCGCGATGGCCTCGTTCGAGTCGACGGGCACCTTCGGCACCACGTTGAGCAGCATCCGGCCCTGGCTGGTCAGTGCCTCGATCTGGGTGATCCGGGAATCCTGGCGCAGCGTCGACATCAACGTCGTCGCCCGCTGCTGTCCTGCGGCATCCAGTGCGGCGTCGCCGGAACCGGTGACGACGATCTGGATCGGCGACACCGCGCCCGGGGTGAACGAGCGGTCGAGGATATCCTGCGCCTTCGCACTCGGTTCCCCCGCAAGGGATTTCGTGCCGAGGTCGATACCGTATTTCAGGCTGGCGACGGGCAGTGCGGCGATTACCAGCACCACGGCGGCCACCACCGCGTAGATCACGGGACGCCGGAGGATCATGTGCGCCCAGCGGGCCCACGGACCCGAGGCGAGGTGGCTGTCCGAACGCACATCGGCGGGCCGCCACCGAACGGGCAGCTGCCACTTGTTGATCCGTGGCCCGAGCACCGCGAGCATCGCGGGCAGGAAGGTCAGCGCCGCGGCGAGCGTGCACAGCACGGCGACCAGCACGCCGACCGAAATCTCCCGGAACAGCGGCGATTTCACGATGAAGAACGAGCACACCGAAATGCCCACCACGACACCGGAAAAGAAGATGGTGCGCCCGGAGGTCCGGACGGCGGCGCCGACCGCCTCGGCGATGGCCGCCGGATCCCGTTCGGCGATACCGCGTCTGGCGAGCTCCTCACGGAACCGGCTGACGATGAACATGGCGTAATCGATCCCGATGCCGGTACCGATCATGGTGACGATGGTGACCATGAACGCGTCGAAATGCAGCACGAAACTGAGCGCGTACAGCACGCCGAAGGTGAGGGTGAGCCCGACGATGGCGAGCAGTACCGGCAGCACGGCGGCGAGTACGGCCCCGAACGCGAGCACCATGATCAGCAGGGCGATCGGCATACCGATCGTCTCGGCCTGCTCGGCGGCGGACGATTCCACCTTCGTCAGGTCGTTGGTGATCGGCGAATACCCGGTGAGATAGGCGGCGACTCCGGCGCTGTCGGCGGCGTCGATCGCTTTCTGCACATCGGCCGCGCGGGCGGGCAATTGGTCGGCGTTGCCCTGGAGGCCGACCAGGGCCAAGGCGGCGCGCCCGTCGGGTGCGAGCTGATCCTTCGCCATGGGGTCGAACGGGCTGATCACGGCGACCACACCGGGTGTGGTGCGCGCCGCGGCCACCACCCGATCGACGACGGCGCGCTGATCCGGATCGTTCAGCCGCCCTTCGGGACTGTCGAAGACGATAACGTCCTGCTCGTTGCCGAGCCCCCGAAAGTATTGCTGCACAAGGCTCGACGCCCGGGTGGACTCCGCGCCGTCGACGCCGTAGTCGGGCGCCTTGAGTTCCTTCATGAGCAGCGGGAATACCGCGCCGCTCACCAGCAGCACGATCAGCCAGCCGACGATGACCAGGCGGCGGTGCCGTGCCATCGTCGCGCCCCAACTACGGTGTGTCATCGGTGGCTCCTCTCGCGAGTAGCGTGCGCACGGCGACCGCCGTGCCGTTCAGGTTCAGGTCGGGATCGAACAGCGCGTGCAGCAACAGCCCGTCGAGCAGTGCGGCCAGCACGGTCGCGGCATCGGCCGCGGGCACGCGCGCGGTGAGTTCGCCTCGGCGCTGGCCGTTTTCGATCAGATCGGCCAGCGCGGCGCGGTAGGCGCGTATCTCGGCGGCGATCGGTGCGCGCAGTCCGGAATCGCGCACGCCCTGCCGCAGGATCTCCAGCAGCAGCGCCATCGAGGGATCGCTCAGCCCGCCGCAGGAGTACCAGGCGACCGTGCCTTCGACCACCTGGTGGATATCCGTGGCCTGCCTGGCCAATGCCAGCGGCTGCGCGAGCACCTGCCTGGTCGCGGCCGCGGCGGCCTGACCGAGCAGATCGTCCTTGCCGCGGAAGTGATAGCCGACCACGCCGTGCCGGACACCGGCTCTGGCGGCGACCGCGCGCAGCGTGATCCCGCCCCAGCCCACCTCGCCGATGAGGGCGACCGTCGCGTCGATGATCGCGGCCCTGGTGGCCGCGCCTTGGACTGCGCTGCTGGGCCGAATGGACTGACCATTTGCCTTGTCCATGTGGACAAGCATGGCATGACCGGCCATTTCGCGAACCGAAATGCTCACAACACGCGAAAAGACGCGTGCGGATCCCGGCGCGGCGAGCGCGGGAAGCGCGCCGTCGGGTAGCCGAGGCGGGCGACGAAGAAGGGGCGGCCGGTGAACCCGAACGCCGCGCGTAAGCCTGCGCGCAGATCATCATGCTGGACCACGATGCTGACCGGATGCAGCACCAAGCCCGCCCTGGTCGCTTGCAGCCAGTAGTCGCAGAGCCGCTCCCCCGCGGCGATCACATCCTCGTCCTGGTAGCTCGACGACGGCAGGCTCAGCACCACGATCGCCGGCGCGCGCCGGACCATGGCGGCGAGCTGTCCGGCGAGTATCCGCGGGAACCCGATCACCCGCAGCGCGGTCATCGCGTTCGGCGCGAGCACCAGGCGGCGCAGCAGCAGCTGCGCGGGGGAGAGTTGCCCGAACAGGTGGGTGAAGGTGAACCCGTCACCGCGCCGCGCGGCCTCGTCGGCGCTGCGCCGGATGTAGGAGTACGTCTCCCGCCACGCCGCGCGGTGCGCGAAATCTCTACCGCCGTGGCGCTTTACGAAGTCCGCGAACCGGTTGCGCTCGTATTCGGAGGTCAGATATCTGATCAGGATCGGACCGTCGGCCCCGATGCCGTGCCGGAGCAATCCGGCCAGCGTGAACGCGTCCACCGGCCGCTCGTCGAAGGGGCCCCTGTTGGTGTGGCGGCCCGCGGCGACCACACGCAGCTCCGCCAGGTCCTCATCCTGTTCGCCGATCCAGTGGAACCCGGTCAGTCGCAACGGGATCCACTCCGCGGGGATGCCGAGTTCGCGCAGTTGCGCGATCGGTGGCGTCACCGCGCCGCGTGCCGCCCAGCCCTGGGCGGCCATGGCGCGCAGCAGCAGGCGCCAGTACAGGCCGCAGCTGAGCCGCATTTCGGTGTGGTGCGCGGGCAGCGCGGTGAGCTCCCTGCCCCGATTCGCGGCCAGCACAAGGTATTCCGGGCCGTCGTCGACGTCGGCACCGAGGAGCGCGCCCGCCCGGCGCCGGGCAAGATCGCTGGTCAGGCGCGCCACCGCCCATGGTTGACAGTTGTGCGACGACGGGCTGGTCGCCGCGATCTCCAGCGCCGTGCTCAGCGCCGCCGCGAAGGGAACCACCACGCGCTGCGGGGAACCTTTGGCCTTCATATTCGTCTCCAACCGAGCCGTCTACCACACCAAAGCCAGGGAATACCCGGCGATTTCACCCGCCCAGGCGCGATGCGGCCACGGCATCGACGCGGTCTCGCCGTGCGCGGCGGTCTCGCTGCGCAGGCCGGGGCCCGCCCGCCAGGTGAACGATCCGTCCGTGCGCCACGCGGTGAGCACGACCTCGCGCGGATCGACGCGCAGGCCGAACCCGAAGTACTTCAGCACCGCCTCCGTACACGCCCAGCGCAGCGTCATCGGCATCGCCCGCAGGCGCGAGCGGGCCGCGTTCGCCCCGTCGAGCACGGGCAGGCGCAGCGCGTTCACCAAGGGTGGTGCGAGCCTGCGGTTCTGCTCGAGGTCGACCCCGACGGGACCGGTCGTGCAGACGCCGATCGCGAAATCACCGGAATGCGAGATACCGATCTCGCCGCAGGTGTTCACGAAAGGCTTACCAGCGCACGGTCCCTCGCGCACCGTCATGATCGCGATATCTTGCGTCGGCTGGATGATCCCGAGACGCAGCCGCCGATATGCCCGGACCGCGCACTTCGCCGCCAATCTGCCCGCCACCCATTCGAAGCGGCGCTTGGGTATCCATAAAGTCGCGGCATATGCGGCCTCCTCCGCCGACAGATGTCGTGCCGTGGTCGCGGCCATTCGCTCGGCGGGCTGCCTGCGCAACCAGTCGACCGAAACGGTCGCAATTGTCAGACCGCAAATAGTGTGCACAATATGCAACGGACTCGCCGGATCCAGAATGACGGCCTCGTCCAGTGCCGACTCCGGAAACTCGAATCGCGTGATGGTCCAGTCCCGGTCACGACTCCGGAACATGTATCCGAACCTCCTTACCGATCGCCGGACCGTGCCATTTTCGCGAGCGCCGCTGACAGTTCGGCTGACAAAGCGCTGACGAAGCCCTGAAATCGTGAAACGTATTGACGCACCGCTGATTCCGTGGATACATTGGGCGAACTCGTCCATTCCGAGAATTCATTCCGGCCGAATTCGAGCACCGGTCCTCGTGTTCCGGTGTCGTAGGGAATCGTTGATTCGGCCGCGCTGCAGGTCGTCGCAGGGAGCCTGCAGATCTTCGCATAGAGGTGGGCATGAAAACCTTGTCGTTGGATTCTGTTGTCTCAGCGAGTAACTGGGTCGATCTGGTCGCTGCACGAGCTCATAGACACGGCGATCGGGTGGCATACACATTCCTGGACGAGCACGGCCGCGAATCCGGCGGCCTGACCTATCGGGAACTGGATCGGCGCGCCCGTGCCATCGCGCACGTGCTGGCAGGCCGGCTCGAACGCGGCGACCGCGCGCTGCTGCTGTATCCCGCCGGGCTCGACTACATCGCCGCCTTCTTCGGCTGCCTCTACGCGCGGGTGATCGCGGTGCCGCTGTACGCGCCCGGGCGCGGCAAACTCGATCAGATCGACGTGATCGCCCGCGACTGTGCGGCCGCCGCGGTGCTCACCACGCGCGAGATCGCCACCGCGATGGACGCATTCGGCGACGAGCCGTCGTTCGGGCTGCTGCCCCGGGTGGCCACCGACGAGATACCGCCCGCGAAGGACCTCGCGACCTACCCCGCCGAGATCGGCGGCGACACCATCGCGTATCTGCAGTACACCTCAGGATCGACCGCGGTCCCCAAGGGCGTGATGATCGACCACACCATCGCGATCAGGCAGTGCATGGAGATGGCCTGCGCGTGGCAGATCGACACCGAAAGCGTGGTGACCTCGTGGCTGCCGCACTTCCACGACTTCGGCCAGGTCACCGGGGTGCTGCTGCCGGTGTTCTCGGGCACTCGCGCGGTGCTGATGGCGCCGTCCACCTTCGTGAAGAATCCGGTCCGCTGGCTGGACGCGGTCACCAAGTATCGCGGAACGCACAGTGGCGCACCGAACTTCGCCTTCGACCTGTGCGTCGACCGGACCACGCCGGAGCAGCGGGCGGCACTCGACCTCAGCAGCTGGCGGGTGATCAGCAGCGGCGCCGAGGCAGTGCGCAAGGCCACCTCGCAGCGGTTCGAGGACACCTTCCTGCCGTGCGGGTTGTCCGAGACGGCACTGTCGCCCGGCTACGGCCTCGCCGAGGACACGCTGAAGGTCACCTGCTGCGCCCCCGAACAGCGCTACACGGCAGAGCGTTTCGATCTGACAGCGCTGGGTCGGCGCAAGGCGATACCGACCGTGGAACCGGACGGTATCGATCTGGTCGGGCTCGGCAACACCGTGCTGGATACCGAAATGGCCATCGTCGAACCGGAATCCGGGCGGCGCGTCTCCGAGGGCGAGGTCGGCGAGATCTGGGTGAACGGGCCGTGCGTGTCACGCGGCTACTGGGGCAGGCCCGACGAGACCGAGCGCACCTTCGGGGCGCGGATCGCCGACGCGGACGACGACATCCGCTGGCTGCGCACCGGGGATCTCGGATTCCTCTACGCCGGTGAGCTTTTCATCTGCGGCAGGCTCAAGAACCTGATGATCGTCAACGGCATGAACTATTACCTCGAGGATATCGAGGCGACCGTCGTGGACAGCGCGGACCCGTTGCGCGCCGGCGGTGTCATCGCCTTCGCGATCGAGGAGGCGGGCCAGGAGAGCCTGGTGCTCGTCGCGGAGCACGGCGGCGACAACGGGGCGCACCCCGACCGGCTGGCCGCCTCGGTGCACGATGCGGTGGCCAGGCGGCACGGTATCGCGCCCGCCACCGTCGTGCTGATCGCGCCGGGCACCGTGCCGCGGACCACCAGCGGCAAACTGCGCCGCCAGGAATGCAAATCCGATTTCCTCGCCGGTCGCCTGCGGGAAAGCCTCCGCTGGAGCGCGCCGGTGACGGCCGTGGAGCCGGAATCCGTGCGCACGGCGGCGAGTTCGATCGGCGGCACCGCCATGCGGGAGCTGGTCCAGCAGGGCCTGCTCGACCAGGTCCGCGTGTGGCGGATCCAGCACAAGGCGGACGCGCCACCGATCGACGTCGACCGTTCACTGTCCGAACAGGGGCTCGGGTCCGTCGATCAAATGGATCTGCACGAATGGCTGGAGACGTGGGCGGGCAAGCGATTCCCGCCCGAGCTGATCTGGGATGCCGAGAACGTCGGCGAGATGGTGCGTGTCATCGCGCACATCCTCACCGTCGCCGACGCGCGTACGGGCGGAGGCGTGCGATGAGGTTGCGTGCCGCCGTGGCAGGGCTGCCGTCACGCACGGTGAGCAACGCCGACATCATCGACTTGATCGCCGAACACAGCGCGGACGGCTTCGACGGTGATCTCGACGCCACCCTGCGCTCGGTCGACTACTACCTGCGCTACGCGGGTTCGCGGGAGCGGCGCTGGCTCGACGAGGGCGAGCGCCCGATCGACCTGCTGCGCGGCGCCGCGAAAACGGCACTCGCACAGGCGGATATGCGGCCGGAGGAGATCGATCTGCTGATCTACACCGGCATCGGGCGCGGTTTCGTGGAACCGGGCGGCGCCTATCACTCCGCGGCCGCCATCGGGCTGGCCAACCCGCACTGCTTCGACATCCTCGACGCGTGCATGAGTTGGACGCGCGCGGTGCAGGTCACCGAGTCGCTGATGCGCACAGGACAATACCGGGCGGCGATGATCGTCAACGCGGAGTTCAGCCTGCGCATGGGCGGGCAGGCATTCCCGCACCTGTTCCGGCTCCCGAACGCGCAAGCGCTGACCTCGATCTTCCCCGCCTACACCCTCGGCGAGGCCGCGACCGCGACGATCCTCACCGCGGAAGACCATGAGCCCTGGGAATTCCGGTTCTCCTCGCGCCCGGATCTGGCCCCGCTCTGCAACGTGACGCTGCCGGGATACGAGGGATTCTGCGATCCGAACGACAAGCTCGCCGCCAACGGCGTCGGCTACTTCACCTCCTTCGGGTTCGAGATGCACGAAACCGGCACGCCCGACGCGTATGCCATCTTCGACCGTCTCGACATCGACACCGAGAAGGTGGCCGCGCTGTTCACCCACGCGTCGAGCAAACGCTATTGGCAGACGCTGGCCGACAAGGTCGGGCTCGGTGCGGCGATCCATCACGTGTACGACCGCACCGGCAATATCGTTTCGGCCTCGGTACCCGCCGCCATCGCCTCCGCGATCGACCTCGGCGCACTCCAGCGCGGTGACCGCGCGGTGGGCTGGGTCGGCAGCGCAGGCATGTCCTTCGCCGTATTCTCCTTCGTCTTCTGACGACCAAAGCCGAACGGGTGAACCATGTTCAGACATCTCGTCAAGGTTGCCGGGAACGGTGCGCGCGGCGTCGCCGAGTACTCCATCGATGCCATGTGGCGGCGCCGCGGCACCAGCAGGGACCAGCGGCAGGCCGACGCGATACTCGCCTTCCTGCTGCGCATGGGGCCGATCTACATCAAGATCGGCCAGATCGCCGCGACCAGATCGGATCTGCTGCCCGAATCCTGGGTCGACACACTGCGCGTGCTGCAGGACCAGACACCGCACATGACCGAGGCGCAGACCAGGCGCGCGATCGAGCGCGAACTCGGTGGTGCGCTCGAAAACACCTTCAGCGCCTTCGATTTGACGCCGATCGCCAGCGCTTCGGTCGCCCAGGTGCACACCGCGGTATTGCGTGATGGCCGTAAGGTGGCGGTGAAGCTGGTCAAGGATTCGGTGCCGGAGCAGATCGAGGACAGCCTGAGTTCGCTCGGCACCCTCGTGCGGCTGGTGCACGCCGCCGTGCCGCCGGTGCGCTATCTGGACGTGCCGAGGCGATTCGACGAGGTGGCCAGATTGCTGCGGCCGCAAGCGGATATGACGCACGAGGCCGACAAGCAGCGGCGGATCCATGCCAACCTGAAGGCGCACCCGTTCGTGAAAGTGCCCGCGGTACTCACCGGATTCGTCACCAAGCGGATGCTGGTGATGGAGTACATGGACGGGATACCCGGCAAGCGCGTCGACACGGTGCCGTTCCCGCGCGAGCGGCTCGCGCAGCGGCTGCAGGACATCATCTACACGATGCTCTACATGCACGGCATCTGCCACGGCGATCCGCATCCCGGCAACGTGATGTTCACTCCCGACGGCGAATTGGTGCTGCTGGATTACGGCGTCACGGTCGAGCTCAGCGAGGACGAGAAGTGGGGACTGTCCTCGTTCTACTACGCGTGCACCCGCAAGGAGTGGGAGATCGCGGTCGACCGGTTCACCAGCCACTTCGTCACCGCGGGCGCGCCGCTGGCGAAACAGCGCGACACCTACGTCGCGGAGATGGTCGAGGTGCTGAAGTACCACTTCGACGTCTCCACCAACCGGTGGTCCACCGTCGCGTACTTCAACGACGTCAATGCCGTACTGCGCAAATATGATTCGCGCTACACCACCAACTTCACCAAGGTGGAGCTGGTCTTCCTGTCCGGTGAGGGTTTCGCCACCCAGATCGATCCCGGCATCGACATCTGGGCCAACGCACGCAAATTCACCGACCGCTACTCCCCCTACATGAGCGCAGAGGTCGAACGCCGATTCGAAGCGGACTTCCAGGAGCAGATGCCGACCTCGCTGGCGCTGCGCGATCGGGCGCGCTCGTCCCTGGTCGCGCCGACGCATATCGACAGGTACTTCTTCCCCAGCGGCTTCCCGGTGTTCGTCAAGGAAGCCGTCGGCAGCACGCTGCGCGACTTCGACGGCAACGAATACATCGACCTGTCCGCCGGATACGGCCCGCACCTGCTCGGCTACGCCCATCCCGCGATCACCTCGGCGATCGCCGAGGGCCTCGAGCGCGGGCTGGTGAACGGCATCGGCAATGCCGCCGAGATCGAGCTGGCGGAGCTGCTCGTCGATGCCTTCCCCGCGGCCGAGCAAGCGGTGCTGTGCAATTCGGGCACCGAGGCGATCCTGTTCGCCATCCGCATCTGCCGCGGCTACCGGCGGCGCTCGCTGGTAGCGAAGTTCGAGGGGCACTATCACGGATTCTCCGACCAGGGGCTGGTCAGCTCGTGGTTCCGGTTCTCCGGCGAGCGCGGGCGACCGGAACCGGTCGCCGGCTCGCTCGGCAGCGATCCGGCCGCGGTCGCGGGCACCGTCGTGCTGCAGTACGGCGATATCGCCGGGCTGCGACGGTTGCGCGAGCATGCCGACGAACTCGCCTGCGTCATCCTCGAACCCATGCCCACCTCGGTCGTCGCGTTGAACATCGAATTCCTCACCGAATTGCGGCGGGTGTGCACCGAACTCGGCATTCCGCTGGTCTTCGACGAGGTGGTCAGCGGATTCCGGGTGGCGTACGGCGGGGTTCAGGTGCTGGCCGATATCGAGCCCGACCTCACCTGCCTGGGCAAGGTGATCGGCGGCGGGCTGCCCGTCGGCGCGGTGATCGGGCGCGAGCAGTTCATCAGCATGGCCAAGAGCTCGCAGGATCCGTTCTACGACTACGAGAACAAGGTGTTCGCGGGCGGAACCCTCAGCGGCAATTCGCTGACCTGTACAGCGGGCCTCGGCGCGCTGCGCTATCTCGGTGCGCATCAGGAGATCTACGAACAGCTGGAAACCAACACCCAGCGGCTCGCGCAGATGTTGCGGGAGGCGACGGAAGAGCGCGACATCGCCTGCCGGATCTCGGCGCGCAACTCGATCTTCTCGCTGAACTTCAGCCACCGCGAGGCCGGGCTGTATCGAGATCGCATGGCGGGCAGCAACTTCAAGGCCACCATCGCGCTCGCCTACTACATGCGCAGACATCAGGTGTACCTGCCCGAGCTGCACAGCTTCCAGATCAGCGCCGCGCACACCATCGAGGATCTCGACCAGGTGGCGCACGCCTTCGGCAAGAGCCTCGACGAGATGCTCGCGGATCAGCTGTTCGTCACGTAGGTATGGCTTGCACGAACCGGCGCTGGTCTGCCAGGAAGCCGTCCGCGAACAGTCGGCGAGGCGCGAACACGGCGACGAGCAGGGATTGACCTCGCTGTCCTCGATATCCTTGCGCACCAGCGAATGTCGTGCGCCACGGTAGTGCCGCACACTCAGCTGGTCGGGCGCGGGCACCTGCGCGCGGCAGCCGCGCTCGGTATCGGCGATATCGACATTGCGGTCCTGATCGGCGAGAACGAGCAACACCGGGATTCGCACCGTCGCCTGCATGACGCCACCGTACCGTTCAGAATTGAAACTGCCGTTATAGGATCGAACGATATGGCGATCGGCCATCGATTGTGCGGCAGGAGTGGATGTGAACGACAAGGTCGAGGTGCCGACCCGGGTACTGGTGGAGAGCATGGTCCGAGAGGACGGGACGATCGATGCCGCGGAGCTTTACACGGTCGCCAACGCACTCGGTATGACCGATCAGCAAGTGCGATTGCACATTCGGCGACTCGTCGCCGACGGCCAGCTGACGCAACAGGGCCGAGGCAGGCGCGCCATTCTGCGCGCCGACGGCGAATTCCGCAGTTCGATCGCACCGAATGTCGACTTCGTCCGCTACATGTACGACCAGGATCGCGGCGCCGCGCCGTGGGACGGGACCTGGCATCTGGTCGCGTTCGCCATTCCCGAAACCGAGCGGCAGGCACGAGATGCCATGCGCGACGGCATCGTTCACCTCGGCGGTGCGGCGATCCAGGGCGGGTTGTACGTATCACCGAATCCTTGGGAGCCCTACATCGAGGACCTGGCGGCACAGCTCGGTGTCGGGACATACCTGACCCGGCTCACCACCACGAACCTCGGTACCGGCGGCCTGGATTCGCCGCACGAGATCGCCGCACGGTTGTGGCCACTGAACGAGATCGCCGCGCGGCACGAGCGACTGTTCGCCATCGCGAGCGCGCGACTGGACCGCGTCACCGGCCCCGCGACGCTGAGCCGATCCGAAACCATCACCGTGCTGGTCGAACTCGCCGCCGAATTCACCAGGGCCACCGATCCCGACCCGTTGCTGCCTCCCGAGCTGCTACCTCAGCCTTGGCCGGGCACCCGGGCCCGCGCCGTGGTCGCCGACTGCTGGTCACGTCTACTGGACGCCGAACAGTCACCAGCACACCCGCGACTGTTCCGGCTGTACGCCGATGTCATTCGCGAGGTCGCTGAGGTGCGCGCACTGGGGTAGTCGCCTCGCTCGGCGCGAATCCCACTGTGATCGTGTTACATTCGATCGTAGATGAAACGAACGAAGTGCCGATGATCATGAGGAGGCACGCCATGGATGAGTTCGATGTGGTCGTGGTGGGTGCCGGACTGTCCGGCCTGGTTGCCGCACGCCGGTTGTGGCAGCGGGGGATTCGCCGGATCGTGGTGTTCGAGGCGGCGAAGCGGGTCGGTGGGCGGGTGGTGAACCAGCGGGTCGATGCCGACACGATCGTCGAAGGTGGCGGGCAGTGGGCGGGTCCCAGCCAGGACCGGGTGCTGGCGTTGGCGCGCGAACTCGGTGTGCCGACGTTTCCCAGCTACTTCCAGGGGCGTTCGGTGCTGGTGCTCGGCGGCAAGCGGCGGACCTACCGATCCGATGTGCCGTACACCTTTCCGTTGATCGCGCTCGACCAGATGCGGGCACTCGCCCGCTTGGACGCGATGTCTCGCCGCATCGATGTCGAGCGGCCCTGGGCGGCCGAGAACGCCGCCGAGCTCGACAAGCAAACACTCGACGAGTTCTTCCGGCGGCAGCTGCGCACCAACGGCGCACGCCAGATACTCGACGTGATCAGCGGATTGACCTTCGGCGGCGATCCGGCCGATATCTCGCTGCTCGGTGTGCTGACGCATATCCGATCCGCGGACGGGCTCGGCAAGCTGCTCGACATGCGCGGCGGCGCACAGGAACTGCGCTTCGCCGGCGGATCTCAACGGCTCGCCCTTCGGATGGCCGAAGAACTCGGCGCCACAGTCGAACTCGGCCACGTGGTGACCCACATCGAAACGACCGCCGAGAGTGCGCGCGTCCGCACGCGGGACCGGGTCGTCCAAGCCCGCCGCGTGATCGTCGCTTTGAGCCCCGCCGACCGCCGTGCGATCGAATTCCACCCGCCGCTGCCGCCCGCGCTCGCCGAGGCCACCCGCCGCATCACCACCCACACCGGGCTGAAGACGCATGCCGTCTACCGCCGACCGTTCTGGCGCGCCGCGGGTCTCAGCGGTCAAGCCATGGGCCTCGGTCCGGCCCGATGGGTGGTCGACAACTCCCCACCCGACGCCCACCTCGGCATCCTCACCGCCTTCGTCGCGAGCACCGGCCCCGTCGCGCCGACCGAACCCCAGCTCACCGACCACGCTCTCCGCAAGGCGGCGATCATCGATTGTCTCGCACACTATTTCGGCCCCGAGGCCCACCATCCCATCGACTACCTCGAACAAGACTGGCGCACTGAACCATTCACCGCGGGCTGCATCCCCACCGTGCCACCCGGCCTGCTCACCGGCCTGGGCGCCGAAGCAACCGCCCACTACGGCCCGATCATCTGGGCGGGTGCCGAACAATCCCACGTCTGGAACGCCTACATGGACGGAGCCGTGCGCGCAGGTGAGCGCGCGGCCACCCTCGCCTTGAATTTGCTTACCTGACAAGGAGATTCCCATGACCACTGAGGCACGCTCACTGATGATCCTCATCGCGGGCCCCTACCGCTCCGGCACCGGCGACAACCCCGAAAAACCGGCGGCGAACGTACGAGTGATGAACGAGACCGCACTCACCCTCACCGAAATCCCCAGCGCGGCCGCCCGATCTCAGTCGTAGCCGAGGTCGTATTCGTCGACGTCGAGACCGGCCCGAGTCGCGACAAGAAAGTCGAGTACCGAACTCGGCAGGTGCCAGCCCATCGGCCGCGAGTGATGCTGCGTGCCAGCACCTTCCGGATCATGGAAGTAGCGCACGACCTGCATCACGGCGCTGATGTCGTCGGTGGCGCAGAGCGAGATCAACTCGGCACGAATCGGATCCAGCCGGTCGACCAGGTACTGAATCTGCTCGTCGACACTTTCCTCGCTGCGCCGAACGACCTTCCACGCATGGCACCGCGGAATTACGTGTTCGGGTGATCGGCTCCCCAGTACGAGCACCTCGTCCGGCTCCATCAGCAGTCGCGCGGTGATATCTACCGCAGACACGGTGTCGCTCTTCAGCGCGAAATAGCTGTACTGACGGGTCTTCACGAACATGATCCCACCACACCCGCGCGACGATGGTCGCTAGGATTTCGGCCGCTGGACCGCGAGGTAGACGCTGCTCCACAGTTGGGCGGCGTTGGATTCGGTGACGTCGGCGGTGTTTGCGCCGAAGGGGGTGATGCGGAAGGTGCCGTTCTCGTAGTGCCAGCTCCAGAGTTCGGAGTTCTGCATCGTTTTCGCGGCGTCGATCGCGTTCCACAGCTTGTCTTGGGCGGCGATCAAGTTGTCCCGCACTGACTTCGGGAGGTCTGGGCGGTGTAGTTGGCGTTGCAGGCCGCTGGCGAACGCGGCCTGCATCCAGGACCAGACCACGGTGCCGTGGTAGTCGTGGGTGGTGAACTTCGCCTGAAGTTCCGGGCCCGCGAAGACCGGGTTGGCGACCACCATGCCGGCACCGGTCATCAGGCCGAGCGGGAACGGGCGGATCAGCGTGGCCACCTTCCGTTCCAGGATCTCGGGTGCGGGAGTGCCGAACAGCAGGTCGAAGACGTCATCGGAGTGGACGATCGGGATCGGCCCGCCGTCGGCGCCGAGCGAAATCGCCGGGAAGGTGATCGGGTTCCCGGCTTCGGTTGCGGGAATACCGATTTGCGCGGAGTAAGCGTCTACTGCTCGCTGCGCTTGCGGCGCGTCTATGGTCACGCTGAACAGGCGGGCGACTTCCGCGCGCCACACCTTCGCGTGGGCGGCGGCGAATCCGAGTTCGAGACGATCGTCGGCGCTCAGGAAGGGCGTCAGCATTCCGCTGTCCAGCAGTCGCGCGGTCGCCTCCAGCGCGGCGGGCACCAGGATCGCGTTCACGTCGTACGGGTAACGCCCGCCGCCGATCCCGATGTCACTGTCGCGCCACTGCCCGGAATCGCGGCCGGGCTTCAGCGCGATGAGGTTGCCGAACCGCGGATCACCCGCGAAGGCCGCCGCGCTCGATACGACCAGGCGCAGATTCCGGACGAGGGCTTTGCCGGTCTCGTTGTCGCCCAGATAGTCGTGTGCGCGTTCGGATCCCGGCTTGTTGTCCAGCAGGTAGGCGGCGGCGACCGGTGCGAGCAGATAGTTCTCGTCGATCATGGTGTAGTCGAGGATGGGCTGGTCGCCGAGCCCGCCGTCCTGCTTCTTCCTGGCGAGAATCGCGAATTCGGAGAGAGATTCCTCGTGCGCGACGGTCCCGTCGGGAGCCAGCCGGGTCAGGACCGAGCGCAGCCCCGCCTCCGTCGCATCGGGCGCGAGCACCGGCATCAGCATCATCATCGAGATCAGTGTGTCGCGGCCGAAATAGGTGTCGTACTGCCAGGAGCCACCGAGGAACTTCTCGCGATAGCTGAGGTAGGTCAGCGTATTTCGCGCACCGTCGTTGTGCGCCGCTGCGCCGTTCAGCAACTCCGATCCCGCCAGCGGTGTGAGCGGCGTATCACCGGTCAGCGCGGTGACGCGCAGCCGGATCCGGCCGTCGACGGCCGCACGGTAATGCCGGTCGGTGCCCGCCGTACCGCCGATGACGTCCAGGGTCAGGCGGTAGCCGGGCGCGCCATCGAGACGGTCGCGGTCGAAGGTCACCGTATTGCCCGAAAACTTCGGCGGCACCACAACATCCGCCGGGACGGTGCCCAGCTGGTTGTAGTCGCGCAGCACCCGCACGTTGGACAGCACGGCCTGCCGCAGCGTGAGCCTCGGCGTCCTGATCGAGGCGATGAACTCGATCCCGTACCGCGGTCGGCCACGGGAATCACTGTCCTGCTGGACCTTCGGCGCTTGATCGAGCTCCCACTCCGCCGCCGCTTCCAACGGCTCGAACCACGCCCCGGTGCCGCTGTTGCCCGCCGGGAACGCCACCACGATCCGCGGATCCTTTCCCGAACGCAGCACCAGATGCGCCGCGGTCTTGCCGTCCCGGATCAGGTAGTTGAGGTTCGCGCCCTCACGCACCTGGTAGTGGAACGCCGGATCGCCGTCCGCGCCGCATCCGGTGACCAGGAACAGCATCAAAGCGATCGATAGTGCCAGCCGCATAATCGAGCCTCCTGATGAACAGGGCGGGTTCAATGTAACTCGTTTGACATGGAGTGCACTCCAAGTCTTAGCGTCTACTTCGGAAATAGCGACTGCGTACTGAAGGAGGCGATCTTCGCATGATCACCACCAGGAATCTCGGCGAGCTGACCGTCGGCGCCGAAGGGCTCGGCTGCATGGGCATGAGCAGCGCCTATGGTGTGCGCGGCGACGACGACGAATCCATCGCGACCATCCGGCGCGCCATCGACCTCGGCGTGACGATGCTCGACACCTCCAACATCTACGGGCCCGAAACCAACGAGCGGCTCGTCGGCCGCGCCATTGCCGGTCGCCGTGACGACGTGGTGGTGGCCACCAAGTTCGGCATCGTGTGGAGCGAGGACGGCGGCATGGAGGCGCGCGGCGACGCCGCCTACGTCAAGCAGTGCTGCGATGCGTCGCTTGCTCGGCTGGGCGTCGACCACATCGACCTCTACTACCAGCACCGGGTCGACCCGAATGTGCCCATCGAGGAGACCTGGGGCGCGCTGTCCGAACTGGTCGCCGCGGGGAAGGTGCGCTATCTCGGCATCTCCGAGGCGTCGGCGGCAACGATCCGCAACGCGCACGCCGTGCACCCGGTGACGGCGCTGCAGAGCGAATGGTCGCTGTGGACAAGGGAAATCGAGGCCGAGGCGCTGCCCGTCTGCCGTGAACTCGGCATCGGCATCGTGCCCTTCTCCCCGCTCGGCCGCGGCTTCCTGACCGGCGCGATCACCTCGGCCGCCGAACTGCCCGAGGACGACTTCCGCCGCCGCCTGCCGCGATTCGCCGACGGCAACCTGGACCGCAACCTCGCCATTGTCGCCGCACTGCGCGAGCTCGCCGCCGAAAAGGGCATCACCGCGGGGCAATTGGCGCTGGCGTGGGTGCTCAGCCGCGGCGACGACGTGGTCCCGATCCCCGGCACCAAGCGCCGGACCTACCTCGAGGAGAACGTAGCGGCGGCCGATATCGTCCTCACCGCCGAGGATCTCGCCCGCATCGACGCCGCCGCTCCCGCAACGGCATTCGCGGGCGCGCGCTACCCGGAGACCATCGCCCGCGCCGCGGGACGCTGATCACCGAATTCGGCCGATACCCGGCACGAACCGGCCGACGGCGCGTGCATAGCGGCGGTACTCGTCGCCGTGCACGCGCCTCAGGTACGGCTCCTCGACAAGGCGCACCAGCAGCTCGTTGGCGACCACGGCGGCGGCCAACCCCGCGAAGCCGATCACCGTGGGCGTCATGAGCGACAGACCGGCACAGGTCACCAGGACCGAGGCCAGCACAGGATTGCGCACCAAGCGAAACGGACCCGAGGTAACCAGCGCCGTGCGTTCCTCGGGGTCGACATTCGGTCGCCACGACTCCCCCATCATGAGCTGTGCGACCACCGTGGCGACCATCCCCGTCACCGTCAGGCCGACAGCAATGGCGGCGACGGAGATGTTGTCCACCAACGGCTCGAGCCCCATCAGGACGGCGACCGGCGACACCACCCCCAACACCAGCGAGCCCGCGGTAGCCAACCAGCCGATCCGCCACTGCACCGCCCCGCGCGGTCCAGCCAGGCGCCGAAAATCGGTATCACTGTTGTGCCGCACTTGAACCCACACCCGGACACCGACCACAAGCAGCAGAAACACACTGAACAACACCAGCGTGGCGACCGCCATGGATCGGCCCCCTTCCCAGACCGCGCCTACTCCGACGATACGGGATGCCCTGCGCCCCAGCGGATCTTGTTCACACGTTGTGAATGTCGAACTGCGGCACCGACTGCAACGACTCCGCCCATACCGGATAGTCCGTCACGGCTTGCTCGAACGCGGAGGTGATCTTCGCGCCGAGGTCGGGGTCCGCGTCGTCGGTGATGTCCGGGTCCACCGACAGGTGCGCGAGCAGCGGCAGGAATTCCCGATCGCCCTCATGCAGTACCGGGTCATTGAGGTAGCGGCACAAGGCCGCCAAGTCCTCGAATGCGATGCAGTAGGCGTGCGTCAACGCGGGATGCGGGCCACCCAGCGATCGCCCCAGCGTCGAATACGACACCGACTCGAGTGCGGCCATACCCGCCAAGATCCGCAAGCCACTGGCCCTCTGCTCGGCGGTGACCGAGTCCTTGAAGCCGAACCGAACGGTGTGAACGATCATGAGATCTCCCAAACTGAACCAGTGAGTTCAAATAGAACAACCCAAAGGTAAAGTGAGCCAACTGAACCCGCAAGTTCAAAAGTTCGAATCAGTGAGTAGCCTGTGGATATGAGCGACGGAGCGCCGACCCGAGGACGGATCGACAAACGCGAGGCCATCGTGCGTGCCGCGTTCACGGTGTTCGCACGCCGCGGCTACGACCAGGCGTGCGTGCAGGAGATCGCGGATACCGCGCACGTCGCGAAACCCACTGTCTACAACCATCTCACCGACAAAGCCACACTGTTCCGGCACGCGCTCGAAGCCGCGGCCGATACGGTCGGCAACCGATGCGTGGCCGCCGTCGACCTGCTGCGCGCACCCGGCAACGACCTGACCGAAACCTTCAATGCCATGGCGGGCGAACTGCTTTCGGCATGCGCCGATGAGCAGGGCCGGGCTCTACATCGGCTCGCCCACAGCGCGACAAAGGATTTCCCCGAACTCGCCGAGTCCGTCCACCGGCGAACCGCAGCCCGGCTGACCGATGCCCTGGCCGACCGCCTCGCGCAATTGATGCTCTCCCAACGCCTCCGATCGTGCCCACCCGACCTCGCCGCCGAACAGTTCCTGTCCCTGCTCACCGGCCCGATGGAGCATCGCTCGCGCCTGAGCACCTACGAAGTACCCGCCGCCGACATCACCTCCATCGCTCACGCGGGCGTCGACACCTTCCTCCGCGCCTACGCCCCAGCGGGGTGACGCTGAGCAGCCGAGAGCCCGGCCCCCACACCCGAACTCAGTAACGTGCGCCGAAGTGGCATGGCTTGTACGCAGGCGTAATGAGCGCGCTCTTCGTGCTCGGAGCGACTGCATGTGTCCCGTGAGCGCGTACAGCCAAATGACATCTGTGTTAAATCATGTTGCACAGCAACATAGTTCGTGCTTTATTCACTCGAATAGGCACTCGCACAGTGTGTTTCGCGTCTACCGTCTGCGCATGCCGAACACCAACGAAGCAGCCGACCTGGTACTCGCACCCGCCGCCGACATCGCGCGGCGGATTCGCAGCCGGTCGGTGTCGCCGGTCGAGGTCGTCGATGCCTATCTCGACCGGATCGAAGCGAAGAACCCGGCCGTCAACGCCTACGTCCGCGTGCTCGCCGACGAGGCGCGCGCGGCAGCGCGGGTAGCCGAAAACGAAGTGGCAGCGGGGAAAGTGCGCGGGCCGTTGCACGGCGTCCCGATCGCCATCAAAGACCTGTTCGATTTCAAGGCGGGCGTACCGAACACCTTCGGCGTCAAAGAGTTCGCCGGGTACGTGCCCGAGGAAACCGCCGGGCACGTGACGCGGCTGGAGAATCTCGGCGCCATCGTGCTCGGAAAAACCAACACCCCGGAATTCGGCCACAAAGGCACCACCGACAACCGTCTGTTCGGCCCTACCAGTACACCTTTCGCGCCCGGCATGAACGCGGGCGGATCATCCGGCGGTAGCGCGGCCGCGGTCGCCGCCGGACTGTGCGCACTGTCGCAGGGCTCCGATGGCGGTGGCTCCGTACGCATTCCGGCCGCCATGTGCGGCGTCGTCGGCATGAAGCCGAGCTATGGCCTGCTGGCCGGTGTCGTGCGACCCGACGCCTTCTTCACCTTCGACCCCTTCATGGGCAACGGCCCGCTGGCCAGGTCGGTCGAGGACTGCGCGCTGCTGCTCGACGCGATGGCCGGATTCGACGATCGCGATCCGGGCAGCGTGCCGCTGGCGAAGCAGCGCTACAGCGACGCGATCTTCGCACCGGTGTCCGGGCTGCGCGTGGCGTATCTGCCTACGCTCGGCGGCTTTCCGGTCGCGGCCGACGTGCGCGCCGTCGTCGACGCGTCCGCCCAGTTGCTCACCGACGCCGGGGTGAAGGTCGATACACCAGAGTTCGCACTACCCGCACCGCATCAGGAGGTCACCGATCTGTGGCTGCGACTGACCGGTTCGGCGATGGTCGGCATGATCGAGACCTTCGGTGATCTCGGACTGGATCTGCGCGCCGTCGCGTGGGACAACCTGCCGCCACAATTGCGTGCCGTCGCCGACCGCGGCCTCGCCCAGACCTCGACGCAGCAGCGCCGGGATCGCTTCCTGCGCACCGCGATCTTCGACGCGATCGCCGATATCCTCGACCGCTACGACGCGATCATCACCCCGACCCTCGCCATCGCGGGCATCCCCAACGCCGACGACGGCTGGACCGTCGGCCCCGACAACGTCGAAGGCGAACCGGTCGACCCCATCCTCGGCTGGTGCCTGACCCACCCCTTCAATTACACCGGCAACCCCGCGATCTCCGTCCCCGCCGGTCTCACCCCTTCCGGCCTCCCCATCGGCCTGCAGATCGCCGGCCGTCGCTACCGCGACGACACCGTCCTCGCCCTCGCCGCCGCCTACGAGCGAATCCACCCCTGGCACCACTCCTACCCAACCCTCCTCCAGTAGCCCACGTCGGCACACCTGTCAGAGCGAGTCCTTACGATCTCGCCTATGAGTGAGGTGCTCGACTACGCCACCGCTGGCCCTCTGACAGATTTGTGCGGCATCGACGCCGACGTGTTGCGATCGGTCCCCGTCGAGCCTGTCGACATCTGTCGCCTGGCCCGGGGACTGGTCATCCAACCACAGGATGCCCGAGCCCTGGACCTGTCGGCAGAACGGTTGGGCGAGAACCAGATTCGACCGGCCAACCGTCTGATCGAAGCGCTCGTGCGGTTGGAGACGACCCCGCTCGACGTTCCCCGCGGGCCGTCCCGTCGCGTCGTAGGGACCTGTCGGCACTTCGCTGTGATCAGCTGCGCGCTGCTGCGGTATCGAGGTATCACCTCGCGTGTGCGGTGTGGCTTCGCCACTTACTTCCAGCTTGGGCAAGGTCTCGATCACTGGATCACCGAGTATTGGAAAGACAGCGAAAACCGCTGGGTACGAATCGACTCCGAGATCCTGGGGCAGTCGATCCTGGAACACCCCGAGGATCTGCGCGCCGGTGAATTCCTCAATGGCGGCGAAGCGTGGGCGGCCTTCCGGGACGGCCGTCTCGACGCCGCGACGTTCGGCGTCGATGGTACCGAGAATTGGGGACCCGCCGAGATCCGAGGCAACACGATCAAAGACCTTGCGGCACTGAACAAAGTCGAGACCCTGCCCTGGGACGAATGGGGCCGCATGGACGCGTCCTACAAGGGAGAGACAGGTCCCGAATACGACGATCTGCTCGACACGATCGCCAGGATCTGTATCCAAGACGACACTGCCGCACTCGCCGAACTCTACGCCCGCGATGAGCTACGGGTACCTACAGAACTCCTGCGCTGACATATCGCCCCGCTCGCCCACGGTCATAATTGAGGTCCCTCGCCGAGGAGGAGCGCTGCGATGCCTACCACCGTCCTGTTGATGATCGATATGCAGAACGGCTATCTGCTGCAGGATGTCCGTGACGCATTGGGGTGGCCGCCGATCTGGCGGCTGAACGAGGTCGTCGCCGAATGCCGAGCACTGTTGATCGACGCAAGGGCGGCGGGGATTCCGGTGGTCTATTCCCGCCAAATCGTCAGTCCGGCGGGGCAATTGGCCTCTAATCCGCGGGTCGCGCGGCATCAGCGATATCGGTCGGCGCGGGTGCCGAAGATTACCGACGAGGATAGGGCGTGGCGAGCGCGGTTGATGGATGCGGTGGCTCCGGAGCCCGGCGATCTGGTGCTCGAGAAGACGAGGCACAACTTCTTCGCCTACACGGAACTGGGACCGGTCCTGCGTAGCCTCGGCGCGCAACGGCTGATCGTCGCGGGGCTGCAGACCAACGTGTGCGTCGAGGCCACGGTCCGCGCGGCCCTGGAGCACAACTTCGAGGTCGCCGTCCCCGAGGACGCCGTCACCACCGACGGCCCGGCCCTGCAGCACGCCGCACTGAACTCGATGCGTGTCCTCTATGTCGAAGTAGCGCCGTGGCGGGACCTCATCGCCCCCGAATCATCGTGGGACACAGCATTCACCACCCCGAACTACGGCCGCGACACCGCCTACTGGATCGACCCCGTCACCACGTCAGCACCTAGATGATCCAGGTGCCGTGGATGCGGTGGACTTCCGGGCGGTAGGTGAATGCGCCCCGAGGTTCCTGAGCTCGGCATACTGTGAGTTACCTACCAACGGAGGTGCTCGATGGAACGTCACCGGGATCTATCGCAGGATGCACGCCGCAAAGCAGACAGTGAACGGGCTGCCGCCCACCGGGCGGAACGGCATGATCAGGTGTCGGATCTGAATGCCGCTCGGGAGGAATCCGGTGGCGACTACGCCGAGCCGACGCGGGATATGTATCGCGAGGACGGCGACGCGGAGCCGACCTGACATCTGTGCGCTACCACACGTTCAAGCCGTGTTTACGATATCCGGGTGCTTATCGATGCGAAGGGCAGCCCGAGTGAGCGGGCAGGCGGGCCGCCGCGGGCGCGGCGCCTTCGACCGGCGATCGTGTGGGGGTGCCTCGCCGGTGCGGTGATCGTACTGATCGCCGGCCAGCTGGTGGCCGCGCATATCCATGCGCTCGGGCCGCTGACCAGCCTGGCGTGGGATTACGTCGGTAGGCCGAAGTCGGCGACGACGCCGTGGGCGGGATTCCTGCTCGCGCTCGTCGGCATCACCGCCAGGGAGCGGGTGACCGTCGTGGTCGCGGCGGTCGCGGTCGACGCGGCGTTCGTGCTGGTGCGCACGCTCGAAGGCAAGCCGTTCACGGTCGGCAACGGTCCGACGATCGTGCTGACCGTGCTCGCGGTGGTGGTGGCCCTGCGATGGACCGGCGAGCGGCGGCATACGGCACTGCGCGCGATCGGTCTCGGCGCGCTGCTGATCCTCGCGACGAAGGTCAGCGAGGTCTGGCTGGATATCACCGCGTGGTCGCGGCCGATGGTGCTCGATCCCTATGTGCAGGCGGCCGATCGGGCACTCGGCAATCCGTCGTGGGTGGTCGGGCAGGCGCTGGAGGCGGCGGGGCCGGTGCCGTTCAACGTGGTGCGCTGGGTCTACTTCGAGCTGCCCGTCGCGGCCATCGTGGTCGCGGCATGGCAGTTGCGGAATGTGACGAAGGGGGCGTGGCCGCGGCACTACCTGGTGCGCACGTTCCTGACGCTCGGGTTGATCGGCCCGATCTGGTACGTCATCTTCCCGGTGGTCGGCCCGATCCTCGCGTACGGATCTTGGGGCCACGGTTGGGAACTCGCGGACGTGTGGCCGAATGTCGTTCCCGCACTGCCGTCCTCGATCGAGGCGATGCCGTTCGACGGGATCACGCCGCGCAACTGCATGCCGTCTTTGCATACGGCATGGGCGCTTTCGCTGTTCATCCATTCCCGGCGCGGCCCGCGGTGGCTGCGCTGGGGCGGTGCGTTCTGGCTCGTCTGCACCCTGACCGCGACGCTCGGCCTCGGCGCGCACTACGGCATCGACCTGGTCGTCGGCGCGGCACTGTGCCTGACCATCGAATCGGCGCTGCGGGAACCCGAGCGCGGCTGGGACCGCGCGCGGATTCGGGTGGTCGGCCTCGGGATCGCCGTCTTCGCCGGTGTACTGCTGTGCATCCGCTACCTGGCCGCATCGATGGCCGCGTATCCGATCCCATTCGGCATCGCGGTCCTCGGCGCGCTGGCCACACTGGTGTACCTCTTCTACGCCACGTGGTTCGCGCCGACTCGTGGTGAACCGATCGTCGAGGAGCACACGGCGGCAACGGAATCCAGCGAGTCGCCGCGCACGTGAGCGCACGGCTAGGACTTGCGCAATGTGCCAGAGACGGTCGGGCGGTCCGCGGTGTAGGCGAGGGTACCGTCGGGCCGCAGTTGCGCCGTGGACGGTTTGGCGCCATCGCCGCACACCGTTCCCCCGCTGGTGCGCCCGGTGAAGGAGAGTTCGGTTTCGCTGGCGTTGAACAGGCGCTCGATGCGGTCGCAGCGGTTGCCGGTGGCGTTGTCGACGACGGAGGAGAGCGCGACCTCCTCGGCGTTCTTGCCGGAGTTGATGGTCAGCGTGATCTCGTAGGTGACCGGCCCGTCGACGGCGATCCCCCGCCACACCCCCAGGAAGGCCTGCGGCACCGCCCACACGGCGACGACCGGGGTGGTGTCGACGACGCGGGTGGGCGCGGTGGTGCTGCTCGTGCCGTGGCCGGTATGGGACTCCCCCTGGCAGCCCGTAGCGAAGACCATGCCGGTGATCGCGGCGACTGCCCCAATCGTGCTCAGGCGCAGCCGATTCGGCCGCTCCGCTGGAACTCGCCTCATCGTGCCGAGTCTAAACCCGCGGAAAACGCGCTGTGGCGGTATCGAGTTGGTCGACTGTCCGGTGAACCCGCTCACATGTCCGCCGCTCCGCAGGCTTCTGAGCTGGTCAGGACCTATCTATCGCGGCTCGCGTTTACAGTAATCGGATCCAACGACTTCAGTGATCACACGTCTTGTTCATACGGTGGATGAATGCGACTCCTGGCCAAACTCCGTATCGACGGGTTCATGCTCGGCATCCTCGCCACGGTGCTCATCGCGGCGCTGCTGCCCGCCCGCGGCGCGGCGGCGGACGTACTGGACTGGGCGACCACGGTCGCGATCGCACTGCTGTTCTTCCTGTACGGCGCGCGCCTCGAACCGCGCGAGGCGCTGGCGGGCCTGCGGCACTGGCGGCTGCACTCGGTCGTGCTCGCCTCGACCTTCGTGGTGTTCCCGCTACTCGGTCTGGCGCTGCGCATCCTGGTGCCCTCGGTGCTGACCGACGATCTCTACACCGGCATCCTGTTCCTGTGCCTGCTGCCCTCGACGGTGCAGTCCTCGATCGCGTTCACCTCGATGGCGCGGGGCAATGTGGCGGGCGCGGTGGTCAGCGCGTCGCTGTCGAATCTGCTGGGCGTCTTCGTGACTCCGCTGCTGGTCATGCTGTTGATGAACACCACGGGCGGCGTCGAGGTCTCGGCGTCGTCGGTGTTGCAGATCGTCGCGCAGCTGCTGCTGCCGTTCCTGGTCGGCCAGCTGCTGCGCCGCAGGCTGGCGTGGCTGCTGCGGCACACGGCGGTGATCAAGACCGTCGACCGCGGCTCGGTGTACCTGGTCGTCTACGCGGCGTTCAGCGCGGGCATGGTCGAACACATTTGGAGCAACGTATCCCCCGGCCCGCTCATCACGACGGTACTGGTGTGCGTCGGCCTGCTCGCACTGGTGCTGTGCCTGACCACCGTCACGAGCAAGCTGCTCGGCTTCTCCCGTGACGACCGCATCGTGGTGATCTTCTGCGGTTCGAAGAAGAGCCTCGCCAGCGGCCTGCCCATGGCCACGGTGCTGTTCGCGGGCCACCAAATCGGCCTGATCGTGTTGCCGCTCATGCTCTTCCACCAGATTCAGCTGTTCACCTGCGCATGGCTCGCACAGCGCTACGCGCGGCAGGCTCCGGCCGAGCACGCCGAACCGGCGGTCGCGGCCGTCTAGCCGCGGTACCGGGCGGCGAACCGGCGCAGGATCTCCATCGGCACGGTGATCCGCTCCCGATGGCCGAGCGCCATCAGCTCATCCGCCTCGTGCGGCTCGAAATAGCCCTCGTGCCGGTAGGTCTCGATGCGTACGGCCAGTCCGTCGCCATCCAGTTCGGGATGGAACTGGGTGGCGTAGACGTGCTGCCCAACTCGAACCATCTGCACCGGGCAATCGGCCGAGCCTGCCAGCAGCACCGCGCCGGGTGGTACCTCCTGGCAGGCCTCCTTGTGCCCGACGAAGGCACGGAAGGCGGACGGAAGCTCGCGCACCAGCGGATCGTCACGCGCGGCCTCGGTCATCTCGATGGTCTGCGCACCGGCTTTCTCGCCGTACTGCTCGGTGCCCACTTTCGCGCCGAGCACATCGGCCAGGATGCTCAACCCGTAGCAGGCGCCGAGATACGGGAAATCGCGCCGGACGATCTCGGCGATCACCTCCCGCAGCGGCGGCTCGAATCGGCGCTGGTAATCGTATTTCCGCTCCTCCGGACTGCTCACATTGCTCGGCCCGCCACCGACCACCACCGCGGCGAACTCGTCGAGGTCGATATCGGGAAACTCCTGATCCATCCGAATCCGCACCGCATCACCGGCCCCGATCCGCGCGGCCCGCAGCACGGCCCGATATTCGTCGTCCGCGGCCGCGACCTCGGGTCGCAACTGCAACAGCAGCAGTGGCTTCGCCATGCATGAGATTCTCGAAGATTCGCGGCGGCCGGGTGCGCGCGACACGCTGCGATCGTGCACCAACCCTGGCGAACTCGGGGTTCGAACCAGTTGCGCTGTGTTAGCGTCGCCGCACATCGACTGCCGCAACACTGCTTTGGGGCGATCGACCGGCAGTACCCCCAGTTATTCAGGATTCGATGGACAAGCAGCCCTCGCCGCAGCCCGACCAGCGGCAGCAGGATTCGCGACGGCGCAAGCTGAAAGGCGCCGGTGTCTTCGGCTGTGTTCTGCTCGCGTTCGCCGCCGCCGCGATATTCGGATTACGCGGCGGCACAGAACAATCGACCGTCGCGGCGACGCTGACCTCCGCACCGGGCGGACCGGCCTTCATTCCGGTGTCGACCGTGCGCGATATCGCGGCGACACCGGACAGCCGCGAGGTCTACGTCGCGCACGCGGGAATCGTCTCGGTGGTGGAGACGGCAACCAACAAGGTCTCGGACGTCATCTCGGTGCCGGGACAGCCCGGCGCGCTGACGATCACTCCCGATGGCGCCTTCGTCTTCGTGGCGACCACCACCGCGCTGGTGAAGATCGACACCAGGTCGCGGACCGTGGTCAAGCAGATCAACCACGACTACGCCACGGCGCGGACCATCGCCGTCACACCGGACGGCACCCGGGTGTACGCCGCCTACTCCGGGCTGCAGCGTTCGTGGATCGCGGTACTCGATACGAAGACCGAAGCCGTCACGGCGACACTGCAGTTCGATCCGCAGACCGATGAATTCGTGATGGGAGCGGGCGGACGAACCCTCTACCTGTTACGCGGCCGGGAAGGGCGGATTTCGGTGCGGGACACCGTCACCGAGACAATGGCCGCCGAAATCCGCTTGGACGGCAGCCATACCCGGCTCGCGCTGACCCCGGACGGCCGCCGCCTCTACAGCTTCGAACCGAAAGGCAGCCTGACGGTCATCGATACCGCGACCAATTCCATCGTCGCGCGGTTGCGGCACACCGTCGGCGGCCGCGATATCGCCGCGGCGCCGAATGGGCGGTACGTGTACGTCGTCGCCACCGTCGATCCGCGCGGCTGCGTGACGGTGCTCGACACCACCTCCGGCGCGGTGGTCGAAATGATCGCGCTGCCCGGCCCGGCCGACCGGATCGCGGTCACACCGGACGGGCGGCGGCTGTATGTCGGCACCGAATCCGATGCGCGCATGCAGGTCGTCGACCTCAGCCGCTACGCCTGACCGGTACCGCTATGCCTGACCTGCACTGCTACGCCAGCGGCGCGGCGTGCTGCCGTGGGTGCGCCGGAACAGGCGCGTGAAGTAGCCGGGATCGAATATCCCCACCCGGTGGGCGATTTCGCCGATCGGCAGTTCGGTCTCGGTGAGCAACCTGCGCGCCTCGGCCATCCTGCGCTCGATGATCCACTCCTGCACGGTGCGCCCGGTGCGGCGCCGGACGACGGTGGTGAGGTGGCCAGGGGTCATGCCGACCGCGCGCGCCACATCGCGCAGCGAGAGCTGTTCGCCGTAGCGGCGCGCGATCACCTCGAAGACCTCGGCGAGCAGCGGCTCACCGCTGCGCCGCAGATCGCCGACCACGTCGACGGCCAGCCGGGCGAGCTCGATCAGCAGCAGGGTCAGATGCGCGGACACCGCCTGCCGGTAACCCGGTCCGCGGGTGGCGAGTTCGGCCTCCATGGCCTCGATCGTCGCGTCCCAGAACATGGTTCGCGCCGGGGGTACCTCGAGCCGCAGCACGCCCCCCGAATTCCCGTGCAGGAACGGCAGCAACAGCGGATGCTCATGCCACAGCGCGGCCGGGCCGCGCCCACCGGCGCCGAGTAGCGCCGGGTCGAAGAACATGACGACGCCGTTGTCCATGGCGTCCCGGTCGACGGGGTCGATGACCACTCCCGCGGCGACCACATATACCGCACCCGGATCACGGATGTACAGCAGCACCGGGAAGTCGTGGATGTGCGGGCGGTCGACGGTCAGCTGGTCGGCGGCGGGCAGCCGCAGGATCGAGACCGGCGGCGTGCCCGGGTCGGTCCGGTAGTCGAAGATCGGCACGCCACCGCGCTGCCGCACAAGGCGGGTCACGGTCGGCATTGCGTCGGACACAGCACCGAAGATAGTCCTATTTCTACCGACTATCGACCAAGATATCTGCGCAAGTCCCGATCACCATGGAAGGCATGACCAAACATCATCCAGATTCGGCGACCCAGGTGATGGGCAACCGCCACGACTACCTGCCCGCGTTCGGCAACGATCTACTGCTGCCCGGCTACGACCTGCTCACCCGCTCGCTCGGCGTGCCGAGGGCGCACACCAGGCTCATCGACCAGGCCGGCCTCGAGGACGGCCACCGGGTGCTGGAGATCGGCTGCGGCACCGGCAATCTCACGATCCGCGCGAAGCACACCCGCCCCGGCGCGACCGTGATCGGCTCCGATCCGGATCCGAAGGCGCTTGCCGTCGCGGTCCGAAAGGCGCACGGGCTGAGCGAGATCCGGTTCGAGCGCGGCTACGGCCAGGAGCTGCCCTATGCGGACGGCGAATTCGACCGGGTGCTCTCCTCGCTGATGTTCCACCATCTCGACGCCGAAGTGAAAGCCGGTGTGGCGGCGGAGGCGCTGCGCGTCCTTCGTCCCGGCGGCAGGCTGCACCTGCTCGATATCGGTGGCGAGATGACCGCCGCCGACGGGGTGGCCGCGCGCCTGTCCCTGCGCACCGGCCACCTGTCCGGCAACCTCGGCGACGCCATCCCCCGCCTGCTGCGCGAGACCGGGTTCGACTGCACCGTAATCGCTTCCGAGCGGCACCGCCTGCTCGGCCGCCTCACCTACTACCGCGCCATCCGCCCCGCCTGAGGGGGTGTCATCCTGGCCTCCAGGATCGGGCCGATCTCGGCCGCCTTGTCCGCGTTGAGCATTCCGGTGTGCCATTCGTCGACCGGGATCCGGTCGATGCCGGCGGTGATGTGATCGCGCCAGCGTTCGGCGAGGTGGTCCCGGCCCGATTCGCGGGTGGAGGTGAACAGCAGGGCGTCGCCGGTGAATCGGCCCGGCGTGTAGGGCAGCGGTTTCGAGAAGCTCTCGAGGACTCGCGAGACCTGTTCTGGCGTCAGGATTCCGGCGCGATCGAGCCGATCCGCCAACAGCGCGTGGAAGTCCGCGAGGTTGTCGATCTCGGGGATATCGGTCAGGCCGAGCACCTCGTGCCAGCCGCCGATGATCCGGCCGACGGCCTGCGCGATCTGCGCGGGCTCGGGTTCCGGGGTCTGCGCCGCACCGGTTTCCGGGCTGGCATCGACGAGGGCGAGCAGGCCGACCGTGTGACCGAGCTCTTGCAGTCGCACGGCCATCGCATGCGCGATCTGGCCGCCGAGTGACCAGCCGAGCAGGTGATAGGTGGTGCCGGGGAAGCGCTCGACGATCTCCCGGACGTACCGGTCGGCGTAGGCGTCGATCGATTCCAGCCTGGACTCCTCGGCGACGATGTACGGATCTTGCAGGCCGTACACCGGGCGTTCGGGATCGAGGTGACTCACCAGGGCGCCGTACACCCAGGCGAGACCGCCGCCGGGATGGATACAGAACAGGGGCGCCCGACTGCCGGCGGCCCGCAGCGGCGTCAGCACGCCCAGTGAGATGTTCATGGCGTCCTGCTCGCTGTCCAGGCAGGCCGCCAGCGAGGTCGGCGTCGCATCCGCGAACAACTGGTTGTACCGCAGCTGCTTTCCGGTCCGGGAACGCACCAGCGAGACGACTTGCACCGCGGTGAGCGAGTTCCCGCCCAGCGTGAAGAAGTCGTCGTCCGCCCCGACGCGCTCGACGCCGAGCACCTCGGCGAACACCACCGCCACCAGTTCCTCGGTGGCGGTGGCCGGAGCGCGGAACTCCCGTGGCGCCGGCACCGGTTCGGGCAAGGCACGGCGATCGACCTTGCCACCGCTGGTCATCGGCAGCCGGTCGAGCACCGTCACCACCTCCGGCACCATGTAGCCGGGCAGGCGCTCGGCGACCGCACGCCGGACCTGCGCCGGATCGAGTGCGCCGCCTGCCACATAGGCCGCGAGACGCGCGCCACCGTCCGCGGTGTGCACGATCACCACGGCCTGCTCGATGCCGTCCAGATCCGTCAGCGCCGCCTCGATCTCGCCGAGCTCCAGCCGCTGGCCGCGCACCTTGACCTGGAAGTCGGCGCGCCCGACGAAGACAAGCGCCGCATCGGTTTCGGCCGCGCCGGTGGCCCAGCGGACCAGATCTCCGGTCCGATACAACCGATCACCGGGTGCGCCGAAGGGATTCGCCACGAACCTCGATGCCGTCAGTTCCGCGCGACCCCGATATCCGCGTGCCACACCGGGACCCGATACATACAGCTCACCCACCACACCCGCGGGCACCGGACGCAGCAACGGATCGAGTACGACCGCGGCCATCCCGTCGATCACCGCGCCCACCGTCACCGGCGCACCGGCGCGCAGTTCGGCGGTGCCGGTCACCCAGATCGTGGCCTCGGCCGGGCCGTACAGGTTGTGCACCCGGCGCGAGCGCGCGACGTCGGTGCGCGACCACCGCGACACCAGCTGCGCGGCACACCGGTCGCCACCGGTCAGCACCGTCCGCAGCGCATCGAGACCCGCCGGATCCACCGACATCGCCACCGCGGGCGTCAGGAACGCATGGCTGATCCGCTCGCTCCGCAGCAGGTCCCACAGCGGTTGTCCGCCGAACACGTCCGGCGGTGCGACCACCAGCGCCGCACGACCGGACACGGCGAGCAGCAGCTCCAGAATCGCCGCGTCGAAGGTCCGCGCCGCCACGCTCAGCACCCGCGAATCCGCGTCCACCGCGGTGCGGCGCAGTTGGTCGGCCACCACCGCCGCCAGCCCCGCGCTGGTGACCTCGACGCCCTTCGGCTGCCCGGTCGAGCCGGAGGTGTAGACGACATAGGCCGTATTGCCCGGCCGCAGCGGCAGGCACCGATCGGCGTCGGTGACCCCGGCGGCACTGTGCGCGGACAGATCGAGCTGGTCCAGCCGGACCGTCTCCACCCCCGCCGCCTCGACCTCGAGCTCGGTGGTGGCCAGCACACAGCGGGCGCCGGAATCGGTGCACAAGAACCGATTCCGGTCGAGCGGATGAGCCGGATCGAGCGACAGGAACGCCGCGCCGGTTTTGGCGACCGCCCACACGGCCAGCACCCACTCCAGCGACCGCGCGATTCCGATCGCGACGACCGATTCCGGACCGACGCCGCACCCGATCAGGAACCGCGCCAACCGATTCGAGCGCTCATCCAACTCGAGATAGGAGAGCTGCCCGCCCCCCGCGATCACCGCGGCGCCGTCCGGATGCGCGCCGACGGCGGCGGCAAGCAAGACCGGCAGCGTCAACCCACCGGCGAGAGCGCCGGGGTCGGCGGTGGCGTCGTTGTGGCCCCAAATACGCAGGACCCGTTGTCGTTCCGGTTCCGACAGCAGGTCGATATCGCGGACCAGGACCCCGGGATCCCGGGCGATCGCCGCGAGCGCACGATGCAGGCGATGCGCGAACTGCTCGATCGTCGCCGCATCGAAAAGCTCGGTGGCGTAGCTGAAGTTGACCGGCATCGCCCCCGCACCGTCGGGGGTGTCGGTGAGTGTCAGTGTCAGATCGAACCGTTCGATACCGGTGTCGGCGCCCGACGGCGTCACCTCGATACCGGGCAGCGTGAACGCGGCCCGATCGAGGTTGTGGAAGGCGAGCATCACCTGGAACAGCGGATGATGCGCCTGGCTGCGTGGCGGATCCAGCGCCTCGACCACCTGCTCGAACGGCACCTCCGCGTGGGCGAACCCCTCGAGGTCCGCGCCACGGATCCGGGCGAGCAGTTCGGCGGCCGATACCGATTCGTCCACCCGCGTGCGCAAGACGATCGTATTGACGAACATGCCGACCAGATCGTCGAGTTCGGCCGCGCCACGCCCCGCGATCGGGGTGCCGACCGCGATATCGCCACTGCCCGACAGCCGGGACAGCACGATGGCCAGTGCCGCATGGAAGATCATGAACACCGTCACGCCATGGGCGCGCGCGACACCCTGTATTCCGGTCACGACCTCCGGATCCACCGCGAAGAAGTGGGTCGCGCCACGGTGGGAGGCCACGGGCGGGCGCGGCCGATCGGTGGGCAGCTCCAGCAGTTCGGGCAGATCGTGGAGTCGCTCGGTCCAGTACCGAAGCTGTTGCGACAGTACCGATTCCGCGTCGCCCGCCGAACCGAGCAGCTCGCGCTGCCACAGGGTGTAGTCCGCGTACTGCACCGGCAGCGGCAGCCAGTCCGGTTGCCGCCCCGCGTGCCTCGCCGCGTAGGCCGCGGCGAGGTCGCGCGCCAACGGGCCCATCGAGAACCCGTCGGCGCCGATGTGATGGACCACGAGCACCAGAACGAACTCTTCGCCGCCGAGCCGCAGCAGCCTGGCGCGCACGGGAACCCGTTGCGCCACATCGAAACCCGCCGAGACGATTTCGGTGACCGTATCCGCGGCTTCCGCCTGCCCGATCAACAGCGGCGTGAGATCGATGTCCACCGCGGCGGCCAGTTCGGCCACCGGCACGATCTCTTGATACGGCACCCCGTCGACGTCCGGATACCTGGTGCGCAAGACCTCGTGGCGCGCAAGCACATCGAACACCGCCGCGGCCAGCGCCGTCACGTCCAGCGCACCGGCCATCCGCAACACCAGCGGAATGCTGTAGGCGATCGAGTCGGGCGCGAACCGGTTCACGAACCACATCCGTTGCTGCGCGGACGACAACGGCAGCCGATCCGGGCGCGCCCGCACCCCCAGCCGAGTGCCACCGGCCTCCGTCGGTGACGCCTCGGCGACCCGGGGGGCGAGCAGCTCCGCCAATTCCTCGACCATCGTCGCCTCGAACACGTCGCGTACCCTGACGCGCACACCGACACCGTCGGCGAGCCGGGCCACCACGCGCGACGCCGACAGCGAATTCCCGCCGAGCGCGAAGAAATCGTCGTCGAGGCCGACCCGATCGACCTCGAGCACCTCGGCGAACACCTCCGCCACTGCCCGCTGCACCGCCGTCGCCGGTGCTCGATAGCGCGCACGCGGCGATACCGGTTCCGGCAGTCCGGCCCTGTCGACCTTCCCGTTCACCGTCAGCGGCAACGCGTCGAGCACCATCACCACATCCGGCACCATGAACCCAGGCAATCGTTGCCCGACCTGCCACCTGACCTGCACCGGATCCGGCGCACATCCCGCCGCGCCCACCACGTAGGCCACCAACCGCGCGCCGCTCGCGTCGGTGCCCTCGGCGCGATGGATGATCACCACCGCCTGATCGATATCCGCCAGATCCGTCAGCGTGGCCTCGACCTCGCCCGGTTCCATGCGCTGCCCGCGCACCTTGACCTGGAAGTCCGCCCGCCCCGCGTAGGCCAATACCCCTGCACCCGAACCATTTTCGGACGTCACGTCGTTCACCCAGCGGACCATGTCGCCCGTCCGATACAACCGATCGCCGGGCGCACCATACGGATTCGCCACGAACCGCGACGCCGTCAAATCCATCCGACCTCGATATCCGCGCGCCAGCGCCGGACCCGACACATACAACTCACCCAGCACGCCCGCGGGCACCGGGCGCAACCACGAATCCAGCACCAGCCCGGACATCCCCGGGATGACCGAGCCCAATGTGACCGGATCACTCGGCGACAGGTCGGCATGCCTCGTCACCCAGATGGTGGCTTCCGCCGGGCCGTACACGTTCTGCACCCTGCGAGTGCCCGCGGCATCGGTACGCGACCAGCGCGACACCAGCTGCGTCGCGAAGCCATCGCCACCGACCATCAGTATCCGCAGTCGATCGAGCCCCGCCGGATCCACCGACATCGCCACCGCGGGCGTCAAGAACGCATGGGTGATGCGCTCGGCGCGCATCAGCTCCCAGAGCGGCTGTCCGCTGTAGACATCCGACGGGGCGACCACCAGGACCGCACCGCCGCACACGGCGAGCAGCAGCTCCAGCACCGCCACGTCGAAGGTCAGCGCCGCCACGTTCAGCACCCGCGAATCGGCGTCGATCTCGCAGTGGCGCAGTTGATCCGCCATCGCGCCGACCAACCCGGCGTGGGTGACCTCGGTACCTTTCGGGCGCCCTGTCGACCCCGAGGTGTAGACGACGTACGCGGTGTTACCCGGCCGCAGCGTCGCGTGCCGATCCGCATCGGTCAGCGGGGTTTGCGAATACTGCTCGATCCGGGCCGCCTCGGCGGGATCGTCCACGACCAGCCACGACATACCATCCCGCGGCAAGGCCGCCGCATGCCGACACACGGTAATACCCACCGCGACACCGGAATCAGTGCACATGAACCGATTCCGATCCAGCGGATGCCCGGGATCCAGCGACACGAAACCGGCACCGGCCTTGGTGATCGCCCACACCGCGAGCACCCGTTCCAGCGATCTGGGCAGACCGACGGCGACCACCGAATCCGGCCCGACACCTCGTCCGATCAGGTACCGCGCCAATCGATTCGAGCGCGCGTCGAGCTCCCGATACGAGAGGCGCCGGTCCCCGTCGACGACCGCGTCACCCTCCGGGTTGGCGGCGACCGCGGCGGCGATGAAGTCGGGCAGTGTCACCGCACCGGCGCGCGCATCGAGCGTGTCGCCCCGGCCCCAGCGCAGCAGCCGCTGTCGCTGCGGTGCGGACAGCAACTCGATATCGCGCACCAGGACAGCGGGATCGGCGGTCATCGTGCGCAGCACGTGCCGCAGCCGCGCGGCGAACTCGGCCATCGTGGCCGCGTCGAAGACGTCCCGCCGATACTGCAGGCGAATCCGCATGCTGCCCTGCAGGATGACCGTGCAGGACAACGGATAGTGCGTCGCGTCGTCACCGGAGACCGCGCTGATCGCCAGTTCGCCGCGGCCGATGATATGCCGGATGTCGTGGGCGTCGACGGGATACGACTCGAGCACCATGAGGGTGTCGAACAGGCCCTCGCTCCCTGCCGCGGCGTGGATATCGGTCAGCCCGAGGTGATGGTGCTCGAACAACGCGGCTTGCTGATCGTGGATGCGATTCCACAGCTGGGCAACCGATTCGGTCGGCGCCAATCGCACCCGGGCCGGGATGGTGTTGATGAACAACCCGATGGTGCGTCCGGCGTCGGGCAGCTCACCGGGGCGTCCGGATACGGTGGCGCCGAACACCACATCGGATCGACCGCTCAGCTGAGCCACCATCATCGCCCACGCCGATTGCAGGACGGTATTCACGGTGACGCCCGCGGCGGCCGCGGCGGCCACCAGTTCCCTGGTTTCGGAATCGTCGATGGTGAGCGAATGGTCGCGCACCGCAGCGGTTCCCGTGTCGGCACCACCCGCGATCAGCGTGGGTTCGGCGCCGTCCAGTGCGGTACGCCATGCCGCCACGGCGGCATCGCGATCACGAGTTGTCAACCATGCCAGGAAGTCTCGATACGAACCGGCGGGGCCGCCCGGCTCGACGCCCGCGTAATGGGTGAACAGCTCGGTGATCAGCAGCGGCCAGGACCAGCCGTCGAGGATGACGTGATGGTTGGTCAGGATCAGCGCCCACCGGTCGACACCCAAGCCGACGGCCGTGCAGCGCAGTAGCGGCGCCGCGGCCGGATCGAAGCGCCGCACCTTCTCGGCCGCCGCCAGTTCGGCCAGCGCGGCCTCGGAATCGGGGTGATCGGTGAGATCGACGACCTGCCACGGCAACTCGACGGATTCGCAGACCACCGCGACGGTCAGGCCGCTCACGGTGGTGGTGAACGCGGCGCGGATGCTCTCGTGCCGATCCACCAGGGTCGCCGCCGCACGGCGCAGCCGGTCCGGGTCGAGTCCGCCGTCGAGGTGCAGCACGATCTGCGCGGCGTAGACGTCGGCATCGGCTTCGGCCAGTTGCGCATGGAACAGCAATCCGGCCTGCAGCGGCGTCAGCGGCCACACATCGGTCAGCGACGGATACCGGTGTTCCAGTGCCGTGATATCGGATTGGGTCACTCGCACCAACCCGAAATCCGACGGTGAATGTCCACCGGCGCCCGGGGTTCCGGTGTAGTCGGCGATGGCGGCCGATGCCGCCGACCACAGCCCGGCCAGCTCGACCATGTCCTCTCGGCTCAACAACGTGCGCGGGAATCGGAAGGTCGCCTGGAGCCGGTCGTCGATGACGATGGCGCTCACATCGACGGCCACTGTCACCGGGGTCTCCGGATCCGGTGTCACGCTCGATTCGCCCGAACCGCCCAGAATCGCGCCCATGCCCGCACTCGACATCTGCCCGAGGTAGTTGAAGCCGATCCGGCCAGGCATCCGATCCGGCAGCTCGGCAGCGGTGTCCTCGTTGAGATACCGCAGCAAGCCGTAGCCGATTCCCTTGTCCGGCAACGACCGCAGCGTCTCTTTCACCGAACGCACTACCGCAGCGATCTGTTCACCGCCAGCGGTCACCTCGTCGAGATCGATGCCCGCGAGCTCGAACCGCACCGGGAACATCGACGTGAACCACCCCACCGTCCGCGACAGATCCGCACCCGCGAGCACCTGCTCCTCGCGACCGTGCCCTTCCAAGCGGACAAGCACGGTGGACTCATCGATCCCGCGCCGCGCACGCCAGATTCGTACGGCCACCGCCAATGCCGCCAGCAGCCCATCGTTGACCCCGCCGTAGAAAACGGCGGGAACCCTGGACAGCAACGCGCGCGTCACCGATTCCGGCAGTTCCGTCTCCACCTGCTCGAGCGTCGACGCGGTGTCGATCGCCGGATCCAATTCCCTGCCACCCCAGAGCGGATCGGTGCCGGTGATCATGTCCTGCCACAGGGGCAATTCCGCCACGCGCCGCGGCTCACGCGCCGCCTCCGCCAGCCCGTGCGCCCAGCGCCGCATCGAGGTACCCACCGGCGCCAGCTCCGGCTCGGCATCGGCACCGATCCGGTCGAACGCGGACAGCAGATCGGGCACCAGCACGCGCCACGACACGCCGTCGATCACCAGGTGATGCGCGACCACGAGCAACCAGCTCGGCCCATGCCCATCGCCGTCGGCCGGATCGAGCCACACGAACCGCACCATCGCCCCGGCCGCCGGATCCAACCGGTCGAGCGCGGCATTCAGCTGCTCAGTGGCGATGTCCGCCAGCGCGTTTCGATCCGGTACCGCACACCGCCGCACCACCGCGGCGGCGGACACCGCACCCGGCGGATCGACCACCAGTGACCATTCCCCCGCCTCGCTGTGCCGCAGCCGGGAGCGCAGCATGTCATGCCGGTCGAGCACCGCGCCGACCGCGGCGATCACACCGGTCTCGCGCACACCGGCCGGGATGTTCACCACCACGTGCTGATCGAACCGGTCGAATCCCTTGCCCCAGTCCACCATCCACCGCGCCACCGGCAACAGCGGCATCTCCCCCACGCCACCACCGGCGAGCTCGGCGACAGCGCCCTCGACTGTCGACCGGGCGATCGACGCCAGCCGCGCCGGGGTCCGCTGCTCGAACACATCACGCGGACCGAACGCCACACCACGCGCCCGCGCCTTGGCCACCACCTGAATCGAGACGATCGAATCACCGCCGAGTACGAAGAAATCGTCGTCGACACCGATCCGTTCGACGCCGAGCACCTCCGCGAATGCCTGCGCCACCACCTCTTCGGTCGCGCTCGACGGTGCGCGGAACAGCTGCGGCGCGCTCACCGGTTCCGGCAGTGCCCGGCGGTCGACCTTCCCACTGCTGGTCAGCGGCAGCGCGTCGAGCACCATCACCACATCGGGCACCATGTACGCCGGTAACCGGTGACCGACCAGCTCCCGCAATCGCATCGGATCCGTTTCGCTGCCCGGCCCTGCCACCACGTACGCCACCACACGCACGCCGCCGGTGTCGGTGGCGTGCACGAGCGCCACGGCCTGTTCGATGCCGTACAGGTCCGTCAGTGCCGCCTCGACCTCACCCAGCTCCAGCCGCTGCCCGCGCACCTTCACCTGGAAGTCGGCCCGGCCGACGAAGACCAGCACGCCGTCGGCGGTCCACCGGACCATATCTCCGGTCCGATACAGCCGATTCCCCGGCGCGCCATACGGATTCGCGACAAACCGCGCCGCGGTCAGCTCCGTCCGCCCCCGATATCCGCGCGCGACACCGGATCCCGACACGTACAGCTCGCCCACCGCACCGGCGGGCACCGGGCGCAGCCAGGAATCCAGCACCAGCGCGGACACCCCGGGAATCGGGCGGCCGATCCCGACGGTCCGTCCGGGCGTCAATTCCGTTCCGGTCACCCAGATCGTCGCCTCGGCGGGACCGTAGAGATTGTGCACGCGCCGCCGCCCCGCGGCGTCGGTACCGGACCACCGCGTCACCAACTGCTGCGGACACCGATCACCGCCGGTCGATACGACCCGCAGCTCGTCGAGCCCGTCCGCATCGAACGACAGTGCGACAGAAGGCGTCAGGAACGCGTGGGTCACCCGGTGGTCCCGCAGCAATGCCCGCAGCGGCTCGCCACCGTAGACGTCGTCGGGCGCCACCACGTACACCGCGCCACCGGAGACGGCGAGCAGCAGCTCGAGAACCGCCGCGTCGAAGGTCCGGGCAGCCACCCCGAGGACACGCGAATCAGTATCCACCGCACCGCGATTCACGTGATCGGCCACCGCGGCCGCCAACCCGGCATGGGTGACCTCGACGCCCTTCGGCTGGCCCGTCGAGCCGGAGGTGTAGACGACGTAGGCCGTATTGCCCGGCCGCACCCGCCGATGCCGGTCCGCGTCCGTCACCGCGGCATCGCCGAGTGACGTCAGGTCGAGGTGGTCGACGGTCAGCCACGACACGTCGTCCGGCAGCGCCGCCCGCCGCCCGGCCACCGTAAGGCCGACGAGCACACCGGAATCGGCGCACACGAACCGGTTGCGCTCCACCGGATGCGCCGGATCCACCGACAGGAACGCCGCACCCGCCTTCGCGACCGCCCACACCGCGAGCACCCACTCCAGCGAACGCGGCACCCCCACCGCGACCACCGACTCCGGACCGACCCCGAGCCCGATCAGGTACCGCGCCAACCGATTCGAGCGCGCATCCAACTCCCGATACGACACCCGGCGGCCACCGTCCACGACCGCATCACCGCTCGGACTACCGGCTGCCGCGGTGGCCAGCAGCTCGGGCAACGTCATCGCGCCGTCGGCGACCTCGCCCCGGCCCCATTCGCGCAGGAGCAGCTGCCGCTCCGGCTCGGCGACGACGTCGATCTCGCGCACCGGCACCGCCGGATCGGCCGCGATCGCGCACAGCACCCGCCGCAACCGTTCGCCGACTATCGCGATCTCGGCCGCGCCGAACACCTCGGGCTGATATTGGAGCCGAATCCGCAGCGTGTCCCGCAGGATCATGGTGCAGGCCAACGGGTAGTGCGTCGCATCGGTGGCACCGGCCCGGGTGATCTCGAGGTTGCCGTGTCCGGCGGCGTGCTCGAGATCGTGGATGTCGACGGGATAGGACTCGAGCACCATCAACGTATCGAAGAGGCTGTCGGTGCCGGTGAGCGCGTGGATATCAGGCAGGCCGACGTGATGATGGTCGAGCAGTGCGGTCTGTTCGGTGTGCAGGCGCGCCCACAGCTCGGACACGGTCTCGGTGGGGGCCATGCGCACCCGGGTCGGGATGGTGTTGATGAACAGCCCGATCGTGCGGTCCGCGGCGGGCAGGTCGCCCGGACGCCCGGACACGGTCGCGCCGAATACCACATCGGTGCGACCGGTCAACTGCGCCACCATGATCGCCCAGGCCGACTGCAACACGGTGTTGACTGTCACGCCCGCCGTAGCCGCGGCGTCCACCAGCGCGCGGGTGTCGGCGCCGTTCAGGGTGATCGACTGATCGGCCACCGACGGTGACCCGGCCTCAGCGCCACCGGCGAGCAGGGTGGGCTCGACACCGTCGAGCGCGGTGGCCCACGCGGCGAGCGCGGCAGCACGATCACGAGTCGCCAACCATGCCAAGAAGTCTCGGTACCGACCGGGCATCTCGGCCGATGCACCGCCGGCGTAGTGGGTGAACAGATCCGTGATCAGCAGCGGCCATGACCAGCCGTCCAGGATCAGGTGATGGTTGGTCAGGATCAACGCCCACCGGTCGCCACCGAGCTCGGCGAGCGTGAATCGCAGCAGTGGCGCCGCGGCCGGATCGATGCGCTGCGCCTTCTCCGCGGCGGCCAGTTCGACAAGCCGCGCTTCGGGATCGGCGTGACCGCCGAGATCGACCACCCGCCACGGCAATTCGACGCGCTCCGCGAGGACGGCCACACTCGTGCCGCTGTCCAGGGTGGTGTAGGCGGTCCGCAGACCTTGGTGCCGGTCCAGCAGTGTCGCCGCGGCGTGCCGCAGGCGTTGCGGGTCGAGCTCGCCGCTCAGGTGCAGCACCATCTGCACGGTGTAGACATCGGCCGCGGTGTCGGCCAGTCGCGCATGGAACAGCAGCCCGGCCTGCAACGGGGTCAGCGGCCACACGTCGGACAGCGAGGGATACGCGAGTTCGAGCGCGGTGACCTCGGATTGGGTCAACCGGATCAGGTCGAAGTCCGATGGGGAATGCCCACCGGCGCCGGGTGTTCCGGCGTATTCGGCGATCGCGGTCAGCACGGTCGACCACAGTTCGGCCAGCTCGTCGACGTCTGCCCGGCTCAACAGCGTGTGCGGGAACCGGAAGGTCGCTTCGAGCCGTTCGTCGATGACGATGGCGCTCACATCCACCGCCACGGTCACCGGCATCCGCGGGTCCGGCGCCACGCCCAGCTCACCGAGCCCGCCGTGTACGCCGCCCGCTCCGGCGTCGGCGCTGGAAACCCGTCCGAGATAGTTGAATCCGATCCGGCCCGGCATCCGATCCGGCAGCAGTGCCGCGGTCTCCTCGTTGAGATACCGCAGCAAGCCGTAGCCGATTCCCTTGTCCGGCAACGATCGCAACGTCTCCTTCACCGCACGCACCACGGCGCCGACCTCGAGTTCGTCGATATCGATGCCGCTCAGCTCGAAGCGTACGGGGAACATGGAGGTGAACCAGCCGACCGTGCGCGACAGATCCGCACCGGCGACGACCTGTTCCTCGCGGCCGTGGCCTTCCAAGCGGACGAGCACCGACGGCTCGTCGATGCCGCGGCGGCCGCGCCACATCCGCACGGCCACCGCCAATGCCGCGAGCAATCCATCGTTGACACCGCCGTGGAATGCGGTGGGCACCGTGGTCAGCAGCGCCGTGGTCACCGACTCCGGCAGGTCGATCCCGACCTGCTCGAGTACCGCGGCGGTATCGGTCAGTGGATCCAATTCCCGTCCGCCCCAGAGTGGATCCGCGCCGGAAACCATCGACTGCCACAGTTCGAGTTCCGCCACCCGCTCCGGTGCATGCGCCTCGGCGACCAGTCCGTGCGCCCACCGCCGCATCGAGGTGCCCACCGGCGCGAGCACCGGCACCGTGCCGGCACCGGCCTGTTCGAGCGCCGACAGCAGGTCGGGCACGAGCACGCGCCACGACACTCCGTCGACCACCAGGTGGTGTGCGAGCACGATCAACCAGCCCGGCTCGGCGTCGACGGTATCGAGCCAGACGAAACGCACCATCGCGCCACCAGCCGGATCCAGCAGCTCCGACGCGGCGTCCAACGCACCAGTAGCGGTGTGCGCCACCGCGTTTCGGCCCGCCTCGGTATCGACATCGATCCCGGCGTCGAGTACCCGGCGATGCAGTACCGTGGCCGCGTCGACGGCGCCGGGTGCGGCCGCCACCAGCGACCACGCGCCGGAGTCCGTGCGCCGCAGGGTCGAGCGCAGCATGTCGTGGCCATCGAGCAGCGCGGCGACGGCCGCCAGCACGTCCGCCTCGCCCACACCGGCGGGCAGCCGCAACACCACGTGCTGATCGAATCGGTCGAATCCCGTGCCCCAGTCCACCATCCAGCGCGCGACCGGAAGCAGCGGCAGCTCACCGACCCCGCCACCGGCGAGCTCTGCCAGCGCGAGCGCGGCATCGGCCGCTCGTGCGCATTGCGCCAATCGCGCGACGGTGCGCTGCTCGAACACATCTCGCGGGCCGAACGCCACCCCGTGTGCCCGCGCCTTGGCGACCACCTGGATCGAGACGATCGAATCGCCGCCGAGCGCGAAGAAGTCGTCGTCGACGCCGACGCGATCGATGCCGAGCACCTCCGCGAACACCGCGGCAACGATCCGCTCGGCCGCGGTGGACGGCGCGCGGAAGGCGCGCACGACGCGCACCGGTTCGGGCAGCCCGCGGCGATCGACCTTGCCGCTGCTGGTCAACGGGAACGCGTCGAGCACCATCACCACATCCGGCACCATGTAGCCGGGCAGGCGCGCACCGACCGACTGCCTGAGCTGCTCTGGATCCGGCGTGCGTCCCGCCGTGGCCAGCACGTAGGCCACCAGCCGCACGGCGGCGTCCGCCGGGGTGTGCACGATCACCACCGCCTGCTCGACACCGTCCAGGTCGGTCAGCGCGGCCTCGACCTCGCCGAGCTCCAGCCGCTGCCCGCGCACCTTGACCTGGAAATCGGCACGGCCGACGAAGGCGAGCACGCCATCGGCGCTCCAGCGCACCAGATCTCCGGTTCGGTACAACCGATCGCCGTGTGCCCCATACGGATTCGCCACGAACCGGGAGGCCGTCAGGTCCGCGCGACCCCGATATCCCCGTGCCACACCGGCGCCCGAGACATACAGCTCGCCGACCACGCCCGCCGGTACCGGCCGCAGCCAGCCATCGAGGACGAGCACACCCATGCCGTCGATCGCGGTGCCGAGCACGATCGGATCACCCGCGCGCAGCCGGTCACTGATCATCATGATGATCGTGGTCTCGGTCGGCCCGTAGGTGTTGTAGAACCGTCGCCGCGTGCCCGCGGGCGACCAGCGCTCGACCAGCGCAGGCGAATAGCGCTCACCGCCGACCGCGGCGACCCGCAGGTCGTCGAGCCCTTCCGGATCGATCGACTGCGCGACCGACGGCGTCAGGAAGGTGTGGCTGACGCGCTCGGCGCGCATCAGCGCGGTCAGCGGTTGCCCGCCGTACACATCACCGGGCGCGAGCACCAGGACGGCGCCCGCGGGAGCGACGAGCAGCAGTTCGAGCACCGCCGCGTCGAAGGTCCGTGCGGAGACGCCGAGTACCCGTGAATCCGCCGCTACCCCATAGCGACTGCGCTGAGCGGCCGCCACCGCCGCGAGCCCGGCGTGGGTGACCTCGACACCCTTCGGCCGCCCCGTCGACCCCGACGTGTAGACGACGTAGGCGGTGTTGCCCGGCCGCAACATCCCGCGGCGATCGGCGTCGGTCACCGGATCCGGCGAGCACCTGCCGATCCGTTCCGCCGCGGCGGGATCGTCGATCACCAGCCAGTTCACGTCATGCACGGGCACTGCGGTGCCGTGGCGGTCCAGTGTAATACCCACCAGCACACCGGAATCGGCGCATATGAGCCGGTTGCGGTCCTGTGGATGCGCAGGGTCGAGCGAGAGGAACGCGGCGCCGGTCTTGGTGACCGCCCAGGCCGCGAGCACCCATTCGATGCAGCGCGGCACCGCGATCGCGACCACCGATTCCGGACCGGCGCCGTGCTCGATCAGGTACCGCGCCCACCGATTCGAGCACTCATCCAGCTCGCGATACGAGAGCCGTCCCTGTCCCAGTACGACCGCATCGCCATCCGGGTTGGCGGCGGCTGCCGCCGCGAGCAGACCCGGCAAGGTGTCGAGCGCGACGACCCGATCGTTCCCGCCCCACTCACGGAGGAGCTGACGGCGTTCGGGCGCCGACAGCATGTCGATCGCACGCACCGCGACGGTGGGATCGGTCGTGACGGCACACAACACCCGGCGCAGGTGCTCGGCGAAAGCGGTGACGGTGGCCGCATCGAAAAGATCGGTGGCGTAACTCATATCGACAGCGAGCGGACCGTCGCGATCCGGGATGTCGGCCAGTGTCAGCGTGAGATCGAAACGCTCGACACCGGTTTCGGCGCCGGTGGCGCGTACCTCGAGGCCGGGGAACGCGATAGCGGCGCTGTCGAGGTTGTGGAAGGCGAGCAGCACCTGGAACAGCGGATTGTGCGCCTGGCTGCGCGGCGGATCCAGCGTCTCCACCACCTGTTCGAACGGCACTTCCGCATGTGCGAACCCGTCCAGGTCGACACCCCGGATCTCGGCGAGCAATTCGGTGAACGGCACCGATTCGTCCACCCTGGCACGCAGCACGATCGTGTTGACGAACATGCCGACCAGATCGTCGAGCGCCGCAGCGCCACGCCCCGCCACCGGCGTACCGATCGCGATATCGGCGCTACCCGACAGCCGCGACAGCACGATCGCCAGTGCCGCGTGGAAGACCATGAACACCGTGACGCCTTGCGACCGTGCGAGACTCCGCAATCCGGTGACGACCTCCGCGTCGATCGTGAAGCCGGTGGTCGCGCCGCGATGGGACGCCACCGGCGGGCGCGGGCGATCGGTGGGCAGCTCCAGCACCTCGGGCAGTCCGTCCAATTGCCCGGCCCAATACCGGAGCTGGTGCGACAGTGTGGATTCCGGATCGCTCGGCGCGCCGAGCAGTTCCCGCTGCCACAGGGTGTAATCCGCGTACTGCACCGGCAGCGGCCGCCAGTCCGGTTGCCGCCCGGTGCAACGCGCCGCGTAGGCCGTGGCCAGATCCCGCGCCAATGGCCCCATCGAGAAGCCGTCCGCGCTGATGTGGTGGATCACCATCACCACCACGAACTCCGCGCGCCCCAGCGCGAACAACCGCGCCCGCAACGGAATCCGTTCGGCGATATCGAAACTCGTCGCAACGACACCGGCGACCGCGGCCGCCAACTCGGTCTCCCCGACCGGCAGCGGCGCCAGATCGAGATCCATCGCGGCGGCCGCGGCGGCCACCGGCACGATCTGCTGGAACGGCACGCCATCCACATCCGGATACCGGGTGCGCAATACCTCGTGGCGGGCAAGCACATCCAGCACGGCCGCCGACAGCGCGGCCACATCCAGCGCGCCCGACAGCCGGAGCACCAGCGGGATGCTGTACGCGACCGAGTCGGGTGCGAACCGGTTCACGAACCACATCCGTTGCTGCGCATACGACAGCGGCAGCCGATCCGGACGTGCCCGCACCGTCGGCGGAAGGGCCTCGCGCATCGGCATTCCCGCGACCCGCGCGGCCAGTATCGCGGCCAGCGCACCGACCACGGGCGCTTCGAAGACGTCGCGCACGCCGACGCCGACGCCCGTGCCATCGGCGAGCCGGGCCACCAAGCGCGTCGCCGACAGCGAATTCCCGCCGAGCGCGAAGAAATCGTCGTCGAGGCCGACCCGATCCGCCCCGAGTACCTCGGTGAACACCTCGGCCACCGCCTGTTCCAGCGCCGTCGACGGCGCCCGATAGCGCGCACGCGTCAGCACCGGCTCGGGCAATCCGGCCTTGTCGACCTTCCCGTTCACCGTCAGCGGCAACGCGTCGAGCACCATCACCACATCGGGCACCATGAACCCAGGCAGCCGCTGCCCGACCAGCCGCCTGATGCGCGCCGGATCCGGTACGGCGGCGCCCGCCACATAGGCGACCAGCCGCGCCCCCGCGAGCACCACGGCCTGCTCGATACCGGCCAGATCCGTCAGAGCCGCTTCGACCTCACCCAATTCGAGCCGCTGCCCGCGTACCTTCACCTGGAAGTCGGCGCGCCCCGCAAAGGCCAATATCCCTGCCCCCGAGGCGGACTCGTCGTTCACCCAGCGCACCAGATCCCCGGTCCGGTACAGCCGATCGCCCGGCGCACCGAACGGATTCGCCACGAACCGCGCCGCGGACAACCCGGCACGACCCCGATACCCCCGCGCCACACCGTGACCCGACACATACAGCTCACCCACCACACCGGCAGGCACCGGGCGCAACCACGAATCCAGTACCAGCGCGGACATCCCGCCGATCACCGAACCCATGGTGATCGCGTCACCGGCACCCAATTCGGCGCTGCCGGTCACCCAGATGGTGGCCTCCGCCGGGCCGTACAGGTTGTGCACCTTGCGCGTTCGCGCGGCATCGGTACGCGACCACCGCGTCACCAGCGCGGGCGGGCACGCTTCGCCCGCGGTGAGCAGTACCGCCAGATCGTCGAGTCCCGCAGTGTCCATCATGGTCGCGACGGACGGAGTGAGCACGGCGTGGGTGACACGCTCGGCCCGCAACAGCTCGGCAAGTGGTTGTCCGCCATACACATCCGCGGGCGCCATCACCATGGCCGCACCACCGGATACCGCGAGCAGCAACTCGAAGACGGCCGCGTCGAATGTGCGCGCGGCGACGCTCAGCACCCGCGCATCGGGTCCCATACCGAAACGCTGCCGCTGTTCACCGCACACGGCGGCCAGTCCGGTATGGGTGACCGCGACGCCCTTCGGAAGCCCGGTTGATCCCGAGGTGTAGACGACGTACGCGGTGTTACCCGGCCGCAGCATCGCGTGCCGATCCGCATCGGTCAGCAGGTCCGACGCGCATCGCTCGATTCGGACCGCCTCGGCAGGATCGTCCACGACCAGCCACGACATACCATCCCGCGGCAAGGCCGCCACATACCGACACACGGTAATACCCACCGCGACACCGGAATCAGTGCACATGAACCGATTCCGATCCAGCGGATGCCCGGGATCCAGCGACACGAAACCGGCACCGGCCTTCGTGATCGCCCACACCGCGAGCACCCACTCCAGCGAGCGCGGCAGGCCGATCGCGACCACCGACTCCGGCCCGGCGCCGTGTTCGATCAAATAGCGCGCCAGCCGATTCGAGCACTCGTCGAGCTCGCGGTACGAGAGGCGCCGCTCCCCGTCGACGACCGCGTCCGCTCCGGGTTCGGCAGCGACCGCGGCGGCCAGCAGCTCCGGCAGTGTCGCCGCCGCGTCGCGGGGATCGACGGCGTTGCCGCGCCCACGGTCGAGCAGCAGTTGCCGTTCGGGCGCGGGCACCGCCGCGATCTCGCGCACCGGGACGGCGGGACCGGCGGTCATCGCGCACAGCATGTCTCGCAGGCGCTGGGCGAACGCGCCGACCGTCGCCGCGTCGAATACCTCGGGCCGGTACTGCAACCGGATCCGCATGCCGTCGTGCATGGTGACGCTGCAAGTCAGTGGATAGTGCGTCGAGTCGGTCGCGCCGACCTCGGTGATCTCCAGCTCCGCGCGCCCGGTGACATCCCGGATGCTGTGCACGTCAACGGGATACGACTCCAGCACCATGACGGTGTCGAACAGGCTGTCGTGGCCGGTGAGCGCGTGGATATCGGTCAGCCCGACGTGGTGGTGGTCGAGCAATGCGGCTTGCTCGTCGTGGACACGGGCCCACAGGCCGCCGAGCGTCTCGGCGGGATCGAACCGGATCCGCGTCGGGATGGTGTTGATGAACAACCCGATGGTGCGCTGCGCGGCGGGCAATTCCCCGGGACGCCCCGAGACGGTGGCGCCGAAGAGCACATCGTCGCGGCCACTCCACTGGCCGATCAGCATCGCCCATGCCGACTGCAGCACGGTATTGACCGTCACCCCGGCGGTGGCCGCGGCGGCCACCAGATCGCGAGTGATGGCGTCGTCGATGGTGAACGAGTGATCCACCACCGCACCGGAATTCGTGCCGGTGCCGTCGATCAGCGTCGGTTCGGCGCCGGCGAGTGCCGCGCGCCACGCGGTCGCGGCGGCGCCGCGGTCACGAGCGGCCAGCCACGACAGGAAGTCCCGATACGATCCGGCGGCGGCGATCGTCTCGTCACCGGAGTAGTGGGTGAACAGTTCGGTGATCAGCAGCGGCCACGACCAGCCGTCGAGGATCACATGGTGATTGGTCAGCACCAGCGCCCACTGCTCGGGGCCGAGCTCTGCCAGTACGCAGCGCAGCAGCGGCGGGCGCGCCGGATCGAAACGACGCGCCTTCTCGGTCGCGGCGAGTTCGGCGACGCCGACCCGCTGGTCCGGATGGTTCGTGAGATCGACGATCCGGCACGGCATTTCGACGGTTTCACAGACGACGGCCACGCTGGCACCGCTACCGGTGGTGGTGTAGGCGGTCCGCAAACCCTCGTGCCTGGCCAGCAGCGTCAGCGCGGAGCGGCGCAGCCGGTCCGGATCCACCCGGCCCGACAGGCGCAGCACCAGCTGCGCGGTGTACACGTCGACATCGGCGAGCTGGGCGTGGAACAGCAACCCGGCCTGCAACGGCGTCACCGGCCACACATCCGTCAACGACGGATACGTCCGCTCGAGTGCGTCGATATCGGCCTGGGTGAGCGCGACCAGCTCGAAATCCGACGGTGAGTAGCCGCCCGCGCCCGGTGCGGCGGAATGGTCGGCGATCGCGGTCGATACGGTCGACCACAGGTCCGCCAGTTCGGCGATGTCCTCGTGCGGCAGCAGGGTACGCGGGAAGCGGAAGGTCGCCCGCAGCCGATCATCGATCACGATCGCGTGCACGTCCACGGCCAGCGTCACCGGCAGCAGCGGATCCGGCGCCACCGCCAATTCGCCGAGCCCGCCGTGTATTCCACCGGTCGCATCGGCGACCCCGGCCTGCCCGAGGTAGTTGAAGCCGATCCGGCCCGGCATCCGATCCGGCAACAGCGGCGCGGTGTCCTCGTTGAGATACCGCAGCAAGCCGTAGCCGATTCCCTTGTCCGGCAACGACCGCAGCGTCTCCTTCACGGCACGCACCACCGCGCCGACCCCGGCGCCACCGGTCACGACATCATCGACATCGATATCGGCGAGCTCGAACCGGACCGGGAACATCGACGTGAACCACCCCACGGTCCGCGACAGATCCGCACCCGCGACCACCTGCTCCTCACGACCGTGACCCTCCAAACGGACCAGCACCGAGGATTCATCGATCCCACGCCGCGCCCGCCAGATCCGCACGGCCACCGCCAATGCCGCGACCAATCCATCGTTCACGCCGCCGTGGAAGACCGCGGGAACCCGCGACAACAGGGCACGCGTCACCGGTTCCGGCAGCTCGATCCGCACCTCGTCCAGCGTCTCGGCGGTGTCGATCGCCGGATCCAATTCCCTTCCGCCCCACAGCGGATCGGGACCGGTGACCATCCGCTGCCACAGCCCGAGCTCGGCGGTACGCCGCTGCTCGGTGGCCGCGGCCAGCAGCCCGTGCGCCCAGCGCCGCATCGAGGTGCCCACCGGCGCCAGGAGCGGTGTCGCACCGGAACCGGCCTGTTCGAACGCCGACAGCAGATCCGGCACGAGCACGCGCCACGACACCCCGTCGATCGCCAGGTGATGGGCCACCACGATCAGCCACCCCGGCGCGGCGGCATTCGCGGGACCGTCAGGGTCGATCCATACGAACCGAATCATCGTGCCGCCCAGCGGATCCAGCTGACCCAGGGCCATGCCGAGCTCCGTGGCCGCGATGTGCGTCACCGCGTTCCGGCCCGCCTCGGAGTCGAGGTCGATGCCCGCATCGAGCACCCGCCGATGCAGTACCGCCGTGGCGTCGACGGCTCCCGATGGCGCGACCACCAACGACCATCTCCCGGCGTCGTGCCGGAGCCGGGAACGCAGCATGTCGTGGCGGTCGAGCAGCGCGCGCAGGCTCGCGAGCAATCCGGCCTCGTCCAGGCCGACCGGAAGTCGCAGCACCATGTGCTGATCGAACCGGTCGAATCCCTTGCCCCAGTCCACCATCCACCGCGCCACCGGCAACAGCGGCAACTCCCCCACGCCACCACCGGCGAGCTCGGCGACGCCACCCTCGGCGTCCACGGATCGAGCGATCGACGCCAAACGCGCCGCGGTCCGCTGCTCGAACACATCACGCGGACCGAACACCACACCACGCGCCCGCGCCTTGGCCACCACCTGAATCGAGACGATCGAATCACCGCCCACCGCGAAGAAGTCGTCATCGATACCGACCCGTTCGAGGCGCAGCACCTCCGCGAACACCGCCGTCACGATCTCTTCGACCGCCGTCGACGGCGCACGGTAGGACGCGCGGAGGAACACCGGTTCGGGCAGTCCGGCCTGATCCACCTTCCCGTTCGCGGTCAGCGGCACCTCGTCGAGCACCATCACCACATCCGGCACCATGTAACCGGGCAGCCGCTCACCGACCGCACGCCGTACCCACGCCGGATCGAGCACACATCCCGCGCCCGCCACCACGTACGCCACCAACCGTGCCCCTGCGGCATCGGCGCCGTCCGGAAAGTGCACGATCACCACGGCCTGCTCGACACCGTCCAGATCGGTCAGCGCGGACTCGACCTCGCCCAGCTCCAACCGTTGCCCGCGCACTTTGACCTGGAAGTCGGCGCGACCGATGAACTCCAACACGCCTGCCCGCGAACAGGTCTCGGACGTGACCCGCGCCCCGTGCTCAGCCCCGTCCATGCGAATGCGGGGGCGGTCCTGCTGGCGGTCGGCATCGAGCCAGTCCTGCTGCTCGGCAGAGTGCGGTGAACCCGCGACCCCCGACCGGGACATTTCCCACGAGCCGTCCTCGTCGGAGGACGTGGCCCACCGGACCAGATCTCCCGTTCGATACAACCTATCCCCTGGCGCACCAAACGGATTCGCCACAAAACTCGATGCGGTCAACCCCGGCCGACCCCGATATCCACGCGCGACACCGGGGCCCGACACATACAATTCGCCCACCACACCCGCCGGCACCGGACGCAACCACGAATCCAACACCGCCACAGCCACACCCGGGATGGGACTGCCGATACGGGGCGAGCGGCCCGGCTCCAGCTCGGTACCCGTCACCCAGATGGTTGCCTCGGCCGGTCCGTACAGGTTGTGCACCCGGCGCATCCCCAGGGTGTCCGTGCCCGACCACCGCGAAATCACCTGCGGCGAGCAGCGATCGCCGCCGGTCAGCACGAGTCGCAGCGTGTCGAGCCCGGCAGGCTCCACCGACAGTGCCACCGACGGGGTCAAGAACGCGTGGCTGACCCGCTGCGCACGCATCAGTTCCGACAGTGGCTGTCCGCCGTATACATCGGCGGGCGCGATGACCAGCGCGGCACCACCGGATACGGCAAGCAACAACTCCAGAATCGCCGCGTCGAACGTCCGGGCGGCCACGCCGAGCACCCGCGAATCCGCGCCCACCGCACAACGATTCACGTGATCTGCCACGGCCGCCGCCAAGCCGGCATGCGTGACCTCGACACCCTTCGGCTGCCCGGTCGACCCCGAGGTGTAGACGACATACGTGGTACCACCCGGCCCCAGCGAACCCCGTCGCTCCGCATCGGTCACCGGCGCGTGCGAACACCGTCCGATCTCGGCCACCACGGAAGGATCGTCGACGGTCAGCCACGACATCCCTTCCTGTGGCAGCACCGGTGTGTGCGCACCAACCGTAATACCCACCCGCACAGCGGAATCGGCGCAGACGAACCGGTTGCGATCTACCGGATGCGCCGGATCCACCGACAGGAACGCCGCCCCGGCCTTGGCTACCGCCCAGACCGCGAGCACCCACTCCAGCGAACGCGGGACACCGACGGCGACCACCGACTCCGGACCGACGCCGAGCCCGATCAGATACCGCGCCAGCCGATTCGAGCGCTCATCCAACTCCCGATACGACACCCGGCGCGCCCCGTCCACGACCGCGTCACCGTCCGGGTTACCGGTGGCGGCCGCCGCCAGCAGCTCCGGCAATGTCGCCATGCCGACGGCAGTCTCGTTGCGCCCCCATGCGCGGAGCAGCCGCTGCCGTTCCGGCTCCGAGAGGACGTCGATATCCCGCACCAGGACCGCGGGATCATCGGAGATCACGCGCAACACCTGCTGCAGGCGTCCAGCGAGCACCGCGATCGTCGACGCATCGAAAAGATCCGTGGCATAACTCAATTCGACCGGAATCGTCCCCGAAGCATCGGGCGTGTCGGTCAGGGTGAGCGTCAGGTCGAATCGTTCGATGCCGGTGGCGGCGCCCGAGGCGCGCACCTCGAGGCCCGGCAAGGCGAAGCTGGCATCGCCGAGGTTGTGGAACGCCAGCATCACCTGGAACAGCGGATTGTGCGCCTGGCTGCGCGGCGGGTCGAGCACCTCCACGATCTGTTCGAACGGCACGTCCGCGTGCGCGAACGCATCCAGATCGGTACTCCTGATTCTGGTCAGCAGCTCGACGACCGACGTCGATTCGTCGACACGGGTGCGCAGCACGATCGTGTTGACGAACATGCCGACCAGCTCGTCCAGCTCCGCCGCCCCACGGCCCGCGATCGGCGTGCCGACCGCGATGTCGCCGCTGCCGGACAGGCGCGACAGCACGACGGCCAATGCCGCGTGGAACACCATGAACACCGTCACGCCGTGCGCCTGCGCCAGCGCCTGCATCCGGGTGACCACCTGCCGGTCGATATCGAAGCCGAAGGTGGCCCCGCGATGCGACGCGACCGCGGGACGCGGCCGGTCGGCCGGCAACTCCAGCACCTCGGGCAGGTCGTGCAGTTGCGTGGTCCAGTAGCGAAGCTGCTGTGACAGCAGCGATTCCGGGTCGGTGGCCGGGCCGAGCAGTTCCCGCTGCCACAGCGCGTAATCCGCGTATTGCACCGGCAGCGGCGCCCAATCCGGTTGCCGTCCGGCGGACCTCGCGGCGTAGGCGGTGGCCAGATCGCGCGCCAGCGGGGCCATGGAGAACCCGTCGGCGCCGATGTGGTGCATCAGCATCACCAAGACGAATTCCCGGGTATCCACCGACAACAGCCGCAGTCGCAGCGGAATCTGGTGTGCCACATCGAAACCGGAGGAGGTGACGGCGGCGATCGCGTCCGCTGCCGACGCCGCGCCCACTCGCTCGGGCGTCCAGTCGGCATCGAGCACCTCGGCCAACTCGGCGACCGGAACCACGTCTTGGCATGGCACTCCGTCCACGTCCGGATACCGCGTGCGCAACACTTCGTGGCGCGCAAGCACATCCAGCACCGCCGCCGACAGCGCGGCCACGTCCAGGTCGCCGGACAACCGCAGCACCAGCGGAATGTTGTACGCCACCGACTCGGGTGCGAACCTGTTCACGAACCACATCCGCTGCTGCGCGAACGACAAAGGCACGCGCGCCGGGCGCGTCATCGGCGCCAGCCGCGGCCCGTCACCGGTCACCGGCGCCCCCGCGACCCTGGCCACCAGCAGCTCGGCCAACCCCTCGACCGCCGGGCGCTCGAACACATCGCGCACCGCAACCCCGACACCGACCCCGTCGGCCAGCCGCGCCACCAGCCGCGTCGCCGACAGCGAATTGCCGCCCAGCGCGAAGAAGTCGTCGTCGAGGCCGACCCGCTCGAGGCCGAGCACCTCCGCGAATACCCCGGCCACCAGGTTTTCCATCACCGTGGACGGCGCACGATAGCAGGCGCGCGCCAGCACCGGTTCCGGCAATCCGGCCTTGTCGACCTTGCCGTTCACCGTCAACGGCAGCCCGTCGAGCACCATCACCACATCCGGCACCATGTAGCCGGGCAGCCGCTCACCGAGACGCTGCCGCAGCAGTGCGCCCAGAGAGGCTGGCGCACTCCACTTCTCGTGCGGCTCCAGGAGACCGGCCTGCGCGTCGCCGCCGGGCGCGGTGGCTGCATCGACGCCCTCGCGCACCGCGTAGACGATGTAGAGGTCCGTGCCGGTGACATTCGGGGATACCCGCGCCGCGACCTCGAATTCGTGGTCGCGCAACAGCTTTTCGACACGGGCGAGCCGGTCGTCGACATCGTGGACCTCGATGACCATCCGGTCGATCAACCGCCAGTCGAGCGGGTCGATGCCGCGCAGCGCGTCGAGTTCGCTGCCTTCGACATCGATTTTGAGCAGGTCGATGCGCGGGATGGCGTATTCGTCGATGATGTGCGACAGGGTCCGGATGGGCACCTCGACCTGCTCGAACTCCAAGCGGTCATCGATCAGCTGATCGACATAGCTGTCCCCGACATCGCGGGTCTCCGCCTGATATTCGTGGTGGATGAACGATTCCAGGATGTCGCGCTGCTCGTGACTGTCGGTCCCGCGGCCGGACAGCACCGACATCTCCGGGTAGTAGGTGAAGATATCGGTCGTCGCCTCGGCGCCGATCGCGTAGGGCACCAGGGTCGCGCCCAGATCGTGCAGCGCGGAGTTGGCGTCGTACATCCGCCGCAGCTCCGGCATCGCCTCGACCGCATAGATTTTCACGCCGGGCGACTTGCGCTTGGCGTAGAGGGAGAACATGCCGACGTGCGAACCGACGTCGACGATGCATCCGGTTTCGGGGATGGTCAGACCGGCGTGGCAGTACTCCTCGCGTTCGAAGATCTCCTCGTACAGGAACTCGATATTCGACCGGTTCCGGCCGACGATCGGCATGCCGTTCGGCAGCTCGTGCAGTTCCTCCGCCGCGATCACGCCCGTCCGTTGCAGCTCCAGGCATTTCAGCGCGACCGGTGCGAATCGCGGATCCGGAACCAGGTAGGCGACAAGCTGTTCGGCGGGCAGGTCGTCGGGTGCGCTCGGCGCGGCGGTATGGGTGGTGACGACCGCGCGGGCGACGGCGTCGTCGGCGGCGAGCACCGTTTCGATCTCGCCGAGTTCGATGCGGTAGCCGCGGATCTTCACCTGCTCGTCGACCCGGCCGACATACTCCAGCGTGCCCGCCGCCGTCCAGCGGACGATATCGCCGCTGCGATACAGCCGCCCGGTGCCGCTCGCGTCGAACGGGTCGGCGACGAACCGGGACGCGGTCAATCCCGCCCGCGCGTGATAGCCGCGCCCGACCTGATTTCCGGCCACATAGAGCTCACCGGCGACGCCCACCGGCACCGGCCGCAACCACGAATCCAGTACATAGGCACGCAAGTTCGCCAGCGGCGTCCCGATCGGGCTCACGCCGTGCTCGCCGCGCCGATGTTGTTCGCTCAGCACCTGTTCGGTCACGTGCACGGTGGTCTCGGTGATGCCGTACATGTTCACCAGCACCGGACCGTCCGGGTCGGCGACGAGTTGCCAGCGCTGTAAGCGGCTGGGGTCGAGCGCTTCTCCGCCGAATATCACCATCCGCAATCCGGCATGCCGCGTCGCGGCGGCGCGGGATTCGATCAGCGCGTAGAACGCCGACGGTGTCTGGTTGAGAATGGTGACGCCGTGCTCGACGACCAGATCCCACAGCTCCACGGGCGAATACGCGGTCTCCCGCGGCACGACGACGACGCGCCCGCCGTACAGCAGCGCGCCCCAGATCTCCCACACCGAGAAGTCGAACGCCTGCGAGTGACACCACGCCCACACATCGTCCGCGCCGAACGCGCACCAGGACTGTGTGCCCGTGAACAACGACACCGCATTGGCGTGCGTGATGGCGACGCCCTTCGGCTGTCCGGTGGTGCCGGAGGTGTAGATGAGATAGGCGGCATTGCCCGGCCGCGGCCCGGCCGGCTTCTCGAAAACGGCCGCCGTGTCCGGCAATTGGTCGATGTGCAGCCGGGCCACATCGAGTTCGCGGACGAGGTCGGCGGTGCTGTCGTCCACCAGCACCAGCTGCGGCCGCGCGTCGGCGAGGATGTAGGCGGTGCGCTCGGCCGGTGTGGTCGGGTCGAGCGGCAGGTAGGCGGCACCGGTTTTCAGCACCGCGAGCATCGCCGTGACCAGCGGAAGGCCACGGGGAAGTGCCAGCGCGACAATGCTTTCCGGACCCGCCCCCCGTGCGGCGAGCGCCGCGGCCAGCCGTCCGGCACGGGTGTCGAGTTCCCGATAGGTCAGCCGCTCGGCACCGGCGGCGGCGGCGATGCCGTCCGGGGTGCTCGCGGCCTGCCGCTGGAACATGTCGACGAGGGTGAATCCCGGATCGACCGGTACGGCCGTGTCGTCGCGCCGGACGAGCAGCCGTGCCTGCTCGTCCGCGTCGAGCAGCTCGACGGCGCGCACCGGTGTCGCGGGGTCGGCGATGATCGCCCGCAGGAAGTCGTGGAAGAAGGCGAGGAACCGATGATGGTGCCGCGCAAGCTCTTCCGGGGTGTACAGGTTGTGGTTCGCGACGAAATCGACGCGCGTCTCGCCGGAGCCCGCGTAGAAACTCACCGAGAGATCGCCGACCAGCCCGGGGGTCAGCACCTGCCACTGCCCGGTGATCGGGCCGAGCGTGACGGCCGTATCGAACATCATTAGGTCGACATACGGCCCGAACACCTGGGATTGCGGTGTCAGCCTGCCGATATCGCGGAACATGTCTTCCTGCCGGTACCGCTGCCTGCGCTGCACCTCGATCAGCCGGCGCTGGGTCGCCTCGATCAGCGCGCCCACGGTATCGCGAGGCCCCGTGGCGATCCGGAACGGCAGAGTGTTGGCCAGCATGCCGCCGGAGCGGCGCGCGGCCGTGGTGACCCTGGCCGCCACCGGCAGGCTGAGCACGATGTCGCCGGTATCGGTCATCCGGCCGAGGAACAGCCCGAATGCCGCCAGAATCGGGACGGCGGCGGTCGTCGAGGTCGCCTTGACCACGGCGTCGAGCAGCTCGCCGGTGTCGGCGGAGAATGCTCCGCGCACCGAGATCGGGTGCGCGTCGGCCTGCGCGCTCTGCCCGGCGAGGCTGACGGGCGCGGGCAGACCGTCGAGCTGTTCGCGCCAGAATTCCCGGTCGGTCTCGAAACGCGCTGACGCACGGTACTGTTCGTCCGCGGCGACGAGCTCGGCGAGGCCATGATTCTTCGCCGCCGCGGGCTCCCTGCCTGCCACGGCGGCGGTGTACACCTCGCCGACCCTGGCCAGCAGGCTCATCGCGCCGACCGCGTCCAGCGCGATGTGGTGGCCGCGCACGTACCAGAACCAGCGCCGGTCGCCGACCCGGAGCACCGCGGTCGCGATCAGCCGATCCCGTTGCAAGTCAACGGGTTCACCGTATTCCGCGCGCATCCACTCGTGCGCCGCGGCGACCGGGTCGGCCGCGGCACGCAGATCCAGCAGCCGCGTCGGCTCATCCAGCGGACGGTCGACCACCTGCCGCACCGCGCCGTCGACTTCGAGCAGCCGCAACCGCCCGGCCTCGAACTCCCCCGCCACCCGCCAGAACGAGCCCATCAGCAACTCGACATCGAGATCACCGAGCAGATCGATGCACAGCGCGTTCGTCACCGGGGTGGCACCCGCCAATTGCTGGGCGAACCAGATTCCCTGCTGCGCGGCCGACAGCGGAAAGTGAAGCGGGCATGGCTCGGTCACGTGTTCTCCCGGATCTCGAAGCTACTGGATCAAATTCCTAGGCGGACAGCGTCCGTTTCCTGAGCGTGGACAGCGATTCGAGTCCTTCGAGTACGGTGGCGTCCGGAATGCCGAAGTCGATCAGGCAGGCGATCTCGTCGACGCCGATCGCGCGCAGCCGCGCGACCGTGGCGTGCGCCGAGTCCGGCGTGCCGAACAGCCCGTTGTTGCGGTAGTAGCGTTCGAAAGCGAAGTCGAGCACCTTGACTCGCGACTTCTCGTCCAGGCTCTCCAGCGCGGCCGAGCCGCGGCGCCACAGGTCGACCGAATCCTCGAGGTAGCTCCTGAACGGGCCCTCGACGGTCTTGCGCACCAGCGCGTCGTTCTCCCCGACGAAGGTGTGCAGCATGACGGTGACGGCCCCCTGGCCGCTGTGGCCGTGCCGTGCGCGCGCGGCGCGATAGGCGGCCAGCTTGGCCGCCAGTTCGTCCACCTCCTGGAACAGCAGTGCGGTAAGCACATTCGCGCCGACCGCGCCAGCCATCTCGAAGCGTTCGATGCCGCCGCTGCAGGTGAGCCAGGTCGGCAGGGCCTGCTGGACCGGTGTGGGGAAGATCCGCACCGAACGCTCCTCGCCGACGCCGTTGGGCAGCGACACCGGCTCGCCGCGCCACAGCCGCCGCACGGTCTCCATCCCGGACCGGGTGATCTCGACCCGCTCGGCATAGTTGTCGCCCGCGAGCACGAAGTCGTCGACGTTCCAGCCGGTGGCGAACGCGACGTCGACGCGCCCGTCCGACAGATTGTCGACCACCGACCAGTCCTCGGCGACGCGCACCGGATTGTGCAGTGGCAGAACGACACTGCCCGCCCTGATGCGGATCCGCTCGGTGCTCGCGGCCAGCGCGGCGCCGAGCACGGCCGGGTTCGGGTAGAGCCCGCCGAACTTGTGGAAGTGCCGCTCCGGCATCCAGATGGCCTTGAACCCGTGCGCGTCGGCGAAGCGGGCGCTGTCGAGCAGCAGCCGGTAGCGCCGGTCGGTGTTCTGCTGCGCGTCGCTGGAGAAGAACAGCAGGCTGAAATCCATGGTGTCCGAGGCAGGTTCGGCGCTCTGGCCGTCGCCGCCTTGCGCGCTCGCCATCTCCGCGACATCGGCAAGGGTCAGGCCGTCGAAGATGTCCTCGGCGGTGATTTCCGCCTCGTAGCGTTCCTCCAGAATCGTCATCAATTCCGCGGCCTTCACGGAATCCAAACCCAGCGAGGTGAGCGGAGCATTCAAATCGACCGATTCTCGTTCCAGCCGCTCGGCGGCCCATTCCACGAAGAATTCGAGCACGGCACCATCGGACGATTTGCTCATATCACACTCTCCTCGAATGACATCGCGGATGAATAGGTCTTACGCAAATACTGTCGCTGAATTTTTCCGCTCGTCGTCTTCGGCACCTCCCCTTTGCCGACGAAGACAACGCGGTACAGGCTGATGGCGTGCACGCGGCTGACGACATCGCGGATCGAACCCGCCAATTCGTCGGCGCTCTCGCGCTCCAGCGTGTCGTTGAGTTCCTGCACGACCATCACGCGATCTTCGTCGTCGATACTCGCCGCGAATACCGCGCAGCCACCGGGCCGCAGCGCCGGATGGGCGGAGATGATGGTCCGCTCGATATCCTGTGGGAACACATTGCGGCCGTGCACGATCATCAACTCTTTGCTGCGCCCGGAGATGTAGAGCTCGCCGTCGCACCGGAATCCGAGATCGCCGGTCCGCAGATAGTCGACACTGTCCTCGCCGACGATCCGTGCTTCGAAGGCATCCTTGTTCTCGGCGGGCTTGTGCCAGTAACCGGCGGCGATGCTTTCGCCGCGCAACCAGATCTCACCGATGTGGTTCTCCTCGCATCGCCGTCGTGTCTCCCGGTCGACGACGACGATCCGCTCCGGATCGATCATGCCCACGCTGAGCAGCTCTCGCCCACGCGGCTTTTCGGTGGCGATACCGCGCTCCAAGTCCTCGGCCGCGAAGTACCGCGAGCGCGCGCCGGTACCATGCGGCCCCCCGCTGACATACAGGGTGGCCTCGGCGAGACCGTAGGCCGGAAGGAGGCTCTCTGGGCGAAACCCGCTCGCCGCGAACAGCTCCGCGAAGGTGCGCAGCGTCTTCGGATCAATCGGTTCCGCTCCCACGAAGGCGGTCCGCCAACCGCTCAAGTCCAATCCGGCCGCATCGCTGGAAGATACGCGTCTGGCGCAGAGGCCGTAGGCCAGGTTGGGCCCGCCCGCCATCACGTTCTCGCGCCCGGATATCGCACGCAGCCAGGTGAGCGGATCGCGCAGAAATGTCATGGGCGGCAACAGGGTTCCGGTGAACCCGACGAACATCGGCAACAGAATGCCTTGGATCAGCCCCATATCATGGTACGGCGGGAGCCACGAGACTATCGAGCTGTCCGGCGTGAGCATGAACGCGGTACGCATGAGCCCCAGGTTGTGCATCAGATTGCGATGCAGGACGACCACGCCCTTGGGGGTGCCGGTCGACCCGGACGTATATTGCAGGAAAGCAACATCATTCGGCGCCGGAGCCGATTCGGCGGCGTCGCCGGAACCGCAACCGTGCCCGATCTCGCCGCTGTCGATGATCCGGATGCCGGGCCCGAGCAGCTCGCTGCTCACCGGCATCGTCGCCAGTGGCGCGATCACCGCGCTCGCGCCGCTGTCGCGCAGAATCGCGGCGAGGGCGGCCACCTGATGTGCCGACGACGGAAGGTGCGCGGGCACCGCGATGCGACGCGTCGACAGGCAGGCATAGAAGGCGTAGACGAACTCGGGACCGGGCGGGCACAGCAGCACCACACGGTCACCGGGCTCGGTCGCGGCGCGCACCTGCGACGCGAGGTCGGCTACGCGGCGCGAAAGCTGGGCATAATCGAGGTCTTCGTCGGCTTCTTTGTAACTGGAGAACGTATACGCGATCCTATTCGGTGTTTCAATCACGCGACTCGACAGAATATCTACGAGAGTAAGAGGGCCCTGCGCTGATTGCTCGACATCCATAGACACCTCCGCATAGGGAAACGACAGAGCAAAACTAGTGCCCATGCACGAATCTCATTCAGCGACGCGCCGAGCAGACGAGCACACCTCAGGTCATGGCCGAACCGGCGCGGCGGCCTACGCCACGTCCGATCAACCGGTGCGTGACGAGGAAAGAACCGACACCGAACGTTTCCGACGCAATATCCGCATATGCCCGACTCCTCCCGATCCACGGCCACCGCGCCGGCCGACCTCGATGTCGACGGGCACAGCAGCGACTAGACGAAGTAGCGGCTGAAAGAGAAACCTCCTAGCCGGATCTTTCCAGAGATCGGCCCGCGTGCGGCGCTATTCAAGCAAACCGCGCGCCCCGTGGCACTGATTCGCCCTCAGCGCTTGGCCGTTGGCCACTTTGCGCGAAAGGCGTCGCGGAGCCACGGCGCCCTGCGATGGTGCGGGCGATCGCGATCGGCCCAGCGCGGATTGTCTTCGTCGCGGCGGTACGCGGCGAGCTGGCCCGCGATGGCGAAACGGAGGTGGGTGGCCTCGCCGATCACCTCGCCGTCGGTGGCCAGCGCCTCGGGGGTCGGCAGCTGTACGAACAATTCGGGTAGCCGGCGTTCGCCGTAGACCTTGCTGTTGCCGATTGCGGCCAGCGACAAGGCGAATACGGCGCGAGTGCGGGACCAGGGCAGGTCGGCGCGTAGCCAGCGCACGTCGAGCAGCCCGGCGTCGAGGCGGTCGCGGAAGGCGGGCACGGCGCCCTGCGGATGGTAGGGACCGTTGCCGACGAACAGGAACCAGACCCGCCGCCAGCGCCCGTCCAGCCGGATCTCGATCGGTTCGGCGCGGTGCAGCGTGGTCGCCAGCGCGGCGGCGAAGGCGGGCCACTTACCCCAGCGCGGCTGCCACCGCTCGCGCAGCCGCACCAGTTCCGGATAGGTGCCGATGCTGGAGGTATTGATCAAATGCCTGGTGCGCGAACCCGTTCCGTCGTCGTACTCGACGCTGGCGATATCGACCGCGACCGCCTCGCCCGCGCCGGTCGCATCGATCACCTCGCGCAGGTCGTAGACGCCGAGATCGCGGGCGAAGTGGTTGAGCGTGCCGGTGGGGATCACCACCAGCGGCAGCTCGTGGCGCAGCGCGACCGCGGCGACGGCGGCCACCGTGCCGTCGCCGCCCGCGACGCCGAGGGCGAGCACCGGCTCGGCGTGCTCGGCGATGGCCTTCTGGAGTTGTTCGGCGGCATCGAGATCCGGTCGCGTGCGCAGCACGGTGGCGGCGGGCAGCGCCGCGCTGATGTCATAGGTCGGGTCGTAGTTCGGATCGCCGGACACCGGATTCACCACCACCACAAGACCTTTGCCCCGGACCAGCACCGGCGCCTCGCGGACCGGGCGGGCCAGCGCCTCGTCGGATTCGCGCACCGGCCACCAGCGCCGGGTGGCCAGTGCGATACCGGAACCCACCGCGGCACCGACGAGCACATCGGAGCTCCAGTGCACCCCGGTGTGCACGCGGGAGTAGGCGACGGTGGCGGCGATCGGCGCGACAACCAGTGCGGTGCGCGGACTTTCGAGCGCGACGGCGGTGGCGAAGGCGGCCGCGCACGCGGCGTGCCCCGAGGGGAACGAGGAGGACGCCGGGACCGTCGCGAGCCGCCGGTACGCGGGCAGCTGCTCGGCGGCCGGCCGGCGGCGCGCGATCAGCGACTTGAGTCCGGCATTGACGGTGAGACTGGCGCCCGCGACCGAGACGACACCGCGCAGCGCGGCCCGCCGCGGTGTGCCCTTGCGCGCGGCGAGCACCGCCGCGATGACCAGCCACAGTGCGCTGTAATCGGCGCTGCCGGTGAGCCGGAGCAGGCCACGGTCGGCCGCCGAGGCGGGCAGCCCGGCGACCGCGCTTTCGACCGCTCGATCGAAACGGCCAACTCGTCGAGCTCTTCGGCGCACCCAGCTACTCACCCACCCGACCTTACCGACGCCGCCAACTCGGCTGCCGTGCAGTCTGTTTCGGACTCGGTCGGCGAGCACGGATCGCCGCCCGCACCGTTCATCGCCCAGCGGCCGACGGACGAGCGGGAACTCCGTACCGCATGTCAACGAATGTTGCCGAGAGTGTGCTGCTAGTTTCGCGCTGTGACACCAACGGCCGAGGACACGAGCGAGGGCGCGCCTACCACCAGGGATAACACGCTCTGGGCGGTTCCACTGATCGTCGCGATGGGTTTGCTGAGCCTGCTCGCCCTGTCCTATCTCGGCAGCATCCTCGATCCGCAGCGCAACGTGCACGACTTTCCGATCGCGCTGGTCGACGCCGACCGCGGCGAATACGGCAGGATGGTCGCCGACGAGGTGATCGCGTCGCTGCCCGCCGATCAGGTCCGGTGGCGAGTCACCGACCGGGCACAGGCCGAGTCGCTGATGTCGGTCGGCAAGATCTACGGCACCGTCGTGATACCCGAGGATTTCAGCGCGCGGCTGTCGGCGCTGTCCGGCGCCGCCGCGGGCGACGGCCGAGCACCGGTGGTCGAGGTGCGCACCAACCCGCGGGCCGGCTCGACCGCGACGATGCTGACCGTACAGCTGGTGACTCCGGCGCTCGAACGCGTCGACCAGCGGTTGGGCGTCGCCGCGACCGACCGGGCGCGCGCGAACGGCGTGCCGCTGTCCGACGCGGCACTGGTCGCCCTCGGCAGGCCGATCGATATCGCCGTCGTCGAATACCGCGCGCTCCCCGAAGGCACCGCCAACGGCATCTCGGCCTTCTACTACACCCTGCTGGTGGTGTTCGCCGGATTCACCGGCAGCGCGCTGGTCAACGCGGGCGTCGACGCCGCGGTGCAGAACGAGCCCGATATCTCCAGATGGCGTGTGCTGCTGTACAAATGGGAGCTCATCGCGGTGGTGGCACTGGTGATGTCCGGCATCTATCAGCTGATCGCCACCGCGCTCGGCATGCCGGTGAACCACCCCGTCGCGCTGTACTGTTTCGCCGCCTACGCCTCCCTCGCGATCGGCATGACCGCGATGGCGGTGATCACCCTGGTGTCCACGGTGGCCTCGGCGATCGGGCTGCCGGTGCTGAACACCCTGTCCATGCCGATCAATATGCTGGTCTTCCTCGCACTCGGCCTACCATCCTCCGGCGGCATCGTCCCCATCGAAGCGGCGCCGCGGGTCTACGGCCTGCTGAGCGAGTTCGAGCCGATGCACCAGGTATTCCTCGGCGTGCGATCGATCCTCTACTTCGACGCACAGGCCGACGCGGGGCTGAGCCGCGCGGTGGTGATGTGCACGCTCGGCACGGTTTTCGCCATCGTCGTCGGCGTGGTGGGCACCATCGGCTACGAACGCTTCCGCGCACGCGCGAGCTGACCGCACGCGCGGGCCGACTCAGCGCACGCCGGGCTGTGCCTTCAATTCGGCGACCCGCGCGTCGACTTGGGCCCTGGTCAGCTTCGGCAGTGCGCACTCCGGCGGTTCGCTGGTGTCCGGCGCGGCGACGAGCAGGCCGACCGATGTCCCCTTCGGCACGACCACACCCGCCGCCGGAATCTGTTCGGCGACAGGGGGATAGCAGGTATTGACCAGTCCGAAGTCCGGATCGGCCAGCACAACGGCCTTCATCCCCAGCTCTTCGAGCATGGTGACCGCGTAGTTCAGCGGCACCCCGGCGAACGAGGGCACCGCGGACTTCGCGGGCGGCTCGGTGGTCGTCAGGCGCACCGGTTTACGCACGTGATGATCGTGCCGCGACCCGTCGAGCAGGGCACGCACGCGCGCGACGAAGTCGGCCGCGGGGTAGGAGACCACATCGCCCGGCCGCAGATCGCTGATCTCGTACCGCCGCAACGTCTCCAGCGTCTCGACCCGCACCAGCTCGATAATCTCGTGATCGCCCACCGGATTGCCGGGCGGATTGAACAGCAGGACCGCCGCGCGGGCGACGACCTGACCGTCGAGTGCGGCCAGATGTTCCAGGAAGAGGGGTTGCGTGCCATCGGCGACGCTGACCGTGAACAGCACGAGATCCGTTGCGGCGCCGACCGCGCCGGGGCCGACGGCGACCTCGCCGACGCCGCTGTCGCGGAGTTCGTTGGCGATTCGGGCGAGTCGCTGGTCCGCGATGCCTAGCAGGACGATGTCGGAGCGCTCGGTCTTCGTCGGGGTGGTCGCGTTCGAGCTGTTCTTGGTGTCGCCCACCGCGGTCCCGCCGGTGGGCGTCGCCGAGGATGGTTCCGGTGAACGCCCGCCACAGGCGCTGAGTAGCGCGATGAGGCAGACACCGATGACCGCCGCGCTACGCGATCCCAGAGTTCGACACCGTCGTCGTGATTCGCTGTTCATCGGTGCACCCCGCTCGTTCGGACGAAGATGTCTTCGATTCTGAGTCGTGCGGTCCGTCGACACACGGGTGGTGACTACTCGTTTTCCCCGCGCCGCCGATGCGACCGGACGGGTGTCGTCGCGGGGCGGCCGACGCGGGCGACGTGCAGCAGCCGGGCCGGGTCGTCGACGCCGATCGTGTCCGCCAGCGCCGCCCTGGTGGTCGCGGAATCGATGAGCTGGCTCAGCGGGTGGGTGGCGTAACCGTGGATGGACAGCGTGAGCCAGAGGCGAAGCAGCGTGCGGCCCATCGCGATCTCGTCGCATTCGGCCGAGGGAGCGACCAGGACGAGAACATCGTTGTCGAGCGGGATTCTGGAGGCGGCGGCGAGTAGCCGCGGCAATCCCGCGCGATGCAGCAGTGGGTAGCAGGCGAGGGTGAGGCGCAGGCCCAGCGCCGCACCGCGGCCGAGCGCCAACGCTTCGGCGGTCAGGCCGTCCTGCCGGTAGCGCGGGTGGCGCGGGGTCAGGCGCAACCAGTCGCGCAGTTCGCGCACCGCGGGCGGGTTGGCGAACAACGCACGATCGGCGCGCGGCAGCAGCGCGCGCAGATCACGGCCAGGCACTCGGAACAGGCCGGCACCGCTTGCCGTCGCGACCTCCTCGAGCTGGCTCGACACCGTCTCGTCGAGCGGGCCGGGTTGATACGCGCCGCGATGGGAGGTGCGGTGGCGGATGTCCTCGGTGGTGTACGGGGTCAGGTATCGGAGCCGGGCGGGGATCAGTCGCCCGATCCGTCGCTCACCGTGGTCGGGTGCGAACTCGATCGCCAGACCCGCGTCGGCGCAGACGATCAGGCAGCATTCGACGAATGCGCCCATGGCAAGGCGCAGGTCGCGTCCGGTGGGATCGCCCGCGGGCAGCGCGTAGTCCGGATGCCAGCCGATGTCGGCGTGGCCGTCGCGATAGGTCAGCGTCCACGGCTGGGTGTTGTGCGCGCTCGGCGCCCGCCGGAAATCGGGTTCGAGTGCGCGCAGAGCTGCGGCATCGAAGGTCATGTCAGATCTTTTTCGTAGAAGGTGTAGCCGTGCAGCGGTCGCCCGCCCATCGCCCGATAGTGCGCTGCCGAACCGGGATTGGCGCGTTCCACGTAGGTGCTGCGCAGCCGCTCGTAGCCGTTGGCGCGCAGGTTGCGCAGCAGCTCGCGCGAGAGGTAGCGCATATGTCCGCTCCCCTGTTCGCCCGGCACCGTCCCCTTGATGATCAGGACCGCCTCGCGCCGGTAACGGGAGCGGCGGGTCAGTAGGCGGAGCTGGTTCAGCGGGCCGAGGTTGCCGCCGATCGCGGTGAGGAACTCGGAAATGTCGGGGACGCACAGGATGAACGCGATCGGGCGCTCGTCCTTGGTCAGATACAGCAGCAGCGATTCGTCGATCAGATAGGCGAGACCGTCGGTCTGGGCCGCCAGCTGTTCGGCGGAAATCGTTGTGTAGTACCCGAGTTGGTCGAAGGCGGCATTGAGCATCTCGCGCAGTATCGGCAGCTGGGTGCCGAGCCGTCGCTTGTCGCCGCGGTGCAGCCGCAGGCCGTCGAGTCGCGCGTCGTCGACGGCGAAGGCGACGTCGGGGTCCGCGTCCACCGGGCAGATCCAGGTATCGGACTCGAATCGCCGCTGGAATCCATAGGATTCGTAGGCCGCGGGGTAGTGCGGCGGATTCCACGCGCTGTCGATGAACCCGCGCTCGTGGTGGCCGGAGGTGATCACACCGCCGGATTGGTTGGGCAGCAACGACACCGGGCCGAAGGCGCCGGTGCGGCCCGCCGCGCGCCCGGCGGCGCAGATCGCGTCGAACAGCGCATCGCCGGCGCCGGTGCGGAATTCGGTGAGCCCGAACAGTTGCAGGCGGCGGCCGAGCTTGGCGTCGAACGCGTCGTCGGTGTGCAGGGTGGTCCTGGCGAGCACCTGCCCCGCCTCGTCGCGCAGCAGGTAGAGGCCGATGCCGTCGCGGTACCAGCGCCGGATCGTCTGATGCGGCGTCGGCACGTATCTGTCATCGTGCAATTCACCTGGTAGCGCGAGGAACTCGCGCAGCTCGCCCGCACTGCGGACACGGTGCAACGTCATCGGTGCCGCACCACCGACGGACCGTCCCCCACCTCGTTCGACAGCGGGGTGAAGCACGGAATGTGCGCCATCGAACCATCTTCCGCACGCCAGACACCGTTGCTGTAACCCGACGGGTCGGCGTCGTAGAGGCGGATGAAGCCTGCCGTGGCGCGCTTGTCGCCGTCGGTCAGCCAGACCATCAGCTCGCGGTGGGTGCGGGTGCGGGCGAAGCGCAGCAGCGCGTCGCGGTCCTCGAAGAACGCGATGGTGCCCAGGGTGAGCGGGAACTGGTAGTAGACCTTGTGCCAGCGGTAGCCGCGCATGCGCTTCATCTCGCGCACCATCCGTATCCACGCGGAGGTGAGGGCGAAGATCGAGCGCAGGCTGCGGTAGCGGGTGGCGCCGACGAACATCGCCGTCGCCTGTCCCTGCGGCGGCGTCTTGCTGAAATCGGTTGTCCTCATGAGGTCTCCACGAGATAGGTGTTCTTGAGCTTGGTCATCGCGGCGAACGGGCCGTCGCCGGGATCGTGCAGCCGCACCCGCAGATCGGCCGCGGCCGGATCCTCGCGCAGCGATTCGGCGAAGTCGCGCGAGACCCGCGCCAGGTGATCCAGCACGCCCGCGCGGCAGGTGGCGGCCAGCAGCTGCCGTTGCTCGGCGGGCAGATCCGCCGCGCGCAGCTCCAGATTGACCACCGGGCGCGACTCCAGATCGGGCAGTTCCTCCAGCGACAGGCAGAACCGCGAGATCAGGTCGGCATGCGGATTGCCTTGGTAGAGGCCGTATTCGATGTCCTGCGGGTACAGATTGGCGCCCATGTAGGACACGGTGCTGTCGGCACGCCCGAACAGGAACAGCAGCGGTAAGTTCATCCGGTCGCCGCCGCAGGCCCGGCGGCATTCGGCCAGCCGCCGCGGATCGCGGGCGATGATCCGCTTGACCTCCGACAGCGAGCGCACCATGGCTTCGTCGCCGACGTTGTAGCGCAGCTTGGGCTGTACACAGTGCCGGGATGTGATGGTGCACAACAGCTCTCGACGCGCGTTGACCTCGAGATAGGTCTCCAGCGGGTTGTAGTGGAAGATCATCGGCAGCCGCTGCTCGTCGTCGCCGAGCAGCTCGCGCCGCAGCCGCGGATCCTCGGCGAGGCGCCTGCGCAGCCAGACGGTGAAGCCGGTCTCGGCGCCGATGCCGATGGACAGGTCGCTCGCGCCGTAGCAGGACCGCACCAGGACGAAACGTTCCTCGAGGTAGTCACGCAGCGCCTCGGTCATCGATTCGCCGCCGACCATCCCGCGGATCCGGTACTGCTGCCACGGGAAACCGATATCGTCGAGCCGATCGCGCAGATGCTTCATGAACGGCGGGTAAGCGGCGACGATGTAGTCGTAGCCGGGGCCGAAGTGCGTCAGCGTGTCGATGATCTTCTCCAGATCCGGGCCGGTGTTCTTCACCATCGCGATCCGCGCCATCGCCGCGCCGGTGGTGGTGCCGGTGGCCCAGGCGCCCATCGAGTAAGCGTTGATGACGAACAAACGCTCGCCAGGGAAGACCATCTCGACGTAACCCGCCGCGTTGCGGTAGATCGAGGTGAGCTCCCGGGGACCACGAGCCCAGTTGAACGGCTTGCCGGTCGACCCCGACGACTCGTCGACGATGACGCCGGTGCGGTACAGCTCGCCGTTGTGGCAGCGGCTCTCCTCGTCGTAGACGCCCGCGTAGTTGGTCTTGTCGGTCTCCGGAAAGTCGGTGAGGCGCTGCGGTTTCCGCGCTCCGGCACGCTGAGTGAAGTGCCGATACGCGGGCACGTCGAGCGCGGCGAGCCTGCACGCCGTCAGCGCGTGCCTGGCGGCGAGGCGGGCGAAGGCGGGGCGGAAGGTCCGCACCATCCGCCGCCACACCGCTGGATGCGCCGACGCCGCGCCGTAGACGGCGGTCAACAGCGCCGAATATGCCCGGAGCCGGCTCAGCCGCGCACGCGCCCACAGCGGCAGTCGACCGGTGACCACTTTCGTCGGCACCACAGGGTCCTCCCCCTCTTGATCGGAGTTTCGCTTGCCCTCCAGCCTTGTCGGCGGCGGGCCGCGCGAGACCCGTGCGCATACTCGAACCGTCTAGGTACGAGTACTCGAGGACACGGCGTGTGTGCCGGGATCCGCGCGCCCGCGGCCGCGGGCGCTAGCATGGGGCGCGATGGTAACGGTCAGTTTGCCAACCTCGAGGTGGTAATCCATGACGAAAGCTGTCCCACAACCGGTAGCCCTCGGCGACGAGGCCGCACGGACACTCGCGAACGCGACCAAAACCGTTCCGCAGATGGAGTCCATCACCCCGCGGTGGCTGGTCCATCTACTCAACTGGGTGCCGGTCGAGGCGGGTATCTACCGGCGTAACCGGGTCACCCACGAGCACACCGTCGATATCCAGTGCGACAACTTCGACGAGTCGCCGCTGCCGGAGACCTTCATCGACTACGACAAGAAGCCGAGGGAGTACCGACTCAAGGCGGTGCACACCATTCTCGATGTGCACACCCGGGTCTCCGACCTCTACTCGAGCCCGCACGACCAGATAGCTCAGCAGTTGCGGCTCACCATCGAGGCGATCAAGGAGCACCAGGAGGGCGAGCTGATCAACAGCCCCGACTACGGGCTGATCGCCAATGCCACCGGCAAGCAGAAGATCTCGACCATCGCGGGCCCGCCGACACCCGACGATCTGGACAACCTGATCGCGCGCGTGTGGAAGGAACCCGGTTTCTTCCTGACCCATCCCGAAGGGATCGCGGCATTCGGCAGGGAGTGCACCCGGCGCGGTGTGCCGCCGCCGACCGTGAGCATGTTCGGCTCCCAGTTCCTGACCTGGCGCGGCATCCCGATCGTCCCGTCGGACAAGGTTCCGGTGGTCAAGGGCAAGACCAAGTTCGTGCTCATCCGCACGGGTGAGGCGCGCCAGGGTGTCGTCGGCCTGTACCAGCCCGGCCTGGCCGGTGAGCAGGGACCCGGCCTTTCGGTGAAGTTCATGGGTATCGATCGCAGTGCGATCGCGTCGTATCTCGTGTCGCTGTACTGCTCGCTGGCGATACTGACCGACGACGCGGTGGCGGTGCTCGACGGAGTCGAGGTGGACAAGTTCCATGACTACGCACCGACCTACCGGAGCTGAGCTTCCCACCCCGGACGCGGCGAACGACGGTGCGGCACAGCCGGTGTGGTTGCCGGACGAAGCACTGCTGAACCGCCTTGCCGGAGAGTTCTTCTCGGCGCTGCCGTCCGGGGCGCCCGGTGTGGCGACGCTCGGCACAGCGGAGCCCGACTTGGGTTCGATGATGTCGAGTTCGCCTGTGCCGCCGCAAGGTTCGATGCCGCACACGGGGTCGGTCGCGTCGACGATGGGATCGACGCCGTCGGCTGGACCATCGATTCCGTCTGCGGGTTCGCCTATGTCAGCACCACCGAGGCCGCCTGCTGGATCGGCGACGGAATCGACTCTGCCGCTGACGGGTTCGCCCATACCGCCGACCGGATCGTCGCTGCCGTCCACGGGTCGGTCGATGCCGTCCACCGGATCCGCATCGTCACCTCCACGGTCGGCGGCACAATCCGGCGGAATCGCGCCAACGCGGGGAACGGCACCGCCCGGCGGGCAGACGCCCGAGCCCTCGGTGCCCGATTGGGGGCCCGAGGTGCCGATGTCGGGTGCGAGCTCGGCTGCGCCCGATACCGGCGTGCACATCGACCCGTTTCTGCCGATGTTGCCATCGCTGGATGGATTGTTGTCGCCGCCGCGCTTCGCCGATACCTCGTCCGCGCCGTCTACGGCACCGGCGTTCTACTTCCTGGAACGTCCGGATCCGGCTGTGGCGCAGCCGAGCTCGCCGTTCTACTTTCTCGACGACGCCCCGATAGCGCCGGATCCGCACCCCCCGTTCGACGTCTATGCCGTGCGCAACGACTTCCCCATCCTGCGCGAGCGGGTGAACGGGTATCCGCTGGTGTGGTTCGACAATGCCGCGACCACGCAGAAGCCGCGCGCGGTGATCGAGCGGCTCTCGTACTTCTACGAGCACGAGAACTCGAATATCCACCGCGCGGCACACGAATTGGCCGCGCGCTCGACCGACGCCTATGAGCGGGCGCGCGACGCCGTCGCCCGCTTTCTCGGCGCGTCCTCGGCGGAGGAGATCATCTTCGTCCGCGGCGCCACCGAGGGGCTCAACCTGATCGCGCAGACGTGGGGGCGCAAGAACATTCGCGCGGGCGACGAGATCCTCATCTCGCAGCTCGAGCACCACGCCAATATCGTGCCGTGGCAGCTGCTCGCCGCGGAGACCGGCGCCGAACTGCGGGTGATCCCGGTCGACGACCGCGGCCAGCTGCTGATGGACGAGTACACCCGGCTGCTGTCCGACCGGACGAAACTCGTTTCCGTCGCGCATGTCTCGAATGCGCTCGGCACCATCACCCCGGTGCACGAGATCGTCGCGCAGGCGCACCGGGCCGGTGCGGTGACCGTGGTCGACGGCGCGCAATCGGTGCCGCACACCACGATCGACGTCCGGAGCATCGGCGCGGACTTCTTCGTATTCTCCGGCCACAAACTGTTCGGGCCGACCGGAATCGGCGCGGTATACGGCAAATCCGAGGTGCTACAGGATGTTCCGCCCTGGCAGGGCGGCGGCAATATGATCAGCGACGTCACCATGGAGCGTTCGCTGTTCCAGCCGCCACCCGGCCGGTTCGAGGCGGGCACCGGCAGCATCGCCGACGCGGTCGGCCTCGGCAGCGCCATCGAGTACGTCGAGGCCATCGGCATGGCGAATATCGCGCGCTACGAACACGACCTGCTCGCCTATGCCACACCGCGTCTCGCGGCGATACCCGGCGTCCGCCTGATCGGTACCGCCGCGGACAAGGCGAGCGTGCTCTCCTTCGTCATGGCGGGCCACCAACCCGTCGAGGTCGGAAAGGCGCTGAACGAGAAGGGCATCGCGGTCCGCGCCGGACATCACTGTGCCCAGCCCATCCTGCGCCGCTTCGGCCTGGAGGCGACCATCCGCCCGTCGTTCGCCTTCTACAACACCTGCGAGGAGATCGACCGCATGCTCGCCGCCCTCGAGCAACTGTCCCGCGCCCGAATGTGAGCCGCGGAGCAGTAGATTGAGGGCATGAGCATGTGGACGGCCGTGGTTTCGTTCGCGGTGGTGGCCGGGTTGCTCACGATCGTTCCCGGTGTGGACACCGCGATCGTGTTGCGCGCGGCCGTCACCCGTGGCACGCGGGTCGCGTGGGCCAGCGCACTCGGGGTCAGCACCGGACTCGTGGTGTGGGGTGTGGCCGCGGCATGCGGGCTTTCGGTGCTGCTGACCACCTCGCACGTGGCCTACACCGTCTTGCGGATCGCGGGCGCGCTGTACCTGATCTGGCTGGGCGCCACCTCGCTCATCGCGCTGTGGCGCGGCGGTGGCGCCGCGTCGCTCGACGACGACCGCGCGCCGGGCGACGGGCTGCTGCGCGCGTGGCTGCGTGGTGCGCTGAGCAACCTGCTGAACCCGAAAGTCGGCGTGTTCTACATCGCCATGCTGCCCCAGTTCATTCCGGCGACGGCGCCACACCTGCCGATGGGATTGGGCCTGGCCGCATTGCACCTCGCCGAGGGCCAATTGTGGTTCGCCGCACTGATCTTCGGCGTCCGATACGCCAAATCCTGGTTCGCCCGGCCCGCCGTCAAGCGCGCGATGGAGGCCGTCACCGGGTCGGTGCTCGTGGCGTTCGGCCTGAAGCTCGCGCTGTCGGACGCCGCGTAACCGGCAGGCGTCACGCCGCAGGAACTCGAGCACCGTCTCGGTCTGCCCCAGGATCGCGTGGCCGACATCCAGCGGCACGCGGCGCACACGGTCGGCGGTTTCCGCGGAGTCGAACATGACGTCGCGGTCGCCGACGATCCCTCGCGCACGTAGTTGCGGAGGGTGCGCACACGCAATCCGAGCTGCTCGGCGACCTGCTCGACGGCCATACACCGGAGTGTCCGGCTTGCCCGCGAGAGAAGGTTGCTAGCTATACGCTGATCTTGTGGCATCCGTGCAGGCACCGATGCTGGCGGTCGCGGGGCGGCCGCCGGACGAGGCGGGCTGGGCGATCGAGATGAAATGGGACGGCGTCCGGGCCATCGTGGTCTGCGATGGGGACGAATGCCGGTTCTACAGCCGAAATCGGCGCGATGTCACCGGCTCTTACCCGGAGCTGGCGGCCGCGCTCGCCGCGGCGACCGGTGGGCGGACGCTGATTCTCGACGGCGAGGTCATCGCGCAGGACGGCTCCGGTGCACCGTCGTTCGGTTTGCTGCAGCGTCGCATGCACGTCGTGAGCCCGAGCAGGGAGCTGATCGCCGCGGTGCCGGTGCAGCTGTATCTGTTCGACGTGCTGGCGATCGACGGCACGCCGACGCTGGCGCTGCCCTATCTCGAACGGCGGCAACGGCTTGCCGATCTCGCCATGGACGCGACCTTGATCACCACCCCACCGCACTGGACGGACGTGCCCGCCGGCCAACTGCTCGCGGTCGCGCACGAGCATCACCTGGAGGGCATCGTCTCGAAGCAGCTCACCTCGACCTACCAGCCGGGCCGCCGATCTCCCGCCTGGATCAAGACGCCGTTCCGCCGCACCACCGAGGTCATCGTGGCGGGCTGGCTGCCGGGCAACGGAACATTCGCCGCCACCTTCGGCTCGCTGGTCCTCGCCGCCAACGACGCCACCGGCCGCCTCACCTACCTGGGTAACGTCGGCACCGGCTTCACCCTCGCCGACCGCCGCCGCCTGCGCACCCGGCTCGACGAATTGGCTTCCCCCGCTTCCCCGTTCGACCCGCCGCCGCGCCTCGCCCGCCCCGCCCACTGGGTCACCCCGACTCTGGTCGCCGACGTCGAGTACCGCGAGTTCACCGGCGACGGCCTGCGCCACCCCAGCTGGCGCGGCCTGCGCACCGACAAGACCCCCGCCGACGTCGAAGTGCCGAAATAGCATCGGATGCAACACTGTTGGATCTGGATTGGGTGATCGAGGTGCTCGAGCACTACCTCGGCGAGGTGCGTCCGGCGTTGGGGCCGGGAAAATATCGCGGTCGGGGTGGGCAGAATTCCGTTGGGGCTGGACAGTGCCTGGCGCCGCGGTACCGGTGGTCGGTGATAGCCGACGATCAGGGAGTGCCGCTCATCGGTGCGGCCCGGTCTGCGCTGCCACCCACCGCCGTCTCCGGTCGGTCGTCTCACCGCCCCGGCGGCGTGCCGTCCGGCGGGGTGACCCGGATCCGCATCATCACCTCAAATTAACACCGGGAATACGAATCACGCTGCCGCCGTGGTCGTTTCGGCCCAACCGAATCGCTCACCCGGTGGCGAGATCGGCGACCGTGCCGACGATGGAGGCTTCGCTTCCCGGCACGATCGCGTCAGAGTTCGCAGGGACTCGGATTTCGCATGCTTTTCGCTTCGATTCGGTAACTGCGGCGATCCGTCTTCGTTCAGATGATCTTGATGGCTGATACTCGCGGACGTCAGGCGAGCCATCCGATCTGGATTACCTGAAGGATGCGATGTGACCTCTCTGGACCTCGTGGTGCGCAACATCTCGCTCGTGGTCGGCGCGATCGCGCTCGCCTATACCGGGCCGCTCATCGTGCTGGGGGTGTTGTACAGCCGTCGGTGCGATGCGTCGTTGCGCGGTCAGCTCGGGCTGCGGGACGGGGAGCCGGTCGCGTTGCCCGAGGGCTGGACCGTGTTCGTCCTGGTGCCGTGTTTGAACGAGGCGAGGGTCATCGCGAACACGGTGCGGTGGCTGTGTGAGTTCCAACCCGGGGTACGGGTGTGCGTCATCGATGACGGCAGCGACGATGGCACGGCCGCGCTGGCCGAAGCCGCGGGCGGGGACCGGATCGCCGTTGTGCGCAGGGCGTTTCCGGATGCTCGGCAGGGGAAGGGGGCGGCTCTCAACACGGGTCTGCGGTTTGTGCGTGGCCGCGTGCGGGATGAGGCTCTGGAACCTGCGCGGGTGCTGGTGTGTGTGCTCGATGCCGACGGCCGGATGACGCCCGGCGCCGCTGCTCGGATGACCGTAGTGTTCGAGAGACCCGAGATCGGCGGTGCGCAACTGGCGGTGCGGATTCGTGACCGTGCCGGAGTGGCGCTGCGCTTCCAAGATTACGAGTTCTGGGGACTCGGTGCGATGACCCAGTTCGGGCGGATTCTGACGGGGTCGGTGAGTATGGGTGGCAACGGCCAGTTCACCCGATTGTCCGCGCTGGACAGTGTCGGGGAACAGCCGTGGTCGGACTCGCTGACCGAAGACCTGGATCTGGGCATCAGCCTGGCTGTGCACGGCTGGACGGTCACCTCCACCACAGGCGCCTATGTGTCCCAGCAGGGTTTGGCCGACCCGCGCCGTCTGCTGCGGCAGCGCACCAGATGGTTCCACGGCCACATGAGCGCCATCACGCGCCTGCCCGAGCTGTGGACCAGGCCCGGCATCAGGTTCGCCACTCGGGCCGAACTCACCGGATATCTGTTCATCCCTTACCTGTTCACAGTGCCGTGGTCGATCCTGCAGCAGTACTGGTTGCTCAGCTCCGCCTATCGGCTGGGGCCGAGGCTGTCGATCCTCGCGAGCGGGCCGGTGTGGCTGGCTGCGGTGCAGGTTCTGAGCTGGTATGTGCTGTTCTGCTCGGTGTATCTGGCCTGTGCGCTGGTGTATTGGCGGCGCACCGATGATCTGCCGCTGTGGGAGCCATTGATTTACGCTCCGGCCCAATTGCTGTGGAATTACGTCAGTTTCGTCGCCGCCTGGCGAGCCGTAGCCCGGATACTCATCGGGCGACGAAGTTGGACCAAGACCGAACGGGCCGTGGAAGCCCCGGTGACGATGCCCTCGAAGGCGCTGTGAACGCGGCCCCGGTGCGTGCGGTCCTGGTCCTCGGCACCCGGCCCGAAGCCATCAAACTGGCCCCGGTGGTCCGCGCCATGGCCGACTCTCCGGTGTTCGAGCCACTCGTCGTGACCACGGGGCAGCACCGCGAAATGCTGCACCAGATGCTGGATCTGCTGCAGATACCGGTCCGCACCGCATTGGACGTCATGCGTGATCGCCAGCAGCTGTCCGCCCTCACTGCGCGGCTGGTGGACAGCCTGGGCGAGGTGATCCGCGAGCATTGCCCCCACCTCGTGGTCGTTCACGGCGACACCACGACCGCACTGGCCGGCGCTTTGGCCGCCTTCTACGAGCAGGTGCCCGTCGCTCATGTGGAGGCCGGTCTGCGGACCGGGGTGCCGCACAACCCGTTTCCCGAGGAGCTCAACCGCCGCCTCATCGCCCGGATCGCCCGGTGGCATTTCGCTCCTACGCCCCGCGCAGCCGGGCATCTGATCGCCGAGGGGGTATCGGAATCCGCAGTGTTCATCACCGGCAACACCGTGGTCGACAACCTGTTGTGGGTCCTCGCTCAGCGCACCGGGCGCAGTCATTTCACCACCGGACCGCGGCGGGTGTTGTTGACCTTGCATCGCCGCGAGAACCAGGGCGACACCATGCGCGGCATGGGCGATGCCGTACGCCGGCTTGCCGATCGAAGTGACGTCGAAATCGTGCTGCCGCTACACAAAAGCCCCGCCGTGCGGGAGGCGCTCCTACCAGAACTATCCGGCCACAACAACATTCGTGTGGTCGAGCCCCTGAACTACCTCGACTTCTCGGCCACTCTCGCCGCCTGCGATCTGATACTCACCGATTCCGGCGGTATCCAGGAGGAAGCCCCGACCCTCGGTAAACCCACCCTCGTCCTGCGCACAACAACCGAACGCCCCGAAGCGATCGAAGCGGGAGCGGCCATACTGGTCGGCACCGACCCCGACGCTATCGTGGCCGCGGCGAACACCCTGCTCGATGATCAGACCGTATATCAGCGAATGGCCAACGCCGGCAATCCTTTCGGAGATGGCCATGCCGCAGACCGCATCCTCACCCACTTGACCGACGACTTCGGACAGGTGACAGCGACTGCACCGCGGACCAGGGCATCTGCCGCACCGGCAGCGGCCGGTACCGGACGATCTGACGTTCGGAGCTGATGCTCAGGCCGCCCGGTGCTCGGTGCTCGGTGCTCGGTGCTCGGTGCTCGGTGCTCGGTGCCGCCCGGGTACGCGTGGCTGCGGGACTTTCCCACCCGCCTTGGTGATCGTGGATCGATTTCCGGCCCTGTCGACTTTTCAGGAGCGTTCTCTCATGTGGGTGTTGGGGCTGGCGGCGGTTCTCGCCGCGATCATCGGGTCGGGGGCCGCGGCCGCCGCCCTCGACCTGCGGCGCGGGTTGGACGTGCTGACCGCCTGGGCGGTGGTCTGCGCAGCCCAGACGGCAGCGGTCACGCTGCTGGTCGGCGGCCTTTTGGCGGCCCTGCGCCCGGTACCGGTCGCGGCCGGCTCGCTGGTTCTTGCGGTCGGCGAGCTGGTGTGGGCGGCCGGCCCCCGCAGGGCGGCCTGCGTGCGTTCGCTCCGGGCAGTGGCGGGGGCGCTGCGGCCCGCCCTGCGGCTGTGGCGGCATCCGGCCGTGGTGGTACTGGCCGTCCTGGTCGCCGCCCAGTACGCGTGGCGGGCCGCCTGCGCGCACCTGATGGCCAAGGTGGACTACGACTCTCTCGCCTACCACTGGCTCGGCCCCGACGTGTGGGTGCAGGCCGGACGGATCATGGGCAGTCCGCAGAACATCTTCGCCGACACCTACCCGGACGACCAGGGGCTACTGTCCTGCTGGAGCGGGCTGTTCCTGGGCACCATGCGCTACACCTGGCTCTCCCACGTGCCGTTCTTCGTCATGGGGGCGCTGGCCGTGGCCGCGATCGCACGCCACTTCGGGGCCGGGCGCCACTGGGCCACGGTGGCGGCCCTGCTGTGGCTGGCCACCCCGGTCACCTACCTCCAGGCGGCCACCGGCATGGTGGACACGGCCTGTGCGGCGACCGCGCTGGCCGCCTTCCAGTTCGCGCTCTCGATGCCGCGGGTGGCCGGGCGGGAAGGGACCGGGTTCGCCCAACTGCCCCCGCACGTGGCGGCCTGCGGTCTGGCGACGGGTTTGGCGGTCGGCGTCAAGAGCTCCAACCTGATCACCGCGCTGTTCGCCGCCCTGCTGGTGCTGGTCGGCTACTTCCAGATCGTCCGCGCCCACCGCGACCGGCTCGGCACGGCAGAACTGTCCTCCTGCAAGTCCAGCGCGTTGAAGCGGATCGCGCTCTGCTACCTGCTGCCTGTGCTCGCCCTGGGCGGCTACTGGTACGTGCACACCGCCGTGGTCTACGGCAGCCCGTTCTACCCGGTGAGCATGTTCGGCCTGCCTGGGCGCGGCACGATGGACGCCGTGCTCGGCAACGACCGCTTTATGCCCCTGGTGCTGCGCGGCGTGCCCGGCGGAACGTTCGGCGAGGCGCTGCGGTCCTGGTGGACCGACCTCTCCCGGCAGACCTACCGCGACTACGGCTATTCGCCCCCGACCGGCGGTTTCGGCTTCCTCTTCCTCACCCTGCTGGTGCCCGCGGCGACGGCCGGCTTCCTGATCGTGACCGCCGGGCGCTACCAGGACCGGGGACGCTGGGTCCAGGCGATCGTCCTGGTGGTGTTCGCGCTGCTCTGGATCATCGAGAGCCCGGCCTCCTGGCGCCTGCGCATGCACATCGTGCTGCCTGGACTGGCGGCGGCCTTCGCCGCGGTCGCCCTGACCCGACTCGCCCGCCGCCTGCCCGCGCCGATGCTGCTGGCCACCCCTGCCCTCACCGCCGCCGTAGCTGTGGTGATGTGGTGGACCACAGACCCGACCTACTACCAGGTGCAGCAGGGCACCCAGGTGAATACCGTGAGCTTCGCGCAGGCCGTGCAGCTGATGCGCACCGGCCAGGGCCGCAGCGGCGAACTGGTGCCCAACCACGACTTCACCGCCCTGGAGCGCCTGCCGCGCGGCTCGACAGTGGCCTGGGCCTGGAGCGGCGGAGCGATGGACTACGCGCACAACCTGATCGGCGAACAGCTCCAGCGGCGCCTACTGGTCCTCCAATGGCCCCAGGACGCCACCGCCTTGCGCGCCCAACTCGCGGCCGGCCAGGCGCGGTACGTCATCCTCGGCGGCGCGAGCGCGGAGCCGCGACTGCTCGACTCAGTCCGCGCCGACAGCCAGCATTTCCGACTGATCGCCCCCGTGGCGGACGGCCGGGTACTCTACGAGGTCAACAACTGAAACCAAATGACCCCTTGAAGCCGGACGGCTCGCGATCTGCCACCGAAGTCGCGACTGGTGCCAAGGCCAACGGGCGCTCAGGGCGGAGCGGACGCGCACGATCATCAGAACCCCAGGCTCGTCGGTCACAACTTCACCCAGCTGTGCCGGCTATCTCGCACGCAGGTATCCGATCATGCCGCTTACGGGTCGTTTCAGAGCGGCCAGCACTGATCAGCTGAAGATCAACGCCCCAAGATCACCTCGGCCGCCGCCTCGTCCGAGCCTTTCTCGTAGCCGATTGTGTCGCCCCGCATCTCCGAGGCCGTTGCTAGCCATCTGGCGAGAGCTGTTGTAGGGCAAGCGGTTCTGTACTGCCTCTCCGCCACTCGAGATGCCGGACTCCGGCCACTGGCGACAGTTACGCGGGCAGTCGGGGAATCGCTGCGCGCAGAACCGCTTCCGCCGTCGAGCAGTAGGCGTCGTATTGGTTCTTCTGACCGGAGACGACGACCTCGACGACTTCCTTGCCGCCCGGCACATCGCGGTAGGGGTAGTACAGGGTGCATGTCGTGCCGACGGACTTCGGGTTGTCGGCGTATGCGCGCGCACCGTTGTCGAGCTCGACGAAACGGAATTTCGGTATCGCCTTGGCCTCTGGCCTGCGCACCTTCACATCGACGGTCGACGACCCCTGCCATTCGCACCCGTGGGCGTTGACCGCCGCGGGCGCTTCCGGGAGCGGACCGATGAGGCCGTTCAGCTCGTCGTGCGTGACGAGCAGGCACGGGTCCGTTCCGGCCAGCGAGGCGGCGTCGGCGCGGCGCGGCAGCGCGGCGCGGGCCACGACCAGGCGGGTGAGTACCTGCTCGGCGAGGCCGCACTGCCCGCTGTTACCGACCGTCACCAGCAGGCCCCAGGATGGTTGCGCCGCAGCGAAATCGATGCCGCGGTCGCAGGACTCGGCGGTGGTGTCGCCGAGTACTGGCAGTGTCTCGATCGTGGCACCGGTGAGCTTCAGCGGCGAGATCAGCGCACCCGGCTCGATGGTCAGCCGCTGCTCCCCCGTGCGAACGGCACAGCGCCAGCGCTCGTCGGTGGTCCACTCGGCGTCGGCCGAAACCGTATCGGCGAGCGCCTGTTTCGCCCACGCGCACGCATCCGTCTGCCGCAGTTCGGCCAGTGTCGGGCGGTCGATCGCCGACGTCGCGGCGTCGCCGCTCAGGCGAACCCACGCGAACCCGGCGGCGATCAGCACCAGCACGAGCAGGGCCGCGAGACCGCCGCGCCGCGCGAGCGCCGAACCGGAACGGCGGGCAGGCGACGCACCGGCGGCGGATCGGCCCGCGCCCGGAATCCGCACGGTCGCTTCGGGATCGGCGACGAGCGCGGCGAGTTCGCGGTTCTGCTCGGTGATCGCGAGATGAATCGGCGGCGGCCACGGCTCCGACCATGCGGATACCGGGCCCACCATGTCGAGCAGCTGCGCCGGCGTCGGGCGCGCGTGCGGATCCTTGTGCAGGCAGGCCGCGATCAGCCCGCGCAGCTCGGGTGGCACCGCGCTCAGATCCGGCTCGGTATGCACGATGTTGAACAGCGTGTACGCGACCGAGTCCGCGGCGAAGGGATTCGTTCCGGTGGCCGCCATCACCAGCAGCGAGCCGAGCGCGTACACATCGCTGGCCGGCGTAATCGCTTCACCCTGAGCCTGTTCCGGGGACATGTACGCCGGCGAGCCGAGTATCGAACCGGTTTGGGTCAATCCGTTCGGATTGTCGGTCAGCTTCGCGATGCCGAAATCGATCACCCGCGGTCCGTCGGCGGCCAGCATGACGTTGGCGGGCTTGAGATCTCGGTGGACCAGGCCGGTCCGGTGGATGTCGGCGAGCGCCGAGGCGAGGCCGACGGTGAGCATGCGTACCGCGGGCACGGGCAGTGGGCCGAACCGCGCGACGGCGCTGTCCAAGGGGATGCCGACCACGAAGATCGACGCCAGCCACGGCGCCGCGGTATCGAGATCGAAGTCGATCACCGGTGCGGTGAAGGCGCCCGAACCGCGGGTGCTGGCGGAAACCTCGCGGCGGAACCGAACCCGGTACTCCGTCTCGTCGAGCAGATGGGGATGCACCTGTTTGATGGCGACGAAACGACCGTCCGGACCGAGACCGAGCAGAACGCGCCCCATCCCGCCGGCGCCGAGCACGCCGAGCAGGCGATACCGCCCGATGGCCGCCGGATCGCCGGGTGCGAGTGGCTGGATCGTCATGACCGGGGCAGCCGGGGAATCACGTCCGCGATGATCCGTTTGGCGGCCGCGCAGGTGTCCGACGCGGCGTGCGGGCCGCTGACCGAGATCGAGACCACCTCGGCGAGATCACCGGTGGTGGGGCGCACCATATATTCCGCCCGGCAGGTGTCGCCCCTGTCGGTCTGGTATCCGCCGACATACACGGTGCGATCACCCAACTGCACGCGTTCGGCTTTGCCCTTGTCCGGACGCGTGCCCTCGCCCAGATTCACGTCGATGGCGGCGGTGTCGCCCTTGATGCCGCACCAGTGGGCGCCCACGCCGCGCGCCGCGGGATCTCCGGCGATATCGAGCCCGAGCTGGAAGTCCAGCACCGCGCAGGGATCGACGCGCAGCACCGATTCGCGCGGCGCCCGCACCAGCGGGACATACACGGTGAGCCGCTGCAGCACCGCCTTCAGCGCCCGCTCGGCGAGCGGGCAGCCCTCGATGCCTTCACTCCCCTGTGCCTTCATGTTGACGACCATCTCCGCGCGACCCTGGGTCACCACCGCCCGATCGCAGATATAGCCGTATTTCGTCGAGCCCGGGCCCGCGAGAATCGGTGTCCAGCCGACGAATTCGCCATTCGGGGACATGAGCCAGGTCGTGCTCTTGACCGACAGCTCACCGACGGACAGCGTGTAGGTCACCTTCTTGCCGGAGCGGTCGGTGACCGTGGTGGCGCAACTGACCGCACCACCCGACTTCGGCGGGGACACCCGGGCGCCGAGTTTGCCCGCGACCTCGGTGTCGAGCAGCGCGCACGTGTCGACCAGGCGAAGCTCCGTGGCGGTCAGCGCGAGCGACGGGTCGCGCACGGGTTCCGGCGTCCCGTCCAGCTGCGCCCACCGCGCCGCCGCCGCGCCAGCTCCGCCGACGACGAGTACCGCGGCCAGGGCGGCCGCCGCGAACCTGATCAGCCGACGGCGGCGAAAGCGTATGCCCTCCAGTGATTCTCGAAGTCGCTCCTGCTTGGCCGCCGACTCGACCCACCATTCGGCGTCGGCCTGATGCGCCGCGATGCGGTCCAGTACCGCGCCGGACCAGCCCGAGGCGGCGCCGATCGCGTCGGCCGCCTCGCGCAGTTGCGCCGCCGTGGGCCGCTCGGCGGGATCTTTGGCCAGGCACGCGTCGACCAGATCGCGCAGTGGCGCGGGCACCCGACTGGTATCCGGCGTCGAATGCATGATGCCGTAGAGGATTTGGGGAGTCGACGCGCCGCTCCACGGACCGGCCCCGGTGGCGGCCATGACCAGGATGGCCCCGACCGCGAACACATCCGAGGCGGGCGTGAGCTCCTGCCCCTGCGCCTGTTCGGGCGACATGTAGGCGGGCGAGCCGATCATCGAGTTGGTGGCGGTCAACTGCCCCTCGCCATTCGATGCCCGTGCGATGCCGAAGTCGATGACGCGCGGCCCCTGCGGGGTCAGCAGCACATTGGCCGGCTTCAGATCGCGGTGCACGAGCCCCGCACGGTGGATCTCCACCAGCGCCGATGCCAGGCCGATCGCCAGCAGCCGCAGTCCGCCCAACGGCATCGGGCCGGTGTCGTCGACCACCGACTTCAGATCCGGTCCCGGAATGTATTCGGTGGCCAGCCAAGGGTTCTCGGACTCGATATCGCTGTCCACCACCGCGGCGGTATACGCGCCGGTGACCTGCCGACTCGCCGCCACCTCACGCTGGAAGCGGGCCAGGAACTCCGGGTCACCGGCGAACTGGCGGTGGATCTGTTTGACCGCGACCAGGCGCCCGGACGGTGTGCGGCCCAACAGGACTCGTCCCATGCCGCCGCGGCCGATCACGGCGATCAGGCGATTGCGCCCGAGCAGGCGCGGATCGTCCGAAGTCAGATTCTTCATCGCCGCTCATCCCCCATCACCGCGTACTGAGCCGCCGCCAACCGGCGCACGTCGATCTCCTCGTTGCTGAACACCTCGGCGACCAGTTCGTCACGCACGACGAAACACCGGAATCGGCTGGCCTTCAGCGTCTGCGCGCTCGGCTGCGCCGCCTGCGAGCAGGTTACCGACGGCAGTCCCGAAACTCCCCTGATCGGCCGGTATTCGGCACCGGCACGCGGCCCGGCGAGGTAGGCGGCGTATGCCGACGCCGCGGCGGCATCACGCAGTCGATAGATGTTCTTGTTGTGCGCGATGCCGACGGACCGAAGCCCCTGCGCCTTACCGGCGTCGAAATCCGCCGCGGGACTCCGCATTCCCGCCGCGAACGCGTGCGCGCCGTACACCGCGAACTCACGACCGCTCGGCGTGTAGTCGCCGGTCTTCACCAAGCGCGGCAGCAGCCGGTCCGGATCCATTGTCAGAGTGGGCAGTTCGCTCGGCGGCGTCGGGCGGTACGCCTCGAGCTGCGCCAGCTGCCGCTGGTAGGTGCGGGCCACCACATCGGTCAGCTTGGCGAGGTCCGCCTCGGGTAGCTCCGCGAGCACCCTGATCACCAACGATTTCCAGGTGAGCCAACTGCCCAGTGTCGCAACGCCGGGACGCCAGTGGCTGATCGACGCCGGGTAAGCCTCCACGGCCACGGGCACGTTATCCGGATTCACCGTGAAATCGGCGTTCTCCATATCCCGTGCCGCCGCGGCGGCGGCGGTCTGCTCGTCGGGGAAGGCGATCAGCGCTACGGAGAGGAACTTCTGCGGTTGGGCGGCAACGCTGTAGGGCTTGTTCGCGGCGAGTGCGCTGAATCCGGCGACCACCTGGTAGCGCTCGAGCACCGCCTGCTGCGGCCCCGACAGCAGGTCGTTCACCTTGCCCGACTCATCGATCAGTACACCGCCACCCCGACCGACCGACAGCTCGGCGTCGAGCTCACCACCGAGCACCACATGCTCGCCGAGCCGCAGCGATTCCACCAGCCTGCCCCGGGACCTGCTCGGCCGATCGTCGTAGTGACCGTCGGCGCGCTCCGGCGAATAGGAACCGTAATCGCCTACAGCACCAGCACTTTCACCGCATCCGGCCAGCGCGCCGAGCAACACGAGACCGACGGCGCCCACGACCGCCGCACGCAACGAAACCCGCATGTCCCTCCCCCCGACCCACCCCCGCAATTTCGGTGAGCCGCCGAAAAATCGCCTACCAGAACCGGAGTCGACCCGGCCGCGAACAACCTAGCATCGCGGTGGCGCGCTCGTTCGATCAGCGCTTCACGAGGCCGTTCACCTCGTCGGCGAACAGCAGGGCGGGATCGAATCCCATTCCGGTGAAATGGCCGGCGAGTTCGAGCGAGAGGACGCCGTGCACCCGGGTCCAGAAGGACACGGCGCGGTGCAGCGCCGCGGCGGGTACCGAGTGGCCTTCGGCCCAGTCGCGATGGCTCTCGAGATGGGTGTCGAACGGTGTCGCCGACTTGCTCGGCGGTAGCGCGGCACAGGCTTCGATGAGCACCGTCATGATCTCGGAGGAGATCGCGGTGGTATCCGCGGGGGCGTGGTAGCCGGGGACGGGCGTGCCGTAGATCAGGAAGTAGCGCTGCGGGTCGGCCAGTGCCCAGTCCCGAATGGTGTGCGCCAGGCCCGCCACGTCGGCGCCCGCGTCGAATGCCGCGCGGACGGCGTCGGCGAGGCTGCGGTAGGCGTCGCGGATGAGTTCGGTGATCAGGTCGTCGCGGCTGGCGAAATACCAGTACAGGGCGGGACCGCTCATGCCGACGCGCTTGGCGATCGCGTTGAGCGACAGCGCGGGAACGCCCGCGGTGGCGATCTGCTCCCACGCGTGCTGCTTGATCTCCGCGCGGACCTGGGCTCGATAGCGCTCGCGCGAACCCGTCCCACCGGCTGCCATCGTCTACCGCCTCCTCGCGTCGTCGATCGATTAGAGCCTATCACTATCTCGACGACCACTCAGATTCTCGATTGACACTCAGCTCATTCGTTTATAGCCTCTAAGTAAATCGAGAGCCGCTAGATCAGACCTTGAACGAGGAGAGCGACATGTCCACCCAGAACCTCCGCCGCACCGCACGATTCGTACTTCCGCTCGCCGCCGCGGTCGCTTTGAGCACCGTCACCGCGTGCGGCAGCGACTCGGGCAGCGGCGAGACCGGCCAGGCAGCCACGACCGCGGCGCAGGCGAGTCCCGCGGCACTGACCTGCGACGGAGCCGGTATCGACGGCGCGGCCCGAATCCATTACCGGACCGAGAAATTCATCAAGGCGCCGCTGCGCACCATCTGGGGACTGCAAACCGACGTGGAGCGCTGGCCGTCCTGGCAGCAGGCCGTCACCAGCATGAAGCGCCTGGATCAGGGACCGCTGCGCGCGAGCTCGCCGTTCCAGTGGACGACGCCCGTGCCCGCCACCGCAACGACACCGGCCACCACGCTCACCATCACCTCCACCGTCCAACAGGTGCGACCCGATTCGTGCCTGCGCTGGAGCGGGCCCGCGATCGGCGACGGCCTGCGCATCGAGAACGGCGTCCACGTCTGGACTTTCACCGAGGCCGACGGCGGCGTGCTGGTGCGCACGGAGGAGAACTGGAGCGGCGCGCAGGTCGAGGCCGACGTGGCCACCTCCACCGCATTCCTCGGCATGGGCCTCGAAGCGTGGTTGAACGACCTCGACGCCGCTGCCACCGGCGCCGCGAAGTGAGTGCGCCGGTGGCTGTTACGCGCAGCTAGGGCACGTAGAGATACCACTCCGTGAACGGGCCCTGGATGGGCCAGGTGTCGGCCATGACCTTGGCCGGGCCCATGCCGATCCACAGGTCGACGGTAACGGTGTCACCCGGTGTGGCGTTGGTGTGCACGTAGACGTCCTGGGATCGGGCGCCCGCCGAACCCACCCAGCCCAGCATCACGTGATTGCCGCACGGGCCGCGCTGATAGCCGAGCGGCGTCACATGGGCCAGCACATGGCCGGGCAGACGGGGCGCGGCTTCCAATGCCACGCCGATGGTTCCGGCACAGAAATTCGCATTGCCGAAGGTGTAGAGCGTCGTGCCGAACGGCGACCACTGCGGTAGTGGATCCGCCTGCGCCGGTGTCGCACCGCACACCAGCGCCCCCATCCCCACCGAGACCATGACCCCCGCCACCATCCGTCGCACCGTCATCAGCCGAAATCCTTCCCGCATAACGACATTCACGCACCGCACGACCGGTCTGCCGGATACGGCACGAAAGGGAACTCGACGACATCGCACCGATGCGAAGCGGGAGCCGTTCCAGCACTCAGGGTATCGAACGGGCCCTACCGCCGGAGGGTGTTCTGGTCGAGTGATCATCGGGAACAACGGACCCGCGGACCGGAAAGGCGCCGTATTCTCGATCTTGATCGCGAGAGGTGCAACGGCCGCAAGGGATTTGGGGGTCCGATGTCGTTCGTGCGGGCGGGCAGCGGTGAGCCGGTGCTGTTGTTGCACGGGTTCACGCTGTCGCATCATGTGTGGCGCGGGGTGTTCAAGGCACTGGCGGCCGAATACGACGTGGTGGCCTTGACGATGCCGGGGCATTGGGGCGGGAGCAGGCTGCGGTGGCGCGCGGCGGGGGTGTCCGGGATGGCCGACGGGGTCGAGCGGGAGCTCGACGCGCTCGAGTGGGGCAGCTGCCATATCGTCGGCAATGCGCTGGGCGGGCAGGTCGGGTTCGCGCTCGAACGCCGCGGCCGTGCGCGTTCGCTCGTGGCCATCAACGGTGGTGTCGGTGCGAAACGGTTCGACCGCAGCGGGTTTCGGCTCGCCATGGAGTTCGTGCGGCGATATCCGGTCGGGCTCGCGACGCGGATACTCGGCGACCGCGCGGCCGGGCACCCGCGATTCCAGCGGCGGGTGCTCGCCACAAGCAGCCGGGATCCCGGCGCCGTGCATCCGGCCGACGCGATGAACATGATGCGTGCGATCTCGTTGTGCCCCACCTATATACCGTCGAGCGTGGCCTTTCTCATCGACGGTCTCGTCATCGACATCGATCAGGTGCGGGCGCCGACCTCGCTGCTGCTCTCGGAGTTCGACCCGTACCCGAGCCACGCGCCGACCGTGCGCGAGATCCTGGATCGGTTGCCGGACACCGTGCGCGTGGTGCCACTGCCCGGCGTCGGACATGTCCCGATGCTGGAGGCCCCCGATCTGGTCAGCTGCGAGATCCGGGCGCACCTCGCAGGGGTCATCGCGCTACGCGGTGAACCAGGCGGTCAGCAGGTCGTCGACGGACTTGGCGACCGGTAGCTGCGGCGCCGGTTCGATTCCCGGTTCGTCGGCGAGCGGATGCGCGAGCTCGGGGACGGTGGTGAGTTCGGCGGTGGCGTCGCGTGTTCGCAAGGCCGACATCAGATCCTGGGCATCGGCCCGCATCCCGGGCTCGTCGAGCTCGCCGCTGAGAATGAGTAGTGGTGCGCGCCCGGCGATTTCGGCGGCCCTGGCGACGAAATCCAGACGGTCGGCGAGTGCCTCGGTCTCGCCGTCCCACGGGTAAGGGCCGGTGAACTCCTCGATGAGGGCGATCACGGTGCGCGCACGGATCGCCGGGTTCACCAATGCCGCTCTGCGCACCGGGATTTCAGCGCGCGCCAGCGTCATCAGGGTGACCGCGCCGCCCATCGAACCGCCGAACAGGTCGACGGGCCCGTCGCCGATCGGAAGCTGGTCGCGCAACGCGGCCAGCGCGGGCGGGAACTCGTCGGCCGCCGTGTCGACCATCATGGCGACGTACGACCGGAGCGCATCCTGTTCGGCGCGGGCGAAAACGGCGGCCATCGTGCCGTCGACCATCCGCGCCCCGCACATCGGCATGCCGAGATACACCCGCCAGGCCGGTATCCCGTGCATCGGCAGCGCGGCCGCGAAGGCGGCGTTCGAGCGCGGTGCGTCGAGCATGTGCCACCCCACCAGCAGCCGCGCGCCGTTCGGATCGGCGGGCGGCAGCGCCGTGAACGGCACGCCCGCCGCGGTTCCAGTGATCGGGTCCATACCCGGATGCTAGAGCGACGGCGGGCTCGGCGTGGCGCCTTCGGCCAGCCGGTCGGCCGCGTCGAGCTGATCGCGCAGGCCGAGCAGCTCCCAGCGCTGCAGCGCCAGCGGCACATTGCCCTCGCGCCAGAGCCGATCATGGAACTGCCGCAGATCGAACCGGTCGCCGAGCGTGTGGTGTGCGGCGGCGAGGAAATCCTGGACCTGCAGCTTGCCGATCTGGTAGCTCAGCGCCTGACCCGGGAATCCGGCGAAGAACACCGCCTCCTCCCCCGCGGTTTCCCGGTCCATCGGCACGGCCACCGCCAGTCGGTCGGCGGCCTGCTCCAGGGTGAGCTCGCCCATCGCCAGCGCCAGATCCACTTCGACGCGCAAGGCGCGCAACCGCATCGCGTTGGCGATGAAGATCGCGCTGGCCGGCGCCTCGTCGAACAGTCCGGCGAGCAGCGTCAATTCCTCGTAGTAGAAGGCGATCCCCTCGTTCGGCGCCGAATCGTAGAACCGGCGGCGCGCGGGGTTGTCGTGCTGCCAGCCGATCGCGAGCTGCTGCGCGTGCACGCCCTCGTGCACGACCTGAGTGCGCGGATCGAAGGCGGCGGCCCGCTCGAAGTAGGGCAGATCACGGTGCGGCGCACGGACATAGCGGTAGGCGTCGTCGTCCCTGCGGGACGGACCAGTCAGGTCGTCGCAGACGCCGAGCCAGCTGAGCGGGTCGAGATAGGGCGGCATGGCCGCGTACCGGTAGCGCCGCAGGGTATCCGGCTGACTCAGCAGGCCGCACTGCTCGGCGAACTCCCGCACGGCCGCCTCCGCGGCGGCCTGTTCGGCCACGAACTCCTCGATACCCGCGGGCAGTGGCGGTTCGGGTGCGTCACGATACCGCGTGCGCAACGTGACCTCGGTGGCGATGGCACGGCGCCACTCCTGTCCGCCCATCTCCCGCAATTGCGTTGCGGTGTAGGGCAGCAGCGCGACCCGATGCAGGAAGTAGTCCAGCGCCCGCGGCCCGACGGGGTCTATCTCGCCCCAGGACGGCAGTCGCTCGGTGAGCCACTCCTGGTATGCGGTAACGGCTTCCGAGGCGATCCTGGTGGCCTCGGGTAGTTCGGCGGCGCAGGGCTCCGGCAGGAACGGGCGCAGGGCGGTCATCGCGATGTCGAGTGAACCGTCCGCCTCGGACAGCACCCGCAGCGCGCCGCGCGCGAACGCGGCACCGGCGTGATCGCCGAGGTTCTCCCTGGCCTGTGCGAGCACGACCGGAACGTGGCGCAGCAGCGCGATGACCGTCGCGGCCCGCGCGGCGTCGAACGGCGGTGGGGCGAGCAGGATCACGTAGAGCGGGCCGAGGCTCTGGTCGAGGTAGAACGCGGGATTGCGCTGCCAGGCCCGGATCAGCTCCAGCTCCCAGTGCACCCTGGCAAGTGCGCAACCGAGCAGCCTGCCGTCGACCTGAACGTCCACCGTGGCACCCGACAGGTCGAGTGCGCTGTGCGCCGCGGTGAATTCGGCGAGCACCTTGGCGCGCGCGGCGATCGCGGCGGGCGACCAATCCGGCAGCCAGCCCCGCGGGCGTTCACACCGGGGCAGATCATCGGTGGAGTCCGGCGCGGTGGCGGTGCGCCAAGTCCAGAACTCCTCCGCCAATGTCTCCAGACTCATGGTCGCACAGTACATTTCGGCGACCGCGTCGCGCAGTCGAACCGATCGGCGCGGTCGGATGCGACTCAGCGCCCCAGACCGAGATCGGCGAGCTTGGTCAGCGGGTCCTTGATCGCCCAGCGCTCCTCGGGCGTCAGCTCGACCTCGCCCTGCTGATCGGCGCCTCCCGCCAGCTGAGGCATGATCCATCGGGTGATTTCGGTACATCGGCCTATTGCGGTCTTCGACGCGGGACTCGGCAGCTACTGCGCGGTGGAGCTGTTGCACCGCATGCTGCCCGACCGCGACATCGTGTATCTGGCGGACCGCGCGAGCTTCCCGTACGGGGCGAAGAGCAAAGCCGAGCTGCTGGCCGCCGTGGACGGCGCGGTGTCACTGCTGGCCGGCTACGAGCCGAGCGCGATCCTGTTGGCATCCAACGCGCCGTCGGTGACCATCCTCGACGAGGTGCGCAGCCCGGTGCCGCTGTTCGGGGTGCGCCCGCCGGTGCGCGAGGCGCTCGCGGTGGCGGGCGAGGTGGCGGTGCTCGGGGTGCAATCGCTCGTGCGGAGCGCGGAATTGGCGGCGTTCGTGCGGGCCGAGGCCGGGGCGGCGGCCGACCGGGTGCACGCGGTGAACGCCTCCGCGCTCGTGGAACTCGTGGAGAACGGCGACTTCCTGTTCCGGCGCGAACACACCACCGCTGCGGTGGCCGAATTCCTCGACGACCTGCTCGGTACCTATCCGAAGGTGGCAGCACTGACCCTGTCGAGCACCCACCTGCCATGGCTGCGCGACTATTTCGCGACCGCGCGCCCCGAACTCCAGCTGTTCGACCCGATCGAGGGCGTGGTGGAACAGCTTCGCCCACTGTCGGTTCCCGGCACGGGCACGGTGCTCGGCCTGGTCACCGAGACCGACCGCTACCCCGCCGCCGAATTCCGCGCCATGCTCACCCGCCTCGGCATCACCCTGGACCTGCACACGGTCTGACCCGGAACGAGTGCGCACCACGCATCGGGCGCGAACGTGGTGCGCACCGAGGTCCGGCGTTTCGCCGAGCGCAGTCGAATGGCCCTGCGACACACCGCAATTGCGGGCCATTCGACTGCGCTCGACGGATCCGGCTCATCTCAGCAGCTTGCTGGGCGTGCGGCGCTAGCGGGCGTTGGCTCGGGAGAGGTTCCAGCTCTGCCAGGTGTCGTGGCCTACCTTGTCGCGGAATTCGATCAGGACGGTGGTGCGCAGCGGTTCGGGCAGGCGCTCGAGTGCGGGCAGGACATCGGGGGACAGGGTGGTCAGATAGTCGGTGTCCAGGCGCTTTCCGTGTTCGGCGCGGTCGATGTTCTTGTCCGCGATCAGCGCTTCGGGGTTGAGCACGGCGAGCGCGAGCAGGGTCGCGATGGCGGTGCCGATGGTGGCGCGGGCCAGCCAGGCGCGGCGCAGGCGCAGGCTGGCCGCGATCACCAGCAGGTAGACCAGGCCGAGCCAGAGTTCGCAGGTCTCGACGAGCAGACGGAGCACGGTGAAGCCGTACGCCTGCTGATAGGTCCACATGCGGCCGAGGGCGGAGGCGACGATGATCAGGCCGAGCGCGCTCACCGCGCACAGCAGCACGCGCAGCCACAGCCGATCGACCGCGGAATCCTGTGCGGCCCAGCGCAGAACGATGACGATCACGGCCAGTGTGAGCACGGTGACCGCGGCCAGCTGCCAGAAACCGCTGCGCGCGTACTCGGCGTAGGTGAGGCCCGCGGTCCGCTGCACGTACCCGTCGCCACCGAACAGGGCGACGAACTGCGCACCGACGAATACCGCGAACAACACCGTCAGCGCGCCCACCGGCAGCGCCCACTCCGCCCGGCGCAGCGAACGACCCGGAACCCGTTGCATCGCAGCGGAAGCCGCGGGGGGCGGGCCCGCGAGCACGTACATCGCGCCGAAGCTGCCCAGCGCGAACACCGTGAACAAGAAGATCCACTGGAACACCGACCCGCCGTCGACCCGCGGTGTCAACCCGTCGAGCAGCGACGCGAACGTGGCGTCGGCGCTGCTGAGCAGCGGCACGAAAATCGCCAGCAGCACGACGGTGGCGACCACCGACGTCCCCAGCCGCCAGTTCCGCGTGCTGGCGCCATCGCGTATACGATCCAACCGCGCGTACACCCACGGAATCGCCGCGACCGCCGCCAACGGCACCGCGACCACATCGAAGAGCGTCCCGGAAGACGACCGTTTGCCGACTACCGCAAGCGATCCCGCGGCACAGGCGCCGAGTACGCACAGGACGAACAACCATCCCGCCGCACGGAACGTGCCGACGGCGAGCAGCCCGAGCGCCGCCGCGGTCCACCACATCCGCCCCCAGTCGAGCGCCGAGCTCTCGGGGGCCCATTGCGCCGCCGTATCGCGCTGTCCATCGGCCTCTTTCACCTCCGTGGCAGCGGCGACCACGCGATCCGCCGTCGACGCGCTTCCCACGGATGCGGGCCCGATCTGTTCCGCCGCATCCGGAACCGGCTCGGGCCCTGCGTGTCCCGGCGCGTCGGAGACGAGTGCGGTCGTCGGCGCGGTCCCCTCCGCCGCGTCGACTGCGCCGTCCTTCCCGTCACCGCGCGAGCCGAAGCCTTCGCCACCCACCGAAACCGAGCTCTCCTCGGCAGTGCCCGCCGAACGCCGTGCGCGCCGATCGACCGTGTACACCGCACCGGCCGCCACCGCGCCCGCCAGCACCCACCCGATTCCGGGCCGATCCAACGGAACCAGTACCGCCGCACCGACTCCCGCGACGGCCGCCGCGGTCACCAGCCCTGGCGGCGACGACACCCGCCGCCACCTCGGTGGCGGCATGACGACATGGGGCACTCCCCCCGGCGCGAACACCATCCCCGGCGGCGCGACATATCTCGGCCGACCCCGCTCATCCTTCCCCAGCGGCGACGGCGAAACCCCTTCCCACGCCGCACCCCACAGCTCCGAATCGGCCATCTCCGCCGTGCTCCCCTCGGCATCGGCAGCCGCGCCAATGGTTTTCGCGTCGGCAGGGCCATCGGCCGATGGCCCTGACTTCGCACCCGCCACATCTCCTTCGGCACCATCCGGCCCCATGCGGTCGGTGAGCCCGCGCGCCCCGGGCGTGGATTCCGCCGGTACATCCGCCGAAGCCGCAGCGTCGGTGCCTATTTCGGTCGCGGCAGCCGTCGCAGGCACCGCGGTGCTCGCATTCGCGTCCGGCGCGCCGAGCAGAGCGGAGTCGGCTGCGACTCTTGCGGCCCCTTCGGCGATCGAATCGCCTGCTGCGACAGTGTTCGACGACACGTCCGACGCTGCGGCCGTTCTCGCGGTGGGCGAGACAGCCGCATCGGGCCGGGGCGCGGCTCTGTCCGATGACGACTCGGCAGCCGGAGCTTCCTGCGCGACAACGGGATTCGATTTCGAGGTGTCCGTGTCGTTCGCTCCTGACTCAGCCGTCGACTCGGGAGAGCCCGAGGGCGTCGGGTTCTCGGGTTGGTCTGACATGTGTCCCCTCCGATGGTGTGCGGGATCGCGCCGGGTCGCGGTGGCGGCCCGGGTGGTGAGAAGTGTTGGGTGAGTTGGTGGGTCGGTCAGTGATCCGGGAGGACCAGGTGGATACGGGAGCCGGGGTCGGCGACGGCGATGGTGCCGCCGTGCAGGTCGACGACCCACCGGGAGATGGCGAGCCCGAGGCCGGTGCCGCCGCCGTCGGTGCGGCCGCCGCGGGTGAAACGGTCGAAGACACGGGCGCGTTCGCCGGGCGGAATGCCCGGCCCCTCGTCCTGGACGTCGATCGCCAGCGCGCCGTCGACGGCGCGGGCGGTGATGCTGACCTGGCCGCCCGCCGGGCCGTGCCGCGCCGCGTTGTCCAGCAGATTCAGCAGCACCTGGTGCAGGCGGCCACGATCGGCGTAGACGGTCGCGGTCTCGGGACGCACCTCGGTGCGGAACCGCACGCCGCGCCCGAGCGCCGCCGCCATCACCTCGGCCTCGGCGACGACCTCCGCCAACAGCGGTGCGACGGGCAGCGTTTCGCGATCGAGCGGCAGCGCGCCCGCTTCGATGCTCGACAGGTCGAGCAGTTCGGAGACGAGCAGGCTGAGCCGTTCGGTCTGGGCCAGCGCGGTGCGCAGCGTCTTCGGATCGGGTTCGGACACACCGTCGACGAGATTCTCCAGCACCGCGTTCAACGCGGTGATCGGGGTGCGCAGCTCATGGGAGACGTTCGCGATCAGATCGCGGCGCTGCTGATCGGCGGCGGCCAGGTCGGCGGCCATCTGATTGAACGCCTCCGCGAGCTGCCCGACCTCGTCGCGGGAGCTGGCCCGCACCCTGCGGGTGTAGTCGCCGTGCGCCATTCGCTTTGCGGCGGCGGTCATCTCGCGCAGCGGCCTGGTGATGCCGTGCGCCAGGAACTGGGAGGCGACCAGCGCGATCATTATGGCGGCGAGTGTTGTCTTCGGCGGCAGCCAGCCGATCTTCCAGCGGAAGAACCCGAAGGCGAGCCCGCCGGAGCAGATCATCAGAATGGCGAGTTTGAGTTTGATGGATCGCACCGGATCCAAAGGGCGCGGCAAGGTTTCGGCGACCCAGTCGCTGACCGCGCGCAGCTTCACCGGCATCGTCACCTGGCCTCCAGCGCGTACCCGACGCCGTGCACGGTGCGGATCAGGTCGGCGCCGAGCTTGCGGCGCAATGCCTTGATATGGCTGTCGACGGCGCGGGTGCCCGCGGCGTCGGACCAATCCCAGACCTCTTCGAGCAGCCGTTCGCGGGCCAGCACTACACGCGGGCGCCTGGCCAGGCGGGCGAGCAGTTCGAATTCGAGCGGCGTCAACTGCGCCTCGACCTCGCCGCGCCAGACGCGGCGCTCATCGACGTCGATGCGTAGGTCACCGACGATGATGGTGGCGCCGCCGCGGTCGGCGGCCCGCTCGACCCGCCGTAGCAGTGCGTGCACGCGCGCGGTCAGCACGCGTAGCGAGAACGGTTTGGTGAGGTAGTCGTCGGCGCCGACGCCGAGCCCGATGAGCTGATCGGTTTCGTCGGTGCGCGCGGTGAGCATCAGCACCGGCACCGGGCGCTCGGCCTGGATGCGCCTGCACACCTCGAGCCCGTCGAAGCCGGGCAGCATCACATCGAGCACGACCAGGTCGGGTTGCAGTGTCGCGGCCGCGGCGACCGCACCGGGCCCGTCGTGCGCCAGGTCGACGGTGAACCCTTCGGCACGCAGCCGGGCCGCGACCGATTCCGCGATGGTGACCTCGTCGTCCACCACGAGAATCCGCCGCGCTGTCGGCCCGGCCGCTCCGCTCTGTTCCATGACTGGGAACCCTAGCGACCCGCTGTGGAGAGAAGGGTGACCAAATGTGGAGATTTCGTGTGCTGCCTCAGCCCGGTTGCTCCGGCGTACGCTCGCGCACCGCGCGCCGTTCGGCGTCGACGACAAGGTAGTACGCCGAACCCGCCACCATCGTGGCGAGCAGGACAAGCAATCCGAGGTCGCCCTTCCAGGTCCCCTCCGCGTCGCCCGCGATCACCGCGATCGCACCGATATCCAGCGCGCACACCGCCACCGCGAGCGCCCCATCCCGAAGACGCCCTGTCATCACGACGAGCGCGGCGAACGGAACCCAGCCGAGCATCCCGCAGCTGAGCACCGCGCCCCCGACGACGAGCAACCGGATCACGAGCACGGTGGCGCGTTTCTCGAACAGCCGCAGCGGTTCTCGCGCCGCGCGCTCCGGTCGCTCCATCACGTCCACTCTCCGTGGCGGGACTCACACATCCCGCCACGAATCGCACAATAGTCCGATCTCAGGCCGTTGGGCGCGGCTCGTGCTCGATCCCCTCGTGCTCCGCACCGCGCGCGAAGCGCAGCAGCCGCAACGCATTGGCGACGACGAGCAGCGTGGAGCCCTCGTGGATGAACACGGCGGGCCCGATCGGCAGGCCGATCAGCGTGGCCGGCACCAGCGCGGCGACGATGAGCAGCGAGAAGGCCAGGTTCTGCCGGATGATGCGCGCGGTGCGCCTGCTCAGCGCGACCGCGAACGGCAGCCTGCCGATATCGTCGACCATCAGCGCGACGTCGGCGGTTTCCAGCGCGACCGCGGAACCGCCCGCGCCCATCGCGATGCCGACCGACGCGTTGACCATCGCGGGCGCGTCGTTGACGCCATCGCCCACCATCGCGGTGCCACCGCGGCCGCCGAGCTTGCCGATCATGGTGACCTTGTCCTCGGGCAGCAGTCCGCCGTGCGCGGCGTCGAGTCCCATCTCGCTCGCGACGGCGTCCGCGACCCGCTGGTTGTCACCGGAGATCAGCACGATCTCCGAAATACCCAGTGCGCGTAACCGTTCGACGACCGGCGCCGCCTCGGCGCGCGGGGTGTCGAGCACGCCGACGACGCCGAGGTAGCTGCCGGAGCGGCGCACGATCATGGTGGTGCGGCCCCGCTCGTGCAGTTCGTCGGCGGCCCGGATGATCTCGGTGGGCAGGCCGCCCGGATCGAGCTCGAAGAACATCGTCCGGTTGCCCACCTCGACGATATGACCGTCGACGATGGCCGTAATACCGCGCCCCGTCACCGAATTCACCGAGGTCGCGGCCCGCTCGACCGCGACGAGCGGCGCCAGATCGCGGGTGATGGCGGTGGCGAGCGGGTGATCGCTGTAGGACTCGACCGCGTACAGCGTCTCGATCAGCTCCGCGCGCACCCCGGCGTCGACCGGGACGATATCGGTGACGCGCGGCTGCCCCCAGGTGAGCGTGCCGGTCTTGTCGAAGGCCATCGACCGCACCCGGCCCAGCGTCTCCAGCGGGCCGCCGCCCTTGGCGAGCACACCGGCCTGTGCGGCGCGTGCGATACCGGCGAGCACGGCGCTCGGGGTGGCGATGGCGAGCGCGCACGGGCTCGCGGCGACCAGCACCACCATCGACCGGTAGAAGCTGTCGGCGAAGGGTTCGTTCAGCGCGAGCACACCGAAGGCGAGCACGGCAGCCACACCGATGAGCACCGCGGGCACGTAGAAGATCTGGAAACGATCGATGAACCGCTGGGTCGGCGACTTCTGCGTATCGGCCTCGCGCACCATCGTGATGACCCGCGACAGCATGCTGTCCTGCGCACGACTGGTCACCATGACATCCATCGCGCCGGAGCCGTTCATGGTGCCTGCGAAGATCCGATGCTGCTCCGGGATCGGCGCGCAGCGCGCGACCGCGGCCGCCGGATCGGCGCTCGGGCTCTTCTCGACCGGGATGCTCTCACCGGTCACCGAGGACTCGTCCACGCTGCTGACGCCGTCGACCACGATGCCGTCGGCGGCGAGCCGCGAATTCGGCAGCACCACGATCACGTCGCCGATCGCGAGCTCGTCCACGTCGACCTCGTCGACAGTGGCCGGAGGCCGCTCCGCGCCGGGCCGGAGCGGAGCGCCAGCGGAGCCGGAGGCAGCCGCCCGATCGCCACGGCGCACCAGCGCGGTCCGCGGCGCCAGCTCGGCCAGCGCCTCGATCGACCGCTTCGCCCGGCCCATCGCGTACTCCTCCAGCGCGTGACCGAGGCTGAACAGGAACAGCAGCACCGAGCCCTCGGCCCACTTGCCGACCGCGGCGGCGCCGACCGCGGCGACCAGCATCAGGAAGTCGACCTCGAAGCGCCCGCGGCGCACGGTGGCGATCGCGGTGCGGATGGTGAAGAAGCCGCCGAAGAAGTAGGTGGCGGCGAACAGCGTCATCGTCAGCCATTGCGGGGCGTCGAACAGGTATTTCGCCGTCATGCCGCCCGCGTAGGTCACGCCGGAGGCGATCGCGAAGATCAGCTCGGCGCGCTCGCCGAACAGACCGTGGCCGTGGTCTTCCGCTCGTCCCTCGTTGTTTCCCATGAGGCGATTATATGCATAGATCGCTATATGTGCATAGCTTGTTGCCTAACGCCGGACACAACCCGACATACCGGCGATCACGATGTGGCGTCCGCGACGGTCCGCGCGTCGCCGTCCTGCGACACTGAAAACCGACTCACCGCTCGCGTATTCGAATGTTCGTGGCCTGCCCCCTGTTCGAAGGAAACGACATGGTCGCCTTGGGAATTCGCGTTGCCCTCACCGTCGCGGCCGTGGCCTTCGGCACCGGTGCGCTCTGCGGTCCCGCCTCCGGATATCGGCCCGCCGTACTCGGCGGCGGCTCGGGCATCGTGCTCGGCACAGCCGCGTGCACCCTCACCACCGTCGGCTACGACCGCGAGAATCGGCTGGTCGGCCTCACCGCCGGGCACTGCGCCGAGGTCGGGGCGCCGGTGCGGGCCGAGCACGCGCCGCAGGCCGGCGTCGTAGGCACCGTCGCCGCGGTCGACCACGCCAACGACTACGCGGTCATCGTGTTCGATCGCGGCCGGGTCGATCCGGTGCGGCAGGTCGCGGCGACGCTGATCACCGGCATCGGCGCGCCGCCGCGGCAGGGCGACATCGTCTGCAAGAACGGGCGCACCTCCGGCGTCAACTGCGGCATCGTCTGGGATACCCACGAGTGGTGGTTCCAGAATCAGGTGTGCTCGCAGCCGGGCGATTCGGGCGGGCCGGTGACCATCGGCGATCGGCTCGTCGGCATGAACGTCGGGCACCTCGGACTGGATGCGCTCGGCGTGACGGTATTCGACCTGGTGTGCCAGCATCCCGCCGCGCCGGTGCACGATCCGGCGGTGGCGACCCAGATCGGGATGGTGCTCGCCGACATCGATCGCACCGGCGGGCCGGGCAGCGGATTCCGGCCGCTCTGAAGCCCTCGAATTCCGGCGCGCCCGTAGGATATTCGTGCGCGGATATCGACTGTCTCAGGAGCCGACGATGGAATCGACCACCGGATCGCCCTACACCCGCTTCGTCGCGCTCGGCGACAGCCAGACCGAGGGCATCGGCGACCCCGACGACAACGGCGGGCATCGCGGCTGGGCCGACCGGTTCGCCGACCTGCTCGGTGTCGCGAATCCCGGTCTGCGCTATGCCAATCTGGCGGTCCGCGGCCGCCGCGCCGCACAGATCCGGGCCCAGCAGCTGGCACCGGCCGTCGCGCTGCGGCCCGATCTGGTCACGGTGATGGCGGGGATGAACGACATCATCCGGCCGCGTTTCGATCCGGCGGAACTGCTCGCCGATCTGGCGGCGATGTTCGCCGAACTGACCGCCACCGGCGCCCGCGTGGTGACGTTCACCTATCCCGATATCGGCACCGTCGCCCCGTTCGTCCGCCTGCTTTCGCCCCGCGTACGCGCGCTCAACGCACAACTGCGCGAGCTCGCCGCCCGCCACGGCGCGACGCTGATCGACTTCGAACCCGTCGCCGCGACCACCCACCCGCGCGTCTGGGCCGAAGATCGGCTGCACCTGAGCCCGCTCGGCCATGACCTCGTCGCCCGCGCGATGGCCGGCACCCTCGAAGTCCCTGGCGCCGACCAGACCTGGCGCGACCCACTCCCCCCGGTCCACCGCACGCTCACCGAAGTCGTCGCCACCGAATTGCGCTGGACCACCGCCCACATGTTCCCCTGGGCCGTCCGCCGCCTCCGCGGCATCTCCTCGAGCACCGGCATCACCGCCAAACGCCCCGATCTCCGACCGGTCTTCACCTGATCGGACAACACCTGTGCGCATGCCGCAGCCCGCACACGGCATCGCGTGCGCTCCGATGCGCGGGAAGTCAGCGGTCACATACAGTCGACCGGCCGGTTCGGCGATCAGGGCTGCTTGTGGGTTTGGATCCAGGTGGTGAAGTATCCGACGCGGGTGTATGCGGCGGGGGTGCTGGCGTTGAGTCCGCAAGGTAGCCCGGACGAAGTAATGCCGATCAAGGTCGGCCGTGTGGCTCCCGGCGCGGTGTAGAGCAGCGGGCCGCCGCTGTCGCCCTGACAGGGGCTCGAGGCGCTGGCGCCGGAGAGGCAGACGATGTCGCCGATCAATACCCGCACGGGGCTCGTCACCAGGCAGTGGTGCCTCGCGGCCACCACCGCGTCACCGACTTGCAGCGTGGGACTGGGAAGGCTGGTGATCTGCGTGGCACCCCACCCTGCGATCACGCCCACGGTACCGGGAACCGGATCGTGGTTTTGCGGTGGCAGATCGGCAGGCTGAACGTTCGCGTCGAAGGGGATGGGGTGTGCCGGCCTCAGCACCGCGATGTCGTAGGCACCGACCACCAGGTTGAACTGTTCGTGCACAGTCGCGACGGCAGCGACCGGCGTGCCCGCTCCGCTGATCGTCGAACCGTAGCGGATCCCGAGCGTCGACTCATCGGCACCCATAAGGCAGTGCGCGGCAGTGACGATCGTCGACGCGTCGACGATCGTGCCACTACACGCCCCCTCCAACGTCCCGGTGATCTGCACGACGGAGGGCACCTCGCCCGATGCGGCGGGATGCCCGTCCGCGATGGCATCGGCCGGAACGCACGGCGCGATGAACACCGCCGCGGCCGCCGAGGCGGCAGCGATGAACACCGAACGGCCGCGAACTCTCAGGAACCGGCGGTTGATGGAACGGATATTCATAGCGTTGCTCCTCCACCCCCGGGAACCGATAGAGATAAACCGATATCGGGAGCCGCTGGTCGCACGTTTCCCTCGAATCCTCCCCGGGACAGAATCTCCATGGCCGGTCACGCGACCTGGTCGGTTGATCGATCTGGCGCGGGGTGGGGCTACGACCAGCAGTAGTATGGGTCGGTGCGAAATCCGATGACGTCGACGGCGCGGCTGCGCGGTGCGTTCGTCGGGTCCGCGTCGGGGGCGGTGAGTGTCGCTGCGCACGCGCTCGGTGGTGGGGTTGTCTCGCCGACGCAATCGTCGGTCGCGCTGTTGCTTGTGGCCTGTGGGCTGGTCGGGTTCGCGGTCGCGTCGATTCGGCCGCGGCACGGGCTGGTCGAGATGATGGCGATGCTTGCTGTCGGTCAGGCCTTCGGGCACACCGCGCTCGCACTGGGCCATCACCATCACGGCGGTATTACCGCGATCATGCTCGGCGCACACCTGGTCGCGATTCCGGCCGGCGCGGTGCTGATCCGCGGCGCCGAGGTCGCGATCGGTCGCGCGGTGTCCAGTGTCCGGCAGGTCGTTCGCGCGCTGAATTTCGTTCCCGCCGTAGCTTTTTCCCCGGCCTCGGCCATCCTCACATGGCACGGCTCGATACGCCGGTTGCTGGTCGGCTCGGGAATCGGGACGCGCGGTCCACCGATCCCGCGCTAGTCCCCACCCTGCTCCGGGCCGGTCGCCGCACCATCGGCCGCCCGACCTGAACACCCGCCCGGCAGGGACTCATCCCGCCGCACTCTGCCTCAGCAGCAGGGACCGGGTCGTCGAATACACGGACGGCACACGGTGATCCCTATCGGGTCACTCGAGGTGCGAGTCGGTGTCGCGGGGAAACGATCGGGCATCATCTCTCGACGCGTGCCGGCGCACCGCCGCTGCGACGCTTCGGCTTCGCAGCGGAATTGCTTGTGGCGCACCACCTTTCGGGTGCGCGCCGACACCCCGCACGGTGCCGCCGAACGACGGAACGACAGCGAGCCGCAACGATCGGCCCCGACGACCGTGAATTCGCCCGCACGACTCGACCCGCGAACCCTCTTGCACCGCAAGCACACTGCGCGGCGGCCAGAACCAGCACACGATCGGAGCATCATGTCCATCACCTCCCCCACGGCCCGCGTGCTGCGCGGCGCCGCCGCCGCGCTCGCGGTGCCGCTATTGCTCGTTGCCTGTTCGTCCAAGAACGATGCCGAGCCCGCCAAGTCCGCGGATGCGGTCGAGATCAAGAATCAGTGGGCCAAGGCGGCCGACAGCGGGATGTCGGCGGCGTTCGGCGAGCTCGTCAACTCCAGCGACCGCACCATCACCGTGCTGTCGGCCACCAGCCCGGCGGCCAAGTCGGTCGAGATGCACGAGATCGTCGCGGACGCCGCAGGCAACAAGACCATGCGGCCCAAGCCGGGCGGATTCGTCATTCCGGCGCACGGCAGCACCACACTGCGGCCGGGCGCCGACCACATCATGTTCATCGGGTTGAACGCGCCGCTGCGCACCGGCTCGGAAACCCCGGTCACGCTGACCTTCGGCGACGGGTCGACCAAGACCTTCACCGCCCAGGTGCGCGACTTCTCGGGCAACCAGGAGAAATACGCCCCCGAGGGTGACGCGCAGACGCCCGCCCACGGTGGCTGATCCGCGCGACGGCCGGATCAACCGGCGGCGCCTGCTCGGCGGTGGCGCCGCCGCGGCGGGTGCGGCCGGCATCGGCTGGGGTGCGGCCACGCTCGCCGGCAGGCAGTCCGACGAGCGGGCGCCGGCCGCGGCCGCGCTCGAACCGTTCTACGGCGAACACCAGGCCGGGATCGCCACCGAACCGCAGTCGCACGCCGCGTTCGTCGCGTTCGATCTGCGCGCGGGCACCCATCGCGACGATATCGTCGGCATCCTGAAGATCTGGACCGACGACGCCGCACGCCTCACCCAGGGCACGGCCGCCCTCGCCGATACCGAACCCGAACTGGCGCAACGCCCTTCGCGACTGACCGTCACCGTCGGGCTCGGCCCGCGGATCTTCACCGTCGCGGGACTGGAGCAGCGCAGGCCGAGCTGGCTGCGTCCGCTGCCGCCGTTCGAGATCGATCGGCTCGAACCGGCATGGAACGACGGCGACCTGCTGCTGCAGATCTGCGCCGACGAGGTGACGGCGGTATCGCACGCGGTGCGCGCACTGAGCAAGAGCGTCGGCTCGCTGGTCTCGGTGCGCTGGGTGCAGCGCGGATTCCGCAATGCCGCACCGGGACAGCGGCCGCGCAACCTGATGGGCCAGGTCGACGGCACCGTGAACATCGCGCCGGGCACCACCGATTTCACCAGGCTGGTGTGGGATGACGGCGCCGCACAGCCGTGGCTGGCCGGCGGCACCTCGCTGGTGCTGCGCCGGATCGCGATGAAACTCGACACCTGGGACGAAATCGACCGGGAGGGAAGGGAATTGACGGTCGGGCGGACCATCGCGACCGGTGCGCCACTGACCGGTACCCGCGAGCTCGACGAGGCGGATTTCGCCGCCGTCGACAAGTACGGGATTCCGGTCATTCCGCCGGGTTCGCATATCGCCCGCGCCCATCACACCCACGACGGTGAGCGATTCCTGCGCCGCGGCTACAACTACGACGACTCCCCGGCGCCGGGGCAGACCTCGAATTCGGGGCTGCTGTTCACGGCGTTCCAGCGGGATGTCGACGCACAGTACCTGCCGGTGCAGCAGCGCCTGGCGCAGTTCGACGCGCTGAATGTCTGGACGACACCGGTCGGTTCGGCGGTGTTCGTCATTCCGCCCGGTGTCCGCGCCCCTGGTGGCTATCTCGGCCAGTCGCTGTTCGAGTCGTGACGACCGGCGGCCGCCGTATCCCGAGGGACACGGCGGCCGCCGGTTCGACGATCAGAGCGCGGCGGCCCGCGCTGGATTGTCGAGCAGTTCCTTGGCGTCCTTGCGCACGCCGAACGACAGGATGATCTCCATGATGCCGAGCACGACCAGCCACACCCCGACGACGAGCGCCAGCGTGGCCACCGACTCCAACGGCCACACGATCAGCACCACACCGGCGATCGCGTTGATCAGGCCGAAGAAGATGTTCCAGCCGCGCCCCGGCATGGACGGCTCCGAAATCGCCATCATCATGATCGCGATGCCGCGGAACAGCCAGCCGATGCCGATCCAAAGGCCAAGCAGCAGAATCGAAGTCAGGTCGTCACGGAAGCAGAAGACGCCGATCGCGATCGACAGCACGCCGCTGATGAACGCGAGCACCCTGACCCCCGCGCTGCTCGGCACGCCGAAGGCCGCCATCAGCTGGAGGAATCCGGACACCACCAGGTAGATACCGAACAGAATGCCCGCCGCGAGCAGCGTCGGCCCAGGCCACACGAGGATGATCACCCCGAGAATAACCGCGAGTATGCCGGTGACCAGGACCGTTTGCCACGCACTGCGGGCAAGAGAATGTAAAGGACCCTCGAGCACGCTGTTTGTCGTCATGTCCAGATGCTATTACCTCTACTCGAGGTTGACTGGACATTTGCTTCGGAGGGTTCCGGTTACTACGGCTGCGACGCGGTGATGTTGACCATCCACCCGATGCCGAACTTGTCCACCAGCATGCCGAACTCGTCGCCCCACATCTGCTTCTCCAACGGCACGGTCACCGTGCCGCCGGTGGCCAGCCCCTCCCAGTAGACGCGCAGTTCCTTCGCGTCGTCGCCACTGAGGCTGACGCTGATGCTGCTGCCGGGCCGATACTCCATACCGGGCGGAGTGTCGGCCGCCATCAGCGTGAAACCCGCTGCGGTTTCCAGCATTCCGTGCATCACCAGGTCCGCGCCCGGCGCGTCCTTGTCGCCGAATTCGCCGAAGGTGCTGAGGACGAGCGTGCCGCCGAGCACCTCGCGATAGAACTCCAGCGCCGCTCGCGCGGTGTCCTGGAAGGAGATGTAGGGATTGAGCCTGGAGACCATGGGGAACGCTCCTTGCTGTCGTCGCAGTTGCCGTCGTCGGTACGAAACTGCCGCCAGGAGGAGGTTAGCGCCGCTGCCGACGCCACGCGATGAATAACCTGCGACACACCCGGTTTTAGCGGCGGGCCGGTCGGGTAGTCATCACTGAGTGGCTCTCGTCGTGCGCACCAGCGGTGAATCGAGTGGGCCGAGTTCAGGCGAGTCCCAGTTGGCTAGGAGAAAAGGGTGTCGGTTGTACTCGTGCTGCAGGCACGTGGCCTCGGTGATCTACTGACCGCGGTTCCAGCACTGCGCGCCCTGCGCCGGGCACGCCCGCACGACCACATCGTCTTGGCGGCGCCGCACCGGCTGAAGCCGATCGTCGATCTGATCGCCTCGGTCGACGCGATGGTGCCGACCGCCGACGCGAGCACGCTGCGCTGGGACGGCGCGCGACCGGCACTCGCGGTCAATCTGCACGGCCCGGCCACCGACGGCATCATCGCGCTGACCAAAACCGAGCCCGAGCGCATCCTGACCTACCGCAACGGGATCTTCCCCGATCTCGCCGGTCCGGAGTGGCCCGCCGACATGCACAACGTGGACCGCTGGTGTCATCTGCTGGAATCCGACGGCATCACCGCCGACCGGCGCAATCTCGGCCTGGTGCCGCCGGTCGCGACCACCAGCCACCGCGATTGCGTCGTCGTGCACATCGGCGCGAGCGCGGCCGCGCGCCGCTGGCCGCCGGATCGCTTCGCCGCGGTGGTCAGGCACCTGCTCGTCCTCGGGCGTGAGGTCGTGCTCACCGGGGACGAATACGAACGCGAGATCGCGCTGACCATCGCCGCGCGCGCTGGCCTGCCGGTGAGCCGGGTGCTCGCCGGTGAGCAGAACCTGATCGAGCTGGCCGCGACCATCGCCGAGGGCGCGCTGGTGATCTGCGGCGATACCGGGGTCGCACATCTGGCCACCGCCTTCGGTACCCGCACGGTGCAGTTGTTCGGGCCGACGCCACCGCGCTGGGGCGGCCCGCCGCCGCATCTGCTGAACCGGCATGCCGTGCTGTGGGCCGGGCAGGTCGGCGATCCGGATGCCGACGCGCCGGATCCCGGCCTGCTGCGGATCGGGGTCACCGAGGTGATCGGCACGGTCGACAAGCAGCTGAGCAAGCGGAACTGGCCGGGCACCGGCACCGCCGACCGGCGCAGGCCGGTCTACCGCCGCGTCGGCTGAGTGGCGAATCAGCCTGCGCCTTCGGCGGATTCGAGTGCGGCCGCATAGGCCGCGAGCGCGCTCGGCCAGAACTGTTCGAGGTAGTCGCGTGCGTCGCCGAGGCCGCGCGGGTCGAGGAAGTAGAGCCTGCGGTTGCCGTCCGGGCGCATCATCACCAGCCTGGCCGCGCGCAGGACGCGCAGATGCTGGGAGACGGCGGAACTGCTGACGCCGACCGCGGCCGCCAGGTCACCGACCGCGCGCGGCGCCTGCGGCAATGCCTCGAAGATGGCCCGCCTGGTCGGGTCGGCGAGCGCTTCCAGGGCGCGAACTCCGTTAGTCACCACTGAAATAGTGTGATCAACTGGCATCCGGCCGGTCAACTCGACCCACTAGATCAATCGTCCAGATGAGCTCGGCGGACACGCCGGACGTTATCACTTTGTAATAGCCCAACTGGGCTTTTGTACCAGCGTGACGATTGCCACACGATAGCGGAACCCGCATGCGGGTCCCGTACGTTCAACCCATGCTCGTGACCGTTTCGTTACCTTCCCGTCTTCGCCGGGTGGTCGCCGTGTCCGCGGTCGTCAGCGCCTCGCTCGGCGTGCTGGCCGCGGCCGACATCCAGGCAGGCGTCTCCCCCGAACAGCAGGCCATGGTCAGCAACGCCGCCTCGGCCGCGCAGATCCAGTTCACCGCGTTCACCCCGCCCGAGGCACAGAAGGCCCAGATCGTGCCCGAGGCGGTGCTGTGGGAGCAGCACATGATGGCCGTGGAGGCCGCGCGCCCGCGTACCGTTCTGCCCATCGTCGGCACGCTGACCTCCACCTTCGGCATGCGCTGGGGCGCGCTGCACGCCGGACTCGACCTCGCCGACCCGATCGGCACCCCGATCGGCGCGGTCACCGACGGCGTGGTCATCGAGGCGGGCCCCGCCGACGGCTTCGGCCTGTGGGTGCGCGTTCAGCAGGACGACGGCACCATCGGCGTCTACGGTCACGTGAACGACATCCTGGCCACCGTCGGCCAGCAGGTCAGGGCGGGCGACATCATCGCGACCGTCGGCAACCGCGGCTACTCGACCGGGCCGCACCTGCACTACGAGGTGCATCTGCCCGGCGGCGAGCCGATCGACCCGCAGCCGTGGCTGGCCGCGCGCGGCATCCAGGTACTGGGCAACCCGAGCTGATCGGGCGGATACTCGGGAGCTGATGAGGGGCTCTCGAGTTTTCGCACGTGCCACCGGACCCGCGAACCCATGGTTCGCGGGTCCGGTCTTTTCTCACCCCTCTAGCACTGCGGTACTAGAGGCGAAATAGCGCTGCGGCGGGACGTGGCGCTCGGCGCTCGATTCCTACCTTCGGTCCATGGCCACAACGACTTTCGCCGCCACCGCGCCAACGCGCCACCGCATCCCGACGATCGAAGTGCCACGCGGGGCCCGGCTACACCGGCCGCTGCTGTGGATGGTGTACCTCATGGCCACGCTGGTGCTGGTCTGCACCGTCGGCATGGTTGTCGACGATCGGCTGCTGCTCGGTGAATCGGTGTGGCTCAAGCCGTTCAAGTTCGGTCTCGCGTTCGTGCTCTACGGATTCACCTTGGCCTGGCTGCTCTCGTTGCCGCACAAGGGAAGCCGGGCCACCTGGTGGATGGGGACCATTTTCGCGGTCACCGGCATCGCCGACGTCGGGTTCATCGTGGTGCAGGCAGCGCGCGGAACCTACAGCCATTTCAACAATTCCGAGACAGACATGTTCAACGTGATCGGCCAGAAGATCTTCATGTCCGGTGTGCCCGGCCTGTTCTTGGCGAATCTCGTTATCGTGCTGATTCTTTCGTGGCAGCGGGTAGTGGATCGCCCGACCGCCAGGGCGATTCACGCCGGCCTCGCGCTCGCCGTCGTCGGCATGGCGCTGGGCTATCTGATGGGCTTCACCGGCAAGCAGCTGGTGCGCGATGCCGACGGCAATGTGGTGGAGCTGGTCGCGGGCCACACCGTGGCCGGCGAGGCCGATGTATCCCTCGCGCCGCGAGATGCCATGGGCGGCATGCCGATCACGCACTGGAGCACCGTCGGTGGCGATCTGCGCATCCCGCACTTCCTCGGCCTGCACGGGATCCAGGTGCTGCTGTTCGCCGCCTTCGCACTGGCCTTCGCCGCGCGGCGATACCGGTGGCTGCGGTCCGAGCGCACCCGCGCGGCGCTGGTCGGCATCCTGGCGGTCGGCTATGCCGGACTGCTGGCGATCTCGTTCTGGCAGGCCATGCGGGCGCAGTCCCTGGTTCACCCGGACCGTGACACACTGCTCGCGGTCGGCGGGCTCACCGCGGGCGTGGCGGTGCTGCTCGGCGCGGTTTGCCTGACCGTCCGCGCGAAGGGGCGGGTGGCCGAAACCGACCAGCGTGCAACGCTTCCCGTTACCGCTGGCACCGAGCACTGAGGTGGCGTGCGGAGCGCACAGACCCGGATTTGCGGCCGGGACTGTGCGCTCTCTACGGGCATCCGGCGCGCAAGTTCTCGCAGCGGTAGCGGGTGCCGTCGGCACGGGTGATATCGAGGCGGGAAAGATAGTGATAGGAGTACATATTCGGGTCTCGGGACGGATCGACGGCGCCGGTGGCGGGGTCGTCGCGCCACGGCGGGGCGATCAATCGGGTGTCGGCGGACGGGTCGTGGTTCAGATATTTGTCGAACCAGGCGGTGGTGTACCAGGTGACCATGTCGAGTCCGCGCAGCGAGGTCGGCAGTATGCCCGCGCTGTCGGCGAAGTCGAAGTGGTTGCCGCCCCGGATAATCACCGCGCCGGTATCCACGCCCGCCTCGGAGTAGGTCCGCGAGGCCTGAGACTTGTTCTGCGGCACCGGTTGTTGCAGGTACGGCACCGGCGCGACCACGTAGTCGCCCGTCAGATGCAGCGCGGGGGTTTTCAGCCCGGGCGGCGGTTCGTTCGGCGTGCCGAAGCACAGGTGCGGGAACCCGTAGATCGCCGGGAGCTGTACTCCCGCAATATTGTTGACCGGCGCGGTGGCGAACGCCACCAGCTCGTCGAGCGGTGCGCTCGGCAGGCACAGGCTGTCCAGCGCGACGATCGCGCTCACCCGCGGATCCGCCTGACCGTTCCAGCTCGACGCCATCGCACCGTAGGAATGCCCCGCGAGCCCGATCCGGCTCGGATCGAGCAACTCCCACAACGGATTGTGCGCACTGTTGATTCCCGCGGCCGCTCGGCGTAGCTGCTTGCCCGCATGGCTGGTGCCGGTGGTGCGGCTCGCCCGTGGTTCGTAGGGCTGATCCGGTGTGGCGAGGAAGAAGTCGAGCGCGTCGATCTGACCGTCGTAGAACGGTAATCCGTTGCCGCCCAGCCCGAGACCGTCACCGACCGGCCGATTCGTTCCGTTGAGCAGCGCGCCGGTCACGCTCTGCGGGCCGACCAGGCCGAGGATCGGAATACCGGCGAAAGCGTCCTCCAGCTGATCCGGCGCCACGCCGAACTGGTCGGACATGCCCTCGCCCTGCGGGTCGTAGGTGATCACCACGTATCCGGCGCGGGCCAGCGCCTGCGCCAGCGACCAGTGGATCTGCTCGTAGGCGACGATCGAACCGTTCGAGAGCACCACCCCCGGCCTGTGCGCCGGCCCATCCCGCAGCGCCCATACGTGCCCCGACAGCGTCGCTCCTGACCGCGACGTGAACAGCACCGGCTCGACCAGCCCGCCCTGCTCCTGCCAGCGCGCGATGCTGTGGTCGGGATTGATCGGGCAGGTCAGCACCAGCGTGCACGAGTTCGGATTCGGCTGCCGCTCGGGATCCGCGCGCAATGCCGCGAGCCGCCCCGCCTGATAGTCGAAGGTCGCCGCCACGAGCTTCGCCGGGTAGTCGGTTCCGAGCTTGCCGACCGTGTTCCCCGTGGTCTCCGCCCAGATGAGCAGATTGCGCGCCTCCGCACCCGGATCGACCCACTGCCCGGGATCGGCGACCGCGGGCGCGGCGAAAACCAGCAGCAGTGCCAGCCCCGCCGCGATCACCAATCGCGTTACCGCCCAACGCCGTACACCGGCGCCCTCCGCTGTTGCCACCTTCGCGGTGACCTCCGCGGCACAATCGAGCGCCGATCCACGGTCGAGCATCCGAACCTCCTTGTTCGGATACTGACGGTATTTAGAATCTCTTGGTATGTCAATGGACCATTCGGCTACCCCTCGGCCAGATACCGCTCCACCGAATCCACCTTCGACGTCATCGCATCGGTAACCCCCGGCCGAACATCGGCCTTCAACACGAAGCTGGCGCGCGGCGCCACCGCGAGCACCGCATCGGTGGCCCGCTTCACCACCGCCATCACCTCATCCCACTCCCCCTCGATCGTGGTGAACATGGCGCTCGTCTCGTTGCGCAGCCCACTGGCCCGAATCACCCGCACCGCCTCCGCAACAGGGCGCCCGACATCCTCCCCAACCCCCAGCGGAGTTACCGAAAACGCAACAATCATCCTGAAATCCTCTCCTCGGTCTCGATGAAACGGCAGGCCCGATCATCCGGAAGTGCCGCGGCCACCACTCGTAGTAGTAAAAGCCGTTCTCGTCGAACACATTCCACGCACGCGACAACCGCGTTGCACGCCAGAGCGTGGCCACCCCGTGAGCGGAAGCGGCGGCGCCTCAGCCGAGCGCGCATCAGACCATTGAGCGCCGGGCTCGACGAGCGCAGTCGAATGGCCCCCTCGCCCAGCGTGTCGCAGGGCCATTTGACTGCGCTCGGCGAAAGTCCCGGCACGAGCGCGGCGGTCGGTGGTAGTTGATCCAGAGTCGGCAGGGGGCTTCGACGCCAGAGCAGTCTGCGCGGGGTCAGCCGTGGTTCTGGTGCGGATTCTGGTAAGTCATCGCAGCCCAGCCACTTGACTAAATTTTTAGTCAGACGCTAGCCTTCTGATTGCCAGCGATTCATGTGGCGCGGCTGTCGGGGTTCGGCGCGCTGCTGGGACTCGTTGCGTACTCGCTCAGAAAAAGGAGAAGGACATGCGGCGGCGCAGTTTTGTGCAGGCCTCGATGGCTGCGGTCAGTGGCTTACTGCTGGCTGGTTGCAGTGATAGGGAGTTGCCGCTTGTCGGTAGTCGGTCGAGTAGTTCACACGAGGATGGGAGAAAGTGGATGATGCCCGAGGAGGGGCAGGCGCATGTGCGGACCTGGATGGCTTTCGGGGCCAGTGAACGGATCTGGGGCGCGAAGCTGGTGCCGGAGGTGCGGCGGAATCTGGCGACCATCGCCACGACGATCGCGCGGTTCGAGCCGGTGTCGATGCTGGTGCGGCCCGGTGAGATGGAGTTGGCGCGTGGGCTGATGGGTGGCGCGAATGTCGAGTTGGTTCCGGCGGAGATCGACGATCTGTGGATGCGGGATACCGGGCCGGTGTTCGTGAAGGGCAATGGCGGACGCGCGGGTGTCGACTTCAATTTCAACGGGTGGGGTGACAAGCAGGAGCATCGTCGCGACGCGAAGGTCGCCAAGCTCGTCACCGAGCGGGCCGGGGTCGAGCGGCTGCGGACCGATCTGGTGCTCGAGGGCGGCGGCATCGAGGTCGACGGTGAGGGGACCGCGATCATCACCGAGAGCTGCGTGCTCAACAACAATCGCAATCCTGGGTGGAAGAAGCACGACGTCGAAGAGGAATTGGCCTATCTGCTCGGCATCGAGAAGGTGATCTGGCTGCCCGGCATCGCAGGGGAGGACATCACCGACGGGCATACCGATTTCTACGCTCGGTTCGCCCGTCCCGGTGTGGTGGTCGCCGGGCTGGACAACGACCCGGACTCGTTCGACTACGACGTCACCCGCCGTCATCTCGACATCCTGCGCCGAGCCACCGACGTGCACGGCCGCCCACTTCAGGTGGAGGTGCTCGAAGGACCGTCGCAGGTGCGCGAAACCTTCGCCGACGACGATTTCGCCGCGGGCTACATCAACTTCTACGTCTGCAACGGCGCGGTCATCGCGCCCGAATTCGGTGACCCCGACACCGATCCGGCCACCCGCGACACCCTGCGACGGCTGTTCCCCGACCGGCAGATCGTGCAGATCAATATCGACGGCATCGCCGCGGGCGGCGGTGGCATCCACTGCACCACGCAGCAGGAACCCGCCGCCTAGCCGACCACGTACACCCACCCCCTACTGTGAGGACCCGTGTCAGAGCGTCAAATCCAGATCCTCGAGGCCGCCGTCCGTGTCATCGCCCAGGACGGCGTCCGCGGCCTGCGCATCGAAAAACTCGCCGCCGAGGCGGGCGTGTCCACCGCGCTCATCTACTACCACTTCAAAGACCGCCCCGGCGTGGTGCGCGCCGCGCTCGAGCACATCAACCACCGTGCGCAGAGCTACACCGGCGCCGCCATGGCCGACGAGGCGGCACGGGCACGGCTCGAAGGCCTGCTCCTGCTCGAGCTCCAGGACACCGGCCAGGTCCGCGAAACCAGCATCGCCTGGGGCGAACTGCGCGCCAGCGCGATCTTCGACACCGACCTGCGCGAACCGCTGCGCACCACCACCGACGCGTGGAACACCGACATCGAATCGCTGATTCGCCGAGCACAGGACGAGGGCGCCGTCGACACCGCCATCGACACCGCCGCCGCGGCCGAACGCCTCACCGCCCTCGTCGAAGGCCTGAGCGAACGCTGGCACACACACTCCATCACACTCGATCGCGCCCGCGAACTCCTCACCGACGCAATACATCTCGAACTCGACCGCGAAGTCCGCGGAACACGGCCTCCTGCCTGAGCCCAGCGCACTTCAAGGCAGCGCGCATCGATCCGATGGGGTGACAGGCCCGGCGCAGTCAGATGGCCCCTTCGCCCGGCGTGTCGCACGGCCATTCGACTGCGCTGGGCGACAGTGCTGTCCGACAACGGCACTCGGGGTTCTAGTACGGAACATCGCGCCTCTCTTCCAGGGCCCGTCGGTCCGCCGACAGCTCGCTTCCGGCGGGCACGCATCAGTCCAAAGAGGTGACAGGTTCGGCGAGCGCAGTCGAATGGCCCCTTTGCCCGGCGTGTCGCACGGCCATTCGACTGCGCTCGGCGACAGTCTGCGACTGCGGCGTGTTCTGGACGGTGCACGCCGATGACGCGCGGGTATGGATGTTCCGGATCTGGGCGAGGGTTCGGCTGCGCGATGTCGCCGCCGGAGGGGCGTCCGGAGTTCTAGTATTAAAGGTGTTCTCGGTCAATAGATTCCGGGCGAGCACGTGGCGGAAACCGAGGCGCGTCGAGGGGATGCCGTGCGGGTGTCGGCCTAGGCGGACGATTCGACTCGCAGGGGGCGAGATGAGCCCGACGACGTCCATTCCTACCGCGCCGGGGGCGCTGCCGCTGCTGGGACATGCGGTGCCGCTGCTGCGGGATCCGTTGGGGTTCTTCGAATCTTTGTCCGCTCTGGGTGATCTGGTGAAGGTCAGGCTCGGGACGGCCGAGTTGGTTGTGGTGTGTGCGCCGGGGCTTGTGCACGATGTGCTGCGCGATGACCGGACCTATGCCAAGGGTGGGCCGTTCTGGGAGCGGGTGCGTGAGGTTATCGGGGATGGGGTGGCGAGCGTGCCGCATGATCTGCATCGGCGGCAGCGGCGGTTGATGCAGCCCGCATTTCATTCGTCGAGGATGCGTGGGTACGCGGAGGTCGTGACGGCCGAGGCGGCGGGGATCGTCGACGGGTGGCACGACGGGCAGGTGCTCGATGTGGGCGCGGAGATGCCGAAGCTGACGGCGGGGGTGGTGCGCGGCGCGCTGTTCGCCGAGGCGGTGACCACGGAAACGGTGCATCGCGGCATCGCGGCACTGCTCACGGTACTGGCGGGTGTGCAGCGGAGATTGCTGTTGCCGCAGTGGGTGAACCAGCTGCCGACCCCGGGCAATCGGCGATGGGAGCGGGCGCGTTCGGAGTTCCGCAGGGCCGTTTCCGATATCGTCGCCGAGCGCCGGGCGAGCGGGGTGGATCACGGAGACCTGTTGTCGGCACTGCTGGCGGCCAAGGACACCGAGGGCGACGGCCGCGGGTTGTCGGATACCGAGATCATCAACAATGTCGCCACCTTCTTCGCCGCCGGAATGGCAACGACGGCGGACACACTGTCGTGGGCGTTGCACCTGCTCACGCGGCATCCCGATATCGAGGCACGCCTGCACGCCGAGGTCGATACCGTCCTCGCCGGACGCCTACCCGGATTCGACGACCTGCCCGAGCTGGCGGTGACCCGGGCGATCATCACCGAAACGCTGCGCATCCGGCCACCGGTGTGGTTCTCCACCCGGGTGGTCACCGCAGGCACACAGCTCGGCGAGCAGCCGCTGCACCCCGGCGACACCCTGATCTACAGCCCGTACGGCATTCACCACCGCCCCGACGTGTGGGACCGGCACGACAGTTTCGATCCCGACCGCTGGCTGCCTGGGCACCCGACGCCCGCGCGCACCGCCTTCGTCGGCTTCGGCGCCGGACCGCGCAAATGCATCGGCGACACCTTCGGCATGAACGAGGCCACGCTGGCGCTGGCGATCATCACCGCCCGCTGGCGGCTCGTCCCCGACCAGCCTGCCAAGGTCCGGTTCGGCGCCAACCTGCATCCGCACGGCCTGCGGCTGCGGGCGACCTCGCGCACGCCGCAGCGCTCGGCGCCCAGCGAGGTCGGCTGAGCCGGTCAGCGCAGCCGCTCGGCCTCGCGGGTGAGTTCCAGCAGCGTCTTGCTCAGCATGGTGAGCTCGTCGGTGTCCGCGCCCTCGCCGATGGCGGTGGCCACATCCTCGGCGGCGCAGCGTGCCGCGAACCAGCGGTCGGCCAGGTCGGCGGCCTCCTGGGCGCTCAGCACGACGGAATCGGCCGGAATGCCGGTGCCCTTCAAGCTGTTTCGGTTCTCGTAGGCGCGCTGGCGGCAGGATTGCCTGCAGTAGCGGCGGCGACGGCCTGCCTCGGAATCAATGATCTCCCGCCCACACCACAAGCAAGACAAGCGTCGCAGCATGACGCAGAACACTAATGGTTGACGCCGGGTTCCGCTGGCGAGGGGCCGGAAAAAGCGCCGTCAGCCGGGCGCGGCGCAGGTAATCCCGGCCAGCCACTACAATGGAACGGTTCGCCGTCGGCCGTGTCGGGAACTATCACGGCAGGCGAAAGCGTTGTTCGTGGTACGGCCGCAGCGCAGACAGCGACGGCTTCGCACCCGTCGATGCCGCCAATGCAAACAGGAGAGGACCGCACACCATGGCAGATCGCGTACTCCGAGGCAGTCGGCTCGGAGCGGTGAGCTACGAGACCGATCGCGACCACGACCTGGCCCCGCGCCGGATTGCCCGGTACCGGACCGACAACGGTGAAGAGTTCGACGTCCCGTTCGCCGACGATGCCGAGATCCCGCCGACCTGGTTGTGCCGCAACGGCCTGGAGGGCGTCCTCATGGAGGGCACCACCCAGGAGACCAAGAAGGTCAAGCCACCGCGCACCCACTGGGACATGCTGCTGGAACGTCGCAGCAAGGAAGAGCTCGAGGAACTGCTGAAGGAGCGCCTCGAACTGCTGAAGACCCGCCGCCGCGCCTAGGCGGCAGCTGAACGGACGAAGGCCGCTTCCATTCGATGGAAGCGGCCTTCGTTTTTCCCCTCGCTCAGTGGCTGGCGACCTTGCGGTAGCGCAGCAGGGCAAGCGGTACGGCGATCACCAGGATGACCACGGAGCAGCCGATGGCGTATTCGACGCAGTGGTCGGCGGCCCAGCCGGTGGCGGGGGCGAAAGTGGGCGGGGAGTCGTTGTCGAACAGCTTGCGGCCCGCCGCGGAGACGGCGGTGATCGGATTCCATTCGGCGACGGTGCGCAGCGGCCCCGGCAGCGTCTCGGCGGAAATGAAGGCCGAGGAGATGAAGCTGAGCGGGAAAAGCCAGATCAGACCGGCACTTTGGGCCACCTCGACGGTCGGCGACATCAGCCCGGTGATCGCGCCGACCCAGGACATGGCGAAGGCGAACAGCAGGATGATGCCGAATGCCAGTGCGGCATCGGCGATTCCGCCGTTGATCCGCCAGCCCACCACATAGCCGCAGCCGACCATCACGGCCAGGCTGAGCACGTTCACCACCAGATCCGACAGCGTACGCCCCATCAGCACGGCCAGCCGAGACATCGGCAGCGTGCGCATCCGGTCGATGATGCCCTTCTGCAGATCGCCCGCCAATCCGACGGTGGTGAAGGCGGCGTTGAAAGCGACTGTCTGCGTGAAGATTCCGGCGAGCAGGAATTCCCGGTACTGACCGCCGCCGAGTGAGGCGCCGAAGATGTAGGCGAACAGGAAGACGAACATCAGCGGCTGAATGGTCGCGGTCACCAGCAGCGTCGGCACCCGCAGGATGGTGAGCAGGTTGCGGTAGGCGACGATGGCGCTGTCGCGCACGATCCGCAGCGGCGGATTGCGTTGCACGCCAACGGGCGCGGCCTGGACGGTCGTCACGACATGATCTCCTCTTCTACCTCATCGTTTTCCTGCGCGCTCGCCTCGCTCGCCGGTGTGCCGGTGAGCGAGAGGAAGACGTCGTCGAGGCTCGGCCGGTGCACGCTCGCGTCGAGCACGCAGACGCCCGCGTCGTCGAGCCTGCGCAGCGCCTCGACCATGGTGCGGGTGCCGTCGCTGACCACCACCGACACCTCGTCGCCGTCGTGGCTCGGCTCGCCGATCCCGACCTGCGCGAGCACCGACAGCGCGGGTTTCACGTCCTGCCCGGCCGCCAGGATGACGGTCAGCCGGTCGCCGCCGATAGAGGTCTTGAGTTCGTCGGCGGATCCGCGCGCGATGACGCGGCCGCGATCGATCACCGTGATGCGGTCCGCGAGCAGATCCGCCTCCTCCAGGTACTGCGTGGTGAGCAGCACGGTGGTGCCGTCGTCGACGAGATCGCCGATGACGCGCCACATGTCGAGCCTGCCGCGCGGGTCGAGGCCGGTGGTCGGCTCGTCGAGCACCACCACCGCGGGCCTGGCCACCAGCGCGCCCGCCAGGTCGAGCCGCCGCGCCATACCGCCGGAGTAGGTGCCCGCCCTCCGGTGCGCGGCGTGCTCGAGACCGAGTGCACCGAGCAGTTCCGCGGCGCGCGCGGTGGCCTGCCGCTGCGACATGCCGTACAGGCGGGCCACCATGCGCAGGTTCTCGTAACCGGACAGGTTCGCGTCGACCGCCGCGTACTGCCCGGACAACCCGATCCGTTTGCGCGCGGCCGCCGGATCGCGCAGCACGTCGATGCCCGCCACCCGGACCGACCCGGCGCACGGGCGTAGGAGGGTGGTGACGATGCGGACCGTCGTGGTCTTGCCCGCACCGTTCGGCCCGAGCAGGCCCATCACCGTACCCGCCGGTATCTGCAGATCTATCTCATCCAAAACCCGTACCCGGCCATAGGTTTTCACCAGGCCGAGTACCTCCACCGCCAAACTCACGACCGTACCCCGCTCTCATTCGGCGGTGCCGCGCCGCGCGCGCCGCCGCCTCTGGTTGGTTCGCCGTGCTCATTCACCGACGCGTCCCCTGCACCGGCGCCGCGTCTTTGCGACCCTGTGCCGGTTCGGCGAGCTGGTGCCCCTTCCGATGCTCGATGACCGCCGGGTCGAGCAGCGGCTCGACCCGCACGCCGGGTGACACCGCCGCCCGCCTGCCTTCGCCCTGTTCCAGATATGCCCGCAGCACCGGGCCGATCACCGCGAGCGATTCCGGTGTCGTCATCGCCGAGTGGCCACACCGCAGCGGGTGGTCGCGCACGGCACCGGTGACGAACGGCTGCCATGCCTCGGCGCGCCGCTCCGGATCGGCCTTGTTGATCTCGTCGTCGGCGGCCGTGAAGAACACCAGGTCGCCGTCGAATTCGCGCGGCCGGAAGCTGTGTGCGAGCACCGTGCCGTTGGTGTATCCGGCGTACAGCCGCTCCAGATGCTCGACGGTGAGCGCGGCGAACGGGCCGGGTCGCGAACGCAGCAGCTCCGCCGCGTCGTGCAGGCTCATCGCCGGATCGATCGGCGCACCGTCGAGCAGATCGGTGCCGAATTCGCCGATGATGTCGGCGACACCGGGAATGGCGTGCTCCAGCAGCGCATCCGAGAGCCGGTAGCTGTCCATCAGCGCGAGCAGCGCGACCTGATCGCCCGACTCCTGCAGCCGCACCGCCACCTCGTGCGCGATCAGCCCGCCGAGCGACCAGCCGAGCAGGTGGTAGGGCCCCTGTGGCTGGATCGACTTGATCTGTGCCACATAGCCTTCGGCGGCGGCGCTGATCGAGGCGTAGCCCTGCTCCCCCGCGACGTGCGGCGCCTGCAGCCCGTACACCGGCCGATCCGGTTCCAGGTGCGCGAGCAGCCCGGAGTAGCACCAGGCGAGCCCGATCGCGGGATGGACGCAGAACAGCGGCGCCCGTGCCGATCCCGTGCCCGCCCGGATCGGCAGCACCGGCGCCAGTGCCGCCGCCACCACCGATTCCGCGCCGTGCCCATCGATCCTGGCCGCGATGGCGCCGGGTGTCGCCTCGCCGAACATCAGCGCCACCGGCAGGTCGATCCCGTTCTCGCGCAGCTGCGCAACGACTTTCGTGGCGAGCAGCGAGTTGCCGCCGAGTTCGAAGAAGCCGTCGTCGGCGCCCACCGATTCCATGCCGAGCACCGAGGCGAACGCGGCGCACAGCGCGATCTCGGTCGGCGTGACCGGTGCGCGGTAGCCCTCGGCCGCGGTGAACACCGGCTCGGGCAGCGCCGCGCGATCCAGCTTCCCGACCGGGCTCAGCGGTACGTGATCGATCAGCATGATCGATTGCGGCACCATGTAATTCGGCACCCGCTCGGCCAGATGGTCGATCAGCTCGGACACCGTCGGCGCGGTACCGCGCCGCGGCTTCACGTACGACACCAGTGCGGTGACGCCCGCGGGCGTGTGGTGACCGATGGTGGTCGCGAATTCCACGTCGGCATGGCGGGCCAGCGCGGTATCGATCTCGCCGAGTTCGATGCGGAAGCCGCGGACCTTGACCTGATGGTCGGTGCGGCCGACGTATTCGAGCTCGCGCGAGGACGCGGGCTCGTCCTTGCCGCCGGTCCACCAGCGCACCAGATCGCCGGTGCGGTACATCCGCTCGCCCGGTTTGCCGAACGGGTTGGCGACGAACCGCTGCGCGGTCAGGCCGGGCCGGTTGAGATAGCCACGGGCCAAAGCGGATCCGGAAAGGTGCAGTTCGCCGGTGACGCCGCACGGCGCGGGATGCAGGCGCGGATCGAGCACGGTAGCGCTGACGCCGCGGATCGGGCCGCCGATGGTGATCGGCCCGCCCGGCGTCATGGGCGGCGAGATCACCGTGACGATGGTGGTCTCGGTCGGTCCGTAGACGTTGTAGAGGTTGCGGTCCGGCGCCCAGCGGGTCACCACATCCGGCGGCAGTGCCTCGCCGCCGACCAGGACGTGCCGCAGTTCGGTGACCCCGGCCGGGTCGACCGTGCCGAGCGCGGAGGTGGTGATGAAGGCATGCGTGATGCCCTCCTCGATGAACACCCTGGCCAGGTCCTCGCCGCCGACCACACCGGGCGGGCTGATCACCAGGGTGGCCGCGCCGCCGAGCGCGAGCAGCAGGTCGAGCATCGCCGCGTCGAAGCTCGGCGTCGCGAAATGCAGGACGCGGCAACTGTGGTCGACCTCGAAGCGCTCCGCGGTCTCGGCGGCGAAGTTGGACAGGCCGCCGTGCGTGACTACCACGCCCTTGGGTGTGCCGGTGGAGCCGGAGGTGTAGATCACGTACGCCGGATTGTCGGTGCGCAGCATGCTGGTCCGCTCCGCCGCCGCGATCGGCGCGTCCGAGGCGGACAGCACCCGCGCGCGGAAGTCGGTGTCGTCCAGCACGATCCAGTCCGCGCCGTCGGGCAGCCGATCCCGGTACTCCTCCAGCGTGATGCCGAGTGCCGCACCGGAATCCGAGAGCATGTGGTTGATCCGCTGCGCCGGATAGAACGGGTCGACGGGCACGAACGCCGCGCCGGCCTTGGCCACCGCGAGCACCGTGGCTACCGATTCCACCGAGCGCGGAATACCCAGCGCCACCAGCGTTTCCGGCCCGACGCCGAGCCCGATCAGCACCCGCGCCATCCGGTTGGTCCACCGGTCGAGCGCATCGTAGGTGACCTGCGTATCGTCCGAGCGCAGCGCGATCGCGCGGCGGTCGACCTTGACGGCCGCCTCGAACACCTCGGGGAAGGTAACCGGCCGATCCGCCTCCGCGCCGCGGACCGGGGCGAGCCCGGACCATTCCGCGGGATCGAGCAGTTCCAGATCGCCGACGGGCGTGGTCGGATTCGCGGCGACGGCGGCGAGCAGCCTGGCGAGCCGCTTGCCGAGCCTGCGCGCGGTGCGTTCGTCGAACAGGTCGCGCGCGTAGTTCACCGACACCGCGATACCGTCGGGATCCTTACTCGCCGTGCGGTTCTCGGTCAGCGTGAATTGCAGATCGAACTTGGCGACGCCGGTGTCGACATCGGCCGCCTCGACCCGCAGCCCCGGCAGTTCCAGCACCCGCATCGGCTGGTTCTGCACCGAGAGCATCACCTGGAACATCGGGTGATGCGCCTGCGAGCGCGCGGGATTCAGCACCTCGACCAGCCGCTCGAACGGCAGATCGGCGTGCTTGAACGCGTCGAGATCGGTATCGCGCACCGCGTGCAGCAGGTCGGTGAAGCGCGCGCCGGGATCGATCCTGGTGCGCAGCACCAGCGTATTGACGAACATGCCGATCATCCGGTCGAGCGCCGGATGGCCGCGCCCGGCGATCGGGCTGCCGACGGTGATGTCGCCGGTGCCGGTCAGCCGGTGCAGCAGCACCGCGAGCGCGGCGTGCAGCACCATGAACATGCTGACGTTGTTGCTGCTCGCGACGGTCTGCAGTTCCCGGTGCGTGAACGCGTCGACGGCACAGTCGACGGTGCCGCCGCGATAGGTCGGCGCCGGTGGGCGCGGCCGGTCGGCGGGCACGGACAGCAGCTCGGGCAGTCCGTCCAGTGCCGTGCGCCAGTAATCGAGCTGGGTGCGCAGCACCGAGCCGGGATCGTCCTCGATGCCGAGCGTTTCCCGCTGCCACAGTGTGTAATCCGCGTACTGGATCTCGGGTTCGGCCCAGCCGGGCGCGGTTCCGGCGGCCAGCGCGCGGTACGCGGTGGTCACATCGGCGGCGAGCGGCGCGAGCGACCAGCCGTCCATCGCGATGTGGTGCACGACGAGCACGAGCACGTGGTCGGTGGCGCCGAGTTCGAGCAGCGCGGCACGCACCGGGACGGTGGTGCCGAGATCGAATCCCGCCGCCGCGAAATGCCGCACGGTGTCCACGATTTCGGCCTCGGTCACCGCGAGGGTGGTGAGCGGGATGGCCGCTTCGGCCGGTGCCAGGATGTGCTGGCACGGTTCGCCGTCGCGCTCGGGGAAGATCGTGCGCAGCGTCTCGTGCCGCTCCTGCACCGCGTGCAGCGCGGCACGCAGCGCGACCACGTCCAGCGGCCCGCTCATGCGCAGCGCCACCGGGATGTTGTACGCGGCGGAGGTGTCCGCGGCGTGGAACCGGTTGAGGAACCACAGCCGCTGCTGCGCGGCCGAGAGCGGAATCCGTTCCGGGCGTGACCGTTTCGTCGGTTCGGGACGGGCGTCGGCTCCGGCCGGGCCGGAATCGAGCAGCGCGGCGAGTCCGGCGACCGTCGGCGCCGCGAATACGGCGCGCACCTCGAGCCTGATGGTCGTCGCCGCGGCCAGCCTGGCCACGAGTTGCGTTGCCAGCAGCGAGTTTCCGCCGATCTCGAAGAAGCTGTCGGACGCGCTCACTCCGTCGACGCCGACCAGGTCGCCGATCACCTCGGCGACGAGCCGTTCGGTCTCGGTCTCCGGCGCACGCGCCGCCGCGGCGGCGACGAGCCGCGGTTCGGGCAGCGCGGCGATATCCAGCTTGCCGACCGGGGTCAGCGGGATCCGGTCGAGCACCGTGATGCTCGCCGGAATCATGTGCGCGGGCAGCAGTTCCGCGGCGTGTGCGCGCACCGCCTCGATGTCCACCTCCCGCGTACCCGCGGCCTGGATGAACGACACGATCCGGTCCGCGTCCGCGATCCGCCGCACCTCGGTGTGCGCGAACCGCACGCCCGGATGTGCGCTGAGCGCGGCACTGATCTCGCCGAGCTCGATGCGGAATCCGCGCACCTTCACCTGATGATCGCTGCGCCCCAGGTAGACGAGTTCGCCCGCGGCCGTCCAGCGCACCACGTCACCGGTCCGGTAGACGCGCGCGCCCGCGGGCCCGTGCGGATCGGCGACGAATCGCGCCGCCGAGAGCCCTGGCCGCCGGAAGTAGCCGCGCGCCAGCCCGTGTCCGCCGAGGTACAGCTCGCCGGGCACGCCGACCGGCACCGGCCGCAGCCGCTCGTCGAGTACCAGCGCCCGCCCGCCGCGGACCAGCGCGCCGATGGTGACCGGCCGATCGGCCACCAGATTCGCGATGGTGATGACGACGGTGGTCTCGGTGGGCCCGTAGCCGTTGTACATCTGCCGTCCCGGCGCCCAGCGGGCCACCAGATCGGTACCGCAGGCCTCACCGCCGACCATCAGCGCGCGCAGCTGCGGCAACGGCCAGCGCTCGTTGTCGATGGTGGCCAGCGCGGCCGGTGTCATGAAGGTGTGGGTGACGCGCTCGCGTTCCATCAGCGCGGCGAGTTCGTCCCCGCCGTAGACATCCGGCGGGCAGATCACCATGGCCGCACCGGAACCCACCGCGAGCAACAGGTCGAGGACGGCGGCATCGAAGCTCGGCGAGGAGAAGTGCATGGTGCGCGAGTCGCGGTCGACCCGCATGCGCTCGCGCAGCTCGTCACCGAAGTTCGACAAGCCCGCGTGCGTGACGGCCACGCCCTTGGGTTTTCCGGTGGAGCCGGAGGTGTAGATCAGGTAGGCCAGATCGCTGACCTGCACGGTACGCAGCCGCACCTGGTCGTCGACGATGGCGTCGGAGCGGTCGTCCAGCTCCGCGACGAACTCCGCGTCGTCGAGCAGCAGCCACTGGGTAGTGGGCCCGTCGCCCGCGTAGAGCCGCTCCGCGTGCGCCGCGATCGAAACGCCGACGCGGCAACCGGAATCGGTGAGCATGTGCTTGATCCGGTCGACCGGATAGTTCGGGTCGACCGGGACGAACGCCGCCCCGGACTTCGCGACGGCCAGCACGGTGAGCACCGATTCGACCGAGCGGGTGAGCCCGAGCGCGACCCGGTCCCCCGCGCCGACACCGCGGCTGATCAGCGCACGCGCCAGGCGATTCGAGCGCCTGTCGAGCTCGGCGTAGGTCAGCGCGGTGCGGCCGGCGTGGATCGCGGTGCGCTGCCCGTGCATGTGCGCGGTGGCGGTGAAGTAGGCGGCCAGCGTGCACGGCGGCGCGGTCGGGCCGCCGACGGCGGGGGCGAGCAGGCGGCGTTCCTGTTCGGTGCGCGCGTCGATATCGCGGACGAGCACCCGGGGATCGGCGGTGACCGCGGCGAGCACCCGCAGCAGCCGGTCGGCCAGCGTCTGAATCGTCTGCTCGTCGAAAAGTTCGGCGGCGTAGACGAATTCGAAGGCGCGACCGGGTTCGCCCGGCCCCGCGTCGCAGCCGATATGCGCGACCCGCAGTTCCAGGTCGAACTTGGCCAGCGCGATATCGAGCTCCTCGGCGCGCAGTGCGAGCCCGGGCAGTTCCAGCGTGGGCACCGGCCCGTCCTGCACCGTGAGGGCCACCTGGAACAGCGGATGCCTGCCCGCCCTGGCCGGGGTGCGCGCGTCGCGGGCGAGCTCCTCCACCACGCGTTCGAACGGAATGTCGGCGTGCGCCATGGCCGTCAGCTCGGTATCGCGGTCGGCGCGCAGCAGCGCGGCGAAGGTCGCGTCCGGGTCGACGTCGGCGCGCAGCACCAGCGTGTTGACGAACATGCCGACGAGCTCGTCGAGCTTGGTGTCGGTGCGGCCCGCGACCGGCGTACCGATCGCGATATCGCGGCCGCCGGTGACACAGCGCAGCAGCACGCCGAGCGCCGAGCGCAGCACCATGAACAGGCTGACGCCCTGTTCGCGCGCGAGTTCGGCGAGCGCGCGCTGCACCGGATCGGGCACCGTGAACCGCACGGTGCCCGCCGTGAGCGCCGGTTCGGCCGGGCGGGGCCGGTCGTAGGGCAGCGGCAATTCCTCGGGCAGATCCGCCAGTGCGGTGCGCCAGTAGTCGACCTGCTCGCGGGCGAGGCTGCCCGGATCGTCCTCGTCGCCGAGGCAGGCGCGCTGCCACAGCCCGAAGTCGGCGTACTGCACCGGCAGTGGCGGCAACGCGGGAGCGGCGCCCTCGTGCCTCGCCACGTAGGCGGCGGCCAGATCCCTGGTCAGCGGGCCGAGCGACCAGCCGTCCGCGGCGATGTGATGGATCGCGATGCCGAGCTGATGGTGCCGGGATCCGGTGCGCAGCAACGTCATCCGCAACGGGGTGGCGCGGGTGAGATCGAATCCGCCGCGCGCCATGGCACGCAGCGCCGCCCGCGCGCCCGCGTCGTCGGTGGCCACCGGCTCGAGCTCGGGCATGGCCGACTCGATCGGCCGCACCACCTGATGCGCGACAGTGTTCGATCCCGCCCCACTCCCACCCGCGTGGTCCTCCGGGAACACGGTCCGCAGCACCTCGTGCCGCTCGACCAGATCGATGAGCGCCGCGCGCAGTGCCGCGACATTCAGCTCGCCGTCGATCCTGATCACGAAGGCGATGTTGTAGGCACTGGATTCGGGGGAAAAACGATTCAGGAACCACAGGCGCTGCTGTGGCAGCGACAATGGAATACGTCCCGGACGCGGGGTGTGCACAGCCAGCGCCAGCCGCTGCGTCCGGGGCGCCGACGTGATCCGCTCGGCGACACCGGCGACGGTCGGCGCCTCGAAGATGGTGCGCACCGGCAGCTCGACCGCGAATTCGGCGTGCAGCGCGGCGGCCAGCCTGGTGGCGAGCAGCGAGTTGCCGCCCACCTCGAAGAAGCTGTCCTCGGCGCCGTCGACCGGATGGCCGAGGATGGCGCCGAATACCGCGGCGACCTGCCGCTCCAGTTCGGAGCTCGGTGCGCGCGACGGCCCGGCGGCGGCGAATACCGGTGCGGGCAAGGCCTTCCGGTCCAGCTTGCCGGACGGGCTGACCGGCATCGCGTCGAGCAGCGTGATCGATGCGGGCACCATGTAGCCGGGCAGCCGCTGCCGCGCGGTCTCCAGCACGTCGGCCGGATCGATCGTGGCGTCGGCCGTCAGGTACGCCGCGAGCCGTGGCTGGCCGTATTCGTCGGTGTGCACGACGGTGAGCGCGAAATCGACGCCGGGGTGCCCGCGCAGCACGTGCTCGATCTCGCGCAGTTCGATGCGGAATCCGCGGATCTTGATCTGATCGTCGGCGCGGCCGAGGAAGCGCAACTGCCCCAGCGGATCGGCGACCACCAGATCGCCGGTGCGGTACATGCGTTCACCGCGCCTGCCGTGCGGGTTGGCCGGAAAGCGGTGCGCGGTGAGGCCGAACCGCCCGTGGTAGCCGCGGCCGACGCCTGGTCCCGACAAATACAGCTCGCCCGGTGTCCCCGGCGGCACCGGATGCAGCCTGCCGTCCAGGATGAACAGCCTTGTCCCGCGAATCGGCATGCCGAGCGGCACCGGGCGGCCGGGCAGCATCGGCGCGGACGCGGTGGCCGCGACGGTGGCCTCGGACGGGCCGTACATGTTGTGGATCCGGTGTGCGGCGGACCAGGTTTCGACCAGTTCCTCGGCACACGCCTCGCCGCCGACGATCACCGCCTCGAGCCGATCGAGACCTTCGGCGGGCACGGTGGCCAGCGCGGCGGGCGTGACGAACGCGTGCGTCACCCGCTCCTCGCGCAGCAGCGCGGCCAGTTCGGCGCCGCCGTACAGGCCGGCAGGCGCGACCACGATGGTCGCGCCCGCGGCGAAGCCGAGCAGCATCTCCAGCACCGAGGCGTCGAAGCTCGGCGATGAGAAGTGCAGTGTCCGAGCCGAATCCGTGACGCCGAACAGGTGCATCTGCTCGTGCGCCAGCGAGGCGAGCCCGGCGTGGGTGATGATCACGGCCTTCGGCGTTCCGGTGGAGCCGGAGGTGTAGATCAGGTAGGCCGGGTTGGTGGTGCGCAGCGGATGGTGCCGGTCGGCGTCGGTCAGCGGACCGGTGCTGTGGTCCGCGCATTCGGCGGCCAGCTCGCCGGAACCGAGCACCAGCCAGTCGACGTAGGTCTTGCGGTGTTTGCCCCTGGTGCCCGCGGGCCAGGACGGCATGGTCGCCAGGCATTGCGCGATGGTCAACCCGAGCATGGCGCCGGAATCGGCGAGCATGTGCCCGATCCGGTCGGCCGGGTAGCTCGGATCGATCGGCACATACGCCGCACCGGTTTTCGCGACCGCCCAGATCGCGGTGATCGAATCGAGGCCGCGCGGCAGCGCGATCGCCACCACCACCTCGGGGCCCGCACCGTGCTCGATCAGCGCCCGCGCCAATCGATTCGACGTCTCGTCGAGCACCCGGTAGCTGGTGTCGACGCCGAGGTAGCGCACCGCGACGGCATCCGGCACCCGTTCGGCGGTATCGGACAGCATGCGCCCCAGCGTGATCGCCGGTTCGGCGGGCGAGCCCGCGATCGGCACCAGGTTCGCGGTCTCCTTGCGATCGAGGATCTCCACGTCGCCGACCGGCACATCGGGCGCGGCCACCACGGCACCGAGCACCGCGACGAACCGGCGTGCGAACGCCTCGATCGTGCGCCGGTCGAAAACGTCGGTGGCGTAACCGAATTCGGCGTCGAGCGGGCCGTCGGCGGTGAGCGCGTCGTGCACCTCGAGCTGCAGATCGAATTTGGCGATATCGCCCGCGATGGGCAGTACGGCGGTGCGCACGCCGGGCAGGTCGAGCCGCAGCTCCGGGGTGTGGTCGTAGGACAGCATCACCTGGAACAGCGGATGCCGCGCGGCCGAGCGCTCCGGGTTGACCACCTCGACGAGGCGTTCGAACGGCACGTCGGCGTTGGCGAAGGCGTTGAGGTCGGTTTCGCGCGTCACGTCGAGCATGTGGTCGAAGCCCGCGGCCAGGTCGACCTCGGTGCGCAGCACGAGCGTGTTGACGAACATCCCGACGAGTTCGTCGAGCGCCGGATCCGAGCGACCCGCGATGGGGGTGCCGACGGCGATATCGGTGGTGCCGGACAGCCTGGCGAGCAGGGTGGCCAGCGCGGCGTGCAGCACCATGAACATGCTGACGCCCCGGCTCGCCGCCAGATCGCTTGCCGCGCGCCGGATCTGGGGCGCGATGGTGAATTCGACCCGGCCGCCGCCGGTGCCGCGGCGCAGCGGGCGCGGGCGGTCGAGCGGCAGATCGAGCTGATCGGGCAGCCCGGTCAGCGCGGTGCGCCAGTAGGCGAGCTGCCTGCTCAGCGCGCTCGCCGGATCGGTCTCCTCGCCGAGCAGTTCGCGCTGCCACAGCGCGAAATCGGCGTACTGGACCGGCAACGGCGTCCACATCGGCGCGGCACCCGCCGCCCTGGCCGCGACGGCGACCATCAGGTCGCGGGCCAGCGGCGCGATCGACCAGCCGTCACCGCAGATGTGGTGCAGCACAACGAGAAACACGTGCCGGTCCGGACCGGTGTGATACAACGCGACCCGGATCGGCGCCTGGCTGCGCAGATCGAAACCGTAGCCCGCGTATTCGGTGGCCAGCGCGACCACATCGGCGCCGACGGCCTCGATCGAGTCGAGGGTGAGCGGGATCTCGGCGGCCGGGTGGATCCGCTGGTAGGCGCCGCTCGGGCTCTCCGGGAAGGTGGTGCGCAGGCTTTCGTGCCGTTCGATCACGTCGAGCAGGCCCGCGCGCAGCGCCGCCGCGTCGAGCGGGCCGTCCAGCTCCACCGCGAGCGGCATGTTGTAAGCGGCGGCGTGCTCGGCGAACCGGTTGAGGATCCACAGCCGCTGCTGTGCCAGCGACAGCGGAATCCGCTCGGGCCGCCCGGCCGGAACCAGCTTGGGCGAGGAGATATCCGGGTTGTGCGTGGCGAAGCGCGCGGTGAGCGCGGCGACGGTGGTGGCCTCGAACAGGTCGCGGATGGTCAGCGCGGCCCCGAGCGCGGCATTGATCCTGGCGACCGCGCGCGCCGCGGTCAGCGAATTGCCGCCGAGATCGAAAAAGCTGTCGTCGACGCCGATCTCGCCGGCGTCGAGTACCTCGGCGAAGATGCCGGCCAGCACCCGCTCCACCTCGGTGCGCGGCGCGGCGCCCACGTGACCTGCCCGCCCACCGATGACGGGAGCGGGCAGCGCTTTCCGGTCGATCTTGCCGTTGGCGCTGAGCGGTAGTTCGTCGAGTCGCATCAGCACCGAGGGCACCATGTACGCGGGCAGTGTGCCGCGCAGCGCGGTCAGCAAGGTCGCGGTGTGCAGGTCCGTGCCCGGTGTGGCGACCACATAGCCGACGAGTTCGTCACCGTTGCGGCCGGTGTGCGCGACGCAGACCGCGCGCGCGACCCGTTCGTCGGCGAGCAGTGCGGCCTCGATCTCGCCGAGCTCGATGCGCAGGCCGCGGATCTTCACCTGGAAGTCGGTGCGGCCCAGGTATTCCAGCACGCCGCCGTCCGGCTGCCAGCGGGCCAGATCGCCGGTGCGGTACATGCGGGTGCCCGGGGTGAACGGGTTGGCGACGAAGCGGTCGGCGGTCAGCACGGACTGGCCGAGGTATCCGCGCGCCAATTGCACACCGGCCAGGTACAACTCGCCCACCGCACCCGGCGGGACCGGCTGCAGCCTGGCGTCGAGCACATAGGTCTGGGTGTTCCACACCGGCGCGCCGATCGGCACACTCGCGGGGTCGGGCGGGCACGGCCAGTAGGTGACGTCCACCGCTGCCTCGGTGGGCCCGTAGAGGTTGTGCAGCCGTGGCCCGGCCGAACCGCCCAGCACCGCATGGAAATCCCGGACGGTCGCGCCGGGCAGCGCCTCACCGCTGCAGAACACCCGGCGCAGGCAGCCGCAGCCGCGCACGTCGGTGTCGGTGACGAAGACCGAGAGCATCGACGGCACGAAATGCGCCGTGGTGACCCGCTTCTCGGCGATGAGGTGGGCCAGGTAGGCGGGATCGCGGTGCCCGTCGGGCGCGGCGATCAGCAGCTTCGCGCCGATCTGCAAGGGCCAGAAGAACTCCCACACCGAGACGTCGAAGGTGGCCGGCGTCTTCTGCAGCACCACATCGGTGCCGTCGAGCGGGTACTCGTGCTGCATCCAGCGCAGCCGGTTGACGATCGCGGCGTGGGTCACCGTGACGCCCTTGGGTTTTCCGGTGGATCCCGAGGTGAAGATGACGTAGGCGGGGTGATCGGCGCGCAGCGCGGCGGGCCGGTCCTTGTCGGTGAGCGCGCGCGAACCGAACCCGGCGAGATCGAGGGTATCGAGCGCGAGCTGCGCGGTGCCCTCGGGCAGGGTCAGCGCGTCGCGGGCGGCGGTGAGCACACAGACCGGTGCGGCCTGGCGCAGGATCTGGTCGATGCGCTCGACCGGATGTTCGGGATCGAGCGGCAGATAGGCCGCGCCCGCCTTGACGATCGCGTACATCCCGACGACGAGCTCCAGGCTGCGCCGCAGGCACAGCGCGACCACGGTCTCCGGGCCCGCGCCGCGCGCGATGAGCAGCCGGGCCAGGCGGTTGGCCTGCTCGTCGAGTTCGCGGTACGTCAGTGTGACGTCTTCGAATTCGAGCGCGACGGCGTCGGGGCAGATCGCGGCGCGGTCGGCGAACAGTCCGGCGAGGGTGCCCTTCTGCGGCGCCGCCTCGGTCGCGTTCCACTCGTGCAGTACCCGGTACCGTTCGGCGTCGGTGATGGCCGACAGTGTCCGCGCCAGGCTCTCCGGCGCCGCGGCGAGGAACCTGCCGAGGAAGTCCAGGAACCGCTCGTGGTGCACCGCGACCTCGGCGTCGGCGTACACCCGCGGGTTGGCCTCGAAGTCGACGTGGATGCGGTTGCCGACACCGTTGTAGAGGTTCATCGACAGGTCCTCGACCGGACCGGTGGCGAGCACGTGCAGCGAGCCGACGAGGCTGCCGAAGTTCAGCTCGCTGTGGAACAGCATGATGTTGACCATCGGGCCGAAGAAGCCGCGCGCGTCGGTGGAGTAGCCGCAGTCGCGTCGGATGTCGTCGTGGCGGTAGCGCTGATGCCGCAGCGCGCCGGTGATCTGCAGCTCGGCCGCCTTCACCAGTTCGCGGACGGTGGTCTCGGCGCCGAAGCGCAACCGGATCGGCACCACGTTCGATACGACGCCCGCCGAGCGGCGCAGCGTCACGGTGGTGCGCGCCGAGACCGGAAGGCTGAGCACCACATCGGGATTGCCGGTCACCGAGCGCACGTAGCTGGCCAGCGCGGCGACGAACAGCGTCGAGTTGGCGGTGCCGTAGGTGCTCATCGCGGCCTCCATCGCCGCGACGACCGGATCGTCGAGTACCGCACCCGCGTGCCTGCGCCCGGCGTCGGAGTTGGCCGCGGCGCCCGCCGCCAATGTCACCGGACCACCGACGCCGGACAGCTGCTCGAGCCAGTAGTCACGGTCGGAGACGAACCGGCTGGAGTCGCGGTACTCGGATTCGCCCGCGTAGATCGCGGCGAGCGGCGTCGCCCGCGAGGAGGCGGGCTCGGTGCGGTTCTCCACGGCGGTATAGATCTCCGCGGTGCGGGTCAGCGCGTTCATCGCCCCGTAGCCATCGATCACGATGTGGTGCGCGCGTGCGTACCAGATGTAGTCCGAATCCCCGATCCGCAGCACCACATTAGTGGTCAGCGGATCGCGCTCGAGATCGATCGGCGAACTGGCGTGCTCGTTCATCCAGCGCAGCGCGGCCGCGCGCGGGTCAGCCTCGGCGCGCAGGTCGATCCGGCCCCAGCCGGGCCGCCGCGCGGTATCGACGAGTTGATGCGGCACACCGTCGATCTCGACCAGCCGTACATGCCCGACCTGGGTCTCCGCGCCGAATCGCTCGATGGCGTAGAGCAGGCGGCCCACATCCAGATCACCGTGGATCTCGACATACTGCGCGATGGTCAGCGGGACGTCGGGCCGGATCCGCTGTGCGTACCACAGCCCGGTCTGCGCTGGTGAGAGTGCGAACGGTTGTGCCGAGAATTCGCCGGAAGAGCATTGGTCTACGCGATCCGTGGCCAATGAACTCATCAATCACTCCGTTCTGCCGATGTTGACGCAACTCCCCGAGCACCGCCACCGCGGGCGCGCACGCGCCAGCCGTAGGACGTGATCCACGCCCTATGATTCGGAGCATCACAACGACCGGATTGCCGACGTTTTGGTTTTGTTTCACATCGAACGGCGTTGGCGGAGATTGTTTTTCAATAGCTACATCTCCGCAAACACGCCGAATCGGCCGGAGCCGTAACGGAAATCGCCTGTACGAACACACTTCGAACAGCGCAGAGCGCCCGCTTCGGCTACAAGCTGGCGAACAGACTTGTCAGGTAACGAATTGGATACGGTAGTCACACCGGCCCCGGAACCTACCGGATGTTCGGTTAGTCCCGCGGGTGTCAGCCGATCGGTTGGGCTGGCTCGACATCCCGGTCGGTCGCCTCGCCACGGCGTCCCTGTCGCCGGCGAATAGCCGCAACCACCCCCGCGGCCGCGGCAAGGATAACCGAGGCCAGCTCCGGCGCCTGTCCCATGCGGGTGGCGAGTGTCGTCGTGTCGCGCAACGGCAATCGGGCCACCAGTGCGGCGGGCACGAACTGCGCCGTCTCCTGCCGCACCACGCCGTCGGCGGTGATGATGGCGCTGACACCGGAGGTGGCCGCGACCACCATCGATCTGCCGTGTTCGACGGCCCGCACCCGTGACATCGCCAGTTGCTGGTAAGTCATTTCGGAATCGCCGAAAGTCGCGTTGTTCGTCGGCACGGTGAGCAGTTGCGCGCCCGCGCGCATCGAATCGCGGAAGGCGCGATCGAAGGCGACCTCGTAGCAGGTCGCGACACCGATCTGGACACCGTCGGCACGGACCGCGCCGCTGCCGTTACCCGGCACGAAGTATCCGGCGCGATCGGCGTATTCGGAGAACAGGCGGAAGAAGCCGCGCATCGGCAGGTACTCGCCGAACGGCTGGATGATCTTCTTGTCGTGCCGCTCCCCCGGGCCCGCCGCGCCGTTCCACACGATCACCGAGTTCGTCGTGGTGCGATCGGAGTTCACCAGCACGGCGCCGACCAGGATCGGCGCGCCGATCTGCTCGGAGGCCCTGGTGATCAACGCGGACGCGTCGGAGTTGCGCAGCGGATCGATATCGGATGAATTCTCCGGCCAGATCACCACGTCCGGCTTCGGGGCCTGCCCCGCCGCTACCGCCCTGGCCAGTTCCTCGGTGCGCCGGACGTGGTTGTCCAGCACGGCGCGCCGCTGCTCGTTGAAATCCAAGCCGAGCCGCGGCACGCTGCCCTGGATGGCGGCGACCGTGATCATCCGGTAGCCGTCCTCCGGGCCGGGCAGCGCGGACCGGAGGATCACTCCGGCGAGCGGAAATGTAACCAGAGTTATTGCCGCCGCGACAAATCCGCTGCGCACGAGCCTGCGCGAGGCCCGGTCCGACCGGTCGGTGTCCGCCGCGACACCGGCATCACCCGAATTCGGCTCCGCCGCACCGCCGCTCGGGACAGCGGCACTGTCACCAGCCGAAACGGCGATACGACCAGCGGCAATGGCCAACGCCGCCAAGGCGGTTCCGGTCAGCGCCACCGCGAATGACACCAGTGGCGCGCCGCCCACCGCGGCCAGCGAGAGAAACCAGCCGTCGGCCTGCCCGAAAGCCAAACGACCCCACGGGAATCCGCCGAACGGAAAACTGGAGCGCGCCCACTCGGTGGCCACCCAGGCCAGCGCCACCCACAGCGGCCAGCCGCGCAAGGCGCTCAGCAGCCGCGCCAGGAGACCGAACAGGCCGACATACACCGCGCAAACAGTCGACAGCGCCAGCCACGGCACGGGCCCCACGTAGATACCCGTCCACGGCAGCAGCGGCACGAAGAAACCGAGGCCCGCCAGCAAGCCGTATCCGAAACCGCCACGCAGCCGCCCGGTTCCGCGCACGACGAGGGTGAGAACGGCGATACCGAGCGGCGCGAGAAACCACCACGGCCGCGGCGGGAAGCTGCCGAACATCAGCAGACCGGCCAGCACCGCCGCCATCGACCGGCTCAGCACCGGGAAGCGCTCGAACAACACCGTCGCCGGCTGCCACCATGCGGCGACCCGATCACGCATGGACGGCTACTCCCTTACTACTGAACAGGACCGGCGCCTGCGCGATCCGGCGGCGGCGCATCGCCCGGCCGTCATCGGACCGCTCGATGCGCAGAGCCTGCCACAGCGATGAACACGATTCCAGCGGCCACACCGGTGCGCAGGCGGCGAATCCCGCTCCGCCCGAAGCGGGCTCGATACCCGCGAGGATGGATCGGGAGTGACGCTCATGCCGCATAGATCGTGACTCCCCGGTGCACGGTGCGCAGGCAGCGCGGCAGCGCCGAATCCTGATCCAGGCGAGGCAGACCGGGGACGCGCGAGCGCGGGTCGGTGGACCAGCGCTGGACGGTGTCGGCGGCCGCGGCGACGACGAGCTCGTCGGCGTCCCAGATCGTGTACGAGGCGGGCGCGCCGGGCACCAGGGTGCCCGCGATGCCGTCGCGCACCCCGCCGGCGCGCCAGGCGCCACGGGTGGCGGCCGCGAAAGCCGCACGGGGCGAGAGGCCGTGGCCCGGCGTGCGGTGCTGCACGGCCGCACGCACCGCGTGCCATGGATCGAGTGCGGTGACGGGCGCGTCGGAGCCGACGGCCAGGGAAATGCCCGCGGCGGCCATGGCGGCGAAGGGGTTCAGCGTCTGCGCGCGGTCGACGCCGAGGCGGGCCGCGTACATGCCGTCCTTGCCGCCCCATTCCGCGTCGAAACCCGGTTGCACACTGGCGATCACGCCCCAGGAGGCGAGTTTCGCGATGTGGTCGGCGTCGATCATCTCGGCGTGTTCGATGCGGTGCCCGCGCGCGGCGACGGCGGGACCGCCGAGTTCGGTGGCCACCCGCTCGAATCCGGCGACCACCGCGTCCATCGCGGCGTCGCCGATCGCGTGGAAGCCCGCCTGGATACCGGCCTCGGTGCAGGCGCGCACGTGCGCGGTGATCGCGTCGACGTCGAGATATCCGATGCCGGAACCGGATTGGCCGGCGTAGGGCTCGCGCAGCCAAGCGGTGTGCGAACCGAGCGAACCGTCGACGAACAGATCGCCGGCGAGTCCGTACACGCCGAGGTCGGTGACCAGCGCCCGCGCCTCGTCGGCGGTGCGCACCGCCTCGCCCCAGTACGCGGTGACCTCGACGCCGTGCTCGAATTCGAGCAGTTCGCGCATATCGGTGCGGCCCGCGATCTGCGGCCCGCCGCATTCGTGCACGGCGACAATGCCACGCGCGGCCGCGGCGTCCAGCGTCGCCTGCCTGGCCCGATCGCGTTGTGCCCGAGTCAATCCGGCGAGCGCGGCGGCGCGCACCAGGTGGTGCGCCTCGGCACGCAGCGGCTCACCACGGGTGAAGCCGACGGCCGAGGTCACCTCGGGCACGGCGTCGAGCAGTGCCGTGGAGGCGACCGCGGAGTGCGCGTCCACTCGCGACAGGTACACCTGCCTGCCGGGACCGGCCGCCGCGTCGATCTCGTCGAGCGTCGGCGGACGCCCCTCCGGCCAGGTGGTCTCGTCCCAGCCGTCGCCGAGGATCGCCCCGTCGTGCCGGGCGGCGAACTCGCGCAGCAATTCCAGGCAGTGCGCCAGCGATCCGGCCACCGACAGGTCGAGTCCGGTGAGCTTCAGTCCGACGGCCGTGATGTGCACGTGCGGATCGACGAACGCGGGCGCGACGAACGCACCGTCGAGGTCGATGATCTCCGCGTCCGGATGCAGCGCGCGTCCGGGTTGCTCGGCGCCGAGCCACACGACGGTTCCGTCGGTCACCGCCATCGCTGTCGCGTCGGGTGAACTGGAACTGTAGAGACGACCGCCGATCAGCAACTGGGTACCCACGGGTGATCAGTCTGCCAGCGCCGCGTCGGCACGCGGCGGGTGGGCGACTCTTCTCACCCTGAGCTGTCGGCGCTGTCACACGGCAGCGCCAGCAGAGCGACGACATCGTTGTACGCGAGCGAATCACAGCTCCGGCGATGGTCGGCATCCGGCGCGACCCCGGTGTCCATAGCAATCAGTCGCAATCGCAACGCCGCTGCCGCGAATCGGGAGATCGACTGCCCCGACTCTTCGGCCGCTCGCCTAACGGTTGCGGCCAGTTCCTCGTCCACGGTGATGGTGAGTTGTGTGGTGGCCACCCAGGAACGATAGTCCCGCCGACCTCGCGAATCGATACCCGGGCGGTCGCCTATCCGACTTGTCCGTTTTTTCGGCCGAATCGATGCTCGGCCGCGGTGTCAGGCGGGGTCGATGATGCGGTGCGCCTTGCCCTGGCCGTCGTCGTAGTACTCGCGGACCACACTGCCGTCGATCACGTCGTCGCCATCGATGATGACGCCGCGATACGGCACGGTCGCGGTGACCAGCGGGCCGAACCGGCGTGCCGCCACCGCGGTGACGACCGGGCGGACCAGGAACCGGGTCGGCGGCAGCAGGAGCAGCAGGCCGAGCACCGAGGTGACCAGGCCTGGCACGAACATGAGGAAGCCGCCCGCCGCGACGAGTGCCCCGTCGGCGACGGCGGTACCGGGTGGGATCTCGCCGCGGCCCGCGCGGCGGAACTGTTCGAAGACGCGGCGGCCCTGCGAGCCGATCAGCAGCATGCCCGCGGCGGAGCCCGCGATCAGCAGCAGGATGGCGGGGACGACGCCGAGCCAGCTGCCGACGGCGAACAGCGCGGCGAGCTCGACGACCACGTAGAGCACGAACAGTAGGGCGGGCATGGCGATCCTTTCGGACGATCTACCCCTACCAACGCCCCGGAGTCCGATTTTTCTCCCGATCCCGGCTGACAATCGGCTGAGATCTCAACCGCCCGGCCGCACCAGCCCGGTCTCGTAGGCGAGCACCACCGCTTGGACCCGGTCGCGCAGGCCGAGTTTGGTGAGTACCCGGCCGACGTGGGTCTTGACCGTGGCCTCGGACAGGAACAGCTGTTCGGCGATCTCGGCATTGGACCGGCCCGCGGCGATCTGCTCGAGCACCTCGCGCTCGCGGGCGGTGAGCACATCGAGCACCGCGGGATCGCGCATATGCGTCGGATCCTCGGCGATGAGCCGGTCGAGCAGCCGCTTGGTCACCTTCGGCGATACCACCGCGTCGCCCGCGGCCACGCTGCGGATCGCGGAGACCAGATCCTCCGGCGGCGTGTCCTTCAGCAGGAATCCGCTCGCACCGGCGCGCAGCGCGCCGAGCGCGTGCTCGTCGAGATCGAAGGTCGTCATCACCAGCACCCGGCAGCCGTGGCCCGCCTCGACGATCTGGCCCGCCGCCGTGACGCCGTCGACCACCGGCATCCGCACATCCATCAGCACCACGTCCGGGCGCAGTTCGGCGGATTTGCGCACCGCCTCGGCGCCGTTGGCCGCCTCGCCGATCACCTCGAGGTCGGCGTGTGCGCCGAGCACCATCTTGAGCCCCATGCGCATGAGCTCCTGGTCATCGACGACGAGAACGGTGATCGGCACCCGATCAATCTAGCCTCCGGCGACCGCCGGACGGTGCGCCACATCGCGCCAACCCGGAATCCGATTGCGTCGCAACGGCTATTCGCGATGTTCGGGCGCGAGCGGAATGGTCGCGGACACCCGCCACGCGCCGTCGCCGGTGCGCCCGGCCTCGAGGGTGCCGCCGAGTACCGCCATCCGCTCGCGCATGCCGACCAGGCCGAGGCCGCTGCCGGTGATCCGGTTCGCCTGGCCGGCGTGCACCGGCTCGCCGCCGCTGTCGGTGATCTCGATCAGCACGTCGGTCTCGGTGCGGCGCACGCGAACCCACGCCATCGGATGCGCGCCCGCGTGCCGCAGCGTATTGGTCAGCGACTCCTGCACGATGCGGTGCACGCCGAGGCTGATCTCCGGGCTGATGTCGTCGAGTTCGCCGGTGAGCTCGAGTTCGACGGCGAGACCGGTGCCGCGCATCATCTCGACCACCCTGGCCAGGCCCGCGGTGCCGTGCTGCGGCAACTGTTCCGGCGCGTGCTCGGTGCGCAGCAGCGCGACGGTGCGGCGCAGCTCGCGCAGTGCGTCGCGGCCGGTGGCGGCGATGGTGGTGAGCGCCTGCTCGGCCGCGTCCGGGTTCTGCCGCAGTGCGTATTTCGCGCCGTCGGCCTGCACGATCATCACGCTCACCGCGTGCGCGACGACGTCGTGCAGTTCGCGCGCGATGCGGGTGCGCTCGGCGGCGACCGCGTCGTGCGCGCGGCGCTCCCTGTCGTAGTCGGCGACCGCGAGCCGCGCGGTCACCTCGGCGTCGTAAGCGTGTCGCGCACCGTTGAATTCGGCCAGCGTCCAGCACAGCGCGTAGAGCAGCACGAGGATGCCGAAGGTTTCCCAGACCGGCTGGTGCAGCAGCACGATCGAGATCACGGTGTCGAGCACGAGGCCGAGGACGAACAGCATGCCGTCGCGCCGCCCGACGTAGGCGACCAGCGTGTAGAGCATGATGCCGAGCGCGAGCAGCCCGGCGTGGGTCGTCTTGTCGTTCAGCGCCCAGCCGAGCACCGTGGTGCCGTAGGAGAAGAGCAGGGTGAGCGCGGCCATGATGCGCGGCGACACCCGGCGGAACGCGACGGGGATCGGCAGCGACAGCGCGACGAGCAGGTAGACGACCTTGTTCGTGCTGTTCGCGATGCCGGTCATATCGAGCATCATCAACGCGAACGCCATGATCGAGTCGGCAACGACGGGCTTGCCACGAAGCCACAGACTGAACCTGCGCACGGAGGTCAGCCTAGGTCCGATACCGCGGATGGCGGTGCGCGGCACTCATCCCACGTCTGATTGTCTTGTCGGCGTGGATTTTGCAGACTGGGCGGCCTTGTTGGTCGCCGCGACGGCCGCGGGCTGGGTGGATGCGGTGGTCGGTGGCGGCGGGTTGATCATCCTTCCGACGCTGTTCCTGGTCGCGCCGGGGATTACCCCGCAGACCGCGCTCGGCACCAACAAACTCGCCGCGGTCGCGGGCACCGGCGCCGCGGTGGCCACCTTCGCCAGGAAGGTGCCGATCCGCTGGAAGGTGCTGCTGCCCGCGGCCGCGATCGCGGCGGTGACCGCCGCGACCGGCGCGGCCGCGGTCTCGCTGATCAACCGCGACCTGTTCATCCCGATCGTGATGGTGGTGCTGGTCGGCGTCGCGATCTTCGTGACGGCGCGCCCATCGATCGGCATCACCATGGCCACCCACGCGCCGACCCGGCGCAAGACCATCCTGGTCGTCGCGCTGGCCGCCGGGCTCATCGGCCTGTACGACGGCCTGCTCGGACCTGGTACCGGCACCTTCCTGATCATCACCTTCGCCACGCTGCTCGGCACCGAGTTCGTGCGCGCCGCCGCGATGGCGAAGGTGATCAACTGCGGATCCAACGTCGGCGCGCTGATCTTCTTCGCCGCGACCGGCCACATCCTGTGGGCGCTCGGCCTTTCCATGGCGGTGGCCAATATCGCGGGATCGATCGTCGGCTCGCGCATGGCGCTGAGCAAGGGCGCGGGCTTCGTGCGGATGGTGCTGCTGGTGGTGGTCGTCGTGATGGTGATCCGCCTGGGCTGGCAGCAGTTCTCTGTCTGATTTGCAGCGCCTGCGGCGCTCGTAAGACTCGCACCGTGCGGGTTACGTGTTGCCCAAAAGCACTGCCCGCCGAATCAGGGTGTGGCGTGCTTGGATTCCGCGTGGGTGCACGAGGCGGCCAGCCAGGGTTGCAGTACCCGCGAGGTGGTCTCGTGGATGCGCCGGTGCAGCCGCTCGCCGTCCTCGGCGCCCGCGTGCGGGCTCTGGAACAGCACGGTGAGCGCGCCGGATACCGCGCCGACGACCGCGCCGACCAGTGCGGCGGCGCCGACCTCGTCGAGCTCGGCGGGGAACGCGATGTGCAGCTGGCGCGCGATCTCGCGCTGGGCGAGCAGCTGCGCGTGCGCGGCGCGCCCGCTCACCGCGGGCACGGTGCGCGACACCTGCGCGCGGATACCGGCGATTCTGGCGCCGAGATCGTCGACGAGGTGTTCGCCCGGATTGTCGCCCGCCGCGCGCAACGCGCGCAGCAGCACCTCGACGGGTCGCTCGCCGGGACGGCGGCTGCCGATGGCGGCGACCGCGGCGCGCACCCGCTCGTCCTCCTCGGGGAAGAGCAGCTCTTCCTTGCTGGCGAAGTAGTTGAAGAAGGTCCTGGTGCCGACCTCGGCCACGGCGGCGATGTCGGCCACCGTGGTCTCCTCATAGCCTCTGGTCTCGAAGAGCTCGACGGCTGCCTCGAGCAGGGCTCGGCGGGTACGTTCCCGTTTACGATCGCGGAGGGCGGATGGCGGCACGCGGGCACAGTACGGCATTTCGCAACGTAGATGTGGTAGGCCGGGTTTCGCGCGCGCCGTAGATCAACTAGGCGTACCTCCGCATTCGCTCCGGCCATGCGCAGGTCTGCGGACGGGCTGCGCCCGACAGCGCCCACTGGGCGTAGCCTGAGTGGCGCGCGCCACACCGCATCGCTCTAGCATGGTGTGCGAGTACGCATTTCGTGCATCTTTGCATCGCATGCAAGTTCGCACGGCGTGTAATCGCGATACCGGCACCGCCACCGGACACCGAGCGACTAGCGTTGTCCGGGTGACCACCGCGACTTCCAGGGATGTGGACGCCGAATTCCTTGCCCTCCCACTGAGCTTGCTGGCCGACGCCGCGCTCTCCACCGCCAGGGTGGCCGGGGCCGAGCACGCCGACCTGCGGGTGCACCGACTGGTGACCCAATCCATCCGGCTGCGTGACGGCCGCGTCGAATCGGTCACCGATTCGACCGACCTCGGCTTCGCCGTCCGGGTGATCGTCGACGGCACCTGGGGTTTCGCCTCCCATGCCGCGCTCACCCCCGACACCGCCGCCGAGGTGGCCCGCCGCGCCGTGCACGTCGCCAGGACGCTGCGCGCGCTCAACCGTGAGCACGTCGCGCTCGCCGACGAGCCGCGCTACGCCGACGCGCACTGGGTCTCCGGCTACCGGATCGACCCGTTCGCGGTGCCGACCACCGAGAAGGTCGCACTGCTGCAGGACTATTCGGGACGGCTGGCCGCCGCCGACGGCGTCGACCACGTCACCGCGTCGGTGCTGCAGGTGAAGGAGCAGACCTTCTACGCCGACACCGCGGGCTCCAGGATCACCCAGCAGCGGGTGCGCCTGCATCCGGTGTTCGAGGCCACCGCCGTCGACGCCGCCGCGGGCGGCTTCGAGACGATGCGCACCCTCGCCGCGCCCGCGGGCCGCGGCTGGGAGTACGTCACCGGAGCGGACGGAATCTGGGACTGGGACGGCGAACTCGCGCAGATCCCGGCCTGGCTCGCCGAGAAGATGAAGGCGCCCACGGTGACCGCGGGCCCCACCGATCTGGTGATCGATCCGACCAACCTGTGGCTGACCATTCACGAATCCATCGGCCACGCCACCGAATACGACCGCGCCATCGGCTACGAATCCGCCTACGCGGGAACCTCGTTCGCGACGCCGGACAAACTCGGCACGCTGAAGTACGGCACGCCGATCATGCACGTCACCGGTGACCGCACCCAGGAGTACGGCCTGGCCACCATCGGTTACGACGACGAGGGCGTTGCCGGGCAACGCTGGGATCTGGTGCGCGACGGCATTCTCGTCGGCTACCAGCTCGATCGCGTCTTCGCACCGCGCCTCGGCCTCGACCGCTCCAACGGCTGCTCCTACGCCGATTCGGCGCACCACGTACCGATCCAGCGCATGGCGAACGTCTCGCTGCAGCCGGATCCCGAGCGGGACACCAGCACCGAGGAGCTGATCTCGCGGGTGGACAACGGCATATACATCGTCGGCGACAAGTCGTGGTCGATCGACATGCAGCGCTACAACTTCCAGTTCACCGGGCAGCGGTTCTTCCGCATCCGCGACGGCAAGCTCGACGGCCAGCTGCGCGATGTCGCCTATCAGGCCACCACCACCGACTTCTGGGGTGCGATGGAGGCCGTCGGCGGGCCGTCCACCTGGCGGCTCGGCGGCGCGTTCAACTGCGGCAAGGCACAACCCGGGCAGGTTGCCGCGGTCAGCCACGGCTGCCCGTCGGTTCTGGTGCGCGGCATCAACATTCTGAACACCCGGACGGAGGCGGGGCAGTGAGTTTTATTTCCGCGGGCGATCTGGTCGAGCGGGCGCTCGGGCTGGCGCGCGCCGACGAGACCATCGTGATCGTCACCGACCTGCACGAGGCGTCGCTGCGGTGGGCCGGGAATTCCATGACCACCAACGGATCCTCGGTCTCGCGCGACTGGGCGGTGGTGTCGATCCTGCGCGAGGGCCCGCATTCCGCGCGGGTCGGCAGCGTGCGCGCCACCAGCGTCGACGCGGAGTCGATCGAGGCCGTTGTCCGCGCGAGCGAAGAGGCGGCCCGCTCCGCCGAACCCGCGAAAGACGCCATGCCGCTGCTCGATCCGACGGGTCCGGCCGCCGCGGACTGGGCCGAAGCGCCGGGCAGCACCGATATCGAGGTGTTCTCGGATCTCGCCCGCGATCTGTCCAAGGGCTTCGACGCGGCCGATCGGCTCTACGGCTTCGCCCACCACCGCATCCACACCACCTGGCTCGGCACCTCCACCGGCATCCGGCGCCGCTTCGTGCAGCCGACCGGCACGCTGGAGATCAACGGAAAGCGCGGCGAGGGCAGCGATCTGGCCAGTGCCTGGGTCGGTGTCGGCACGCACGACTTCACCGATGTCGACACACCGGCCATGCTCGCCGAGCTCTCGCGCAGGCTGGACTGGTCGAAGCGGCGGGTCGAGCTGCCCGCGGGCCGCTACGAAACCCTGCTGCCCCCTTCGGCGGTCGCGGATCTGATGATCTACCTGATGTGGACGATGGAGGGCCGCGGCGCACAGGAGGGCCACACCGCCTTCGCCAAGCCGGGCGGCACCAGGGTCGGTGAGCGGCTCACCGATATTCCGCTCACGCTGTACTCCGATCCGGCGGCACGCGGCCTGGAGTTCACCCCGTTCGTCGCGACCGGCAGCTCCTCGGATTCGATCTCGGTCTTCGACAACGGCCTGCCCATCGAGCGGGTCGACTGGCTGCGCGACGGTGTCATCGAATCGCTGGTCTACCCGCGTGCCGCCGCGGCCGAATTCCATACGCCCGTCACGGTTCCCGGCGACAACCTGCTGCTGTCCGGCGGCTCCGGCGCGACGCTGGACGAGATGATCGCGAATACCGAACGCGGGCTGCTGCTGACCACGCTCTGGTACATCCGCGAGGTCGATCCGGCCACGCTGCTGCTCACCGGACTCACCAGGGACGGCGTGTATCTGGTCGAGGACGGCGCGATCACCGGCGCGGTCAACAACTTCCGCTTCAACGAGAGCCCGATCGATCTGCTGCGCCGGGTCAGCGAGGCGGGCGCCACCGAGACCACGCTGCCCCGCGAATGGGGCGACTGGTTCACCCGGACGGCCATGCCGCCGTTGCGAATTCCGGACTTCCACATGTCCTCGGTCAGCCAGGCGACCTGAGCGATTCCGGACAGGAGAACGCCCCCGGCACGAAAGTGCCGGGGGCGTTCCGGTTTTCGGCTACTACCCGGCGGGCGCCGGGGCCGGTGCGGGCGCCGGCGGCGCCTCCTCGACCGGCATGGTGTAACCGACGATCGCACCGAGCAGCGCGCCGAAGACCGCCCCCGGGATGATGCCGATCAGCAGCGGCAGGCCGAGCAGCGCGCCGATCAGCGCACCGATGCCCGCCGACTGCCCCGCGCGCTGCAGGCGCAGGTTGTCGCTGTAGTAGCTGATGACCTTCGCGGGCGCGTCGGTCGCGGCGGCGCCGTTGGTCAGCTCCACCTTGTGGCCGTCCTCGCCGATGGCGGGCGTCAGCGTGACCGTCTTGTCGGCGATCTGGTACGCCAACGGGAAGGTCGCGACCACCGCGCCCTTGTCATCGGAGAGGGTGACCGCGTCGGCGGTCAACCCAAACTTGCCGTTCGCCGTCGTCGCGGCGAGGCTGCGAGTGTCGGAGGCCAGCTCCGCGGAGTAGTTCACCCCGTTCTCGCTCCCCTGTTGCACCAGCATCGGCTTGAACGCCTCGTCGGCCGGTGCGGGCGACCCCTGGGCCGTCCCCGCCGCGATGGCCGTGGCGCCGATCGCCAGCAGCGCGGTCGCCGCGTACTTCTTCATCTTCACTTTTGTACTCCCCTAGTCTCCGGCATCGAGCGGCCGGAACAGGGAACGATAACCCATTTCACCCCGATCAGTTATGTTGGACGCCTTGATATTTCATACACATTCAGGCAAATCCGACATAACAAATGGTCAACGGACCAAGATCGTCGCCGCGGTTCAGGACGCGGGGGTGATCTCGATGCCGATGGTCCCGGACTTGCCGCGGCGCAGCACGCTGCCGAGCACCGTGATCGGACCGAGCACGAAGTACTTGCGCATCAGCAGTTTGCGCACCCGATCGGTTTCGGCGCCGTCGAGAATGCGGCCGGTGCCCTCGACCGCCTCGCCGCGCGGCACGCCGCGCACGGTGCACGGCTGCACCGTCACCGCGGTGTTGCGACGCAGCCGCTTCACCTTCCAGCTGTCGGTGACGGTCCAGACGTAGAGCTTGTCCCTGTCGGCCACCGCCCACAGCGGCGTGCCGACGGGCGTGCCGTCCTTGCGAAACGTGGTCAGCAGCACGTATTCGGCCTTACCGACGGCTCCCAGCGCATTCGTCATGGTGGCAGCGTATCGGGCACACCGCGATTGATCAGTGCAGCGTGCCCGCGGGCACCGCCAGATCCACCTCGGTGTCCAGGCAGGTGCGCAGCACCGCGGTCAGCGCGTCGGCCAGCTGCGGGACGGTCAGCGTCGGCGGCACGTGCACGAAACCGCCACGCAGGCCGGGCCGTTCGGTCGCGATCCGGTGCAGCAGGCCGTAGAAGACATGGTTGCAGACGAAGGTGCCCGCGGAGAACGACACCCGCGCGGGCAGACCGATCGCCTGGACCGCGGCGACCGCGGCCTTGACCGGCAGTCCGGCCAGGTAGGCGGCGGGGCCGCCGGCGACCACCGGACGGTCCACCGGCTGCGCGCCCGCGTTGTCCGGAATCCGGGCGTCGTCGAGGTTGATCGCCACCTTCTCGAGGGTGATGTCGGTCCAGGCCGCCGCGTAACCGACGTTGATCACCAGCTCGGGCCGGTGCTCGGCGATCGCCTCGTCGAGTTCGGTCAGCGCCGCACCGAAGACGCAAGGCAGTTGGGCGGCAACGAGTTCGGCGTCCGCCAGCGGCTGACGCGTGGCCAGCAGCGATGCGACATCCCAGGACGGATTGCGCTCGTCGCCGCCGAACGGCTCGAATCCGGTGATCAGCACGGTGCGCATCAGAACCCCCAGAAGTACATGATAGCGATATTGCATGCGAGCAGCGGAATCGCGGTCGGCAGTTGGGCTTTGATCGGGCCGTAGCGGTCCTTCATCTCCAGCAGCACCGCGGGCACGATATTGAAGTTGGCCGCCATCGGCGTGCACAGTGTCCCGCAGAAGCCGCAGAGCATCCCGACGGCGAAGATCAGCGCCGGATTGCCGTGGTACTGCGCGACGAGCACCGGCCAGCCGATGGCCGCCGTCATCACCGGGAACGCGGCGAACGCGTTACCCATCACGATGGTGAACAGCGCCATGCCGAGGCCGTAGAGCAGCACCGCGGCGAACAGCGAACCGTCCGGCAGTATCGTCCCGAACACCTTGCCGACCTGCTTGCCGACGCCTGCCTTGTCGAAGAGCAGGCCGAGCACGGCGATCAGCTGTGGCAGCAGCAGCGCCCAGCCGATCGACTGCGCCAGCCGCGAACCTTCGCCGAGCGCGACACCGAGCCCGCTGCGCCCGGCCGGGCGCAGCAGCGCCATCGCGGCGACCAGCGCGACGAGCACACCGGCGCCGAGCCCGGTGAGCGTCGGAGTTCCGCTGGCCAGCAACAGCTTTCCGTTCACCTTGATCGAGGCGACCATGGTCGCGAAGACCAGCGCGACCAGCGGGATCAGCAGCGCGGGCACGAACAGCTTGTTGCCGAGCTTCGCGGCGGCGGCTTCGCGCTCCTCGACCGAGGTGGTGTTCTCCGTGGCCTTGCCGAGCGCGCCGGTGCCGCCGAGCAGCCCGACCACGATCACCGCGAGCCCGAGCGGCCACGGCGGCGCCGTCTTGTTCACGACGAAGGTGGAGTAGCAGAAACACATGCCGAGCAGCGCCCAGAACGCGAACGCGCCTGCCCTGCGCGGATTTTCGTGTTGCCGCAGCGCGAACACCGAGATGGTGAAGAAGAAGAGGCCGAGCATCAAGTACAGCCATTCGGCGTTGATCATCGGACCGCCACCGCCTCCGTGCGCCGGGACAGCCAGCTGTCGAGCCACAGCAGGCGCGAGGCGTGAATCGCGTACGCGCAGATGGCCGTCGGAATCGCCCAGCGCGCGATCTCCAGCGCGTCGAGCTGCAAACCGTATGTGGTGCCGACGAATCCGGTGATCAGCAGCACGCTGCCGATCGCGATGAAGATGTCCTCGCCGAAGAACAGGCCGACGGTATCGGCGCTGGCGGAATAGGCCTTCACCCGTTCGATCTGGCGATCGGTCAGCTCGCCGTACTTGCGTTCGGCCGCCGCGAGCGCCATCGGCCCGATCAGCGGTCGCAAGGTCTGTGCGGGACCGAAGATTCCGGTCAGGCCGAGCGCCGCGGTGCCCTGCCTGGCCAGCAGGTAGCCCGCGAGGATCCGGCCCGTGGTGGCCGCTCGAAGTTTGCCGATGAGCTTGCCGGCCTGCTGCTGGAGGCCGAAACGGTCGAGCAGGCCGATCACCGGCAGCGTCACGATGTAGACCGTGACACCGCGGCTGCCCGCGAAGCCGTTGCCGATGCCGTCGAGGATGGCGCCCGGCGTCAGGCCGCCGAGCAGCGCCGTGACGATCCCCGAAACCAGAACGACGAGCATGGGATTGAATCGAAGCGCGAATCCTATGACGACGAGCGCGACACCTATGAAGACGAGCACACATTCTCCGCTGGCAGTGGGACTGATCGAACGGCTGACAGTAAGTTGCGCCGGTCACACCCCGCAAGCGATCGGGAGTTGAGTTAATAGTGTTCAGCTAGTCCGGCATCCGGTATTCGCCCGCCTCGAGCCGCTCGATCATGCCGCCGGTCCACCCGGCCGGATTGTCGAAAACGCTGCCCCACAGTTCCAGCAGATCGGTCGCGTGCGGCGGGGCGTAGCGGCCGGGAAAGTCGCCGGTCATGCCGATTAGCTGGTCGCGCACTTCGGCGCTGCGGCGGCGTTGCTCGCGCAGCTTCTCGAGCACGTGCGCGCGCGGCAGCGCGTCCATGAACGCGATGGCGGCGCCGAGTTCCTCCATGTCGACGCTCACCAGCGCCGCGTCCATCAGCCTGCGGAACTCCGTCTCGCCCGCCGCGGTGAGTTCGAACAGCGTGCGGCCCGGCCCCTGATCACTGCCCTGGGAGCCGAGCGTGCTCAGCTTGCCCTCCTGGGCCAGCTGCCTGAGCGCGTGATAGATCGAACCGGGCTTCACATTCGTCCAGTTCCCGGCGCGCCAGGACAGCAGTTCGCGGCGCACGGCATAGCCGTGGGTGGGCTGACGCAGCCGCAGCACCTTGCTCAGGCGGCGGTCAGCACCCGCGGGGCGCCGTCGGTGATCGCGATCGTGTGTTCGCTGTGCGCGGTGCGCGATCCATCGGCCGACCGGATGGTCCAGCCGTCCGGGTCGGTGACGATGCGGGCGGTGGTGCGGGCGAACCACGGTTCGATGGCGATGGTCAGGCCGGGTCGCAGTGTGAAGCCGCGCCCCGCGCTGCCCGCATTGGGGACGTGCGGGTCCTCGTGCATGGTGCGGCCGAGTCCGTGCCCGCCGAATTCGGTGTTGACCGGATAGCCGTATGCCTTGGCGACCGCCGCGATGGCGGCGGAGATATCGCCGATCCGGTTGCCGGGCAGCGCGACCGCGATGGCGGCGGCCAGCGCCTCTTCGGTCGCCCTGACCAGCCGGACGTCCTCGGCGTCGGGTGTACCGACGATGACGGTGGTCGCCGCATCCGCGACCCAGCCGTCGATGCCGACGGCGAGGTCCATGGTGAGCACGTCACCGTCACACAGCGCGTAGTCGAACGGAAGTCCGTGCAGCACAGCGTCGTTCACCGAAAGGCAGACGGTGTTGCGGAACGGACCGCGCCCGAACGACGGCGCGTAGTCCCAGTAGCACGACTGCGCGCCGCGCTGGCGAATGCGTTCGCGCACATGAGCTTCCAGCTCCAGCAGGTTCACCCCGATGCGCGCGAGGGTGCGCAGCTCGGCGAGCACCTCCCCGACGAACTGCCCGGTCACCGCCATCCGGTCGATTTCGTCCGCGGTCTTCAACTCCACCATCACGCCTCCAGATCGGTATTTTAATACCACGATAACCGCGGAGGTATTTTAATACCAAATCTCGGGTACCCTGGAGCGCATGGTTCGTCTCCCCTTGACCCCCGCCCAGATCGAGGCCGGGCGCCGCCTCGGCTCCGCGCTGCGCGCCGCGCGCGCCGACCGCGACCTCACCGAGGTCGCGCGCGCCGCGGGCATCTCGCCGGAGACGCTGCGCAAGATCGAAACCGGCCGCCTGCCCTCCCCCGCGTTCGGCACCGTGGTGGCGCTGAGCCAGGTGCTCGGGCTGACGCTCGACGAGCTCGCCGACATCTGGCGCTCGGCCGGACTCGCCGCTTCCGCCTAAGCGGCCCGCCACATGAAGCGGTTGTCGACACCGTTGATGTCCGCGCGGTCGACCACTTCGAACCCGAAGCTCTGATACAGCCGGACATTCCGCTCGACATCGGTCTCCAGGTAGGCGGGTATCCGCTGCTCGTCGGCGGTGCCGAGGAACATGGTCAGCATGGTCTTGGCGATGCCCCTGCCCTGATGATCCGGATGCACGCCGATCGGGCCGAGATGCCAATGTGGTTGCGCCGGGTCGTGTTTCGCCATCACCCTGATGGCCGTCGCGGCCCGCGGCAGCGCGGTGCCGAGCAGGCCGAGCATCCGCGGCGCGGTCCGCAGCTTCTCCGCGGCGCTCAGCTGGCAGCGCGGCCATTGCGCGGCATTGAACACCGCGACGACCGCGCCCGCGCGCTCGGCGACGAAAACCTGGGTGAACTTGCGGCCGAGCTTGCCGACGCGCACACCGGAGCGCATGATCCGCTCCGCCTTCACCCGATCGCCGCCCGCGAGGGCGAGGGTGTTCGGGTTGTCGGCGAAGGCAAGCCCGAGTACCTCGCACGCGGCGGCCATATCGGCGGCGACCATCGGCCGGATTCGAATGTCGTCCATGACATCGATGCTCCGCAAGGCTCCGCGATCACGCCCGTCGCCGGTCCGTTCTGGCCGAAATCCTCCACTCGGTGTCCGATTTCCTGCCGATCACGCCTTCTGGGTGATGGCGATGCCGACCGATGCGCCGGCCCCCTTCAACAGCTTGTGCCCGCGCACGGCGACCAGGCCGATGATGCCGTACTTCTTCGCGACCACCCGGCGCACGTGCTCGGTGGCGTCCGGATCGAGCAGGCGCGCGCTGCCCGCGAGCACCTCGTCGCCCTTCGGCTTGCCGCGGCCGTCACAGGCCTGCAGCGTGACATCGGGATTGCGGCGAATCCGCTTGGCCTTCCATGTCTTCGGGGTGGTCCAGATGACGATGCGGTCGCCGTCGGGCGCCACCCACACGGGAGTGCCGACCGGGGTGCCGTCCTTCTTGTAGGTGGTCAGCAGCGCGAAGGAGCTCTTGCTCAAATCGTTCCAAGTCATGCTGAAAACGGTAGGCACCGTCGGCCGGGCGGACATCCGCCCACGGACACATCCGCGGCGTACGTCCCACGGCGTACGCGGCGGCGTGACCGCGCACGCCGCCGCCTTCTCGACGCTAGCGGTACCTGCGGAAGAAGGTCCGCACATCCTCCAGCAGCAGGCGCGGCGTCTCCAGCGCGGCGAAGTGGCCGCCCTCGGCGAATTCGCTGTAGTGCTCGATCTGCTTACCCGGATCGGTCACCCGGCGCATCAGCGGATGGGTGTTGAACACCGCCCAGCCCTGCGGCACCCCCGAGGGCGCCACCCAGTCCAGCCCGGAATGCGCTACCTCCCAAAGGAATTGCGCCGCCGACGCACCACTGCGGGTGAACCAGTAGATGCTGATGGTGGTCAGCAGCAGATCGCGATCCACCGCCTCGCCCGCCGCACGGGACGGATCGGTCCACACGGTGTATTTCTCGGCGACCCAAGACAATTGAGCGATCGGCGAATCGGTCAGCGCGGCCGCGATGGCATTGGGCTGCGTGGTCTGCAACACCAGATACCCCTTCTGCCCATCCCAATTCGCCCGCTGCTCAGCGATAACGGCCAACTCCTCCTCGCTCAGATCGTCCGGCATCGGCAACTGCTCCCCCACCAGCCCGAGCGAACCGCGATCACTGTTCACATGGGTGGCGATCACCCGCTCCGGATACACCGCCGCCAGCCTCCCGGCCACACCCGCCCCGACATCACCGCCCTGCGCGACGAACTTCTCGTAGCCGAGCCTGCTCATCAGCTCCGCGAACGCATCGGTGGTGCGCGCCAACTCCCAACCGGGCGCCGAAAGCGGTACCGAGAACCCGAACCCGGGTAGCGACGGAATCACCACGTGGAACGCATCACCCGGATCACCACCGTGCGCCCGCGGATCACTCAACGGCCCGATCAACTCGAGAAACTCCACCACCGAACTCGGATACCCGTGAGTCAGCAACAGCGGCACCGCATCCGGCTCCGGCGATCGCACATGGAAGAAGTGAATGGTCTGCCCATCAATCTCGGTCACGAACTGATCGAAGGAATTCAGCCTGCGTTCCTGTGCCCGCCAATCGAACCCGTCCCGCCAGTACTCGGCGAGCTCGGCCAGATAGTCCGGCGCGATGCCGCGCGCCCAATCAGATCCGGTGCCCGGCACGGTATCCGGTCGCCGGGTCGCGGTGAGCCTGGACCGGAGATCATCGAGCTCGGCCTGCGGGATGTCGATACGGAAGGGACGAATCGCTGTGTTGGTCATGAGAACTACGTTCCCAACCATTGCGGAAGACTTACTTCCGCAATACACAGCTTCTTTCAGATTCGATTCCTGCGCTCGGCCGACGGGCGCCGCACCGAGGCGACCCACCGCCGATGTTCAGCCGCCTCTTGCGGTTCGGCGCAGAACTCGGTCGGCCCGAACCGAGTCCGGCGTCCGAAACCCCTTTCCCCACTGACCAACTGGGGTTTCACCGAGCCGACACGTCGGCTTAATGTCCGACCATCGGGAATTCATCCGTCCCTCTGGAGGAGCCGACATGCCCCGAATCTTCCGCCGTGTCAGAACCGGCCCTATTATCGCCGCAGCCGCCACCGTACCTCTCGTGCTCTCGCTGGCGCTGACGGGTTCGGCGTACGCCGAACCCGGCGCACCGCCCGAGCGACAACTGGCCGACTCGATCCAAGCGCCGAACATCAACCAGCACCTGGAGAAATTCCAGGCCATCGCCAACGCCAACGGCCGCACCCGCGCCGCGGGCACATCCGGCTACGACGCCTCCCGCGACTACGTGGCCGGAGAACTACGCCGCGCGGGCTACCAGGTGACCCTGCAGCCGTTCACCTTCCAGTCCTTCCGGGAACGGACGACGGCGGTCATGGAACAGGTCTCATCGGGCCGCACTACGTACAAACCGACCCCGCCGGGCCACAGCGAACTCAGCGACTTCGCCACCCTGACCTATTCGGGCTCGGGCGAGGCGCGGGCAACGGTCCAGGGCGTCGACCTGACCCTGCCGCCCGGTCCGCAGCCGAACACCTCGACCTCCGGTTGTGAGGCCGCGGACTTCGCCGGTTTCACCCGCGGCAATATCGCCCTGATTCAGCGCGGCAGTTGCACCTTCGCCGACAAGGCCCGAAACGCCCAGGCCGCAGGGGCTTCGGGCGTGATCATCTTCAACGAGGGGCAGTCCGGCCGTACCGACACCTTTACCGAGGCTCTCGACGAGACCGGCGTCACCGTCCCGGTGGTCGGCGCGAGCTTCGCCGTCGGCAGTGGCCTCGCCGCCTCGGCGGACACGGTCATCCGGCTGAAGACCGACACCGAGGCCATCCCCGCCACGACCCACAACGTGCTGGCGGAGAGCAAGCAAGGCAACGCCGACAAGGTCGTGATGGCGGGGGCGCACCTCGACTCCGTGCGCGCCGGGGCGGGCATCAACGACAACGGTTCCGGCAGCGCGGGACTGCTCGAGGTCGCACTGCAGATGGCCACCTTCCAGCCGAAGAACAAGATCAGGTTCGCCTGGTGGGGTGCCGAGGAACTCGGCCTGCTCGGCTCCAAGTACTACGTGTCGAACCTGCCCCAGACCGACCGCGACAAGATCGGGCTCTATCTCAACTTCGACATGATCGGTTCGACGAACTTCGCGTACAAGATCTACAACGGCAGCAGCGGACCGGCCGGTTCCGCCGCGATCGAGCAGAACTTCAACCGCTACTTCGACTCCCGAAACCTCCCGCACGTCCGCACGGCCCTCGACGGCCGCTCGGACTATGGCCCGTTCATGAGGGCCGATATCCCGGTCGGCGGCCTGTTCACCGGTGCGGAGGGCACCAAGACACGCCAGGAACAGCAGATGTTCGGCGGCCAGGCCGGCCGCCCCTACGACCCCTGCTACCACCGCTCCTGCGATACCACCGCCAACATCAACGACAAGGCGATGACCGTGAACACCGGCGCGATCGCCGACGCGGTGCAAACCTACGCCGCCAGCGATGACCTGCCCGGCCGCGACGTGGCGGCGCAGTCCGCCCCGAGCACCGAGGAACAGCCCGCGCAGCAGTAACGACGGCTACGACCTGGTTGGGGGCGGGCACATGCCCGCCCCCAACCATCTCTGAAACACAGGCTGGCCCGGCCGCGAGCGGCCGCCGAGGATGTTTCGACTCGACGGTCGGTTTTCGATGAGGTGTTCGCCCGGGTGGCGACGCTACAAGAACTACGCCCGCCAACTACGCCCCATCGAGAGTAGTTGCACCACAATGAAATACAACTCTCGCGCTGAGCGTCAGCAGCGATGGCGACACGAGCTTCGGACACGCTACCGCGACTACGACTTCGGTGCGAGAATCGTGGTCGGGTCGGGCCGAGCCTAAGGATGATGCGCTATGTCAGCAGCCAGGAAATCCGTTCGGTCTCTCGTCATCACCGCTGTGGGGGCTTTCGCAATGACTGCCCCTGCCCTCGCGGCGGCTGAGCCTTTCGTGATCCAGCCCACGACGCCGATCTCACCCGCCTGCATCCACCCGCTGCCGACGGCGAGCGCCGACGCCACGGCCGAGAGCATCACATATCAGCTCTTCCCGGACGGGGGGTATCCCCCAGGGCCGTCGGGTGCAGGCGTGGTGTGGATCAACCCCGGAGCCTCGCTCGCGTTGGGCTTTCCGTACATCGGTGGCGCCGAGCTCGAAAGGCACAGTCCCAGCGTTCCGATTGCCGACCAACGCACCGGCCCCGGCCTCGTTCTGAGTTTCATGAGCGGAACCTTTTTGAACGACCACGGTGAGCGCTGTCCCATGATTCCAGGCATGACCTTCTCGGTCGTTCCGGCTGCTCCCCCTGGACCACCGCCTCCACTGGAATAGCCCACCATTCGACGGCAGTGATCGTCATCGGCTGGTCGGTGGGCGGCGCAATCGGACTCTTCTTCATCGGACAGGCCTCGAGCGGCGCCAGTCAAGACTCCCAATCCCCTGGCGCCGCAATCCTGTTCACCTCAACACTCATCGCATTGGCAGTGGTGAACCGCGATACGCCGGTCACCGTGACGACCGGCGTGGTGGAACCTCAGGGACGTCCGATGAGGGGGACGAAGCGGCCGACTGTGTGGAGGTATCGGCGGTAAGTGTGGCCGTGGGTGCGGGTGAGGTAGGGCTCTTCGACGATGCGGACCTGCAGTTCGATCGCGGTGATGAGCAGGGTGAGGGCGATGAGGGACAGGGGGTTGGGGACCATGAGGACGATTCCGGTCGCGAAGATGCTCATGGCGGTGAAGATGGGGTTGCGGACGAGGGCGAAAACGCCGTCGCGCACCAGTGATGTCGTTTCGCTGGCGTCGACCCCGATCCGCCAGGAATCGCCCATGTCTCGCTGCGCGTAGACGGTCGCCGCGATGCCCGCGACGGCGAGCAACACGCCGAGCACCCCGATCCAGCTCGCGTCGATCGGACTGATCGGAGCCAGGATTCCGGCGAGTTGCAGTGCGGGAGCGCCGATTCCGGTGATGATCGCGGCGACGAACGCGATCCCCGCGAACCATTCCGCGGAGCCGGGGCGTCCGGAGATGCCGCGGAATCCGGTGGATCCGGTGCGGCGATGCTGCTGCCAGCTGCGCCAGCCGAAACCGGCGGCGGCGAAGACGGCGTAGAGGATGAGCGCGGCCAAGGCCATGAGCGTGGTCCCTTTGCTGGTGCGGAAGTGCTTGTGACGCACCACCAAACATATAAACATATTGCTATGTATGCAATGGGTTGGCGGCGCGCGCACTCGGAGCCACGTTGTATGCCGAGACTCCACAAGACGACCTGGCAGACAGATTCGCCTGCGGTGTGAGTCGGCCGATGCGGATCGTGCAGGCGCTAGACGATCTCGAAATCTCCTGCGGCGGTCGATGCTTCGATGGTGTCGTCGCCGATGCGGAGTATGGCGGGTTCATCGGCGGTGTAGCGCGGCCAGTTCGGGAGGCCGGGGTGGTGGGGATCGCCGGTGCGGGTGAAGGCGATCCAGGCGGGATGGAGGGCGGCGGTGACGCGGTGGACTACGCCGGGGGCGAGGTTGTGGACGAAAGGTGCTGCGGCCCAGCGGTTCAGGTTGGCGAAGGTGAAGGGGAGATCGAGGCAGTGGGGTGCGCCGAGGGTGCCGCCGCGCAGGGGTGTGGTCACCTCGAATTGGTAGGCGTGGACGGGGCGCGATGTTGCCCGTGCCCGGACGAATTGGAGGCAGGAGTCGCGGAAGAACTCGTCGGTGACGATGCGGGAGACGAGGTCGACGATGCGCGCGCCGGGATCGGCCGTCGCGTACTTGTCGTAGACGGCGCCCGCTCGATCGCCGTGGGTGCGGTCCAGCCAGGCGCGGACGTCCGCCGTGGTGGCCGTGTCGTAGCGCGGGTCCATGCCGAAGGCGAAGGTGGCCTCGTTCTCGGTCCAGCCGATCAGCAGGTCGATATCGGTATCGATCAGCGCCTGCATCGGATGTGCCGGCATGGTCGCCGCGTCGAGCATCGGATAGAAGGCAAGGCCCCACTGCCCGAAGGACGCGGACCGGGCGAGCACCCCTGCCGTGCCCGCGACGAGGCGCTCCCACGGTTCGTCGCGCAGCGCCTCGATGTCGTCATGGCCGAGTTCGCGGGCCAGTGCCACGGTCCGCTCCAGCGCGGTCTCCGGTGTCTGCATGTCGACGCCGAAGGCCGGGCTTTGCAGAACGCCGCGCTGGAACAGGCCGCGTGCCTCCGGATGCTGTGCGAGCGCGGCGATGGCCAGGCCGCCACCGGAATGGCCGACGAGGGTGATCGCGGCCGGGTCGCCGCCGAATGCGGCGACGTTGTCGACGATCCAGCGCAGTGCGGCCACCTGATCGCTGAGCCAGACATTGGCGTCGCCGAGTCCGGCGAGGAAGCCGAACGCGCCGACCCGGTAGTTGATCGAGATCGCGACGACGTCTCCGTCGCTGGCGAAGGTGTCCCCGGCGTAGGTCGCCAAATTACCTGAGCCGGTGACGAATCCGCCGCCGTGGATGAAGACGAGCACCGGCCTGCGCAGGTCGTCGACGGCCGGTGTCCACAGGTTCAGCGTCAGGCAGTCCTCGGCGAACGGCGGATCGCCGTGCGTGCCGAGCATCGGCTGGCTGCCGGGCCGCCACGGTTGCGGCACCGACGGGCCGTATGCGGTCGCGTCGCGGACGCCCGCCCAGCCGGGATGCGGCCGGGCCGAGCGCCACCGGAGCGGGCCGACCGGCGGCTCGGCGTACGGTACGCCGAGGAAGGCGAGCACATCCTCCTCGGCGCGGCCGCGCACCACGCCCGCGGTGGTCTTGGCGGTCGGTTGCTCGATCATGGTCTTCTCCAAGGGATTCGGCGCGTCACACGACGCAGGATCTGGTGTTGCCTGCTCGGAATCACTGCGGTGGCCTCGATCTCCACCTTCGCGCGCTTTTCCACCAGCCTGGCCACTTCGACGGCGGTCATCGCCGCGTGATAGCAGCCGACCAGCTCACGGAACGCGTCGCCGATCTCACGCTGTGACCCCAGGTATTCCTCGACATCGGTGACGTACCAGGTCATCCGGACGATATCGGCCGGTGCGGCGCCCGCCTGTTCGAGCACGGCGAGCATGTTCGACAGCGCAAGACGCGCTTGGCCCGCCATATCGTCGCTGGGAAACCGCCCTTCGGTGTCCCAGCCGACCATGCCCGCGACGAACACCAGCTCGCCGCGCGCCGCGACCCCGTTGGTGTAGCCGCGCGGCGGCGGCCAGCCCGGCGGTTGCAGCAGCCTCATCGCATGACCTCCGGTTCGGTGGTGCGCAGCCGGAACCGTTGGAGTTTGCCGGTTTCGGTGCGCGGCAAGGATTCTCGGAACGCGACCTGGCGCGGGTATTTGTACGGTGCGACGCTCTGCTTGACGAATTCCTGTAGCCGCGTCGCCATCTCCGCATCGGCCGGGTGACCGTCGTGCAGTACCACGAATGCCTTGACCACCTGCGCTCGCTCCTCGTCCGGTACGCCGATCACCGCGCATTCGGCCACGGCCGGGTGGGCGAGCAGCGCCTCCTCCACCTCGGGCGCGGCGATGTTGTAGCCGGCCGAGATGATCATGTCGTCGGTGCGCGCCTGATAGTGGAAGTAGCCGTCCGCGTCGATCAGGTACGAATCACCGGTGAGATTCCACCCGTCGCGGACATAGTCGGTCTGCCGGTCGTCGGCGAGATAGCGGCACCCGGTGGGGCCCTGCACGGCGAGCCTGCCCACCGTGCCCCGCGGTACCGGCCGACCCGCCTCGTCGACCACGCGCGCGCGATAGCCGGGTACCGGCATTCCGGTGGCCCCCGGGCGCGTGTGGTCCTCGTCGGCGGAGATGAAGATGTGCAGCATCTCGGTCGCGCCGATGCCGTCGATGATCTCGATACCGGTCGCCGCGCGCCACTGCGCCCTGGTCGCCGCGGGCAGCGCCTCACCGGCCGAAACGCATTTGCGCAGTGCGGTACTCCCCGCGGCGACGCCGCGCCCGAGCAGCGCCCGATACGACGTCGGCGCGGTGACGAGGACGGTCGCGCCGAATTCCTGGATGGCGCCGGACAATTGCGCGGGCCCGGCCTGTTCGAGCAGCACCGCCGACGCGCCGACGGCCATCGGGAACAGCAGCAGCCCACCGAGTCCGAAGGTGAACGCCAGTGGCGGACTGCCGATGAACACGTCCGCGGCGCGTGGCCGCAGTACGTGGCGGGGAAAGCAGGTGCAGATGGCCATGACGTCGCGGTGGAAGTGCATGGTCGCCTTGGGCACACCGGTGGTGCCCGAGGTGAACGCGATCAGGCAGACGTCGTCGGCTGCGGTCGCAATGGCGTCGAAGTGCTTGGGCTCCAACTCCATTGCCGCCTCCAACCCCGCGCCGTCGGTGCTGTGCGAGTCGAAGTAGCGGATCTGGCGCAATCCCGCGTTCGTCACCGCGGTATCGCGCAACTCCGCGGCCAGCGCCGCATCGCACAGCGCGTGCGTGATTCGCGCCTTCGCCACGATCTGCGTCAATTCCTTGGCCCGCAGCAGCGGCATCGTCGTGACCGCGATACCGCCCGCCTTGACCACCGCGAACCAGCAGGCCGCCAGCATCGGATTGTTGGGGGCGCGCAACAGCACTCGGTTACCCGGGACGAGACCCATCTGGTCCACCAGCACGCCCGCGATGCGATTCGCCTTCTCCCACAGGTCGGCGTAGGTCCACACCAGCCCGCCAGGGGCCCGGATGCAGACCCGATCACCACTCCCCTGCGCCACCTGCCGGTCCAAGAGTTCGGCCGCGCAGTTGAGCCGGTCTGGGAACCGCAGCTCGGGGAGATCGAAGACGAGTTCCGGCCACTGATCCACCGGCGGCAGGTGGTCGCGGGCGAAGGTGTCGATATGCGCACTGCTCATGGTGTTCTCGCGAAATCAGTCGGAATCGGGTGGGCGGGAAGCGGTTTCGGTACGGAGGAGGTCGCGGGCGATGATCATCTGCTGCACCTCGGTGGCCCCCTCGTAGATGCGCAGCGCGCGGATATCGCGGTACAGCCGCTCGACGGGATGCCCGCTGACCACACCGAGCCCACCCCACAGCTGCACGGCGGCGTCGATCACCTGCTGCGCGCCCTCCGTCGCGGCCATCTTCGCCATGGCGGCCGTGCGCATGACCGATCGCCCCTGATCGCGCTCCCACGCGGCGCGATAGGTGAGCAGCGCGGCGGTATCGATCGTGGTCGCCATCTGCGCCAGCTTGGCCTGGGTGAGCTGGAGATCGGCGAGCCGCCCGCCGTACATGGTGCGCGAGGTGGCCCGCGCCAGCGCCTCGTCGAGGGCACGGCGGGCGAAACCGAGTGCCGCGGCGGCGACGGAGATGCGGAAGACGTTCAGTGTGTTCATCGCGAGCCGGAATCCCGCGCCCGGCGCACCGAGCAACTGCCCCCGCGGTATTCGGCATCCGTCGAAGCGCAGCCGGGCCAGCGGATGCGGCGAGATGACGTCGATCCGCTCGGCGACCGTACAGCCCGGGGTGTCGGCGTCCACGATGAAGGCGGAGATGCCCCTGGCACGGGGCGCCTCGCCCGTGCGCGCGAAAACCACGGTGAAGTCGGCGATTCCGCCGTTGGAGATCCACGTCTTCTCGCCGTCGAGCACGAACTCGTCACGGTCGGCACGCGCCCGACAGCCCAGCGCGACGGCATCCGATCCGGCCTCGGCCTCCGACAGCGCGAAGGCGGGGATCGCCGTACCCGCGGCGACCCGGGGCAGGTAGCGCCGCTTCTGTTCATCGGTGCCCGCGAGGCCGATCGCGCCGGAGCCCAAGCCCTGCATCGCGAAGGCGAAATCGGCGAGCGCGTCGTGGCGGGCCAGTGTCTCCCTGGCCAAACACAGTGCGCGGGTGTCGATCACCTCGTCCGCACCGCCGAATACCCTGCCCGCGACCGCATGTCGCAGCCAGCCCGCCGCACCGAGGTCGCGCACCAGCGCACGACAGGTGTCGTCGACCGGCGCGCGGTGGTCCACAACGACATTCGCGCACGCCCAGGCCGACAGCTCGGCGGCGAATTCGCGATGCTCCTTCTCGAAGAACGGCCAGTCGAGGTATTCCGCGCGCATGCTCAGTTCCCCTCGAAAACGGGGCGGCTCTTGGCGGCGAACGCGCGATACGCGCGCGCGAAATCCTCGGTGAGCATGCACAGCGCCTGCGCCTGCGCTTCCGCCTCGATGGCCTGCTCGATACTCATCGACCACTCCTGGTGCAGCATGGTTTTGGTGATGCTGTGCGCGAAGGTCGGGCCGTCGGCGAGTTCGCGGGCGAGCGCCGCGGCCGCCTCCGCCAGCCCGTCGGGGTCGACGAGCTGATTGAAGAACCCCCATGCCAGCCCTTGTTCACCGCTCATCGAGCGGCCCAGATAGAGCAGTTCGGATGCCCGGCCCTGACCGATGATGCGCGGCAGCATGGCGCAGGCGCCCATATCGCAGCCGGCGAGGCCGACCCGCGCGAACAGGAACGCGGTCTTGCTCCGTGCGGTGCCGACCCGCAGATCGGCGGCCATCGCCAAAATCGCTCCGGCCCCGGCGCATACGCCGTCGACCGCCGCGACGATCGGCTGCGGGCAGGCCCGCATCGCCTTCACCAGGTCGCCGGTCATCCTGGTGAACATCAGCAGTTCCGGTGCGGGCAGCCCGATCAGCGGGCCGATGATGTCGTGCACATCACCGCCGGAGCAGAAATCCGTTCCGGCGCCGCGCAATACGATCACCGAGACGTCCTCGGCGTAGGCCAGGCGACCGAACAGATCGCGCAGTTCGGCGTAGGCGCCGAAAGTCAGCGGATTCTTGCGCTCCGGGCGATCGAGCACGATGGTGCCGACGCGCTCGCGCACCTGCCAGCGGAAGTGTTGTGCGGCATAGTCGCCCAGGGTGCTGCGATTGCCCGCGCGCAGCGCCGGATCCAATCCGTTGGTCATTCGATGCCTCCCGGCCCGTCGAGGTGGTGCGCCACGTGGATGCGCAGCTGTCCGAGCAGCTCGTAGAGCGCCTGCTCGGCGTCGCGGCCGAAGCCGTCGAAGATCTCGATCAGCCACTTCTCGTGTTCGGTGGCCATCTCGCGGAAGCGGTTTCGGCCCGCGCCGGTGATGCGCACCAGGGTCGCGCGCCCGTCGTCGGGATCGGGGACGCGATCCACCAGGCCCTCGGCGACCAGCTGGTCGGTCAGGCCGGTGACATTGCCGCCGGTGACCATCAGATAGCGCGACAGCGAGCTCATCCGCAGACCGCCGGGAAAGCGATCGAGCTGGGCCAGATAGTCGAAGCGCGGCAGCGTGGTGCCGAAATGCGCGCGCAGCCTGGTGCGTATCTCCTGCTCGATCTGATTGCTGCAGGCCAGCAGCCGCAACCACAGCCGCACATCCAGATGGTCGTGCGCGGCGGCGCGTGCCTCGGCACCGATACGTTCGTCGCCGAGGACGTGCGCGGTCGTATCCGCTTGCTCGGTCACCTCAGGTCACTTCTCCTCCGCTGATCGAAATGGACTGTCCGGTCACCGAACTCGCATGCGGTGCGCACAGCCAGGCGACCGCGTCGGCCACCTCGTCCGGTGCGATCAGCCGCCCCTGCGGGTTGTACCGGAGGAAGTGGGCCACCGCGGCATCGCGGTCACGCCCGGTCCGGTCCATCACCGTGGCGACGCTGTCCCAGAGCAGATCGGTGTCGGCGAAGCCGGGGCACACCGCGTTCACCGTGATCGCGGTGCCCGCGACCTCCAGCGCCAGTGCGCGGGTCAGTCCGATGACGCCGTGTTTCGCCGCGGTGTAGGCGGCGACGTACGGGTAGCCGCGCTGCCCCGCGGTACTGGCGATATTGACGATCCGGCCGCTGCCACGGCCGAGCATGTCGGCGAGCGCCGCGCGCGTGCAGAGGAAGGTGCCGGTGAGGTTCACCGCGAGCATGTCCTGCCACATACTGTCGTCGGTGCGCAGCAGCGGCGCGCTCGCGGCCCGGCCCGCGTTGTTGACCAGGATGTCCACCGCACCGTGCGCGTCGCGTGCGGCCGCGAACGCCGCGGTGATCGCCGCCGGATCGGTGACATCGCAGGCGGTGACGAAAGCCTTTGCGCTATCCGGCAATTCGGCCGCGGATTCGCCCAGCGTGCGCAGTGAGCGCCCGAGCAGGGTGAGCCGGGCGCCGCTCTGCGCGAGGCGCTTGGCGATGGCGGCGCCGATGCCACGCCCGCCGCCGGTGACGACGGCGTGCTGTCCGGCCAGCGGTGCGGTCATCTCAGCTCCGCTCCGGTGACTGCGCGGCGGCCCGCTGGCGCTCGATATTCGCCTCGAACTGCCGCTTCGCCGCCCCGTACTGCTTGGGCCAGCCGATATCGGTGTGGCCGATGCGCGCCGCCTCGGTCAGCGTCCAGGCCGGATTCGCCAGATGCGGTCGGCCGACCGCGCAGAGATCCGCGCGGCCCGCGGCGATGATGCTGTTGACGTGATCGGCCTCGGAGATACCGCCGACCGCGATGGTCGCGATCCCGGCCTCCTGCCGGATCCGATCGGCGAAGGGCGTCTGCCACATGCGGCCGAAGATCGGCTTCTCCTCCTTGCTCACCTGACCGGACGAGCAGTCGATCAGATCGGCCCCCGCCGTACGGAACGCCGCGGCGATCTCGACCGCGTCCTGCGGCGTGATACCGCCGTCCACCCAGTCGTGCGCCGAGACGCGCACCGACATCGGCAGCTCCTGCGGCCAGACCGCCCGCACCGCACGGAATACGGCGAGTGGATAGCGCAGCCGGTTCGCCAGCGAGCCGCCGTATTCGTCGGTGCGCCGGTTGGTCAGCGGCGAGATGAACTCGGACAGCAGATACCCGTGCGCACAGTGCAATTCGAGCCAGTCGAAACCGGCCTCGGCCGCGCGCCGGGCCGCGGCGACGAATTGCTGTCGTATCTCGTCCATTTCGGGCCGGGTGAGCTCGGCGGACCACTGGCTCTCGCCGGGCAGGTACTGCTGCGGCGATGCCGAGACCAGCGGCCAGTTCGGCTCGTCGTCGGCGGGCGTGAGCGGCTGATCGATACCGTCCCACATCCGCCGGGTCGACCCTTTCGCGCCGGAGTGGCCGAGCTGGATGCCGATCTTGGCCGTCGAATTCGCGTGCACCCATTCGACGATCCGCTGCCATGCCCGCCGCTGTTCGTCGGTATACAGACCTGGACAGCCGGGGGTGATCCGCCCCGTCGGGCTCACGCAGGTCATCTCCGCGAGTACCAAGCCCGCACCGCCGAGCGCCCGCGCGCCGAGGTGCACCAGGTGGAAATCGCCCGGTACACCGTGCACCGCCGAGTACTGTGCCATCGGCGAGACGACGACACGGTTCGCCAGGGTGACCGAGCGCACCGTGAACGGGGTGAACATCGGCGGGATCGGCGGCTCGTCGGCCCGGCGCGGTACACCGGCGGTGGCGTCGAACCAGCGTTCATAGTCGTCGAGCCAGTTCTTGTCGCGCAACCGCAGGTTCTCGTGGCCGATGCGCTGGCTCCTGGTCAGCAGCGAATACATCAGCTGCTCGGGTTCGAGCCGGTCGCAATACCTTTCGCCGCAGACCTCGAACCAGTCCATGGCGTTCCATGCCGCGTTCTGCAACCGCAGCACATCGATCGACCGCACGTCCTGGTACCGCTTCAGCACACCGGGCAGATCCGCGGCCGCGTCGCGGTGTTCGGCGAACTGGCGCACCAGTTCGATCGCATCCTCGAGCGCCAGCTTGGTGCCGGAGCCGATCGCGAAGTGCGCGGTGTGCACCGCGTCGCCCATCAGCACCACGTGGCTGTCGCCGTTGTGCAGCCACCACTGCGCGCATTTGACCCGCTGGAAGTTCAACCAGGGCGAACCGCGCAGGTGACGCGAATTCGCCAGCAGCCGAGCGCCGTCCAGGTCGGCCGCGAACAACCGCTCGCAGAACGCGACCGACTCGTCCTGATCCGCCTCGTCCAATCCGTGTGCGCGCCACACGTTCTCCGGACATTCGACGATGAACGTGGCGGTGTGCTCGTCGAACTTGTAGATGTGCGCCTGGAACCAGCCGTGCTCGGTCCTGACGAAGTCGAAGGTGAAGGCGTCGTAGCGCTTGGTGGTGCCGAGCCAGATGTAGCGATTGGGCCGCGGCACGATATCGGGCCGGAACACCTCGGCGTACCCGGTGCGGATCTTGGAGCCGATGCCGTCGCTGGCGACGATCAGGTCGGCATCGGGAAATTCGGTGTCGGACTCCACTTCCCGCTCGAACTCCAGCCGCACGCCGAGCTCCTCGCAGCGGGCCTGCAGGATGTTGAGCAGCTTCTTTCGGCCGATGCCGACGAATCCGTGCCCGCCCGAACGCAGGGTGCGGCCCTTGAACAGCAGCTCGATATCGTCCCAGTGGTTGAAGGCCTGCTGGATCTCGTCCGCGGTGCGCGCATCCCACTGACGCATGTTCTCCATGGTGGCGTCGGAGAACACCACACCCCAGCCGAACGTGTCATAGGGACGATTGCGTTCCACCACGGTGATCTCGTGCGCCGCATCGAGTTTCTTCATCAGCAGGGCGAAGTACAGACCCGCGGGACCACCGCCGACGCAGACGATCTTCATGACGCTCTCCTCGAATGCCGAACGCCCTATTTACTTTAGGTCTGAAGCTTTAGTTGTCAAGCAATCTCGGAATGCGGAAGATCTTCCGCCGCAATCGGTGCGAGGATCGGGGCATGTTGGAAACCTCGGCCCGGCTGCTCCGCCTGCTGTCCCTGCTGCAGCTGCACCGGGATTGGACCGGGCCCGCGCTGGCCGAGCGGCTCGGGGTGAGTACGCGGACCATCCGCACCGATGTGGAGCGGCTGCGCGCGCTCGGCTATCCGGTGCACGCCACGCCGGGGGTGGCGGGCGGCTATCGGCTCGGCGCCGGAACATCGCTGCCACCACTGCTTTTGGACGATGACGAGGCGGTGGCCGTCGTCGTCGGTTTGGTGACGGCGGCCAACGGCGCGGTCACCGGGATCGAGGAAACCGCGGTGCGGGCGTTGGCCAAACTGGAGCAGGTGCTCCCGTCTCGGCTGCGGCACCGGGTGCAGGCGCTGACAGCGGCGACCGTCCATGTGCCGGCGGGCGGGCGCACGACCGTCGACGCGGCGGTGCTCACCGCCATCGCGGGCGCCATCCGGGCCGGTGAGCGGTTGCGGTTCGACTACGAAACGCATACCGGCGCATCGTCACGCCGCGACGCCGAGCCACATCGGCTGGCACATTGGCGGGGCTACTGGTATTTGATCGCCTGGGATGTCGGGCGTCAGGATTGGCGAACCTTCCGCGCGGACCGGATGATGCCGCGCACGCCGAACGGTCCGCGCTTCACGCCACGCCCGATTCCGGAAGGTGACGTGGCACAGTACATTCAGCGCGGGGTCGGCGCGGCGACCTGGCGATATTCGGCACGGGTCCGGGTGCACGCATCCGCCGCGGAGGTGCGCGCCATTTTGCCCGTCGCGGTCACCGTGGACCCCGACGGGCCGGAGCGCTGCGTGGTGCAGGTCGGTTCCGATACCCCGCACATGCTGACGCACTATCTCGGGCTGCTCGACAAGGATTTCGATGTACTGGACGCCCCGGAACTCGCCGCACACTTACTCACCACCGCGGAGCGATTCCGAAAAGCGGCAGGTTCGCAATAATTCGGCGTGTTATTCCCAACTCATGCGATCACGGTCCGCCGATCGAACAACGGACCGCGACCGTTATTGTCTCCTTTGATCTTTCGCTCCGCTGTTGCCGATTACTGGTTCGCGCCGATGATGGCGCCGACAACGGCGCCGACGATGCAGCCGATGATGGCGCCGACGAAGAAGAACCAGATGCCGATGATGATGCCGACCGCGCAACCGATCGCCAGGCCGGCGATCGTGCTGCCCGCGTCACCGATCGTCTGCAGCGCCGCCACTTCCGGCGTCGCGACCGCGCCGGGCGCGGGCGCGCTGACCGGTGTGAGGGTCAGCCTGGTTCCGGTACTGTCCAGCGCGGGCGTCACGTCCAGTACCTGACCTGCTTCGGTCTGGATCGCCGTCGGGATGGACCCGACGACAGCACCGTCCGCCGCGGTGACGGTCACCGATTTGGCTTCCGGTACCAGCGTGAACGTGCCGGAGGCCAAGGTGATCTCGGCACTCGAATGATCGGCCGCCAGGGCCGTCGTATAGGCCACCGGGCCGTCGACACCGTTGATGGTCGGGCCCGCGAGCTCGGCCTGGCCGTACGCGGTGGCGGCGGCCACGCCTGTGGCCGCGACCGTCATAATCGTGGTCGCTACCAATTGTCGGATCTTCATTTCACATTCCAATCATCCAGCCGATTCCAATTGACGTTTCCCCGGAGAAACGGACTGTGCAACATCAACAATCATGCTCCCTTGACACAACCCGTGTCGAGACCGCGCGGGGCATCGAATTGTCTTGCAAGATCATCTAATTCGAACTCCCCGAAATTGATGGTTCGAAATTCGGATCAGAAAAGGAACCGCGCGGCCTGCCCAGGCTCGGGCAGGCCGCGCGGTCGCGGCGGATGCGGCTCAGTTCACTCCAGTTCGCCCTCGGTCTCCAGGTAGATCTGGCGCAGCCGGTCCAGCGTCTCGCGCTCCGGATGCTCCCACAGATCACGCTCCGCGGCCTCGAGCAGGCGCTCGGCGATGCCGTGCAGCGCCCACGGATTCGACTGCTCCATGAATTTCCGGTTCACGTCGTCGAAAACGTAACTCTCCGCGAGCTTTTCATACATCCAGTCGGCTACGACATTGGTGGTTGCGTCATAGCCGAACAGATAGTCGACGGTGGCGGCCATCTCGAACGCGCCCTTGTAACCGTGCCTGCGCATCGCCTCGAGCCAGCGCGGATTCACCACGCGCGCACGGAATACCCGCGCGGTCTCCTCGGAGAGGGTGCGGGTGCGCACCGCGTCCGGGCGGGTGCTGTCGCCGATATAGGCCTCCGGGTTCTTGCCGGTGAGCGCGCGCACCGTGGCGATCATGCCGCCGTGGAACTGGAAGTAGTCGTCGGAGTCGGCGATATCGTGTTCGCGGGTGTCGGTGTTCTTGGCGGCCACGGTGATTCGCCGGTACGCGGTGCGCATGTCGTCGGCGGCCGGCGCGCCGTCCAGGTCGCGGCCGTAGGCGTAGCCGCCCCAGGTGGTGTACACCTGCGCGAGATCGTCGTCGGTGCGCCAGCTCTTGGAGTCGATGAGCTGCAGCAGGCCCGCACCGTAGGTGCCCGGCTTGGAACCGAAGATGCGGGTGGTGGCGCGGCGCTGGTCGCCGTGTTCGGCGAGATCGGCCTCGGCATGTGCGCGTACGTAATTCGACTCGGCGGGCTCGTCGAGCTCGGCGACAAGCCGGACCGCGTCGTCGAGCAGAGCGAGCACGTGCGGGAAAGCGTCGCGGAAGAAGCCGCTGATCCGGACCGTGACGTCGACGCGAGGGCGGGCCAGCTCCTCGAGCGAGATCACCTCGAGCGTGGTGACGCGGCGGCTGGCCTCGTCCCACACCGGCCGGACACCCAGCAGCGCAAGGACTTCGGCGATATCGTCGCCGGAGGTGCGCATGGCCGAGGTGCCCCACACCGAAAGTCCCACCGAGCGCGGGTATTCGCCGTGATCGGCGCGGTAGCGCTCCAGCAGCGAATCCGCCATGGCCTGACCGGTTTCCCAGGCCAGGCGCGACGGAACGGCCTTCGGGTCGACCGAATAGAAGTTGCGGCCGGTCGGCAGCACGTTGATCAGGCCGCGCAGCGGCGAACCGCTGGGGCCCGCGGGGATGAAGCCGCCGTTGAGCGCGTGCAGCACGCGGTCGATCTCGATGCCGGTCTGGCGCAGGCGCGGTACGACCTCGGTCGCGGCGAAGCGGAGCACCGCGCGCACCCGAGTCGCGGTGGCACCGTCGGCGGGGACGAGCCGCTCGACGATCGCATCGACCGCGTCCACCGACCAGTCCGCCGCCTGCAGCGCGGCGACGAGCTCACGGGCGCGCGCCTCGACGGCGTCGACGCGTTCGCGAACCTCGCTGCCGGATTCGTCGAGGCCGAGCGCTTCCCGCAGGCCGGGCACGTTCACCTCGCCGCCCCACAGCTGGCGGGCGCGCAGCATCGCCAGCACCAGATCGACCTCGGACTCCCCCGCGGGCGCCTGGCCGAGCACGTGCAGGCCGTCGCGGATCTGCACGTCCTTGATCTCGCACAGCCAGCCGTCGACGTGCAGCAGCATATCGTCGAAGGATTCCTCGTCCGGGCGTTCGGCCAGGCCCAGGTCGTGGTCCATCTTGGCGGCGCGCATGAGCGTCCAGATCTGCTGGCGGATGGCGGGCAGCTTCGCCGGGTCGAGGGTGGAGATGTTGGCGTGCTCGTCGAGCAGCTGCTCCAAACGCGAGATATCGCCGTAGCTTTCGGCGCGGGCCATCGGCGGAATCAGATGATCGACCAGGGTGGCGTGCGCGCGGCGCTTGGCCTGGGTGCCCTCGCCGGGATCGTTCACCAGGAACGGGTAGATCAGCGGCAGCTCGCCGAGCGCGGCATCGGTGCCGCAGGAGGCGGACATGCCGAGTGTCTTGCCCGGCAGCCACTCCAGGTTGCCGTGCTTGCCGAGGTGCACCATCGCGTCGGCGCCGAAGCCCTCGCGCGCGGCAAGCCAGCGATAGGCGGCCAGATAGTGATGGCTCGGCGGTAGATCGGGATCGTGATAGATGGCGACCGGGTTCTCCCCGAAACCGCGCGGCGGCTGCACCATCAGCACCACATTGCCGAAACGCAGGGCGGCGATGACGATTTCGCCCTTCGGATCGGCGGAACGGTCGACATACATCTCGCCGGGCGGCGGGCCCCACGCCTCGACGATCGCCTCGCGCAGATCCTCCGGCAGGGTCGCGAACCAGCTCGCGTAGGCGTCGGCGCCGATCCGGATCGGGTTGCCCGCCAGCTGTTCCGCGGTCAGCCAGTCCGGATCCTGGCCGCCCGCGGCGATCAGCGCGTGGATGAGCGCGTCGCCGTCCTGCTCGTCGAGGCCGGGAATTTCGCCGGGCGCGCCGAGATCGTAACCGGCCGACCGCATCTCGGTGAGCAGCCGGATGGCGCTGGCCGGGGTGTCGAGGCCGACGGCGTTGCCGATGCGGGCGTGCTTGGTCGGATAGGCCGAGAGCATGAGCGCGATGCGCTTGTCCGCGTTCGGGATATGGCGCAACCTGGCGTAGTGGGTCGCGATACCCGCTACGCGCGCGGCACGTTCGGCGTCGGGCACATAGGTGGACAGGCCGTCGGCGTCGAACTCCTTGAACGAGAACGGAACCGTGATGATGCGGCCGTCGAACTCCGGCACCGCGACCTGGGTAGCGACATCCAGCGGGGAAAGGCCGTCGTCGTTGGCGGCCCACTGCTCACGGCCGCTGGTCAGGCAGAGACCCTGCAGGATGGGTACATCCAGGTCGGCGAGTGCGCCCACGTCCCACGACTCGTCCTCGCCGCCCGCCGACGCGGTGGCCGGCTTGGTACCGCCCGCGGCGAGCACCGTCACCACCAAAGCGTCGGCCCGGCGCAGGGTTTCGAGCAGTTCCGGCTCGGCGGTGCGCAGCGAGGCGCAATAGAGCGGCAGCGGGCGGGCGCCAGCGTTCTCGATCGCGGTGCACAGCGCGTCGATGTAGCCGGTGTTCCCGGCCAGATGCTGTGCGCGGTAATAGATGACCGCCACCGTCGGCGCGGCGGCATCGACGGCGGCCGCGGCGCGTTCCAGTTCACCCCAGCTCGGCAGCTGCACCGGCGGCTCGAACCCGTGGCCGGTGAGCAGCACCGTATCGGAGAGGAAGTTGTGCAGCTGGCGCAGATTCTCCGGGCCGCCCGCGGCCAGATAGTTGTGCGCGTCGGCGGCGACACCGCCCGGCACCGTCGAGCATTCCATCAGCTCCGCGTCCGGCGCGAGCTCACCGCCGAGCGCGACAAGCGGAACTCCGCTGGCACGCACCGCGTCCAGGCCTTCCTCCCAGGCGCGCTTGCCGCCGAGGATGCGCACGATCACCAGATCCGCGCCATCGAGCAGGCCGGGCAGGTCCTCGACGAGCAGCCGGGCCGGGTTGCCCCACCGGTACTCCGCGCCGCTGGCGCGCGCACTGAGCAGATCGGTATCGGACGTGGACAGCAGCAGAATCACAGGTGACGGCCTTCCTCGGGTGACGCGCCCATCGGGTGTGTGCTCGTCTGCCGGGATGGCAGCGAGCGCAGCCGGCGGGGTGGGCAAGCCCAGAGGGTCTGGCTGTTCACAGTGGCGCGACCGCACCGGAGTTTCACCGGTTTCCTCGTCACCCGCCGAGCAACCGAATGCTACAGCGCGCCCGCGCCCGTACTCTGCGCGCGGCCTAGGTCAGGTCGGCGTTGCCCTCGATCACCTTCAGCAGGTAGTGGAACTTGTTGATCCGCCAGCCCGCCGGGGTGCGCTCGACACCGAGGGAGTAGCTGCCGACGAAGGTGCGGGTCCTGCCGTTGACCGCGTCGTTCTTGACGTGCACGGCGATGGAATCGGCGTGCACGTCCGCCGCATCACCCCGCAGATCGATCAGGTGATTGCCGGACTGGTGGTGAATCGCGTCGATGCGGTCGAGCCCCGTCCGCCAGTCGCCGACGATATCCACCGTCGGCCGCACACCCACCGGACCGCCGAAACCCCCGTCGAAGTCCACCTTCTCGGTGAAGACCTCCGGCAGCAGATCATCCCACCGCTTCTGATCGCAGTACACGAACATCCGGGTGATCACATCGATAATGGCGAGCCGGTCAGCAACAGTAGAGATTTCGGTCATGCGCCGAACCTTAGTGAGTAACGCCGCACCGTGCAGAACTCGTCATCCACCGGCCGCCACCGCGGTGACCGTCACCGGCGTCGCCCAGCATGACCGTCGCAACCATCACGACACCCCGACGGCTCCGCCGATCGCGAGCGGCTTGCCGATGCTGAACAACGGCGGGATCAGCCGTGCGCTCTGCTCGACGAAGCCCGATGCCAGGCTCGGCTGCATTCGTCCGAGGAATGTCGTGCTGCACGGGATTCGCTGCCGTCGGCAAGCGACAGCCGGTCGGCAACCCGCTCGGCCCACTTTCCGGCGAAGCTCGGTGTCCGGCTCGGCCGACATCGACCGAGTAGCGTCGGGCTGCGTCGCCACCGGCAAGCGTGACAGTCGGTCGGCAACCTTTCTCGGCCCGTGTCTCTGAACGACGCGGCGGATCGACAAGGACGCTGTCGTGACGACCGTCCATCGTGGCCGTGGCGATCATCGCGACACCCACGCATCTGTGCTGACAACAGCTGTCGCCCGGCGGGGCATCGCCGCGGAGAGAGCACTGGGGCGGGGTCGTAGGCTGGGTGGGTCATGCGTACTACTTCAGATTCCTGTCCCGGTGTGCTGCGGCTGCATGAAGCGGCCGACGGGCCGTTGGCGCGTGTCCGGGTGCCCGGTGGGCGGCTCGAGCCCGCGCAACTGCGGGCGCTGGCCGAGGCCGCGCGCGATCTCGGCGACGGGAATATCGAGCTGACCTCGCGCGGCAACCTGCAACTGCGGCAGGTGCGCGACGCGGGCGAGTTGACCACCCGGCTCGAAGCCGCGGGGCTGTTGCCGAGTCATACCCATGAGCGGGTGCGCAATATCGTCGCCTCGCCGCTGTCCGGGCGGATCGGCGGCACGGCCGACGTGCACGGTCTGGTACCGGTACTCGACGCCGGACTGCTCGGCGCGCCGCGGCTGGCCGAACTGCCCGGCCGGGTGCTGTTCACCCTCGATGACGGGCGCGGCGATATCAGCGGCCTCGACGGCGATCTCGGCGTACATGCCACGGACGCGGACGAATTCGCGATCGTGCTGGCCGGGCGCGACTCCGGGATCCGGGTGTCGGCCGCCGACGCGGTCGATGTGCTGCTGGCCGCCGCGCACGTGTTCGTCGAACTGAATTCCGGCCAGTGGCGGCTGCACGAGGTCGGCGGCGGCATCGAGCGGGTCGTCGACCGGCTCGGCCTGACGCCCGGCGCGGAGCGGCTCGAACTCGGTGCGCCCCACGACATTCCGATCGGCTGGCTGGCCCAGGACAACGGCCTGGTCAGCCTCGGCGCCGGTGTGCGACTAGGTTCGCTGCCTTCCCGCACCGCCGAATTCATCGCCGCCGTCGAGCATCCGATCGTCATCACGCCGTGGCGCGGCCTCGTCATCGCCGATCTCGAGGAGTGGCCCGCCGAACAGGTCGTGCGGGTACTCGCGCCGATGGGGCTGATCTTCGACGCCAACTCCCCGTGGCTGCGGGTCAGCGCCTGTGCGGGGCAGCCGGGATGCGCCAAATCGCTCACCGATGTGCGCGCGGATGTGGCGGCCGCCGTCGAATCCGGCCGCGTCCTACCGGATTCCGAGCTTCGGGCGGCCGACGGCACATTCGCCGCGGACGAGGTCGCGGTCCCCGGGCGGCAGCACTGGTCCGGATGCGCGCGCCGCTGCGGGCGGCCCAAGGGCGCGGTGACCGATGTGGTCGCCACCGATGCGGGTTACCGCGTCGACTGATCGAACGCAGGCAGCTGCCCGCCTTCGGCACCGGCTTGCTGCTCGCCGGGCCAGGCATCAGCGCCAGGCGCACCGAACTGCCCTTCTGACAACAGAACCCGCGCCGATGGCCGGCGCGGGTCCCGAGGTTCAGCTCAGTGCACTTCGAGGGTGCAGCACTTGATGCCGCCGCCCGCCTTGAGGAATTCGGAGAGGTCCACCGGGATCGGGTTGTAGCCAACGGCTTTCACCGCCGCGGCCAGATCCGTCGCGCGGGGGCTGAGGAAGACGTTGTAGCCGTCGCTGACCCCGTTGAGCCCGAGGACAACAGCATCAGCCTCGGTGGCGACGATCGCGTCCGGGAACAGTTCGGCGAGCACCGCACGGCTCGGTTCGGCGAAAGCCGGTGGGTAGTAGGCGATGTGGCCGTCGCCGAGCACCATCAGCACGGTATCGAGGTGATAGAAGCGCGGATCGACGAGATCCAGCGTGACCACCGGAATGCCGAAGTACTCCTCCACTTCCCGGTGCGCGGCAGGCGAACTGCGGAATCCGGTGGCCGCGAGGAAGCGCTCGCCGACCAGCACGAAATCGCCCTCGCCCTCGTTGACCTCCTGCGCGGCAGCGAGTTTCGCGAAGCCGCGGGCATCGAACCAGCGGTGGTAGGCGGGGCCCTCGTCGGCACGCTCGGCATGGGTGAAGCGCGCGGAGATGGCGCGGTCTCCGACGATCACGCCGCTGTTGGCGGCGAACACCATATCGGGCAGGCCCGGTTCGCCGGGCACCACGTCGACGTGATGGCCATGGCTCTCGAAGGCCGTGCGCAGCGTCTCCCACTGGTCGATGGCGCGGTCGCGATCCACCGGCGCTTCCGGATCCATCCATGGGTTGATCGAGTAGAAGACGTCGAAGTAGTCGGGGCGGCACATGACGAAGCGTCGCGGCGACGGTCGGCGCGTGGCGACGGGCTCGGTGCTGATGGCTACAGAGGTCAACGGGGCTCCCGCGGGTAGGCGAAGATCATTCGGCTAACACGACGGTAATTCGCCTACTATTGCGCCAGAAACATCAATTCATTGCGCAAATACTCGCTCAAACAGCGGATCATTGCGCGACCGGGGAGGTGCTGTGGCGTGGACGACATCGACAGGCGAATTCTGGCCCACCTGCTGCGGGAAGCGCGCGCGTCGTTCCAGGAAATAGGCGGCACCGTCGGGCTGTCCGCGCCCGCCGTCAAGCGCCGGGTCGACAAGATGGTGGCCAGCGGGCAGATCACCGGGTTCACCGCGCTGGTCAACCCGGCCGCGCTCGGCTGGAAAACCGAGGCGTACGTCGAGGTCTACTACCGCGACAACATCTCACCGGCCGAGCTCAAGCGCAGCCTGGAACCGATACCCCAGGTCGTCGGCGTCTGGACCATCGCGGGCGAGGCCGACGCCCTCGTCCACGTCATGGCCACCGACATGGCCGAAATCGAGTCCACCGTAGAACGCATCCGCGAGAACACCCGGGTCGGCCGCACCCGCAGCTCCATCGTCATGTCGCGCATCCTCGAGCGCCCCCGCACCTGACCCCTTGCCGGTGCGCTCTCTCGGTGACAGCCACCGGTGCGATCCCGTCGGCACCGCACCTCTTAGGGTGGACGCCATGTCCGACGTGCGTGCCAGCTACCTCACCGACGGCGCCGAGATCTATCGGCGCTCGTTCGCGATGATCCGCGCCGAAGCCGACCTGAGCGGATTCCCGCCGGACGTGGCGCAGGTGGCGGTGCGGATGATCCACGGCTGCGGCCAGGTGGATCTGGCTGCGGACATTGCCTTTTCGCCGGGCGTGGTCGCCGCCGCCCGCACCGCGCTGCGCGCGGGCGCGCCGATCCTGTGCGACGCGAACATGGTCGCCTCCGGCGTGACGCGCAAGCGGCTACCCGCGGGCAATGAGGTGCTGTGCGCCCTCGCCGATCCGCGCGTGCCGGAACTGGCTGCCACCATGGGCAATACGCGCTCCGCCGCCGCGCTGGAACTGTGGCGCGATCGCCTCGACGGCGCGGTGGTCGCCATCGGCAACGCCCCGACCGCCCTGTTCCACCTGCTCGACATGCTCGACGCGGGCGCCCCACGCCCGGCCGCCATCCTGGGCATCCCGGTCGGCTTCATCGGCGCGGCCGAATCCAAGGACGCGCTCATCGACTTCGGCGGCATCGAATACCTCACCGTGCGCGGCAGGCGGGGCGGCAGCGCCATCACCGCCTCCGCCCTCAATGCGATTGCGAGCGAACAGGAATGAGCGACAGCACGCAATCGGGCAAGTTGTGGGGCGTCGGACTCGGTCCGGGTGATCCGGAGTTGGTGACGGTGAAGGCCGCGCGGGTGATCGCGGCGGCGGATGTGATCGCGTTCCACAGTGCGCGGCACGGGCGCAGCATCTCCCGGGCGATCGCGCTGCCGTATATGCGCGCAGGACAGCTCGAGGAGCATCTCGTCTATCCGGTGACCACCGAGACCACCGACCATCCCGGCGGCTATCAGGGCGCCATCGACGAGTTCTACGAGCAGGCGGCCGAACGGCTCGCCGTCCATCTGGCCGCGGGCCGCTCGGTGGCGCTGCTCGCGGCGGGCGATCCCCTGTTCTACAGCTCCTACATGCATATGCACCGGCGGCTGGCCGATCGCTTCGAGGCCGAGATCATTCCCGGCATCACCTCGGTGAGCGCGGCCTCGGCGGCGCTCGGCACCCCGCTCGTCGAGGGCGAGCAGGTGCTCACGGTCCTGCCGGGCACCATGCCGGTCGACGAGCTCACCCGCCGCCTGCGCGACACCGACGCCGCCGCCATCATGAAGCTCGGCCGCACCTATCCCGGTGTGCGCCGCGCCCTCTCGGACTCCGGCCGGCTCGACGACGCCTATTACGTCGAACGCGCGAGCTCCACCCGCGAGCGCGTCCTGCGCGCCGCCGACGTAGCCGACGCCGACGTCCCCTACTTCTCCATCACGCTGGTCCCCGGCCCCACCCCCACCACCGAACTCCCGCGCGCGGCAACAGGCAGCCCGGCAGTCGACACACAGGCCGAACCGACCAACGACACCTCGGTGGGCCGCCGAACTGCCGATCACCACCTGTCGACCGAAATCCACTCGGCCGCTGCTGGATTCGCGACCGCCGACGACGCTCGGATACCCGAGAGCCCTTTCGCCGCGCGACCCGTGCCACCGCTGGCGGCCGACGAGCACTCCCGTACCAGCATCGCGCCTCGCCGCAGCGAGGCCGTGGCCGTAGGCCTCTCGGCCGAGAGCGCAGCGGCGGCTGCTGAGGAATTCACCAGTCCCGGCCACACTCCGCCGGACCGACGCGATGCGGCTTCCCCGCGGCTACAAGCACCGAGGGCCGACGGTGGGCACCCCCACACACAGGGTGAGGTCGTCGTCGTCGGTCTCGGGCCAGGGGCTGAGGCATGGACCACTCCCGAGGTGCGGCAGGCACTCGAGCACGCCACCGATCTCGTCGGGTACACGACGTATATCGACCGGGTGCCGGTGCGCCCGGGGCAGCGCAGGCATGCCAGTGACAATCGGGTGGAATCCGAACGTGCCGCCATGGCACTGGATTTGGCGAAGCAAGGCGCTCGGGTCGCGGTGGTGTCCTCCGGCGATCCCGGCGTGTTCGCGATGGCGGCGGCGGTGCTGGAGGAATCGGCCGATCCGCAGTGGTACGGGGTCGAGGTGCGGGTGCTGCCCGGCCTCACCGCCGCCAACGCGGTGGCGAGCCGGGTCGGCGCGCCGCTCGGCCACGACTACGCGATGATCTCGCTCTCCGATCGGCTTAAGCCGTGGGAGGTTGTCGCGCAACGGCTTTCGGCCGTCGCCGCGGCCGATATGGCGATCGCCATCTACAACCCGGCCTCCTCCCAGCGCACCTGGCAGGTCGGCGCCATGCGCGATCTACTGCTCGAGCACCGCAAACCCGACACTCCGGTGGTACTCGGCCGCGATGTGGGCGGGCCTGCCGAGTCGGTGCGAGTGATCCAGCTCGCCGATCTCGACCCGGCCGAGGTCGACATGCGGACGCTGCTGATCATCGGCGCCTCCACCACCGCGACCGTCGAAACACCCGGCGGAGTACGGGTCTTCACCTCCCGCCGCTACCGTGGCGCGGGCGACGCGGCCCGATCCGGCGCGTAGGATCTGCTGACGCACGCAACGATCGGAGGGGATCTTGGCCGCGACACTGTCGGAGTTGACTTTGCGAGCGAGCGCCCTCGAAGCCAGGGCGACCGCGAGTGAGCAGGCACTCGACGAACAGGGCGACGTCCTCACCGAACTCGCGGCCCTGACCAGGAAGGCGCTCGACGGCATCGACCGGATCGACGAGCGCACCGGCACGATCGGCGACGACCTCGTCGTGCTGCGCCAGACCGTCGGCGATCTACGCCAGGACGTCGGCGAATTGAACCGCCGGGTGGCCGTGATCGAACAGGGGATGGCGCGGGTGCTCGAGCGGTTGGACACATTGATCGGCGACAAGTAGGTCACCGTCCGCGGCGCCAAGCGGCCGGTCGTATAACATTCCACTATGGAACGTTGACGCGATGGGAGCATTTCGGTTGACGAATACCGCGACCCGGCGCAAGCCGCTGAACTCCACGGCCGCCTCGCTGCTCGGATTTCTGCACGAGGGCGCGAAGTCGGGCTGGGATCTGGTGTCCGAGGCCCAGGAGCGCATCGGCGACTTCTGGACCATCACCCAGAGCCAGGTGTATCGGGAACTCGGCGCCATGGACACGGCGGGCCTGGTCGAGAAGGGCGAAACCGGCGCGCGCGAGCGCACGCCGTACCGGATCACCGATGCGGGCCGGGAAGCCTTCCGCGAGTGGATCTCTCGCGATCCCGGCAGCGAGACGATCCGGGTGCCGCTGCTGCTGACGCTGTCCTTCGGCGAGCATCTGGATCCAGGCCATCTCGACGAGATCATCGCCGCCAACCGGGATGTGCACCAGCACAGGCTCGATCGGTATCTCGCCGAGGACCGCACGCCGATGACACCGCACCAGCGGGCCACCCTGGAGTTCGGCATCGGCTACGAACGCGCGGTGCTCGACTGGTTCGATCGGGTCCCCGGACTCCTCGGTCGCTGATTCGCCGCACATCGCGCTGGTGACCGGCGCCGTGCCCGGATCGGTACGTGGCGAAGAACACCGAATCGCGCCGGGCTCTGATATGCATGTGACATGAGCGTGCGTAGCGAGCGAATCATCAGACGGCGCCTCTCGCGCATGCCGGGGTGCTCGGCGCCGCTACGTCCCCGCCGCATCGCATGAAGCGCGGCGAGATCTGGCACTACTCCCCCGCGCTCCCCGACGGCACGCCGTCGCCACGGCACAGCGCGGCGGTACTCGTCTCCGATCCGGCGGTGATCTCCTCGCAGTATCGATGGCTGCACGTGGTGCCACTGGCCGATGTCGATCCGGGCCATGTGCTCGCCCTGTACACCACGCACGGCTGGGCGGACGCACTGGAAATGCATCGCGTCTACCGGGAGTGGCTCACCGAACAGGCGGGTGAGCTGTCCGCCGACGAGGCCGAGGCGCTCGACGCTCGCCTGCGCGCGACCTTGAATCTCTAGCCGGCCTGCCGGCGCAACCACTGCCACGCATCGGCCACCTCGGCCACGACCGCCGCGCCCGCCGGAAGCGCGGGGCGATCGATCATCACGACCGGAATGCCCACGGCGCGTGCGGCTTCGAGTTTGGCCTCGGTCAGCTCGCCGCCGCTGTCCTTGGTGACGAGCACATCGATCCGCTGCCGCGTCAGCAATCGACCCTCGTCCTGGGCGGTGAAAGGTCCACGGGCCAAGAGCAATTCGTGGTTCGGCGGCAGCGGTCCCGTCGGCGGGTCGATCGAACGGATCAGGAACCACGGCTGTGTCAACGCGGCGAACGCGCCGACACCTTGGCGACCGATGGTCAGGAAGACCCGCTCGCCGAGCTCGGCCGCGGCGGCACCGGCGAGATCGGGCACCCGAATCCAGTTGTCCCCCTGCCGCTCCGACCAGCCGGGCCTGCGCACATGCAACAGCGGCAGCCCGAGACTCGCCGCGGCCGTGGCGGCGTGCGCGCTCATGGTGCCCGCGAACGGATGGGTGGCATCGATCACGACCTCGATGCCGTTGGCCGCCAGCCAATCCCGCAGGCCATCGGCACCGCCGAAACCGCCGAGGCGCACCGCGCCCGCGGGCAGCACGGGGTCGCGAACACGACCGGCGAGCGAGGAGACGATATCGAATCCTCGCTCGCCGGAAGCGATCTCGGCGAGTTCCCGGGCTTCCCGGGTCCCGCCCAATATCAGGGTTTTCAGGGCTGCCCGCTGAAGTAGGCGATGCCCGCGTTGATCAGGTTCGGACCACCCGCGATGAGCAGGCCGATCAGCGCGCCGAGCGGCAGGCCGATGCCGAAGAAGAAGAACCCGATGATGCCGCCGATCACCGCGCCGAGCGAGGCGCGCTGCAGTTCGCTGAAGAACCACTCCTGCGACGAGATGGCGGTCGCCGTGGCCGTCACGGCATCGGCGGTCGGCTGCACTTCGGGGGTAAGCGTCAGCTTCTGCTGGGACGCGTCGATGGTGGCGGCGATCGGGATGAGCTGGTCACCGACCTTCGCCTGCAACGGAATCGAGGTGACGACGGCACCCTCGGCGTTCTTGACCGTGACGTACTTCTGGTCGGTGTCGAGGCTGAACGCGCCGCCGGTGACGGCGGTGACGATCGACTTGTCGATCAACTGCGCGGCGTAGGTCACACCGTGATCCGCACCGAGCACGATCGGCGCGGGCTGGTTCTGTACCGCGGGTGCAGGCTCCGCGTAGGTCGTGCCCGCGGCGATACCCGTCGCGGCGACGGCCAGGATGGCGGTGGCGGCAAACTTCTTGTAGCGCATCAAACTCCCTATCAGGATTCGAATCTCCGATAACGATCGGATCTCGGAGACCGACCATACCCGGCACATCGACGCGGAATAACCCCGAATCGCACCGGGACGTACCGGCCGCTACGCTCTTTTGCACACCGACCACTGGGTGACCGGCAGCTGAGGTCGCCAGGTGGTGAAGGAGCCGAGCGCCTCGGACCGGTAGATCTGGAACTTCCGCAGTTCACCGCCGTGCGCGGCGGCCCAGCGCACCAGCAGCGCTTCGGATTCGGCGGTCACCGCGTTCGCCACCAGCCTGCCGCCCTGTCGCAGATGTGACCAGCATGTCTCGAGCAGGCCAGCCTGGGTGAGCCCGCCACCGACGAAAATGGCGTCAGGAGGTGCCGAGACCGGGTCGATGGCGCCGTCCAGTTCGGATCGCACCTCACCGCGCACAACGATGTGCGGGACACCCAGTGCGGCGGCGTTGTCGGCGATCTGCCGCCGCCTGCGTTCGAGCCGCTCGAAAGTGAGCGCCCGGCAGGCGGGATCGGTGCGGCACCATTCGATCGCGATACTGCCCGAGCCACCGCCGACATCCCACAGCAGCTCACCGGACGCGGGAGCGAGCGCGGCGAGGGTGAGCGCGCGCACCTCGGATTTGGTGAGTTGACCGTCCCCGCCGAACAATTCGTCGGGCAAGCCTGGCGTGCGGGTTGCTCTCAGGCGCTTCGGATCCGCGACGCAGTCGATCGCGACGAGATTCAACGGATCCCCCGCGGGCACCGCCCAGTCGGCGGCGATTCCGGTCACGAGGCGTTCGGCCGGGCCACCCAGCTGCTCCAGCACGGTCAGCTCGGAGGGTCCGAACCCATTGTGCCGCAAGAGTTCCGCCAACCGCGCCGGTGACCGCTCATCCGCGCTGAGCACGAGCACCCGCCGCCCGTCCGTGAGTTCGGGCAGCACCGTCTCCATCCGCCGCCCCACCGCGCTCACCACGGGTGTCTCGGCCAACCCCCACCCCAGCCGCGCACACGCCAGCGACACCGACGACGGCTGCGGAAACACCTGCAGCGCAGCCGGTCCGAGCAACCGCGCCAACGTGACCCCGATCCCGTAGAACATCGGATCCCCGCTGGCAAGCACGCAAATCCGCACCCCCGCATACGTTTCGAACAACCCGGGCAGCGCGGGCACCAGCGGCGACGGCCACGCCACCCGCCGTCCCCGCACCTCCTCGGCCACCAACCCCAACTGCCGCACCGATCCGAACACCACCTCCGCCCCCGAAACCGCCTCCCGTGCAGCCTTACTCAGCCCATCCCACCCATCGGCCCCGATCCCCACCACCCCGATCCGCGGCCCCACCCACCGCAGCCCCGGGCCGGGTCGAGACTCGGTCACCGGGGCATCCGGCGCCAAATGGGCTGTGGGAGGGCCCGCATGACGACGGAGAGAGGACGCAGGACCCGGGGGAACCAGACCAGCCTGGTGTGCTTGCGCAGGCCCTTGACGACGGCGTCGGCGACTTGGTCGGGGGTGCTGGAGAAGGGGGCCGGGTCCATGCCCTCGGTCATCCGGCCGATGACGAAGCCGCAGCGGACGAGGAGCAGGTGAACGCCGGTGCCGTGCAACGCATCCGCGAGTCCGCCGGCGAAACCGTCCAGGCCCGCCTTGGTCGAGCCGTAGACGTAGTTGGCGCGGCGGACTCGCACGCCCGCGATCGAGCTGAACACGACGATCTGCCCGTCGCCCTGGATGCGCAGCAGGTTGGCCAGTGTGGTCAGCACGCTGATCTGCGCCACGTAATCGATGTGCGCCACAGCGATCGCATGCGCCGGATCGCGTTCCGCCAGCGCCTGATCGCCGAGCACACCGAACGCGACCACCGCCACCCCGATCCGCCCGTGCTCGGCGACGATCTTCTCGAGCAGCGCGGGATGGCTCGCCGTGTCGTCGGCATCGAACTCGACGGTGTGCACCGCGATCGCGCCCGCCGCCGTGAGCTGTGCGCTTTCTTCGGTCAGCGAACCGCTGCGCCGCGCGGCAAGGATCACCACCCGCCCGGCCGCCAGCCGCCGCGCCACCTCGAGCCCGATCTCGCTGCGCCCACCGAGCACCAGCACCGGCCCATCCGCGATCCCTCGCATTCCCATGGGCCAAGTCTGTCATCTCGGCGCTCGCGAGCTCATCAGGGCCGCAGCCTTCCCTCGAGTCACTGTGGGGATGCGTCATTCGTCAGCGCTCGAGGCTACGGTCGTGGGATGCCGACCAGCACTGTGCAGCTTTCCCAGACCGCGCTCGAGTTCGTCACCGAACGGCACCTAGCGACGCTGACCACTCTGCGTGCCGATGGCACACCGCATGTGGTCGCCGTCGGGTTCACCTGGGATCCGGAAGCCGGAATCGCGCGGATCATCACCAACGACGGATCGGTGAAGGTGCGCAACGTACGCCGCTCCGGCTATGCCGCGGTCAGCCAGGTCGACGGCATCCGCTGGCTGACTCTGGAGGGTCCGGCCACCGTCCTCGACGACCCGGCCAGCGTCGCCGACGCGGTGGACCGCTATGCGGGCCGCTATCGCGTCCCCCGCGAGAACCCGACCCGCGTCGTCATCGCCATCGAGGTCCGCCGCGTCCTCGCCAGCGGCACCCTCGGCTGACTCAACTCGACACACCGACCCCGACACGCCGTCGCGGCGCTGGTCGAGTGATCATCAGGAACTGCCGTAACCAAACACCGAGAGAGCGGTTACCTCAGTTCCTGATGATCTTGTAGTCCAGTCGCTACAGCACCGTCAGGCCATGCGGACGGTTGTTCATGGACTCGCAACCGTCCTCGGTGACCACCACGATGTCCTCGATGCGGGCGCCCCAGTCACCGCGGAAGTAGATGCCCGGCTCGATGCTGAACGCCATGCCCGCCTTCAGGACCAGGTCGTTGCCCTCGACGATGTAGGGGTCCTCGTGCACCGAGAGGCCGATACCGTGGCCGGTGCGGTGCACGAACGCATCGCCCAATCCGGCCTCGGCCAACAATTGTCGCCCGGCGGCGTCGACCGATTCGGCGGTGACGCCAGGGCGGACGGCGGCCACCGACGCGGCCTGGGCGCGTTCCAGCACCGCGATCTGCTCCGCGATCGCGGGCTTCGGTGTGCCGATCGCGTAGGTGCGGGTCGAGTCGGAGTAGTAGCCGGGGTCGACCGGTCCGCCGATATCGATGACCACCACATCGCCGGATTCGATGACCCGCTCGGACATTCCGTGATGCGGGTCGGCGCCGTGCGGGCCACTGCCGACGATGACGAACGCGGCCTCGAGATGTCCCTCTTCGACGATGGCGGCCGCGATATCCGCGCCGACCTCCGCCTCGGTGCGCCCGGCACGCAGGAACTCGCCCATCCGCGCGTGCACGCGGTCGATCGCCGCACCGGCCCGGCGCAGCGCGTCGACCTCGGCGGCATCCTTGGTCATCCGCAGTTCGCGCAGCACCGGCGTGGCCGAAACCGGAAGTCCGGTGGCCGATTCCGCGAGCGGCAGCAGATGCAGCGCGGGCATCACCTCGGTGACGGCGACCCGCGAACCGACATGCAGCGTGGACTTCACCAGCTGATACGGATCGACGCCGTCGACCCAGTCGAGCACGGTCAGCCCGAGCTCACCGGCGGCCGAGGCCTCCAGGCCGGCCAGCTCCATCTTCGGAATGACCACCGACGGTGTCGCACCGTCGGCGGGAATGACAAGGCAGGTCAACCGCTCGAAGGATTGCGCGGCCGAGCCGATCAGATACCGCAGATCCGGGCCCGGGGTGATCAGCAGCGCATCGAGGTGCGCCGCACGCATCAACTCCACCGCCCGCTCCAGCCGATCCCCGTAAACATCCGCCGCGAACCTTGATCCCGTGTGCGAACTCATGCCCCCGACGTTACCGCCCACCACCCCACCCCCATCCCCGATCCCAAGATCAGCCGTCCCCACCCCCAGACACCGCGAGCCGGGAGTGGTTGAGGTGGGTTGTCGTAGCGGGCGGGTAGCCTCGCCGGGGTGAGTACCGCTGCTGCCGGACCGTTGCTGCTCCTGGATGGAGCGAGCCTGTGGTTCCGTGCCTTTCACGCGATTCCCGACAAGATCACCGCGCCGGACGGGCGCTCGGTGAACGCAGTGCGCGGGTTCACCGATATGGTCGCGTCGCTGATCACCAAGCACGCGCCGAGCAGGCTGGTGGTGTGCCTGGATCTGGATTGGCGCCCGGCCTACCGGGTGGCGCTGGTGCCCTCGTACAAGGCGCACCGGCTCGATACCGCGGCCGATGCCGCACCCGGCGCCGAGGTGGTGCCCGACGCGCTCACCCCGCAGGTCGAGATGATCCTCGAGGTGCTGGAAGCCGCCGGGATCGCGACCGGCGGCGCGGAGGGCCTCGAGGCCGACGATGTACTCGGCACCCTCGCCACCAGGGAGCGCACCGACCCGGTGATCGTCGTCAGCGGTGACCGCGACCTGCTACAACTCGTGCGCGACGACCCGCAGCCCCCGGTGCGCGTGCTGTACGCGGGCCGCGGCCTGGCCAAGGCGGAACTGTTCGGCCCGGCCGAGGTAGCCGCGAAATACGGTGTGCCCGTAGTCAATGCGGGCCCGGCCTACGCCGACCTCGCCACGCTGCGCGGCGACGCCTCCGACGGCCTCCCCGGCGTCGCGGGCATCGGCGAGAAATCCGCGTCCGTCCTGATCTCCCGCTTCGGCTCCCTCGAAGCCCTCGTCGCCGCCCTCGACGACCCCACCGCCGACCTCTCCCAGAACATCCGCGCCAAACTCCGCGCCGCCGACGACTACTTGCAGGCCGCGGCCCCGGTAGTCCGCGTAGTCCGCGACGCCGACGTAGAACTCTCCCGCCCCGATCCCCTCCCCGCCACCCCCGCCGACCCGGCCCGCCTCCGCGAACTGGCCACCGCCTACAACGCCGAAAGCCCGATCACCCGCCTCATCACCGCCCTGACCACCGTCGCCAACGCCTGACCCGTTCGCGGGGCATGTGCGAAAGGTCGGGCACTATGGCGATCGGCTGAATCCGGAGCGCCTTCGACTACCCGGCGGCCATCCCCTCAGCGAAGATCAGCCGAATCTTGACACCGCTCTGCCGGACTTCGCGCGCCGCAAGGTACTCGGGTGAGTCGTACCAGGTCCTCGCCTGGTCCAGGTCCGAGAACTCGAGCACGACGACCCGCCCCTGCCACTCCCCCTCTCGCACCTCAGGCACCGCCGCGACGAGATAGCGGCCACCGTACCGGCGGATCGACGGCTCGGCCAGCTTCCAGTACGCCAGGCCGACCTCCTCGTCCTGCACCTCGGCCTCGACGATGACGTATCCGGGCATGTGCGACTCCTGTTGCGGTCCAGCGTATTTCGACGACCGCACGGCAACAGACCGCTCGGTTGAACCGGATGGCACGGCCCATGATGTGTGGACATGCGAAGGCACCGGGCGTCCGCGGGTGGCGCGGACGGCCCGGTTGCCGGAGGCAGGGTTAGTTGGGGCGGCCTACTTCGTAGGTGCCGTCGTCCTTGGTGATCTTGACGGTGACCTTCTTCTGTTCGCCGCTGACCTTGAGGCTGCAGTCGAAGGTGCGATCGATGGTCACTTCCTGGCCGGAGGGGCAGGAGACCTCGCTGACGTCCTGGATGCCGTAGGAATCCGACAGCACCTTCTTCACGCCGTCCTGGACGGCGCTGTTGTCCAGCTTGTCCTTGGCGGTCAGCAGCACCACCAGCGCGACGACCGCGCCGATGATCACCAGGCCACCGATGACGAGGCCGATGATCAGGCCTTTGCCCTTACCGCCCGAGGACGGTACCGGCTGCTGCTGCCCCCACTGCGGCTGCTGGCCCCACTGCTGCTGCGGCTGCTGCCAATCCTGTTGCGGCTGCTGCCCCCACTGCGGCTGCGACTGCTGACCCCAGGCAGGCTGGCTCGGCTGACTCGGCTGCTGCCCCCACTGCTGCGGCGGTTGCTGCTGACCCCACTGCTGCTGGGTCGGCTGTGGCTGCTGCTGATCTCCCCAGTGCTGGGTGGGTTGCGCCGAGGACGGCGTCTGTTGTGGCTGTCCACCCCAGTGCTGGGTCGGCCCGGCCTGACCCGGCGGCTGCTGGCCGGGCGCCTGCTGGCCGCCCCACTGCTGGGTGGGGTCATTGCGTCCTTCCCCGGGATCGCTCGGTCCAAACGGGCCGCTCATGATGCTCGCCTCCACTCGCATTCGTTACACATACGGTAGCCCCCCGCGTGCGACTAGTCGTTCGACACGACTCCTCCACGACGGTCGGTACGCGAAAGAAATCAAATCACAAGTGAATACGCTACGCGGCGTCCACCGCAACGACACCCCGCCGAATGGCCCTGACCGCCTTGGCCGCGGTGGCCGCGACCTCGGTGTCGTCGGCGGTCCCGTGGATCTGATCGAGCAGGTCGATCACCTGCCTGCACCAGCGAACGAAGTCGCCCGCGGACAGCGGCGAGCCCTGGTCACCGCTGGCGAGCAGCGAATCCGCCAGCCCGTCCCCGCGCGCCCACTTGTAGATGCCGGTGACGAAGCCGAGGTCGGGTTCGCGGGTCGGCGGCAGCTTGTGCCGCGCCTCGTCGCCGCGCAGTTCGCTCCACACCTCGACGGTAGCGCCGACGGCGCGCCGGATCGGCGGGGTCGGCCCGCTGGCGCCGAGATAGCCGCTCTCCTGCCGGGATTCGTAGACCAGTACGGAGACGACGCCCGCCAGTTCGGCGGGCCCGAGCCCACGCCACAGTCCCTGGCGCAGGCATTCGGCGATCACCAGGTCGCTTTCGGCGTAGATCCTGGCCAGCCTGCGTCCCTCGGCGGTCACCTCGCCCTCGTGCACGAAGCCGCGCTCGTCGAGCAGTGCGAGGATCCGGTCGAAGGTGCGGGCCAGCGAATTCGTGGTGGCGGCAACCTTCTGGCGCATGGCCTCGGTCTCGCGGAGCAGCCGGTTGTAGCGTTCGCCGACGCGCGCCATCTGCTCGCGATCGGGCCGGGTGTGGGCCGGATGCGAGCGCAGGCTGCGCCGCAGCGTCTGGAGTTCGCGGTCCTCCGCGGCCGTGGAGTGTTTGCCGCGTCGTTGCCGACCCGGCGCCATGATCCCGGTGCTGCGCAGGGCGGAGGCCAGGTCGCGCCGGATCCGCGCGGTGCGGTGATCGACGCGGCGCGGCAGCCGCATATGCCCGAGCGCCTGCGCGGGCACCGGGAAATCGGCGACCGACACCCGGCCCGCCCATTTGTCCTCGGTCAGCACCAGCGGGCGCGGATCGCCCGGTGTCGCATCGGGTTCCAGGATCACCGCGAGCCCCATCCTGCGCCCGGACGGAATCGCCACCACATCGCCGCGGCGCAGCGCGACAAGCGCCTCGACCGCGGCGCCGCGCCGATCGGAGCGGCTCTGCTGTTCCAGCTGACGTTCCCGCTGCTTGATCCGCTCGCGCAGCGAAATGTATTCGAGGAAGCCACCTTCCTCGCCGCCGAGCTGTCCACGTAGTTTGCGCAGCTGCAGCTCGTTGCGTTCGATGCCGCGCACCAGGCCGACCACCGAGCGATCCGCCTGGAACTGCGCGAAGGAGCGCTCGAGCAGCTCGCGGGATTCGTCGGCGCCCATCCGGTCGATCAGGTTGATCGACATGTTGTAGCCGGGCCGGAACGAGCTGCGCAGCGGATAGGTACGCGTCGAGGCCAGGCCCGCGACGGCGCTGGTGTCGACCTCCGGCTGCCACAGCACCACCGCGTGGCCCTCGACGTCGATGCCACGCCGTCCGGCGCGCCCGGTGAGCTGGGTGTACTCACCGGGGGTGAGTTCGGCGTGCGTCTCGCCGTTGTACTTGACCAGCCGCTCCAGCACCACCGTCCGCGCGGGCATGTTGATGCCCAAAGCCAGTGTCTCCGTGGCGAATACCGCCCGCACCAGCCCGCGCACGAACAGCTCTTCGACCGTGTGCCGGAAGGCGGGCAGCATACCCGCGTGATGGGCGGCGAGGCCGCGGTGCAGCGCCTCGCGCCACTCCCAGTAGCCGAGCACCTCGAGATCGCCCTTGGGCAGATCGCCCGTGTGCTTCTCGATGATCGCGTCGATCTGCTCGACCTCATCCTCCCGGCTGAGGTCCAGTCGCGACCGCAGGCACTGGGCCAGCGCGCCGTCGCAGCCCGCCCGGCTGAAGATGAAGGTGATGGCGGGCAGCAGCCCCTCGTCGTCGAGTTTGGCGAGCACCTCGGGCCGCGGCAGCGGACGGAAGTTGCGGCCACCGCCGCGGCCGTTGCGCGGCGCGCCCCAGCCGTTCATCCGGTCGGCGGCCTCGCGCTGCCGGATGAAGCGCACCAGATCCTCGTCGACCAGCACCTTCTGATCGCTGGACTTGCTGTCGAACAGGTCGAACATCCGCCGCCCGACCATCACGTGCTGCCACAGCGGCACCGGGCGGGTCTCGTCGACCACCACCGCGGTATCGCCGCGCACGGTCTCCATCCACGCGCCGAACTCCTCGGCGTTGCTGACCGTCGCGGACAGGCTGACCAGCCGGACATCCGGCGGCAGATGCAGGATCACTTCCTCCCACACCGCGCCACGGAACCGGTCGGCCAGGTAGTGCACCTCGTCCATCACCACATAGGACAGCCCGCGCAGCGCGTCCGAGGACGCGTACAGCATGTTGCGCAGCACCTCGGTGGTCATCACGACCACGGGCGCGTCCGGGTTGATCGACTGGTCGCCGGTGAGTAGCCCGACACTGTCGCGCCCGTACCGCTCGGTGAGATCGGCGAACTTCTGGTTCGACAGCGCCTTGATCGGCGTGGTGTAGAAGCATTTGCCGCCCGCGGCCAGCGCGAGGTGCACCGCGAACTCGCCGACAACGGTCTTACCCGCGCCGGTCGGCGCGCAGACCAGCACGCTGTGCCCCTCTTCCAGCGCCGCACAGGCGTTGCGCTGGAAGGGATCGAGGCTGAACTTCAGCTCGGCCGAAAAGTTTGCCAGCTCGCCCGTCTCCGACCGGTGATACGTCACCGTCAGAGGGTATCGGAGTAGTCCGACACCGGTCGCGCCGTTTTCTTTGCATCCGATCCAGCCTCCGCGGGATCGGTAATCGACTCGGCGGGCCGGATCGGCTCCGGCGCGGCGATCGAGGACGCCTCGTCATCCGACAGCGCACCCCACCCCTGCGCCTCCTTGCGCGCCTTGCGCGCGTCGTTGAGCCGGGAGAACTGGATGGCCACCTCGAACAGCACGGTCAGCGCGAGCGCCAGCGCCAGCATGGAGAACGGGTCCTGCGGTGTCACGATGGCCGCGAAAACGAAGAGGCCGAAGGTGATTCCGCGCCGCCATGCCTTGAGCCGCGTGTAGGTGAGCACCCCGATCAGGTTCAAACCGATGATCAGCAGCGGAGTTTCGAAACTCACGCCGAAGATGGTCAGCAGGTTGATGATGAAGGTGAAGTACTGCGAACCGCTGAGCGCGGTGATCTGCACGTTGTCGCCGATGGTGAGCAGGAAGCTCAACGCGTGCGCGACAACCACGTAGGCGAGTACCGCACCGGTGGCGAAAAGCACTGTGCCCGAGGACACGAAGCCGACCGCGTACTTGCGTTCCTTCGCGTACAACCCCGGCGTGATGAACGCCCACAGCTGATACAGCCACACCGGCGCGGCCAGCACGACACCGGCGGTCATGCCGACCTTCAACCGCAGCGTGAACTGTTCGAACGGCGCGGTGGCCAGCAAGCGGCAGGCACCGTCGGCGCTCAGCGAGGCGCGCGCGGACGCGGGCAGCGCACAGTAGGGCCCGCGCAGGATCTCACCGAGGCTGTCCAGGCCGAAGAACGAGTACTCGTACCAGAGGAAGCCGACCACCGTGGTGGCGACGACAGCTCCGATCGAGACGAGCAGCCGATAACGCAGCTCATGCAGGTGCTCGACCAGCGACATGGTGCCGTCGGGGTTGGTCCTGCGCTTGCTGCGCCGGGGATCGAACGGAATACGCATAGTTAGTGTGCTTGCCCCTGTGTCGTCACAGCGCGAAACCGGAGTGAGCCGCACTCACCCCGGGTGGAGCACTCGGCTCAGAGCGACTTCGGCGCGGCCTGGGGCTGCGCGGTCGGGGCCGCCGCCTGGTCCGTGCTCACCTGCTGTGCGGGCGGCAGCTGTGCCGCCGGTTGCTGCGGGGCTGCTGCACCGGACTGCTCGGCGCCTTCGTTCTGCATCTGACTGACCTCGGTCTTGAAGATGCGCAACGACCGGCCAAGGCTGCGGGCGGCATCAGGCATCCGCTTCGCGCCGAAGAACATCACGAAAACCACTGCGATGATCAGCCAGTGCCAGATGCTCAGACTGCCCATGATTTACCTCCAAAGACTGTGATGTTTCGATGCTACCGGACCATGACATGCGTGAACGCCTCCGTATGGCCGCGTTTGCCGTGCGTTCAACCCCGGCCTTGCGCACTCGCCGCGCGCAATTGCTCGAGCAGTTCCCGGCCGCTCCAGCGGCGCTGGTCGCCGTGCTCGGCGGCCACGATCAGCTCGATGAGCCGCTGATTCACCGGCGTCGGCAGCCCGACCATCGCGCCGAGGCTCACGATTTCGCCGCACAACCAGGAAATTTCCGTCTTGCGCCCGAGCGCGAGATCGTCGGCCATCGAGGAGCGGGCCTCCGGGTCGATGGCGAGTATCCGCCCGGCCAGCCTGCGGAAGATCGCGTCGGGCACGGTGAGCACCCTAGTCATCAGCTCGGGCGGCAGCGGGGTCAGCCGTGCCGGACTTATTCGCGCCTTGTTCATCGCGGCGAGCGCCTCGAGCTGGGTCAGCGCGAGGCAGCGGCGGTAGTCGCGGTCGGCCAGTTCCGCGCGCAGCGGTTTGCCGGACAGCGCGTTGATGGGGTTGTTCAGATTCAGCAGCAGCTTCGCCCACTGCACCGGCAGCAGATCCGGATAGCGGCGCACCGCCAGATCGGTGCGGCGGAACAGCCCGGCGAAATCGTCGAGCGCCGGATCGTCCTGGACGGCGAGGCCGCCCTCGGTGCCACGATGAAACCGGCCGTCGCCGTGCTGCACGATGTTGAACATCACCATGCCCGCCAGCACCACGCAGGTCGGCAGGATCTCGCGGATCACCACGTCGTTGCCGATGCCGTTCTGCAGGCTCAGCACCACCGTGCCCGGCCGGATCCGGCCCGCGAGCTCGCGCACCGCATCGGCCGTCGCCGCCGACTTCACCGTCACCAGCACCAGATCCGCCGTTGCGACGTCGTCCGGCGTGGTCGCCACCCGGAATCCGGTCGCGGGCACCACATCCGCGCCGCCGTCGAGATCGGTGAGCCGCAGCCCGGTCGCGCTGATCTCGTCGAGCAGCCGCGGCCTGCCGACGAACGTGACGTCCGCCCCCGCGGCCGCCAGCTTCCCGCCGACGAAGATGCCGATACTGCCCGCACCGAGCACCACTACGCGTTCGGTCAAGCGGTCTCCACCTCGAATCCGGCTGCCTCGTAGGCCGCGAGCGCGGCATTGGACCGCTCACGCACCGCGGCGACCAATTTGGGCGGGCCGAGCACGGTCACACCCGAGCCGAAGCCGAGCAGCAGCCTCGCCATCCAGTCCAGTGTGGCGAACCGCATGGTCGCCTCCAGATGGCCGCCGGGATGCACGGCCACCCGGTGCATCGGGTACTGGTCGAGCACCCAGCCGTAGTCGGCGCGAATCTTCAACCGCGCCAACGGAACCGCCGGATCGTCCTGGAACAGGTCGAGCGCGGCGGACTCCTCGGTCGCATGGCTCGGCGGTTTGGCGGGCTCGTCGAGTTCGGTGGCGGCCTCGATCCGGTCGAACCGGAAGAGCCGCACCCCCTCGGCCTGCCTGCACCAGGCCTGCAGGTAACTGTTGTTGTCCACCAAAACGATTCGGATCGGGTCGACGACGCGCTCGGACACCACATCGCGACTTGCCGAGTAATAGACCAGACGCAGCGCGCGATGCCTGGCCAGCGCCGAGCGCACGGTGGCGACGGCGGGCGCCTCGATCGGCGGCACCCGATCGGGTTCGGCGTCGAATTCGCCGCCGACGATGGCCGATTCGATCTTGGCGATGGCCGCGTGCGCCGCGGTCGGATCGACCATGCCCGGCATGTCGACGATCGAGCGCAGCGCGACGAGCAGCGCCGTCGCCTCGGTGGAGGTCAGCCGTAGCGGCCGTTCGATCCCGGCGGAGAAGGTGACCTCGATGCTCTCCTCGGAGAACGACAGATCGATCAGATCACCGGGACCGTAGCCGGGCAGGCCGCACATCCATAGCTGATTCAGGTCGCTCATCAGCTGTTTGGTGCTGACGCCGAGATCGTCGGCGGCCTCCGCGGCGCTGATGCCGGGGTTGGCGATGAAGTACGGGATCATGTTCAGCAGCCGCGACAACCGAACCGACAGCCGAGATGACGTCGTCACGCGCGCACCTCCGTGTGATCGAAGACCGAACGCAGCCGCGCGATCACGTCGGCGCGCAGGTCGTCCGGTGCGAGTACGACGGCGTCGGGACCGAGGCCGGTGATCAGCCTGGCCACCCAATCACGCGAGCGCACCGGGAATTCCACGACCGAACCCGAGCGGCCGCCGATCTTCCGCTCCGCCACCACCTGGCCGAGCCTGCGGATCTCGCGGCCGCGTCCGTCGGCCACCCACACCGTCGCCGAACCGGTCACCGGCGAGGAGTGCGTGACCGTGTCGACGATCGACCGCAGATCGACGCCCTCGGGTTTGTGCACCGCGTTCGGCGGACCGTACGCGGTGACATCGTCGCCGATCCTGGACAGCCGGAAGCTGCGGACCGCGTCCCGATCCCGGTCGTGACCGACCAGGTACCAGCGCCCGTGATGGGTCACCACACCCCACGGCTCGACATCGCGCATCAGATACGGCGCGTTGACCGCACCCCTGTGCTCGAAACGCACCGCCTGACCGGCATCGATCGCCGCGAGCAGCTTGCCGAGCACCGGCTCGGAACCGCGGGTGCGCGCGGGCACTCCCGGCACCGACGCCACCGCGGCATCGGTCTCCACATGGATGCCCGCCGCGCGCAGCTTCAGCAGCGCGCCCTCCGCCGCCGCCGCCAGCTCCGGTGATTCCCACATCTGCACCGCGACGGCGACCGCGGCCGCCTCCTCGCTGGTCAGATCGATTTCGGGAAGCTCGTAGGCGTCCCGGTTGATTCGGTAGCCCTCCATCGACGAATATCGGCCCACCGGGCCGATTTCCAATGGAATGCCCAGGTCGCGCAGTTCGTTCTTGTCTCGCTCGAACATTCGGCTGAACGCCTCGTCGCTCGCGGACTCCTCGTATCCCGCGACGCTGTCCCGAATCCGCTCAGCGGTCAGGAACTGCCGGGTCGACAGCAGCGCGATGACCAGATTCATCAGCCGCTCGACCTTGGATATCGCCACCCGATAGAGGGTAATCGGCGCGCCGGGGTGCGTGCGCGGCGGCGCGCTATTAGGCGGGTAACCGCCAAGAATCGGGCCCCGGCTGCGTGCCGGGGCCCGAGGGTCCTACATCGAGGCGATCAGCCGGTCGACGCGCTCGTCGACCGAGCGGAACGGGTCTTTGCAGAGCACCGTGCGCTGGGCCTGATCGTTGAGCTTGAGGTGCACCCAGTCGACGGTGAAGTCACGACCGGCCTCCTGCGCCGCGGTGATGAAATCGCCGCGCAGCTTGGCCCGCGTGGTCTGCGGCGGGGTGTCCACCGCGGCGTCGACGGCCTCGTCCTCGGTGATCCGCTTGGCCAGACCCTTGCGCTGCAGCAGGTCGAAGACGCCGCGGCCGCGCTTGATGTCGTGGTAGGCCAGATCGAGCTGAGCGATCTTGGGATCGGACAGCTCCATGGAGTAGCGGTCCTGGTAGCGCTGGAACAGCTTGCGCTTGATCACCCAGTCGATTTCGGTGTCCACCTTGGCGAAATCCTGCGCCTCCACCGCGTCCAGGGTGCGGCCCCACAGGTCGACCACCTGATCGATCTGCGGATCACGATCCCGGTTGCGCAGATGCTCGACGGCGCGGGCGTAGTACTCGCGCTGGATGTCGAGCGCGCTGGCCTGCCGCCCGCCGGCCAGGCGCACTGGACGACGACCGGTCAGGTCATGCGACACCTCGCGAATGGCGCGAATCGGGTTGTCCAGCGCGAAGTCTCGGAAGGAGACGCCGGCCTCGATCATCTCCAGTACCAGGGCGGCGGTGCCGACCTTGAGCATGGTGGTGGTCTCGGACATGTTGGAGTCGCCGACGATCACATGCAGGCGGCGGTACTTCTCCGCGTCCGCGTGCGGCTCGTCGCGGGTGTTGATGATCGGCCGCGACCGCGTCGTCGCCGAGGACACACCCTCCCAGATGTGCTCGGCGCGCTGCGACAGGCAGAACGTGGCCGCCTTCGGCGTCTGCAGCACCTTGCCTGCACCGCAGATCAGCTGGCGGGTTACCAGGAACGGCAACAGCACATCCGAAATGCGGGAGAACTCGCCGGCGCGGACCACGCAGAAGTTCTCGTGGCAGCCGTAGGAGTTGCCCGCGGAGTCGGTGTTGTTCTTGAACAGATAGATGTCGCCGCCGATACCCTCCTCGGCGAGCCGCTGTTCGGCGTCGATCAGCAACTCCTCCAGCACCCGCTCGCCCGCCCTGTCGTGGGTGACGAGCTGATGCAGGCTGTCGCACTCTGCCGTGGCGTACTCCGGATGCGACCCGACATCGAGATAGAGCCGAGCGCCGTTGCGGAGGAACACGTTCGAGCTACGGCCCCAGGACACTACCCGGCGGAACAAGTACCGGGCTACCTCGTCGGGGGACAGCCGACGGTGACCGTGGAAGGTGCATGTCACACCGAATTCGGTCTCGATCCCCATGATTCGTCGCTGCACACTATCGACATTACAGCCATGTCATGTACTCGCGTGGGGCTGCGGAGAACCGGGATGCATACGTCTTCGCAACGATTGCGTACGCGGCCGCACCCGGCACAGAATTCGGGCCCGGAAACCAACCGGTTCCCGGGCCCGAGATCGTCCAGTACAGACCTGGCTACCCCGCGTCCGGAGTATCCTCCGCCGCGGATTCCGCCTTCGCGGCCGCCTTGGCCTTCTTGGGGTTGAGCAACTGCTCCAACTGAGCGTTGGTCACGCGGCGGAACGCCCGCCGTGGCCGCGCCTGCTCGAGCGTGGCGACCTCGAGCGAGTTCACCCCGAGCACCCGCTTGTCCTTCTCGGCGCCCTCGGGCACACCCGCCTGCAGCGCCTTCACCGCGACGCCGATGGCGCCCGCCAGATCCAATCCGGACTTGTAGGTCGATTTGAGCGCGGTGAGGATGGGCTCGGTGGTACCGCCCATCACCACGTATTCGCGCTCGTCCACGATCGACCCGTCGAAGGTGATCCGGTACAGCACCGACTGCGGCCCCTGCTCCGGATACCCGACCTCGGCGACGCAGATCTCCACCTCGTACGGCTTGAGCTGATCGGTGAAAATGGTGCCGAGCAGGGTCGCGTAGCCGTTGGCCAGCGCCCGTCCGGTCACGTCGCGGCGGTCGAACTGGTAGCCGCGCAGATCGGCACGCAGAATCCCGTCGCGGCGCAGATTCTCGAACTCGTTGTACTTGCCGACGGCGGCGAAACCGACCCGGTCGTACAGCTCACTCACCTTGTGCAGCGTCGCGGACGGATTCTCCGCGACGAACACCACACCCTTGTCGTACGCCAGCACCACGACACTGCGTCCCCTGGCGATGCCCTTGCGCGCGAGTTCGGTCTTGTCGCGCATGATCTGCTCGGCCGACGCGTAATACGGCAGTGTCATGCTGTGCCCTTCTTCGCATGCCCGAGGGGCTCTCCGTGGTTACGCAGGCTGCCTCCTCCGAGCCCTGACTCGGTCATGCGGGGGCACTCCCTTCCTCGGCCGCCTCACGATCGGCAACAATCGCGCGGGTGATCTCTCCCAGACGTGCCTCGGTCACCTCGACCGCGCCGTCCTCGCCGATGACGATCGCGGTCGGGAAGATGCCGCGCACCAGATCGGGTCCACCGGTGGCGGTATCGTCGTCGGCCGCGTCGAACAGCGATTCGACGGCGATGCGCAACGCGCGCTCCTCGCCGATTCCCTTGGCGTACAACTTCTTCAGCGACGACTTCGCGAACACCGAGCCGGAACCGACGGCCGCGTAACCGAATCGCTCCTCGCTGCGGCCACCGACCACGTCGAAGGATACGATGCGGCCCGCCCTATCCGGATCGGTGGCATTGGTGTCGTAGCCGACCAGCATCGGCACCACCGCGAGGCCCTGCATCGCGACCGGCAGGTTGTCACGCACCATTTTCGACAGCTTGTTGGCCTTGCCGTCGAAGGTCAGCGGAACACCCTCGATCTTCTCGTAGTGCTCGAGCTCCACCGCGAAGATCCGCACCATCTCCACGGCCATGCCCGCGGTACCCGCGATACCGGCCGCCGAATAGGTGTCGGTGATGTAGACCTTCTCGATATCCCTGCTGGCCAACAGGTTTCCCTGGGTAGCCCGCCGGTCACCGGCGATCAGCACGCCACCGCGATAGCTGATCGCCACAATGGTCGTCCCATGCGGCGCGATGTCCTTCGCGGCGCCACCGGCGGTGCCGGTGGCCCCATCGATCACACCGAAGCTGTTGCCGGGCAACAGCTCCGGTGCGTGCATGCGCAGATGTTCGGTGAAGGACGAAAGAGCGTGCCCCGGATGGAGACGCAGCGGGTCACCTACTGTCACTGGCCGCCCTTCTGCACGTACGCGCGGACGAAGTCCTCGGCGTTCTCCTCGAGCACATCATCGATCTCGTCGAGCAGGTCGTCGGTTTCCTCCGCCAGCTTTTCGCGGCGCTCCTGACCGGCGGCGTCGACGCCGTCCGGGCCCTCGTCCTCGTCGCCGCCCCCGGCGCGCTTGGTCTGCTCTTGTGCCATGGCAGCCGACCTCCTCTGTCCTCATCATGACCGGAACTCGAGTATGAGCACGGTCCCGATCATGAGCAATGTTCGTGCTCGTACAACAACACTACCCAGCCACAACGACACCTTGTCGGATTCCATGCCGATATGCGGCCGAATCGTGCACTCCGGCATGTGCCGGGATGCTGCTAGGTGGTCAGCTGCTCCACCAGTTCGGCGGCGGTGCCGACGCCGTCGAGCAGCTTGCCGACGTGCGCCTTGGTGCCGCGGCGCGGCTCCAGGGTCGGGATGCGGACCAGCGAGTCGCCGCCGAGGTCGAAGATCACCGAGTCCCAGCTTGCCGCGGCGATATCGGCGCCGAAGCGGCGCAGGCATTCGCCGCGGAAGTAGGCGCGGGTGTCGGTGGGCGGGTTGGTCATCGCGTCGAGCACCTGCTGCTCGGTGATCAGCCGCTTCATCGAGCCGCGCGCGACGAGGCGGTTGTAGAGCCCCTTGTCCAGCCGCACATCGGAGTACTGCAGGTCCATCAGGTGCAGCTTGGGCGCGGCCCAGTTCAGGCCCTCGCGCTGGCGCATCCCCTCGAGCAAGCGCAGTTTGGCAGGCCAGTCGAGCAGGTCGGCGCATTCCATCGGGTCGCGCTCGAGCAGGTCGAGCACCATGGCCCAGTTCTCCAGGATGTCGGCGACGCGCGGGTCGTCGTTGCCCTCGCGGTCCATGAACTTCACCACCCGCTCGTGGTAAAGCCGTTGCAGCGCAAGCCCGGTCAGCTCGCGGCCGTCGGTGAGCGCGACGGTGGCGCGCAGCGTGGGATCGTGGCTGATCGCGTGCACCGCGGTGACCGGGCGGGCCAGCTGCAGATCGGACAGGTCCTCCCCCGCTTCGATCAGGTCGAGCACCAGCGCGGTGGTGCCGACCTTGAGATAGGTCGACATCTCGGCCAGGTTCGCGTCGCCGATGATGACGTGCAGCCTGCGGTATTTGTCCGCGTCGGCGTGCGGTTCGTCGCGGGTGTTGATGATGCCGCGCTTGAGCGTGGTCTCCAGGCCGACCTCGACCTCGACGTAGTCGGCGCGCTGAGACAGCTGGAAGCCCGCGTGGTCGCCGGACTGCCCGATGCCGACGCGACCGGAGCCGGTGATCACCTGGCGCGAGACGAAGAACGGGGTGAGGCCGACGATGATCTGGTTGAACGGGGTGTCGCGGCTCATCAGGTAGTTCTCGTGGGTGCCGTAGGAAGCGCCCTTGCCGTCGACGTTGTTCTTGTACAGCTGCAGCCGCGGCGCGCCGGGGACGCTCGACGCGTGCCGCGCCGCCGCCTCCATCACCCGCTCGCCCGCTTTGTCCCAGATGACCGCATCGAGCGGATCGGTGACCTCGGGCGCGGAGTATTCGGGGTGGGCGTGATCGACGTAGAGGCGGGCGCCGTTGGTCAGGATCATATTGGCCGCGCCGACCTCGTCGGCGTCGATCACCGGCGCCGGTCCGTTCATCCGGCTCAGGTCGAAGCCGCGGGCGTCCCGTAGCGGCGATTCCACCTCGTAATCCCAGCGAGTCCGCTTGGCGCGCGGCACTCCCTCGGCGGCCGCGTACGCGAGAACCGCTTGCGTCGAGGTGAGGATCGGGTTGGCCGACGGCTCGGTGGGCGTGGAAATACCGTATTCGACCTCGATACCGATGATGCGCTGCATGCCTCCGAGCCTAAGCGACGGGCCAGCACGAGCCTGCCGCGACCGGCCGGGATCGACCCGAGGGAGGAGCGAATCTCATGCCGTCGGTGGTACTTCCGGAGGATACGGGCACGTCGGCCCGGACGCGATAGTCGATCCATGACGGATTCGATCGCCACCGACACACCCGATGCCGCGGGCAGGCACCGCGCACCGGACGCGCCGTCACGACTGATCGCGCTGGATGTGCTGCGCGGCATCGCGATTCTCGGCACCCTCGCCACCAATGTCTGGATCATCACCAACCCGGCGGGGCTCATCGGCTATATCGGCGAGCTGCAGGACGCCTCGGGCGGCTGGTGGTGGACCGAGCGGGTGCTGCAACAGCTGGCCCAGGGCAAGTTCCTCGGGCTGCTCACCATCATGTTCGGTATCGGCCTGGCCATCCAGCAGGGTTCGGCGGCGCGCGGCGGACGGCCGTGGCCCGGCAAGTATCCGTTGCGGGCCGGGCTGCTGTTCCTCGACGGTGTGCTCAACTTCGTCTTCGTCGCCGAATTCGACGTGCTGATGGGTTACGCGGTGACCGGCCTGGTCGTCGCGTTCGTGCTGGCGACAAGCGAACGGGCACAGCGACGTTGGATGATCACCGCGGCGGCGGTGCACGTCGTGATGCTGACCCTGATCGGTATCGGCATGGCCATGGACTCGCGGGAGTCGACGCCGCGCACACCGCTGGACCCGAATCCCTATGCGGACGGCTCGTTCTGGGATCTGGTGCTGTTCCGGCTGGAAAACGCGGGCGGCTTCCGGCTCGAGGCGGTCTTCGTCTTCGCCATGTCGGTGGCGCTGTTCCTCGCGGGCGCCCGGCTGTTCCGCGCCGGGGTGTTCCGGCCGGAGGGTGCGCGAATCCGCAAGCGGCTCATGCTGATCGGGTTCGGCATCGCCGCACCGATCGATCTGCTCGCCGGTGTGCTCGCGGGCGGCGACACCATTCTGTTCACCCGCTACGGCACCGCGCCCTTCGTCGCCTTCGGCTTGCTCGCGCTGGTAGCCGAGTACTCTCTGCGCCGTCCCCGTACCGGTTTCGCCGGACGCAGGCTCACCGAGGTCGGGCGCACCGCACTCAGCTGCTACATCCTGCAGAACCTCGTCGCGTCGATCCTGTGCTACGGCTGGGGTTTCGGGCTCGCGGCCCGGGTATCCACCGGCGCCAGAGTGCCTTTCACCGTCGGCATCTACCTGCTGACCGCGCTGATCGTCATCGCGGGCGCGCACCTGTGGCTGCGCCGCTTCGATCGCGGACCGGTCGAGCTGGTGTGGAACGCGAGCTACCGGGCGCTGGCGGGCGAGCGCTGACAGATCGACTCAGCTACCGCGTGTCCGCCGCGGGCCGTTCGCCCCGGGTGAGCGGCCCGCGGCGGACATTCGCCACGTAGGTCATCGGATGAACCCGAGTAGGCCGCTACTCGTGCCCTTTTCGGCCACCGGCTCGACCATTGACGACGCGTCACCGATCCCGCGTCGACGCATCAACTGAATGGAGGTGCGCGATGCCGGATCCGGCACGGGCGATGAGTAAGGAAGACGCGCTCGCGGAGCTCGAGCGGCTGGCGACCCGGGGGCGGATCAAACTGGACGGCCACGCGTGCGTGAACACGGTCGGCTTGCTCGGCTTCGACCCGGTCACCGGCGAGGATCGGCCGGGCAATGTGGCGGGGGTGGTGCTGCGCGACGGGAACCAGAACAACGTGGCCATCGCGCCCGCGCGACTCGATCCGCGAAATGCGTTGGCGCTGGTACGTTTCTGCCGATTCCTCACCGAGAACTTCAATGTGACCGAACTGTTCCACCTCGGCCTCGACGGCGGCGGCCACACCGCGGACGGTGTCGCGCGCACCGACTGCCACGGGCAGGGCCGCGCCCTCGATTTCGCCGGTGTCACCATGCCGGTCGGCGATGTCAACCGCAGGATCACCGTACTGAACCACTGGGGCACCGTCGCCACCTCCTCGACACCCGAGGGCGAATGGCCCGCCTTCCTCGCGGCCGAAATGCACTACCGCCTGGACGATCCGGACGCGAGCCCGCTGGGCGACCCGGACGGCGACATGTTCGTCGCCGACTTCTTCCGCAGCGTCTACGATTTCGTCGCCGGTGAATGGCAGGACCGCTCGGACGGCGCCGATCCCGCCGACACACCGACCGCGATCGGCGAGCGCAGCCTCATCCTGCACCCGGACCACCCCGCGACCTCGCCCGCCGCGCCGGGCCGCATCGTGCAGCGCAACCACATCCACATGCAGATCGGCAAGTCCGGCACGGAATGACCGCTACCGTCGTACCCGTGACATACGCGGACCGGTATCCCCTGTTGCACAAGCCCGCCCACTGGTCGTGGGGCTCGCACGACGTGCGGTTCGGCACCGAACTGCCGCCCGACGAGCTGGTCACCAATGTGCACGCCATCTGCTTCGCCGGCGACGACATCGTGCTGTGCCGCGACCACCGCGATTTCTGGCTGCTGCCCGGCGGCACCCGCGAACGCGGCGAACCCGTCGACGCCTGCCTGCGCCGTGAGCTGCTCGAGGAGGCGGGCGCGACGCCGACGGGCCCGATCCGCTGGATCGGCGCGCACTACGCCACCAGCAGAGATCCCCTGCCGTACAAGGAATGGCAACCGCATCCGCACAAGGCGTGGCTCTGGTGCGCCGTCGACGTCGTCCTCGACGCGCAACCGACCAATCCGGCCGACGGCGAGCAGATACTCGAGGTCCGCGCCTGCCCGCTGCCCGAGGCGCTCGAGCTCGCCGCCACCGACGGTGTGCACATCCCCGAGCTCATCGCCCTCGCGGTGGAACTACACCGCGGCTGAATCCGTCGGCGTGGCCGAGCGCGAGAGCAGGTCGCCGACGATGGTGTCGCGCTCGAGCGGGACGCCGAGGCTGCGCGCGTTGCCCTCGAACAGGGCGAGCACCGATTCGGCGAGAATGCCCTCGATCTGCTCGGAGCTCAGTGCCGGTGTCGGTTCGGCGCGCCAGCTGTTCACCACGCTGTCCACGAAACCGATGATGCCGAAGGCCATCGGCCTGGCGCGGGCCGGATCGATGCCGAAGCGCGCCAGCGATATCGCGAACAGGTCGGCGAGGCGGGCGCCGATCCTGTCCCTGGCACCGGCCAGCGCACTGGACGAATCCCCTTGCGGCGCAGCGCTGCTCAGGAACCGATGCAGATACGGATGCCGGTCGACCCATCGCACATAGGTACCGACCGCACCGCGCACCGCGTCGCGCACGGTGCCGTCGGGCTGCAGCGTCGGCATCAGCTCGGCGAGTAGCGATTCCAGGATGCGGCGGCGGATCTGCTCGTCCAGGTCGGGGCGGCCGTCGAAGTGACGGTACACGACCGGGCGCGGCAGGTGCAGGTGGTCGGCGATCTGCTGCACCGAGACCTCGACGCCGTTCCCCTCGATGACGGCGATGGCCGCGTCGATGACGTCCGCGCGACGTCGCGCCTTGTGGTCGGTCCAGCGGGTGGCACGGCCGTCCGTGACGGGGGTCTTTCCGCTGGTCGTGGTCACAGAATCACGATACCCGCTCACCTATTGACCGATACAGCCTGTCTCACTAACCTGTGTGTAACAGCTTGTAGCATTAACTCGACAGTTGGAGAGCTGCCATGGGCAACGACGCCGCCGCACTCATCCCGCAGGAATCCTTCGCGCAGCGCCTGCTGACCGGCTCGGTCAAGAAGTCCTACGACCCCGTGGTCGATATGGACTGGGACGCACCGCTGGATCCCGACAAACTGTTCCTGCCACCCGAGGTGATCTCGCTCTACGGCACCGACCTCTGGGCGTCGATGACGCACGAGCAGCGCAGGGAACTGTCCCGCCAGGAACTGGCCAACGTGCTCTCCGTCGGCATCTGGTTCGAGAACCTGCTCAACCGCCTCCTGCTGCGCGAGCTGCTCGCCGACGATCCGACCACCAGGCATTCGCACTACACGCTCATCGAGATGGGCGACGAATGCCGGCACATGATGATGTTCGGCAAGCTGATCGACCGCATCGAGGCGCGGCCATACTGGCCGCGCCGCACCGGCCGCCTGGCGATCGGCGTGCTGCCGCTGTTCCTGCGCGGCTCGATGACCTGGGTCGGCGCACTGGTCGGCGAGGAGATCTTCGACGCGATCCAGCGCCGCACGCTCGACGATCCGCAATTGCAGCCGCTGGTCGCGCGGGCCATGCGCATCCACGTCACCGAGGAGGCGCGCCATATCGGGTTCGCGCGCGACGCGCTCGCCCGGCGGGTGCCGACCATGTCGCGGGCCGAGCTCGCCTATACCCGGCTCTGCGTCGCCGTGGCCGCACCGCTGTTCGTCTACCTGATGACCAACCGGCACATGTACACCCGGGCCGGGCTCGACGGCCGCGCCGCCCGCCGCGTCGCGACCGACAACCCGGATGCCAAGCGCGCCTTGGGCGCCGGCGCCGCGAACCTCGGCGCGTTCCTCGAGAAACAGGGGCTGATCGGGACCGCGGGCAAGTGGATCTGGCGGCGCAGGGGGCTGTGGAATGAGTGAGCGCATCGTCGAGACCGCGCGCCGCGCGCACGACATCGCCGAGCATCGGCCGGACGGCATCGCGCCCGAAATCCTCATCGTCGGTGCGGGTTTCGGCGGTATCGGGATGGCGATCGAGCTGCGCAAGGCGGGTATCGAGGACTTCGTCGTGCTGGAGAAGGCCGAGGAGATCGGCGGCACCTGGCGGGAGAACACCTATCCCGGATGCGGCTGCGATGTCATGTCGCTGATGTATTCGTACTCGTTCGAGCCGAATCACCGCTGGACCCGGGTGTTCGCACGGCAGCAGGAGATCCTGGACTATCTGCGCCGCACCGTCGACAAGTACGGCATCCGCGGGCATCTCCGGCTGCGATCGGAGGTGAGCGCGCTCGACTTCGACGATGCCGCGGACCGCTGGGAGGTGCGCACGGCCGACGGCAGGCTGTTCCGGCCGCGCGTGGTCGTGATGGCGCCGGGACCGCTGCACGAGCCGTCGATTCCGGTGTTTCCCGGCCAGGAATCGTTCCGCGGCACCAGTTTTCATTCGGCCAAGTGGGATCACGATTTCGACGTCACCGGTAAACGGATCGCCGTGATCGGGACCGGCGCGAGCGCGGTGCAATTCGTGCCGCAGATCGCGAAACAGGCGGCGCACGTCTCGGTGTTCCAGCGCACGCCACACTGGGTGGTGCCGAAACCCGACCGGCCGCTGTCCACCACTCAGCAGCGGGTGTTCCGATATGTTCCCGGCGCACAACGTCTCTCGCGCTGGGCGACCTATTGGGGATACGAGGCGCTGATCCCCGCGTTCATGCATCCGGAACTCATGCGCCGCGTCGAATCCGTCGCGCGCGGACATCTGCGCCGCCAGGTCGCCGATCCGGAGCTGCGCCGCAAGCTGACCCCCGGCTATCGGCTGGGCTGTAAGCGAATCCTGGTGTCCAACAACTACTATCCCGCGCTACAGCGGGAGAACGTGGCACTGGTGACCGAACCGATCGCCCGGATCACCGAGACCGGGATACAGACCGAAGACGGTGCGGCGCACGAATTCGACGCGATCGTCTACGGCACCGGTTTCCAGATCGCCGAACGGTTCGCCCATCAGCACCTGGTCGGCGCCGACGGGCTCACCATCCAGCAGGCGTGGCGGGACGGGACGACCGGATTCCTCGGCGTCGCGGTGCACGGATTCCCGAACTTCTTCACCATCGTCGGCCCGAATTCCGGTGGCGGCCATCAGTCCATCATCTTCATGATCGAGGCGCAGACCCGCTACATCCGCCAGTGCGTGGAACGGATGCGGCGCACGTCGAGCACCAGGATGGAGGTCCGCGCCGCGACCCAGCACGAATTCAATCGCAGGGTGCAGGCGAAACTGGCTGGGACCGTGTGGAATTCGGGCGGCTGTCACAGCTGGTACCTCGACGAACACGGCAACAACCGCGCCGCTTGGCCCGGCTCCAGCCTCTCCTACTGGCGCACCATGCGCCGCCTCGACCCCACCCACTACGACCTCACCGTCCCCGCCGACCGCGAACCGGCGCACGAGTATTCCGGCCCCGCCATGCTCGACGCCCCCGGCGCCCTGGTCCCGGTAACAGTCACCCTGAGCGGCCACCCCGACCCCACCGACGGCCGATACCACTGGTACGGCCGCATTTCCGCCACCAACGGCACCGACCTCCCCGACCCGGGCCGCGCCGAGGTCTACCTGACCCTCCCCGGCTACCACCCCACCCCCGCCCGCCTCCAAGAACGCGACCCCTGGGGCAACCTCCGCACAGTAGGCACCGGCACACCCCCATACCCCCTCGAACCAGCCGACCTCCACTAACCCACACAGCCAAGCCCACCCAGCAAGCTCCCGAAGCAGTCGAGTTTCGCCGAGCGCAGTCAAATGGCCCCCAATGACGGCGTGTCGCAGGGCCATTCGACTGCACTCGGCAAATACGCCAGCCCTGACAGCGCCGCCGGAGCCGGACGGAGTAGCTCGACGGGAAGCAGCAGGCCAGCTCACCCACAATGCTCGCACCCACGCCGCGCACCAATTGCACCGCCGCACGCCGTTGCGACGCCGCGCGCCGAATTCCGCCGAAATCAATGCGCGGCGGGACGAACGATGCGCGGGGTGGTGGTGCTTCGCAGGACGAGTCGGCCAATTCGGTTGGGCCGCAGATACTTCGACTGCCGCCGAGACTGGGCGACGCGATTCCGAAGGGGAGGCGGCTCCTGGGCGCGTCTACGTCGGTTGCACTTCTGTGCCCGCGCACTGATTGTGTCGCCACGCGCTGATTTCGGCCGTAATCCGTGCGCGGCGGGACGATCAGTGCGTGAGACCGGCCTTGCCTCGCAAGCTAGAACGTCCAGTTCTGGCGCGCCGCCCATACTTCAGGTGTGGTTGGGGCGGGGCGGAGCAGTTCGGCGGGCAGGGGTGGCGGGGCCTGTTCGTAGATGGCGGCGACCGCGGTGGCCGCTGCGCGGCCGATTACCGGGGTCATGAGGCGGCCGTATTCGGCGGGTTCTATTGGGGCCCAGCGGACCTCGCGGCTGACGGCCGCACCGATCGCGGCGGCGAGTTCGTTGCCGGTGGCCGGGCGGGGGCCTGTCACCAGGGTGACCGGATCGAATCCGCCTGCCAGCGCCTCGGCCAGCACGTCGCCGATGTCATACAGCGATACCCATGCGGTCGGCACTTCGGCGGGCAGCGGGTAGACCACCTCGCCGGCGCGCACGATGCGTTCGATCGACCAGGGCTGCAAGAGGTTTTCCAGGTAGAGACCGGCCGGGCCGACGGTTGCACCGCCCGGGACGACACCGCGTAGCTCGCGCATGAGGCGCACGCGTGCGTCGACGAACGGCTGGCCGATCGGCTCCGGCGGTACCGCCATGGCTGGGTTGAACACCGCACGTTCGATACCTGCCTTGCTCAGCGCGGCGAGCACCGACTCGGCATGGGTGAGCGCGATCGGTTCGAAGACCAGGGGCAGCTGGACGACCACCGCATCCACACCAGCGTAGGCGTCGACCAGCGCATCGATGTCATCGAGGGCGGCGTTCGCGGAGTTGAGGGCGCGGACCTGCCAGCCCGCGGCGGCCAGTCGCTCGGCGATGATCGAACCCTGCGCACCCGTCGCGCCGTGCACTGCGATTGTTTTTGTTGTCATGATCCGAGCATCAGCCGGTTACTTCATTTTGGGAAGTACGCACTTTTCTTGTATATACTTCCCGAATGGGAAGCACGCAGGTAGACACGGTGGTGACGCCGGAGCAGTGTCCCGTGACACGTGCGCTCACCTTCGTCGGCAGCCGCTGGACGCCACTGGTGATCTTCCATCTGAACGCGGGCGCCCGCCGCTACAGCGAACTACAGCGTGCACTCCCCGGCATCAGCCCCAAGACACTCGCCGACCGCCTTCAGGCGCTCGAACACCGCGGCCTGCTGACGCGCACCGTCTATCCGGACAAACCACCCCGCGTCGAATACACCCTCACCGACATCGGCCGCCAACTCGGCCAGATCCTCGACTCGGTCTCAGACTGGGCCGAGCAGCCCGGCGTCGATATTTAGCAGATGCCGTCATCTGGTCATGGTCCCGTTCCCGAGATCAAGAACTCTGCCGAGCGCAGTCGAATGGCGGTGTGACACGCCGTAACCGGCCACCATTCGACTGCGTTCGATGCCGGAGGTTCATGATCAACGTGCAATGAGGTTGGCAACGTGCGAGTGGCACCTACTCAGTACACGCTCACCGTTGAATCCCGTTGTGTCGCAGCGTGACACGCCGAGATGGCCGTCGAGCGCAGTCGAATGGCGGTGCGACACGCCGTGAAGAGGGCCCATTTGACTGCGCTCGGCAGATCAGTCGGCGGCGGGGTGGCGGAATCCGGCCAGTAGGCGGGCGATTTCGGCGCCCGCGAGATCCGGGCGCAGGGGTGCGTGGCCGACCAGTAGGCGGTACCAGAACGGGCCGAAGATGAGGTCGGTCGCGTACTCCACGTCGAGATCGGCGTCGAGTTCACCGCGTTCGACGCCGCGAGACAGGATGGCGGACACCACCGCTCGTCGCGTCTGCACCCAATCCCGCAGTGCGCCTGCGAAGTCCGGATACAGCTGCGCGTCGGCCATCATCCCGCGTAGCGCCTCCATGCGCTGCGGAAACTCCACCACCCGATTCAATTCGCTCGCGAAGATCGTCAGATCCTCAGCGACAGAACCGGTATCGGGCTCGGGCATCCGCCGGGCGACGGCCTCGCTCTGCGCTTCCATCACCAACAGCGCCTTGGATTTCCACCACCGGTAGATGGTGCTCTTGGCGACCCCGGACCGCGCGGCGACGCCCTCCATCGTGATCTTGCCGTACCCCTGCTCCTCGAGCAGTGCCATGGTCGCGTTCAGCACCTCGTCGCGTGCCGCGCTACTGCGCACCCGCCCGCCGGTACGTGGGGCGCTGTTCGCTGGATCACCGCCGTCAACCATGGCGGCCAGTGTATCGGGGTGCTATGGTCAATTCAAACGCTACGTAGCGTTTCGATTTACGGTTCGATGAGGAGAGCTACACCGATGAGTACCGTCGTCGTATCCCACGGATACGGGGCACACAGCGACAGCGTCTGGTTCCCGTACCTGACGGAGCAATTGACCGCCCTCGGCCACCGTGTGGTGGTCCCCGACCTGCCGGGCACCGACGCACCGCAGCTCGACGCCTGGCGAAAGGCGTTGGCCGCGAGCGTGATCGAGGCAGGCACGCCGAGCGACATCATCCTGGTCGGGCACAGCATCGGCGGCGTCAACGTGCTGCGCCTGCTAGAGGAACACGAGGGCGAGCCCTTCGCGGGCGCCGTCCTGGTGTCCACCGCCGCACACGAGGTCGGCTACACCGAACTGGCCTCGTTCTTCGACGGTCCTTTCGACTGGGTCCGAATCCGCAGCGCCGCCGACGAATTCCGCGTGCTCGCCGCCGCCGACGATCCGGTCAACGTGCCGGATCCGGTCGAACACGTCGGCCTGCTGGTCCGCGCGCTCGGCGCCACCGCGACGCTGACCGCCACCGGCGGCCACCTCGGCGCCACCCCGGACGACCATATCGAGCTGCCCGAGGCCGTCCGCCTCGTCACCGAGATCGCGGCGGTGCGCGCATGAGTGTCGAAGCGAAACCCGTTGCGCGTCCGGCAAAGTGGAAGCTCTGGCTGCTGACCGTCGTCGGCCTCTACCCGCTGCTCACCGTCCTGGTGACGGTGACCAACCCGCTGCTGGAAAATCTGATCGCCCCGCTGCGCCTGCTGATCATCATCCCGATCGCCGTCGCCGCCATGACCTGGGTCATCATGCCGTTCCTGTTCAAACGCTGCGGCGCCTGGCTGGCACGCTGACAGACTGCGCAGGCTCACCCGGCGGGTGAGCCTGCGCACCAGATCTCAGTGCCGAACTGGGGGAACTCCCGGATGTGCCACTGCCGTTGTCGCACATAGCGTCTGCGCATGGCGAACAAGGTACTGTCGCCCACCGCGTGGACACGCCGGTTGCAGGTGACCACATCGGTCTACTCGGTGGTGACGACGATCGGCACTGCGCTCGTACTCGGCTACATAACACCCGAACTACTGCTCGCGCGTACCGATATTGCGCCGAGTGATATCGATGGATTCCTGGTCGGGTTCCGGATCACGGGAATCGCCTTCCTCCTACTCAACGCCGTCGGAATCGCCGCCCTGTGGGACAAGGCATGGGTGTTCTGGACCATCCTGGCGACCGATCTGTTCCAGGGCATCGGCTTCTTCTTCGTCGACTGGCCGGGAACCGGCCTGCGTGGCCTCGGCATACTGGGCACCTACCTCACCGATGTCGGCGGCGGCATCCTCGGCTTGGTGCTGCTGGGTTTCGCGCTCCGCTATCGCACGGCGTGGGCCTATCAACGACACTGACACCCTCACCCGCGGCGGCCCAGCAGGAAGGCCAGCGCGGCGGCGGCCGCACCGATGGCGCCGATCGTGGCGCCGAGTCCGGTCAGCGCGTTGAGTGCCGTCGTGGACGCGGCGGTGGCGGCGTCGGCGAGAAGCGGTCCGGCGCTGAGGAATTCGTGTGGGATCTCCGCGATCACCTGGGTGCCCGCGCCAGCGGCGACAGCGTCGGCGAATGGCCCGCCGAGCGCGTCGGGGAGGTGCGCGGCGGCCAACGCATCGGTGGCTTCGGTGCGCGCCACGTGACCGAACATCGCACCCAGGCCCGCGACACCGATCGCCATGCCGAGCTGACGCAGGGTGCCGAAGGTGGCACTGGCCATGCCGGCGTCGCCGTCCGGCGCGAACGTCAGCGCGGTCGCCTGGCTCACCGCGGTGATGGCACCGAGCCCGATACCCGCGATCACCATGCCCGGCACGAAGTAGGTCCACGAGTGGTCGGCGGAGTAGTCGCTCATCAGCCACATCCCCAGTGCGACAAGGCCCATCGTCACCGGCAGCGCGACCGCCGCCGGAATCCGCTTGCTCAGCACCGCCGCGATCGGCGCGGTCGCCAAGGCGGCCACGCTGATCGGCAACAGCCGCAACCCCATCTGCAACGGCGTGTAGCCCTGGGTGTTCACCAGGTACAGGGCCAGATAATTGGACGCCGCCATCATCGTCGCCATATGTACGACGGAAACGATTGCCGTGCCCGCGAATCCGGGCTTACGCAGCATCGACACATCGAACATCGGCTGCGCGGCGCGGAACTGCCACGCCAGGAACGCCGCGAGCAGCAGCACGGAACCGCCTGCGAGGCCGAGCAATTCGGCCGAGGTCCACCCGAGTGCGTTGCCACGGGTCAGGCTGAACACGCCACCGACGAGCCCGCCGGTCAGCAGCATCGAACCCAGCCAATCGGTCCTGCGTTGTCCGCGCGCCGTTTCCGGCATCCGAGTCAGTGCCAGCGCGACGATCACGATCCCGAGCGGCACGTTCACCGTGAAAATCGACCGCCATCCGAAGCTGGTCACCAGCGCGCCACCGAGCACCGGCCCGGCCACCGACGCACCGGCCATCACCGCGCCGTAGATACCGATCGCCTTCAGCCGTGCCGCCCGATCCGGATAGGCCGCGGCGAGCAGCGGCAGCGCGGTGGCGAACAGCATCGCCGCGCCGGCACCCTGCACGGCACGCAGCACGTCGAGCTGAACCACGTTGCGCGACAACGCGAGCACCAGCGACGATCCGGTGAACACCACCATCCCGCCGACGAAGATCCGCTTACGCCCGTACCGATCCCCCAGCGTCGCGAAGGTCAGCAGCAGCCCCGCCAGTGGCAGCACGTACGCATCGACCACCCACTGCAAGCCGTCGATGGACGCGTCGAAGTCGTTGCGGATATCCGCCAGCGCGGCCGACACGATCGTCGCGTCGAGCATCAGCATGAAGATCGCCGCGCACACCATGAAAAGCACCCACCCGGGCGCCCGCCTTCGCTCGGCAACCGTGTGCCGAGCACCCTCCAGCACCACACTCGTGGCCATCGCGGCCCTCTTTCGTCCGGGGCAGGGCGCGTTTGTAATCTACTGCGCCACAACCTATTTGATAACAACGGTCGCCTATCGGAGGCAGCCGTGAATCACGCTATCGACGCCGCCCGGTGTCGGAAAGAAGCTATCTGGACGATAGATATCGCAAACCAGCCAATGCGGGCACAGGACCGCGCCCCTTCTCGGCCGACGAGAAGGGGCGCGGCTCCGTGGCCTACACGTCGAAGTAGAGCTCGAATTCGTAAGGGTGCGGCCGGATATCGATCTCGGCGATCTCACCGTCGCGCTTGAGGCGAATCCAGGTCTCGATGAGGTCGTCGGTGAAAACGCCGCCCTCGGTGAGGTAGTCGTTATCCGCTTCCAGCCGATCGATCACACTGGCCAGGCTCGGCGGGGTCTGGGCCACACTCGCGGACTCCTCGGGAGTGAGCTCGTAGAGGTCCTTGTCGATCGGCGTGGCCGGTTCGATCTTGTTCTTGATGCCGTCCATCCCCGCCATCATCATCGCGGCGAAGGCCAGATACGGATTGCCGGAGGAATCGGGGCAGCGGAATTCCAGCCGCTTGGCGTGCGGACTGGCGCCGGTCACCGGAATGCGCACGGCCGCTGAGCGATTGCGCTGGCTGTAAACCAGATTCACCGGCGCCTCGTAGCCGGGGACGAGGCGCTTGTAGGAGTTCACGGTCGGATTGGTGAAGGCGAGCAGCGACGAGGCGTGCCGCAGCAGTCCGCCGATGTAGTGCCTGGCCAGATCGGACAGCCCCGCGTACCCCGCCTCGTCGTAGAACAGCGGCGCGCCGTCCTTCCACAGCGACTGGTGCACATGCATCCCGGATCCGTTGTCGCCGAACAGCGGTTTGGGCATGAACGTGACGGTCTTGCCGGACTGCCACGCGGTGTTCTTGACGATGTACTTGTACAGCTGCAGATCGTCGGCGGCGGCCAGCAGGGTGTTGTACTTGTAGTTGATCTCGGCCTGCCCCGCCGTTCCGACCTCGTGATGTCCCTTTTCCAGCGCGAAGCCCGCGCGTTGCAGGTTGGTGCACATGCGATCGCGCACGTCCACGTCGTGGTCGTAGGGCGCGACCGGGAAGTAGCCGCCCTTGGGGCGCACCTTGTAGCCGCGGTTCAGCGTGCCGTCCGGGTTGTACTTTGCGCCGGTGTTCCAGTCCGCCGACGCCGAATCCACCTCGTAGAAGGCGCCGTTCATTCGCGTGTCGTAGCGCACCGCGTCGAAGATGTAGAACTCGGCCTCGGGCCCGAAGTAGGCGGTGTCGGCGACGCCGGTACTGCGCAGGTATTCCTCGGCTTTGCGGGCGACATTGCGCGGGTCGCGGCTATAGGCCTCGTGCGTATGCGGATCGTGCACGAAGCAGTTCAAATTCAGCGTGCGCGCCTCGCGGAACGGGTCGAGCTGCGCGGTCCGCAGATCGGGCAGCAGCAACATGTCCGACTCGTGGATGGACTGGAAACCGCGCACCGACGATCCGTCGAATGCGATCCCGTTCTCGACCAGATCGGCGCCGAATCCGCTCGCCGGGATCGAAAAGTGCTGCTGCACACCCGGAACGTCGCAGAAGCGAATGTCGATGTATTCGACTTCGGCGTCACGGATGTACTCGAGTATTCCTTCGGTGGTCGGTGTCGGCACGACTTTCTCCTCGCTGTCGCGGCTGGGTCATTCCGCGGATCGGCGAGGCGAACGTCGTTCTGCTCGCCGATCTCACCATACGACGCCCGCCACGGCGGTGGACCCGAATCCGGCCGACCGCGCGCGGCGCCCGCGCGTGTCACAGGGCATCGGCACAAATAACCGCCGTGCCGTTCGGCATTCTGCCGATACCGCGCCCGGCGGCGGTGCGGTGAGCTGAACGACACGGCGAGTTGATCAGCGCCGGTCAGGTATTCGAGAGGCCCGATATGAATTCGTCCCCGCTGCGTCTCGCCGCGGTGAGCATCCTGTGCTGCGCGGCCGCCGGAGTGGCCGCACCCGCGCACGCCGATCCGGGCCGGACCTGGTTCGTCAGCGCGGCCGCGGCGGTGGGCGGAAGCGGTACCGAGGAGGCACCGTTCAACACCCTGGCGGCCGTTCAGTCCGCCTCCGGCGAGGGCGACACGATCGTGGTGCTCGCCGCACCCGGTGTGCTCGACGGCGGAATCGCGCTGAAGCAGGGCCAGCGGCTTGTCGGCCGTGCCGCGCCGGGATCCGTTGCGGCGGTGACCAATACGACCGGAGCGAACGACGGTGACGCGATCCGCCTCGCGCCGGACACCCAGGTCAGCGACCTCACCGTTGCCGGTGCGCAGCGCGGCGGCATCTACGGCCGCAATGTCGGCACGGTGACGCTCACCGGCAATACCGTCACCGGCAGCAATCGGGCCTGCCATACCGGATTCGTCGTCCAGCCGTTCCCGCCGATGCTCGGCGTCCCGTTCGGCATGTCGCTGCCCGCCGCCCCGAACCTGATCGCGCTCACCAATGGCTGGGCCGGGATCATGATCGACGCCGACGTGGGCGCGAGCGCGGTGACGCTGGAGCGGAATACGGTGCGCGACACCGCCTGTGGCGACGGCATCGACCTGCGCACCGCAGGCACGGGTCAGCTGACGGCCACCGTCACCGACAACCTGGCCGAGAACATCAACGAGGGCCTCAGCAAATTCTCGGTGCTCGCCATGGGCATGCAGAGCACCGGAACCTCCTCGCTCACCGCGACACTGCGTGGCAATACCCAGCGCGGTATCGCCCTGCCCGCGAACGACCCGAAGAACGCGATCGCCGACAGCGAGGGCCTGTTCGTCAATGCCGCCGAACGCGCACGCATGCGAATCAGCATCGACCGCAACACCTATCAGCACGGCGGCGGCCACTTCTCCGCCAATGGAATCGAATACGTCACCAGCAACGGCACACCGGACACCGAGGTGACGCTCACCAACAGCGAATTCCGCGACGTGCCCGGCGATATCGTGCAGAACCTCAACCTCAGCAACGAGGGCGCACGGCATGTGATGACCATCGACGGCCTGGTCGCCGCAGGCTCCACCTTCCCCGGCGCGGCGCTGAATCCGCTGGTGCCGGGCAATCTCGGATCCTGTTTGTTCTCGGCCAGTTTCGGCCGCGACAACTACACCTCGCTGGTATTGCGCAACGCGCACCTGAGCCGGTGCAGCGCCGACGGCATCGGCGTGTACGCCTACTCCCCCAGCGGACCGGCACCGGCGAAGCATGCGATGAACTTCACCATCGCCGACACCACCGTCGCCGACACCACGGTCGCCGATCTGCATGTGCGCACCGTCGGTGATCTGGCCGCGCTCACCGGCACGGTGGCGCGGTCGAGCTTCGCGGGCGCGATCACACTGGGCCAGGCCGACGGCGTGCTCGGCGCGGGTTCGGCACTCGACTTCGGCGACGGCAATTGCTTCGCCCCCGGCACCGCGGCGGCTCTGGCCGCGCCCGCGCTACCGGTCCGGCAGCGGAACGGGTGGCCGGCCTGTGGCTGAAACTGTCGCCCCTGCGGCCGGAAGTGTCCTCCCGCCAAGGGGTTCGGACAGCGCACGCTGAACCCGACAAACATCCAGCGACCGACAGGAGGGCAGGTGATCCAGCCGAACGACACACCATGCGCCGAGCCACCCCTCGCCCCGCCGGGCTACGTCATCCTCGGCGCGGCGCGCGACACCGGCTCGCCGACGGCGCGCGAACGCCGGCGCAAGGCCGCCACCCGCGCCAGGTTCCGCCGCCTGGTCACCGGCGACACGCCCGACTTCAGGATCCTCCGGTGAGCCCGCCGTCTCGCACGGCGGCAGTTTGGTCGAATGCACAACACAATGTCGAACAATCTTGGCGTTTGCCGCTAGCGCGGCACACCGTTCATGCGTTGTGCTGATATTCGACGATGAGGTCACGCCTGCCGTTCGGGCGACGGCGTGGTCTCGCCCCTTCGCTATCAGAGGTCAGGTCTTGGTTTCATCGACAGTCCCCGCGGGCAGCGCCCGCCCGGACACGCTGTGCGCGGCATTCCAGGCGAACGTCGCGAACTATCCGGACGCGATCGCGCTGCGCACGCTCGGCGGCGCGCAATCGATCACGTGGCGTGAATACGGCGATCGGGTGCGCGCGCTCGCCGCGGGCCTGGCCGCCCTCGGCATCGGACGCGACGACACGGTGGCGTTGATGATGACCAACCGGCCGGAATTCCACCTGTGCGACACCGGCATCCTGCACACCGGCGCCACGCCGTTCTCGGTGTACAACACCAATCCGGTCGATCTGCTCGCCTACCAGTTCGGCAACGCGGGCAACAAGGCGGTGATCTGCGAACGCCAGTTCGTCCCAACGGTTCTCGCGGCGGTGGCACAGGCGGCGGCGCAGGGGGCCGTCGTCGAGCACGTCATCTGCGTGGAGGACGACGCACCGGAGGGCAGCATCGCGCTGTCCGCGGTGGCGGCGACGCCCGCGCCCGGCGGCTTCGATTTCGAGGCGACCTGGCGCGGGGTGAAGCCGGACGATCTGCTGACCATCGTCTACACCTCGGGCACGACGGGCCCGCCGAAGGGTGTCGAGCTCACCCACACCAACTTCCTCGACAGCTCCCGCATCATCGGCGAACTCGGCGGCGGCACCGCCGAGGATCGGATGGTCTCCTATCTGCCGGACGCGCACGCCGCCAATCGCTGGTTCGCGCACTACCTTTCGCTGCTGTCCGGCGCGCAGATCACCACCGTCGACAACTTCAAGCTGGTGGCCAAGGCACTGCCCGAGGTGCGTCCGACGGTCTTCCTCGGCGTGCCCCGCGTGTGGGTGAAAGTCAAAGGCGCGCTGGAGGATCGATTCGCCGCGGAGAGCCCGATCAAGCGCCGCATGATCGCGTGGGCCACCGCCGCGGGCCGCAAACGGGCCCGCACCCTGTCCGACGGCGACATTCCGAGCGCGCTCGACGATCTACAGTTCCAGCTCGCCGACCGAATCGTGTTGCGCCCCATCCGAGTTCGACTAGGCCTCGACCAGGTCCGCGCCGCGATCACCGGTTCGGTGGCCATCCCGCGCGAGGTGCACGAATTCTTCCTCGGCCTCGGCCTGCCCCTGTGCGAGGGGTACGGCATGACCGAATGCACCCAGGGTGCCACGCTGAACCGCCCGGGCCACATCAAGATCGGCACCGTCGGCACCGCGCTGCCCGGCGTCGAGGTCGAACTGGCCGACGACGGCGAGGTGCTCGTCCGCGGCAAGAACGTGATGCGCGGCTACCGCAACGCACCGGAGAAGACCGCCGAGGCCATCGACGGCGAGGGCTGGCTGCACACCGGCGATATCGGCGCGATGGACGACGAGGGCTACCTGTCGATCATCGACCGCAAGAAGGAACTCATCATCAACGCGGCGGGTAAGAACATGTCGCCCGCCAATATCGAGAACACGATCACCGAGAGCTGCTCGCTGGTCGGCGCGGTGATCGCCATCGGCGACGAGCGCCCGTACAACACGGCGCTGATCGTGCTCGATCCCGAACTGGCCGCGGCCTTCGCCGAGCGCAACGACATCGCCGAGACCGGCGTCGCGGCACTGGCGAAGGATCCGCAGGTGCTCGCCGCGATCGAGGAGGGCGTCGCGGCGGCCAACCGCAAACTCTCACGGGTGGAGCAGATCAAGAAATACGTGGTGCTCACCGACGTGTGGGAGAACGGCAGCGACTGCCTGACCGCGACCGGGAAACTCCGGCGCAAACCTATTGCCACTCGCTATAACGATACGATCGAGGCCTTGTACTCGAGCTGATCCGGTACGGAGATTCTCATGACGCCATCGCGGACCCGGGTGTTCGACGATCTACACCGGCGCGCCGCCTCGATGGTCGACGGTTTCTACTCCGCGCTACCGCCCTATCAGCGGCTGCCGCAATCGCTGGTGGAGTCCGACTTCGCCAGGGGCACCAAGCTCAACGTCGACCTCTTCTTCGACTATCTGCGCCGCGGCACGGACCCGAGCGAGGAGGACACCAGGGAGCTGGTCGAGCTGGCCATCGACCGGCTGCGCGACGGCACCCCGCTGCCCGAGGTGCTCGACCGCTACCGGCTCGGCGGCGCCTACATCTGGGAGCGGCTGCGCGATTCGGCGCCGCCCGGCGAGCGTGAGCTGCTGCTCGACGCGTCGCTGGCGCTGTTGAAATACATCACGCTCGTCACCTCGCGGATCGCCACCGCGGCCACCCAGCGCGCCCACGATCCGCGCTGGGAACTGCTGGAACGCAGGCGCGGCATCGCCGACGCGCTGCTCACCGGGCGTGATCCGGTGGAGTGGGCCAACGATCCGGTGATCCCGGTGGCCGACGCGTTCCTGGTCGCGGTGTTCCGGCTGTGCGGCACCCGCGGCGGGCCCGCGTCGGCGCTGCGGCATCGGATCGAGGCGATTCCCGGGGTGTTCCTGCGGCTGGACGCGGGCGGCTGGACCGCGCTGATCCCGCTGCAACCCGGTGACGACGGCACCGCGACGCTGTCCGGGCTCACCGCGCGCCTGCCCGTGCAGGCCGCGGGCGTTCCGCCGCAGTACTGGGTCGGCGTCGGCGTCGCGCGGGCGCGCGACGCCATCCCGGAGGTGTTCGCCGAGGGCCGGGTGCTGAGCGAGCTGGGCCGGTGCCTGTCCAGGCGAGAAGTGTTGTGCCGCAGGCAGGATCTGCAATTCGAATACACCGTCGCGGTCAGCGATGCGGCAAGGCCGGGCCTGGCCGCGGTGCTGGCGCCGCTGGACGCGCAGCCGATGCTCGCCGAGACGCTCGAGGTGTTCGTCGACAGCGGCTTCAACCAGCTGGCCACCGCGCGTCAGCTCAACGTGCACCGCAATACGGTCACCTACCGGCTCTCGCGCGTGCACGAGCTCACCGGACTGGATCCGCACCGGCCCGCCGACGCGATGACGCTGTCGGCGGCGCGGCTGGCGCGGCGGCTGGAATCGGCGACCTTCGCACCCTGATTTGGTCGAGTTCACAAAGGACCCGGGACCGCTCTTGCGAATTGCCGGTGTCGTGGACCCCTACCTATGCGTTGTGCTGAGAGTCGACGATGAGGTCGGGCGCCGCCGCCGCGGTGGAACCTGCCTCGACCACACCGAGCAGAGGGATCGACTAGTTGAGTAAGTCGAGTCGGGTGCGCGTCCGTCGCCGCACCGTCACGGTGGCCGCGGCCACGATCACCGCCATCGGATTGACCATCCAGTGCGCGCCGACCACCTTCGCCGTGCCCGCGGCCGGACCGGTACCCGACGCGCCCGCCGACTTCGGCCTGCCCGCGGGCTACCAGCCGACACCGGCACCCTATGACGTCGGATATCAACTGGGACAGGTGGTTCCGCTCAGCGACGGCACGCAGTTGCAGACCGAGGTGCGCTTCCCCACCGATCCGGCCACCGGTCAGCGCGCCGCGGGCGAGTTCCCGGTGATCGTCAACTTCACCACCTACGGCGCGATCAGCAGCGCCCTCGCCGCCGCGATCACCGGCGTGGTCGACGAACTGCACATCCAACTGCCCGACCAGCTGAAGGATGCGCGCCGGATCATCAACCAGGCCACCAGCGCACAGGATCTGCTGGTCCGGCACGGCTACATCGAGGTGGTCGCCGATGTGCGCGGCACCGGCGGGTCGACCGGCGCCTGGAATCCCGCCTCCAAACAGGACGGCATCGACGGCGCGCAGCTGGTCGATTGGGCGGCGAAACTGCCCGGCTCCAACGGCAAGGTCGGCATGTACGGGTACTCGTTCCCCGCGCTGTCGGCGCTGCGCACCGCCGAATCCGTCGGGCCGGGTTCGCCGTTGAAGGCGATCGTGCCGATGGCCATGCCCAACAACATCTTCAACGAGGTGCTCGGCCACGACGGGCTGATGAGCCCGGTCCTGCTCACGGCGATCTCGGTGATGGTCCCGTATTTGAGCCTGATCGGCCCGTTCCTGTCCGCGGTGGTCTCGCCGCAGCTGTTCCTGAAGTCGCTGATCGATCACCTGCAGGCGGCGGTGTCCTCGGACAGCACCATCAAGCTGCTGCTGGAGGCGTACGGCGGCGGGCCGCTCGCCTATGACGGAAAGTGGTGGCAGGAGCGGCGTTTCGAGACCGAGCTGAGCAATGTCGTCGAGAACGGCATCGCCATGTACCAGGTCGGCGGGTTGTGGGATCTGTACCAGGAGGGGCCGTTCCGCAACTACTCGCAGCTGCAGAACCTGGCGGCAGGGCGGGATCAGTTCGCGCCCATGGCCCCTGGTCAGCGCGCCGACGGACGCTTCCAATTGCTCATGGGCCCTTGGTATCACGTCGGCCTCGGCGTCGGTCCCGGCTCGCGGCTGGACACCGGCATGATCACCCTCGCATGGTTCGATCGCTGGCTCAAGGACATCGACAACGGCATCGATAAGACCGACACTCCGCTGCACGTGATCGATCCGGGCAACCTGGCCGCCTCCACCGCGCGCTACCCGTTCGAACAGGCCGCGATCCAGCAGCGCTGGTTCGACGGCGACCGGCTCGTCGGTAAGCCGCCCACCGTGGCCGATGCCTCCGATCGCCTCGACTACACCGGTATCGACAACCCGTGCAACCGCCAGACCCTCGGCCAATACACCGCCGGCCTGCTGGATTTCGTGTTCCGGCTGTTCAACGCCTACAACCCGTGCACGGAGTGGGTGCAGGAGCCGACGGCGGGCCGCAAGTACACCATGGACCCGGTTACCGAGGCGACGGTGCTGGCCGGGCCGAGCAGCGTCACGCTGTACGCGTCGTCGACGAGCACCGACGCGGCGTTCCAGGTGTGGCTCGACGATGTGGCGCCGGACGGGTCGGTCGTGAATATCACCGGCGGCTCGCAGCTGGCCAGTATGCGCACGCTCGACGAATCGAAGACCTGGCGTGACGGCGATGTCGTCTACGCGCCTGAGCATATTGTGCAAAAGGGCGAAAACGAGCAATTGCTAACCCCCGGACAGACTTTCCGGGTGGAAATAAAGATGCGCCCGACGTTTTATCGCTTGATGCCGGGACACGCACTGCGACTGCGCATCACCAGCGGCACCTTCCCGACCACGATACCGGTGCCGACCGATTTGCCCCGTTTGCTCGGATCGTCCCAACAGATCCACCGCGACGCGGTCTCGCCGTCCAGGGTGGCGCTTCCCCTCGCGCCGGCCTCGGCATTCGGCGGCTGACCGTCGAGGTGGCGCACCAGGCAGGTTGTGGGACCTTGCCGGGTGCGCCACCTCACTTCTGGGGTCTTGCGCTGTAACCACGATGAAAACCTGGGATGAATTCCAGGTGATTAAAACCCCTGCTAGCAGCTATTTTTCAGCTAACTGAAGCAGGTTCTCCTCACATATTCGCAGGCAGTGGCGCTGCGGCGGACCCCGATGTCCGCCGCGGCGCCTTTTCCGTGTTAGCGGGGGAAATGCCGGTGATCGAGCTCACCGTCACAAAAAGCTCGAGAATCTCTTACTCTTTCCTCATTCCGGTCGACGACGACGTCCCGGGGTGACCCCGACAACTCACCCCGCTCGCATCGGGATGAGCAATTCTTTTCACAATCTCGGATCGGGAATTCCCTGCCGTGTACGGGAATCCCGATGGGCAGCTGAAGGTGCGTCATGGAATTCATCGAACTCGCCGACTATCCCCTGCCGAGCGGCCAAGTGATCGAATGGCTGCCGACTGCGGAGACGCATTGGGCGGACTGGCCGCGCGATACCCGCGCGGTCTCCTACAACCACGAGCGACATCTGCGAGATGCGCTGGAACACAACCGAATACGAGACCAGCGCCACTACTGGCTCGGGCATACGTTCCGGATCGACGGCGCGCTCGACCCGCAGGCGTGGCGCACCGCGCTCGACGGCTGGATCGACCGGCACGAGGGCCTGCGCAGCCACGTCACCATCGAGGGCGGGCGACCGGCCAGGTACACGGTGACGCCCGGCGGCATCCGGGTGCGCCCGGTGGATTCGGGCACACCCGCCTCGACGATGGCGACCTACCGGCTCGTCCAAGGCCTGCTCGACGAGGGCACCTCGCCGCTGCGCTGGCCGTCCTACGTCTTCGTGACCATCGCCTCCCGCCATGGCTTCACGGTGGTGTTCGCCGCCGACCACTCCATCATGGACGGCTACTCGACCATCGCCGTCGGCTGCGAGCTGCGCCAGCTCTACGCCGCGGCCTTGGCGGGCGAGCAACGGCCGCAACCGGATTCGGGTAGCTACGTGGATTTCTGCCAGGAGGAGCGGGTACGCGCCGACGCGACGACCCCCGCCGACCGTGCGCTCGACCCGTGGCGGGAGTTCTTCGCCGACGACGACATCGATGACGTCGCACCGCGCGGTCCGCTCAGCCGGGTGGCCGCCCAGCCGATCGACCTGAGCGGTTCGGGCACGCCCGCACCGCGCGTCCCACAGCGCAACCTCGCCATCGAGGTGCTCGACGCCGAAGCGGCCGACGCGGCCGCCGACGCGGCGCGCGAGCAGCGCCAGGGCCTGTTCGCCGTGCTGCTCGCCGCCTTCGCCGCGACCACCACCGAACTCGGCGCGGGCCGCGATTTCCGCACGGTGGTCCCGCTGCACACCCGCAGCGAGGCCAAGTGGGCCGACAGCCTCGGCTGGTTCGTCGGGCTCGCCCCGTTCCGTATCGACTGCGCGACCGCGCGCGGTATGGCCGACCTGATCGCGCCCGCCGGTGGCGAACTGCGCCGGGTGCGCGATGCGGCGACGGTGCCGTTCGGCCGGGTCTGCGAACTGCTCGAGGTGCGGCCGCGCATCTCGTTCATGGTGTCCTACATGGACGTTCGCGCCGCGGCCACGTCCGGGACCTGGGTGGAATCCGATACCCGCTGGCTGCGCAGCCGCAACGTCTCGGCCGACGAGTTCTTCTTCTGGTTCATCCGCACACCCACCGGCGTCACCCTCAACATGCGCTATCCCGGCACCACCCGGGCCACCCGCGACATCCACCGGCACGTGCTGCGCATGCGCGAACTGCTCGCCGAATACGTCCGCTTCGGGGACGCCGCCATCCGACCGATCGAAGGAGCGCCGCTGTCATGGAGATGACCCTCACCGAGGACTGGCTGCCGAAACCCGGTGCGCTGGTGGAGTTCACCGCGACCGATGCCACCCTGGACGCGGCCGCCGCCGCGACGCCGTCCGAGATACCGCCGACCTTCATCCAGGAATCCCATATCCGCCGCTGGGCCGAGCGCAGGCACGGCGACAACCCGCTGGCCTCGGAACTGTCGCTGTGCTTCACGGTGGCCGAACCGCTGGACCGCACGGCGCTGCGCCAGGCGTTCACCACCTTCCTGCGCAGGCACGACACGCTGCGCAGCTGGTTCGATCTGGACGAATCCGGCGGCGGATTCGCACTCACCCGGTATCTGGTCGGCGCCGACGACGTCGAGCTGACCACCACCGAGACGGGCGTTTTCGCCTCCGGCGAGGAACTGCGCGACACCCTCGTCGAAAAGTACCGCGCGGCAGCGGATCCCACGCGGTGGCCGGCCTTCGTCTGCGGTGCGATCGACCACGGGGCGGACGGGTTCACCCTGCTCTACAACACCGATCACGCCTTCAGCGACGGACTTTCGCTGGTGACCGCGATCTTCGAACTGCACGGCCTCTACACCGCCTACGCGGCGGATCAGGAGCCGCCGCTGCTGCCGGTGGGCAGCTACGTCGAATTCGCCCGCACCGAACGGGCGGCCGTCGCGGCGGGCTCGCCGGAGCTGGACCGCATGGCGGAACTGCTCGCCGCGAACGCCGACCGGGTGCGGCCGCTGCCCATCGATCTCGGCCTCGCGCCCGGCACGGTGGCCGAGAGCAGGGGTACCAAACTCGACCTGCTCGACGCCGCGGAATGTGAGGCGTTCGCCGAGGCATCCCGGGCCGCAGGCGGCGGATTCTCCGCAGGGCTGTTCGCGGCCATCGCGCTGGCCGAACACGAATTGACCGGGCGCACACACTATCTCGGCCTCAACGTGGTCGGAACGCGCAACGAGCCGCAGTATCAGCTCGCGCAAGGCTGGTTCATCAACCTGCTGCCGATCGCGTTCGACTTCGAAGCGGGACAACCGTTCACCGATCTGGTATCGCGGGCGAGCGGCGCGCTGGACGCGGTCAAACCGCTCGGCAACGTACCGATTCACGCCGCGCTGCAGCGCGCAGCCGGGATCACCGGATCGCCGCTGCCCGTCACCACCGACTGGCCGTGGGTGTCCTATATGGACGTGCGCGCGATATCCGGTGCGGCACTGGAACTCGCGCTACCCAACGTGTCCGGCATCAACGGGCTCGGGTCGCGCAGCAAGATCGGGCAGACCTCCCCCGTCTGGTTCAGCAGGGAGCTCGACCGGCTGCACGTCACCGTCATGTACCCGGACACCGAGGCCGCGCACACCTCGGCGACCGACTACCTGGAGCGGGTGCGCACCACCCTGCGCACCGTCGCGCGCACCGGCCGATTCACCGCCGCCGCAACCGAAGCCAAGGGGCCGTGATGCGTTTGCTGTTTCTCGACCAGCTGGTCGCCGAGCCGGGCACCCTGCTGGAATGGACCGCCGTCGCCGAACCCGGTCCGACCCCCGATCCGACTCCGCCCACCTCCAATCAGGCCATCCACCTCGCCGGTGACGGCCCGACCACCTGGCTCGCCGCGCATTTCGATGTGTCGGGGCCGATCGACACCGCCGCGCTGGAAGCGGCGTTCGCGGCGTGGATTCCGCGCCACGACGCACTGCACTGCTGCTTCGGCGCACCGGAGGCGGGTAAGCCCCCCTCGGTACATCTGGTGTCCGACACCGACATTCGGCTCGTGCCACAGCCCGCGGTGCGCGCCGGATCGGTGGCGGCGCTGCGCACACTGCTCGGTGCGCGCCTGGACGCCGCGTGCAGTCCGTACCGGTTCCCGCCGTACTTCCTCGGCGCGGTGAGCAGGGCCGAAACATCAACGGTCATCATCGGATTCGACCATGCCATCTGCGATGCGTGGTCGATCACCATCGCCGTCACCGAATTGGACGAGCTGTACCGGGCGGCCCGCGACGGCGGGTACACGGCGCAGATCTGCGAAACCCTGCCCGAGGCAGGCAGTTTCCTGTCCTATTCGACCAGGGAGGCAGCGGTGCCTTCGGCGACGACGGGACCGATGATCCGCGCCTGGCAGGACTTCCTGCGCGAGGCGGGCAACGATCTGCCGCACTTCCCGCTCGACCTCGGCATCCCGGCGGGCAGCAGGGCGCCATTCGGCAGTGATGTGCGGCCGCTGCTCGGGGCGACCGCCACCGACGCATTGCACCGGCGCTCGCGCGGCACCGGACATTCACTGTTCGCCGCGCTGCTCGCGCCGGTCGCGCTCGTCGCGTCCGAACTGGGCGGCGTCGCGGCGACGAATCTGGTGTTCCCGGTGCATACCCGCCGAGAACCGCGCCACCACAACACCTTCGGCTGGCTGGTGGCCAACGGTCCGGCCAGGGTGGCCGCGGGGAAGGATTTCGACAGCACCGCGCTTGCGGCCGACGAGGCGATCCGATCGGGTCAGCGCCTGGCGCACGTCCCCGCCAACCGCGTACTCGGCGCGCCGGGCACGGAACTGCGGCGGACCAGGCACGATCTGTTCAGCGTCTCCTACACCGACTACCGGCACCTGCCCGGTGGCTCGCGGTGCGAGACCACCCGCTCCCGGCCGCGCAACCCGGCCCAGTTCAGCCGCAGCGCACCGCTCGACGATGTGCAACTGTGGTTCACCCGCACCGACGACGGCCTGTCGCTGCGGACCAGGTTCCCCGACACACCGACCGCGCGGCCGGTCGTCGCGGAATTCCTCGACCACGTCGGCAAGACGCTGACCGCCGCCGCGGCGCAGCGCGAAGAATAGTGTGCCGCAACCGATTCGGCAGCCGGGTCAGGCGTGGCCCGGCTGCCGGTCGCGGACGAACCACGCGCTGGTCTCGCGCTTGCACAGCAGCACCACCGTGGCGATCGTCAACGCGAGACTGAGCAGGCCCATGAGCGGATCGATCATGGCCAGGCTCAGGCAGGCCAGCGTCTCGATCACCGCGAGCACGATCGCCAGCACCTGAATCGCCCGCCCCGCCATCCCGAAAACGAGGGCGACGGCGGCGAGCAGCCAGGCGAAGAAATACGCGAAGGCATAGGCGCCCGCCTCCTCGTAATTCCGGAAGAACAGCGGTCCCGCGGTGAGAACGGCGCCGAGCCCGGCAAGCAGCCAGATCACGGTGCGCGCCGAGTGGACCGAATGCGGCATTGCGCGCCGCCGTGGATCGGGGAATTCGTAGGCATTCACGGGCACTCTTCCCTTCGTGGACGAGTTCACGCACGCACAACCTTGCGAACTATATCCGGGCCGAGGGTGATTTCCGGCGCAAACCGGAGGCGCCGCCGCGTGGTGCCGGTAGGCTCGTGGCATGTTCTCGCGGGTACAGCTGATGGCGTATGCGGTACTCGCCTGCGTGCTGCCCGCGCTGACGCTGTTCGCCGCGCCCGCCGACAAGCCCGCCTCGCTGGCCGTCGTCGGCATGATCGCGGCCTCGCTGGTGATGGCGCTGGTCTCGCTGCAATCGACCCGTCTTTCGCCGGTGCTCGTCGCCAGTTCCGGCCCGCCGTCCTCCGCACAGCGGCGGCGGCGCGGCTCCTTCCTGCGCCAGAGCAATCCTGACACCGCGGGCCGCCCGCGACCTCGAGCACCGGGTGGCGCCGTCCGCTGACGGCCGCCCCGGTATCGACCGTGGGGTCGTCGGCTGTCCGGCCGGCCCATTCCCTCGCGCGTATGCCGCGCGTTCCCACAGTCAGGTTTTGCCATGCTCGATTTCGTCTACTATCCGGTGTCCGCCATTCTGTGGTTGTGGCACACCGCCTTCGGCTTCGTCCTCGGCCCGGCGAGCGGCCTGTCCTGGGTGCTTTCCGTCGTCTTCCTGGTGCTCACCGTACGCGCGGCATTGTTCGCGCCATTCCTGAAACAGGCGCGCACGCAGGCGACGATGAAAATGCTGCAGCCACAGGTGAAAGCGATTCAGCAGAAGTACAAGTCCGACACCGTGAAACGCAACACCGAATTGCAGAAGCTGTACAAGGACAACAACGTCAAGGTGTTCGGCACCATCCTGCCGATGCTCGCCCAGTTGCTCGTTTTCCTCGGGCTGTTCCACGTGCTGCGCTCGTTCGACCGCACCGGCACGCACATCCCGTTCCTGCCGTCCGGGCCGACGATGTCGCCCGAACAGAACGCCGCCACACCGAATTACCTCTTCAGCGCCGAAGACGTGCGCTCCTTCCTGGACGCCGAGATCTTCGGTGTACCACTGTCGGCGACCATGACCACGGCGGGCGAACTGCTCACCACGGTCGCGCTCATCACCGTTCCGTTGATGCTGATCGCCGCCGTGGCAACGCATTTCACCGCACGCACCTCGATGAACCGCCAGGAGCCGACCGCACAGCTCGCCCTGATGCGCCCGCTGTCCCTCTGGGTCTTCCCTGCCTTCGCCCTGATCGGTGGCGTCGTCCTGCCGGTGGCGATCCTGCTCTACTTCGTCACCAACAACGCATGCACGTTCGCGCAGCAACACCTCGTCTATCGCCGCATGGACGCCGAAACCGCCGCAGCCGCACAGCGTGTCGCCGAAGCCAGAGCCCACACCGCCCCCAAACCGGGCGCCAAACCCATCCGCCGCCCGAAACAAGCGCAGCGCAAATGATCGAGCGCAGTCGAATGGCCGTGCGACACGCCGGTGCGGACGACCATATGACTGCGCTCGACGGCCGCGTTGCGCGGCGGATTGCTCGCACGGGGCGTTAATTCGGTCGCGTGAATCGGGGCGGTGCTCGTATCGTGGTCAGCGGTCGGGCAAGGGGCGCATCGGAGATCTCCGGATCGCGTTCCCCGTGTCGGCTCGGCCACTGCCTTCAGGTGGCTCAGACTTGCCCAGTCTGTAGAGGTTCGATTCCTTACACGATGTCACCTGCCCCGGCCGTACGCGGGGGCGCGGCTCTGCGGGCTCTCCGGCTCCGTCCGGGGGACGCCCCCGCCGCGCTGTCGCGGCCGGGGCAGGTGGTATCCGAAAAGCCAAGGCACACACAGACATACGTCGCGGGGAAAGGAGTGAGATATGTACACGACGGTTATGGCTTGGCAGCGCACGCTGCTGTTTCGAGATGGCACACTGGAGCGGGTCCTCGAACCCGGCCGCCACCGGTACGACGACAAGCGCTGCACCCTGATCGAGATCGATATGCGGCCACGACTGCTGCAGGTCAGCGGACAGGAACTGCTCACCCGCGACGGTCTCTCGCTGCGCGTGAGCTACACGGCGCACTGGCAGGTCACCGATCCGACGGCCTACACCACCGGCGCGCAGTACCCGGACAACGTGCTCTACAACGCGGTCCAGGACGCCGCGCGCGTCGCCGTCACCGAGCACACCCTCGACGAGTTGCTCGCCGACCGGGCACTGCTGGTCGCCGACGTCACCGTGATCGCGGCGGTCGTCACGGACCTGGGTATCCGCGTCGACCGGGTACTCACCCGCGACGTGATGCTGCCGGGTGAGTTGCGCAAGGCCGCACTGGAAACGGTGCTCGCCAAGGAGCGCGGGCGCGCCGAACTGGAGAAGGCACGCGCGGAAGCCGCCGCCCTCCGCTCGCTCGCCAACACGGCCAAGCTCCTCGAAGAGCACCCGGCCCTGCTGCGCCTGCGCACCCTGCAGGTCGCATCCGCCCCGGGCACCCAGGTGGTGCTCGACCCGCGCGACGCCCGCTAGTCGCCAACCCCCTACTGCGCGGACACTTTTCGCGATCCCGCGCCGATTTCGGCCGACCTTGGCCGGAAAGTGTCCGCGCAGCGGAGCACCGCCGCAGCGCCGAGTACAGCGCCGCCCACAGCCGACTCGCACCGATCGCGGCCCAACCAGCGTCCGCGCAACAGGGCACAGCAGCCGCGCACCTTCCGGCCCTCGCCGATCTCGCCCACCCGCGGCGCTACGCTCGGGCGGTGTCAGTGCAACCGAGTTCGGAAATAATTGCCGTCTACGACCGTGCGGGGCGCGAGATCGGCGCGGCCGATCGGGCGACCGTGTACCGCGACGGGATCTGGCATGCCAGCGCCGGTGTGCTGGTGCGGTCCGGCGACGGGGAACGGATCTATGTGCACCGCCGCACCGACACCAAGATGGTGTTCGCCGGAATGCACGACTGCCTGGCCGGCGGTGTGGTCGATCCCGGCGAATCCCCCGCCGATACCGCGGTACGCGAACTGGCCGAAGAGCTGGGCATCGTCCTCACCGAGGACGATGCCCAACCGCTCCCCCTGGCCAGCGCGTCCTGGGACGGCGAATGGCTCGGAAAGCCCATGCGCTGCCACCTTTTCGCCTACGAGCTGCGCTACGACGGCCCGATCACGCACCAGCGGGAGGAGATCGCCGACGGCTGGTGGTGGACCGACGCGGAGCTGCGCGCCCACCTCGACGACCCGGCCTGGCCCTTCGTCCCCGACACCAGGGTCCTCGTCGGCGACATGCTCGCAGAACGGGCGCAGCCGGACGAAGTCCGCCCATAGACCGCGCATGGCCGGAGCGAATGCGGAGGTACGCCTAACCGGAGGAGGCGGCCGAACCCGCCCACGCCTGGAAGGCGCCGGGATTGCGGGTTTGCAGCAGCACTCGCCCCGGTCCGACGAAGTCGAAGACGAAGCCCTCACCGGACTTCAGCGACTGGATCGACCGCCCCGACACCGCCCTGCGAATGGTGAAGTTCATCGCGAGGTCGTAGGCGACCACATGTCCGGTGTCGATGGTGATCGGCTCACCGGGCTGCAGATCGATGACGTCGATCGCGCCGAACACCCCGAGCACGATCTCACCGTCGCCGTGCGCGCGCAGGCCGAAGCCGCCCTCGCCGCCGAACAGGTTCGCGAACCCGCCCCACTTGCCTTCCACCTGCACCCCATGGGAATTCGCGATCCAGCCGCCGCGGCTGATGAAGAACGGGCGGTCCGGGGTGATCTGCAGGTTGAGCATGTCGCCGGGCAGCGCGGGCGCCACGTCGACCCAGCCGCCCTGCGGCGGTGCGGTGAACGTCGAGACGAAGAACGATTCGCCCGCGAGCACCGACCGCTTCAGGCCCGCCAGGATGCCGCCTTCGGCCTTGGCCTGCAACGAAACTCCCGCCGAATGCGCGACCATGGCGCCGCTCTCGACCCGCATCGGCTCGCCGCCGGCGAGGAAGCACCGCGCGATCGTCGAGGAGGGGTTGTGGCGCAGTTGTACCTTCATATCCGCCGACCCTACCGCCTGGCGGGATCGGCGCACGTCTGCACAGCGATCGGCAGATCGCGGCCGATCTCGGCGCTACAGCGACCGCAAGGCCTCGTCGCTGCGTGCCACGACCGCCCTGCCGTCGCCGAGCAGCACGATCGGCCGCTCGATCAACTTCGGATCGCCCACCAGCGCCGCGATCCAGCGGTCGCGATCGGCGGCAGTGCGACCCCAGCCGCTCATGCCGAGGTCCTTGGCGATCTGCTCGCCGGTGCGGGTGATCTCCCACGGTTCGGCGCCGAGCCGTTGCAGCACGGCCGCCAGCTCCTCGGCGGTCGGCGGCTGGTCGAGGTAGCGGCGCTCGGTGTAGTCGACGCCCGCCTCGTCCAGGAACGCGACGGCATTGCGGCTCTTGGTGCACCGCGGGTTGTGCCAGATCTCCGTCTTCGCCATGGCAGCAGCCTACAAATGCATCCAGGTCGGCCACACCTGCGACCACGGATGGCGCAGGCCGGTGCACTTCCAGATGACGACGTCCTGGGTGTTGCCCGGATAGCCGAGCCTGCTGTCCACCTTGCCGACCGGCTCGACGGTGTCGAAATCCCAGCGCAGGAACGACTCGTTGACCGCGACGGCGATGACCGCGCTCGCCGTATCCGGTGGCGTACCGAAGTAGCCGTAGCCGCGGCTCGGGCTGTAGATCGGCGGCAGTTCGTCGCGCGCGAACTGCTCTAAAGCGCTTGCCTGCCAATAGGTGTCGGTGAGCACGATGGCGTTCACCTGTTCGGCGGGCCGCAGCTCGCCGTAGGCGCGTACGACCGCGTCGGTGAGTTCGGGCCAGCCGAATTCGCCATAGACGCCGATATCGATGGTGGCATCGGCCTGACTACGCGGCGGCTCGATATCGTCGGCGGACCGCCACGGCGTGGCCCACAGCACGAATCCCGTTGCGATCACCGTCAATACAGCTCCGCCCGCAATGAGCCCACGGCGGCCCGCGGCGCTCAGCCGCCCCGCCGACTCGACCGTGGCGACCGCACCGGCCGCCATCACCGCGCCGAACATGCCCGCGGTGTAATAGATTCGGCCGCCGAGTAACAGGAAGGTCAGTACCAGCAGAATCAGGCTCGCGCCGAGAAACCGGTACGGGCGCAGGGATTCGTTGCGCAACAGCGCCACGACGCCGTACGTCACCAGCACGGCGCCGAGATAGCCCGCGGTCAGCAGCGTCAGCGGGATGAACATCAGCCAGCCGCCGAGCACCCCCTGCTCCCCGCTGATCACCCGGCCCATCGCCAGCTCCGGCCACTGGTGATGGCCCTGCCAGATCAAGCTCGGCAGCGCGGTGGCGACCACGATCAGCGCGCCGAGCCACAGCAGCGGCCTGCGCACCAGCTCGCGCGGCCCGAAGATCAACGCGGTCACCGCGATCGCGATCCAGAAGAACGGGATCAGCCATTTCACCTGCATATCGATCGCGGTGACCAGCGCGGCGCACAGCAGCAGCGGATCCCAGCGGGTCCGCACCCAGCGGATCACCAGGAACGAAACGACCACCCACAGCGCGGTATCGACGGCATTGGTGGTCAGCAGCTTGCCCTGCAACAGCAGGAACGGCGAGGTCGCGTACGCGACGGCGGCCAGCACCTGGGCCGTGCGGCCGCCGCCGAACTCGCGCGCGATCAGCGCGGTGAGCACGATCGCCAGCACGGTGAGCAGCACCGCGGGCAGGCGCAGCATCAGGAACGAGCCGGGCGCGACGGTGTCCATAGTGCGCGCGAGCATCGGCAGCGCGGGCCCCTGATCGGCGTAGCCCCACGCCGGGTGGCGGCCCGCGGCGAGGAAGTACAGCTCGTCGCCGAAGTAGTTGTATCTGCTCGCCGAGAACAGCAGGACGGCCGCGGCCGCGACGGTGACCACCCCGATACCCCTGGTCGCCAGCGGCGGGCGCGCCTCGGGTTCGGCTGTGTTGTCGGTGCGCTCGTTCACGCCAGCTCCTGAGGTGCGGATCCGAGTCGGGACGCGTCGAATGTAGCGGGAAATCGCCGCACCGCCCGGTCACCGCGCTGGCGCGTCCACCTCGGCTTTCGGCCCCATCGATCCGGTTCCCGGTTCGATACTGGAGACATGACCGACGCGACCTCCGGAAATCCTTACGGCACACCGACGACCAGCGGCCCGCAACCGACCATGTCCCGCCAGCGCACGGTCGACAAGGCCGTGCGCACCCTGCTGCGCACCCCCGGCCTGTCGAAACTCATCGGAAGCAGACTGCTGACCTTGCGGCTCGTCGGGCGTAAGACCGGCAAACACTACGAGATCCCGGTCGCCTACACCCGACACGGCGACCACCTGCTCATCGGCACGCGCCAGTGGCCGTGGGTGAAGAACGTGAAACCGGGAACGCCCATCGACGTATCGATGGGCGGCAAACCCCAACCCTACGATCCCATCGTGCACACCGGCGAAGCCGAGGTGATGCGCCTGTTCGAGATCGTCGCCAAGGACAACCGCAAGAACGCCGAATTCAACGGCATCGGCTACAACGCCGACGGCACCCCGAACAAGGCCGACCTCTACCAGACCTGGAAACAGGGCGGCGTCGTCATCGAGCTGACTCCGCGCTGAGCCTCCCCGCCGGATTGACCGTTGCGGTTGGCGCCATGCTGTAGTACAAATGTCTTACACATTTGTACTAGCGAAAGAGCGTGCCATGCAGGTCATTACCGTCACCCGTACGACAACCGCCGCCCCCGAGGCCGTCTGGGAGTTGTTCGCCGACGTCGCAGGGCGGGTGCGCTGGGACGAGGCGCTGGAAGCGATGGAGGGGCCGTTCGAGTTGGGGGGACGCGGGTGGGTGAAGCTGAAGACGCAGCCGCGGCGGAACTGGGAGATCATCGAATGCGTTCGCCCGCAGCGCTATACGGATCGCTTCTTTCTCCCCATGGGCGGGCGGATGGATTGGGTGCACAGCATCGAGACCACCGACACCGGGTGCGCGGTCACCTTCGATATCAGCGTCGGCGGGCCGACCGGGATCATCCTGCGTCCGATCATGCGCGCGATCCTGTCCAAGGAGTTGCCGCCGACCGTCGACAAGCTGGTCGCGCTGGCCGAAGGCTAGCCCGGCCACGGCGCGCTGTGCGACGATGAGCCGATGTCGGCAAGGCTCAATACCGTAGAGGTCCAGGCATTGCGCTGGATCGACCAGTTCGGCACCGAACGGCGACTACCGGATGAGTTCGAGCTCCCATTCCTGACGCTGCTCGCCGAGGGCTTTGCACTCCCCTCCGGCATCGATCAGGCGACGATCACCGCCGACGGGAAGAAGTACCTCACTTCGGTGTGACCACATCGCATCGCTCGATCTCGTTCTCCGGCACCCGATCGATGCGGTACCGGGCGTAACCCAGTGACCGCTGGATGTTGCGACCGAAGCGGTCGACGGTCAGCGGGGCGCGCGTGGAGGCCAGCAGGTCCTGAGTTTCCGGGCAGGTCATGGCGATTCGCGCGCGCGACACCCACCCCTCATCGATGAACCAGGGCATCCAGGGATTCTTGTCCACCATGCCCGCGTCGACCACCGCCCAGTCGGCGTCGAGGTTCTTGTCGTGGCCGATACGGGCATTCGGGAACCGGAAGGTATGCGCGGCAAGCGGATACGCCAATCCCATCGGATCGATGACACGGACGTCGAGCGGCATATTCATGCCGGCCATGCCGAGGTTCAGGTAGTACACGGTATGCCCGGCGCCGCCCGCCGGAACCGGTGTCGGCGGCGGAACGACATGCCAGAACCGGTAGGACGGCGAATTGATCAGCAGGCCACCGTTCGGACTCTTGGCGATATCGCCGATCATCGCGCGGATCCGCGGGTAGTCCAGGTAATCCTCGGCGAGTACCGGGTGCTCGTGGCCGGTGGTCATGGCGTAGTAGAGCCGCTCGTCCGCGATACCCGAGGAGCTGATCCTGTTATCGGAGTCGATGGCGGTGACGCCGGCCGCGAACAGCGCCCAGCCCGCGGTTGCCGCGAGCACGATCGCCATGGCACGGCGGGAGTACGGCAGCGGCAGCACCATCACCGGTAGCAACAGGCAGAACAGCTGCGGCAGCAGCATGCGGCCGTGCATGAAATCGCCGCCGACCCGGATCTCGTAGACAGTCAGCAGCACACCGCTGCCGAGCACGAGGGCGACCACCGCGGCCGGGGTGCGCAGCCACCGGCGAAGGCGCAGTACCGGTTTCGTCTCGGGATCGGACCAGGAACTCGGCGCGTCGATGCGCCGAGATCGCACCACCACGACCGCCGCCACACCCAGCAGCACCAGCGGCACCCACAACCAGTACGGGCCGACCAGATTCCACAGGTAGCCGAATCCCTGCCGCCATTTCGCCCCGCCCGCATCCTTGGCGACGGCCGTATTCGGGTACGGCAGACCGTAATAGCCCATTCGCCAGATCTGGTAGGCGACAGGTACCAAGCCCGCTACGACCACAATCAGCGCGCGAAACATCCACGGCCGCACCGGCAGCGGCGCGCACCAGATCATCAGTAGCGCGAGCGCACCGACCAGCGTCATCTCCGGCCGGATCAGCGGCGCGAGCCCGGCGAAGAAGGATAGGCCGAAAAGACCTGCCAAGCTCGTCTTTTCGGCCAGGCTCCAGCGAATCAGCCACCACCACAGCACCGCTAGCCAGCAGATGACCAGGCCGGACTCCAGCCCTGAGGTGGCGTAGTCACGGACCGGTGGCACCGCGATGTAGACGAGAGCGCCTGCCGGAAGCAGCAATTGGGCCCGGCCGCCACCCCACAGCGTCGCCGAGCCGAGCATGGCGAAGACGATGGCCGTCACCGACAGCGTCAGCGCGAGGCCGAGTACCACATATTCCAGCCGCGCCTGCGTCAGCCAGCCGAAGAACCAGATGAGATAGGTCCAGGCCGTACTGGTGTTGACCTCGACGCGCTCACCGGCATTGAAGACCGGCCCGTTGCCCGCCAACAGGTTTCGCACCGTACGCAGCACCGTCAAGCCGTCGTCGGCGATCCAGCGCCGCTGCCAGCCGCCGATCGCGAAAAGTGCCGCGGTGAGCGCGATCCCACCGACGAGGACGGCGCGAGACGGTCGGCGGGTTTTCCGCGCGACCGCAAGCTCTTCGCTCACCGTCCGCGCGGGCGAGATGATCAGCGTCACCTACGCGCACCGAACGTCACGACACCGGCCACCGCGCAAAGCCGGAGGACACGAAACCGCGTGTCCGCCTGTACGAATAAAACATGGGATCTCCCCCTGATCGGCACGATCGAACCATAGCGCGCGATCGCGACCGGGAACTACCCAGCAAATCTTGGGGCTCACCGAATACGTTGTCGCGAAACACATCCCAGTGACTTCCGCCACTGATACCGGACGCCAACTCCGTACCCGCACACGGCACCGGCGGCGTACACCGAACTCACCGAACGGGAACAGGAGGTGTTCGCCGCCGTCGTCGAGGGGAACTCCGCCGTCGAGATCGCCCAACTCCGCTTCGCCGGCGAATCCACCGTGACAACCCACGTCGGCGCGATCCCGCGCGAACTCGGCCTACGCGACCGAGTGCAGATCGTCGTCTTCGCCTACGAACACCGACTCGTTCGAACGCTTCACGCAGGTCGTGCCTGCCGCACGGCCGCGGCGGCGATGTCGTCGCCCTCCGCGGTCAATCCCGCGACGACACCGTCGATATCGGCCGCCTGCCGATTCTGGCTGAGCTTGAATTTGGCCTCGATGCGCGTGATCACCACCTCGATGCCGACGATGGCGCGCAGCTGCCCCGCGACGAATTTCGGCGGCGCGTCCTCGACAGACCACGGCTGTGCCCGCCCGGCCTCGTGTAGGTTCGTCAGGTCGTGCAGCAGCCGCTCCACCCATTCCGGATCGTCGTGCACGACAAGCCGCCCGTACACGTGTGCGGTGACGTAGTTCCAGGTCGGCACCACCCGCCCATGCTCGGCCTTGCTGGCATACCAGGACGGCGAGATGTAGGCATCCGGCCCGCGCACGATCACCATCGCCTCGCCGAGCACGGGCCGCCGCCACTGATCGTTGTTGCGCGCCAGGTGACCGCGCAGCGTCCCCGCGTCGTGGTCGTGCACGAACGGCAACATGGTCGCGATCAGCCCATCCGGTGTCGCGGTGACCAAATCGGCGGCGCCATGCCGCGCGAGCAGCTCACGAACGCTCGGCTCATCGGGGACGAAAGACGCAGGGACATACATTCGCCCAGTATCACCGCCCCGAATCTCACTCGGCCAGAGCCGCTTCACCGGCACTGGACGTCCCCGATCACGCCATGGCCGACTTCGCCGATGGCACCATCGTTTTCATGACTGTTGTGTTCGTGGACGGCTGGTATGGGCCGGAATCGGGTGACTGGCAATCCATCTGGTGTGAACATCTGCCCGACGCGACGCGGGTGGAGCAGGACGACTGGGATATCCCGGTGTGCGCGGACTGAGTCGCTCGACTGGACGAGACCATCGCCCGGTGCCCACGGCCACCGGTGCTGATCGCACACAGCCTGGGCTGCCCGACAGTCGTGCACTGGGTTGCCGCCGGCGGCAACAGGCCGGTGCGCGGCGCCTTGTTCGTGACACCGGCCGACGTGGAGCGCAACCCCGAGCCCGACGTCCGCGGCTTCGACCCCATTCCCCGTGTGCGACTGCCATTTCCGACGATACTGGCGGCAAGCACCACCGATCGATGGATGACACCGCAGCGAGCATCGTCCTTCGCACACTCATGGGGAGCGCGCCTCGTCGACATCGGCCCCGTCGGACATCTGACCGGAGCGCATGGCCCATGGCCGGAAGGACAGCCGCTGCTCGCGGAACTACTCGCCGATGCCGCGCACTACGACGACCTCGGACATCACGGCCGTTGACCCCGCCGGGCACCCACACGTCCTCGAAATCGAGGGCGCCCGCGTCGCGTGTCGGTCCACTGTTGGGCGGCCGCGAAATACTGTGGCGGGTGCGGCCAACGACCAACTCGTCGGCCCCAGCTTTCCCGGTGACGATCCGGCGGACTTCGAACACTGATACCGTCCGTGGCGCAATGGAATACGGAGGGGAAATGGGTTCATCTGTGCCGAAGACCTATGTGATCGACGTCAGTGCCGAGGCGGGTGGCGCGGGTGATCTCGACACCATCGGCGGATGGCCTGTTCTCGATGCGGATCAGGCGTGGCCGGTATGCGACTGCGGCGAGCGCATGGCGTTGTATTTCCAGGTCCGCGTGCCAACCGATGTCCCGCACTTCGGCGGGAACCAACTGCTCGTCTTCCAATGCCCGGCCGACAGCGATGCCTGCTTCTCCGCCGACACCCAACTGCCGCCGAATTACTGGGATGAACCGCCCGCGAACGACCGCGCGTTCTGGCGGATCCTGTTGCAGCGCAACGGTACCGCGGCCGAGCTGCCGGATCCCTACCTGCGGGCGCACCGGTTGATCCTGCATGAATACGAGGATGTCGAACACGACAACGACCGGCTGCCACTCCAGGATTTCAAGGTCGGCGGCGCCCCCTTTTGGGTACAGGACGCCGAACACTACCGCTGCGCATGCGGCACAGATCTGGCGTTCCTCTGCCAGGTGCCGGAGAACTTCGACTTCCACTCGTATCTGAGAGATCCCGACGAATCGCTCGACTGCCCGTCCTTCGACGACGGACTGCTACTCGGCAACGTCGTCTACATCCTGGCCTGCCCCGCACACTGCCACCCAGCCGCCGCCTACCCGGTCTGCCAGAACTGATCCCCCGCACCCACTGGGAATCCCAGTAGACAACGCCGACCCTGAATCAATCGACGTCGTCGAATGTTTCGAGCTCGGTCCTGAACGAGGTTTCGACGGTGGGTTCGACCAAGACAACGAAGTCGGGCAGTGCGGATGCGGTGGCATGCCCTTGGACGTCCATCGCGCCCGGCTCCGCTTCCCAATCGAGCAGATGGATCGTCACCGCGTACGATCCCGCGGGCATGTCGATCGCCGTCGGCACCATGTCGGCGACGGTCGGCTCGGAATCATGATCGCGAGTTTGCCATCAGGGGCCGACAAGAAACGCGGCCGAAGCAAAGTGAAACGAGTATGCTCCTGTCCCTTTTCAAGGTATAGCGCACCAGGGGGCTTGCGGCAAGACCCCGGTGATGCCGCAGAATCTTCGGCCTGAGGGTTGGGACTGCGGAAATGAGGGTTGTGGCTGTGCGTGTGGGAACTGATGTGGTCATTGTTGGCGCGGGGCCGGCGGGGCTGATGCTGGCGGCCGAGTTGGGGTTGGCCGGGGTGCGGCCGGTGGTGGTGGAGCGGCAGCCGCGGCTGCGGGAGACGCCGAAGGCGCATGGGATCGGCGGGCGGATTCTGCCGGTGCTGCGGTATCGGGGGTTGCTGGAGCGATTCGAGGCGGCGGCCAGTGGGCCGTATCCGCCGCCGCGGTTCCCGTTCGGCGGCGTACATGTGGATCTGACGCAGCTGGCGGATCCGCCGATGCGGGCGCTGCCGATCGCGCAGCGGGAGATCGAGCGGGTGCTCGCGGAGCGCGCCGGTGAACTCGGCGCCGAGATCCGCCGCGGGCACGAGGTGGTCGGGATCAGCCAGGACGCCGACAGGGTGACCGTGGATGTGCAGGGGCCGGATGGGCCGTACCAACTGACCGCGCACTACCTGGTCGGTTGCGACGGCGGACGCAGCCGGGTGCGCGAGCTGGCCGGAATTCCGTTCTCCGGCACCACACTTCCCGAGGTGAACCGTCTCGTCCAGGTGACCGTGCCCGATTCGGTGACCGTGCTCGACAACGGCGATCTCGAGGTTCCCGGGCTCGGCAGGCTCCGCGCCGGATTCACTCGAACGGAACGCGGTGTGTTCGCGTTCGCGGCGACCCCCGAGATGTTGTCGTTCCAGACCACCGAGGACGAATCCGTCGAATACGACGACGACAAGCCGATGACCATGGACGAGGTCGGGGCCAGCGTGCGCCGGGTGCTCGGCGGGGATCTCCCCCTCGGTGAGCCGAAGCGGCTGTCGCGCTACACCTTTCAGGATCGGCAGGCCGACCGGTATCGCGACGGCCGGATCATGCTCGCGGGCGATGCGGCCCACCTGTTCCCGGCCACCGGCACGGCGATCAATGTCGGCATGAACGACTCGGTCAACCTCGCCTGGAAGCTGGCCGCCGCCGTCCAGGGCTGGGCGCCGGACGGCCTGCTCGACACCTATCACGACGAGCGCCACTACGCCGGCGCGCGGGCACGGCTGCAGACCCGCGCTCAGGTGGCGCTGCGGCGCGGACACGACGCGGCCGCCGAGGCGCTGCAGGCGGTCTTCCAGGAACTGCTCACCGATGAGTCGGCCTCGCGCCGGATGGGCGCTCTGGTCGGTGCCACCGACATCCGCTATCCGATGCCGGGCGCCGACCAGCACGCATTGCCCGGCACCTTCGCGCCCGACCTCACCCTGCACACCGACCAAGGCGTCACCAGCGTCGCCGAACTCATGCACACCGCACGGCCGGTCTTCCTCGACCTCGCCGACCGACCGGACCTGCGCGAGATCGCGGAGAACTGGCGGCACCGCATCGACATCGTCACCGCCAAAACCGACGACCGCCCGGCCGACGCCCTGCTGATCCGCCCGGACGCCCACATCGCCTGGGCCACCGACGAATCCACCGCCACGGACTCGCTGCGCCGAGCACTCACCACCTGGTTCGGCGCACCATGACAACGCCCCCACCAGTCGACCATCTCCCCTGACCTCCGGCCCGAACACCCGTCGAGCGCAGTCGAATGGTGGTCCCACCCGGCGTGTCGAACCACCATTCGACCGCGCTCGGCACCGGTGTTCTCCCGGATCAGCGCGGCGACGTCGTCGGCCTGCGAGTTGATGTGCGCCGGGGCTCAGGCGACGCGGCGCACAGCGACTGCGCATCGCGCTGCCACTACAACCCGGTCACATGCGCGACAGGCTCGGCGAGCGCAGTCGAATGGCCCCTCTATACGGCGTGTCGTTGGGCCATTCGACTGCGCTCGGCGTTGTCGCTGAGCCAGGCGTGACAGGCAAGTAATTACTTGCCTATCATGAGGGGCGTGGGTACGGATCCGGGTGAGGTGTTCAAGGCGCTTGCGGACCCTACGCGCCGGGTGATCCTGGACGAGCTGGCCGAGCGCGATGGCCAGACGCTGTTCGAGCTGTGCGGGCGGCTGACCATGCGGCACGGGATGTCCTCCACCCGGCAGGCCATCTCCCAGCATCTGGAGGTGCTGGCCACCGCGGGCCTGGTGACCACGACCAGGGAGGGCCGGTACAAGTTCCACTCGCTGAACCGAGAACCGTTGCGAAATCTGACCGATCGCTGGCTGAAGGAGTAGGACATGCGGATCAACGTGACCAGTGTGCTCGTCGACGACCAGGCGAAGGCGCTGCGCTTCTATACCGACATCCTCGGCTTCGTGAAGAAGACCGACGTCCCGGTGGGCGAATACAGCTGGCTCACCGTCGTCTCACCCCAGGCCCCCGACGGCGTCGAACTACTGCTCGAACCCGACGGCCACCCCGCGGCCCGCCCGTTCAAGAACGCACTGGTGGAGGACGGCATCCCCTACACCTCCTTCGCCGTCGACGACATCGACGCCGAATACGACCGCCTGCGCGACCTCGGCGTCCACTTCACCCAGCCGCCCCTGGACCACGGCACCGTCATCACCGCCGTCCTCGACGACACCTGCGGCAACCTCATCCAGATCGCGGAACACAAACCTGCGTGATAAATCCATGCTGTGGATCTTGATCTGATCAGTGCCCGCACAGCGGAATTCGCGAAACGGTTCGACGCGGAGGCGCCGGTTGTCGAGGCGGGGAGGGTGCCGAAATGGCTTTTACCAGGCGGCGTCCTAGTGCTCCTGCGGCGGCGGCGACCGGTTGTCGTGGTCAATGCCGCGTTCGAGGAGCTGTCGGCGGATGAGAAGGAATGCACACTGGTGAGTGCCGTGGTGTGCCTCGACCTCATCAAGAAACGGCGGGTCTCGCTCACCACCGCCGTGTTGGTCGGTGTAGGGATAGGTCTCGGGTTCGTCGTAGGGGGAGGTCTCGGGGTCGCCTACGGCTTGCACTACATATCGGGGTGGCAATTGGGTCTGTGCGCCCTCGCCGCGGCCGTGATCTATTTCCTGGTGCAGGCCATCGTGCGGGGTCGGCGCATCGTCTATCGGCTCGATCACCGAGTAACAGAGGTAATGGGGCGACCGTTCACTGATCTGATGCTCGACCTCGACCGCCGCCAGCGATCCGAATTCAGTGGCCCCGTGAGCGTCTGTCTGAAGCTGGCCATACCCAGCGAGATCCGGCGGACGCAACGCCTGGACGCCATCTCCTGAACGCAAGAAACCGCCCTCCGGGAGGGCGGTTTCTTGTCTGTTCAGTTGTGGCTGAATACTTTTCAGCCCTTGACCAGCTCAGGGGCGGCGGCGTCGGACTCGTCGACCTCCTGATGGTCCGCCGCACGGCCCGGCAGCAGCACTGCCATCACGATCACGACGATGGCCAGCACCGCCGAGACGAGGAAGGCCAGGCGCATGCCGTCGAGGTGCGCGGTGATCGCGTCGGTGCCCTTGGCGACCAGGTCGCTGCTGCGGGCCGACATCACCGTGACCACGAGTGCCGTACCGAAGGCCGCGGCGACCTGCTGCAGGGTGCCGAGCATGGAGCTGCCGTGCGAGTACAGCTGCATCGGGAGTGCGCCGAGGCCGAGGGTGAACACCGGGGTGAAGGTCGCGGCCAGCGACACCATCAGCAGGACGTGCAGTCCGACCAGCTGCCAGTACGGCATGGTCAGCGAGATCTGGGTGAACCCGGCCAGCGCGACGGCGATCGCGATCGAACCGGGAATCACCAGCACCCGTCCGCCGAAGCGGTCGAACAGGCGCCCGACGGTCGGGCCGAGCAGACCCATCGCCAGACCACCCGGCATCACCAGCAGGCCGGTCGCCAGCGGGCTCAGGCCGCGCAGATTCTGCAGGTACAGCGGCAGCAGGATCATCGATCCGAGCATCGCCATGAACGCGACCGACATCAGCACCAGCGCCTTGGTGTAGGTGCCCGCCAACAGGACTCGCAAATCGAGCAGCGGAGTGCCGCTGCGCTGCAGGCTCAGCTGACGGAACACGAACGCGGCGATGAGCGCGGCGCCGACGGCCACGATCAGTGCGGGCCCGGCCAGTTCGTCGGCCGTGAATCGGCTGAGCCCGAACACCAGACCACCGAAGCCGAGCGCGGCAAGCACCACGCTGAGCGGGTCGATCGCACCGGCTTGCGGTTCACCGACGTTCTCCAGCTGACGCAGGCCGAGCCAGGTGATCACGCCGGCGATCGGCAGCACGAGCCAGAAGAGCCAACGCCACGAGCCCACCTGGAGCACCAGACCGGAAATCACCGGCCCCATCGCGGGCGCCACCGAGATGGCGAGGGTGACGTTGCCCATCACCCGGCCGCGGTCGTGCTCGTGCACGACGGTCATCAGGGTGGTCATCAGCAGCGGCATCATCACCGCGGTGCCACCGGCCTGGACGATACGCCCGAGCAGCAGCACCGCGAACGACGGCGCGACGGACGACAGCACCGTACCGGCGATGAAGACACCCATCGCGACCGTATACGCCCGCCTGGTCGAAACTCGTTGCAGGAACCAGCCGGTGGTCGGGATGACGGCCGCCATGGTGAGCATGAACGCGGTGGAAACCCACTGCGCGGCACGCTCGGTGATATGGAGGTCCTCCATCAGGCGCGGAATCGCGTTGATCATGATGGTCTCGTTCAGGATCACCACGAACGTCGCGAGCACCAGCACCCGGATGACGGTCGGTGTCCGCCCTCCCGAGGCGGGAGCGGATAGTTCGGCGGACATCGGGTTACCTCCGGGGCGTTCGTCGTCGACTGGAAACAAGTGGCCCCACAAGATCGAGTCCGGCGCCACAGTTGTAGTGACGGAACCAACTGCGCGAACTCATCGGGCGCGAATAAGTATTCCGGTAGGCACCGACACAAATCACGCGATTTTCCCGTGGATCCGGGCGCACATCGCCACGAATCCGCTGGTGAACAGCCTTTCCAAAAGATCTTGATCTCGCATCGTGAGCCTCGTCACGTCGGAACAACCGCCCCGGCGGGGCGATTATTCCGACCGATGACGTCTACTCACACAGCCCCGACGTAGGCGTCGGCCACCTCGAGCACCTCGTCGATGATCTCCAGGCCGAGGCGCAGCTCGTCGGCGGACGTCGGCAACGGCGGAGCGATCTGGAAGCGGTTGGCGATATTGAACGGCCAGAGCCCGCGTTCCTTGGCCGCGGCGGTCACCTTCGCCATCGGCTCGGCGGCCGCACCCGAGGCGGCGAACGGGACGAGCGGTTCCCTGGTGTGCGGATCACGGACCAGCTCAAGCGCCCAGAAGAAGCCGATACCGCGCACCTCGCCGACGCTCGGATGCCGGGAAGCCAACTCCCGCAGCCCCTTTCCGAGCACATCGGCGCCCACCGACCGGACGTGATCGAGGATGCCCTCGCGCTCGAAGACCCCGATCGATGCCACGCCGACCGCACAGGCGAGCGGGTGACCCGCATAGGTGAGCCCGCCCGGATACACCGTGTTGTCGTACCGCTGCGCGATCCGCTCGGCCATCAGCACCCCGCCGAGCGGGACGTATCCGGAGTTCACCCCCTTGGCGAAGGTGATGATGTCGGGTTCGACGCCGAACGCCTGCACCGCGAACCATTCGCCGACGCGGCCGAAGCCCGCCATCACCTCGTCGGCGATGTAGACGATGCCGAATTCGTCGCACAGCGCCCGCACACCGGCCAGGTAGCCGGGCGGCGGCACCAGAATGCCGTTGGTGCCGACCACCGTTTCCATGATCAGCCCCGCGATGTGCTGCGGACCCTCCAGCTCGATCACCTGCCGCAGATGCGACAGCGCCGCGGCCGTCTCCTCCTCCGGAGTCGTTGTGCCCCACGGCGATCGGTAGGGGTAGGGCCCGAAGAAGCGCACCACGTCGACGTTCGTCGGCTCGGCGCCCCAGCGCCGCGGCTCACCGGTCAGCCCGATCGCGACACCGGTACCGCCGTGATATGACCGGTACGCCGACAGCATCTTGGTGCGGCCGGTATAGCTGCGGGCAAGGCGCACAGCGTGTTCCACCGCCTCGGCGCCGCCGGTGGTGAACAGGATCCGGTTCAGCTCCCCCGGCGCGCGCTCGACGATCAGCCTGGCCAGCTCACTGCGCGCCTCGTTACCGACGGTCGGCGAAATGGTGGTCAGCTTCTGCGCCTGCTCGACGATGGCGGCGATCAGGTCCGGATGTTGGTGCCCGATATTGACGTTCACCAGCTGCGAGGAGAAATCCAGATAACGCTTGCCCGTATCGTCCCAGAACCACGAGCCCTCGGCGCCGACGATCGGCACCGGGTTCAGCGTTGCCTGTGCGCTCCACGGATAGAAGACGTGATCTACCTCGGTCACTTACTTACCGCCCTCCGTCAGTGTCACCTGACGCGGCGCGAAAGCCGTTCCGGTGACGTCTATTCCACCTGTTTTCAGCAACTCCTGCGCCTTGGTCACGTACTCGTTGGTGAAGGCGCTCGCGTCCGGATCCTTCTTCAGTACCGTGACGCCCTCCTGGTTCTTGGTCTCCCTGGCGATCTTCACGGTGCGGTCCCACGCGGACTTGTCGACCGTGCCTATCCCGTTGGGCGAGGGCCAGATCAGCTTGTTCACCTCGTTGATCTGCCACTGCTGATGGGTGGCACCGAGCGTGCTGCCCGCGGCGACGGTGATATCGCGGCACTTGTCGACATTGTCGCGGCAGAAGGCCCAGCCCTTCAGCGAGGCGGCGAGGAACTTCACCGTCTGCTCCTGGTACTTCGTATCCTTCAGCTTCTCGGTATTGGCCCAGATCGCGTCCTGCAGCATCGCGACACCCTCATCGTTCCAATCGATGGTGGTGAAATCGTCGGCGGTGTAGAGCTTTCCGGTGGCCGGATTCTTGGTCTCCAGCACCTGCGCGTACTCGTTGTACGACATGGCCTGTGCCGCGGTGATGTCCTTGGCGAGGAAGGCGTTCATATCGAACTGCTGCTGGACCAGCTTCACATCCTTGGCCGGGTCGATGCCCGCCTTGGTCATGCCCGCGAACAGCTCGAATTCGTTACCGTAACCCCAGTTTCCGACGGTCTTACCGCGCAGCGCCGACGCGCCGGTGATGTTCTCCGACTTGAACGACACCTGCTTGGTGCCCGAGCGCTGGAAGACCTGCGCCACCTCGGTGATGCCCGCACCGGCCTCCCGCGACGCCAGCGCCTTCGGAACCCAGGCGATCGCATAGTCGGCCTGCCCCTGCGCGAGCACGGTCTGCGGCACGATATCGGTTCCGCCGTCGAGGATTTCGACGGACAGCCCCTGCTCCTTGTAGAAGCCCTGATCGACCGCGGCGAGATAGCCTGCGAACTGGCCCTGTTTGAACCACTGCAACTGCAGGCGGACCTTGCTCAGCCCGTCCGCGGTGGTGCCACCCGCGCTATCGGTCGTGCTGCAGCCGGTGAGCGCGGCGGCGGCCAGTGCCGCCAGCGCCAGACAGGCGTACCTCCACATTCGCTCCGGCCGTGCGCGGGTCTGCGGACGGGCTTCGCCCGACAGCGCCAGACAGGCGCGCAATCGCTGGGTGGTACGTGTCATTTCGTTCTCCATGCGGTGTTGAAAAGTCCCTTCGCGGTGAAAGGGCTCGGCGGGCGTGGACGTCGGGTCAGGTGCTCGATGACGAGCACCACGGACAGGAACAGCAGGCCGACGAGCATCGCGCCGACGACGTACGCCCATGCCCTCGGATAGGCGGTATTCGCCGCGGCGGAGGTGATGCGGCTACCGAGCCCGTTCTGCAGGCCGCCGAAGTATTCGGCGATGATCGCCGCGATCACCGCGCCCGGCGCCGCGATCCGCAGGCCGGTGAACAGATGCGGCAGCGCGGCGGGCAGCCGCACGGTGCGGGTGACCTGCCAGCCACCCGCGGCATAGGAGGTCATCAGGTCCGCGTGCACCTGCGGTACCTGGCGCAGCCCGCGCGCCGTGCTGACGAACATCGGGAAGAACACCACGATGGTGACGACCATCCGGCGCGGAGTGTCGGTGGTGGTCGAGTACATCGAATTCAGCAGCGGCGCAAGGGCGACGATCGGCACCGCCGCCGCGGCGGCCGCCAGCGGGGTGAGCAGCCCGTCGACCACGTGGAAGCGCACCGCGAACATCGCGGCGACGATCCCGCACACCGAACCGAGGATCAGGCCGATCAGCGCGTTGGTTCCGGTCGCGGTGGCGGCGTCGAGAATACGGCCGAAGTTGTCGGTGAATTCCCCCGCGATCGCCGTCGGCGAGGGGAGCAGGAACGACGGGACTCCCGCGGCGACAGTCAGCAACTGCCACAGCGCAAGCCCTGCCACCCCGAAGATCAGCGGTGGCAGTACCGATTTCACCTGCGCGTTCATCGGACGACCTCCCCGCGACGCGCCTGCCCCCGCGTGGTGCAGGCACCCTCGGCGACCAGGGGCGCGTGAACGACCGGCGGCCGCTGCTCATTCATCGGAGATCCCGTCCGGCGACGGCACGATCGCCCTGTCCACCGTGCAGCGCCTCGCGTACTGCCGCGACGGCATCGAAAAATGCCGTGCTGGAACGAACCTCGTCGCCGTCGTCGGCGCGGCCCCAGCCGCCCGTCGGCACGATCTCGGTGATCCGGCCCGGCCTGGGCGACATCACGACCACCCGATCGGACAGGAACACCGCCTCCGGGATCGAGTGCGTCACGAAAACCACTGCGGCACCGGTCTCTCCGGTGATCCGCAGCAACTCACCCTGCATCCGCTCACGCGTCATCTCGTCGAGCGCGCCGAACGGCTCGTCCATCAACAGCAGGGATGGTTTGCGCGCCAGCGCCCTCGCGATCGCGACACGCTGCTGCATACCGCCGGACAGTTCCGCCGGATATCGCTTGGCGAACTCGGTGAGCCCGGCCATCTCCAGCAATTCCGCACTGCGCGTGCGCCGCTCACGTTTGGCCACCTTGTGCAGCTCGAGCGGCAGCTCCACATTCGCCTGGACCGTGCGCCAATCCAGCAGGCCCGCCTGCTGGAAGGCAATGCCGTAGTCCTGGTCGATCCGAGCCTGCCGCGCCGTCTTGCTGTGCACGGCGACGGTCCCACTGGAGGGCTGCTCGAGATCGGCGATGATGCGAAGCAGCGTGGACTTGCCACAGCCCGAAGGACCGATGAGCGAAACGAATTCGCCCGCCGCCACCGTCAGCGATACATCCGACAGCGCGGTCACCGCACCGGCGGCGAAGATCTTGCCGACATGGGAAAGCTGAACCGCCGCCAACCGCTCGGCCGCACCACCTGTCTCGCCGGCCACCTCCGCCGTACCAGCGGCGGGCGGCGCCTCCGAGCCGGATCTCGACCCACCGGCCCCCGCCGCTGCGGCATCGGCACTGTCCACCCCCACCGAACCAGCGGTCGGCGGCACCTCCGAATCGGATGTCGGCCCACCGCCCTCCGCCGCTGTGGCATCGGCACTGCTCGCCTTCGCCGAACCGGATGTCGGCCCGCCCACCTCGGCGGCCGCAGCGTCGGCACTGCCCGGTCCTTCGCTGCCTTCGACGACCGCCGTGCCTACGACGCCCGCGCCGTCCGCGCCCGCCTCTTCCGATGCGGCACTGATCTTTCCGTCGGCGTCGGCCGGTGGTGTGTGCGCGGTCAACGGGTACCTCCTGATGAGCTGCCGACCCCCGCGGGGCGGCTGTAGCGCCGGAGCGCGAATTCGACAACAGCGATCACCGCGGTGACCGCCACGCCCAGCAGTGCTGCGGCCAGCACCGCCGCGTACAAGCGGGCGGAATCACCCGTCGCCTGCTGGGCGAAGACGATGATCTGACGCCCGATGCCGCCCGCGGTGCCGGTGGAGATCTCGGCGACCACCGCACCGATCACCGAGGCGGCGGCGGCGAGCCGCAGCGCGGGCAGCAGATGCGGCACGGCGGCGGGAAACCGCAAGTGCACCAGTGTTTCCCACCAGCTCGCCGAATAGCTGTGCAGCAGTTCGACCGAGGCCTTCGCCGGCGCCTGCAACCCGCGCAGCATACCGACCGCGACGGGGAAGAACGCCAGATAGGAGGCGATCACCGCGATACTCATCCACGGCCGCCACGGCTCGCCCGCGATGACGATCTTGCCGCCCCACCCGGCGACGAGCGGCGCCAGCGCGATCAGCGGAACCGTCTGCGAGACAACGATGTACGGCAGCAGCCCACGCTCGACGAAGCTGAACCGCTGCATCAGCACGGCGAGCAGCACCCCGACGACGGTGCCGATCGCCAGGGCGAGCAGGGCAAGCCCCAGGGTGAATCCGGCAGTACGCACGAGCGTTGCTCCCACCGTGCCGCTGCCGTCCCGCTGTCCGAGCACCGTGAACACCGACCACACATGTGGCAGCGCGGCATCACTGGTACGCGGCAGTATCCGCTGCTCCCCGATGCTCACCCCGCGCTCGGGCACAAAGAATTTCACCAGTTCCCAGAGCGCGACCACCAGCGCGAGAGCACCGGCCGCATAGGCAGCGCGCACGGCCCGCACCCGTATCGTACTCATCGAAACTCCTTCTGTACCCGGGCGTCCGTGCCGACCACCCAGACTGTCGACGAGACCAGCGCGACGCCTCTCAACCGCACGCCGGACCCGCCTCGCCACCGACGCGGAACACCGCGCCGTCGATCCCCTCGCCGGATGCGGTGACCACACCGCATCGCACCCGACTCATTGCGCCCGCTCCGTCGCCGTGACCGGATGCGCGATCCGGGGCAGCACCGATTCGCCGTATGCCTCCAATGTCGCCGTCTTGGCGTCGTGCTGGAGGTAGACGGCGAACTGGTCGACGCCTGCCTTCTCCATCTCCCGCAGCCGGGCGACATGCTCGTCGGGCGTACCGAGCAGGCAGAACCGGTCGACGATGGCGTCGGGCACGAACTCGGCGTGCGTGTTTCCCGCCCGGCCGTGCTGGTTGTAGTCGTACCCCTGCCTGCCCGCGATGTATTCGGTGAGCGCCGCCGGAATCTCGCTGCCGCTACCGTATTTCGCGACGATATCGGCGACGTGGTTGCCGACCATGCCGCCGAACCAGCGGCACTGCTCGCGGGCGTGCGCCAGCGCCGCCGCCGACCCATCGGTGACGTAGGCTGGCGCGGCCACGCAGATCTTCACCGATTCCGGTGCGCGCCCCGCCTTTTCGGCGGCGGCACGCACCCGGGCGATGGTCCACGCCATGATGTCCGGGTCGGCCAGCTGCAGGATGAATCCGTCGGCCACCTCCCCGGTGAGATCGAGCGCGCGCGGACCGTACCCGGCCACCCACACCTCTAGTCGGGAATCGCCCGCCCACGGGAACCGGACGACGGTGTCGCCGATCCGCGCACTGCGGCCGTTGCCCAATTCCCGGATGACCTCGATGGATTCACGCAGCGTCGCCAAGGTGGTCGGCTTGCCACCGAGAGTCCTGACCGCGGAGTCACCGCGGCCGATCCCGCAGATCGTCCGGTTGCCGAACATCTCGTTGAGCGTCGCGAACGTCGACGCGGTCACCGTCCAGTCCCGCGTCGCCGGGTTGGTCACCATCGGCCCGACGACGATCTTGCGTGTCGCGGCCAGGATCTGGCTGTAGATGACGTACGGCTCCTGCCACAGCAGGTGCGAGTCGAACGTCCACACGTGCGAAAAGCCGTGCGTCTCGGCCACTCTGGCCAGTTCGACGACCCGCGAGGCGGGCGGCGTGCATTGCAGCACCACACCGATATCCATTCGGCACACTCCGATCTGTTTCTCCGGTACCGCGATCAGATGAGGTTCTGCGACAGTTCGCGTCTGATGAACCGGCCGTGGCCCTTGCTGCCCAGGTACGCGCCGTTGTCCACGATCACCCGGCCGCGCGAGAGCACCGTGTCGACGTGGCCGTCGATCTCGAAGCCCTCCCAGGCGGAGTGGTCCATGTTCATGTGGTGGGTCTTGCCGTAGCCGATGCTGGTGTGGCCGTTCGGGTCGTAGATGACGATGTCGGCATCCGCGCCCGGGCTGATCACGCCCTTGCGCGGGTACATGCCGAACATGCGCGCCGGCGCGGTACAGCACACCTCGACCCAGCGCTCCAGCGACATCAGCCCGTTCTTCACGCCCTGGAACATCAGGTCCATCCGGTGCTCGACGCCGCCGATCCCGTTGGGAATCTTGCTGAAATCGTCTTTGCCGAGTTCCTTCTGATCCTTCATGCAGAACGGGCAGTGGTCGGTGCTGACCGTGGTGACGTCGCCGGTGCGGATATAGCGCCACAGCTCGTCCTGGTGCCCCTCGGCTCGCGACCGCAGCGGTGTCGAGCACACCCACTTGGCGCCCTCGAAACCCCCTGTCCCATCCAAGAACCCAGCGCCCAATTGTTCTTCGAGCGAGAGGTACAGGTACTGCGGGCAGGTCTCGCCGAAGACGTTCTGCCCCCTGCCCCGCGCGGTGGCGATCTGCTCGAGTGCCTGCTTGGCCGACACGTGCACGACATACAGTGGCGCACCGGTCAATTGGGCCAGCATGATCGCGCGGTGGGTGGCCTCCTCCTCCATCTGCCACGGCCTGCTCGTGCCGTGGAAGTAGGGGGCCGTGTTACCGCGGGCCAGTGCCTGGGCGACGAGTACGTCGATGGCGATGCCGTTCTCGGCGTGCATCATCATCAGCGCGCCGAGATCCCCCGCCGTCTGCATGGCGCGCAGGATCTGGCCGTCGTCGGAGTAGAAGACGCCCGGATAGGCCATGAACAACTTGAAGCTGGTGACGCCCTCGGCCACCAATTCACTCATCCCCTTGAGGGATTCGTCGTTGACCTCGCCGATGATCTGGTGGAACCCGTAGTCGACGGCGCACTGCCCGTCGGCTTTGCGATGCCAGGCGCCGAGGGTGTCCTGCACCCGCTCGCCCGGTTTCTGCACGGCGAAGTCGACGATGGTCGTCGTGCCGCCCCACGCCGCCGCGCGGGTGCCGGTCTCGAAGGTGTCCGATGCCTCGGTGCCGCCGAAGGGCAGCTGCATATGCGTATGTCCGTCCACCCCACCGGGAATCACGTACTTGCCGGTGGCGTCGATGACGGTATCCGCGGCGCCGGCGAGATCGGGGCCGAGCGTCGCCGTACCCGGTTGCAGGAGCGCGACAATGGTCTCGCCGTCGATCAGGACATCGAGCTGCTGGGAGCCGGTGGCCGAGACCACCGTGCCGCCATGGATGAAAGTGGTCATGGTGTCACCAGCGGTCCGTAGGCGTCCGGGCGGCGATCGCGGTAGAAGGCCCACCGGTCGCGCACCGTCTTGATCAGGTCCATATCGAGATCGCGCACCACCAGTTCGGGATTGGTGTCGGAGGCGACCTCACCGACGAACTTGCCCTCGGGGTCGACGAAGTAGCTGGTGCCGTAGAAATCGTCGTCGCCGTAGTCGGATTCGATGCCGACCCGGTTGATCGCGCCGATGTAGTACTCGTTGGCGACGGCCGAGGCGGGCTGCTCCAGCTTCCACAGATAGCCGGACAGGCCGCGCGAGGTGGCCGAGGGGTTGAACACGATCTCCGCACCCGCCAGGCCGAGCGCGCGCCAGCCCTCGGGGAAGTGCCGGTCGTAGCAGATGTAGACGCCGACCTTGCCGACCGCCGTGTCGAATACCGGCCAGCCTAGATTGCCTGGTCGGAAATAGAATTTCTCCCAGAAGCCATTGACGTGCGGTATGTGGTGCTTGCGATATTTGCCCAGGTAGCTGCCGTCCGCGTCGATCACCGCAGCCGTGTTGTAGAGCAGACCCGGCTGTTCCTGCTCGTACACCGGCAGCACCATCACCATGCCCAATTCCTTTGCCAGGGCCGCGAATCGCTCCGTCGTCGGGCCGGGGACGGACTCGGCGTACTCGTAGAACTTCGCGTCCTGCAGCTGGCAGAAGTACGGACCGTAGAACAACTCCTGGAAGCAGATCACCCGAGCGCCCTGCGCGGCGGCCTGCCGCGCGTAGTCCTCGTGTGCCTTGATCATCGACTCTTTGTCGCCCGTCCAGTTCGTCTGGACCAGGGCGGCTCGCACGATTGCCATGTTTGTGATCCTCCACCGTGAACCAATTCAGTTGTGTTACAAGATTACGGAAACAGTTTCGCGCCCGTTACGTTTTGAGCCCGCCGATATTCCGGCACACCCGTACCAGCAGAATGAACGTGTGACCATCGACCCCGCGACCACCGAGCACGCGCCATCGGACGGCGCGGGCACCGGCATGCCCGCGTCGCTGGCCGCACCGTTCCTCGCCGACCTCGACGACCGGACCCCCGCCGGCATCGCGGCCGCGGTGAGCCGCCGAATCCGTTCCGGCGCACTGCAACCCGGTGTTCGACTGCCGACGGTGCGCGAGGTCGCACGACAGTTGAAGGTCTCCCCCGCCACCGTCAACCAGGCCTGGCGCGCGCTCGCCGCCGCGGGCGCGATCATCGCGCGCGGCCGCGCGGGCACCTTCGTCGGCGAACCGCCCGCGACCCGTGCCGCGGCGCCCGCCGGGCGCTATCAGCGGCTGCATCCGCCCTCGGACAGCGCCTTCCGCATCGATCTGTCCCGCGGCACCCCCGACCCGAATCTGCTGCCCGACCTCGGCGCGGCACTGCGTGCCATCTCCGGTCACAGCGATCTGGCCGCCGACTATCTCGGCGAGGCGGTGCTGCCCGAACTCGCCGCACGGGTGCGCGCGGACTGGCCGTTCCGGCCCGAATCCGTCGCCGTACTCGACGGCGCACTCGACGCCATCGACCGGGTGCTGAGCGCGCACGTCCGGCTCGGTGACGCGGTCGCCGTCGAGGATCCCTGTTTCCCGCCGTTCCTCGATCTGCTCGCCAGACTCGGCGCGCGACCGGTGCCCGTCCGGATGGACGAATCCGGCCTGCTCCCCGACGATCTCGCCCGCGCCGTCACCGAATACGGTGTCACCGCGCTGATACTGCAACCGCGCGCGCAGAATCCGACCGGTATCTCGGTCACCGCGGGCCGCGTCCGCGACCTCGCCCAGATCCTGTCGGGCACCAGCGTTCTCGTCATCGAGGACGATCACTCCGCCGGAATCGCCGCCGCCCCACTGCGTTCGCTCGGCGCGCGGCTGCCCGCGCGCACCGTGCACATCCGCTCGTATTCGAAATCCCATGGCGCGGACCTGCGGGTCGCGGTGGCGGGCGGCCCGGCCGAGCTGCTCGATCCGGTGATCGAACGCCGGATGCTCGGCCCCGGCTGGACCAGCCGCCTGCTGCAGCGCCTGCTGCTCACCATGCTCGACGACGACACCGCGATCGACACGGTCACCACCGCCCGCACCGAATATCGCAGGCGCTCAGCCGAACTGCGCCGCGCGCTGGCCCGCCGCGGCGTCCCCCTGGGCCGCGGCGACGGCATCAACCTCTGGCTCCCGGTCACCGACGAGAACGCCGCGATGATCTCCCTCGCCGCCGCGGGCATCAAAGCCGCCCCCGGCGGCCCCTTCGAACTGCGCGATCACCCGAGCAACGATCACCTACGCATCACCATCTCCCCCGTTACCGACCACGATCTCGACTGGCTCGCCACCGAACTCGCCGCGGCGACCACGGCGGCCCCCACCTACCGCCGCATCCGCCGCGCCTGACGGCTCAGATCCTGCCGACCTCCTTCAGCACGCGCCGCGCCTGGGCGAACAGCATGCCGACATTCACGGACTTGCGGCAGACGACGACAACGACGACGTCGTCACGGCTGTCGGTCCTGATGAACAGGTGCGTCAAATTCTCGCTGTTGACCAGGATTTCCTGGAAGTAGTGCCGCTCGCTGCGAATGCCGCGGCGCTCCTTCCAGATGTCCTCGATCATCACCACATTGCGTCCCTGGAAGATGTCCAGCGTCGCGGCGGCGAGCAGATCGAGCACCTCCGGCGGATGATTGTCGACCGTCTCGACCGAGAGCAGCATCCCGGTGGACATATCGATGGCGCCGGAGGCCACACACTCCGGCACATCCGACCGCAGCGCTTTGACCAGAACAGAGACCCGGTCGGTCATGCTCGACGAGCCAGTGCCGGTGTTCCGCGGTGTAGTCATCGCATCCTTTCCTATTGCCGCCCAGGTGGCGGCGTGATGAGTGGTGGGGCCCGCAGCACGACCTGCGGTGGCCGGGGTGGAATCATGTCGTTGATGCCGCTGGCGCCCCGGCGGCGGCGCGGCAGCGCGTCGCGACCGTCCTCGGTGGGCTGAGCCAGGTGCGGCGGCGGGACGACGAGCACGTCCTCCGCCAGCAACCTGGCCACCTCGACGGTCACCGCGTACAGGCCGCGGTTGAGCCGGAACGCGATATCCCGGCAGCAGTGCGATCCGTCGATCTGCCGCAGAATCGCCTGGCGCTCACCGACCGTCGACCCGAGCAGGGTCCGGCCGCGGTCGGTGAGCATCAGCCGGTTGCGATGCGGGGACACCCGCGCGAGGGTCACCACGCGCAGCCTGCGCTCGGTCTCCGCGAGCAACCAGTCCGGTTCGACGCCGCGCGCCGTGCCGATCGGCGGTCCGCCGGGCTCGTCCGGATCCAGGACCTCCGACCAGCGGCAGTCGGCGATCCAGCCCGCGACGATCGCGAAGGCGCCGTCCATCGCGGCCATCATTTCCAGTACCCGGAATTCGGCGTCGCCGGTGGATCCGCGGCCGGGCCGGGCGAGCAGTTCCGATATCCCCGGCGCACCCGGCGAGTGCACGGCCGCGATCCGGCCGCCGACCATATGGAAGTCGCCGCCCGGATCGCCCGACACCCGAAGTATCCCCGTGCGAACACATTTCGCCGCACCCGCCAATTCACGGACAACTTCCAGCGCCGCTTTCCGGCCCAGTTCGGGCAGCCGATCGGGGTCGGCGAAGGGTGCGAGCGTCATATTGATACTCCGCGTGTGGATTTCGGGAACCTCGAACGAAATACGAACGGAACACCCGGTATTCGAGAGACCGAAACTCAGCCGCCGAATAGTAATACGACCAGATCCAGCGCGAGCCAGGCGCCGAGCGCGACAGTGATCGGTAACCAGGCCCGGATCCGCCTGCGGCCATAGGGTGTCCACGCCCTCAGCGCCCGCTGGAACTCGACCGGGCTCACATACTCGCGAGTAATCAAAGCTGTTCCCTTGCAACGAGTCTGGTGAATCTTGTGATCTCGCACGAGTGGCGCCTACCTAAGGAAAGTCGCCCTCGTGCGCGGTTCCGATCCTGACATCAGACCACTTTTAGAGCAACCAATTCCTAGAAATTAGCGCACATCGGGCAACGCCGGGAACACGTCCGCGCTGGCTACGCGGCACAACTCGCCGACACACCCTTCAGCGCGACGCGCGGTATTGCGTCAAGCCCAATTCACACACCACCGCACACCTTTCGCCTTCCCGCACACCGAATCGCCTGCGATTCGGTGTGCGGGAAGCCAATTGGTGTGTGTTTCAGGCGGCGGCGGGGCGGGTGTCCGGGTCGGCATCGGGGCGGCGGCCATAGCGCGAACCCATGCGGAGTTCGGCGCGGCGGGCGCGATGCTCGGCGCACAGGTGCACGTGTCCGGTCCGGATGAAGGCCGGGTCCAGTCGCTGCACGAACGTCAGGTTTTCCCGGCGCCAGCAATCGCCGCAGACCAACTTGTTCATGATGACACCTCGTTTCCGCACACTAGGCGTGTGGCGAGAGTGTTCCCCATTCCGGCTCCGCTAACCCGCCGTGTATCCATACCATCGCCCCAACGCCGCCCTACTGTTACCAGTCGCCCACTGAGCGGATCGCCCTCGATCCGACTAGGCTGCTTCACCGAGTGCCTAGTTTTCCGCGACGGGATCGCGTTCTCTGCAACCAGAACCATGCACTCGATGGCTATTTCACTAGGAGCGGCAGTGGGCACCCGGGACAGTTACGACGAGATCGCCGACGAGTACGCGAACCGGTTCTGGGACGAACTCGACGGCAAGCCGCTCGATCGCGCACTCCTGAATGTGTTCGCCGGCGCGGTGGGCGCCGACCGCCCGGCCGCCGACATCGGTTGCGGCCCCGGCCATATCGCGCGCTACCTCCGTGACCGCGGCGTGCCGATGGTCGGCGTCGACCTATCGCCCCGGATGATCGATACCGCGGCCACCGCACACCCCGATATCGAGTTCCATGTCGGCGATATGACCGAACTGCCCTTCCCCGACCAGTTCTGGGGCGGCATCGTCGCGTTCTACTCGATCATCCACGTCGCCGCCGCCGACCTGCCTGCCGCCTTCGGCGAGTTCTACCGCACCCTGCACCCGGGCGCACCGCTGCTGCTGTCGTTCCACATGGGCGACGAGATAAGGCATTTCGACGATCTGTGGGGTCATCCGGTCGATCTGGACTTCCGCTTCTACGAGCGCCCGATGATCGAATCCCTGTTGCAGAAGGCGGGTTTCACGATCTCCGCGACGGTCGAGCGCCAGGCCTACCCCGCCGAGGTGCCCACCACCCGCGCCTATCTGCTGGCCCATCGCCCGGCCTGAGGACCTCAGCGGTTCGCGTTGTGCCAGACGTAGACGTCGTCATCCACCACGACGACCGACTGCCGGCCGGTGTCCGTCCCGCATTCGTACTCACGCCCCTCGGGCAGCGGATCCGGCCACCATTCGGCCGCCAGCTTCGGCGGGGCGGGCAGTGCGGCGGGAAGACAGGCGGCACTCGGCAACCCGACTCCGCCGAGGCCGAAACGCAGAATCTGCTCGTTGGTATCGAGGTTGTGCTTCTCGCGGATGTTCACCGCGGTGCCGGGAATCCACTCGGGAATCCAGCTGCGCGACCCGCTGTTGGCGCGCTGCACCGCCGACATGTCGACGTAGGAACCCTCCCGCAGATCCGAGTACGCGCGCATCTGCTGGCACCCGGCGACCCATCCGCTCACCGCGATCAAGCCGGCACACCAGACCCACCTCATGACGTCGAGCATAACCACAGCAAACCTCGCGCAGCCGCCGACGCACCCGAACGAGTGGCCACCTCCGCGGAGGTGGCCACCGTGCGCACGACGCCAGCGCCGGACATAAAGCAACCGAATAGCTACCTTTGAGAAGGCCGAGCAGCCGTCAGGTGTGAGCACGCGTGAAGCGGATCCTGCCCACTCCGGCGACGATCAGTTCAGCCGCAACATCCCCTTCCAGGACTGCGACCACGGCGTCCGCGGCTGATCGCAGCGCCAGATGGTGACATCGCGCGCCAGTTCCGGGATACCGAGCCGAGCGTCGACCCGCCCGATCGGCGTCACCGTGCCGAACAGCGCCCGCACGTCCGCCTCCTTACCGCCGATCCAGAGCACGGTGGTCGCCGAGTCCGGCGGCGTACCGAAGTAGCCGAAACCGCGATTCGGGCTGTAGACGGCGGGCAGCCCGTACTTCTCCCGCTCGACATCCAAAGCGCTTGCCTGCCAATATGAGTCGGCGATGATGACGGCGCGGGAACGCTCGGGTTCCGGCAGCGCGCGGTAGGCCGCCGCGGCGCCGTCGCGCAGTTCCGGCCAGCCGAACTTGCCGTACAGGCCGATCGACAACCCGGCCTGGGTGTCGCTCTCGACCGGCTCGATCGTCGATTCCGGCTGCCACGGCAGCGTGAAGATCACCACCGCCGCCGACACCACCGACAGCACGATCGCGACGATCGCGCGCCAGCGCGCCGCGTCACGCGTCCACCACACCGCACCCGCCGCGATGACGGCCGCGTAGCAGCCCACCGCGTAATACGGCCTGCCATTGGTGATCACGAAGAGCACGACCAGAAACAGCAGCACGAGTCCGATGAACCGCCACGGCCGCAGGGCCGGTGCGCGCAACAGCGCGAACACGCCGACGGTGAGCAGCATCGCACCGAGCACGCCCGCCGCGATCAGCGCGATCGGCACGAACGTGTAGCGCCCGCCGATGCTGTCCTGCTCGTGCGAGACCGCGGCACCCATGCCGAGCTGCGGCCAGCCGCGCGCGGCCTGCCATATCAGCGTCGGCACGGTCACGGCGACGGAAATCGCCGCGCCGGCCCACAATGCGGGCCGCCGCAGCATTTCTCGCGGTCCGGCGAGCAGCACCGCCACCGCGACGGAGATCCAGAAGAACGGGATCAGCCACTTCACCTGCATATCGATCGCGGTCGCCACACCGGCCCACAGCAGCAGGCCGTCGCGCCGAGTGCGCACCCAGCGAATGAGCAGCCAGGTGATCAGCACCCACAGCGCGGTGTCGATGGTGTTGGTGGCCAGCACCGTTCCCTGCACCAGCAGGAACGTCGAGGTCGCGTATGCCGTCGCGGTGAGCACCTGCGCCGCGCGGGACCCGCCCATCTCCCTGGCGATCAAAGCGCTGATCACCACCGCGGCCAGCGTCACCAGCACGGCCGGAATGCGCAGCGCCACCAGAGATCCCGGCGCCAGCACATCCATCACCCGCGCGATCGCGGGCACCAGCACGCCCTGATCGGCATATCCGAGGGCGAGCCTGCGCCCGGCGGCGACGAAATACATCTCGTCGCCGAAGAATCCGTATCGCCCGATCGAGGCGAACAGCGCGATGGCGGCGAGCGCCGTCACCGCCGCGACCTCTCGATAGGCGAAAGGTGGCGGCTCACCGATATCCGCCTGGCGCGCCTTGACTTCCACTGTCGTTGTCACCGTTCGTCCCCTCTGTCCCTGTCCGGTCCGAACCCGCCGCGGCGCCGCGGCACGCGAACCGTCCACACTGTTGTCACTTCCCCACCGGTCCCCATCAGACGCGAAGACCTCCCCGGCACTTCCACTTGTACGCCTACCCGTCCTTACGTGTCGCCAGGTCCAATGTCCTGCGCAATTGCGCCGAATACGTGCTCATATCGAAGCCGGGTTCACGGATCGCCCGCCCGGCCGCGCCGTCGACGGCATCGCGAATCAGCTTGGCCATCACCACCGCGTCGAAGTCGCCGAACTCCCCGGCGCGCTGCCCTTCGCGCATGATGTCGATGAGCGGCTGGATGATCTCGCGCTCACCGTCGGCACCGGCGAACCGCAGCCGCCCCTCGCCGTCGCGCAGGTTGAACACCACATCCGTCAGCGCCGCGACGAACTTCCGGTTGGCGTCGATGAAGTCGAGGTTGCTTTCGACATAGGCCATCAGCTGATTGCGCGCCCCCTCGACCGCGGCGACCTTCGGCGCGATGTGTTCGGCACCGGACACATACAGCTGAATGACCAATTGCGTCATCAAATCGTCCTTGCCCTCGAAGTGGTAGGAGATGACACCCTTCGAGATGCCCGCATGTTTCGCGATGCGAGCCAAAGACGCGTTCCCGTAACCCAATTCGGAGATCACCTCGACGGCGGACGCGATGATCTGCCGCCGCCGCGCCTCCTCGATGAAGGAACGCTGGCCACTTGGACCATTTTCTGACCGCATGGCCAAATTTTAGCATGAGCGGTCAGACGACGTCCAAAAGGCGCCAACCGGCCCCGCTTCCGGCGGGGAGATGGAATGATCCGCACCGCATCGACTGATGCACAACCCGAATGAAGGAGACTCCGAACAGTGAGCAACGAACAGCCGGGGCAGCAACTCGACGACGCGACCCGCGAACACAGCCGGCGACTTCGCCGCCGGGTTCTAGTCGGTACGAGCATCATTGCCGCCATCGCCGCCGTCGTCGCGCTCACTTCGGGCAGCGCGGGCGCGGCGCCGATGATCTGGCGGACCACCGGTTCGGTGCCAGGCTGCAACACCCCCATGGCGGGCCAGCCGAACGGCAAGCAGTGGCCGGTCGAGCCCGCGATGTCGATCGACACCACCGCGACCTACACCGCGACACTCGAAACCAGCTGCGGCAGGATGACTCTCGCGCTGGACGCGGCCAAGGCGCCGCGCACGGTGAACTCGTTCGCCTTCCTGGCCAACGAAAGCTACTTCGACCACACCAAATGCCACCGGCTGACCACCGAGGGCATCTACGTGCTGCAGTGCGGTGACCCGACCGGCACCGGCCGCGGCGGCCCCGGCTACCAGTTCTCCGACGAGAACCTGGCGGGCGCGACCTACCCGGCGGGCACCGTCGCGATGGCCAACTCGGGCCCGAACACCAACGGCAGCCAGTTCTTCCTGGTGTACCAGGACTCCCGATTGCCGGCGAACTACACGCCTTTCGGCAAGATCTCCTCGGGCACCGAGGTGCTGAGCAATATCGCGGGCGGCGGCGTGACCGACGGCTCCGGCGACGGCGCGCCGGTCGCGGACGTTGTCCTCGATCTGGTCTCCGCTTCGCGCGGCTGATCCAGAAAGCCGGAAGGGCCGCGCTCCCGATGGAACGCGGCCCTTCCGTGGAACCGAGCATCCGTTCGCCCGACCGAAAAGGCCGCGCTCCCAAAGGAACGCGGCCCCTCCGTGGGTCCCGGCCACCCCTTACAGGTACTGACCGGTGTTCGACTCGGTGTCGATCGCACGGCTGGCACTGGCGTTCTTGCCGGTGAATCCAACGCAGCCGGAGGTAGACGATCCGTTCGCCCGACCGAAAGGCCGCACTCCCAAGGAACGCGGCCCCTCCGTGGGTCCCAGCCACCCCTTACAGGTACTGACCGGTGTTCGACTCGGTGTCGATCGCACGGCTGGCACTGGCGTTCTTGCCCGTGACCAAGGTGCGGATGTAGACGATCCGTTCGCCCTTCTTACCCGAGATGCGAGCCCAGTCATCGGGATTCGTGGTGTTGGGCAGGTCCTCGTTCTCGGAGAACTCGTCCACGATCGAATCGTAGAGATGCTGGATGCGCAGACCCGGGTTGCCGGTGTCGAGCACCGCCTTGATCGCGTACTTCTTGGAGCGGTCGACGATGTTCTGGATCATCGCGCCGGAGTTGAAGTCCTTGAAGTACAGGACTTCCTTGTCACCGTTGGCGTAGGTGACCTCCAGGAAGCGGTTGTCCTCGCTCTCGGCGTACATCCGGTCGACGACCCGTTCGATCATCGCGCGGATGCACAGCGCCCGATCGCCGCCGAATTCGGCCAGATCGTCCGCGTGCAGCGGCAGCGTCTCCGTGAGGTACTTGGAGAAGATGTCCTGTGCCGATTCCGCGTCCGGCCGCTCGATCTTGATCTTCACGTCGAGCCGTCCCGGCCGCAGGATCGCGGGGTCGATCATGTCCTCGCGGTTCGACGCACCGATCACGATGACGTTCTCGAGTCCCTCGACACCGTCGATCTCCGACAGCAGCTGCGGCACGACCGTGGTCTCCACGTCGGAGGACACACCCGAACCGCGGGTACGGAAGATCGAGTCCATCTCGTCGAAGAACACGATCACCGGTGTACCCTCGGACGCCTTCTCCCGCGCCCGCTGGAAGATGATCCTGATGTGGCGCTCGGTCTCGCCGACGAACTTGTTCAGCAGCTCGGGGCCCTTGATGTTGAGGAAGAACGACTTGGCTTCCTTGGCATCCTCACCGCGCGCCTCGGCGATCTTCTTGGCCAGCGAGTTCGCCACCGCCTTGGCGATGAGCGTCTTACCGCAGCCGGGCGGACCGTAGAGCAGCACGCCCTTGGGCGGGCGCAGCGCGTACTCGCGGAACAGATCCTTGTGCAGGAAGGGCAGTTCCACCGCGTCGCGGATCTGCTCGATCTGGCGCGACAGGCCGCCGATGTCCTCGTAGCCGACGTCGGGCACTTCCTCGAGCACGAGGTCCTCGACCTCAGCCTTGGGAATTCGCTCGAAGGCGAAGCCCGCCTTGGTGTCGACGAGCAGCGAATCACCCGGCCGCAGTTTGCGAATCGGCTGATCCGGATCCTCCAGATCGTCCATCTCGGCCAGCTTGGCGAGCGGACCCGCGAGCCAGACCACCCGCTCCTCGTCGGCATGCCCGACGACGAGCGCGCGGCGGCTGTCGTCGAGGATCTCGCGCAACGTACCGATCTCACCGACCGCGTCGAAACGCCCGGCCTCGACCACCGTGAGTGCCTCGTTCAACCGCACGGTCTGGCCGTACTCGAGCGTGGTCGTGTCGATATTCGGTGAACACGTCAACCGCATCTTGCGCCCCGAAGTGAACACGTCGACCGTCTGATCGTCGAACACGCCGATCAGAATCCCGTACCCGCTGGGCGGCTGACCCAGCCGATCGACTTCCTCACGCAACGCGACAAGCTGCTGGCGCGCCTCCTTGAGTGTGTCCATCAGCTTGGTGTTGCGAATGGTCAGCGAATCGATGCGGGCTTCCAATTCCCGTGCGCGATCCGGCGAATCGGCGAGTTGCCTTCGGAGTGCAGCCGCCTCGGCGCGTACCGCCTCGAGCTCTCTCCAGGCCGCCGAATCCGAATTCTCGATGGGGCTCATGTGCTGCTCCTCCCAGTCCCGGTCTATCAACGCTACCGGGCGCGAACCGTTCTCGCTTTCCGACATGGTTTCGTCGTGATCACATCTGGGCTGCGATCGACGGCCGAGCCGCCATGTTAGCCTGCCCTAACCCCGACACGGTGAGCTTGCTCGCCGATCAAGCCGAAAGGTTGCTGAAGATGTTCCTTCCCGCCAGAACTTTCCGTATTTCCGTGGCTACCGCCGCGGCGGCCCTTGCCGTTACGGTCGGCCTGGCCGCCTGCGGATCCGACGACAAGTCCGACACCGCCAAGGCGACCAGCACCAGCGCCGCGGCGAGCACCAGCGCCGCACACGGAGAGCACGGCAAGACCGCGGCACCGACGGCGGAGGAGCTGCAGGCCACCTTGACGCTGCTGGCCGATCCGGCCAAGCCGACCGCGGACAAGACCGCGGCAATCGTCAACGGCGAGAAGCGCTCCGCCAACATCGACAAGATGAACCAGGGCCTGGCCGGCTACAACCTGACCTTCGCGGTCAGCGACATCAAGGTCGAAGGCCCCAAGGCCACGGCGCAGGTCGTCATCAACTCCCCGCACGGCGCCGCCCCCGCCATGCCGCTGACCTGGGAAAATATCGACGGCAAGTGGAAGCTCTCCGATGCGAGCGCCTGCACCATGCTCGGCTTCGCCCAGGCGCCCTGCACGCCGTGACACCGTGCGCGCACCCCGTCCCCGTCCCAGTGACGGGGTGCGTGATCACCGGCTCAGCCCTTCCGAACGGCCTCAGCCCTTGGACGGGCGGCGCTGCGGCTTCGGGGTGACCGTGCCCTCGGCGAGGCGGCGCGCGCTCACCAGGAACGCCGTGTGGCCCTGCATCCGATGTTCGGGGCGCACCGCGAGGCCGACCACGTGCCAGCCGCGCACCATCGATTCCCACGAGCGCGGTTCGGTCCAGCACTCCTGCTCGCGCAGCGCCTCGACCACCTTGGACAACTGGGTCACCGTCGCCACATAGACGAGCAGCACACCGCCGGGCACCAGCGCCTTGGACACCGCGGGCAGCGCGTCCCACGGCGCGAGCATGTCGAGGACGACGCGATCGACCGGTTCGCCGGTGTAGTCGGCGACATCGGCGACGGTCAGCGACCAGTTAGCCGGGCGTTCGCCGAAGAACGTTTCCACGTTGCGCACCGCGTGCTCGGCGTGGTCGTCGCGGATCTCGTACGAAATCACCTCACCCTCGGGCCCGACCGCGCGCAACAGCGAGCATGTCAGCGCGCCGGAGCCAGCACCCGCCTCGAGCACCCGCGCGCCAGGGAACACGTCACCCTCGTGCACGATCTGCGCGGCATCCTTCGGGTAGATGACCGCCGCGCCACGCGGCATCGACAGCACATAGTCGACCAGCAGCGGGCGCAGCGCCAGATACGGGGTGCCGTTGGTGGAGTGCACCACCGAACCCTCGTCGGTGCCGATCAGGCTGTCGTGCTTGATCCCGCCGCGGTGGGTGTGGAACTCCTTGCCCTCTTCCAGGACCACCGTGTACAGGCGGCCCTTGGCATCGGTCAGCTGTACCCGGTCCCCGATGGCGAATGGCCCGGTCCGTCTGGCCGTCATGAATCTCCGTTCTCTCTGTGCTGTCGCCGCCGATCGCAGCGGCGTGTCGGTACCGCCGGATAGCCTGCCAGGTATGCCAGTGCCCGTATCCACGCCCCCTGCCGATCCGGCGGCGAGCCGCTCGCGGCCCGCGCTGTCGCCTTCGCGGGCAATGGATTTCAAACAGTGCCCGCTGAAGTACCGGTACCGGGCGATCGATCGGATACCGGAGCAGCCGTCGCGGCACGCGCTGCGCGGCACCGTGGTGCACGCGGTACTGGAGGATCTGTACGGCCTGCCGACCGCCGAACGGCGGCCCGAGCGGGCCGAGGCACTGGTCGAGCCCGCGTGGACGCGGGTGCTCGCGGGTCATCCCGAGGCGGGCGAGGTGGTCGCCGCCGCGGAGGTCGGTGGCTTCCTCGGCGAGGTGCGCGCGCTGGTCGAGAGCTACTACCGGCTCGAGGATCCGACCCGATTCGATCCGGAGTCCTGCGAATCGCGGGTCGAAGTCGAGCTGGCCGACGGCGTGGTGCTGCGCGGCTTCGTCGACCGGATCGATATCGCGCCGACCGGTCAGCTGCGCGTGGTGGACTACAAGACCGGCCGCGCGCCGGGCACCGAGCAGGAGACCAGGGCGCTGTTCCAGCTCAAGTTCTACGCACTGGTGATCCTGCGCACCCGCGGTGTGGTGCCCGCGCAGCTGCGGCTGATCTATCTGGCCGACGAGCAGATACTCACCTACGCCCCCGACGAAGAGGAGCTGCTGCGCTTCGAGCGCACGCTCTCCGCGCTGTGGCAGGCGATCCTGGAGGCGGGTCGCACCGGCGATTTCCGGCCCAACCGCAGCTGGCTGTGCGGGTTCTGCGACTACCAGGCGCTGTGCCCCGAATTCGGCGGCACGCCACCCGAATATCCCGGCTGGCCGGACGGCGGGACCAATGAATCGGCGGACGAGACGCTGGCCGACGCCGTGGCGGACTAGCCGATACCGAACAGTTCGGCCATCGATCCCATGATCTCTTCGTGCGATCCGATGATGGCGATCACGGCGATCAGGACGAGCACCCCGACCACATCCCCCACCGCGACCAGCAGATTACGAATTTTCGGCCATGCGCCGGCAGGCTCGAGTACTACAGGTTCCACAACAACTTTCCTCCCAGGCGCACAATACTCGCGGAAAGTAGCGCCTTCGCAGGTTTCCTCGATGTTCGGGCGCTGTCAGTCTGGCGAACGGTTCATTAGGTTTTCGTGAACGTCCGCCGCGCCGCAACACAATCGGCCCGCCGTACGCGCTGCCCCACAGCACGCACGGCGGGCCCGCGGAAACTAGACCGTGAAGTCGTGGAACAACAGGACCGAAAGGCCAAGGCCGACGGCCAGGTTGACGACCACGGCCGAGCCGAACACCACCACCGGGCGCCAGCCCGCCTCGCGCAGGCCGCGCAGCGAGAACTCGAGGCCGATCGAGACGAATGCGAAGATCAGGAACCAGGTGCGCAGATCGTTGACGATCGCGATATGCGCCGCGCCCGTCTTCTTGTCCACCGACTGCAGGTAGAGGGTGCCGATCACCGAGGCGGCGACGAACCCGATGACGAACTTCGGGAACCGCTCCCAGAACTGACGCGCTGATGGCCGGCTCGCGCCAGGAATCCGCTCGACCTTCAGCGTGAAGTACGCGGTGAGCGCGATCGCGACGATGCCGATCAGCGCGTTCTGCGTGGTCTTCACGATGGTGGCGATCTGCAGCGCCTTCTCCCCCGCGATGGCGCCCGACGCCGCGACCGCGGCGGTGGTGTCGATATTGCCGCCGATCCAGGCGCCCGCCACCGCATCGGACAGGCCGAAGACATCGGAGAGCCACGGCAGGACGAAGATCGACGGCAGCGCGAAGATGATCACCAGCGAGGCCGCGTAGGCGATCTGCTCGCGCTTGGCCTGCACCGCGCCCGCCGCCGCGATGGCCGCGCTCACACCGCAGATGGATACCGCCGACGACAGCAGGGCGCGCAACTTGTCGTCCAGGCCCAGCCGCCCGCCGAGCCACCAGGTGAACCCGAAGACCGAGGTGATCAGCAGCAGTGCCTGCACGATCGACGGGCCCGCCGCGGTCACCAGGATCTTCAGATTGATCGAAGCGCCGAGCAGCACCACACCGGTCTTGATGAAGAACTCGGTGCGGAAGCCCGCCGAAAGCCGTTCCCGCAGATTCAGTTTGGTGAGCAGAACGTTGCCGATGAGACCGATCGCGATGGCGTACACCGGGAATTCGATGGACTTGGCGACGCGCTCGAGCGGCGTATCGGCGGCCCAGCGCGGGACATGGGTGTCGAAGTAGCGGGTCAGCGCGCCGAGGGCGATCACGATGGCGACGCCTGCGACGATCTCACCGGCCGAGGGGCGCGGAATCGCCTGGAGCGCGGCGGTTTCCGAACTGACTGGCGGATCCACCGTGGGAGACCCGCTCTCCGCCACGGCTTCCTGGCCCGACTCGGCGTCGGTGCCCGCCCCTACTTTCCGGCCCGCCCCGATTTCGACTTCCGACATCACGGCACCAGCCAATCGGGAATGGCGCCGACCAGGACCAGCCCGATCAACGCCAGCCCGACGACGGCGGCGAGCCAGTCCTCGCTCCATACGAATGTGCTGCCCGAACGTTCCCCGGGCGGTGTCTGTGACATGGTCGAACTCCCTGCATTCCTCATCGAGAGGCGCAAGGTAGCAATGCCCGCACCGAGTCCACACCGGTTGCACTCACCCTGAATTAATGGCGCGCCACCGATCTCCGTCGAGCGCAGTCGAATGGCGGTGCGACACGCCGTACCCAGCCACCATTCGACTGCGCTCGATGGCTGGCTGCGAATGGGGCTTGACCGCCTCGGTGGCTACTGCGTGAAAGGGCTCGGCGGCGAGGGGTTTACCTAAGCAGTGCTGGGCGCGTCGAGTGCGGTTCCCGGCTTGGCAGTCGAGTCAGGTGCATGTTCTGAGCTTCCAGCCGGGTCATCTGGCTGTGGTGCCGTTCTCGAGATGAAGAGATCGGCGAGCGCGGTCGAACGGCCCCCGATTACGGCGTGTCGCAGGGCCATTCGACTGCGCTCGGCGGGCTGGATCTGGTGGCGCCGCACCTTATCCGGATGAGGTGGCGACGGGGGTGGTTGGGGTTGGGGCGAACGGGCGGGTGCGGCGGATCAGGATTGCGATGACCAGGGTTAGTAGGGGAAGGACCGCAAGTGCTTTCGGGAGACCTACCGCGTCGGCTAGGTGGCCGATCAGGGGTGGGCCCGCGAGGAAGCCTATCCAGCCGAGCGCGGAGACCGCGGCGATCACCGAACCGGCGTTGCCCGCTTCATGATTCGTGGCGCCCGCGGCACTGAAGGCGGTCGGCACGACGAGGGCGAGGCCGAAACCGAGTGCGGCGAGACCGCACAGCGCGATGATCGTCTGCCCGGTCGCCAGCGCGGCGACCATACCCACCACCGCGAGCAGGGCGAGCACGGGAAGCAGTGTCGCGGTGCGGAATCGGGATTGCAGGAACGGCCCGGACAGTCGGGTGGTGAGCATGGCCAGCGCGAACGCGACATAGCCGAGCCCGGCAACGCCCGCCCCGGTGCCGAGGTCGTTGCGCAGGTAGTTCGCCGACCAGTCCGCGGCCGCACCCTCGCAGAACATCGCAGCGAAGGCCACGACGCCGAGGACAAGGACGGTCGAGGAGAACGTCCATTTGCGCTGTGCGGGTTCCTCTTTGACGTGCTCAGCTGCAATGCCCTCGGCATCGAGGCCCTCGGCTTCGGTGCGCTTCGCCTGATCGGGAAGCAATCGGCCTGTCAGCCCGGCGAGGGCCGCGACCGCGACGAGACCGAGCGCGCCCTGCTGCAACGGCAATCCGATGCCGACGCTCACCGCACCCGCCCCGAGCAGCGCACCGACGAAACCGCCGACGCTCCACATCCCGTGCAGCCGCGCCATGATCGGACTGCCGAGCGCCCGCTCAACGGTGACGGCCTGCGTATTCATCACCACATCGAGAGCGCCGTGGAACACACCCCACAGCGCGAGCGTCGCGAACAGCGCGGCCGCCGAACCCGAAAACCCAACGGCGACACCGCTGATCGCATAGCCGACGGCGGTGATCGGAATCAGCCGATGGCTGCCGATCACCGGCAACAGCTTGCCGACCGCCGCCATCGCGACCAGCGACCCGATCGGCGCACCCAGCAGCGCGGTGCCCAACGCAGCGTCATCAAGACCGAGCGACTCCTTCAACTGCGGTATGTGAGCCGTCCACGAGGCGAACAACAGCGCGTGCGCCAGAAATGTCACGGCGACGGCCACATGCGCACGACGCGCGGCATCAGCGATCGCCACGTGCGCGCGCCAAGCCGCACTGCCAGACGATGTATCGCGCGCATCCAACATATCGCCCGCAGACAGCACAGCCCGCTCGGTAGCGGCGGCACCCGCAGGCATTGCGGCACCCGCAGCCGCTGCCTCGCCCCCGCTCACCTCATTCATAGACGGCACAGCCCGCTCAGCCGCTACGCCGGACTCAACCTGGGCGTCGCGCACGGCCATCGCATCACGCTCTGCCGCCGCTCCATCCGCAGCCACCGCACCGTCCACAGCCACCGCACCGTCCACAGCCACCGCACCGTCCACAGCCACCGCACCGTGCACAGCCGCCGCACCGGGCTCGGCGGCCGCATCGAGCACCGCTACCAGATCACTCGCTGTCACCATGTCGCTTCCAGCCGAGCCGGTCCATCTGAAGGCCGCTTCGTGTTCAGGGGACGAATCTCTTTCAGACACAGTGCACCTCGACACCGGACGCGCGCAGTGCGGCGACCTCGTCGGCCGGTGCGTCCGTGTCGGTCACCACGATGTCGATATCGGTGACCGGGCAGACCACCGCCATGGCGGTTTTGCTGAATTTGCTGCCGTCGACCATGGCGATCACGCGGGCCGAGGAGGCGATGGCGCGGCGTTTGACGGCGGCGTCCTGGAGGTCGTGCGCGGTGACGCCGTGGCGGTTGGCGATGCCGCAGCAGGTGAGCAGCACGGTGTCGAAACGCAGTGCGGCCAGGCACTGTTCGGTGAGGGGGCCGACGACCGACAGTTCACCGCGGCGCACATTGCCGCCGGGGAGCAGCAGGGAGACGCCGGTTGCCGCGCTCAGTACGCCGATCGAGCCGACGGACAGCGGCATCACGGTGACGCGGCGTCCAGTCAATTGCCTGGCCGCGGCCAATCCCGTTGTGCCGCTGTCGAGTACCACCGCTTCGGCGTCGGCGATCAGCCGGACGGCCGCGGCCGCGATCCTGGTCTTCTGTTCGGCGGCCTCCATTTCCCGCATGGCGAACGGCATCTCGTCGCCGCGCAGGGTGGCGCTCACCGCGCCGCCGCGCACCCGGCGCAGCACTCCGGTCTGCTCCAGTTCGGCGAGGTCACGCCGGATGGTGACCTCCGAGGTATCGAGTTTGCGTGCCAGGTCGACCACGCTCACCGATTCCGACGACTGCAACTCCCGAACGATTTCGGCATGCCTGGCTTCCGCTGTCATGGATCAATCGTACATCGATTGCGATCATTCGAAAGTCTGTAGTGATCATTTGATCAGTGAATGGGCCCCTATCTGGCAAAATGGGTGACGTCGATGATCAGCAGACCCGCACCGTTCCGATCGGCGGCATAGACGTGACGGCCGTCGGGAGCGACCGCAACCCGGCCTGCGCCCGGCACGAAGGTCAGCGCACCCACCTCGGCGCCCGTCGCGATGTCCACCGCGACGAGCACCCCCATCCCATCGTCGGGTGGCAGGCTCTGCCCGGCGATGAAGACATACCTTCCGGCGGGTTCGGCGACGGCGTCGATGCCGATGCCACTGAGCCGCACCTCACCGAACGCCTGCGCGGTGGTATCGAAGACCGAGACGGTCGGCGCGAAGCGGAGCAGATAGACGAACCGTCCGTCCGGGCTCACCGCCATCCGCTCCGGGGTTCCGGCGTAAGGGAATTCGGCGCGCACAGTATCGGTGGCGGTATCCAGGATGGTGAGCCGATCGGTATGCCCGACGTAGACCGATCGCCCGTCCGGCGCCATCTGCAATGCGCTCACCCGGCCATGTGCACTGGTGCGCAACGGAATCGTGGCGGAGGCCGCGCCTGCCCCCGGATCGATGACGGAGACGGTGGAGCGGCTGCCGTCGGCGAGATAGAGGCGGCTGCCGTCCGGCGTGACGGCGATATCGTCGTACACCGTGCTCGCGTCGAGCACGATCTGCCCGCTCACCTCCCCTGCCCTGGTATCGATCGTGGCGACCGCATTGCTGGTCACCACGAAAACCCTTGTCCCGTCGGCGGTGACGGCCAATCCGGTCGGCTGCCCGGGCACCGGCAGCACGTCGGCGACGGTGTTCGTCGTCGCGTCGAGGACCGTCACGGTGTTCTGCAAGCGGTTCGCCAGGTAGACCCGTCGTCCGTCGGGCGTCACCGCGATATCGCTCACGCCCGGCATGGCGATCCTGACCGGCCCCTCCGCGAGCGCCGCGCTCGGCGTGGGCTTCGTTGTGTCACGGTCGAATACGAGGACGGCACCGAACGCGATGAGCGCCGCGGCCACCAGGCCACCGGCGATCAGCACATATCGGGCCGAAGCCGGAAGCCCCGGCGGCACAGCCGGATCCGTGAGCCGCGCGACGAGCTGCTCCGCATCCGGCCGTCGATCCGGGTCCTTGGCCAGACATTCGAGCGCCAGCTCGCGCAACCCGTCCGGCACGCCGCGCAGGTCCGGCTCGTCCTCGACGGTCCGCTGCAGCACGCGCAGTGGCGATCCGGGCCCGAACGGACCGGCACCGGTGGCCGCGAAGACGAGCACGGCACCGAACGCGAAGATATCCGCCGCGGCGCCGGTGTCACCACCGGTGAGCACCTCCGGCGCCGAATACCCTGCGGTATCGGCGATCTGGTCACTACCGGGCGTCAGTGCGACGGTCGGCGCGAGCCCCACCGCCCCCGGTGTCAGTCGACCATGCACCCGCCCGCCGCGATGCCACCGCGCGAGCGCCCGCGCCAGATCGCGTGCGAGCGCCCGCTGCGCATCCTCGGCCAGCGGTCCCCGTGTGGCGACGACAGTCCGCAGTGACCGGGCCGATGCCATGGTCTTCCCTCACGTGATCCGAATCACCAACAGTACGTGACGGATTCCCGTGTCAACCGGCGTTTTCGCCCGACGCCGCTGCCCGCGATCAGAAGGCGCGGCAGGAACGGATGTCGAAGGCCAGGATGGCCTTGGCGCCCAGTTCGGCGAGCTGATCCATGACCTCGTTGCCCTGCTTGCGCGGCACCATGGCACGGATGGCGACCCAGTTCGAATCGGCGAGCGGCGACACCGTCGGCGATTCGAGGCCGGGGGTGATCCTGATGGCCTCGTCCAGGAGCTCCTTCGGGCAGTCGTAGTCGAGCATCACGTACTGCTGACCGAAGACGACACCCTGGATCCGGGCGATCAGCTGGTTGCGGGCCCGGTCACGCCGATCGGAGCCGTTGCGCTCGATCAGCACACCCTCCGAATCGCACAGCGAATCACCGAAGGCGACCAGGTTGTGCTGACGCAGCGTGCGCCCCGAGCCGACCACATCGGCGATCGCGTCGGCGACGCCGAGCTGGATGGAGATCTCCACCGCGCCGTCGAGGCGGATCACCTCGGCCTGGATACCGCGCTTCTGCAGGTCGGTGAGCACCAGGTTCGGGTAGGAGGTGGCGATGCGCTTGTCGTCGAGATCCTCGACGGTCCACTCGCGCCCGGCGGGGGCGGCGTAGCGGAAGGTGGAGCGGCCGAAGCCGAGCGCGAGCCGTTCCTGCACGGGCGCACCGGAATCCAGCGCGAGGTCGCGGCCGGTGATGCCGAGGTCGAGCTCACCGGAGCCGACGTAGATGGCGATGTCCTTGGGCCGCAGGAAGAAGAACTCGACCTGGTTCGCCGGGTCGAACACGGTCAGGTCGCGCGAATCGGTGCGCCTGCGGTAGCCGGCCTCGGCCAGGATCGAGGTCGCGGATTCGGACAGGGCGCCTTTGTTGGGGACTGCGACGCGCAGCATGGGGAGGATGTCCTTTCGAGGAGTGAAATGCGGCGGGAGCGGCAATCACAGATGTCGGTAGACGTCCTCGAGCTTCAGTCCCCGACCCACCATCAGCACCTGGACCCAGTACAGCAGCTGCGAGATCTCCTCGGCGAGCGAGTCATCGCTCTCGTGTTCGGCGGCCAGCCACACCTCACCCGCCTCCTCGAGCACCTTCTTACCCTGGGTATGCACGCCCGCGTCCAGCGCGGCAACGGTCCCGGACCCCTCGGGGCGGGTAACCGAACGTTCCTGCAGCTCGGCGAACAGGGTTTCGAAAGTCTTCACGGGGGAACATTGTTTCAGACCCGCATGCGGGGTCGTTGCTCCGGGCTCACCCAGGCTCACCGCCGGACAACAGGGCGCGCAGGTCCGCGACCGCTCCACGCAGGTGATCCGCGAAGGCGTACATCTGATCGGCGACCGGTTCCGGGGTGGCCAGATACAGGTTCCACCGGTCCGGCAGCAGCACGTAGGCGACACCGATACAGCGCGAGCTGGTCGAACCGAAGCCGAAGTAGCGGATGTTGACCGACGGCGCCGAACTGGTGCTCAGGTAGTCGTCACGCATGATCGTCCACCCCGGACTGTCGTACAGCGGGATCGGCTCGGTCACCCCCAGCTCGGCACCGCGCCGTCGCTGGATCCACTGCAGCTCCCAGAGGTGCTGTTCGGGTGCGTCGCCCGCCTGGCACTGCTTGGCCCGTTCGACGTGCGCGGTCGCGGCGGTGCGGGCAGCCGCCCTGCGGTCTGCGGCGTCCACCGCCGGATCCCGCATGGCATCGACGAAGGCCACCATCTCCGGGGTGACCACACGCATGGCCTCGGTGCGGCCGTTGCGATACTGGCGGGTGGCGATGGACTCGTAGGTGGCTCCGGTCAGACCCTTGCTGCGCCGGTGCGCGAGTTGGTAGCTCAATTGCGCGAAGGCATCCGGGGAGATACCGAGCTGTTTCGCCGTCCCCGTCCCGAAATCGCCGAAGCTCACCGTCGCGGTGGCATTCGCCGCGGCGTACGCGGCGAAGTCGGCGCCTGCGGCCGCGATATCGGCGCGCAGTGCGGTATCAAGGACGAACTCGATCGGCTCGACCGCGGGCAGGCCCTGGCTCCGCGCGCCCGACCGGGCGGCGTGCTCACCGACCGGCGTCTCCAACAGGGTGTCGACGAACGAGAGGATGGTGGTGCCGTCCAGACCGCAGTGCTCGACATTGATGCCCGCCTGCCCGTCGCCGAAGACGATGAACGAGAGCGACTTGTCGAACCATCGGTTCGCGCTGTCACCGTGCAGCAGCTGATCGCAGGCGTGCAGTTCGTCACGCGGGGTGAAATCCTCCAGGCAGACCGTGAACAATGCCGTTTCGACGACGTCCAGCGCGGCCACGTTCGCAGGTTCGGCACGCAACATCTGCCTGCTGCGCGCCCACTCCGCACGCGCCTTCGTGGTGAGATGTCCGACGGATGTATCCGGCGCGGCCTGCCGCACACCGGCTTTCAGCACCGCACTCAATCCGTCGGCGAGATCGCCCGGCGGGTACGGCGCATTGTCGGCGCCGAGGACATCCATCCGGAACATGGCGCCGCGATGGAACACCAGGATGTGCTTCGCCTGCGCGGGGCCGGGCCATTCGTCGGTGTACGGCACCCGCACGGTGTCCTGCCGCTCACCGGGTATCCGCGTCTCGGAGAACAGATACCTGTTCTGCCACATCGAAAGCCGTTGCCCGCGTTGCACAACCGGTGGAATCGCGGCGGCATCGAGTGCGAGTTTGTAATCCAGTGCCGCGGTGATGATTCCGGCGGCCCGCTCCACCTGACCGGCGGTGGTCGACGCGGCCAGCGGTGTGTCGTCGCGGAAGAGGAAGAAGAAGTTGGCGTTCAACGCGATTCGGTCCCGGCGGCCGAGATAGCGCGACGGCCAGAACAGATCGAGCCAGCTGCCGACGCCCGGCGTCGCATCGTATTCCGCCAGCGCCGCGTGCAGCGCCCGCCCTGGACCACCGGGGCGAAGCAGGTCGGCGACGGCGGCATCCGTGGCGGCCAGCTCGTCCGCGGTGAGCAGCGGCGCACACCACTGCCGGAAGCGAGCGCAGCTGTCTTCCAAGGTCGGCAACGGCACCCGGGGCAGGCGGTCGTCGGCGTCGAAGGTACGTTCGGTCACTGCTCGGCCTCGTGATCGTCGATGGGGCGGGAGAGGTAGAGGTTTGCGTACAGCCAGCCATCGGTTTCACAGCCGGTGGCGTCGATTCCGTTGGCGGCCAAGGTATTCAGCACCTGAGTTCGTTCCGCGTCCGAGGCGAACCTGCGCTGTTCGAACAGGCCGGGCGCACGCACGGTGCGATAGCCGAGCTCGGCCAATTGCGCGGCGATGTCGTCGAAGCCGAACATGCGCAGCACGAAGTGCGCCATCCACGGCCTGCGATCGGGATTCGCCGCGACGAGCCTGCCCAGGGTCTTCTCGGTGACATAGCCGATGCAGCCGGTCGAGATGACGAGGTCGACCGAGGCCAGGGTGCGCCGCTGCGCCTCGGTGGGTTCGGCCGCCTCGAGATCGGCGTGCACGATGTCGTGCAGCAACCCGGCGGCGTGTGCATAGGAGACGGCGTCGTGAGAGACGTCCATGCCGACTAGTCGAACGCCGGGTAGCCCCTCGCAGTCGGCGAGGCGGGCCTGATCGCGGGCGACAAGTGTGTGACGGTCGGCGTCGGCCGAATCACCGTAGTGGTCGGCCAATTCGCTCATCGTGGTGTCGAAACGCAGCAGCGCGGCGTTGACGCCGTAGGAGCAGCCGATATCGAGCACGGTCGGATGTTCGACGCCCGCCGCGCGCAGCTCCTTGATCTGCTGCTGGAAGAACGGTTTCGCCAGCTCGGGAATGCGATAGTTCAGCTCGCGCATGCGGGCGTAGTACTCGCGCGGATCGGGCCGGTGGTAGATGTCGTCGAAGGAGGCTTTCCCGGTCGTATGCAACGGCACTGGCACTGCTGTCTTCCTCTCCTTCGCGCGCTGCTCAGTCGAGCAGGCGGTCGCCACGGACCACATCGGCCGCGGCCAGGTGTTCGGGCAGTACGCGCCCGAACAACTGGCGGGTGCGCGCAACGGCGCCGATCACACCGGCCCGGTCGGTGTAGGCGAAGATCGCCGAATGCCGTTGCCGCGCACCGGCTACCGGCGACACCCGGTGTAGGGAGAACCGCCCCTGGAACAGCTGCAGATCACCTGGGCGCAGATCCAGCCGGCGGATCGGCGGCGCGCCCGCACCGGTGAGCACCGCGCGCACATCGTCGAGGCGTTCGTCCTGCGGCGCGCGAATATTGGGGCAGTACTCGAAGATTCCGCCCTCGTCGGCCCGCTGGGTGAGCATGCTCACGGTGAACTCGTTGGTGTCGAAATGCCAGGGATGCGACATGCCGGGCGCGACGACATTGAGGCAGAGCCCCGCCAGCGGATCGGCGAACTCGTACAGCTCGGCCAGGTCGAAACAGTCGGCGATGAAGCGCTGGAAACCGGCATCGGTGTAGATCCGCTGAATCAGCGCGTCCGCCGGGATCCGGTCGCGGGCGACGAACGCATTGCCCCGCTCCAGCACGATGCGGGCCGGATGGTCCTGTGCCAGTTCGGAATCCAGCGGGATGTTGTAGGCGTTCACCCGCTCCACCGTGTAGTACGCGTGCGGTGCCATCCCCTCCCCCTCGGCACGCAGCGACTCCAGCAGTTCCGGTCGCACGAAGCCGCGCAGCACCGTGCACCCGCGCGCGGCGAGGTCTCGACGCGCCGCATCGACCACCGCTGCGCGGGCAGGTCTCTCGACATCCGCGAGCGGATACCGTGTGGTGTCGACAATCTCGGATAGCGAGCCCACCGCTGCCATGCGCGTCATTCTGGTGCAGGGCCGCCACACTCGAGCGAGTTTTCGGCGAGATTGCTGGTGATGACGGTCACAGATAAATTCTGTGGTCAATCTCGTTGCGACACAGCGACTCCGACGTCAAGCGCGGCCATCGATCGGTTTGCCGAGTCGATGCGCGGGCAAAACCCGCCGTGCGCGCACCGCATCCCGTCCAGTATGGTCCCGAGCCGTACTGTTCTGCTGGGGAGGGAATCCATGGGTCGGCTATTCATTCTGTTCATTGTTTTGGCGGGGATCTTCTCGGCATACGCCTTCAAGAACGGCGGGGTCCTGGTGGGGATCATTTTCGCCGGGTTGGCGGTGGCGCCGATCGTCGCGGTCATCGTGTCGGTGCGAAACAAGCGCAGGGGCAACGTCCCGAGCGGGCCGGTGAGTGGGCGCACGCGGGCAATGCGGTGGGGCGCCGCGGGAGTGGTGCTGCTCGCGGTCGGGTATGCCGTGTTCTGGACGTTCCTGGTGCCGAAGGAGAGCGACAAGGCGCTGAAGTCGACCCGGGATCTGGAGCCGGGATGCGCGGGGCTGATGGCGCGCAAGTACTTTCCGCAGACGGCCACCTACGGTGGTCCCGGACCGCATCCGATCGCCATCTTCGTCAAGGACGATTCGGACTTCACCGATCCGGCCTCGCTCGGCAGCGACCACCCTGACCACTGGCAGGGCGCCAAGCTCGATCCGGCGCGGGTGCAGCTGATCGCCTGCCTCGACAAACCGGATACCGGCGACCATCTCACCGACTGCGAGTTCAACGGCGGAAAGCTGCCGCTGTATCGCGGCACCTACGACGTCACCCTGTACGAGGCCAAGACCGGCGACAAGGTGGCCGAGGAGCGGATCACGGGTGTGAGCACGCCGAAGTGCCCGTTCTCGGCGCTCACCAAGGGCAAGAACCCGAAGCTGCACACCGAACCCGACTTCGCCGAATATCGTTCCGTGCTCGGCAAATACGTCGACGCGAAGTAGGTCGGCTCAGCCGCGCACGCGCAGGGCGTCCCGCAGATCCTCGACGGTCAGGCCGATGAGCGAGTCGCGGAACATCCGGCCCGGCGCGTCGGGAACGGCTATCTCGCACGGGATCACGATCACCGCACAGCCCGCGGCCTGCGCCGCCGCCGCACCGGTCGGCGAATCCTCGACGGCCACACAGTTTCTCGGATCGAGGCCGAGCAGGTCGGCGGCGCGCAGGTACACATCGGGTGCGGGTTTGCCGTGCGCGACCTCGTCGCCGCAGACGGTGCGGTCGAACCAGTCGCGGCCGAGGGTGTCCAGGCCGAACTCGGCGAGCGCGCGGGCGGTGTTGGTGACCAGTGCCATCGGTAAGCCCGCGGCGCGGACCATGCCGAGCGCGTCCTGGGCGCCGGGCCGCCACGGAATCGGCCCGGCCATCAGCTCGGTGACGCGGCGATCCATGAACTCGGCGGAGAACTCCAGCGCCTCCGGAGTCTGCTCGATATCGAGGCCGTCGAAGATGATGCGCATAGCGTTCGGGCCGGACGCACCGATCAGCGCGTGCCTGATCTCGTCGGTCATGGTGCGGCCGTGCGCGGCGGCCAGCTCACGGACCGCGATATCCCACAGCTTCTCCGAATCGAGCAGCGTGCCGTCCATATCCCAGAGAACACCGAGAACCTCGGCCGAGCGCGCGGTCACGTGCGGTACTACTCCTCATATCTCATAGACCGGAAGCGGCGATCAGCAGTCGCCCGTTGTCCGGCGCGACCTGGAACCACCGATTCTCCGAAGAGGTCGAGCCGTTCTTCAGCGTATAGGTCAGCGAGGCGACGGCCCGATTCTCACCCTGCGGTGTGATGGCGCCGACGCTCACCGAGCGCACCGTCGCCCAGAACTGGGCGTAGGCGTTGTAGCCGCCGGTCTGCGCCTGATAGGCGGGCGAGAGCTGGGACCACGCGCCCTGCACGTTGCCGGGCAGCATCCCGTAGTAGCCGCCGATGAACTGGGCGATGCGGTCGGCGGTCGGCGGGCCGAACGGGGTGGTGGTGATGGTGGTCGGCGCAGGGCGGCTGCTGCTCGGCGAGGCGGAACTGCTCGGTGCGGCGCTGGTGGACGGTGCCGCCGCGCTCGGCTGACCCGTCTGCGGCGGATTCGGCGCCGCCGGTTCCTGCCGGTCCTGGCCCGAGGCGTCGGTGGGCGGGGTCGGGGTCGGGGTCTCCTGATTGGGTGCGGCGGCCGCGGAGGTCAGCGGCGCGGCGGTGGGGCCGTCGTTCCCGCTGCGGTTGACCGTGCTGGCGATGATCCACGCGATGAGGAGCACGGCGACAACAGCGGCGGCCGCGAACCCGACGACCCGGCCGCGCGACTGCCCGTTGCCGGGAAGACCGGGCAGGGTCCCTGGACGCGAAGGCGGTGGCGGGAGGGCGGATCCGGCGGACACATCGGCAAGCCCCGCGGTCGGCACCACCTCGGTGGCGTCGGAGCCGACCTCGGGCACGACGGCAGTCGGCTTGGCCAGCAGGGCGGTCGCCTCGTCGGAGCCGGGGGCGGGCATCACCCTGGTGGACACCGGCACGGCGGGCAGCTGCGGAGTACGGCCCGCCGCAACGGCTTCCAGCGCTTCCTGCGCCTCGTGCATGGTCGGGCGCGCCTCGATGGTCGGCGCGAGCAGGCGCATCAGCACCGGGCCGAGCGCGCCGGCGTGCGTCGGCTGCCCCACATCGGCGCGGGCCACCGCGTGCAGCACGGCGAGCGGATTGTCACCCTCACCGAACGGCGGGCCGCCCTCGACCGCCGCGTAAAGCGTTGAGCCGAGCGCGAATACGTCGGAGGCGGGTTCCGGATTCTCCCCGCGCGCCACCTCGGGCGCGAGATAGGCGGGCGTGCCCGCGAGGAAACCGGTCGCGGTGACCGTGACATCGCCGACCGCGTGCGAGATGCCGAAGTCGGTGATCTTCACGGTGCCGTCGTCGCCGACGAGCAGGTTCGCCGGCTTCACATCGCGATGCATGATGCCCGCGTCGTGCGCGGCGGCCAGCGCGCCCGCGGCCTGGGCGCCGATGCGCGCCACCTCGGTCGGGGGCAGCGTGCGCTTACCGGACAGCCGCGCGGCCAGGCTCGGCGCGTCCATATATTCCATGACCAGCCACGGCTGACCGTCTTCCTCGGCGACGTCGAAGACGGTGATGGCGTTCGGGTGATGCAACCTGGCCGCGATCCGGCCCTCGCGCATGGCGCGCAACCTGGCCTCGATCGCCGCCGATCGGGATAAACCGGGCCCGAGGATCAGCTGCTTGACCGCCACCGTGCGCCGTAGTCGCACATCGGTGGCCCGCCACACGACACCCATCGCGCCGGTGCCGATCGGATCCGTGAGCCGATATCGTCCCGCGATCAACCGATCCGACGTCATGGTGTCGTACCCCTCCTGCTTGTCGCCGAGTCAGAACCGCACTCCGCGCATAAGCCCGGAAATCCTCGAAAATCCTACGCGCTGAAGTACTTTGCACCCGTAAGCAGTGAGCCGAACGCATCCGCCGACTGCCCCGGATGCAGTTGCAATGCTTCTGACAATGGCATATCCACCGGACCCACATCTACCTCCGCCACCGTCTTGCCGCGATTGCCCAGGTAGCCGCCGCGCACCCGCGCGTCGTGTCGCGACCGCATTTCCCCAAATCAGGGCGTACGCCCTGGTAACCGAGGCCATGACGAAGTCGGAAAACCGCGACCCGAGCGTGAACACCATCACAATGTCCCACCCGGTCGGATATCAGATCGGATAGACCCCGCGCGGGGTCACCCGGCGATCGACGACACCGATCCGCCCGTGGCCGCGGACGCGGGTGTGCGTGCCGAGCGCGGTGGGGTCGACCGAGGCGCGGGCGGCGATCGCGGGCGGGTACAGGGCGTGGCCGTCGAGCGCCTCGTCCACCTCGGCGGGGTGGGGTGGGCCGAACTCGTCGACGTCGTCCGGGGCGTCACCGTAGAAGCAGTGGCGAATCAGGACACCGCGCTCGGCCATCGCCCAGCCGCCGGCGCCGTAATCGTGGAAGTACCACTGGGCGGCACCGAATCGGCGGCTCAGTTCGGCCAGGAAGGTACCGAGGCTGTCCGGCATGTCATCGTCGGGAATCCGATAGCCGAATATCAGCGTCCAGCCATCCAATTCCGGTGTGAGATAGGCGCATCCGTCGGTGCCGCAGACCGCCCAGCCGAGGCGCATGGTCACCGGCATGGAATCGACGAGGCCGAGGGCGTCGAGCAGCGCGTCCTGATCCGCGGTGGAGACGGCGATCCAGTCGCCGAAGAAATCCCCGTTGGGCTCCGCGTACGGCTCGGGCATCTCCCGCGCGATCTTGCCGAGGATCAGGCGGCGCAGCAGGTTCTGATCGGCGGATTCCAGTGCGTACCAACCCCCGGCATGCAGCAGGGCGATCATGGCACGGCGGCGATGGCGTCCCGGCGCGCGCCGCATCTCGCGCAACGGTGCGACGGCCTCGGCCCCCATCGTCTGTACCACCCCCGCGGCCCGCATCCGCACCTGCGCGTCCGGATCATCGAGCAGGGAAACCACCTGCGCCAGATGGGGAATCGCCTCGCTCGCGCGCTTCAGCAACACCTGAAGCGTCTCGTACCGCACCTCGCCATCGCGATGCCGCAGCAGCGGAACATATTTCGCCACATCCGACACCTTCAGCTCACCGAATGCCGCGACAAGCCCGTCGGCCTCTCGTCCCATACTCACCGCCGCCCACGGGTCGGCTGCCGCCCGCCGCTCCCGATCCGCCGCCTTGGCGCCCGCGATCGCCTCTGCCAACGGCTCGACCGCCGCATCCCCGAACGCCTGCAACAACCAGATGACCTGCTCCGCCATCCGAACCGCCGACCGACTGACCGGATACCGCAAACTCAGCCCCCGCAGCACAACAACCAGCCGAGGTACCGAACTGGGCCCCGCACCAAGTAGCTCCCTCTGGGCCGTGAACACCTCATTCGGATGATCATGATCAAGCCGCATCACCAACGCGGTAAGTGTCTTGTCGTCGAGCATCTTTCAACACCCCAGCTAACCTCGGCGCACACCAACCGCCGCCGACCCTAACCCATCCCCCCACAGAAACCCCGCCACCGACGCCCAGCCAGGCATGCGGGTCGTCGGGCACGCGGCCGCCGCCGCCCGGCACTCGACCGTGTCGACGAACTCGAACCGGACGTCGTACCTATGACATCCGGATGCCCGAAACGGACGGCGTCGAGGCGCCCCCTGCTGTCCTCCCACCCAAACCAGCACCACCAATCAACACTCGTCGACCACAGTCGAATGGCCGCCCGACACGCCGTGCGCAACGGCCATTTGACTGCGCTCGGTGATCCGGCCCCGCCGGGCGTAGTCAGATGGCGGTGCGACACGCCGTAGCCGACCACCATCTGACTACGCTCGGCATCCGCGCTCACCGGGCATGGCCGGATTACGTTGTGACACAACGCGCCCAGCCGTATTCCAACACGTGCGCCATTCGACCCGGACGGCACACGCAGCACCGGCAGGCATTTCATTGCGCAGTACCCGCAGCCCAGCGAGCGCAGTCGAATGGCCGCACGACACGCCGCAACCGGGGCCATTTGACTGCGCTCGACCTCCGAAAGCTCGCCGAGCGCAGTCAAATGGCGGTGCGACACGCCGGAACGGGCCACCATCTGACTGCGCTCGACGCCGAGCCCAGCCCCAGCCCAGCCCGAGGGTGCTCGGATGGGGGGTGCGGCGCACCATGAATGGCCGCGACTATCGCGCGCATCCACCCTGTCGGGCCCCACCGATGCAGCAAATACCTTTCGCCCCTGGACATCCTCCGGGGAGTAGGAGATACCAGGAGAGGGTAAGTGGGCTGGAAGCCGAGATGATGCACCTGACGGCGGGAGGTAAAGCAACCCCGTCCAGGGCGCAACACGATAATTCAGTCCTTAAACCCCGTCCAGAACCGCGCCCCGCCCACACCGCCACAGTCCCACACTCACCACTCACCACTCACCACTCACTAGGCGCCACGCGCCATTCGCCACGCGCCACGCACGACGCACGACGCACGACGCACGACGCACGACGCACGACGCACGACGCACGACGCACGACGCACGACGCACGACGCACCGATCAGCTGAAGGCGTCGAGCATTGCCGTGAATTCCGGACATTTGTATTCGGCGCTGATCTTCATCAACGCCAACATCTTCCACGGCTCCACCTTGTTACCTCGGACCGCTTCCTGGACCTCCCGGATCCAAGCGGCGTTCTTGGGCAGCTTGGGATCGGTCGGCACGATATCGCCACGGGATTGCGCACCCCGCAGCGTCTCGCATTGCGATTCCGCTGCCCCAACAGCAGTCGCCCGCGCCTTGGCCTGCCCCTGGGGAGCGCCATCGGTCTTCACGCCCAGGGCCGTCGCGTAATACTTGTCGCCCAGTTGGTCGTCGGGGCTGCGAATATCGGACGAACATGCCGATGCCGCCAGCACGGCACCGACAAGCAGCGTCGCGGCACGAATCTTCACACCGATCCCCCTCCACGGCACCCGTAACGCCGCCGTACCGACACCCTAATGGACACAAGGGGTTTGCCACGGCCGGAGCTGCCGAACCATCAGGCCTTCGCCTCCGCATCGACGCCGTCGCCTCGACCGGTCGACCAGTGAGAGGCGGTTCGGCGTCGACGCCGAACCGTCAGGCGTTGAAGTACTTAGCCTCGGGGTGCAGCAGTACGAAGGCGTCGGTGGATTGTTCCGGGTGGAGTTGGAGTTCTTCGGACAGGACGACGCCGATGCGGTCGGCCTCGAGGAGGTCGACGAGTTTGGCGCGGTCTTCCAGGTCGGGGCAGGCGCCGTAGCCGAAGGAGTAGCGGGCGCCGCGGTAGCCGAGTTTGAAGTAGTCCAGCACGTCGGCCGGGTCGGAGTCGGCGACCGAATGGCCTTCCAGGACAAGCTCTTCACGGACCCGGCGATGCCAATACTCGGCGAGTGCTTCGGTGAGCTGCACACCGATACCGTGGACTTCGAGATAGTCACGATAGTTGTCGGCGGCGAACAACTCGTTGGCGAAATCGGCGATCGGCTGACCCATCGTGACCAACTGGAACGGCAACACATCCACCTGACCCGTCACCCGCGCATGCTCACGAGAGCGAATGAAGTCCGCGATGCACAAGAACCGGTCACGCTGCTGACGCGGGAAAGTGAACCGATACCGCTCAGGCGCATCCGGATTCGGGTCGGTCAACACGATCACGTCATCACCATCGGACACCGCCGGGAAATACCCGTACACCAACGCCGCATGCTGGAGCACACCCTCGGTCGACAGCCGATCCAGCCAATACCGCAACCGCGGACGCCCTTCGGTTTCGACCAGTTCCTCATACGACGGGCCCTCGCCACCGCGCTGGCCACGCAAACCCCACTGCCCCAGGAACAAGGCGCGCTCATCGAGCAGACCCGAATACTCCTGCAGCGACACACCTTTCACCACCCGGGTGCCCCAGAACGGCGGCACCGCGACCGGCAAGTCCGCCGCGACGTCAGACCGCGCGGGCACCTCGATCGGCACCTCGACCGCCTTGCGCTGCTCAGCGATCCGCTTCGAGCGTTCATGGCGCGCTTTACGCTCGGCCGCCTTCTGCCGTTCGGCGATCGCTTCCGGGCTGTCGGGATCGCCACCACCACCGCGTTTGCGGGTCATGATGTCATCCATCAACCGCAAACCCTCGAAAGCGTCACGGGCATAATGCACATCGCCCTCGTAAACCTCGGTCAAGTCGTTCTCGACATAACCGCGGGTCAATGCCGCGCCACCGAGCAAGACCGGGAACTGCTCGGCCACACCCTTGGCGTTGAGCTCTTGCAGGTTTTCCTTCATGACCACGGTCGACTTCACCAACAGCCCGGACATACCGATCACATCGGCCTTCTTGTCCACCGCCGCATCCAAAATCGTCGCGATCGGCTGTTTGATACCGAGGTTGACCACCTCATAGCCGTTGTTGGACAAAATGATGTCGACCAGGTTCTTACCGATATCGTGCACATCACCCTTGACCGTGGCCAGCACGATCCGGCCTTTGCCCGAGTCGTCGGTGGCCTCCATATGCGGTTCCAGATAAGCCACAGCGGTCTTCATCACCTCCGCCGACTGCAACACGAACGGCAACTGCATCTGCCCGGACCCGAACAACTCACCCACGGTCTTCATCCCCGACAGCAAGGTTTCGTTGATGATCTGCAACGGCGGCACCTCGGCCATCGCCGCATCCAGATCGGCATCCATCCCGGCCTTCTCACCATCGACGATCCGCCGGGCCAACCGCTCGAACAACGGCAACGCGGCTAGTTCCTCCGCGCGGGAGGCTTTGGACGAGGACGCCGACACGCCCTCGAACAACGCCATCAACTTCTGTAGCGGGTCGTAATCGTCTGTGCGGCGGTCGTACACGAGATCGAGCGCGGTCTCGCGCTGCTCGTCCGGGATCCTCGCCATCGGCAGAATCTTCGAGGCGTGCACGATCGCCGAATCCAGTCCAGCCTGCACACATTCGTGCATGAACACCGAGTTCAACACCTGCCGCGCCGCCGGATTCAACCCGAACGAGATATTCGACAGACCGAGGGTGGTCTGCACCTGCGGATGCTTCTGCTTGAGCAACCGGATCGCCTCGATGGTCTCGATACCATCCTTGCGCGACTCTTCCTGACCGGTACCCAGCGTGAAGGTCAGGGTGTCGATGATGATGTCGCTCTCCAACAACCCCCAATTACCGGTGATATCGGCAATCAAACGCTCAGCGATCTCCACCTTCTTCACCGCGGTCCGCGCCTGACCCTCCTCATCGATGGTCAACGCCACCACCGCCGCACCATGCTCGGCGACCAGTCGCATCGTCTGCTGGAACCGCGACTCCGGACCATCACCGTCCTCATAGTTCACCGAGTTGACCGCACACCGACCACCGAGATGCTCCAAACCCGCTTGCAGCACCGGGGTTTCGGTGGAATCGAGCATGATCGGCAACGTCGACGAAGTGGCAAGGCGCGACGCGAGCGCTTCCATATCCTTGGTGCCGTCACGCCCGACATAGTCGACACACAAATCGAGCATGTGCGCACCATCACGAGTCTGATCCTTGGCGATATCCAGGCACCGCTGCCAATCCTCGGCCAACATCGCCTCACGAAACGCCTTGGACCCGTTCGCATTCGTCCGCTCACCGATCATCATGATCGACGCGTCCTGCTCGAACGGCACCGCGGTATACATACTCGACACCGAAGGCTCATGCACCGGCGCGCGCCGCGCCCCGATCGCAGGCAACGTCGGCTCCACCTCACGCACCGCCGCAGTCACCTGACGAATGTGCTCCGGGGTAGTGCCACAGCACCCACCCACCAACGCCAACCCGAACTCGGACACGAACCCGCGCAGCGCGATCGCCAACTCCTCCGGCGTCAACGGGTACTCCGCACCGTTCGCACCGAGCACCGGCAGACCCGCATTGGGCATCACCGACACCGGAATCTGCGCATGCCGCGACAAATGCCGCAGATGCTCACTCATCTCATCCGGCCCGGTCGCACAGTTCAACCCGATCATGTCGATACCGAGCGGCTCCAGCGCCGTCAACGCCGCACCGATCTCACTACCGACCAGCATCGTCCCGGTGGTCTCCACCGTCACGTGAGTGATAATCGGAATCCGGCGCCCGAGCCGCACCATGGCCCGCTGGCTTCCGGTGATCGCGGCCTTCACCTGCAACAAATCCTGGCAGGTCTCGATCAGAATCGCGTCGGCGCCCGCTTCGAGCATGCCGAGCGCGGATTCGGTGTACGCGTCACGCAACACCGTGTACGGCGCGTGCCCCAGCGTCGGCAGCTTCGTACCCGGCCCCATCGAGCCGAGCACATACCGCGGCGTCCCATCGGCACTCGGCCCCATCTCATCGGCGACCTCACGAGCCAGCCGCGTGCCGCGCTCCGACAGATCCCGAATCCGATCAGCGATGTCGTAGTCGGCCAGGTTGGGCAGATTGCAGCCGAACGTATTGGTCTCGACCGCGTCCGCACCCGCCTCGAAGTACGCGCGATGAATATGGCGCAGCACGTCAGGCCTGGTCTCGTTGAGGATCTCGTTGCACCCCTCCAACCCGCGGAAATCATCCAGCGTCAGATCGGCGGCTTGCAGCATCGTGCCCATCGCGCCATCGCCGATAACGACACGCCGACGAAGGGTGTCGAGCAGCGTGGTGTCGAACTCGGCGGGGGTGGACGCAGACATGCCGTCAAGCGTAGTTGGCTGCTCTGACATTCCCTTCGCCCGCGTCGTACTCACGTGTGCGGCGCCACACCGGCGGGGCGAAGCCTGGATATGACAGCACGGCGCGGCGCGAGTCATCGTAGGCTGACCGGGTGAACCCCAGTGAAACTCCCGATTCGGAACTGCCGACGTTGCGGGACCCCGTGCTGGTCGCCGCCTTCGAGGGCTGGAACGACGCCGGCGACGCCGCGAGCGGCGCGGTGGAACATCTGGAATTGATCTGGGATGCCGAGCCGCTAGCCGAACTCGATTCCGAGGACTACTACGACTACCAGGTCAATCGGCCCACGGTGCGCCAGGTGGACGGCGTGACCAGGGAGATCCAGTGGCCGTCGACCATGCTCTCGGTCTGTTCGCCGCCCGGTAGCGATCGCGATGTGGTGCTGCTGCGCGGTATCGAGCCGAATATGCGCTGGCGCAGCTTCTGCGCCGACCTGCTGGAGTTCATCGAGCAGCTCGGCGTGCAGACGGTGGTCATCCTCGGCGCGCTGCTCGCCGATACACCGCACACCCGCCCGGTCCCGGTGACCGGCTCCGCCTACAGCAAGGAGGCGGCCGAGCGGTTCAATCTGGAGCAGACCCGCTACGAGGGGCCGACCGGCATCACCGGCGTGCTGCAGGATCAGTGCGTGAAGGCGGGCGTGCCCGCCGTGTCGTTCTGGGCGGCCGTACCGCATTACGTCTCGCAGCCGCCCAACCCGAAGGCGACCATCGCGCTGCTGCACCGGGTCGAGGACGTGCTCGATATCGAGGTGCCGCTCGGCGAGCTGCCCAAGCAGTCCGAGGACTGGGAGACCGCGGTCAACGAGATGACTGTCGGCGACGACGAAATCAGTGAGTACGTAAGGTCTTTGGAGGAGCGCGGGGACGCGGCCCTCGATCTGAACGAAGCGATGGCCAAGATCGATGGCGACGCGATCGCCGCCGAATTCGAAAAGTATTTGCGCAGGCGCGGTCCCGGTAGCTTCGGCCTCTAACACAGTTCACCGGAAGTTCGCCACGGGGCCACCTGTAGGGCCGGAAAGGCTTGCCGCCTAGACTTCTTAGGGTGACCATCCCCCCGATCGTCGCGTACCTGCGTGGTTACGACGACCGGATCGCCGTCCTCTGCTCGCGTTCTCCCTCGGCGTCAGTCACAGCAGCGGAAATGGTGACGGAAGATTTGCAGCGGGTCACCTACGCGCGGCTGGCTGCGCTCGTCGAGGAGTACGCGAACAGTCTCGGACCGACCCGGCGTCTCGTCGCGTTGACAGCGCGCAACGACCTCGATTCGCTCGTCGCCTATCTCGGCGCGCTGGCCGCCGGCTGTGTGGTGCTGCTCGCCGGCGATCTGTCGGCCGAGCTGATGCGCACCTACGATCCCGATATCGTCATCGACGGCGGCTCGCCGGTCATCCGGCGGGCCAGGCCGAAACACCGGCTGCACCCGGATCTGGCGCTGCTGCTGAGCACTTCGGGTTCCACCGGTTCACCGAAGGTGGTCCGGTTGTCCTATCGCAACCTGATCGCCAATGCCTCGGCCATCGCCCAGTACCTGGCGATCGGACCGGACGACCGCGCGGCGACAACACTGCCGATGTTCTACTGCTACGGACTTTCGGTGGTGCACAGCCATCTCCTGCGCGGCGCCAGCCTGCTGCTCACCGAGCGCTCGGTGCTCGACGAGCGGTTCTGGGACGAATTCCGTGGCCACGGCGCGACTTCGTTCGCCGCGGTGCCCTACACCATCGATCTGCTGGACCGGATCGGCTTCGACCGGATGGACCTGCCGGCGCTGCGCTACATCACCCAGGCGGGCGGGCGCCTCGATCCAGATCGGGTGCGCGCCTACGCGACTCGTGGCGCGGCGGCGGGCTGGGATTTCATCGTCATGTACGGCCAGACCGAGGCGACCGCGCGGATGGCCTATCTGCCGCCCGCGGCGGCCGCGACGCATCCGGAGTGCATCGGAATCCCGATTCCGGGTGGCGATTTCACCCTCGAGCCGGTCGACGACGCCGAAAACGCCTGCGAGCTGGTCTATCACGGCCCGAACGTGATGATGGGCTACGCGGAGTCGCGGCGCGAGCTGGCGCTCGGGCGCACCGTCGATTCGCTGCGCACGGGCGATCTGGCGCTGCGCACTCCGGACGGGCTGTACCAGGTGGTCGGCAGGCGCAGCCGGTTCGCCAAACTCTTCGGTCTGCGCATCGACCTGCAGCGGATCGAGAACGGCCTGGCCGCAGCGGGATTCACCACCTGCTGCACCGACGGCGGCGATCAGCTGGTGATCGCGGTGGCCCACGGTGGCCCCGAGTCCGATCCCACCGTGCTCGCGGCCGAGCTGAGCGGGCTGCCCGCCGCCGCCATCGCCATCTGCCCGGTCGACGAATTGCCGCGGCTGGCCAACGGCAAACCGGATTACCCCGCGGTGCGCCGCCTTTCCGCACCCGAGGCGCACTGCCGCGACATCCGTGCCCTGTACGCCGTCGCACTCGGCCTGCATCCCGAATCGGTACGCCCCGACCGCACTTTCGTCGACCTCGGCGGCAATTCCCTGACCTACGTGACGACTTCGACCCGGCTGCAACGCGCGCTCGGCTGCCTCCCTGCCGACTGGCCGACCATGACCATCGCCGAGCTCGAGGCAATTCCGCAGGGCCGCCGCCAGTTCGGCCGATCACTGGATACCGGTACGCTGCTGCGCGCCGTCTCGATCGTGCTGATCGTCAGCTCCCATATCGGGCTGTTCGTGATGTGGGGCGCGGCCCATGTGCTGCTCGGGGTGGCGGGCTACAACTTCGCCAGGTTCGCGGTGACCGGGTCGGCGCGCTCGGAACGGCTGCGGCACGCGCTGCGCACGGTGGCGCTGATCGCCGTACCGACCGCGCTGTGGGTCGCGCTCACGCTACCGTTCTCCGACTACTACACCTGGCAGAATGTGCTGCTGCTCAACAAGATTCTCGGTCCGAGCGACAGCCCGACCGCGGGGCACCTGTGGTTCCTCGAGGTGCTGGTCTACTTCATGATCGCGGGTGCGCTGCTCGTCCGCGTCCCGATGGTCGACCGGCTGCAGCGCCGCGATCCGTTCTGGTTCGCCATGGGCCTGGTCGCACTCACCTTGGTCTTCCGCTACCAGTCCTTCGGGCTGTACGCGGCGCGCGACGTGCCGTTCTCCCCGCTGGCCGCTTGGTTTTTCGCGCTCGGCTGGGCCGCCGCGAAGGCCACCTCGCTGTGGCAGCGGCTACTGGTCAGTGTGGTACTGGTGGCGACGACGCCGGGCTATTTCGGTGTGCCGGACCGGGAACGGCTGGTGATGGCCGGACTGCTGCTGCTGATCTGGCTGCCCGCGGTGCGGTTGCCCGCGCTGATCGCCGGCGCCGCAGCGGTACTCGCCGACAGCTCGCTGTTCGTCTATCTCCTGCACTGGCAGGTGTATCCGCCGTTCGGCCAGCACCACGTCGCGGCGCTGATCGCCTCGCTTGCGGCCGGTATGGCCGCGACGCGGATCGTTGCCGTGGTTCGACGGTCGATAGTGATGCGGAGCCCCGCGGCGCAGGCGGGGTCAGCGCTCGACGGTCCAGACCTGGGCCGCCGCGTCCTGGGCCAGTTTCGCGATCAGCACGTCGCGCGGAATCGTCTGGCCGGCAAAGTGATCGAGTGACGGCACCACGACGTGGTGCGCGTCGGCGCGCTTGAGCTCCTGCGTCAGCTCGGCGAACGCCGTGCCGTCACCCGCTGTCGATTCATGGAAGGTGGCGGCGAAGCACAGTCCTTCGGCCCTGGCGAAGGTGCTCATCGCGTGCTCGAGCTCCTCACCGTGCCCGTCGGCCAGATCGTCCCGCACGTATCCATAGATCAACGCTTCCACCCGAACCTCCGTTGGATAGGGATCGCTGTTCTCTAGTTTGGATCACCCGTCGCCGGGGTACTACGGACTCGAAAAACTGTGTTCTCGTATCTGCAAGAGCAAATGTTCTTGCATCTGAGCGTTGGCAAACTCTCCGCGCCCATTACCAGCATGGAAGACGCCAGACTGCGAATGCAGCTGTCAACCCGATGACACCTATATGCCCTATCCGGGCCACCAGACGTTAACTGGTGCGATACTACAAGCGTGGCCGCTGGAGACGATCGACCCGTCTGGGCTGTCCGTATGCGCTCCGAACGCGACGCACGGGGGTGGTCACAAGCCGACGCCGTCCGGGTGATGCGCGCGAAGTCTTCGCACAACCTGCCGACCGACAGTACACTCCTGCGCAACTGGCGCCGTTGGGAATCGGGCGAGTCGCGCCCGGATGATTTCTACGCCCCCATCATCGCCGCCGCCTTCGACACCGTGACCGCGGCCTTCTTTCCGAAGGCCAGGCCGAATCGCGACGACGAGCTGCTGTCGGCGACCGGCATGGACACGCTGGAGTTCATCGGCAGGCTGCGCATGTCGGACGTGTCGGCCGCGACGCTGGACGCCATTCGGATCACCGCCGAAAGACTGTGCTGCGAATACCCTTACGCCGATCCGCACGATCTGCACACCGAGGGCACCGCGTGGCTGCGCCGGATCACCTCACTACTGGACGGCAGACTGACCCTCGCCCAGCATCGGGAGATCTTGGTCCTGGCGGGCTGGGTCGCGCTGCTGGTGGGTTGCGTCGACTACGACCTCGGCAGGCGGACCACCGCCGAGGCCACTCGCCGCGCCGCCTACTCGCTCGGCCAGGAGGCGGAGAATCCCGAGATCACCGGCTGGAGCGCGGAAATGGCCGCCTGGTTCGCGCTCACGCAGGGCAACTACCGCGGCGCCATCGAGGCGGCCGAACCCGCACTACAGGCGAGTCAGAATCTCGGTGTCGGCGTCCAGCTGTCCGCGCAGAAGGCCAAGGCGCTGGCCCGGCTCGGCGAGCGCAAGGCGGTCGAGGACGCGCTGGACAACGGCCGAGCAATCTTGGAGCGACTCGATCATCCGACGAATCTGGACAATCATTTCGTGGTCGATCCACAGAAGTTCGACTTCTACGCGATGGACTGCTGCCGCGTGGCGGGTGAGGACCGCAAGGCCGAAACCTATGCGCGCGAGGTGATCAGGAACTCCACCAGGGCCGACGGCACGGTGCGCAATCCGATGCGGGTGTCCGAGGCGCATCTGACCCTCGCGGTGGTCGCCGTGCGCGGCCGCGATCTCGAGTTGGCCGTCAATGAGGGTATGCAGGCGTTCGCCGGAAAACGGCGTTCGCTGCCGTCGCTGATGTGGATCGCGGGCGAGGCGGCGCGCGAGATCATCGAGCGCTTCCCCGGCGATCCGCGCACCAGGGTCTACCTGGACCAGCTGAGATCGCTGTCCGCGGAGTGAGCGAACATACCAATAGCGGACACACCCACGCCCAACACCCCTTCTACGTGTCGGCCGCGACTCGCCCGCTACTACCCTGTTCCCGGTGACCGATTCCACCGACGATCGGCTGCGGCTGTTTTCCTTCGCCTCTGCCGAGAAACGCGCCGAGTACCTGTGGGTGCTGCGCGCCTTCGACAGCGCGCGGGCCGCCTATGTGGTCTTGCTGCACGCCGACGATGTGGCGCGGTGGATCGAGCGCAACGGTCATCCGGCGAACTCGGACGAACCGGACGCTCCGGAACTGACCGGCGCGGAGATCGGCCCGCTGCTCGAGCAGCTGCATCAGTGGGGCGTGCTCGAGCGCAGCTACGACGGCACCCGCGCGGCGACGCTGGCCGAGTACCGGAACCGGCATTTCGTCTATCAGTTCTCCCAGGCCGGGTTCCAGGCCTACCGCGCGATCGCGGCGGTGCTCGACGCCAGGCTGGACGAGGCGTCGCTGTCGCGGCTGGTTCTGCCTGAGCTGCTGTCGGATCTGCAGGCGCTGGCGAAGGCCAATCGCGAGGGCGATCCGGAGCGGGTCTACCGCACGCTGCGCCGCCTCGATGCCGCACTGACGGATATGGCCGCGCGCGCCGCGCACTTCTATCTGTCGCTCGGTGATCTGGTGCGCACCACCGAGATCACCCCGGAATCGTTTCTGGCACACAAGGATGCACTGCTCGCGCATATGCGCGAGTTCAGCATGGATCTGGCGCGCTTCGCGCCGCGACTGGCAGGCGCCATCGGCGAGATCGAAGAGACCGGCGTCGACGAGCTGATCGAACGCGCGGCGCGCTGCGACGAGCGGGTGCTGCTGAGTTTCGCGGAGCGGCAAGCGGATTGGCGGGCCCGCTGGGTCGGGTTGCGCACCTGGTTCGTCGCAGGCGAAGGCGAATCCACCGAGGCGGATCGGCTGCGCGAGGCGACGATGAGCGCGATCGCCGCGGTGCTCTCGCTGCTGCGCCGGGTCACGGATTCGCGCAAGGGCGGTGTCAGCAGGGAATCGGCGCTGCGGCACCTGGCGGGTTGGTTCGTCGCCGCGCCGACCGCCGACAGCGCGCACGCGCTGTACGACGCGGTGTTCGGGCTCGGCAGGCCGCGGCATCTGGCGATGGAACATCCTGACGCCGAACTCATTCCGCCGGTGCGATCCTGGTGGGAGGCGCCGCCGTTGGAGATCTCGCGCACACTCGCCGAGACGGGGCGTCCGCCCTCGGCGGGTGCGCCGTCGCGAATTCAACGCAACGACGCGAGCATTCGCCGGTTGCGTGAGGCGCAGCTGGACGCGCAGCGGGCCCGCGCGCAGGCCGCGAAATCGCTGGCCGCCGCCGATGTGCACGAGCGGGTGCTCGACGAACGGGAGACCGAGGTGCTGCTGCGGCTGCTCGACGCCGCCTCCACCGCGTGGGTGCCGGTGAGCGGAAGAGTCGCGGGCACAACGGGTTCCGACAGCGGGGTCACCCTCACGGTGTCCGAACATCCCGGTTCGACGGTGGTGCGCACCGCGCGCGGGCTGCTGCATCTCAACAATCGGCGGCTGGAGGTCAAGCAGTCGGCCAGGGGGAAGCGCCCGTGAGCCACGCCCGCAAGATCAATTCGCTCGCGCTCGACAGCTATCAGCGCGCCGCCAGGATCGTGCTGGCCAACCATCTGGTCACCAGGACGTATCCGGACCGGATCGCGCTGCCGCTGATCCGCCGCTGGGCCACCGAACTGCGCGAGGATCTGGCCGACCTGTTCGGCTACCGGCTCGAGGTCACCGAGACCACCGCGCGGGTGTTCCCGCTGATCGACCGCCTCGATCCGGGCAAACCCGCACGCACCGCCACCGAGCGCGTCTTCGATCGGCGGCGCTACGCCTACCTCGCGCTCGCGCTCGCCGCACTCGGCCGCGCGGGCGATCAGATCACCCTGTCCGAGCTGGCCGATCAGGTCGCCACCTACACCGGCCGGGTGGAGGGGCTCGAGCTCGCCACCGACCGCGCGGCCGACCGGGACGCGTTCGTCGACGCCGTCGGCTGGCTCGCCACCCGCGGCGCGATCACCCTCGCGGACGGCGATGCGGGCGGCTGGGCCGCCGACCCCGAGGCGGGCGAGGCGCTCTACGACATCGATCGGCCGGTGGTGTTCGCGCTGTTCCGGCCGCCGCGCGCGCTACAGCATCTGCACAGCGTGCACGGGCTGCTTGCCGAAACACCGGTGGCGCCCGCCGATCTGGCGCGCAAGGTGCGCAGGGCACTGCTGGAGCGGCCCGTGGTGTATCTGGAAGATCTTGCGCCGCAGGAACGTCCGCTGCTCGGGCAGGAACGGCTGATCGCGGAGGTCGAGCTGCTGACCGGGTTGCGCGCCGAACGGCGCGCCGAGGGTGTCGCACTGATCGATACCTCGGGGCGGCTGTCCGACGTCCGCTTCCCCGGCACCGGCACCCTGGCGCAGGTGGCACTGCTGTTGGTCGGCGAGATCGCGGATCTGGTACTGGATATCGACAATCCGGTCGAAACCCGCACCGCGCCCGCGGAATCCGGCGACCCGCTGGCCGCTCAACTCGACGACGCCATACCGTGGACCACCGTCTTCGCACCGCTCGCCGAGCTGCCGGGCGCGGAGGATGAAGGCGAAGAAGAGGATTCGGATGAAGCGGAACCCGAGGTCGATCCGACCTACCCGTTCCTCGCCGACAGCTGGATCCGGGAGACGGTGCAGGCGTTGGCCGATCGCTACGGCGCCACCTTCGCCGCGCAGTGGCAGGCCGATGTCCCCGGGCTCACCGCCGAGGTCGTCACACTGCTACGGCGGCTGCGGCTGGTCCTGCCGGTCGGCTCGGGTAAGGAAGCGGGGCTGCTGATTCTGCCCGCGCTGGCTCGCTATCGCGGTGCGGTGGTGACGGTCCGCACGAAGCAGGCAGCGGAGCTGTTCGTCACCGCCGCGGAAACCATGGGTACGGAAGGGGATCAAGCATGACGCTCATCCACGGTGGGGTGCGATTCATCCCGACCCGTGCCGGCATCGTCAACCTGTGGGACTACCGCGACCAGGAATTCTGCTTCGCCGACGGCAGGCTGGTGCTGCGCGGGCCCAACGGCTCCGGCAAGACCAAGGCGCTGGAGGTGCTGTTCCCGTTCGTGCTCGACGGCCGGATCGAGCCGCGCAGGCTCAACCCGTTCGCGGGCGAAGAACGCACCATGAAGTCGAACCTGCTGTACCGCAAGCAGGAATCGGCCTACTCGTATGTGTGGATGGAGTTCGCGCGCGGCGACTGGGACGATCCGGAGACGGTGACGGTCGGCATCGGCATGCGCGCCACCCGCTCCACCGACAAGGTGACGCGCTGGTACTTCGTCGCCGACGGCCGGGTCGGCGTCGACTTCTCGCTCATCGGCCCGGACGACCGGCCGTTCACCCGCAAACAGCTGGCCGAGCAGATCGGCACCGACGCGATCGTCGACCGCCCAGTCGAATATCGCAACGCCATCGACGCGCGCATGTTCGGCCTCGGCACCCAGCGCTATGACCAGCTGATCAACCTCATCCTCACGCTGCGCCGCCCGCAGCTGGCGAAAAACCTGGACCCGCGCGGACTTTCGCAGGCGCTCACCGATGGCCTGCGCCCGCTCGACGAGCAACTGATCCTGGACGCGGCCCGTTCCTTCAGCGATATGGAGGAGGTCGGCCGCACGCTGGAGGGGCTGGTGCACGCCGACAGCGCCACCAGGACCTTCGTCGACGTCTACCGGAAATACCTTGCGGTACAGGCCAAAACGGATGTCGATCAGGTGCGTACCCGGCTCGACGCGGTGACCAACACGAGCACCGCGCTCTTCGCCGCGACCGCGCTGCGCGAGCGCCGCGAGGGCGAGCGCGGGGCCGCCGAGACCCGCGCCGAGGAGGCCGACAAGGCCTACGAGCAGGCGCTCAACGATCGCGAAACCCTGCAGCGCTCCAGCGCTTACGAGGGCAAGCAGCAGCTCGACGACCTCGCCGACGCCGTGCGCAGGCTGGAGACCTCCGCCGCGGTGCATCGCGACAAGGCGCTCAAGGCGGGCCAGACCCTGGATCAGCGTGCGCAGGAAGCCGAACGGGCGCGCACCGCGGTGCAGACCGCGGCCGCCGCGCTGGCCCGCGGTGAGGACGAATTGCGTGCCGCCGCCGAGGAAGCGGGCATCGTCTGGACGACGCCGTCGGAGCAGTCGCGCACCGAACAGCTCACCGCCGCCGTGCGCGGGCACGCCGAGGAACGCGACGCCGATGTGCGCGCGGTACGAAAAGCACTGGGGCATATGGACGCCGCGGCCGCCGAGCGCACACGCGCCGAGCGGCTCGCGGAACGGGCGCGCGAGCTGCGCGAGGCGGCCGCGGCCGAGGTCGCGCACGCCGAGGCGGCGGTCGCGCTGGCGCGCACCGAATCCGCCGCGACACTGCGCGCCTGGTGGGAAGCGCACCGCGAGGTCTACTCCCCCATTCGCGACGGACTGTTCGAGGCGCTCGACGCCACACTGGCCGAGGCGGGCACCGACGAGGCGACCATGCCCGCCGAGGTGCTCGCCGAACGCGCCGAACCGCTGATCGATGAGATACGCACCCGGCGCCAGGACGCGCGGGCCCGCGCCGCGGCGGCGGCCGAGCAGATCACCGAACTGAGCGCCGAACGCGAGCGGGTCGCCGCGCAAAGCGACGACGCCCCACCGGTTTTCGCCGCGCGCACCGGCGACCGCACCGGACGCGCCGGTGCACCGCTGTGGCGGCTGGTCCGCTTCGCCGACGATGTCACCCCGGCGGTCGCCGCGGGTATCGAGGCCGCGCTGCACGCCGCCGACCTCCTCGACGCATGGGTGTGCGACAAGCCGCCCGCGAAGTTCGACTCGGATCAGTTCCTGGTGCCGTTGCCCGCGAAGGAGCGCCCCAAGGGCCGCACTCTCGCCGATGTTCTCGTGGTGGAGGAGGATTCCGCAGAGCTGACGGTGCCGCGGCAGACCGTCGCCGACGTGCTCGCCTCGATCGCGGTGCACGACAAGGACACCGATCTCGGCAGTGCTGTCTCGCGCGACCTGCGAGCAGTCGCCGACGGCGGCCTCTCGGTCAGCACCACCGGTGGTTTCCGGCAGGGCGTGCAGCTCGGCCGCCACCACAAGGCCGACGCCGAATTCATCGGCGCCACCGCCCGCGCCCGCCGCCGCGAACTGCGGCTCACCGAACTGGCCGCCGCGGTGACCGCCGCCGAGGAGGCGCAACGGCAGGCACAGGCGGACGCGGCCGTGGAAGATGCCGCGCTGACACGAATCTCCGCCGCCGCCAAGGCATTGCCGCGCACCACCGCCGTCACCTCGGCGCTGCGCGCGGTGTCGGAGAACGCGGGCATGCTGCGCTCACGCGCCGAGGCCGCCGGGCAGGCCGAGCGCGATCTCGACCAGGCGGTGGCCGACGCGAGCGCGGTGGACAAGAAGCTGCGCGCCGCGGCGACCAAGCACCGCACCCCGCGCGAGGCACGCGAGATCGATGCGCTGGCCGCGGCCATCCGGCACTTCGAGAACACCGGCACCGGGCTGCTTCGCCTGCGCGCCGACCACGAGCGGGAACGCGAACGCGAAAGGGAAGGCGCGGACCGCCACGACGAGGCGCGTGATCTGGCCGAGGCCTTCGCCGAGGAGGCGGAGGCCGCACAGTCCGGCTACCAGGAGCAGCTGCGCAAGCTGGAGACGCTGCGCGAGGCGCTCGGTGCCGGCGCCGCCGATATCGATCGGGAGCTGGAACAGGCACGCGAGCGGATCGAGGCCGCCAAGGCCGAGCAGAAGGCGGCGCGCAAGGCCGCCAACGAGGCCATCGAGGCGATCGGCGACGCCGAGGCCGCCTATCGGACCGCGCACGAGGCGCTGAGCACCGCGCTCACCGAGGTGCTCGCCGACGTGAAAACCCTTGCCCCGTACGCGCAATCGGACCTGCTCACGCTGCTCGGGGCGCACCCGGACAGCCGCTGGCCGAGCAGCGAGGCCGCCTGGTCGACGCCCGAACAACTGCTGTACCGGATCACCTCGGCCGGGCCAGAGACCGAACCTCAGGTGCTGCCGGAAGAGGTCGGCGAGCTGTTCGACAACCTCACCGCCGCAACGGTTTCGGTGAAGGCCAGCGAGGCGACCCGCAAGTCGACCCGCAGCGCCGTCACCGCGGCGCTCCAGGAATTCGACGCCACCCTGGCCGCGTCCGGGCGCGACTACCGGTTGCAGTGGGATGCCGCCGACGGGCTCACCGTGGTGCAGGTGCAGGACGACAACGGCGTCGCCGCGCTCGCCGATTTCGCCACGCGCATCGGCGCCGCGCGCCACGATCAGGAGCTGCTGCTCACCGACGCCGAACGGCGCATCCTGGAGGACGCGCTGCTCACCGGCCTGGCCCAGCAGATCTACGAACGCACGAGCGACGCACGCGATCTCATCGCCAGGATGGGCGCGGAGATGAAGCAGCGGCGGATGTCCTCCGGCAACACCATCGGCGTGCACTGGGTGCTCGCCGATACGCTGTCGGAGGCCGCGCGCGCCATGTGCAAACTGCTCGATCGCGACGCGTCCTCGCTCGGCGCGGAGGATCTCGCGGCCATCCGCGCGCATTTCGCCGCCGAGATCCGCGCCGCCCGCGCCGCCCACCCGGAGCGCTCCTACCCCGAAATCCTGGCCGCCACACTCGATTACCGGACCTGGCGGGTGTTCTCGTTCACCCTCATCTCGGCCGACGGCAGCGAGGACAAGCTCACCGTGGCCAGGCACAGCGCGCTCTCGGGCGGCGAGCAGTCGGTCTCGCTGCACCTGCCGCTGTTCGCGGCGGCGCACGTCATGCTCGATTCCGCCGACCCGCAGGCGCCGCGGCTGCTCGCGCTGGACGAGGCGTTCGCCGGTGTCGACGACAACGGCCGCAGCGAATTGCTCGGCCTCAGTGTGCAATTCGATCTCGATCTGTTCATGACCGGTTACGACCTGTGGATCACCTACACCCACGTGCCCGGCTGCGCCCACTACGATCTGGCGCACGCGGCGGCCGAGAACACCGTCAGCGCGACGCTGCTGGTGTGGGACAGCGGCGAACTGCTCGCCGAACACGACGGCACCGACCTCACCACCGCACTCGGCTCCCCCAACCGCCGGCGCGTCGCCCACACCATCGAGGGTGGGCTGACGCTGGAACCGGTCGGCTAATCAGAAAGTTGGCATCGGCTTCACCGTGAATACCGCAGCAACACACGCCACCCGCCGGGTCGCGACGGCGACACTGGTCGGCACCACCCTCGAGTGGTACGACTTCATGCTCTATGGCACGGCGGCGGCACTGATCTTCAACAAGCAGTTCTTCCCGTCGTTCAGCCCGACGGCGGGCACGCTCGCCTCGTTCGCCACCTTCGCCGTCGGCTTCGGCGCGCGCCCGCTCGGCGGGCTGCTGTTCGGCCACTTCGGCGACCGGATCGGGCGCAAGGCGACGCTGATCGTCTCGCTGATCATGATGGGCGTGAGTTCGACGCTGATCGGGCTGCTGCCCAACTATCACAGCATCGGATTCTGGGCTCCCGCACTACTTGTCGCGCTGCGGCTGATTCAGGGCATCGGGCTCGGCGGCGAGGGCACCGGCGCGGTGGTGCTCGCGATGGAGCACGCGCCGACCGGGCGGCTCAACCGCTACGCGAGCTATCCGCAGATGGGCACGCCCGCCGGGGTGATCCTGGCCAACGGCGCGTTCCTCGGCACCAGCGCGCTGCTGCCCGATGCCGCGTTCCTGGACTGGGGCTGGCGAATTCCGTTCCTGCTCAGCGCATTGCTGGTCGTCTTCGGGCTTGCCGTGCGGCTGCGCGTCACCGAATCACCGGTGTTCACCGCCGCCGCCGACCGCGGTGAGGTGGTCGTGTTCCCGCTGCGGGATTCGCTGCGGGTCGGTTTCAGCAGGCTGACGCTCATCCTGCTGGCCGCGGTGGCGACCTCGGCCGTCGTCTACATCTTCATGGCGTTCACGCTGACCTACGGCACCAAGACCTTCGGTTTCAGCAGGAACTTCCTGCTGCTCGGCGTCATCGTCGCGTCGCTGATCTGGTGTGCGACCATGCCGGTCTGGGGCGCGCTGGCCGATCGATACGGCACCCATCGCGTCTTCCTGCTCGGCACCGCCGCGCTGCTCGTCTGGTGCGCCGCGTACTTCCCGCTGATCAATACCGGCAACAGGGCCGTCGCCTGGATCGCGCTGCTCGGCATGGGCATCGCGCTGCCGATCAGCCACAGCGTCGGCGGCATCATCGTCGCCGAACTGTTCCCCGCGTCGGTCCGCTACTCCGGCGCCTCGCTCATCGTGCAGGCGTCGGTGGCGCTCGGCGGCGGGTGCGCGCCGCTCATCGCCACCGCGCTGTGGACGGCGGGCTCGAGCTCGGCGCCGGTCAGCTGGTACATCATCGCCGTCTGCGCGGTCAGCCTGATCAGCACCTACGTCCTGTTCTGGCTGCTGCCACGGCGACGGGGCGCGGCACCGGTATTGGCAACGGCCTGACGCCGCGTCCACAAGCAGCCGAGGTAGTCGAGATCCGTCGAGCGCAGTCGAATGGCCCCCGATTACGGCGTGTCGGAGGGCCGTTCGACTGCGCTCGGCGAATGGAGCACTGGCTGGCCACGGCCGAATTCCGCGCGCGCGGGGGCGAGGGGCGTGGTTCACTTCGGCGGTGAGAAAGATCTTGATCCTGGTTGCCGCGGTGGTGGCGCTGGTGGTCGGCGGCGGGGTGGCGCATGCCGACGTGTACGACAATTACAACGAGCTGAAGCGGGCGAAGGTGCTCGGCGTCGACTATCGGATCACCGAGGTGCGACCGGTCCTGGCCAGCACACGGGCAGCGCATATCGCCATCCACGGCGGACTGATCGAGGCGGGCACCACCCAGCTGGCGCTGGAGGCCGCGCACCGGATGAACTGTGTCGCCTATTCGTTCGAGGGCATCCAGAAGAAGGACAACCACGCTCAGCTGCACATCACCGCCACGCACTTCGATGAGCCGCGCGCGGAGGCGATGGTCGCCGCCAGTAACGTCACGGTGTCCTGGCACGGCGTGAGCGGCGAGGAGCGGATCACCCACGTCGGCGGCGCCGACACCGACCTCGCCGACCGGGTTCGTACGGCGCTGAAGAATGCCGGATTCACCGTCGCCCGGTCGACCCCCGACCGAATCGACGGCGACGACCCGCGCAATATCGCCAACCGCAACGCCCGCGGCAAGGGGCTGCAACTCGAGATCTCGACCGCCCAGCGCAACGCCTTCTTCAAGGGCGCCGAACTCGACCTCGCCACCATCGAAAACCCGGCCAACCGAACCCCGGCCTTCTTCACCTATATCGACGCGGTGAACTCGGCACTCCCCATCGCGGTTGGCTACGAGGACGCACCCCGATAGCTACCCCACGCCGCCGCGCACCGATCCACCCGCCGCGCATCGAATTTCCTACGCGGCGCAACAATCGGTGCGCGCGAACGCCAGCAGAGGCTGCGCTCGTCGACAGCGCTCGCGGGCCGCGCAACAACCCGAGCGACGCGTAATGGGCCATGCCGCGCACCAACTTGCACGCCGCGCATCGGTTTCCGTGCGCGGCGCGGCAATCGGTGTGCGGAAAGGTCAGCGAGGGCCGTGTTGGAGGCCGAGTAGTGCGTTGACGATTTGGCCGGTGCTGTCGAGGGTGGCAGCGAAGATGTCTTGGGGTACCGCTCTTCCGTTGCAGAACAGGACGTTGCAGTTGCTTGGCGCGTAGGGGCCGACGCCGAACAAGATCTGGGCGACGTGCTCCGGGTCGACCCAGAAGGCGAGATCGTCGACGCTGCCGATGATCGGGCCGAAGGCGTCGCCGTAGCGGTATGGGTCGTCGTAGGGTTCGGCGGGCATGTCGTTCACGGCGGCGACCACGCGGCGCAGGAATTCCTTGTTGTCCGGATTCGATTCGGCGGCAAGGGAAGTCTGCACATTGCCGGGATCGATGCCGCCGGGCACGCCGAGCCGCACGATCACCAGGTCGCGGCTCGGGACCACCACGGTGAACTGGCCGAGCGCGCCGACGAACGCGTACAGATCGCGCGGCGCGCCGGGAAACATCGGATGCTGGAACACCTTGGCGGTGGGCACCGTCGCGGTCTTGTAGGAGTCACCGGCGTTCAGCCAGAACAGGAATCCGTAGCCGCCGTTGGCCGCCGTGGGCTGGCGGGCCTGCCGGATGTAGTCGGGATCGATCAACTGGGTATCTCCCCAGCGGCCTTCGTTGAGCATGAGCAGGCCGAACCGGGCCATATCGTCCGCGCGCATCGCCAGCCCGCCGTTGACCGCGGTATTGCCGCTGCGGTCTCGCAGCCAGAGCCACTGATCGCGGGCAATGCCCAACGGCTGCATCACCTCTCGCTGCACGAAGTCCTGGAAGTCGAGGCCGGTGCTGATCTCGATGATCTTCGGCAGCAGCGCGAGCACCGCCTGGCTGTACTGGAAGGTGGTGCCGGGCTCGAAGGCGATCGGCGTGTTCAGCGACTGCAGCACCTCATCGGTGGCGATGCCCGCGATATCCGCGGCCCAGGTGAAGCGCAGCCCCGTCGTCTGATTCAGCACCTGCCGCACGGTGAGCGCCGCGTGCGCCGGATCGGCCCGCGGGAAGAACTTGCCCAGTGGATCGTCCAAACCGAAGCGGCCCAGGGTGATCGCGCGCCCCACCGCGACCGAGGCCACCCCCTTCGTGGCACTGGCCAGCGGCAGCGGCAGATTCCCGGTGCCGGTGCGGTCACCGACCAGGCAGCCGTGCCGGAATACCTGAATCGCGTAGGCGCCCTTGGCCGCACCGAAGTCGATCGCGTCGGCCAACGCCGCCGGATCGAATCCGGAGGCCGCGGGATCCGCGCGGCCCGGCAGCTGACCGGCCGCCGGCGCCGCGCACGAATCAGCGGGCGCCGCAGTGGCATTCGGTACGACCAGCGACAGCGTGACGAGTGCCGCCGCGGCCGCGGCAGCCCAAATCCGGCTCTGTGTCATCGGTTTTCTTCCTTCGTCACCGGGTCAGGTCAGTGCGTCGGCGAGCGCGTTGCGCTCCACGCTGAAGTAGGTCTTGTCCGCGGGCAGCCGCCACTGCGGGCCGACGAAGAACTGCTCGGCCGTCTCGTCGCCGAACGCCTGGTAGCGCAGCCATGCGAGCGCGGTACCCGAGGACAGGTAGCCGTCGGCGCTGTCGACCGGCGAGAAATGGCTCACCCCACGGGCATTCGCGATCCAGGCCGGCGCGTTGAAGGTGAGGTTGTACTGCCACCAGCGCACCCAGGCGAAGTCGGGCACCACGAAATCGTTATAGCCGGTCAGGAACATGGTGGGCACCGTGATCAACGCGCCGACCGCGAGCGGGCCTGGTTCGACGGCGAGTACGCCCCTGACCTTCATGGCCGGATCGATCAGCGAGGCGACGGGCGGGAAGACCGTGCCCGCCTGCAACGCGGCCTGCCCGCCCGCGGAATGACCGCCGAAGAAGGTGCGGCTCAGGTCGATCTTCTTGTACAGCGGGGAATTCGGATCGCGATCGGCCACCACCGCCGCCGCGAGACCGAGCGCGGGTACGTAGGCGAGGGAATTGAAGAAGTCGTGCGCGATCTGCACCACGAACCCGTTGCTCGCCCACTGCCTGGCCAGCCCGTCGTACATGCCGGGATCGGCGAGGATGCCGGGCATGAACACGATCAGCGGCGCGGCGGGCAGTTCGGCGATGTTCTCCGGGAAGTAGGTCTGCACGCCGATCGGCGAATCCAGCCCGTTCGGGAACGAGTAGGTGCACGTCAGATCGTCGCGGTTGCCGAAGACGTGGACCACGATGTGCGCGAGCATGCCGTAGACGGCCTCCTGGCACGGGTGGATCCGCGCGGACGTCGCGACCCTATACGGCCCTGGCTTGCCGAATACGCTCTGCGCGGTAGTCCCCGGCGCGATCTCGGCCGGTTGCGGTGGCGGCGCGGGCTCCTCGGCCAGCGTGACCGGCGCGGCGCCGATGGCTACCGCCGCGAGTACCGACAGCGCGATCAGCACTACCGCCACACCCCTGCGCGGGTGCGCGAATTTCCTCATCGTCGAGGCCCCTTCATCCGCTGAAGCAAGTTTGAAACCCAGCAGTCTCGGATTCAGGACGATACACAGATGTGTGCGGCGACACAACTGTCCCAGAAAGGAGATCGGGCTCGCATCGATCGATGACGATCGATGCGAGCCCGTGCGCGAAGTAGCTTGCGACTACCGGTGACTGGCGTCCGGTTTGGTCGCCGGGCACACCCCGCCCGGCACCGTGGCGCGCTCGAAATGCCACCACTCGTTGTCGTACATCCTGCACAGACCCCACCGGTTGCCGTTGGCCTCCAGCCATTCCGCACCGGCCCGCGGCCCGACGTCGACGGCCTGCCCAGACACATGGGTCGACTCGTCCGGCGGCAGCACCCACCGGCGCGCGGCATCGGGACCGCCGTAGGTGCGCACCCCGTCCTCCCACAGCCACTGCTGCTGCTCGGGCGTGCGATATCCGGAGGTGATCGACAGCGGCACCCCCTGGGCGTGCGCCTCGTTCTCCGCGAGCGTGTACGCGACCGCCAGGCCCGGCTCCAACCCCTCGGTACCACTGGCCGATCCGGTCGCACCGCGCGGATCGATCGGCGCGGCGGGCGCGGCAGCGGCCTGCCCGGCCGCCACCGTGGTGGCGAACAGCACGGGCAGCACCACCATCGGTAGCCCCGTCCGAACCCGACTTCGCCATCCACCGTTAGTCAGCAACATGCTGGCGATGTTAACGGGCGGCGGCACGATCCCACGCCAGGCCGCCGATACACTCCCCGCCCACACCGCCCCGAACCTCGAGTGTGACCCACGCGATGTCCACAGGAAACTCCATTGTCCACAATCCATTCCAGTGCTGTGGATCACTCCGTCACCAACCCCGACATAACTAATATTCCGGAAACCCCCTGCACCTCCACGAGTTTCGTGCTAATTCAGCAACCGGCGCCGATGGGCCGCGCCGTCGAGCGCAGTCAAATGGCCGCCCCGTACGGCGTGTCGCACGGCCATTTGACTGCGCTCGACGGGGGGCGGGGCCCGCTCCGGCGCACCAATTGCGACGCCGCGCGCGGATTTTCGGCGAAATTCCGGCGGGGCGGGGCATTATTGCGCTGCGGAGTGGGGACCGGCGATGAACTGCCGCGGCCTGGCGAAATGCCGTGCCGGGTACGACAATTCGGGCATTCGGGCCGAAAAGGCTGGGGTTGATTGCCGCAGCTTTGCGGTGCGAGGTAGTTATTCACAGGGAAACGCACTATTCACATTTTATTGTGAACAGCAGCTGTTTTGCTGCCTGTGATCAACAGACGGGCCACGCGTCTTCCAGAGCGTGCCGCCCGTAGGAGTCGCAGGCGGGTTCCATCCGCGCCCGTGTCGACAGCCGAATCGCTTCTGTCGCTTCGCGATTGCGTCCGATGCGCTCGCCGATCTCGGAGCCGTGCTCGCGGGCGTAGGCCACCGCGATCTTGATCTTGCACGAGTGCAGATCCGACTGCGCGCTCAGCGCGGCGATGCGGCGCTCCACCGGACCCTCCAGTTCCTGCAGGCGCGCGACGATCTCCCACACCTCGGGCCCGGCGGCCAGTGCGGCGCGCCGATCGCCCACCGGCCCGCGGAACACGATCCCTGGATGTTCGAGCTGGTCGACGCCCTCACGAATGAGCCGATTCAGTAAGGCCGTCGAACTCATGCCCTCGCGGGCGGCGCGCTCGGCCAGCCGGCGGCTGGCTGTGTCCGAGAGACGAAACGACGTACTCATTGCCCTCCTCGACTCCAGTGGCACTGACTCAGCAAACCTCCTTCGCTAACCAAGAGTGCCGCAGAAACGGCGATGTCACCCCGGCGAACGGGGTGACATCGCCGTGTCCTGAGGTGTGCGGGGATTGCGGTCAAACGCCCAGTTCAAGGGCTCTTTCAGACGCGCTCGGCCGACCTTGTGCGCACCCGCAGCGCGATGGGCTTCTGCGTTTCGGCGAAGAAGTCGTTGCCCTTGTCGTCGACGACGATGAACGCCGGAAAATCTTCGACCTCGATCTTCCACACGGCTTCCATGCCGAGTTCCTGATATTCGAGCACCTCGACCGACTTGATGCAGTCCAAAGCGAGACGCGCCGCCGGTCCGCCGATGGAGCCCAGGTAGAAGCCACCGTGCTCCTTGCACGCCTTGGTCACCTGCGCCGAGCGGTTGCCCTTGGCCAGCATGACGAACGAGCCGCCCGCCGCCTGGAACTGATCGACGTAGGAATCCATCCGGCCCGCGGTGGTCGGCCCGAACGAGCCGGAGGCGTAGCCCTCGGGTGTCTTGGCCGGGCCCGCGTAGTAGACGGCCATGTCACGCAGGTACTGCGGCATCGGCTCGCCCGCGTCGAGGCGCTCCTTGATCTTGGCGTGCGCGATATCGCGGGCGACGACCAGCGGCCCGGTCAGCGAAAGCCGGGTCTTCACCGGGTATTTCGACAGTTCGGCCCTGATCTCGGACATCGGCCGATTCAGATCGATCTTCACGACGTCGCCGCCGAGGATGGAATCGGTCTGTTCGGGCAGGTAGTGCGCGGGTTCGCGCTCGAGCTGCTCGAGGAACACACCCTCCGGAGTGATCTTGGCCAGCGCCTGCCGGTCGGCGGAGCAGGACACCGCGATGGCGACCGGGCAGCTCGCGCCGTGCCGGGGCAGGCGCACCACGCGCACATCGTGGCAGAAGTACTTGCCGCCGAATTGCGCACCGATACCGAAGGACTGGGTGAGCTTGAAGACTTCCTCTTCCAGTTCCAGATCGCGGAAGGCGTGCGCGGCAAGCGAACCCTCGGTCGGCAGGGTGTCCAGATAATGCGCGGACGCGTATTTCGCCGTCTTCAGCGCGAATTCGGCACTGGTGCCGCCGATCACGACCGCGAGGTGGTACGGCGGGCAGGCCGCGGTGCCGAGCGAGCGAATCTTCTCGTCGAGGAATTCCAGCATCCGCGTCGGATTCAGGACGGCCTTGGTCTCCTGGTAAAGGAAGGACTTGTTGGCCGAACCGCCACCCTTGGCCATGAACAGGAACTTGTACGACGGATGCGCGGGATCGCCTGGCGTCGAATACAACTCGATCTGCGCGGGCAGATTCGTTCCGGTGTTCTTCTCTTCCCACATGGTGATCGGCGCGAGCTGGGAATAGCGCAGATTCAGCTTGGTGTAGGCATCGAAGACGCCGCGGCTGATCCACTCCGCGTCGTCCGCGCCGGTGAGCACGCCCTCGGACTTCTTGCCCATGACGATCGCCGTTCCGGTGTCCTGGCACATCGGCAGGATGCCGCCCGCGGAGATATTGACGTTCTTGAGCAGGTCGAGGGCGACGAAGCGGTCGTTGCCGCTGGCCTCGGGATCATCGATGATCTTGCGCAGCTGGGACAGGTGCGCGGGCCGCAGGTAGTGGCTGATGTCGTGCATCGCCTCGGCGGTGAGCAGCCGCAGCGCCTCGGGGTCGACCTGCAGGAAGGTACGGCCGTTCACCTCGAAGGTGCTGACGCCCTCGGTGGTGATCAAACGGTAGGGCGTGTCATCGGCGCCGATTGGCAGCAGATCGGAATAGCGGAAGTCCGGCGCGGTCACGTGGCGCACACTCCTTGGGCGAGTCTGGGGCTGAGGCACTGTCGAGGCCTGGGCGGAGGCTGGTCGAAAGCACAGCGAGCCTATCCATCAACCCATACGCGACCGCTGCTTAGGCAAGCCTTCCTCTGGGACCCGTCACAAAAGGTTGCACGTTCAACCCCGGTGGTGCTACCTCTTACCTGACACGTCAGAGTTTGGAGCTATCGTGATCGAGCGACCCATGGACCCGCCTTGGCTCGATGACGTCGAGATGCGCGCCTGGGTCGGATTCGTCCGAACGCGCGACCTTATCGCCGCCGCCGTCGGACGTGATTCGGCCCGCGATTCGAATCTCACCTATGTCGAATACTCGGTGCTCGCCTATCTGGCGAACTCCCCCGATCACCGGCTGACCTTCGCCGATCTGGCCGCCAAATTGGAATGGTCGCAGAGCAGGCTCTCGCATCAGATCACCCGGATGGAAAAGCGCGGTCTCGTTGTGCGTGAACCGATTCCGGATGACGCGCGGCGCACCGCCGCCAGGCTCACCCAGCGCGGCGCCGAGGTGCTCTCGACCGCGGCGCCCGCGCACGTGGACAGCGTGCGCAGGCACATGATCGACGTGCTCGATCGCCAGCAGCTCGCCGCGCTCGCCGATATCTACGACACGCTGCTCGCCCATCACCGCCGTTCCGCGGCACAGAACTGACGCCGCAGCACTAGCGCACGAGCACACCGAGCGCGCGCTCGAATCCGGGCGGCACGATGATGTCGCCCCGATCCAGTTCGGCCACACTGGTTTTGCGCAGGCCGAGCAGCGCGGAATCGATGCCGCCGCGCAGGATGTCGAGCACGTTCTCCACTCCCGCTTGGCCGTTGGCGGCCAGGCCCCACAGGTAGGCGCGCCCGATCATCACCGCGCGAGCGCCGAGCGCCACCGCTTTGACCACATCGCTGCCGCGCCGGATGCCGCCGTCGAGCACCACCTCGAGCTGCGCACCCACCGCGTCGGCGAGCACCGGCAGCGCGCGGATCGCGGCCGGGGTTCCGTCGAGGTTGTTACCGCCGTGGTTGGACACCGAGATCGCCGCGACGCCCGCGTCGACCGCCCGCTGCGCGTCGTCGACCCGCATGACGCCCTTGAGCATGACCGGGCCGTCCCACTGTTCGCAGATCCAGCGCACATCGGCCCAATCCGGCGCAGGCGTGCCCATCCATTCCCCGTAGGCGCCGAAGAAGCCGGGCGCCGCACCGCCGCCGACCGCCATATTCGGCGCGGTGAGATCGGGGATGTGGCCGGATTTGGCGTAGGTGGCCAGCCAGCGCGGGCGGGCCAGGGTCTGCGGCGCGAACTTCAGCATGGTGCGCAGGTCCAGCTTTTCCGGGATGACCGGGCTGCCCCAGTCCCTGCCGTGCGAGAACGACCAGTCCAGGGTGAGGATGAGGCCTACGGCCCCAGCGGCTTTCGCGCGCGCCATCCGCTGGGTGATCTCGTCCTTGCCGCCGCACCAGTACAACTGGAAGAAGGTGGCGGGGTTGGCCGCGATCACCTCTTCGATCGGCTTGCTCGCGAAGGAGCTCAGCCCCATCGCGATGCCGCGCGCGGCGGCGGCGCGGGCCACCGCGACCTCACCGTCGGGATGCACCGCCTGCACACCGGTCGGCGAGATCAGCACCGGCATCGAAAGCTGTTGGCCGAGTACGGTGGTCGACTGATCGCGAGCGCCGATCGGGCCGGCCACGTGCGGTGCGAAACCGAGTTCGGTGAAGGCCTGCTGATTGTCCTCGATGGTCTGGCCACGCTCGGAGCCGGCGATCAGCGCGCCGTACACCGATTTCGGCAGCCGCTTCTTCGCGCGCCGCTGCGCCTCGGCGACGGTTTCGAACCAGGGGTTCATGGGAGTCCTTTCGGGGAAGCCACCGGCCACCAGCGCCGGGTTTCGTCGAGCAAGTCGGTGATCAGATGCGCGAGCAGGCGCGCGCCCTCCTCGGCGGTCGCGCCCGCCGGATCGCCAAGTACCCCATTGGGACTCACCGCGCGCACGCCGCCCGCGCGCAGCAGCGGCAGTATCTCCGGCAGCGGACGGGTATCGCCTTTCTCGGCGCGCTCGGCGCGCACCCGGGGCGGGGCGAGGGCGAGCTGGAGTGCGGTCTCTGCGCGACCGGCATGCGGATCACCTTGGTAGCGCGGCAGATACAGCCGGACGTCACGGGACTCGCCGCGCAGCAACGCCACCGCGCCGCGCAGTGGCGCCAGGTTCCCGCCGTGGCCGCTGACCAGCAGGATGCGGTCGAAAGTGTCGGTGGCGGAACGGCAGAGCTCGACGATCAGCAGCTCGAGCGCGGCCTGCCCGATCGACAGCGTGCCGGGAAATCCGGCGTGCTCGCCGCTGGAGCCGTAGGGAATGGCCGGTGCGACAAGCACATCGGCGCGCAAGGTGGCCAACCGGTCGCACAGCGCGAGCGCGATATCGGTGTCGGTGGACAGCGGCAGATGCGGGCCGTGCTGTTCGGTCGCACCGAGCGGCACGGCCAGAATCGCTCCCGCGGCCGCCCGTTCGCCCACCTCGGGCCACGTGAGATCCGCCACTGCGGAGCTGTCCGACAACACGTCGCGAGATTATCGTCAGTCACTGACATAATCAATAGCCGTGAGCACCGGAACGCGCGGGCGCCCCCGCGGCACCACCAAACGCGAACTCGAACTGATCGCCATGCGCCTGTTCACCGAACAGGGCTTCGACGAGACAACGGTAGAGCAGATCGCCACCGCCGCCGGGATCAGCGGACGCACCTTCTTCCGCTACTTCCCCACCAAGGCCGAGGTGCTCTGGTACCAGTTCGACGACGAGGTCAGCGCACTGCGCGCGGCATTCGCCACCGTGCCCGGCGATGTGCCGATGATGACCGCGGTGCGCCGAATCGTGGTGAACGCCAACCGGTATCGCGCCGAGGACGTACCCGAGCTGCGCACCAGGATGCAGCTGGTCGCCTCGATTCCCGCGCTCGCGGCAACGGCGGGCGCGCACTACGACGCGTGGGAGCGGGCGGTGAGCGCCTTCGCCGCCGGACGGCTGGGCGTGGCCGAGGATTCGCTGATCCCGCTGGCGGTCGGGCGCACCACCCTGGCCGCCGCCCGCGCCGCCTTCGACGCCTGGCTCGCCCGCGCGGACGCCGACCTCACCGTCTATTTGGACGAGGCGCTGTCCGCACTGTCCACCGGATTCGGCACCGGCGCGCCGATGTCCGGCAAGTAACCGGCAGGTTTGCACCGCAAGCGCGGTGGGGTATGACTAGGCTCGATAACGGCGAGCAGCCTGAACGCACGACCATCCCGACATACCCGTCGAAAGGGGCAGGAGTTTCCATGTCCGAGGTGTCCATGAGCCTTTCGGCGGATTCGCTGAACGCGGGACCGGTCGACAACCTGCTGCCGCAGCTTGTCGAACATCTGCGGCAGAACCGCACCGCACTGCGTGAAGTGTGGGCCCGGCGCATCACCGACGCCCAGCTGCTGACCGCCATGACCCCGGAGGAGATCTTCTCCGAGGCGACATCGGTCTACGACAACTACGTCGAGGTGCTCGAGACCGGTAGCGTCGAAGCGCTGCAGGCCTACGCGCGCGATCTGTCCGAGCGCATCATTCCAAGAGGAGTCGAAACCGACGAAATCCTCGGCATCGTGCTGCTGCTGCGCGACGTGCTCGCGCGCTCGCTGTTCGAGAAATATCAGACCGACTTCCAGCTACTCAACGCGGTACTCGACGCGTACGAGCCCGCCGCGAACCGCATCGCCAACACGGTGGGCGTCTCCTTCGTCCAGGAGCGCGAGCGCGTCATCCGCCAGCAGCAGGAGGCGATCCGCGAGCTGTCGACGCCTGTTCTCCAGGTGCGCGAGCAGCTGCTGATTCTGCCCATCATCGGCGTGCTGGACAGCCAGCGCGCGCGTCAGCTCACCGAACAGCTGCTGCGCGCCATCCGCGCCAATCGCGCGAAGGTGGTCGTCATCGACATCACCGGTGTGCCGCAGATCGACTCCACGGTGGCCAACCACCTGGTGCAGACCGTCGACGCGTCCGGACTGATGGGTGCGAACGTCATCATCACCGGCCTGTCCTCGGAGATCGCGCTCACCCTGGTGACCATCGGCCTCGACCTGTCGAAGATGAACGCGGTCGGCGACCTCCAGGGCGGTATCGAAGAAGCGGAACGCCTACTGGGCTACGAGGTTTCGCGCGTGAACGAACGGGTCACCGAACGCGACGGGCGCTGACCAGGCGGGCACATGCCGGTACCTATTCTCAAGCAGGGCACCTACCTCATCGCGTCGGTCCAGTCCGCACTGACCGACGCCGATACCGAGCGCCTGCAGGACGACCTGATGAAACAGGTCAGCAGATATCGCGCGCACGGGATCATCGTCGATGTCACCGCCATCGATGTGATGGACTCGTTCGCCGCGAGATCGCTGCGCACCATCGCGCATATGACGCGGCTGCGCGGCGCCGAAACCGTGATCGTCGGGCTGCAGCCGGAAGTCGCGTTCGCCATGGTGCAACTCGGGCTGACGTTCGAAGACATGCACACCGCCCTCGATCTGGAAGAGGGCCTGGCCTGGTTGAACCGCAAGACAGCCCGCCACCAGCGAGACGGTCGTGACAGTGGCCGCTGAGAACGTGGTGATCGCGGTACGGGTGTCGGAGGACATCGTGACCGCACGTCAGGCCGGACGCGAACTGGCAGCCAAACTCGGCTTCTCGCTGACCGACCGCACCATGATCTCCACCGCGATCTCCGAAATCGCCCGCAACATCACCAGTTACGCGAGCAGCGGCGAAATCCGCCTGCTCGTCGAAGACCGTGAGGGCCGCCAGGCACTGGTGGTCCAGGCCGAGGACCAGGGACCGGGTATCCGAGATATCCCGCGCGCCTTGGAAGACGGCTATTCCACCGGACGCGGGCTCGGCCTCGGCCTGCCCGGCGCCCGGCGACTGATGGACCGGCTGACCATCGACTCGGCGCCCGGACGAGGCACGTTGGTGGAGATGTGGAAGTGGGTACCCAACGGTGCATGAGGACGGGTTCATCGGCCGAATCGAGTGGGCGGTGGCCGGTCGCGCACTACCGGGCCAGCGCGTCTCCGGCGATCGTTGCGTCGTACTCGACGCGGGCGGGGGCGCCGTACTCTTCGCGGTGCTCGACGGCCTCGGGCACGGTGCGCCCGCCGCCGACGCCGCCGACCGGGCCGCGCAGGTGCTCGCCGAGAACCGCGCCGAACCATTGGACGTGCTGATGGTGTTATGTCATCGCGCGATGGCCGACACCCGTGGTGCGGCAGTGTCTTTGGCGTTGTTCGGACAGGGTGACGCGGTGCGCTGGCTCGGCGTCGGCAACGTCGAGTCCCGGGTACTGACCGTCGGGCCGGTCGGGCTCACCGTCCGCGCGACCGTGCTGCTGACCGGCGGCATCGTCGGCTATCGACTACCACAGAACCTGCAACCTCAGACGGTGGCGGTGCGCCCGGGTGATCTGCTGTTGATGTCCACCGACGGCATCGTCGCCCAATCCGCCGACGGCATCGACCTTTCCAAGTCGACCGCGGAGATCACCGCCGACATCCTCGCGCGCCACGCCAAGGACACCGACGACGCCCTCGTGCTCGCGGCCAGGCATCGTGGCGGAACGGTGGCACCGACGACATGAGCGAGCGAAGCGAGCGAACAATCAACACAGCTACGCATGTACTCAGGGCGGAGCCGAGCGCCAGCGAGGCGCAGCCATGAGTACGGTACTGGCGGCTTTTCTCGACGACTACGCGAATACCCTTCGGCGGCATCTGGATTCACCGAATCAGTCCAGCCTCTCCGAGGGCCACGAGCTCGGCCGCCGCGCCCTGGTGGAGGGCATCAGCCTGCTCGATCTCACCGAAAACCACTACCGGGTCGCCGCGGTGGCGATCCGGCCCGACGCCGATCCGCGGATCGCCGAGGCGGCACTGGAATTCCTGCTGCAGACCTTGGCCGCGCTCGATATCGCCACCCGCGGCTATTTCGACAGCGCCCGCCGTTACGAGCAACAGCGCACGCGCGCAGACCATTTCGCCGGCCGCGACGCGTTCCGCACCGCGCTGGTGGAATCGCTGCAGGACGGATTCTTCGTCGCCGACGCGCGCGGCACCATCGTGGAGACCAACTCCGCGTTCGGCGCACTCACCGGTTACGGCGCCGCCGACGTGCCGTATCCGCTACCGCATCCGTGGTCCATTCCGGAGGGACCGCGCTACCCCGATCTCGGCACGGAGGCACAGCGTTTCGTGCTTCCGGTCCGTCATCGCGACGGCCGCACCGTCTGGCTCGCGGTGAGTACGAGCGCGCTGGTCGAGCCGGAGAAGAACGAGCGGATCTTCGTCGGCACCATCCGCGATGTCACCGCCGAACACGATGCGCAGGCCCGCGATCAGGCCGCGTCGCGGCTGGCCACCGCCGTCGGGGCGGCCACGAGCGTGGTCGAGGTGCTCGCGGTCGGGCTCGACGAGTTGCGCCGCACCGTCGGCGCGCAGACCGCGGTGGTATCGGTGTGGCCGAGCAGACATCTCGGCCCCGAGGTGTATGTGTCCGGCGCGGAAGGCAATTCGGAGGCCGACGGCAATCTGGACGCGCGGGCGCGTGCGCTGCTCGAGCGCGCGCGACGCAGACCGGGCCGCACCCTGTTCGCCATTCCGGAGGGCACCGATTTCTCCGAGGGCATCGTCGCCCCGCTCGGCGAAACCGGTGACGCGGCACTGTGGTTGCGCTTCGCCGCGCCGCGCGCCATCAGCGCCGCCGATTGGACGCTGTTCTCTTTGCTCATCGGACATCTCAGCCTCGCGGTGCAGCGGGCCCGCAACTTCGATCAGGCCCGCGCCACCTCGCTGACGCTGCAGCGCGCCATGCTCGGGCCGATCGAACTGCCGCCGCGCTTCTCGGTGCACTACGAACCGGCGCTGCCGCCACTGGAGATCGGCGGCGACTGGTACGACGTGGTGCCGCTGCGCGACGGCACCATCGGCGTCGTCGTCGGCGACTGTGTCGGGCGTGGCCTGTCCGCCGCCGTGGTGATGGGCCAATTACGCACGGCCGCACGGGCTTTACTACTGCGCGGCGCGGGCCCGGCACAGCTGCTCGCCGAACTCGACACCGTCGCGGCCCGCATTCCCGGCGCGATGTGCACCACGGTCTGCGCCGCGGTGCTCGATCCGGTGCGCGGGCTGGTCCGCTACAGCAGCGCCGGACATATGCCGCCGATCCTCGCCGATGTCGATACCACCGGGCGACTGCTCGAGGGCGGGCGCTCGGTGCCGCTGGCCACCTTCGATCCGCCGCGGCGACCCGAGGCCACCACCGCGCTGGCGCCGGGCGCCACCCTGGTGCTGTTCACCGACGGGCTCGTCGAACAGCGCGGCGTCGATATCGATGAGAGCTTCGCCAAGATCTCCGAGGTACTCGCCGACACCTCGGGCAAACTGCCGCGCGAGGTGGCCGACGCGGTGCTCTCCCGGCTGCGCCCGGCCGCGGGCTACGACGACGACGTCGCCATGGTGGTGTATCGGCAGCCGCCCGCGCCGCTGCGCATCGAGGTACCCGCCGAGGCGGGTCAGCTCGCCGGACTGCGCAAGCTATTGAAGGCCTGGCTCGCCGCCGCCGCGGTACCGCACGATCTGGCCTCGGATCTGGTGGCCGCCGCGAACGAGGCGTGCAGCAACAGCATCGAGCACGCCTATCGCAACGGCGCGCGCCCGGTGGGCAGCGGACGCGCGAGCACGGCCACCGCGCCGAGCGCGACGGAGGTCGGCCGGGTCGAGCTCACCGCGCAATGCGATACGCAGACCGTGATCATCGAGGTCACCGATACCGGACGATGGAAGCCGAGATCGGTGGATCCGGGACATCGCGGCCGCGGCATCGATATGATGCGAGCGCTCACCGAGGATTTGGTGATCGAGCATTCCGACGTCGGGACAACGGTCCGCATGTGGGTCACGTTGCCCGCGATCACCTTTCCCACCGCCAACCCGATCCGCGGCACCAACCGATAGGTATTCAGTGATGACGATTCGGAGTTTCTCACCCGGCGATGCAGCGGAATTCGGCACTTCATGGCAGATTGGGATGCTGTGACCAACACTTCCGGAGACGCGTATCCCCTGGCGGACACGATGACCACCTCCATCGCGGCGCGGGACGGCGCCACGGTGCTGACGGTGACCGGCGAGGTCGATCTGGCGACGGCCCCCGCGCTGGAGACCGCGATCGAGGCCATCCTCGGCGGTAAGCCCGCTGCACTGATCATCGACCTGACCGCGGTCAGCTTCCTCGCCTCGGCGGGGATGGCGGTGCTCGTGGCCGCGCACAAGCGAGCGGGCGCGGCGACATCGATCGCGGTGGTCGCCGACGGACCGGCGACCAGCCGCCAGCTCAAGATGACCAGCCTGGATCAGGTGTTCTCGCTGTATAGCACGCTGGACGAGGCATTGGCCGCGTTCAACTAGATACGGCCGCGCTGGAATCGAATCGAAGGGCCCCGTCGTCCCGGCCGATGCCGGAGCGACGGGGCCCCTTCGGTTTCCGCGTCAGCACCCTCAGAGCAATCCGCGCAACCGCTCGATGAGCTGCACGCGATCGGCCGCGGTCGCGGCCATCGGGACGACGTTCAGCGCGGTGACGCCCGCCTCGCGGTAGGCGGCGATCCGCTCCTTCACGAAACCTTCGGGCCCGACCAGCGAGACGTCGCGCGCCAGCGCGTCCGGCACCACCTGCGCGGCCTCGTCCTTCTTGCCCGCCAGGTACAGCTCCTGGATCCGGTCGGCCTCGGCGCCGTAGCCGTACTTGGTCGCGAGGGCGTGGTAGAAGTTCTTGCCCTTGGCGCCCATGCCGCCGATGTAGAGCGCCAGATGCGCCTTCACGAAGCCGAGCAGCGGCTCGACGTTGTCGCCGATCGCCAGGAACGGGCCCGCGTACACGTCCAGTTCGCCCAGCGCCGGATCGCGCTTGGCCTTACCGGCGTCGAGCGCTTCGCCCCAGATCGCCTTGGCGTGCTCGGGCAGGAAGAAGATCGGCTGCCAGCCCTCGGCGATCTCCGCGGCCAGCTCGACGTTCTTCGGGCCGAGCGCGGCGAGCAGCACCGGAATGCGTTCGCGCACCGGATGATTGATCAGCTTCAGCGGCTTGCCGAGGCCGGTGCCCTGCCCGGCGGGCAGTGGGATCTGGTAGTACTTGCCCTGGTATTCGAGCCGCTCGCGCCGCCACACCTTGCGGCAGATCTCCACCAGTTCCCTGGTGCGCCCGATCGGCGCGTCGTAGGGCACGCCGTGGAAGCCCTCGATCACCTGCGGGCCCGATGCGCCGAGGCCGAGGATGAAGCGGCCCTCGGAGACGAAATCCAGGCCGGCTGCGGTCATCGCGGTGAGGCTCGGGGTGCGGGTGTAGAGCTGCAGGATGCCGGAGGCCAGCTGCAGGCGGTCGGTCTTGGCCGCGAGGTAGCCCAGCGCGCTGACCGCGTCGAACGAGTACGCCTCGGGCACGAACGCGACGTCCAAACCGGCCCGCTCGAGATCGGCGACCTCCGCCGCCGCCTCCTTGAATCCGCCCGAGTAGTTGATGCTCAATCCGATCCGCATAGCAGTCAACATAGCGGTGTCTATCGACCGGTGGTGCGCAGCCCTCGGGTATCTAACCGTGCAGCCTTTCGAGCACACTCTGATACTCCAGCGTCGCGTGCACCGCGAACACGATGCCGGACAGCGCCATCAGCGCGCCGGTCGTCGCCGCCACCCGCCGGATCCGGGTCCACCGCCCGCGAAAGCGCCGCTCGACCAGTGGCAGCGCGACGAGCACCGTCACGGCGAGAATGATCGCCTGAAGGTGGGACCACACCACGGTGTCCCCGTTCCAGAACAACGCGAGGTAGTGATCGATGACCTTGGGGCGCTCGCCACTCGACCACTGCACCACCCGCAGCGACGCGAGCAAAGCCAGCTGGGTGCCGATCCACCAGAACACCGTCGCCACCACCAGAGCCGCTACGCCGACTACGCCGAGCAGAATCGGCCGTCGCTTCCGGCCCGCGAGCATCGTCATGGCGGGCAGGCCGATCACCAGTGCGACCGCGGGTCCTACGGACAGCGGACCGACCAAGAGCAGGACGAAGGTCGACGCCCGGAAGATGACCACCACGAGTACGCCGCGTAGCTCAGGGAAGAACTGGGTCGCGATCAGCCCGACCAGGCAACCACCGATCAACGCGATGACAATCAGCGCGGCAATTCCCGCGGCGATCGACCGAACGATATCCCCCACCCGCACTGGTCGACCGTCCAATTCCGCATCACGGACCTGATCGAACTCGTGCACTGAATCTCTCACGGCGACACTGTATTCGACGGAGTCGACAGCGCCGGGCGCCGACGCGTAACGGTCGGCAAATAGGTGTAGCGGGCGATGCGCCATCCGCGATATTTCGGGTAGACCGCAAGCGCGGCAGGCGATCGTCGGCCGTCGTGATGATCTATGCGGCCGGGAGAACGGAGCGTCCGATGAGGTCGGAGAACACCCCCGAGAAAATTCCTGATGGCGCCGGGGACGGCGGCGGCGAGACCCAGGGGACGACCGAGCCGCCGCCGACCCGCGACTGGATCAAGTTCGATTCGGCGATGAGTGATGCCATGCCGCAGGACCTTTCGGACGAATAGTGCCCGATGAGTGATCAGGGCAAGGAGTACGCGGCGTTCATCGCCGCGGAGCTGAAGGTCGAGCACGAACGCCGTGGCACGGTCAACAGCCGCTCGGCCGCCGCGCTCACCGCCGTCACCGGGTTGGTTACCGTGATCGTCGCGGTGTTCACCCTCGTGTTCGGGCGGGAGTTCACCCTCGCGGGCAGCGCGAAGGTCATGCTGGTGATCGCCTTGTTCGCGATGCTCTGCACCGCGGGACTTTCCCTGTTCGCGGGGCTGGCCAAGACGTACGACACCGCGAGTACCGACACGATGCGCGCCATGGTCGACTCCCATTGGACCGACTCGGAGGTTTCCGCGCGCAATATCACCGCCTACTGCAATATCCGGACGCTGGAGACGCTGCGGGCGGGCACGAATTTCAAGTACCGAATCCTGTTGATCGCCGGGCTTTTTCAGATGGCGGCCGTGTTCGCGCTCATCCTCTGCGTCGCATTCGGCCTCGGTGTCGCCGCGCCGGAGGACATTCCGTCCGGCGTCACGACGGGTGCGTTGCGGGTGGTGACCGTGCTGCTGCTGATTCTCTGAGCCCGATCGGCCGGGCGCAGGCAGGGACCCGGTAGCGTGAGGCCCGGTAGTTTCCGCACTCGCCGAAGAACGAAAGGCCCCCATCACCGTGTCGCAGCCGACCTCATTCGGCGAGGCCACCCTCGCGCAGTACCTGTCCGACCTGGCCGCGAAGATCCCGGCGCCGGGCGGCGGCGCGGTCGCCGCGCTGCACGCCGCGCAGGGCGCCGCGCTGGTCGCGATGGTCGCGCGCTACACCACCCGGGCCAAGGACGCCGAGCACCGGCCCGTCGTCGACCGGATCATCGAGGCCGCCGACGCCGCACGGGCGCGCGCGCTGGCGCTGGCCGACGCCGACGCGGCCGCGTTCACCGCGGTCGGCGCCGCGTACAAATTGCCGAAGGACACCGACGAGCAGCAGGCCGCGCGCACCGAGGCGATCACCGCCGCGCTGATCACCGCCGCCCAGGTGCCCGCCGCCGTGGTCGACGAGGCCGACGAGGTGCTCTCGCTCGCCGCCGAGCTGCTGCCGATCGGAAACCCCAACGTGGTCACCGATATCGGCGCGGCCGCCGATGCCGCCCGCGCGGCCGCGGCGAGCTCGCAGCTCAATATCGAGATCAACGTGGCGTCGCTGCCGGAGGCCGAGGGCGACAAATTCGCTACCGTGCTGCTGCGCATCGAGGAGATCACGGCACGCGCCGACGGCCTGCACGCGGATGTCGTGCACGTCGTGCGCGGCTGAGACCTCATCGATCGGCGGCCGCACCAACCCACGGGCTCACCAATCGGCGGTCAGCACGATTTTCCCGCGTACCCGGCCGGATTCGCTGAGCCGATGCGCCTTCACGATCTCGGTGATCGGTAGCACCTGGTCGATATCGACCCGCACCAGGCCGTGATCCACCAGTGCCGCAACCTCTTTCAGGTCGGCGCCGGACGGGGTGACATAGAAGCGTTCGTAGCGCGGATCGGCCTCGGCGTCGTTGCCCTGGAAGTCGATCAGGCGGCCGGTGGGTCGCAGCACGCGCGCCGAGCGTGACCCGTAGTCGCCGCCGACGAGATCGAGGACGACGTCGATGTCGGTCGCGACCTCGGTGAAATCGGTTGTGCGGTAATCGATCAGCTCGTGCGCGCCGAGCCCGCGCAGGAATTCGTGGTTGCCGGCGCGCGCGGTGCCGACGACGTGCGCGCCGCGATGCACCGCGAACTGCACCGCGAGGTGCCCGACCCCACCGGCGGCGGCGTGCACGAGCACCCGCTGCCCGGCCCACACGTCGCGCAGCGACTGCCATGCGGTCAGCGCCGCCGCCGGCATGGCCGCCGCGACGGTGTGATCCAGGTTCGCCGGTTTGGGCGCGAGCGCCTCGACGGGCGCGAGGACGTACTGCGCGTTCGCGCCGAACGCCATGCCGAAGACCGCATCACCCGGCGCGAAACGGACCACCTCCGCGCCGACGTCCTCGACAACGCCGGAGACGTCGAGCCCGAGGATGAACGGCGGGTCGCCGAGCTTGCGGATCTCGCCGGAGCGCAGCTTCCAATCCGCGGCGTTGACGCTGGTCGCGGCCACCCGCACCAGCACATCCCCCGGACCGGGCACGGGCCGATCCCGGTCCACGATCTCCAAAACCTCAGGGCCACCGAATGTTTTTTGCGTGATTGCGAGCATGCGTTCGATTCTGCGACGCCTTAGTATCCATTCGTAAGTAGGCACTTTTGTGAAACCGAGGTTCCCGATGGATACCGTCTGCGGCTGGTCCGCCTCCCCCGACCTGGTTCAGAGCTACCTGAAGAACTGCCCGGCCAGGGAGTTGCTGTCCGTGCTCGCCGACAAGTGGGTGCTGCTGGTGCTCGGCACGCTGCGCTCGAACGAGGGCCCGGTCCGGTTCAACGACCTGCGCCGCCGCCTGGACGGCATCACCCAGAAGATGCTCACGCGCACCCTGCGCAACCTGGAGCGCGACGGGCTGGTCCAGCGCCGGGTGTATCCGACGGTGCCGCCCCGGGTGGAGTACTCGCTCACCGATCTGGGCGCCAGCCTCGGCGAGCTGAGCCATGCGATGGGCGTCTGGGCGGTCGAGCACGAAGACCGGATTCGCACCGCCCGTGCGGAATTCGACGCCGCCGCGGCGGCGGATCCGGAACCGGTGCGCTGAGCCGAGGCCGGACCGTAACCTTTTCGCTGATCTTGATAATCCGGAGCGGCGTAGACTGGTCCTTTGCGAACCCACACCGGCTTCGAAGGGGTGGCAGCTATGAGGAGCGCTTTCCGGCACTTGTTCCTCGTCATAGCGGTCGTAGCGCTAGCCGCATTCGGCTCGGGCGCGGCGATGGCAGCGATGATCGCAAGTCCACCAGGTCCCGCCGTCGCCGGGATCACGCCGTCGAACGGCGAACTCGTCGGCATCGCGGCGCCGGTGACCGTCCGGTTCGGCGCCGACGTCACCGATCGGAGCCGTGCCGAACGCTCGCTCGTCGTCGGGACGCGGTTGAACGGCACGTTCTCCTGGAACGGCGACCGGGAACTGCGCTGGACGCCGAGCGAACTCCTGCCCGCCGACACACTCATCGGTGTGCAATTCGGCCGTGCACGCACCGAATTCCGGACCAATGCGGGTGTCAGCGGCGAGGGCGATCTGTCGGCGCACACCTTCACCCTCAGCATCGGCGGCCAGGTGGCCAGGGTGATGCCCGCGTCCTACGGCAAACCGGGCTGGGAGACGCCGACAGGTACCTTCCCGGTGCTGGAGAAGGCGCGCTCGGTGGTGTTCGATTCGCGCACCATCGGCATACCGCTGAGCTCACCCGAGGGTTACGTCATCAACGGTGAATACGCCGAAAGGCTCACCTGGAGTGGCGTTTACATCCATTCGGCGCCGTGGTCGGTCGATTCGCAGGGCAATTCGAACGTCAGCCACGGCTGCATCAACCTCGCGCCGGACGACGCCGCATGGGTGTTCGACACGATCAACGTCGGCGATCCGGTGTACCTGCACTGGTGATCCTTCGGCTGCCCGAGTGTGTAACTCACGCGGCGATGCTCAGCGCGTCGTCGCGGGAAACCAATGCGGCATAACGACCTTCACGCGCCATCAGCTCGGTATGCGTGCCGCGCTCGGCGATTCGCCCACGGTCGAGGACCAGGATCTGGTCCGCATCGCGGATGGTGGACAGGCGGTGCGCGATGGTGATCGTGGTGCGGCCCGCCGACAACGCGTCGATGGCGGCCTGTACCTCCTGTTCGGTGCGGGTGTCCAGCGCGCTGGTCGCCTCGTCGAGCACCAGGATCGGCGGATTTCGCAGCACGGCACGGGCGACCGCGAGCCGCTGTTTCTCGCCGCCGGAGAACCGGTAGCCGCGCTCGCCGACCAGGGTGTCGTAGCCGTCGGGCAGGCTCGCGATGTGCTCATGGATCTGCGCGGCGCGGGCGGCGGCGTGCAATTCCTCGTCCGTGGCATCGGGTTTCGCGAAGCGCAGGTTGTCGGCGACCGAGGCGTGCAACAGGTACGTCTCCTGGGAAACCACACCGACCGCACGGGCCAGATCGGCGAAGGACAGGTCACGCACGTCGATTCCGTCGATGGCGACCCTGCCCGCGGTGACGTCGTACAGCCGCGCCATCAGGTAGCCGAGAGTGGTTTTGCCCGAGCCGGTTTCGCCGACCACGGCGAGGCTGGTGCCCGCGGGCACGGTGATGTCGATGTCGTCGAGCACCTCCCTGCTGTCCGCGCCGTAGGAGAAGCCGACATGCTCGAAACGCACCTCGCCCTCGGCGCGGGCCATGGGCACCGGCCGCTTCGGCTCCTCGATATCCGGTGTCAGGTCGAGGTATTCGAAGATCCGGCCGAACAGCGCGAGCGAACTCTGCACCTCGACACCGGTGTACAGCAGCGAGACCATCGGCCGCAGCAGCGTGGTCTGCAGGGTGGTGAAGGCGACGAGCGTGCCGATGGACACCATGGGGCGACCGGCGGCCACGGTGAGCCCGGCCGCCCAGTAGATGACGGCGGGCATGGCCGACATGACGATCTGGATGGTCGACTGCCGCCACCGGCCCGCCATGCTCGAGCGGATCTCCAGATCCACCAGGCCGCGCGACTCCTTCGTGAAATCATCGACCAGCGCGGGCGAGCGACCCATGGTGCGGCCCAACAGGATTCCGCTCACCGACAGCGATTCCTCCACGATCGCCGACATGCCTGCCAGCTGCTGCTGGCGCTGTCCGGTGATCCTGCGGCGCTCGTCGCCGACCCGCCTGCTGATCCAGACGAAGAACGGCAGCATGACCAGCGAGACGGCGGTCAGCCGCCAGTCGAGCGCGATCATCGCGATGACGGCGGCGACGACCGTGGTGAAGTTGGAGACCAGCGAGGTGGCGGTGGAGGTCACCGTGGACTGCATGCCACCGATATCGTTGGCGATCCGCGACTGCACCTCGCCGGTGCGCGTCGCGGTGAAGAACGCCAGCGGCATCCGCTGCAATTGCGCGTACACCGCCGAGCGCAGATCGTGCATGACCTCCTGGCCGACGGCCGTGGACATGTAGGTCTGCAGTACACCGAAGACGCTGGTCAGCGCGGCGACCGCGACCATGCCCGCGGCGAGCAGCGTCAGCAGGCCGGTCCGGCCGTGCGGCAGCGCGTCGTCGAGGATCGCGCGCAACATGAACGGCGAGGCCAGCGCGACCACCGAGGACAGGCCGACGAGCGCGGCGACGACGGCGAGCCTGGCGCGATAGGGGCGGAAGAGCCGGACGATCCGGCCGAGTTGAGCTGGGGGCTGCATAGGCGCCTCCTTCCGGGAGATACCCGCTATAACTGAGTATGGCTCACAATTGTTCCTTGAAACAATGAGTTATCCTCAGAGTCATGGAGCGCAGCCCCGATCCCGATCTGCCCGAGCTGTTCCTGCGCACCGCGAAGCGGATCCGGCGCAACCAGATCGAGCGGCTCGGCCCGCTCGGCCTCACCCCGGGGCAGGCCCGCGCCCTCCGCGTCATCGCCCGCACCGGGGAACCCCTGAGGATGTCCACGCTCGCCGAGCACCTCGGCATCGTCCCCCGGTCGGCGACCACGGTGGTCGACGCGCTGGCGGCCGCGGGTCTGGTGACCCGCGCGCCCGACCCGGCCAGCCGAAGGGCCACCCTCGTGACGCCGACCGAAGCAGGCCTGGCAACCCTCGCCAAGATGTCCGACGCGCGCCGCCACGCCGCCGAGGAACTGTTCGCCACGCTGTCCACCGAGGAGCGCGACACCTTGCGCGGGCTACTGGCCGCGCTGAATACCACCGCGCCAACCGCCTAGCGCGGCAGCGGAATTCAGCGCACGGTGTCGACCGCGCCGTGCCGGCTCAGCGCGCCGGGATGGTGACCGGCAGACCCGAACCCGGCCAGCACTGGAAACCGACCGGCAGCGGCTTTCCGGAGTTGATCAGATCGAGGCAGCGGGCGACCAGGACGTTCGGATCGCGCGTCACCGAGTCGGCCAGAATGCGATTCGCCTCGGCCTGTGCGGCAGCGGTCTTCTGCGACTCCTCCGCGATCCGGGTATTGGCGATCTGGGCCTGGTAGGCGTTGATCTTCTCCTGGGTCTGGGCATCGAAGTGGACGATGGAGATGATCACGTTGAGCACCTCGATCTGGCCGCTGATCTTGTCCTGCAGTTTCTTGGTCGCGGTGGCGGACAGATCGCCGAGCTTCGGGCCGTCGGCGGCGTCGCGCGACAGCGGGTTGTAGGTGGCGAACACCTCGTTGAGGGTCGCGTTGAGTTCACGGGTGACCAGCGAATCGCGAATGTTGGCGTCGTTCTGGTAATCCCGGAACAGCGTGTCGCCCGCCGAAGGCACGATGCGCCACCGGATGGTGTTGTCCGCGCAGGCGGTGGAGTTGTTGGCCAGGCGCACCGGCGAGCCGCCCGCGCATTTGCCGTCCGCGAAACCGCCGACCTGGCTGTCGGTGCGAATGGTGCCGTTGAGCTCGGGCACCTTCTGCCACGGCCACTTCACGTGCAACCCGTTGGACAGGGTGCCGACCGGCTTGCCGAACGACAGGACGATGCCGACGTTGCGGGTCGACACGATGGTCACCGAGGCCAGTACCAACAGCAGTAGCGCGAGCAGGCCGGTGCCGAGCGAGGTGAACGCGATCGTCGATTTGTCATCGCTGTAACGCATCTTGTGCAACGCGTACAACGCGGCGATCGAGATGAGCGCGAAGAGGATGGAAAACAGCAGCAGCCAGGGCACTTTGGGCCTTCCTTCGGATCGGCGGATGCACGTGAGGTCAGGATGCAGTGCGCAGCTGAAGTTTTCGTGACATTCGCCGAACCGACCGGTGCGCCTTACGCCCTGGCGCGCTGTGTCGTCACGCGCGTGCGCGCTGTGCCGCGTCGACCACGTGGCGCATCAGCAGCGCGGTGGTCACCGGGCCGACGCCGCCGGGGACCGGGCTGAGCCCGGATGCCTTGCCGCGCACCGACTCCGCGTCGACATCGCCGACGATGCCGCCGTCGGCGGCCTCGTTGGTGCCGACATCGATGACGGTCGCGCCCTCGGCCACATGCTTACCGGTGACCAGTCCGATCCGGCCCGCCGCGGCGACGACGATCTCGGCCGACGAGGTGATGGCGGCCAGGTCGGCGGTGCGCGAATGGCACACCGTCACCGTCGCGTCCTCGGCCAGCAGCAGCTGGGCCAGCGGCTTGCCGACGATATTGGAGCGGCCGACAACCGCGACATGCCGACCCGACAGCGGGATTCCGTGATGCTTCAGCAGTTCGACCACCGCCTCGGAGGTGGCGGGCACGAAGCCATCGAGACCCGCGGCGAGCAGCCCGAGCGACAGCGGGCTCACCCCGTCCACATCCTTGGTCGCCACGATCGCGGAGCTGACGTCGTCGAGCGTGATGCCCGCGGGCAGCGGGGTCTGCAGCATGATCGCGTCGGTGGCGGCGTCCGCGCCGCGGGCGGTCAGCTCGGCGCGGATGGCCTCCACGCCGGCGTCGGCGCCGAGATCGACGGTGTCGCAAGCGATACCGAGCCGCTCGGCGGCCTTGCGCAGTGAGTTCACGTACCAGGCGCTCGCCGGATCGTCGTTGGCGACGACCAGGGCCAGGCGCGGGGCGGCACCGGTCTCGGTGAGCGCGGCGGCGCGCTGCTTGGTATCGGCATTGATGGCGGCGGCGAGTTCCTTGCCGGTCAGCGAAACGGTATCCACGTTGACACACCCTATCTGGGCCGCCGCTGCGTGCCCGCCAGCGCATCCCCACCGGTTCGCCCGGTTTGCCCTGATCGTGAAATCGGCCCGCAGAATCCGCCCGGCAATTGCGGGCCCGCGACGGTCACCGGCCGTATCGTGTTCAGTGCTGTACCTGATCTGCGGTGCTCACGGCCCCCTTCACGGTGACGCTTCACTGCCTGCCCCGGGTCCGTCGTGCACACCGCGTGCTCCACGGCTAACTGCCAGCTGACCTACCGAAAACCCCGTTTCATGCGTGGAAAGGTGTCATCTGTAGTGAACATCTCGCGGCATTGGAAAAGTCTGGTCGCCACCTCCTTCGCGGCCATCACCCTCACCGGACTAGCCATCGCGCCCGCCGAGGCGGCGCCGAACACCGACGCTCTCTACAACTCCGCCCAGCGCAACTTCACCGACGGCAACGACAACGCGGGCCGCAACGATCTGCGCGCACTGATCGGCGCCGATCCGAGCGACGCCGAGGCACTGTCGCTGCAGGCCATCTGGTCGCACTACGCCAACGATCTGCCCGCGCTCGCCGATGCGATGGCCCGGCTCAACGCCGTCGACCCGCGGATGGCCGCCGGGACGAACAATGTGCTCAACGCGGTCGGCGCGGCGGCGGGCACACTGCCGAACCCGATTCCCGCCCTCATCGGCCCGCAGACCGGCATCGTCGTGCTCGGCTACGGCCTGCTGCCCGACGGCGCGCTGCGCCCCGAGCTGGTGAACCGGCTGGAGGCGGCCTGGCTGCAGGCGGTCGCCGCGCCGCTGTCACCGGTGATCGTCACCGGCGGCAATCCGCAGAACGGCATCACCGAGGCCGAGGCCATGCGCGCCTGGCTGGTCGGGCGCGGCCTGCCGGTGAACCGGGTCAGCGTGGAGAGCCGGGCCGGGTCGACCGTGCAGAACGCGCTGTACAGCACCAGGCTGCTGCAAGAACTCGGCGCGAACAGCGCGGTCGTCGTCACCTCGCCGAACCATATCCGCCGCGCCGTCGCCGACTTCATGGTCGCGGGCACCAGGGTCGTCGGCGCGACCACCTCGCTGGACCAGCTCGTCTCCCAACTCCCGCCGCCGCCCCGCCAGAACCAGCGCGGCATCTACCTGGACGCCACCCGCACCTTCCAACTCTCCACCTCCCGCTAGCCCGCGATCAGAGGTAGTCGAGATCCGCCGAGCGCCGTCGAATGGCCGCCGATTATGGCGTGTCACACAGCCATTCGACTGCGCTCAGCGACCACGCACAGCATTGCAACGCCGCGCCCGCATTTCGCTGCTGGTTGGCGCGCGGCAGCACAGTGCCGACGCGGCAGTGCGATGCGGGCACGGCAGTACGGGTGCAGACACGGCGGTGCGATGCGGACACGGCAGCACAACGCGCACGCAGCGGCGGGGATGCGGACGCAGCAACACAATGCGCGCGCTCCGGCGCAGTGCGGGCGCAGCCATGCCGCGTGCGTGACACCCAGGTCCCCGGTTCGGTGCAGTGCGGGCTCGGCGATGCGGTGCGGGCGCGGCAGTGCGGGGGGTCATATTGGTTGGTGTTGTGGGGGCGTGAGCTGGCAGGATGCGGCGGGTGATGGCAGCGGAGAGTGTTGAGGTGGTCGCGCGGTTGCGGGCGGCGGGGTGTGTGTTCGCCGAGGACGAGGCGCGGTTGCTCGTCGAGGCCGCGGCCGAGACCGGGGCGGATCTGGACGAGTTGGTCGCACAGCGGGTCTCTGGAACGCCGCTCGAATATCTCGTCGGGTGGGCCGAATTCCACGGGCTGCGGGTCGCGGTGGCGCCCGGGGTGTTCGTGCCACGGCAGCGCACCGCGTTCCTCGTCGACGAGGCGATCGCGCTGGCGCGCGGCATCGCGCGGCCGGTGGTGGTCGACATGTGCTGCGGCTCTGGCGCATTGGGGCTCGCGGTGGCGACCACGCTACTGGCCGAAGGAGTTCCGCTGGAGCTGGCCGCCGCCGATATCGAACCGGCCGCGGTCGACTGCGCCCGCCGCAACCTCGCGCCGCTCGGCGCACCGGTCTACCAGGGCGATCTTTTCGAGGCGCTGCCCCCCGAATTGCGTGGCCGCATCGACATTCTGCTCGCGAACGTCCCGTATGTGCCCACCGAGATGATCGCGCATATGCCGCCGGAGGCCCGCGACCACGAACCGCACGTCACCCTCGACGGCGGCGTCGATGGCCTGGACGTGTTCCGCAGGGTCGTCACCGCCGCATCGGCCTGGCTCGCGCCCGGCGGCCACCTACTGGTGGAATCCAGCGAAGCACAAGCTCCCTTCGCCGCCGCAGCACTCACCGACCACGGATTCACCCCCCGCATAGCCGAATCCGACGAGCATTACGCCACCATCGTCATCGGATCCCGCTGACACCACCAGCACCACCCCAGCTGAGCTGCCCCAATAGCACATCCGTCGCATCCGCCGAGCGCAGTCAAAAGGCCCCTGTTCACGGTGTGTCGCACAGCCATTCGACTGCGCTCGACGGAATTCTCGATCTCGAGAACAGCACCACGGCCAGATGACCGGGCTGGAAGCCCGGAACATGCACCTGGCTCGAGTTCCAAGCCGGGGACGGCACCCAACGTGCCCAGCACTGCCCGGGTAAACCCCTTGCCGCCGAACATCATTCAGGTCAGTAACCCCCGAGGCGGTCAAGCCCCGTACACAGCCAGCCGTCGAGCGCAGTCGAATGGCCCCCTGTTCACGGCGTGTCAAAGGGCCATTCGACTGCGCTCGGCGGATCTAGTTCTTGCGGCCGGTGAAGGCGTCCATGGAGTGGTAGACGCCGACGGAGTTGAGGAACAGGTCGCGGAGTTTGATGGGGAGCAGGCCGGAGATGGCCTTGTTGAGGCGGGAGGTCCAGGGCAGGATCACCAGGGGCGTGCCGTTCTTCATTTCGCGCCATGAGGTGTCGACCACGTCGTCCTGTTCCAGGATCGGCGTGAACAGGAATCCCTTGGCGCCGTCGAACATTCCGGTGTTGATATAGGTCGGGCACACCGTGGTCATGGTGACGTGGTCGTGCCCGGCCTGTTCCAGTTCGATGCGCACCGAATCGGACCAGCCGAGCGCGGCCCACTTCGATGCCGCGTAGACGCTCATGCGCGGATTGGACACCAGGCCCGCCGACGAGGCGATGGTCAGTACCCGCGCCTCGCCGGTCCCGGCGACCATCGCGGGCAGGAATTCCAGCGTGATGTACATGGGCGCAAGGGAATTGATCGCCATCGTCTTGTCGATATCGGCGCGGTCCTTCGTTTCCCAGAAGTAGGCGTTGCCGCGCACGATGCCCGCGTTGTTGACCAGGATGTCGATATCGCCGACCTCGGCGCGCACGGCCGCGCCCGCCTCGGCGATGGCGGCGGGCGCGGACACGTCGACCACGTAGTGGTGGACAGTGCCGCCGAGCGCGGTGAGTTGGGCGGCGGTGTCCTTCAGCGCGGGCTCGTCGACATCCCAGAGCACCACCGCGGCCGCGCCCTCGCGCACCGCGCGCTCGGCGAACAGCTTGCCGAGGCCCCTGGCGGCACCGGTGACCAGAACCTTCTTACCCGCAACCGTTTTCATGCGTACCGATCCTTCGAGTTGTCGTTTCCGGCTGATCACTTCTGACGAATCACTTCTGACGCAGCGTCTTCATAACGCCGAAGTAGAGCGTCATGGTCTTGGCCCACAGTTCCTCGGACATCCACGGCAGCGGCGCGATCGGCAGTACCCGCTGCACCGCGATGGTCTGGGTGTCGATGTATTTCAGCAGGCCCTCGGGTCCGTGCCTGCGCCCGGTGCCGGAGATGCCGAGGCCGCCCGACGGTGCGTCCGCGCTGCCCCACGCCGCGATGAAACCCTCGTTGACGTTCACCGATCCGGCGTTGATGCGCGCGGCGACGGCGCGGCCACGCGCGGTGTCCTTCGACCACACGCTGGCGTTGAGGCCGTAGGGTGTGTCGTTGGCCTGCTCGACGGCCTCGTCGTCGCTGCCGATCCGGTACACCGAAACCACCGGGCCGAAGGTCTCCTCGCGGTACACCGTCATGCCGGGCCGCACACCGGCGAGCACGGTCGGTTCGTAGAAGTAGGGGCCGAGGTCGGGCCGGGCGCGGCCGCCCGCAAGCACTTTCGCGCCCTTGGCGACGGCGTCGTCCACGTGCGCGCTGACCGTGTCGATCTGGCGCTGGAAGGTCAGCGAGCCCATATCGCTGGCGTAGTCGAGCCCGCCGCCGAGCGTCATCGCCTCGACGTGCGCGACGAATTCGCCGACGAACGCGTCATAGACGGTGTCGTGCACATAGATTCGCTCGATCGATTCGCACAGCTGACCGGCCGAGGCGAAGCAGGCGCGCACCGCGATCTTCGCGGCCCGCGCCACGTCGGCGTCGTCGAGGACCAGCAGCGGATTCTTGCCGCCGAGTTCGAGCGAGTAGCCGATGAGCCGCTCCCCCGCCTGTTTGGCGATGGTGCGGCCGGTGGCGCTGGAACCGGTGTAGTCGACGTAGTCGGCGCGGGCGATCACCTCGCCGCCGATCACCGAGCCGCGCCCGAGCACCGCCTGCCACAGCCCGCGCGGCAGGCCGGCGCGCTCGGCGGCGTCGATGGCCCACAGCGCGGTGAGCGCGGTCTGATTGTCCGGGCGCGCCACCACGGCATTGCCCGCCATCAGCGCAGGCAGCGCATCGGAGGCGGCGAGCGCGAGCGGATAGTTCCACGGCGAGATCACCGCGACCACGCCCTTGGCGCGGTGGCGCACATCGACCTGGGTGAGCAGCGGCAGCACGCCGCGCGGTGTGCGGGTGGCGAGCAGCTTCTCGGCGACCGAGGCGTAGTACCTCGCGTTCACCGCCACATCGCCGACCTCGTCGAACGCGTGCACTCGGGACTTGCCGGTCTCCAGCTGGACGATGTCGAGGACAGCGTCCTGTTCGCCGAGCACGATGTCGTGGAACCGGCGCAGGATCGCGGCGCGCTCGCGGACCGGGCGCCTGACCCAATCCTGTTGCGCGCGGCGCGCGTTCGCGAAGGCGGTGTCGATATCGGCGGTCGAGGACTGGGGCAGGTCGGCGATCTTGCGGCCGGTGGCGGGGGCGAACACCTCGACCGACGGCGCGCCGCCGGCCACCGCATGGGTGAGCAGCGAGCGCACCAGCTCGGCGGGCAGTACCTCGGGTTCGGTCAGCTGCTTGGCGGTGGTCATGGCCGGACCTCTCCTCGGTCTCGATGCCCAGTCATTTACTGAACACTGGTGTTAGATTAATCATCGTGCCCGACCACGTGTCAAGGCGGCTGCCTCCGGCTTCGCTCCGGCCCGGCGCGAGCCGGACTCCGTCCGCCGCAGCTGCCTCCGGCTTCGCTCCGGCCCGGCGCGAGCCGAACTCCGTCCGCCGCAGCTGCCTCTGGCTTCGCTCCGGCCCGGCGCGGGCGATCGACGGACTGCGTCCGGCTGCGCACTAGGGTCTCCCGTGTGCGACACAGATATGTCCGAGTTCAGGTTGTGAGGCGTCACGATGCCCGCTGAACCGGCGACCGCACGGCGCGGCCGCCCGCCGCAGACCCGGGAGCAGGCCGAAGAGGTGCGCGCCCGGATCGTGTTCGCCACCGCGGAGGTGTTCACCCGGCACGGCTCGCGCGGACTCAGCGTCGCGCAGATCATCGAGCAGGCCGGGCTGGCCAGGCCGACCTTCTACCGCTACTTCGCCAATGCCGCCGAACCGCTGCACGCGGTGCTCACCGCCTCGAACGAGGGGCTGGTCGGCGGCATTCGCGCGGCACTGACGGGTACCGACCAACCCGTCGAGCTCGGCATCCGGCTCATCGACGCCTACCTGGATTGGGCGCGGGGCCACGGCGCGATGCTGCGCCCGCTGTTCGCCGAACTGCACGATCCGGCCTCGCCGGTCTCGGCCTACCGGGAGCGCGCGCTCGACGATATTCGCGCGCTGGTCCGCGAAACCTTCACCGCGCTCGGCCGTCCCGTACCCGCACCGCTGGATATCGATGCGGCACTGCATGTCTGCGAGTACCTCGTCTACCGGATCTCGGCGGGCGCGGCGCCCGGCACCGAACCGGACGCGGAAACCGTTGCCGCCGCACGGATCACGATGATCCGGGTACTGCTCACCACCCTCGGCACCAGGGCCGACCTCACCTACGCGCTGGAACTGCCCGGCCTGTTTCCCGCCTGAGGGGTGCTACCCGCCGGGCCATCCAGGGATGGGTGCGCTCGAGTGCGCCGAGGCGGCCGAGCAGTCCGTCGACGACGCCGCAGGCCATGGCGAGCAGCTTGCGGGCTTTGTGCCGCTCGAACAGCGCGATTGATACCAGATTCCGCCACACCTGCATGTTCAGCCCGAGCAGGTCACCGCGTTCGCGCGCGTGCCTGGTGGTGAAGTAGACGCAGTTCCTGGTCTGGTAGTAGCGCCTGGCCGGCGGGTAGTCGAAGACGCCGACCTGTTTGCCGAGCACCGTGCGGAATTCGAGATCGCCGATCCGATGCCGCATCAGCACAGCGGTATTCACCACGATGCCGACATCGTTGCGCGCCGCGCGGTGGCAGAAGTCCCAGTCGAGGTAATCGATGAAGTACCCCTCGTGGAAGCGCCCGACGGCCGCCCAGGCCGCCTTCGTGATCATGGTGCCCGAGGACACCAGGAAGTCCGAGACCACCACGTCGTCGTTCGAGCGGGCCGCGATCTCCTCGACGGTGACGATGTTGTTGCCGAGAACGAAGACTCCCGAGCTCATCTCGTGGATCACCGGCCCCGCCAGGAAGGGCCGTGCGTCGGGCGGCCTGGTCGCCAGCATGTCGGTGAAGTAGCCCGGATCCAGGACCGAATCCTGGTCGAGGATGAAGAAGACCTCGGCGCCGCGGCCCGCGAGCAGGTCGATGCCGCGGTTGAATCCGCCGCCGAGGCCACCGCTGTTGGCGTTGCCGATCAGGTGGATTCCGGCCGCCGCCACCCGCGCGTGCCAGGCCGCGGATTCCGGCGTGTTGTCGACGATGCAGACGTGCGGGCACCGTTCGGTGAGCGATATCGCGTGTGCGACATCGGATTCCGATGGATACCAGGTGACGATCACGGCGCCGAACTCGGTCATCGAACCAGCTCCGCGCGGCCCGCCGGAGCCAGTGCGGCGATCTCCCGCCGCACCGAGGCCAGCAGCGGGTTCTCGTCCGCGCCGCCACCGAGATGTCCGATGGTGATGCGGCCACCGAACGTGTAGAACATCAGCAGCGCCGCGGGCGAATCCGCCGCGGACAGCCGGGGATGCGCGAGCTGGAATCCGGTCTCGAAGTCGAGGACGTCCAGCGCGGCGGGAGTGTTGATCACGCCGAGGTTGGTCAGCGAAAGATGGCCCGCCAGACCGTGTTCACGCTCGGCGCCGTAGACGTCGGGAAAGTGCAGGACCGACTGGTGGATGATGCCTGCGGCGAGCTCGTCGCGGAAGCGGCCGGAAATCCGATGCGCCAGTTCCAGCACATCGGTGCGGCCATCGATCTCGGCGGCGAAGCAGGCGGTGGTCGCCATGGTGGTTCCGGCGGCCACGGGCACCGGCGGATCGAGCCGGTCGCGCAGATCCACCGCGTACAGCGCGCCCACCGGTACCGGGCCACCGGCGAATTCCGGCGTCCGGACCGCCCACGCGCGCATCAGCACCGCGGTCACGACGCTGTTGATCGTCAGTCCGTAGCGGCGGCTCAACGCGCTGATCGACGCGGTGAGGTCGTCGTCCAGCCGCAGGCGCGCCGGTCGCACCAGTACGCCACCGAGCGGTGGGCCGCTTGGGATCTCGGGCGTGGCATCGAAGGGCCGCAATACCGCCGCCAGCCCCGATATCGGACCGCGCTCGATGCCGTGCGTGGCGACATGCCATTCCAGCGACTGCGGATAGTCGCGTCCGTCACCGGTTTTCGCGGCCGCTGCCGGATCCGTATAGAAATCCCACAGCCTGCCGTACAGCTCCATGAGGTGCCGCGCGTCCGCCACGGCGTGGTGCACGAACAGCGTCACCCGCGAACGCCCTTCGGCCAGTACGACATCCAGGTATGCGAGCTGCGCGGCCGGATCGGTCGGTCCGGCCGGATCAGCCACGGTGTCCACGTCGCCGGTGCGCACCCAGGCGCCGACGCGCGGTCCCGCCGCGCGTTTCACCAGTAGCCCACGCCCGCGGGCATCCTCGACGATCCGGCAGGTCAGCACCGGATACACCCGCTGCAGCGTGGTGAACGCCGCCGAGAGCACCGCCGGGGCGAGTTCGCCCGCGACCACCATGGTCCACCAGCCGAACAGGCCGCTGCCGACGAAGCGCTCCTCCGACGGCGCCAGCCGCCGCACCAGATCATCAGCACCCCAGGACATTTCCCTACCTCCCACTACCACGTCACCGGCATCCACTCGACACCGAACGCCGACGTCGCGCCCTTGTAGCGCAATTCGGCCGCGGGCACCGCCAACGCCAGCCCCGGCAGACGGGCCAGCACCGAGCGCAGCACCAGTTCGACCTCCAGGCGTGCCAACCCCTGGCCGAGACACTGATGCGCGCCGAATCCGAAGGCCAGATGCCGTTTGTCGCCTTGGGCGAGGTCGAGATCATCGGCGGTGGCGAACACCCCGGGATCCCGGTTGGCGATGCTGCACGCCACCACGATTCCGTCACCGGCCCGGATCCGCGCCCCGGCGATATCGATATCGGCCGTCGCCACCCGGAAAACCGAGTCGACGATGGTGAAGAAGCGCAGCAGCTCGTCCACGGGACCGGCCAGTTCGCCCTGCGCCCGCATGAAGCGTTCGCGCAGTTCGGGTTTCAGCAACAGCGCGAGCACGCTCAGCGCGATCTGATTGGCCGTGGTCTCGTGCCCGGCGATCAGCAGCAGAAAGGCGTGCGAGATCAGCGTTTCGCGCCGGTAGTCGCCCCGCTCGCGCGCGGCGCCGATGTAGCGGCCGATGATGTCGTCGGTGGGCGCGGCTTCCTGCTTCGCGACCAGTTCGGTGAGGTAGCCGTGGACCTCGGTGAACGCCGCGATCCGCTCGTCCGGTGCGATCGTGGTGTCGATCAGTGCGGGCGTACGGGATTCGAAATAGGTGTGGTCGGCGTACGGGACGCCGAGCAGCTCGCAGATCACCCGGGACGGCACCCGCAGTGCCAGCCCGGCCACCAGATCCGCCGGTTGCGGACCGGCCATCAGCTCGGTGATCGCCTCGTCGACGATCGACTGCACCCTGGGCGCGAACTCGCGGATCCGGCGCTGCTCGAACTCCTTCTTGAGCTCGTTGCGGGAACGGGTGTGCTGGGGCGGGTCCATCGACACCAGGAACGGATCGTCGCCGGAGATCAGCGCGGGCGACGAATCCTGGTCGAACGACGGGAAATTCGGATGTGCGCGGTCGGCCGTGATGCGTGCGTCCGTGAGCAGCTTGCGGCCCTCGCTGTGCCGCGTCACGACCCAGACCTGCTTGCCGTTCGGCACTGTCGCCCGGTGGATCGGCCCGGCGGCGGCCATCTTTCGATACGCGTCCGGCAGCGCGAAGGGATCGTCGCGGACCACCGGCAGCCGCCACTCCTCGGGCCCTCCGTGGTTACACAGGCTGCCTCCTCCGGGCCCTGACTCGGTCATGCGACCCCCTCGATCTCGACGAGCAGATCCCTGCGGCAGATGTCGACGTTCAAATAGACGATCTCGGCGTCCGGCGCGAACACCGCGCCGCACTTGCGCCGCACCATCGCGAGGTGTTCCCGGTGGCGGACATACACTTTCGCGCGCCGGATCGCCGAGAGCCGGTAGCCGTGCCCGATATCGTGCGCGCGCAGATTCTCCGCACCGACGAGCGCGCGGATGTTGTCCAGCGCGATCTCGCATTGGCGTTCGACATCGCCCGGCGCGACCGTGGCGTGCCCGAGGATGCTCGCGGTGCCCGAGATGAACAGCGACTCCGTGCCGGCGCCGCCGTGCGCGAGGTGGGTGGCTCGCGCGAAGGTCGGTGGCCTCGGGCCGTATTCGCGCGGGTAGTGGTAGGCGGGCACCTGCCGGGGGTTCTCGATATGGATGACCGGATCCGAGCGGCTGCTCAGGAAATAGCAGACGATCCCGGCGCCGCGTGACCCGACACCGGTGGCGGCCGGTATCCGCTTGTCATGGGCGGCAAACGCTTCCGAGCGGCCGCGGCAGAAGTCGCGATAGATCTCCAGCCCCTCGCCGTTGTCGTCGTTGATTCCGGCGATGTAGTTCCACATGCGGAAAAGGTTCGGATAGCCCTGTTCGTCGGCCAGTTCGAATGCCGCGGCATACATCGCGCGGGTCCGCTCGCGATAACCACCGGATCGTTCGATGCGCCCGGCACAGAACATTCGCTGGCCGTCATGCGAATACACCAGCTCGCCGACCCGGCCGGAGATTACCGTGCCACCGGTCGACCACAATTCCCGGAAGCGGTTCGCGTCCGCACCGACCCGGATCGGGACATGCGGAATACCTTCCCGCAGTTCCGGCCGGCCCTCGTTCTCACCGAATTCGACCACGGCGAGCAGATTTCCCTCGTGCACCGGCGAATGCGCGCTCGCATAGTCGCAAGCCAACGCCGATCGGACTTCTAACACAGAACACCCTCCTCGTTCAGCGGGCGCTACCGGATATCGCCGCCAATTTCTCGCGCAGCGCGGTGCGATCGACCTTGCCCATTCCGGTCGTCGGAATCCCGTCGACGACGAAGACGGCATCGGGCGCCTTGTGCGCGGCGATACCGTGCTCCGCGAAATACTTTCGGACGTCGACGAGGTCGACGGTGGTATCGGCCGCGCAGACCAGCGCCGCGCCGACGCATTCGCCGAGCTCCGGATGCGGCAGCGATACCGCCGCCGCGTTGGTGACACCGGTCAGCCCGAGCAGCAGCGTCTCCACCTCGACCACCGAGATCTTCTCGCCGCCGCGATTGACGAGATCCTTGATACGGCCCGCTATTTCGATGCGGCCGTCCGAGCGCTTGCGCGCGAGATCACCGGTGCGGTACCAGCCGTCGCCGGTGAAGGCGGGGCCACCGACCCGCGCCGGACCGAGGAGGTAGCCGCGCACCGTCGATGGTCCCCTGGTCAGCACCTCGCCGATCGCGCCGTCACCGGCGATGCGCACCTCGTCGCCCGCACCGACCGGCGTGCCCTGCGTATGGTGCTTGATCTCGGCGGGATCGTCGAGCGCGGTCATGCAGACCAGGCCCTCGGACATCCCGTATACCTGCTGCACCGTGACATCGAGCTCGGCCTCGACCCGCGCCGCGAGATCGGGCGGCGTCACCGCGCCGCCGATCTGCAGCACGCGCAGGGTCGAGAGGGACCGTCGCACCGCAGATGTCGACGATTCGGCGTACTCCAGCCAGCGCCGCGCGACGGCGGGCACGATGGCCGACATGGTGACGGCGTGGCGGCCGATTGCCTCGAAAGCCGGATCGGGGCTTGGTGATCGACCGAGCACCACGGTGCCGCCCGCATCGAGAACGCCGAGGATGCCCGGTGAGGCCAGTGAGAAGTTGTGCGAAACAGGCAGCACCGCAAGGAATATCGTCGAATCGTCGACGCCGCTCGCGGCCGCGCATGCGGTGAAGGCAAACGCGTAGTCCCGATGGGTGTGCGGGACCAGCTTGGGCCTGCCGGTGGTGCCGCCCGAGAGCAGGACCACCGCGTCGTCGTCGATCGCGGGCGCCCGCCGATCGAGCGCCCGCCGTATCGGCTCGATATCGGCGGCCGAGTAGTCGCAGGCGCGCCACAGATCGATACTCGACGCACGCAACGAGGCACCCGCGACGAAGACCGGGCACGCACGCCCGGCCCGCTGCGCGATGCCGACGGCGTCGGCCTGATGGTCGTGGCCCTTATAACTGTCCACCGTGAAAATCGCGGAGATGTCGACGATTTCGGCTATCCGGGCGAGATCGTGCGCCCGGTGCGCCGTCAGCGTCAGAATGGGCGCGACGCCGATTCGCTGGCAGGCCAGCAGCGCCACCACCAGCTCCCAGCCATTGGGCAGCTGAAACAGCACCCGCGCACCGGGACCGAGCCCCCGCGTCGCCATCACATATCCCAAAGCGTCTGCTCGATACGCCAATTCGTGATAGCTCAGGACGCGGGCACCATCGCGGACAGCGACCTTTCGCCCGTATTCCTCGGCCCACTCCCATAACAGATTGCCGAGCGGGCGCCCCTTCGCGCGCACCATCCGGTCACATCATGACGGATTTGAGAATGAATATGCATACGAGCCGCACCAACGTACTCGTCATGGTTATCAAGACATCCACCATTGGATACATCACCAGCTTCCGCACGACACACAGGCACGCTTTGTTCATTCGCCCGGCGATCCGAGTAGCGGGAGCCTAGCAACGCCTCGCGGAATACGTCCGATAGTTCACCGGGTACTGATGACCGATTGACCGAAAAATGATCGCAGTGATCGCGATATGACCGCGAACTCCTCAGTTCCTCAGTCGCGCACTGGAACTCGCGCGGGAGCGGCGGCGCGGTCGAAGCGCATCGCACGGTCGGCGATCGGGGCGTAGCGCAGGGTGAACAGGTCGCGGAAGTAGTTCATGCGCAACCGCCACGGAGCGCGGTCGCCCTGAATCGGGAACAGCGCCACGGCCCTTCGGATATAGCCGGGGTTGAAGGTGAGGAACAGCGGCTCCTCGCCGACCGATTCGTCGCGCACCGGCGTGCAGCGCGCGTAACCGTGCCGGTCCATATGACGCAGCAACCGGACGACGTACTCGCTGACCAGATCCGCCTTCAAGGTCCACGAGGCGTTCGTGTAGCCGATGACGTAGGCGAAGTTCGGCACGCCGGACAGCATCATCGCCTTGTAGGCCATGTGTTCGTTCGGCCGCACCGGCCGCCCGTCCACGGCGAGCTCGACGCCGCCGAATGCCAGCAGGTTCAATCCCGTTGCGGTGATGACGATATCGGCGTCGAGGGCGGCGCCGGAGGCCAGCGTCAGCCCGGTCTCGGTGATCGTGTCGACGCGGTCGGTGACCACATCGAGCCGACCCTTGCGGATGGCGCGGAAGAAATCGCCGTTCGGGGCGAGGCACACGCGCTGATCCCACGGTTTGTAGGCGGGCGTGAAGTGGGTGTCGATGTCGTAGCCCTCGGGCAGCCAGCGCCGCTGCCAGCCGCGGATGCGGGCGCGCATGGCGGCCGGATAGCGTTGGCTCAGTTGATATACGGCGGTGGCAAGCACCATGTTCTTGGCGCGCGCGACGCGGTAGGCGGCGCCGCGCGGCAGAAATCGGCGCACCCGCATGGCGAACTTGTCGCGCTCCGGCATGGAGACGATATAGCTCGGCGACCGCTGCAGCATGGTGACGTGCGCGCCGCGCGCGGTCAGTGCCGGTCCGAGGGTGACCGCGGTGGCGCCGCTGCCGATGATCACCACCCGCTTCTCCGCGACGTCGAGGTCCGCGGGCCAGAACTGCGGATGAACGACCGGACCGGCGAACCGGTGGATACCGGGAAACTCCGGCGTGTATCCCTCGTCGTAGCGGTAGTAACCGCCACAGCTCCACAGGAAATCGGTGGTGAGGGTGACGATTTCCCCGGTGCCGGTGCGCTCGGCGCGCACCGTCCACCGATTCTCGGCCGAGGACCAGTCCGCGCGCAGCACCCGGTGCCGGTAGCGGATATGCCGGTCGAGCCCGGACTCCGCGGCGGTATCGCGCAGATAGTCGAGGATGTCGCCGCCGTCGGCGATCGCCTTGTCCCCCAGCCAGGGCCGGAAGCGGAAGCCGAGGGTGTACATATCGGAGTCGGACCGAATGCCCGGATAGCGGAACAGGTCCCAGGTGCCGCCGAGGGCGTCGCGGCTCTCCAGTATCGCGAAGGAGCGCCGCGGGAATGCTCGCCGCAGGTGGTACGCCGCACCGATACCGGACAATCCGGCCCCGACGATGAGCACTTCGACGTGCTCGTCCGCGCTGGTCATGGCTTCAGGGTAGTAGCCGGGACGCCCGGATCCCGGGATATCGGCCTGCCCCGGTTCGACCTCCCGATGTTCACCGAGTTGGCTACGGCGCCAAGGTAATTCACCACTGCCCCGCTGGGCGGCAAAACTGCTGAAGACCGACCGGTACGCAACGGTGCGGTTCACAGTGAGGTCACTCACATCGACGCCGGGGATGCCACATCAATCGCCGCCTCAGCCGCCACGGGGCAACAGTAGCCGTGAATTCGCCAGCCATTGCACCGGTTTCCGGACCTCCCTCGAATTCCCGCCACGGCAAGCCGTGAAATCCGCGGGCAACCGGGCAACGAGCCCGAAACCGTGCGGTTTCATCCCATGCATAGCCGGTCGATCACCGGTTTGTGCAACCTAACGGAACAGACACCTCCGAACCCCTACTGTCCCAGAGGGATTCACGTCAGATTGCACATGGCGATTTGTAGTTACTCGCTGGTAGTGTTCCGCAGCACCGACGATCAGAGACGATCCGGAAACCGTATTAGTCACGAATTCCAGGAGCGCGTGTGTCGCATTCTCGGTTCGAATCCCTTGGCGCCTATCTGCCTTCGAAAATTGTCACCACCCAGGAGTTGATCGACCAGCTGAAGGTTCCACCTTCGTTCGATCTCGAAAAAATCACGGGCGTTAAAGAACGCCGTGTGCACGATACGAACCCGGACAGCTACGAGGACTCCTTCGCGATCGCCATCAAGGCGGCGCAGGACTGTCTGTCCAGGTCACGGTATGACGCGTCGGAGCTCGACGTGATCATCTCCGCATCCATCACGCGCAGCAAGGACGCGACGCGGATGTACATGGAGCCGTCTTTCGCCGGTGCCATCGGCCGCCACCTCGGCGCGAAGAAGGCGATTACCTTCGACGTTTCCAATGCCTGCGCCGGAATGCTCACCGGCACCTACATCCTCGACCGGATGATTCGCTCCGGCGCGGCCAGGAATGGCCTGGTGGTGAGCGGCGAAGCGATTACCCCGATCTCCGATACCGCCGCGAACGAGATTTCCGCGAAATACGATCCGCAGTTCGCGTCGCTGTCGGTGGGCGATTCGGGCGCCGCGGTGGTGCTGGATCAGGCGACCGACGAGAACGACGTCATCCACTACATCGAGATGATGACCGCCGCAGAGTACGCGCAGCTGTGCCTCGGCATGCCGAGCGACAAATCGCAGGGCATCGCGCTCTACACCGACAACCGCAAGATGCACAACGAGGACCGGTTCCTGCTCGGCACCAACACCCAGCGCACCTTCCTCGAGGCGCGGGGCAGTTCGTTCGCCGAGGAGAACTTCGACTACATCATCCACCATCAGTTCGGCGCCGCTGCCATCCCGTGGATGAACGCCATCGCCGAGCGCGAATTCGGTACCCCGATGCCACCGGATCTGCGGGTCATCGAGAAGTACGGAAACACCTCCACCACTTCGCATTTCATCGTGCTGCACGATCAGCTGAGCGAGCAGAACATTCCGGCGGGCGCCAAACTGCTGATGATTCCCGCGGCCTCCGGCATCGTGACCGGCTTCCTGTCCACCACCATCTCGTCTCTGAAGGTCTGAGGTCAGCCATGGGCGTTCGCATCAAATCCACCGGAATCAGCAGGACCAACGACACCCACAGCGTGGTCGAGCACAGTGGTCGCGCGGCGAAGCAGAGCCTGGAGCGCGCCGGTGTGCGCGCCGACCAGGTCGGCGTGGTGATCAACGCGGGCATCTTCCGCGACTACAACACCGTCGAGCCCGCGGTGTCGGCGCTCATCCAGCGGGCGGCGGGCATCGGCCTGGAGTACGCCAAGGACGACCCGAGAACCTTCTCCTTCGACCTGATGAACGGCGCGACCAGCGTGCTCAACGCGGTCGGCGTCGCCACCGCCATCCTGGAGACCGGCAGCGCCGAGCACGTGCTCATCGTCTCCGGCGACACCCACCCCTCGCTGCTGCGCTACGCGGCGGATGACGAATTCCCCTATGCCACCTCGGGTGCTGCGCTGTTGCTGGAGCACACCGACGAGCCCGTCGGGTTCGGCAGGCTGCACACCGTGGCGGGCGAGGGCGCCCCTGCCGTCGAGGCCTACGTCGACACCGCGACCATGGGCACCGCGGGCCGCGGCCTGATGACCATCGATCGGGCGCCGGACTTCGAGGACCGCCTGCTCGAGGTGGCCGTCGAGGCCGCACGGGCGGCACTCGCCGAGGCGGACCTCACCGATCTGTCCGGTATCGCGCTGATCGCCTCGACACCGAGTTCGGCGTTCCCCAAGCGACTAGCCGATGCCCTTGGCATCGACCAGGATTCGGTGCGCACACCGGATCTGGCCTACGGCGACCCGCACACCGCGTCGCTGCCGCAGGCCTACGACCGGGCGATCGGCGCGAACTCGTTCGGCGAGCACACCCAGGTGCTGTTCGTGGCGGCGGGCTCGGGTCCGTCGGCCGCTGCGGTGCTGTACCGGCTGCCCGCGCTCACGGGGGCGCCTGCGTGACCACCGCGAGCTATTGGCAGGCCCTCGACCGGTTCCGCGCGTTCGCGCGCACGGAACCGGATCGGGAGGCGGTGATCTTCCCGGAGGGCACCAATCCCGATGGGCTGCCCGCCTATCGGCACATCACCTACCGCGAACTCGACGAGTGGTCCGACACGATCGCCGAGCGGCTGGCGGCGCGCGGTGTCGGGCACGGCACCCGCACCATCGTGCTCGTGCTGCCGAGCCCGGAGCTGTACGCGGTGCTGTACGGGCTGCTGAAGATCGGCGCGGTCCCCGTGGTGATCGACCCGGGGATGGGCCTGCGCAAGATGGTGCACTGCCTGCGCGCCGTCGAAGCGGAGGCGTTCATCGGCATACCCCCGGCGCACGCGGTGCGCGTGCTGTTCCGGCGCAGCTTCCGCAAGGTGCGCACCACCGTCACGGTCGGCCGGAAGTGGTTCTGGCGCGGGGAAACCCTTGCGGCATGGGGCAGGACGCCGAGCGGACTCGCGCCGGAACGCCGCGCGGCGGCCGACGGTGATGTGCTGGTGATCGGATTCACCACGGGCAGTACGGGCCCGGCCAAGGCGGTCGAACTCACCCACGGGAACCTCGCGGCGATGATCGATCAGGTGGACGCGGCGCGCGGGCACACCGCGCCGGTCGCCTCGCTGATCACCCTGCCGCTGGTCGGCATTCTCGATCTGCTGCTCGGATCGCGGTGCGTGCTACCGCCGTTGATTCCGAGCAAGGTCGGCTCGACCGACCCGGCGCATGTGGTGGACGCGATCGACCGGTTCGGCGTGCGCACCATGTTCGCCTCCCCCGCCGTGCTGATCCCGCTGCTCCAGCATCTGCGGCAGCGGCCGAACGAGCTGAAGTCGTTGAGCAGCATCTATTCCGGCGGCGCTCCGGTGCCGGACTGGTGCATCGCCGGGCTGCGCGAGGCGCTCACCGAGGATGTGCTGATCTACGCGGGCTACGGCTCCACCGAGGCGCTGCCCATGTCGCTCATCGAATCCAGGGAGCTGTTCGGCGGTTTGACCGAGCGCGCGCATCGCGGCGAGGGCACCTGCATCGGGCGTCCCGCCGAAGATGTACTCGCGCAACTCGTTCCCATCACCGATGATCCGCTGCCCACCTGGGCCCATGTCGAGGCGCTCGCGGGCGAGCTCGAAACCTCGCGTGGTATCGGCGAACTCGTGGTCGCCGGGCCCAACGTCAGTACGCACTACTACTGGCCGGAGGAGGCGAACCGGCAGGGCAAGATCATCGACGGTGACCGGATCTGGCACCGGACCGGTGATCTCGCGCAGCTCGACGGCGAGGGCCGGATCTGGTTCTGCGGGCGCAAGAGTCAGCGGGTGGTGACCGCGGGCGGTCCGATGTTCACCGTTCAGGTCGAGCAGATCTTCAATACCGTTGCCGGCGTTGCCCGCACGGCGCTGGTCGGTGTCGGCGCGCGCGGCGCGCAGCGGCCGGTGCTGTGCGTCGAGCTCGAGGAGGGTGCGGACGGCGAGACCGTCGAGGCCACGCTGCGCGCGCACGGCACCGAGTTCGAGCTCACCCGCCGGGTCGCCGACTTCCTGGTGCACCCCGGGTTCCCGGTCGATATCCGGCACAACGCCAAGATCGGGCGCGAGCAGCTCGCGGTGTGGGCGGCCAAGCAGCTCGGATCGGACGGCTGACGATGAAAACGACGGTACTGCGGGCGATTCCGGTGCTCGGGTGGCTGTATCTGGCGGGCGGACTCGTCGCGGCGGCCACCGATCAGGCGCCGGACAACCGATTCCTGCGCGCCGTGTGGTGGATCGATGCGTTCCTCAGCGTCGTGGTGCACGCGGCCCAGATCCCGGCGGCCCTGCGTGCCGCCGCGGGTTCGGGCCGCACACCGCTCGAAACGGCGCTGCTCACCCAGGTATTCGGCATGACATGGTGGCGTACCCAGCCCGCAACGGAGGAGCTGCGATGAGTAAGGTCCTGGTCACCGGCGCGTCCGGATTCCTCGGTGGCGCGATCGTGCGCAGGCTGGTGCGCGACGGTCAGCACGATGTGTCGATCCTGGTGCGGCGCACCAGCAATCTCGCCGACCTCGGGCCCGAGGTGGACCGGGTCGAGCTGGTGTACGGCGATCTCGGCGATCCGGCCTCGCTGGTGCGGGCCACCGAGGGCGTCGACATCGTCGTGCACAGTGCGGCACGGGTCGACGAGCGCGGCACCCGCGAACAGTTCTGGAACGAGAACGTGCGGGCCACCGAGCGGCTGCTCGATGCCGCACGGCGCGGCGGCGCAACGCGTTTCGTGTTCATCTCCAGCCCGAGCGCGCTGATGGACTACCACGGCGGCGATCTGCTCGGCGTCGACGAGTCCGTGCCGTATCCGCGGCGCTATCTGAACCTGTACTCGGAGACCAAGGCCGCGGCCGAGCGCGCGGTACTCGCCGCGAACACCGCGGAATTCACCACCTGCGCACTGCGGCCGCGGGCCATCTGGGGCGCGGGCGACCGGTCGGGACCGATCGTGCGGCTGCTCAGCCGGACCGCGGCGGGCACACTGCCCGACCTCTCGTTCGGCCGCACCGTCTACGCCTCACTGTGCCACGTCGACAATATCGTCGACGCGTGCGTCAAGGCAGCGGCCTCGGCTGCGGTGGGCGGCAAGGCGTATTTCGTCGCCGACGCCGAGCGGACCAATGTCTGGGAGTTCCTCGGGGTGGTGGCGCGGCGGCTGGGGTACCAGCCGCCGACGCGCAAGCCGAACCCGAAGGTGATCAACGGGCTGGTGAACGTCATCGAGGCGATCTGGCGGATCCCCTACGTGGCGACCCGCTGGTCGCCACCGCTGTCGCGCTACGCCGTCGCGCTGATGACCCGCAGCGCGACCTACGACACCGGCGCCGCCACCCGCGATTTCGGCTACCGGCCGGTGGTGGATCGCGACGCCGGGCTGGCCACCTTCCTGGCCTGGCTCGAAACACAGGGCGGGGTCGTCGAACTCACGCGCGGCCTGCGCTGAATTCCCGCCCACCCAGTCGTCAACGGAGGAAATATGAATGGAGCATCGCGCAGCGATTCCGTGGGGGGTGGCGGTCGGGCGACGGGTGGGCAGAACGACACCGTCTTCCGGCGGCGCATCTCGCCCACCGAGCGCCTGTACTTCCCGAACCGTGAGTTGACGCCGCCGTTCCTGATGCATATCGCCGTGCACGGTGACGGCGCGCTCGATCCGGCGGTGCTGCGAAGCGCCGTGGAAGCGGCGTCGGCGGCGAATCCCGGCTCGCGGCTGATCCGCGAGGGCGACGACTGGGTGGACAGCGGGGTCGCCGCGGCTGTGCGGGTGGTCGAGGGGTCGACGCTCGACTACGCCACCCTCGAAGACGACGCCGTGCTGAACAGCCCGATCGGCCCGACGGCCGAGCGGACCTGTGAGGTGCTGCTGCTCACCGGTGAACGAACCACGATCGTCTTTCGTGTCTTCCATGGGGTCATGGACGGGATGGGTGTGCGGATGTGGGTGGACGACGTATTCCGCGCGCTGCGCGGCGCGACGCCGCTCGGCGCACCGGATCCGGTCGCCGACACCGAACTCCTCGCGCGCGTCGGCGCGCCGGGTAAGCCGACGCTGGTGCTGCCGACCTATCCGTCCGCGGTGGGTAGCGGACGCCAGGATCCGGACGCGTCGCGCTGGCTGCTGCGGCATCGGACCATTCCGGCCACCGGTAAGGGCATCCTCGCGCGGGTCTGCGCGGTGCTCGCCGCCGAGACCGGGGCGAAGTCGCGTTTCATGATCCCGGTTGATCTACGCAGGCACGATCCGGAGCTGCGTTCGACGGCCAACCTGGCGCTGCCGCTGTTCCTCGACGTCACCCCCGGCGACAGCTGGCAGGCGGTCAACGCTCAGCTGCGGGCCGGGCTCCAGGAGAAGCGCGAGCTGAACGAGCTGGACAACGGGCGTCTCTCGCTGTTTCCGATGCCGGTCATCCGGACGGTGCTGCGGCTGAGCAACTGGCTCGGCGCAAGGCTGAACCGCAATATGGTGACGGCCACGGTGACGCATATGGGCAGGTTCGATCCGGCCGAGCTGGCCGTACCCGGTTGGACGCCGGCGGTGGTGCGGGTGATCCCGCAGCACAGCGGTGCCATGCCGCTGCTGTTCGGCCTGGCCGAATGCGCGGGCAAGATCGAGCTCACGGTGTCGTGCCGCAACGGCGCCGGTATCGCCCCGCGGCTGGAGGCGCTGCTCGACGAGATCGCCACCACGCTGACCACCGAACTCGCACAGAACGATTCGTCCGCGCGATGACCGCCCTGGCACGCTTCGTGATCGCGCGGCCGCGCACGGTACTCGCGGTGGTGGCCGGGATCATGCTGCTGGCCGGGCTGCTCGGCGCGGGCGCCGCCGACAAGGTCAGCGCGGCCGGATTCAACGATCCGGACAGCGAATCCGCGCTGGTCGACCGGCTGGTGCGCGCGCACTTCGGCCCGCAGAACCCGGACGTGGTCGCGCTGTACACCGCGCCGGACGGGCAGACGCTCGACGATATCGGCCCGCGCGTCCAGCAGGCCTTGGCCGGTATCGATCCGAAGTTGCTGCAGCGCCCGATCGAAACCCCGTGGCGCAGTGACCCGGTGCGCCAGAAGTTCCTCCGCTCCGCCGACAACCGGCAGGCGATCGCGGCGATCTTCCTCGCCGGTGACGACAGCCAGCGGATCGCGGCGTATGCGGATATCGAAGCGGCGCTGCGTGTTCCAGGCGTGCGCACCCAGCTGTCCGGATACAGCGCGCTGGCCACCGAGATCAACGGGCAATCGCAGCACGACCTGGTGCTCGCCGAATCCCTTTCGCTGCCACTGACATTGCTGGTCCTGGTGCTGGTGTTCGGCGGTGCGGTCGCGGCCTCGCTTCCGGTGGCGGTCGGCGTGCTCTCGGTGCTCGGCGCGATGGGCGCCATTCGGCTGCTCACCGAATTCACCGAGGTGAGTACGTTCGCGGTCAATATCGCCTCGCTGCTCGGGCTCGGCATGGCCATCGACTACGGGCTGTTCCTGGTCACCCGATTCCGCGAAGAACTCGCCGACGGACACGAGGTCGGCGCGGCCATCGAGCGCACCTGCGCCACCGCGGGCCGCACCGTCGCGTTCTCGGCGCTGCTGCTGATCTGCGCGTTCGCGGGCACTTTCGTCTTCCCCCAGGCGGTGTTGCGCTCGCTCGGCTTCGGCGCGATCGCCGCGGTCGCGCTGGCCGCCGGGCTCTCGCTGACCGTGCTGCCCGCGATGCTCACGCTGTTCGGCGCGCGAATCGGCAAGTCGCGCAGCACGGATCGCACCGAGCGGTTCTGGGGACGGGTGGTGGACGCGGTGCTGCGGCGGCCCGGCATCGTCGCCCTCGCGGTCGGCGCGATGCTGCTGGCGCTGGCCCTGCCGCTCACCGGGGTCCGGCTGGGTGACATCGATCAGCGTGCGCTGCCCGCGGGCAATGAAATGCGTACCACCGTCGAGGAACTCACCGCGCGGTTCCCCGTGGCGAGCAGCGGTGTCACCGCGGTGCTGCGCGGTGTGGACGGGCCGCCGCAGTCGGCGCAGGTGGACGCGGCCACTCGGGCGCTCGGCGCGGTGCACGGGGTGAAACAGGTGCTGCAGGTCGGGCGGGCCGACGATTTCGTGGTCTTCCACGCCTTTCTCGACGCCAGCGATCGCAGTGAACGGGCGGGTGCCACGGTGCGCGATATCCGCGCGCTCGCACCGCCGGACGGTACGCGGCTGCGGGTCGGCGGCGACACCGCCGCGACCATCGACAGCGTGCGCTCGATCACCAGGGCCATGCCGTGGATGATCCTGGTGATGGTGACCGCGACGGTGCTGTTGCTGCTCGCCGCATTCCGCTCGATCGTGCTGCCGCTCAAGGCCGTCGCGATGGCCTTCCTCAGCCTGGCCGCGGCGTTCGGCGTGCTCACCTGGATCTTCGACGACGGACATCTCGCGGGTGCACTAGGCGTCAGCTCCGGTCCGCTGGCCGCGGGCATGGTGGTGCTGATCATCGCGGTGGTCTTCGGCCTGTCGACCGACTACGAGGTTTTCCTGCTCTCGCGGATGGTGGAGGCGCACGGCGCGGGGGCAGGCACCGAGGAGGCGGTGCGGGCGGGCACGCTGAAGACGGCGCGGGTGATCACCGCGGCGGCCACCCTGCTCATCATCGTCACCGGGGCGTTCACGCTGTCGCCGCTGACGCCGATGCGGTTCCTCGGACTCGGCATGATCATCGCGCTGCTCATCGACGCCACCCTCGTCCGGATGCTGCTCGTTCCCGCGCTGGTCAAGCTGATGGGCGCGGCCAACTGGTGGATGCCGGGCGCGCGGCAGGCGCCACCGCCCGCGCCCGCCGAGCGCACCGCCGAACCGGTGCCGCTCTAGCGCTTTCCTAGATGCTGTGCAGTTCGGCTTCGAGTTTGTCCTCGGGGAAGACGAAGCGCCGGAACGCCCAGAAACGGAAGACCATCGCGAGGAGCACGCCGAGGATCTGCCCGGTGATGAAGTTCGCCACCGCCTGCGTCACCGGGCCGACGTGCGGCACCCGGATGTCGAACACGTACAGCGAAACCGCCTGCGGCAAAAGGGTGACGCCCATACCGAGCGCGCTGATCGCGAAGAACAGCGCCGCCTCGTGATGGCGCTGCCGCCCGCCCCTGGTGCGGAAGGACCACTCGCGGTTGAGGATGTAGGAGGCGATGGTGGCGATCAGCACGCCGAGCAACCGCGCGGTCAGCGGTTTGTCGCCGAGCACGGTCAACTTCAGCGCGTACACGACGCCGGTATCGATGAACCACGTGATACCGCCCACCACCGCGAACTTCAACAGCTCGCGATGCTGGATCACGGTGGAGCGATACGGTTCCGGGATTCGATCGAGCGCAGGCTGGATGAAGGCCACGCCTTGAACTATAGGGGTTTGTGCCAAGTGAGGAAGTAGCGCCAGTAGACCAGGCGGCGCACACAAGCGCCCGGCAGCAGAGCTGATGCCCGTTCGCGGACTTCGCGGGTGGACAGGGGCGGATCGAGGTTGACCGGCATCGCGTCGTGGCTCGGCTCGTGCGCGAACCAGGCGCCCGGCGTGACGGCGCGCAGTGCGAGGAAGGTGGCCGCGAGCAGGCGCTGGCCTATGGCGGCCACCAGTTCGACCGGGAGTTCCCGTGGCAGATCCGGTCGCGGCAGCGCGATGACCGCGAGCACGCCGCCGGGGCGCAATGCCTTGGCCAGGATCGGCAGTACCTCGTCGAGTGGCATGTGGTGCAGGGTGCTGATGGACACGATGGCGTCATAGGTGTCCGCGGGCAGCGGCTCCTCCAGCACATCACCGAGAATGCAGGTGACATTGGGCGGCACCGACTTTCGCGCCTCGTCGATCATCACGGGCGACCTGTCGAGTGCGTCGACCCGATCGATGTTCTTCGCCAACTCGGTGGCGAAACCGCCCGCGCCGCAGCCCACATCCAGTGCACGGCGACTCGACGGCGGCACCTGCCGCAGCAGAAGCCGGTGATAGTAGGCGTTATGACTCCATAGCCACTTCTTCACCCGCCGTAGTATGCCATCGGGAGCGTGCCGAACCAGCCGCGCACCTTCACGCACTATTGAGACCGCAGCGCCGCGAGGAGAGCGGCGGCCTGCTCGCGGACCGGGCCTCTGACGACGTAACGGGTGAAGCCCCAGCGCTTTTCGTGGTCACGCACTTCGGCTACCAGATCTTCGACGGTGCCGATCAGAACATAAGGGGCAGCGAGGAGATCTTCGACGCTGGCGTCGGTGATGTCCGCCCGCAGCCTGTCTGCCGCCGCTTCGGCGTCGTCGGTGATCTCGACGTGCTGGACGAGCACCTCCATGGCCGGGTCGCGATCGGCGGCTGCCGAGCGGACGAGTTCGACCTGGGCGTCGATTTGGTCGCGCCGCCAACGGGTTTCGTGGGATCGGCCATCGGCGAGTGTGCGTCCGAGACCGGAGAAGCCGACGGTATCGGCGGTGGCCGCGGCGTACCGGAGCACCCGGGTTCCGCTGCCGCCCACCAGCAGCGGTATCGGATCCTGCACGGGGCGCGGCCGGGGCAGCACCGCGTCGCGCACCTGAACATGGGTGCCGTCGAACGTCACCGTCTCACCGGCCAGCAGTCGCCGCGTGACCTCGGTGAGCTCGATCATCCGCGCCACCCGGTCGGCGGCCGACGGGTAGGCCCGTCCCTGCGTCAGCCACTCGGCCGGATTGTGTCCGGCTCCGATCCCGAAAAGCGCACGCCCGCTGGACAACACGTCCAGTGTCGCCACCTCCGAGGCGAGCAGCAGCGGCTCCCACATCCCGGCGTTCACCACATTGGTGCCGAGCCGGATCCGTTCGGTCACGGCCGCCGCGGCGGCGAGCGCGACGAACGGCGCCGCGAACGACGCCGGATGATCCGGCACCATCAGCACATCGAACCCGTCCCGCTCACACTGCCGCGCGAACTCCGTCCACTCCCCCACGCCGACCGCATCGGCGGTAATCGAAAACGTCACCGGCACAACAACACCCTCTTCCCTCGGCTGAGCCCATCGGTGGCCCCAACGTAACCTCGGCAACCGTCGGCAGGCGCGCGATTCTGCCCAGAGCAGATATCCGGTGCGCGCCGAGGAGATATCGAGCCCGTCGAGCGCAGTCGAATGGCCCCCGATCACGGCGTGTCGCAGGGCCATTCGACTGCGCTCGGCGAACTTAGTCGCCGGCGTGCTGTTCGCGAGCTTCGGCGGTTTCGCGGGGGTTGTCGACGGCGAGGACCTCGCCGTCGGGGATGTCGGTGTGGTGTTGCGTGGTGTAGAAGCGGACCTCGTGACCGTCGGGGTCGTGCAGGAGGGGCAGGATCCAGCCGATGGTGGCGAAGTGCACGCCCGCGTGTTGTTCGCCGAGTGCGGTCAGGTGTTCGGCGAGTGCCAGGATGGCCGCTTTGTCCGGGACGCCGATCGCGAAGTAGTCGAATCCGGCTGCGGCGGCTGCTCTTTCGGGATCGCGGCGGAGGGCGAAGTCGGGGCCGCCGTCGGGGTGGTGCATGCCGACACCGGCCAATACACCGTTCTCGGTGAATTCGACCTGTACCCGGTAGCCGAGGCGGGTGCGATACCACTCGATGGATCGGGCCAGGTCGGCGACGGGGAGTTTGAGATGGTGGACACCGGCGAGGGTGGGAATCATGAGCGGTCCTTACAGACTGGCTGCATTTATGCAGTGACACCGCAGCCAAGCCTATGCGGCGGGCGCGGCGGCCAGGAGGGAACGACCAGGTTGCGGCGCAGCATAATTGGCTCGCTTCGGCGGTGCCCCCGGGTTATCCTCGATCCCATGCCACACCGCTAGGTTTCTTCCCGCCGCCTCTACCTGGTCACCCGGGCCGATCTGCCGCCGGGGACACAGGTCGCGCAGGCGGCACACGCCGCGTTCGACTTCGCGGTCGCGCATCCCGGCGTGGTCATCGACTGGCACTCCACCTCGAATGTTCTGGTGGTGCTCGCCGCGCCCGACGAACTGTCGCTCGGCTGGCTGTGTGCCGACGCCGCGGCGGCAGGCCACCGGCTGATCAGGGTCAACGAACCCGATCTCGGCAATGCCCTGACGGCGGCCGCGTTCGAACCGGCCGCCCATCGGCTGGTCGCCCATCTCCCCCTCGCCTTCATCGAACGAGGGGAGGTGAAAACATGACTACTTCCCTCCATGCCGAGCTGAGCGCCTTGCGCGCCCAGTTCGTCGAGCTCACCGCCGAGCGGGACGCGCTGCGCGACCAACTCGCCGGAGACCTGCCCAAAGCCACCCGCTGGCTGCAACGCAAGGTCTGGCGCCAGGCCGCCGCGCTCGATGTGCTCAACCGCCGCGTCGTCACGCAACGGTTCGTACTCCGGACGCTCGACGAACTCGGCCGCTCCCTGACAGCCGAGGAGTACCGCACCGCCAGGGCCGCGATCGCGAACCCCGAACTGCGGGACCGGATCGACGACCCGGACGCGGCCTGATCGGTCATCATGGGGTGACCGGCCACGCCGATCACCCCCCAGTCCCAGAAGCTCGACGGCCGAGCAGCCGCCTCTAAAACGGCCAGTAGCGGGTTCGACTCCCGCCTGGGGCACGTACTTCGGCGGGTTCCTCGGCATACGGCTACGAAGCCACCGCCCGACTCGGCGAACTCCATCTGGGACCCATTACCTTCAGCACCGTGACCGCCGCTCGCCGACCGGCAGCTCCGGAACTGGATGCGAGGGCGTCATCCAGGTCGATCAGCCTGTGCGCGCTCTTTCTCGGTGCCGGGTGGCCAGCAGCAGTGTTGCCGACAATTTGCGATGGCCTGGACACACCGGCCGTCCGAGATATATATTGAGTGCTCATTCAAGAAATGAGACGGAATGGCCGAACGAGGACGACCGCGTGGTTTCGATCGTGAGGCCGCCCTGCGCGGCGCGATGGAAATGTTCTGGACCCATGGCTACGAGGGCACCTCGATTGCCGATCTCGCCGCACTGATGGGCATTCGGGTGGCAAGCCTGTATGCCGCCTTCGGCAGCAAGCAGGAGCTGTTCCGCGAATCGGTGCAACTGTATTCCCGGACCGTAATGGGTTCGGCGGCAGAGAGTTTCGCTGTCGAACCGGGCGCTCGCAACGCTATCGAGCGCTGGCTGCGCATGAGCGCGGAGGCGTTCACCGCCCCACGGACTCCGAGCGGATGCCTGGTAACGCTGTCGGCGCTGACCACGTCGCCGAAGAATGATCCGGTACGAACCTTTCTCACCGACGTGCGTAGGCAGACGCGGGCCGCGATCGCGGTCCGATTGGAGCGGGCTCGCCGCGAGGGCGAGCTGCCGGGAACGGTCGACACGGCAGGCCTGGCCGCCTACTTCACCACCGTCGCCGTCGGCATGGCGATCCAGGCACGCGACGGCGTCGACCGAACCACCCTCGACCTGGCCATCGACTACGCCATGGCCGTATGGGACCGCTTGGTGGCGCCGATCCCACACTGAACCACGAGTTCGACCCACCTCACCCGGAAGGAAGTACACATGACCACTCTTCTCCCGGCCTATCACATCGGAATCGTCGTCGCGGATCTCGAGCGCTCCATGCTCGAGATGAGCGAAACCCTTGGCGTGGAATGGCATACGCCCTTCGATGCCCCCACACAGATCCTCGCCGACGGTGCGGTCACCACAACTGTTTCACCGCGACTGGCCTACTCCAAACAAGGCCCGGCCTACCTGGAACTGCTGGAACGAGTCCCGGACACCATCTGGGACACACCCGGTCTGCATCACATCGGCTTGTGGGCCGATGACGTGCCCACCGAATCGGATCGCCTTGCCACAAGCGGGTTGCCGATCGTACAGAGGGATCTGGACATGGCCACCGGCGCGACGATCTGCTATCACCGCACCTCGGACAACCTCCTCCTCGAAATCACCGACATCGGCCGGGCAGGCCCCAGCGTCGCCAACTACCTCAGTGGCGCGTACGACAAACTCCTCCGCGGTAACTGAACCATCAAGCCACTGGTGGACCTGGGGGTGGACCCGACCACCCACCTGGGCCGTTGCCGGGTCCCGACACGAGATCAGAGCGCCAGAGGTAGGAGGAGGTCGGGGGATTCGAGGTCTAGGAGGGCGCGTTTGGCGGGGAGGCCGCCCGCGTAGCCGGTGAGGGCGCCGTCGGCGGCGACCACGCGATGGCAGGCCACCAGGATCAGGAAGGGGTTGCGGGACAGGGCGCCACCGATCTTGCGTACGTCGGCGAGCGGGCGGTCGAGGTGGCGGGCGAGGGTGCCGTAGGTGGTGGTTTCGCCGTAGGGCGTGGTGGTTTCGAGTGCTTCGAGCACCTGGCGGTCGAAGGCGCTCATCGCGCGCCGGTCGAGTGGCACGGTGAACTCGCGGCGGGTGCCATCCAGGTATTCGTCGAGTTGGGTGATGGCGCAGGCGATGTGGGTGTCGGCGAGCGTGGTTCCGGTCACCGGTGCCGGGGCGTCGGTCGTGAAATCGACTCGGGTGATCCCGATTTCGCTCGCCTCGAGCAGCAGGTTGCCGACTGCCGATGCGTGCACGGCGCGTGCGAGGGATGGGCTCATGATGTCGCTCCTGTCGAACGGTTGGTCATCAGGTAGACGCACGGGCCGCCCGAAACGTGAGATCAGCTGGAACGGCCCGCTTTCCACACCGCGTATTCGCCGGGCATGCAGACCGCACAGGGCCGGTAGCCCGCGCTGATCGCGGTCGCTTCGTCGAGAAAGAAGATCCGGTGCGCGACGTACCCGCCGCGCGCGATGGTGCGCAGCGCGGACGGACAGTCCAGTCGCCCATAGATTTTCGTGCGACGATGCCCGCCGAGACGTCCCGGCGCCTCGCTCGAATATCGGTGGCCGTCCGCCCCGATCAACGTGTACATCGCCGCTCTCCCTCGAGATCAGCCCGGTTCAACCGCCGAGCGCAGTCGAATGGCCGTGCGACACGCCGTAATCGACGGCCATATGACTGCGCTCGCGGATCTGACTCCAGTTTCTCGCACCTGGTGCGACGTGCACGAGGCGGTGAATTACTCGGCGTCGTGCAGGACCAGGCCGAGGGTGTGGCGGGTGCCGGTGCGGATGCGGCTGACGCCGTGGCGGACGGGGGCGCGGGACCAGCCGCGCGCCGACGGGGTCGGCCGGTCGCGGGTGGTGAAGATCAGGGCGTGGCCCTGTTCGAGGACGGTGACCGTCGGTTTGGATTGGGCGCGCGGGCGTTGTTCGACGAGGAGGAATTCGCCGCCGGTGTGATCGATGCCGGGGCGGTCGAGGCCGATCACGACCTGGAGCGGGAAGACCAAGTCGCCGTAGAGGTCTCGGTGCAGGGCGTTCCAATCGCCTTCGGTGTAGCGCAGCAGGATCGGGGTCGGCCTAGATTGGCCTGCGGCGTGGCAGATTTCGAGCCAGTCGCCGAAATCGTCCGGCCACGGCGCCGGATCGCCGAGGCGTTGCGCCCACGACCGCGCGATCGGCAGCAGCTTGCGGTAGAAGGCCGCGCGTAGCTCGGCGATCGGGTCGGGCACCGGGTAGGCGAAATAACGATAGGTGCCCTGCCCGAACCGATGTCGCGCCATGTCGATGGTGGCACGGAACCGCGCCCGGTCCGCCCACATCGCGGCGATCTCGGCGCATTCGCCTGCCGTCAGGATCGGGCCGGTCTGTGCGCAGCCGTGGGCATCGATCTCGTCGACCAACGCATCCCACGCCTGCGCGTCCACTCGATCAGCCGGTGCGGCAGACATTTCCGCACCGATCCGCCGCCGACCGCTGTCCTCGGTCCGGCCGATGGCGCACTGGGTATCCAGCCGTAACTGCCGCATTTCGGCCGCGATGTGCGCGGCCAGGCGCTCCTGATTCACAGTGCCTCCAAGGTGAGTGGGTTCGCACCACAACGGCCGCCGTGGACCCGGGCGATGCCGTCTCGGTTGCCCGGCCGTGATCGCCGCGTCCGGATTGCGACGTATCCGGTCTCACGTTCCCAACTCATGCCGCCTCCAGGGTGAGTAGTGCTGTCTTTGCGGCGATCCCACCCACGTATTGCCCGATCGAGCCGTCGCCGCGGACCACCCGGTGGCACGGGATCACCACCGGCAGTGGGTTCTTGGCGCACGCGGAGCCGACGGCGCGCACGGCGCGCGGGTTGCCGACGGCGGCGGCCACGGTGCCGTAGCTGGCGCGCTGGCCGTAGCCGATAGCGGAGAGGTGCTCGATGACCTCGCGGCGGAAGCCCGAGGTCAGGCGCAGGTCAAGGGGCAGGTCGAATTGTGTTCTGGTACCGGCGAAGTACTCGTCGAGCTCGCGGGCGGCGAGGTCGAGGCGGGCGGGCGCGGCGAGCACGCGGGGGCTGATGCGTTGTGCCAGTGTGGAAAGCACGGCGTCGTGATCCTCGTTGGGGTAGGCGACGCGCACCAGCCCGGCCGGGGTCGCGGCCAAGAGCAGTGCGCCGACCGGGGTGTCGAGTGTGCGGTAGGCGACGTCGAGCAGGCCGGCGGACTGGGCGTCGGCGGCCAGCTTGCGGTGCAGGCGATCCAGCACGGCATCGTCGGCGATCAGCCCGTCGAACAGGCCGTTCGGGTCGCGAATGGTGGCCATCATGATCGGTCCTTCGGGTAGAGCTTGCGTAAGGTCTTCAGCCCGTCCGCGGCGGCGCGGCGGGCGGCATCGGTGGAATTGCCCAGCAGCTGGGCGATTTCGGCGTGTGGCAGGCCGGCCAGATAGTGGTAGGCGACCGCCTGGCGCTGCTTGGTCGGCAGCGCCGCCAGCGCGGCCCACAGATCGGGGTCGTAACCGGCCGGGTCGGAGTTCGGCGCCGCGCGTTCGGGCACGGTCTCGGCGGGGACGGGCGCCCTGGTCAGCGCGCGGCCCACGTCGATCGCGCGCCGGTGCGCGATGGTGACCAGCCAGGCCTCGACATTCGTCGCCGGATCCAGGTCGGGATAGGCACGCAACGCGGAAAGGAACGTCTCCGACCAGGCGTCGGCGGCGTCGGTCGGCCCGAGCACCGCCCGGCAGACGCGCAGCACCATCGGGCCGTACTCGGCGACCACTTGCTCGAACGGCGGCAAACTCACACTTGGTAGACGTCCGAGGCGTGGGAAACGTGAGATTCCCAGGTCATGGCGGTGGTTGGGGTGCGAGGGACAGGCCGCTGGCGCGCAGTACGCGGCGGTCGATGGCGGCGCGGATGGACGGTTCGGTGCCGAGGATGCGGACGTGGCGGCGGGCGCGGGTGATGGCCGTGTACAGCAGTTCCCTGGTCAGCAGCGTCGACTCGGGTTCGGGCAGGACGACGGAGACCGTGTCGTACTGGCTGCCCTGGCTGCGGTGGATCGTCATCGCGAAAACGGTGACCACCGAGGGGAATTGGGTGGGATGCACCAGATAGGGCTCGCTGCCGCGCTGTAGCGCGGCGCGCAGCGAGCCGTCGGGCATGCGCACGATGACGCCGGTGTCGCCGTTGTAGATGCGTGCCTCGTGGTCGTTGGCGGTGACCAGCAGTGGCTGGCCCGGATACCAGACCGCGAACGCGGAGTCGGGGCCCGCACCGCCCGCGGCCGCCCATTCCGCCGCCATCCGATCCCAGCGTTCGACGCCGAAGGGCCCCTGGCGGTGCGCGCACAGCAGCCGGTGCGATTCGAGGGCGGTCAGTGCGACGGCGGCATCGCCCGCGAGCGCGGCGGCGGTGGTGTCCCTGGCGGCCTGGACGACGTCCGCGCGTACCGATCGCGTGTCTTCCGTTGCGCTGAAGGACAATTCGTCACCGCCCGCACGCAGCAGCGCCAGCGCGGTATCGGCGTCGCCCGCGCGGACGGCGACCGCGAGTTCGGCGATCTTCCCGCCGAATCGGCGCCCGCGGGTCAATCGGACGATGCCGCCGCGCAGGCGGTGTCGCTCCAGGTTCGTCAGTGCCTCGGCATGGCCCGGTGCGACGGCTTCGGGTCCGAGTATCTGTTCCAGCACCGGGTTCGGCGTTCCCGCAACAGGTCCCGCGACAAGGTCGGCGAGTACCGCGCCCGCGTCGACGGAGGCCAGCTGATCCGGGTCGCCGACCAGTACCAGGCGGGTGTCCTGGCGCAGTGCGGCGAGCAGGCTGCTCATCATGGTCAGCGACACCATGGAGGTCTCGTCGACGACGATCACGTCATAGGGCAGCCGGTTGAATTCGTGATACCGGAAGCGAGTACCGCGGCCGCGCTGCCAGCCGAGCAGCCGGTGCAGCGTGGCGGCGGTGAGTTCGGGGAGACCGAGTTCACCCGCCTGTTCGCGCACCGCTTCCTGCAATCGCGCTGCGGCCTTGCCCGTCGGCGCGGCCAGCGCGATACGCAGTGGCGACGCTTTGGGATTCGCCTTGCGATGGGCCTCGAGCAGCGCGATGATCCGCGCGATGGTGTGTGTCTTGCCGGTACCGGGGCCGCCCGCGACCACGGTGGTCCAGTGGGTGGCCGCGAGCGCCGCCGCGAGGCGTTGCCGATCCGGTGCCGAACCCATCGGCGAGTCGAACAGCCGGTCCAGTTCGTGGCGTACGACGGCGGGGTCGACCACCGGATGGTGGGTGGCGCGCTCGGTGAGCACCCGGCGAATCGTCTGCTCCTGCTGGTAGTACCGGTCCAGGTAGAGCAAAGGCCCTGCGTCACTGCGCCGTTCGGCGTCGACCAGGCGCAATGGCTGCAACGGTCCCGCCGGTCCGCCGCATACCAGCGGGCTCACCCGCAGTGCCGCGATCACCGCGTCGATATCGGGCCACGGCAGCGTCGCGGGGTCGATACCCGTTCCGGTATCCCAGGTTTCGTCGGCGTCGACGCCGATCTCCCGCATACGGAACAACTCCAGGCAGACCGAGCCGGACCGGATCGCGCGCACCGCGAGCGCCGCCGCGAACAGCACCGCCTCGGAGGTTTCCCGGCCGAGACGCCCCAACCTCAGTGCCACATGCACATCGGCGGCCGACAACACTCCCGCCTCGTTGAACGTGCGCAGCAGCCCGGTCCCCCGCTGCGCCACCTGAATCGAGGTCATGCCGCCGCCCCTCGCAGACAGCCGCATGCCCGTCGATCGGCGCGCGCCGCGCGCGGACGGCGAACGGACAGCCGCGGTATCGGGCCGGTGACATCCCATTCGAAGTCGAGTTTCATCCGATCGCCTCCCCTGCGAGGAGGGATGACAAGGCGACGACGAGCGCGGCCGGTGGGTTCCAGTCGAAGGAACCTACCCCGGTGGGGGTTTCGGGGCCGATCATGCCGCGGACGAACAGGTACTGGCAGCCGCCGAGGTGGCGGCCCGGATCGTAGGTGGGCAGGCGCCAGCGCAGATAGCGGTGCAGCGCTACGGAATACAACAGGGCCTGGAGCGGATAGTGGGAGCGCAGCATCTCCTCGGCCATCCGGGGACGCGTGTAGTGGTCGACGGTGAGGTCGCCGGTGCCGAGGCGATTGGTCTTGTAGTCGACGATGACGAAACGCTGGTCGCCGGTCGACGGGTCCGTGATTCGGAGGACGGCGTCGATACTGCCGGTGAGGTAGCCGCGCAGCGCGGTATCGTCCAGCGCGGCAAGCAGATCCGCGTAACCGCGCAGATCGTCGTCGGCGGGCAGATGCAGCCGAAGCAGCTCGGCGATCTGCCGCAGGGTCGAGGCGTGCGCGCCCGCCACGTCGCCACCGGCCAGCGGCAGCTCGAATTCCAGCTCGTCCAACTGATCTCGGCGCGCCATATCGGCGAGGCAGCCGAAATCCAGCGGGGTGCGCAGCACCGCGAGCAGCGCGGTGGCGAGCACGGCGGGATCGGCCTCCGGCATGAGCTCCTCGGTCGCCTCGCGGCAGCGGATCCGGACTTCCGCGTCGAGATCCGCCGCGTCCAGGTCGATCCGCTCGAATACACCGTGCACCACCGTGCCGAACTCTGCACCGTAGGGCAGGGTGTTCATCAGCGACGGCGCGGCCTGCACCGGCACGAGGTCGATATCGGTGAGTGCGGCGGTCTCCGGCTCGTCCGCCCGGCCACGATCCTCGGGTTCGCTGTCGGCGACGAAGGAGTCGTGGGCACTCGCGGTCAGCGCCGAGTACGAGGTGCGCCGCCACTCGTGGTCCATGATCCTGGTGAACCGCGCGGCGGCGAGTTCGCCGGTGACGGGCTCGGCGCGCACCCGTTCGATCGAGACGTCGTCCGTACCGGCCACCGCGCGCACCGAGATGGCCGCGGGCGCGCTCGCGCCCCAGGCCGAAAGCAGCTCGGCGGCAACGGCGTCCGCAGGGACCGAGGCCCGTGGCGGCACCGCGTCACCGCCGTCGGGCCTGCCGAGGATCATCCGGTGCAGCGGCGAGGCGGCCGTGGTGATCGCGGGCGCCCACCACGCGACGATCTGGCATTTGGCGCGGGTCAGGGCAACATAGAGCAGGCGAAGCTCCTCACCCGCCTCCTCGGATTCGCTGCGCAGCTTGCGTTCCGCGTAGCCCGGCGCGTCCTGACCGCCGACGTCGAGGACGCGGGCGCCGTCGTCGCCGTGGAAAAGCAGGGTCTGCGGATACGGGTTCTTCGCGCTGTCCCAGGCGAAAGGCAGGTACACGATGGGGAATTCGAGTCCCTTGCTGGCGTGCACGGTCGCGATCTGCACCGCGGCGGCATCGCGGTCGAGCCTGCGGCTGCGATCGGCGACCGAACCGGAGGCGGGATCGCGCACCCGGTCGGCGAGCCAGCGGGTCAGCGCTGTGAGACCGAGCGATTCGGCGAGCGCCACCTGATCCAGCAGCTGCGCGATATGCCGCAGGTCGGTCAGCTGCCGCTCGCCGTTCTCGATGGAGAGCAGGCGTTCGGCGAGATTCGCCTCGGCGGACAGCTTTTCGAAGACGGCGGCGAATCCGGCCCTGGCGAACAGCCGGGCCGCGTCACGCAACTGCGCGCTGATCCGGCCGACCAGATCCGCACCGCCGCTGTCGATGTCGACGGCCGTGACGCCGAGCAGCGGCGTGCACGCCGCCAAACGCACCCGATCGGAACGATGCGGCTGTTCGAGCGCGCGCAGCAGCCACAGCCAGTCGGTGGCGCTGCTCGTCCCGAAGACGCTGGTGCCGCCCGCGAGCACCGAGGCGACGCCGACCCGGTCCAATGCCGCACGCACCACATCGATCTGGGATCGCGTGCGCACCAGTACCGCGATATCGCCGGGCCCGATCAACCGTTGCGCATTACCGGGGGCACCAGTCCGCTCCGCCGGACGTGCGGTCTCGGTCGCGCGTGCACTCTCGGCCACACCCGCCGTCAGCCCGTCGTGGACCAATCCGGGGTCCGTGCCCGGCATCGCCTCGGGTTCGAGGACAGCACCGTCCGATGCGGCACCGGTTTCCAGCAATACCCCTGATTCCAGCAGGCGAACGATATCGGCCGCCAGATCGTCGGCGGCCTTGGCGCGTACCCGGCCGACCGCCGGAAAGCCCGACTTGTTCAGCGGCCCCGCGCCGGTGCGCGGCAGGCAACGCAGGCGCAACGGAGTGATGAGATCGTCGGGACCGGACAGGCGCGTCCACGGGCGAGTGGCGGCCACCGGGTAGACGGTGATGTCCTTGTGCCCCAGCGCCGCACCACCGTGCAGGTGATCCAGCGCGGCGAGCAGCCCCGCGTCGCTGCGCCAGTTGGTGGTCAGCTCGCTGCGGGTGTCGGCGTGTGCGACCGCGTCGAGATAGCTGAGCACCTCCGCGCCGCGGAAGGCGTAGATGGCCTGTTTGGGGTCGCCGACCAGCACGAGGGTGGTGTGACCGTGAAACGCGCGGCGCAGAATGTCCCACTGCAATGGATCGGTGTCCTGGAACTCGTCGACCAGGGCGACCCGATACCGATCGCGGATGCGCCGACAGGCGAGCGCACCGTGCCGCGGATCCGCGAGCACATCGTGCAGCAGCACGAGGAGATCGTCGAAATCGCGCAGCCCCGCAAGCCTCTTGCGACGCTCGGTTTCCGCGCGAACCGCCGCGGCGAAGGAAACCCGTTGCCCCGCAAGACCGTCGCCCTCCGGGACCAGCCGCGCGTGCCGGTCGCGCACCGCCGCCAACCCGAGGGTATGCGCCTCCTTCAGCGAAAACGGCGGCTCCGCACGGGCATACCGATTCAAGTACAGATCGTCGGCGACCGTGCCGACGAGATCATCCACCGTCTCCACCATCCGGGACCCCGGATCGTGCTCCCCCGCCAACCCCAGCTCATCCAGCATCCGCTGGCAGAAACTGTGTGTGGTGGCGATGGTCCCCGCATCGAAATCCGACAGCGCCGTGAGCAACCGCCCACGCCGCAGCGCGACCTCATCCGAATCCGCCTCGGCGAGATGGCGAATCAACTCATCGGCATGCGCGCGGGCACCCACCGGATCGGCCAGCGCCCCCGCGACCGCGACGAACCGATCCCGGGTCCGCTCCCGCAACTCTTGCGTCGCGGCCCGACTGAATGTCACCAGCAGCAGCTGGGAGACATCGATCCCGGCCTCGGCCACATATCGCACCGCCAACCCGACGATCGCATGCGTTTTCCCCGTACCGGCGCTCGCCTCCAGCACCGTGGTTCCGACCGGCAACGGCCCGATCGGATCGAACCGGTCGGCGTCGCTCACGACCGTGACGGCCTCCGTAATCGTCATGCCCGCCACCGCCTTTCGCGACTCGGTCCACATACTCGTCTCGGCCACCATGCGCATCGAGCCAGCTCTCGGGGCAGTCGCCGATCCCTTCCGGTACCGCCATCGGACGGCGAGGCGACAGGACCCACAACCATCCTCGCTTTCGCATCCGGTCCCGACGGCATCGACACGCCAACGGGCAGAGAGCAACCACAGCCCACCACTGGCTGAGCGCTACGGGCGGCGACGCAGTGGACCACCGCCGACCGGCGTGCACTTCGCGGCATGGTGCGGCTCATGGCTGCCCCTGTGATTCGGCGGCGAGCAGCGGGGCCCACAGGCGGCGGGCCAGGGAGCCGAAGCGGGTGGTTTCGCCGGGTTCGCCCGCGGGGGCCGGGGTTTCCATCAGGTGTTCGAGGCGGGGGGCCGGACCCCAGATGTAGCGGAGGTGGCGGTCGGTGTGGTCGCCGAATTGGCCTGGGCCGTTCTGGCCGCCGTTGAAGTCGCGTTCGGCGGCGGCGACGGCCTCGTCGGTGGTGGCGCCGCGGAAGCGGCGTTCGGCGTAGGTCGCGGTGGCCGTCGGTGTGATGGGGAGGGGTTCGGTGAGGCCCGCGTCGCGGAATTTCACCAGTTCGCGCAGGATGCCGAGCGCCGCGGGGGCGTCGGGGGCGGTGAGCTCCGAACGCCATGCGGGGCGGCCGAATTGGCCGCGGCCGGTGGTGACGGCGCGCCACGACCTGTCCTCGGTGACGGCCAGTGCCAGCAGCGAAACCCAGGCGCCGATGCGGTGTTTCGGCGCGAGGCGGGAAAAGGTGGTGCGGACAAGGGTTTCGCCGTGCACCTCGGGGACCGTGCCGGTGAGCCTGCGGCCGTCGCCGAGATCGACCGCGATATCGACCGCGCGCGCCGGGCTCGCGTAATCCTGCTGCGAGGCACGCACCAGCTTGTCCACGGTCTGCTCGACCTCGTCGAGTACCGCGCCGCCGAGCCCGAATGGCGGCAGGGTGCCGCGCCGCCATTCCGCGGCGCGCAGCGCCGCCGGATCGGCGCCGGTGAGGCGGGCGGCCAGCATGCGCTCGCCCAGATCCCATTTCGCGAGCCCGTCGAGTTCGATGGGCAGGCGGTCGGCGATGTCCTCCTCGTGTTCGGGCACGCGGATGCCGAGGCGCTGCCACAGGAAGGCGCGGATCGGGTGTTCGGCGAACGAGATCAGTTCGGCCAGGCCGACATCGGTGAACTCGGGCGCGGGCAGCGGTTCGGTGAGGAAGCCGGGCCGCGGCCGTGCGGGCCGATCGGCGGCCAGCGCACCGGCCAGCGCGACGGTGTCGAAGCTGGCGGGCCGATCCGCCTGGAAATTGCGACGATCGAAGGCCTGCAACGGATGCCGGGTCAGCACGGCGTCCATACCCGCGGCGCCGACGTGCGCGCGCAGCACATCGAGCAGCTCGGCCACCGGGATGGCAGGCGGTCGGTACGCGCCGGTCACCGGGTCGGCGCCGGTGTGGAACAGCAGCAGTTGTTCGCGCGCCGCGAGGATCGCGTCGAGCAGCAGCAGCCGGTCCTCGCCGCGCGCATCCCGTTCGCCGAGTAGCGGATCGCGGGCGAGCACGTCGTCGCCGTCGACGCCGCCCGCGCGCGGGAACACATCGTCGTCCAGTCCGAGCAGCACCACCACCCGGTGCGGCACCGAACGCATCGGCACCATCGTGCACACCGTGAGCTCGCCGGTGCGGAAGTTCGCGCGGGTCGGCCTGGCCGCGAGCCTGCTCGCCAGCAGCACGCCGACATCGGGCAGCCGCAACAGCACCTCGCCCGCGTGCTCGGTGGCGGCGGCGAGTTCGCGCCGCGCCTCGGTGCGCACCCACGCCTGGCTGTCCGGCACGTCGGTGAGCAGATCCAGTGCGCGCCCGAGCTTTTCGGCCCATTCGCGGGCGGGCCGCGGACCGCGCAGATCACGCAGGCAGACCGCGAGCCGATCGATGAATTCGGCGAAGCGCCCGGCCAGGTCGACGTCGTTGCTGTCGACATCGTCCAGCGGCAGCGCGAGATCGAGCCAGTCGTCGGCGGTTTCGTCGGCGGTGACGCCGAGCAGGATCCGGTCGACCGCGCTGTTGAGGGTGTTCTGCGCGAAATCGGACAGCCCGAACGCCTGGCGCTGGCGCTGCCCGATCCCCCAGCGCGCGCCGGATTCGGCCGCCCATTCGCGCAGCCGCTCGATATCGTCGTCGTCGAAACCGCAACGGCGCCGCACGGTTTCGGCCGCGGCCAGATCGAGCACCTGGGTCACCGTCACCCGGCCGTCGGCCAGCTCGAGCAGTACCGCGATCACCGCGAGCAGTGGATTGGTCACCCCGCGGCCGCGATCGGCAAGCCGGACCCGCAGCTGATGGCCGGGATGCGACGAATCCCCCACCGCCTCAACCGTTCCCGGCGACCGCTGCCCGAACGCCGCACGCACCAGCGGCGCGTACGCCTCCACCTCCGGACACATGATCAGCACGTCCCGCGGCTCCAGCGTCGGATCCGCCGCGAACAGCCCGAGCAGACTCTCCCGCAACACCTCCACCTGCCGCGTCGCCCCATGACACGCATGCACCTGCACACTGCCGTCCCCGGGCGTCACCTCGGCGGGCGGCCACCGATCATCGTGAATCCCGGCCTGCAACACACTGAGCAATGTCGCCGAACCACTATGTGTCACAACACCACCCGGCGCACGCTCCCATGGCGCGACCCCTACCTCGTCGCCACGGCCACCGCCGTGCGGCACAGCATCTTCCGCAACGCCCGCAGGGCCGAGGTGATGGATGTCCACGCTCGCGCCGGAAACAGCGGCCAACCGCTGCTGCAATTCGCGCACGTCACGCGCCAGCCCGGACAGCAGCGGATGGCGTACCGCGGTCGCGCTGGTGTCGCGGGCGCGGGTGGCGGCGGGTGGGCGTCCGGCGAGTTCGGTCCACATGACCGGACTCGGGTGCGCGAGCCACAGGTGCACGTCGCGCGCTTCGGCCAGTGCCGAGAGCACCGCCAACTGGTCGGTGGGCAAGCGGGTTACGCCGAACAGCGAGATCCGCGGCGGCAGCGCGACCGATCCGGGCTCGGCGCGCAGCCGCGCGCACGCCGCGTCGAGCCGCTCGGCCGGGCTCGGCACGCCGACCTCGGCGCGCAGCCTGCGCCACAGCTCCGGCTGCCAGCGCAGGTCCTCCGGCACCGGCGCGCCCATGCCGTCGGTATCCGCACCCGCCGCCCACGCGGTCAGCAGCGCGGGCCGCTGCGCGGCGTAGCTGTCGAACAGCCCGGCCAGGTGGGCGGCCGTCGCATAGCGCCTGCCGACCCGAAAGTCTGTGCCCGCAGCATCATTCGCGCCGAGGTGCCTGGCGAGCACGGCCAGCCACGGCGCGCCGAGCGCGGCGTCGATCACCCGAAGCAGCGTCCACACCACCCGCTCCTGCGCCCACGGATCGTCCTCGGGCCGCATGCCGCTGGCCGCCGCGAGCACCTCGGCGACCAGCGCACTCGGTGACGGAAATGCGATATTCGCCGCAATGCCATCGGCCGCGTCCACCGAAGAGACGCCGAGCACACCCGACAGCCGCTGGGTCAGCCAGCGCTCCACCCCCTTGGCGGGCACCGCGACCACCTCCGCGGCGAACGGATCGTCCGGCGGGGTCGCCAACAGCACGGCCAGCGCCTCGGCCAAGGCGTCGGCGCGCTCGGCACGGTGGATGTGCAGCGGCATCTACGCCTCTCGATAGTCCGGACTAGGGGTGCGGGCCACGAGGCCTCGTGCACGTTTATACGCCCAGCGATCCACGCGCAACTTCGGCACCCCGCTGCGGCCGCAGTGAATTGAGCCACATACGAACGATGTACTCCGCCGTGTCAGCGCGATCGGCCCGGCCGGATGTGCGACAGTGCTGAACCGGGGAGGAACGGGAAAAGGCAGCACCGAAAGGCTGGTTCGCGTTCATGAGTGCGAAAGTGATCCCCTTGGTTCCGAGAGGCGGATTCACGGTCCGCCGGGTCGGTGACCGCTGGGAGTTGGTCAACTCGCGCGGTTACGGCCATACCGTCGTCCTGCACGCGTGGCCGCGCGATCGGCACACCGAGGCGTTCGAGCACTGCTATCGGCTCAACGGCCGCACCGTCGAGGAACTGCGCGCGGCCTTCCGCTGAGCGAATCGGTCCCCGAAACATGCTGCGGCACAATGCGCCAACGGCACCGTTAGCACACCGAACGGCCGAGCTCAAGACGTGCGTCCAGGACGCCGATGTGCGATCGTGGTCCATCGTGCTGTACCCGTTGGCCGCCACCAGGACCGTCTCCCGTGTGGCCGCATCCGCCTGTGTTCTCGCCGCCGCTGCGATCGTCGTTTCCAGCGCGCCGGCCCTGGTGTCGACCGCGAGCGCGCTGCCGCCCGCGTTGACGCAGGGCTGCCTGCCCGGCTTCGACTGCGATATGAGCGCACGGATCGCGAAGGTCGAGTCGTATCTGAATGCGCGCCCCGGCGTCACCGGTTTCGTGGTGCGCGATCGGGTCACCGGCGGCTTCTACGCGAACGACAATGCGGAAGCACAGGTGTGGACCGCCTCGACGATCAAGCTGGCGATCGCCGAGGATCTGCTCAACCGCGCCCGCGTCGGCGCCATCGCGCTCGGACCGGATGACCGCGGGCTGCTCGAGTCGATGCTCGCCACCTCCAACGACGCCGCCGCCGACCGACTATGGAACAAGTACGCGGGCTTCGACCGGATGGCGTTCAACAATGCCTTCCGCGCCAACGGCATGGTCAGCCTGGTACCGCAGCCGACCAACACCGCGCTCTTCCCCGATTGGTCGTTCCAGAAGTGCACGCCGATGGATCTGGATCGGCTGATGGACAACATCCTCACCCGGATGCACCCCGACGACCGCAACTATCTGGTGGACCGGATGCGCTCGGTGGACAGCAACCAGCACTGGGGCGTGTGGGGCGCGGGCCCGAGCATGCGGCCGGGCCTGAAGAACGGCTGGTCCGCCGAACAGGGTGGCTGGGTGGTCAATTCGGTCGGCTTCGCGGGCCCTGGCGAGCGGTACACGCTGGCCATCATGACCGCGCTCGGCGATCAGGGCGGCTACACCGACGGCGCCGAGACCGACACCAAGGTCGCCGAGATCCTCTTCGCGGGACGCTGACACGCCCCCGCCTCATCACCCCCGCACGTGCGAGTCATACGAGCACCGTTCGCGGCGCCGCAGGCGCCGCCATTAGATACGACGCAATTGCATGGGCGCGTCGTCGCGCGGGAACGGAATCGTGGTGAATCCCCACGGCATTCGGTAGCCGTCGGGGAAGCTCCACTCGTAGTCGCGGACCAGCGCGGCGATCACCGTCTTCACCTCGAAGGTGCCGAAGTGCATGCCGATGCACTTGTGCGCGCCCGCGCCGAACGGCAGCCAGGCCAGCCGGTGCGATTTGTCCTCGCGGCGCGGCTCGGCGAACCGTTGCGGGTCGAATACCTCTGGGCGCGTCCACAATTCGGGTAACAGATGGTTGACCTGATAGGCGAGATCACACTGCGTGCCCGCCGGAATGTAGTGACCGAGTATCTCGGTGTCACGCACCGCGCGCCGGACGAGGCCCGGCACCGGCGGCATCAGCCGCAGGCTCTCCTTGATCACCAGATCCAGATCGGGCATCCGGTCCAGATCCGCGATCGTCGGTGCGCCGTCAAAGATTTCGGCGTCGACCGCCCGCACCTCGGCGCGCACCCGCCGCTGCCATTCCGGATGCACGCCGAGGTAGTAGGCGACCGCGGTGGCGGTGGTCGTCGTCGTATCGTGGGCGGCCATGATCAGGAAGATCATGTGGTTCACCACATCCGCGTCGCCGAACCAGCCGCCGTCCTCGCTGCGCGCGTGACACAGGCCGGAGAAGAAGTCGGCGGATTCGGTCTGCCGTTTCTCCGGCACCATCGCGGTGAAGTAGTCCTCCAGCATTTTCCGGCCGCGCAGCCCGGCCCGCCAGTTGCCGCCCGGCACCGAATGCCGCACGATCGAGAGCCCGGCATGGGTACAGGCCAGGAAGGCGTCGAGCAGTTCGCGCCTGCGCTCGCCGACCGCGACGCCCATGAAGGTCTCGGCCGCGATCTCCAGCGTGAGCTCCTTGACCGTGGGGTACAGCCGCACGGTGCGCGTCCGGTCGCGGTCGGACGGCACCCAGCGCCCGACCGCGGCACGGACCACCGGCGTCAGCGCGGCGAGATGCGCCTCGAGGCGCTCCCTGGTGAATGCCTGCTGCATGATCCGTCGATGGAATTTGTGCTCGTCGAATTCCAGCAGCAACAACCCGCGCCGGAAAAAGGGGCCGATGAAATAGTCCCAGCCCTGGCCGAAATCGCGGCGCCGCCGCCCGACCACCTCGTCGATCGCCTCCGGCCCGCACACCAGCACCCGGTCGACGCCGAGCGAGGTGTTCACCGAGACCGGCCCGAAGCGGCGGTACCTGTCCATCAGCTCGGCCGGGCCCCAGCGCATGTAGTGCAGCGCGCGACCGAGATAGGGCAGGCCCGCGTCGCCGTGCACCGCGGTCGTCTCGCTGTCGCGCGGCGGTGTCGCCAGCACGGTCGGGCGCTGCGGTACCAGGCGCAACGCCCGGTCGATCAAATGATCGTTCGGAATATCGATGAGCGACGCATTCTCGGATTCGGCGCGCACACTGGGCTTTCGGATCACGACACGGTCCCCGGCGACCAAGGCAAACCTCCCTGAACGGCAATTATTTATCGTATTCTCTTTTTCACATTCATCAGGTCGGTTCGCCTCAGCTTCCTCGGCGCGGATCGGCGGTTTACGAGGCTCGCCGCGACGGTCGACAGCGCGCCGACTACCGTTGGCATGTCAGGAACGTACGAAGGGGTGCATCCCCGGTGGTCGAGGAGCAGGTCAGATGAGTACTCAGTCGGTCGAGAACCATCGACACCGGGTGGTGATCATCGGCTCCGGATTCGGCGGTCTGTTCGGAGCGCGCCACCTCGCGCACGCCGACGTCGACGTGACCCTGATCTCGAAGACCTCCACCCACCTGTTCCAGCCACTGCTCTATCAGGTGGCCACCGGCATCCTCTCGGTCGGCGAGATCGCGCCGGCCACCCGGCTCGTGCTGCGCAAGCAGAAGAACGCGCAGGTGCTGCTCGGCGAGGTCATCGATATCGATCTCGAGCGCAAGACCGTCACCCACGAACTGCTGAACCTGAAGACCGTCACCCCGTTCGACAGCCTGATCGTGGCGACCGGCGCGCAGCAGTCCTACTTCGGCAACGACCAGTTCGCCACCTACGCCCCCGGCATGAAGACCATCGACGACGCGCTCGAACTGCGCGGCCGCATCCTCGGCGCGTTCGAGGGCGCCGAACTCGCGACCAGCCAGGAGATGCGCGACCGACTACTCACCTTCGTGGTGATCGGCGCGGGCCCGACCGGTGTCGAATTGGCCGGGCAGATCGCCGAACTCGCCGACCGCACGCTCGAGGGCACCTTCACCAACATCGATCCGCGCGACGCACGGGTGATCCTCATCGAGGGCGCGGGCGCGGTGCTCGGCCCGATGGGACCCAAGCTCGGCGGCAAGGCCAAGCGGCGGCTGGAGAAGATGGGCGTGGAGATCCAGCTCAACGCCTTGGTCACCAATGTCGACGCGCACGGTGTCACGGTGAAGGATTCCGACGGCACCGTCCGCCGCATCGAATCGTCGTGCAAGGTGTGGTCGGCCGGTGTGCAGGCCAGCCCGCTGGGCAAGATGCTCGCCGAGCGCTCCGACGGCACTCAGGTGGACCGGGCCGGGCGGGTCATCGTCGAACCGGATCTCACCATCAAGGGTCATCCGAACGTCTTCGTCGTCGGCGACCTGATGTCGGTGCCGGATGTGCCCGGCCAGGCGCAGGGCGCGATCCAGGGCGCGACCTACGCCGCCAAGGCGATCAAGGCGGGGCTGAAAGGCCATCAGCCGCAAGAGCGTAAGCCGTTCAAGTACTTCAACAAGGGCTCGATGGCGACGGTGTCGCGGTTCAGCGCGGTCTGCCAGATCGGCAAGCTGGAGTTCGGCGGCTTCATCGCGTGGCTGGCCTGGCTCGGCCTGCACCTGTACTACCTGGTCGGCTACCGCAGCCGGATCATCACCGTCATCCAATGGTTCGTCACCTTCCTCGGCCGCAGCCGCGGGCAGATGGCCGCGACCGAGCAGTGGGTGTTCGCCCGGCTCGCGCTGGAGATGGTGAACGAGGACCAGCAGGAGGCCGACGAACTCGCGGGCGCGCTCGGCGCGCCGCCCGCGTCCGATGGGCGCGCCCCCGGCAAATCGGCCTCCGACCTGCGGGCGGGCTGACCGCACCCATCCGTTCGCCCCTTCTGTCCGAATGGTCAAAGGTAGTTCTTTGACATTCGGACAGAAGGGTCATTCATGGTCATACGCCAGGATCGTCCGCCCTCGCGCGGTAGGCGCGTCGTCTCGCTGATGGTGATCGGAGCGCTACCGCTGGCCGTCGCGCTGGCGAGCACCGGGACCGCGGCGGCGGACTGGACGGCATCGAGCGGCCCGACGCCGGCCGCGGTACAGATCGCCGAGCTCGGCGCAGGTAACGAGGCGCTCGCCTCGGACAGCGTTGCGCCCGAATCGGTTCCGGCGCAGGTCACGGCGCCGGTGTATGTCAGCCGCAACTCGCCGGAGGGCGTGCGGGCGATGCCGGGCGGCAAGCTCGCCCCGGTCGATCCCGCACGGCTGCATATGCCCGATCCCGCGTCGCTGTCGGCACCGGTGGCGCCGATCGCGCCGCCCACGGGCAGGTTGCGGGCGGGCGATACCCAGATCGATATCCCGCAGTGGCTCACGCCTGAGCAGGCCGCACAGGTCAACGAGGCCGCGGCGGCGGCCGAGGCCGGGCTGGCGCAGCAGCTGGATTCGGCCGGTTTCGAACCGACCCGCTCCGATCGGATCGCCGCGCAGACGGTCGGCACCGCCGCCGTCGGTGGTGTCGTCGGCGCGGCGGCGGTCAGCCCGCTCGCCGTGGCGGCCGGGGCGATGGGCGGATTCATCGGCGCCATGGCCGGTAGTCCGTTCGCGCCCGCGGGCTGGGTGTTCGGGCCGATGGCGGGTGCGACCGCCGCGGTGACCCTGGTGGTCGCTCCCGCCGTCGCGGCCGGATCGGCGATCGGTGCCGCGGTCGGCGCGATGAACGGATACCTGGCGCCCGCCGTCGAGGTACCCGAGCCCTGAGACGAGGGGTCGCACAGGCCGGATCGGTTCGCGTGAGCGAGCCGATCCGGCCTCGCTGTTTCCGACGTCAGCGAATGCCAACTGGTCAAGATCGAAATCCGATGGCCTGCAATGATGTTGCGCGATACGGACGAAACTCACACCACCAGCAAACCGTCGGCTATACGAAAGTCGTTGTGCAGCCCGGAAATCGACCAATCCGTTTGCTCACCGGATCCGAATGTCGGTAAGTCGAACGTGAGTCACTCGGATGAAAGGTTGTGTATGGGCACAGGCAAGCACAGAGCTCCCAATCCGCAGCGGCAGAAGGTGGGCTCGATGGTCGCCGCGAGCGCGGTGCCGCTGGTATTGGCACTGGTCGGCACCGGCACCGCGCAGGCCGCCCCCGCACAGTCACCGACCGTGACGCAGCCCGAACAGAAGGCACAGTGGCCTGCGGCCGATGCGCCGAACGCGCTGCCCTATGAGGGCCTCATCATTCCGGAGAACACCCGCAGTTCGCTGCAGTGGTCGCGGCCCGCGCCGGATCGCAGCTACCTCGCTCCGGTCGGTGTGCTGCACCCGCCCGCTGCGGTGCCCGCGGTACCGCCGATCGCACCGCCGCCCGGCAAGTTCCGCTTCGGCGACGTCCAGGTGGACGCGCCGAACTGGATCAACGAGGAACAAGCGATCCAGATCAACGACAACGCTGCGCTGATCGAGTCGAATCTGGCGACCTTCCTCGATTCGATCGGCATGGAGCGCAGCCGCTCGGACCGGATCGCGGGCCAGGCCGTCGGCACCGCCGCGATGGGCGCCGTCGCCGGTGCGGCCTCGGCGGCACCGTTCGCGCTCACCTCGGCGGCCGTCGGCGGCGTGCTCGGCCTGGTGGCGGGCGTTCCGTTCGTCCCGGTCGGCTTCGTCGCCGGCCCCGTGCTCGGTGCCGCAGTGGGCGCCGCCGTGATCACCGTCCCCGCGGCTGCGGTGGGGGCGGTGGCCGGTGCTGCCGTCGGCGCGGTCAACGCCTTCAACGCACCCCCTCGGGTTGTCGGCAACTGAGCGCAGGCCCTCCGGCGGAAAGGGGTGGGACTCGACGGCGCTGTCGGGTTCCACCCACCCTCCGTCCTCGACCGAGCAACAAGGCCGTGATAAACAGGTAGCAATACTCTGGCTATCGCAAGGGGAGGCCATGAACGCGGAAATGCTCGGTGCCGTCGCCCTCGCGGTCCTACCTGCTCTACTCATCTACGGGCTGTTCTTCCTCCGGTGGCGGCGGATCAAGCGCTACGGCAAGTACGGCGGCGAGTTCAATCACCCCTTCAGCTCGGCGGGCTACGGCGGCGTGCCGCCGGGCACCGAGTTCCAGCACGATTTCGGCGGGCCGGGAACCTCGCAACAGCGATAACCCGGCAACGGCCGTAGCCGCTTCAGCCCGCGAGCAGTCCGGAGGTTCTGGTGAACAGGACCCCACCCGCGGCGAGCGGTAGTCGGGCCGCGGCCAATCCCTCGGTGACCGCGGGACCGTCATCCGGATAGACGAGTTCGCTCACCAGTGCGCGCGGCGCGGTCAGCGCGTCGTCGGTCGGCCCGTCGGCGCCGAGTTCCAGGCGGTGCCGCAGTAGCGGCGTTTCGCCGAGATCGGCGATCAGCTCGCCCTGCCAGCTACCGCCGTCCTCGTCCACGCGACCGATCTGCACGCGCTCGCGCAACCGGAGAACGGCATCGGGCGCGAGGCGAACGGTGGTGACGGTGTGGTGCCTGGCACCGCCCGCGACAATCGTCGGCTCCGGATCGAAGTCGAGCTCACCGCCCGCGCCGACCTCGAAACGCCAGTGCCCCGACGACCACGGCGTCCGCGCGCTCGGCAGCGCGATCGTCGCCGCGACCGAGCGAACGACCAGGCGCGCACCCGGACCTACCGTGATCGCGATATCGAGCACGTCACCACCCAAAGGCGTTGCGGCCGTACCGATCAGGTGCACCGTATGCGGGCCGGTGCGGCGGGCCGACAACCCGCCGCTCGCCTCGATCCGCGGCAGCCGTCCCGCCTCGGCGGTGATCCTCAGTTCGGTGCGCAACAGAACTCAGTGCGCGACGGCCGATTCGGCGCCACGATCCTGCTCGGCGATCAGCCGCAGCTGCTCGCGCACCCAGGCGAGCACCGGCGTCGCGGCCGGATCCTCGGTGAGCGAAACCAGCGCGGTCGGACGGCCCTCGCGCACCTTCGCCGCGTCGCGCTCCATCACACCGAGATCCGCGCCGACCAGCGGCGCGAGGTCGGTCTTGTTGACCACGAGCAGATCCGAGAAGGTGACACCGGGACCGCCCTTGCGCGGCACCTTGTCGCCACCGGCCACATCGACGACGAAGATCTGCACGTCGATCAGGCCGGAGGAGAAGGTCGCGGTGAGGTTGTCGCCGCCGGATTCGACCAGGATCAGATCCAGTGGCGGGTTGGCCGCGATCAGATCGTCGATCGCGTCGAGATTGGCGGTGATGTCGTCGCGGATGGCGGTGTGCGGGCAACCGCCGGTCTGCACCGCGGTGATCCGCTCGTCCGGAAGTACCGCGTGGCGGCGCAGGAAGTCCGCGTCCTCGGTGGTGTAGATGTCGTTGGTGAGCACCGCGAGGGACAGCTCGTCGCGCAGCTGCCTGCACAGCGCGGCCACCAGCGCGGTCTTGCCGGAGCCGACCGGCCCGCCGATGCCGATGCGCAGCGCCTCGCCCGGCGTGCGTTCCCGCTTGGGGCGATCGTGGCTGTGATCGTGCGGTTCACCGTCGATCAGATGCGGGGGCATGGTGGCACTCTCCTTCTCGTAGACAGTATTTCGGATCAGCTGGCGAACAGCGGCATCTCGCGGTCGAGATGGCGCTGCGCGAGCACGTCCTGCAGGGGGTCCGACAATGCGGCGAGACCGGTGACCGCCGTGGCGGCGACACGGTCGCACAGCTCGGTCAGCCGGAAGGTGCTGGCGGCGACCGCGGCGGGGTCGAGAGCCAGCAAACGCTGAGCAGCCGTGGCCGCGCCGGTCAGCGTGGTGTAGACGACGACACCGGCGGTCTCCAGTGGCGTCACCCCGCTGGCCGCGCCGACCATGCCGAACACCGTCGACAGGTGCGGTCGCGGGCCGAGCGCGGCCCAATCCTGCTGCGGCCACAGCTGTTTCGCCAGCCGCAGCAAGCCGCGCCCCTGCGCCCGCGATGCCGCACGGGCCGCGGGCGCCGGTGTCCTGGCATCGGCCTCCGCCTCGGCGCGCGCCGGGGTGAGCTCGCCGGAACATACGGCGGCGGCCAGCGAGGCCGCGACCAATCCGGAGGTGCGGACGCGGCGGCGCAGGTACAGCTCCACCGTCGCCGCGTCGCGGATCAGGCCGGAGGACACCGCCTCCTCGACACCGCCGGAGTGCACGTGGCCGCCGATCGGCAGCCGGGAATCCGCCAACGCGAGCAAGGTCGCCAGACTCGTCGCACCGGATTCACGCACCCACCGATCCTATTCCCCGGCATGTTGCGGATATGTTGCGCCGGTCGGCGGCTACGGGCGGCTGCGCTCCGGTCGGCGGCGGGCGCTCCGGTCAGCGGCCGTACATGCGGGCCAGCCAGCGTTGGGCCTGGTTGCGCGTCAGGTCCGTCCACGCCTGCAACGGTGCGGACCACCACGGTGCGATCTCGCGCGGCTTGGCGGTGACCGCGTGACAGACCAGGTCGGAGGCCTCGTCGACGGTGAGGCCGGGAATGCGGCTGAAGTCGGTGGGCGCGCTCATCCTGGTGTGCACCAGCGGCATGTAGATGGAGGTGGTGGTGAGGCCGTCGCCCGCGATCTCGGTGCCGACGCTGCGCAGCCAGACGTCGAAGGCGGCCTTCGAGGCGCCGTAGGCGGCCCAGCGCGGCGCGGGCGGCACCAGCACGGCCCAGGAGGAGATGTTGACGATGTGACCGGTGCCGCGTTCGCGCATATGCGGCAGCACCGTCAGCAGCAGCCGCACCGGCCCCAGGTAGTTGACGTCGATGGTGCGGGTGAAATCGTGGAAGCGGTCATAGGATTCGTCGATCGGCCGGCGAATCGACTTGCCCGCGTTGCTGATCACCATGTCGAGCTGTCCGTACTCGGTCAGGATCGTCCGGCCCAGCTGCTCGACCGCCGTCATATCGGCCATATCGGTGGGATGGATATGCGCCGTGCCACCCGCGGCCGCGATATCCGCGGCCACCTGTTCGAGGTCGTCGACGGAGCGCGCCACCAGCAGCACGGTCGCGCCCGCGGCAGCGAGTTTGCGCGCGCTGGCCTTGCCGATGCCGTGCGATGCGCCGGTGACCAGTACGACGCGGCCGCCGACCGCGTCGCGCAACGATTTCTCGCGCGGCCGGGAGGTCGGGTACAGCAGCCTGGTCGCCACCCGCTCGGCGATCGGCCGTCCGTTGCTTTCGGGCCGCGTCTCGTTCACACGATCAAATGTATTGCCTGGCCCGCGCTTTTACCCGGCTACCGGCTCGATCGGGTGCGCCGTATGGTCACCGCTTCGGGGAGAAGACGCGGGCGATGATCGCCATGATCACCAGCAGTGCCGCGCCCGCGGTCGTCGCGATATGCATTCCGGTGAGGAAGGATTCGCGCGCGGAATCGATCAGCGCGGCATCGGCGCCCGCGTGCTGAATGGTCTCGCCGAGGGTCGCCGCGTAGTCGCCGCCGGAGCGGAAGATCAGCGCCGCAAGGGATCCCAGCAGGGCGAGGCCGAGCGCGTTGCCCAATTCGAAGCTCGTTTCGGAGATGCCGACCGCCGAACCGGCCCGCTCCGGCGGCACCGAGGACACCGCCACATCCGACACCAGCGTGAACGCCAGGCCGTAGCCGATACCGGCGATGGTGGATCCGACCAGGTACCAACCGATTCCGCCGTCGACGCCGATGCCGAGCAGCAGCAGATTGCCCACCGCCGAGGCGAGCAGCGCGAAGACGAAGGTGGCGCGCACGCCGAACCGGTGGCCGACCCTGGCGCCGCTCATCGAGCACACGAACACCGCGACGGCCATGGGGATGCCGAGCAGCGCGGCGTCGAGCGGTTCGCGCCCGGTGACCGACTGCAGGTAGATGCTGGTGAGGTAGCTCATCGCGGCCAGCGACATCATGCCGACCAGGCTGGCGCCGATGGCGACGGAGAACTGCGCGCGCCCGAACAGCCGCAGGTCGAGCAGCGGTTCGGCCAAATGTGTCTGGCGCCGGACGAATACGACGAGGATCACCACGCCGAGCACCCCGAGCCCGACCGGCCACAGATCGAATCCTTCCGCGGCGGTGTGCTTGATCGCGTACACCACGGGCAGGATGCCGCCGATCGACAGCGCGACGCTCAGCAGATCGAGCGGACCGCGCACGCTCGACTTGTGCTCGGGGAGCAGGAACGGGCCGAAGGCGAGCAGAATCAACAGCACCGGGATGTTGATGAGAAAGACCGAACCCCACCAGAAGTGGTGCATCAGCACACCGCCGATGATCGGGCCGACCGCGGAGCCGCCCGCGAAGAACGCGGTCCACACACCGATGGCGGCGGCGCGTTCGCGTGCGTCGCGGAACAGGCTGGAGATGAGCGCGAGGCTGGACGGCAGCAGGGTCGCACCGCCGATGCCCATCAGCGCCCTGGCCGCGATGAGCACGCCGGCGCTCGGCGCGAAGGCCGCGAGGATCGAGGCGATGCCGAACACCGTGGCGCCGACGAGCAGGATGTTGCGCCGCCCGATCCGGTCACCGAGGTTGCCCATGGTGATCAGCAGGCCCGCGATCAGGAAGCCGTAGATGTCGAGGATCCACAGCTGCTCCGACGCCGACGGGTCGAGATCGACGGTGAGTGTCGGCATGGCAAGGAAGAGCACCGAGATGTCCATGGACACCAGCAGCACCGGCAGGAGCAGCACCGCCAGGCCCAGCCAGGCACGGCGCGAGCCGGTCGGGGCCGCTTCCATCGTCGACGGCCGCACCGCCTCCACGTCAGTCATCTCGTATCCTCTCCGCGTGTCGCGTACACCGTACGCACGAGTCCGGGTACAGTGTACGCACACCGGACCGGAAGTGAAAGTGAAAGATGGGATGACTGAGCCCAAGCTGAACCGCGCCGTCATCGTCGACACCGCCATCGCGCTGGCCGATACCGAAGGCCTCGACGCGCTGTCCATGCGACGCATCGCCGATCGTCTCGGGGCGGGCGCGATGTCGCTGTACCGGCACGTCGCGAACAAGGACGAGCTGCTCGCCGCCATGACCGACGAGGTGGCGCGCCGCCATCCGTACCCGTCGCCGGAAGGCCGAGGCTGGACCTGGCGCGACCGGGTCCGCATCGCCGCCGAGATCGATTGGGCGCTCTACCAACAACATCCGTGGGTGCTGCTCACCTTCGCCATGCCCCGGTACAGCTTCGGTCCGCATGGGCTGGCCAGTCTGGCGTGGCTGGTCGAGGGGCTCCGCGAACTCAATGTATCCACTCGCGAGGCCGCCACGATGGCGTTTACCGTATGGAACTACATCTCCGGCGCGACGCTGCCGCACATCAGCTCGGCGCTGGTGGCGCGCAAGGGGATGAATCCGGAAGGCGACAACGGATTGCGCGCGCTACTGCAAGGAACATCACAGCTTCCGGTGCCACCGGCGCTCGCCGATCTGGAGGGCGCCGGAGTGAGCGATCTCACCTCCGAGGACCTGCTGTTCCTCGGTTTGGCGGCGCTGTGCGACGGGTTCGCGGCACGGGCGGGATTGACCTCAACGTAGGTTCCGGTTGCAGGGTGTGGTGATGCACGCAGTACGACTCCACACCTTCGGTCCCGCCGAGAATCTCCGCTACGAAACCGTCGCCGATCCGGTCCCCGGGACTGGACAGGTCCGCATCGCGGTCGAGGCCGCGGGCGTCCACCTCATCGACACCGCGTTCCGCCGTGGCACACCAGGCCCGTACCCGCTGCCCGAACTGCCCACCGTGCCGGGCCGCGAGGTCGCCGGGACCGTGGACCGGGTCGGCGCCGACGTCGAACCCGCATGGCTCGGCAAGCGGGTGGTCGCACACCTCGGCATGGTGCCGGGCGGCTACGCCGAGCTGGCGGTGACGGAAGTCGCCCGGCTGCACGAGATTCCGGCACACCTGGATTCGGCCGAGGCGGTCGCGATGATCGGTACCGGCCGAACCGCGCTCGGCGTGCTGATGTTCACCGAACTCGGCCCGGACAGCGTGGTCATGGTGACCGCCGCCGCGGGCGGAATCGGCACGCTGCTCGTGCAATTCGCGAAGAACGCGGGCGCGACCGTGATCGGGCTGGCCGGTGGACCCGCCAAAGTCGCACTGGTGCAACGCAATGGCGCCGACCTGGCCGTCGACTACCTGCGCCCCGGCTGGGCAAACGAGGTGGGCGCCCGGCTCGGCGACCGGCGGGCCACGGTGCTGTTCGACTCGGTGGGCGGCGAGATCGCCCGCGCCGCCATCGATCTGGTCGGCAAGGGCGGGCAGCGCCTGATCTTCGGGATGTCCGGACAGGGCACGGAGCCGACGCTGCCGGAGGAGGAGCTCGCGGCGCGCGGCATCACCTCCGAGCTCGTGGTCGGGCCCGAGCTGCTGCAGCGGGCGGGCGGCGACTTCCGCGCACTGGAGGTCCGCGCGCTGGCGGACGCCGCCGCCGGACGGCTGCGGCCCGCCGTGCAACGGTTCCCACTCGCCGATGCCGCAGGCGCGCACCGGGCGCTCGAAACCCGCGGCACCACCGGCAAAGTCGTGCTCGTGCCGTAGCTGTCGGCAGTCGCGTCCGCGCCCTCTGCGGCCGCCGATCGCCGCGCAGCGGTTCCGGCCCGACGATGCCGCGGGCGCACCAGCACTCGAACCCCACGGGATCCCGATGCCGTAAATCAGTTGGAAGGGTGCGCCCGCGGCTTCTACTGTCGACGCCCATGGGAGGAAATACGGGGCTGCTGAATGTCATCGATGTCGAGGCGACGTGCTGGGATGGCCCGACACCGCCGGGCATGGTGAACGAGATCATCGAAATCGGCCTCACCGTAGTCGATCTGGACGCGGGTGAACGAGTGGGCAAGCACCGCATCCTCGTTCGCCCCGCCCGCTCCACGGTGAGCCCGTTCTGCACCGAACTGACCGGCCTCACCCAGGCCGAGGTCGACACCGGAGTCACCTACGCCGAGGCCTGCCACCTACTGGCCACCGAATACCAAGCGGGTGTACGCCGTTGGGCCAGCTGGGGCGACTACGACCGCAAACAGTTCACCACCCAGTGCGCGGCCACCGGCGTCCCCTACCCCTTCAACCGCGGGCACACCAACGCCAAACAGATCTTCGCCGAGGCCTACGACCTCCGCCGCCGCCAAGGGATGGCGGGCGCCCTCCACATCGCGGGCCTCCCACTCGAGGGCCGACACCACCGCGGCGAGGACGACGCATGGAACATCGCGGCCCTGATCCTCGACCCGAAGGTCCGCGCCACCTGGCGCACCACCCATTCGGGTTAGCCCCCTCGCAGCCACAGGCACTCGATCGGCCAGCAGCGGTCGGCAAGGCAGCTCGGCGCCGTTCGCGCCAGTGCCGAACGGCCGCACACACTTCGACTTCCCGCACACCGCTTCGTATGCGATTCGGTGTGCGCGAAATCAAAGGTGTGCGGCTGGGGGCTAGTCGGCGCCGTTGACTATGGCGTAGGCGAAGCCGTCCCAGCCCTTGGCGCCGACGGTTTGCAGGGCAGTGGCGTCGAGAGTTGGTTCGGCGGCGAGCAATTCGATGACGTCGCGGCTGGCTTGGATCACCGGGTCGTCGGAGGACGCGTCGGCTACCGCGCCGTTGCGGACGACGTTGTCGACGATGATGATCGAGCCGGGGCGGGTCAGGCGCAGCGCCCACTGGACGTAATTCGAGTTGTTGACCTTGTCGGCGTCGATGAACACCAGGTCGAAGGGTTCGGGGTGTTCGGCGGCGAGGACAGGCAGGCTGTCGAGCGCCGCGCCGACCCGGATGTCCACCCGCGCACCGATTCCCGCGCGATCGAGGTTCTCTCGCGCGACATCGGCGTGCTGCTGCTGGAACTCGAGGGTGATCACCTGCCCCTTCTCCCCGACCGCCCGCGCCAGCCAAATCGTGCTGTATCCGCCGAGCGTGCCGATCTCCAGCACCCGGCGCACACCCGCCGACCGAGCAAGCAGATTCAAGAACTTCCCCTGCGGCGGCGACACATCGATCGCGGGCAGCCCCGCCGCCGCGTTGGCCGCCAGCGCCGCCTCCGTATCCGCATCTTGGACGAGACTCTCCACGAGGTACCGATCGACCTCGGCCCACTCACTTGTCGTCATATCCGCAGTCTGCCACCGAACCCGGCCCGCCGCCGAGCCAGGCACCGGCGTCGAATCCCCTCGAGCGCAGTCAGATGGCGGCCGTTCTCGGCGTGCCGCACCACCATTCGACTGCGCTCGGCGGTGCGAGTCCGCCGGAGTGCATTGTCAGGCCCGCGCGGGGGGCATACGATCCGGAAGTAAGTATTACCTCAGTAACAACGTGGGGGCGTTGGATATGCGGATTCTTATCTCGGGCGCGAGCATTGCCGGGCCTGTTCTCGCTTACTGGCTGACACGGTACGGGTTCAGTGTGACCGTGGTGGAGAAGGCAGCCGAGCTGCGCAAGACCGGTGGGCATGCGGTCGATCTGTTCAAACCGTCGATGCGGATCTCCGAGCAGATGGGGGTGCTGCCGCGGATTCAGGAATCGGCCACCGGGACCGAGCGGCTGACCGTGCACACCGGACGTCGCACCACCACCATCGAACTGGCGAAGATCTTCACCGCGGTCTCCGATCATCATGTCGAGGTGATGCGCGACGACCTGAGCGAAATCTATTACGACGCAGGGCGCGACGAGGTGGAGTATCTGTTCGGCGACTCCATCGCCTCGATCTCCCCGGACGGGCGGGTCGAATTCACGCACGGCGCGGCGCGGGATTTCGATCTGGTGGTCGGCGCGGACGGGCTGCGCTCGAATGTCCGGCGGCTGGTGTTCGGCGAAGTCGACGAACACTTCCTCGGCGGGTATTTCGCGGTCATCTCGGTGCCGAAAGGCTGTGCCGTCGACGGTGATTCGATCGCCTACATGGCGGCCGGGCGAGCCGCCTCGGTCTATACCGCACCTCATCTCGACGATGCGCGCCTGGTGTTCCTGTTCCGCGCCGAACAGCCCCTCGACTATCACCACCGCGATACCGCGCGGCAGCGAGACATGGTCCGCCACGCATTCGCCGGACTGGCGCCGGAGGTGGATCGCTGGCTCGCGGAGCTGGACCGCACAGCGGTGTTCTACTTCGACACCATCACACAGCTTCAGTTGGACACCTGGTCGCGCGGGCGCGTCACACTGGTCGGCGATGCGGGTTACTGTCCGGGACCCGCGGTCGGGGGCAGTACCAGCCTCGCGGTGGTCGGCGCCTACACGCTTGCGGGTGAATTGGCCACCGCCGGTGGCGATCACACGATCGCCTTCCCCGCCTACGAACGCGCCATGGCCGATGCGGTACGCGACAGCAGGGCCTTCGCGGTGCGCGCGGCCAAGACGATCGTGCCGAGCTCCACGCTCGGCGTCCTCGCGCTGACACAGGGCGCTCGACTGCTGAATATCCTTCCGGACGGGGTGGCCCGCTCGGTGGCCAAGCGCAACTCCCGCGGTCTGCGCGTACACGATTCGATGACGGTCGCCGACTACAGCGCGGTGACACCGCTACCCGGCTGACCAGCGCGAAACCACCCCGGTCCGTACGGAATCCGGGTAGCGGCGCGACGCTACCGGTTCGACTGCCGCCGCCGGGAAAGCGCCGCAACACAACTCGGCTCGACAGAAACCGCCCCGCCCCTGACGGAGACGGGGCGGTCGACCGTTACTGGTTCGGCGGCTGCCAGGGCCTGCCGTGCGGGTCGCCCGGATCGTAGGGCGGCTGCTGCGGCGGAATCGACTGCTGGGGCTGGTGCGAAATCGACTGCTGCTCCGGCTCCGGCGTCGGTCGCGACGACGGCGGCGCGGTGTAGCCCTCGACCGGCGCGCGTGCGCTCGCCTCGGCGGCGCGCACGGCGCGTTCGATCGCCGGATCCGGCGCGGTGTCGAACCAGTCGGCGACGTCGGAGTCGTCCTCCACCTTCACCTCGGCGCCGTCGGAAGCCGGTGGCTCATAACGGAAGACGCCGTCCTCACCCTGGGTGCCGAAGCTCTTCGCGAACCCTTCGAGCGCCTTGCCGAAATCGCTCGGCACCAGCCACACCTTGTTCGCATCGCCCTTCGCGACCAGCGGCAGCGTCTGCATGTATTGGTAGGCAAGCAGTTCCGGGGTCGGCTTACCGGATTTGATTGCGGAGAAGACCTTTTCGATGGCTTTGGCCTGCCCTTGCGCCTGCAGGTAGGCGGCGGCGCGTTCGCCCTGCGCGCGCAGAATGCGGCTCTGCCGTTCACCTTCCGCGTTCAGGATGGACGACTGCTTGGCGCCCTCCGCGGACAGGATCGACGCCTGCTTGGCGCCCTCTGCCGTCTTGATCTGTGCCTCGCGCTGGCCCTCGGCGGTGAGGATCATGGCACGCTTCTCGCGGTCGGCCTTCATCTGCTTCTCCATCGACTCCTGGATCGACGGCGGCGGATCGATGCTCTTCAGTTCGACGCGGGCCACGCGAAGGCCCCAGCGGCCGGTCGCCTCGTCGAGTACCCCGCGCAGCTGGCCGTTGATCTGATCGCGGGAGGTCAGGGTCTGCTCGAGTGTCATGCCGCCGACCACGTTGCGCAGCGTGGTGACCGTCAGCTGCTCCACCGCGGCGATGTAGTTGCTGATCTCGTATACCGCCGCCTGTGGGCTGGTGACCTGGAAGTACACCACCGTATCGATATGCAGCGTCAGGTTGTCCTCGGTGATCACCGGCTGCGGGGGGAACGACACCACCCGCTCGCGTAGGTCGACCTTGGCACGGATCCGGTCCGCGAACGGCACCAGGAAGGTGAGCTGGCCGGAGACGGTGCGCGAATACCTGCCGAGCCGTTCGATGACCGCGGCCTCGGCCTGCGGCACCAGCGCGATCGATTTGAACACCACCACCACGACCAGGAGGACGAGGACGGCGGCGACGATAAGTACAGCCATTACGGCCCCTTCCAGACGACGGCGGTCGCGCCGTCGATCCTCATGACATAGACGGTCGTACCGGGCTCGTAGACCTCATCGGTATCCATCGGACGCGCGGTCCACACCTCACCGCCCAGCTTCACCTGGCCGGAATGCTCGGCGACCTGCTCCAGCACCAGCGCCGTCTTCCCCGGGAGCGCGTCCACATTCGTCGGGATCGGCGGCGGCGTCCCGAAGCGGCGCCGCAGGATCGGACGAACGCCGAGGATCAGCACCACCGCCATCACGCCGAAGATGACGGCGTCGACCACCAGCGAAGTACCCGCCGCCGCACTGACACCCGCGGTGCCGAGCGCGGCAACCCCCAGCATCAGCAGCGTCAGGTCCCCGGTGAGCATTTCCGCCGCCGCGAGCAGTATGCCCGCGACCAGCCAAAAAATTGCGGCCACCCAACCCACTGTAGTGCGCCCGACATGATCTCGGGTCGGACAGACGGATGTACAGATCTCGGGTGAATTACGAATTCACCACACCGCGGACGGTGCGACGCGCGCGCCCGGCGGATGTGAAACGTTCAGTGGCAGTGCTAGCTTCGTGCGGGTGGTTGACAGATATGGCGACATCTTCTCCGGACATCCCCGAGCGGCGAAGCGGACGGTCCCCGTCGTCACCGCGGATCGCGATCTGGTCGTCGAGGACGCGGCCACCGGATTCTGCGGCGCGGTCGTCGGATTCGATCGCAGCTACGACGGTGAGTTCGTGAAGCTGGAGGACGCGCGCGGCGCGGTGCGCCTGTTCGCCATGCGGGAAGCCGCGTTTCTGATCGACGGCGAACCGGTGACGCTGGTAAAACCCGCCGCGCAAGCGCAGGCGAAACCGGTGCGCTCGGCCTCCGGATCGACCAGGGTGGCGGGTCTGCGGGCCAAGGTCGCGAAGACCAGCCGCATCTGGGTGGAGGGCGTGCACGACGCCGCGCTCGTCGAGCGGGTCTGGGGGCACGACCTGCGGGTCGAGGGCGTTGTCGTCGAACATCTCGAGGGCCTGGACAATCTGGCCGAGCGGTTGACGGAGTTCGCGCCGGGGCCCGGCCGCCGCGTCGGCGTCCTCGTCGACCATCTCGTCACCGGTTCGAAGGAAACCCAGCTCACCACCGGCCTCGGCGCGCACGTACTGGTCACCGGTCACCCCTATATCGACGTATGGCAGGCGGTCCGCCCCTCGGCGGTCGGCATCGAGGCGTGGCCGGACATCCCGCGCGGCGAGGACTGGAAGACGGGTATCTGCCGCCGCCTCGGCTGGGGTACGCCCCGCGACGGCTGGCGCCGCGTGTACGAGGCCGTCGACTCGTTCCGCGACCTCGAGGCCCCGCTCATCGGCGCCGTCGAACGGCTCATCGATTTCGTGACCGAGCCGCAGTAACCACGCCACTACTCCGGCGCGCGGATCTGCGCCCGCGGTGAAACCGCCGTCGATTTCGTTCGGACATTCTTCTGACCCCGCCCGGCGGATTTTCATACGGTGATGGGATGGATGCTGTGGAGATCAGGCCGTTGCTGGCAGCCGACCTGCCGAAGGCCGAACGGGCCTCTGATACGACCTTCCTCGATGGCGATCGGCGCGATCGGCGGGTGAGTGATCCTGAGCCGCAACCACGTTCGGCTGAGGTCGCGCAGCAGTGGATCGAGCGGATGCGCTACTTCCTCGACGTCGATCCGGCGGGCTGCTTGGTGGCCGCGGACGGCGAGGAGATCCTCGGCTTCGCGATCTCGCAGAATCGGGAACGACTGTGGTACCTCGCGACCTACGGTGTCCTGCCGCAGTGCCAAGGTCGGGGTCTCGGCAAACGATTGATGGATGCCGTGCTGGCCCATGCCGACGGCCGCCCCGGCCTGTTCTCCGCCACGGTGCATCCCGGGGCGACCCGTCGATACCGGCTCGCGGGCTTCTCGCTGTATCCACAGATGCGCATGGTCGGCGTCGTCGATCGGACGACCCTGCCCGCGGTGACCGGACTCGGTGACGGAAAGGCCGACGATTTCGACTGGATGGACCGATTGGATCGGCGACTGCGCGGGGCCGGTCATGGATCCGATCACCACTACCTGCTCGCCAACAATAGATTGGTCGTATCCCGGGCCGACGGCCGGCGCGGCTATGTCTATATCGACGGCCGGGGCCGTGCGGCGCTGCTGGCCGCCGACGATCCGGAAACGGCGGGGAAGCTGTTGTGGGAGGCGCTGGCGGCAGCCGAGGGTCGTACCCTGGTCAACTGCATCACCACCGCGAACGAATGGGCGATCGACATCGGATTGGCGGCTCGTCTCGACATCGGGCAGGAAGGATATCTCGCGCTGCGCGGTATGCCGGATCCGGCGCCCTATCTGGCCAGCGGGCATTTTCTCTGAGGTTTCCGTACGTGGGTGCGGTGGGCTCGACGCCATGCCGCACAGGTTGCCGTGCCGCCCCGCCTTCCGCGCCGTGGCCGCGGGTAGCCGGCTCCGGCCGCTCGGCGATCGCCGAGCAGGACTCCGGCACCAGCGGGCGCGGGAACGAGATCCTCACCGCGACAGTCGATGTCGAGGCCGTCGGCGCGCTCCGCCACGAAGTCCTCACCGCACGCACCGCCCTAGCGGACGATGTGGCCGCGCGGCGGGCGTGGCACATCAGCGGCCTGCGTCGCCGGCGAAACACTCGAGGCGGCCGAGCGAACCGAGCGCGAGCTCCTCGCCCTGTTCCCCGGCTGATCACTGCCGCCGCGAGCCGGGCGCAGGCCGCCGGAACCGCCGCACCCAGGTCCGGCCGGAATCCGCGCGGCGGCGGGCTAGCCCGCGAGTTGCGATCACCCTTTATGCTCGAAATTATGTGCTCTCCCAGTGCCACGCTGACGGTGTGGGCCGGCTCCTGGCTGGCCGGATGTAGCGCGCCCGATGATGTGCTCGAGGCATTGCACGCGTGGGCGCCCAAGCACACCATCGCCGCGGGTGATCCGGTCACCGGCGGCCGCACCGACCTGCCATGGTCCTCCCGCGGCAATCTGCCGGGTACCGGAGTCATGGCGCTGCTCAAGGTGATTCGCGAAACCATGGCCGCTCCGGGCGCACAGCTGCGCCTCGTGCTCCCGGTGCCGGGCGATGTGCGCGGGCTGCCGATCGGCACCGCGTTCGCCGCCGACGCGATCGAGGCCGAGGAGGGCATGCTCATCGGCGTGCCGGGCACCGACGGCACCGGGCTGATCCCGCAGTGGGTCGACGACGACACGCTGCAGTGGACCGTCTACAGCACGCCGATCCCGCTCGATCCCGGCCACGACATGGCGCTCGGCGAGGCCGAGTACACCATGCGCGAGGCGGTCCGCGATGCCGCCGACGCGCTGATGCAGCTGCACACCACCGCACTGGGCGGATCCGATTCCGACCCGCGCGAGCTGATCGAGGCCGAACTCGCCGACTACTCCCGGCACGACTACCCGGAGTCGATCCCGTTGCGCGCCAGGCGGATTCTCGACACCGCCGACCACGTCGCCGCGATTCTCACCGTGGCCCAGCGGGAACCGGCCTCGGCCCCCACCTCCGCCAGCGCCATCGGCGCCCAGGAAACCCTGCTGCGCCCCCTCTGGGACGCCATCCGCGCCGCCCGCCTGGTCGCCATCCACGCCTCCGCCCGCCCCACCACCTGACCCCCGCTGCCAGATAAGGCGGGGCTCCAGGGGATGACGGATCCGCCGACGGGGTGAATCTGGTTGAATGGGTGCGTCTTTCGGCGGGCAGGTCTGGAGCGGTGTGATATGAAACTCGGTCGTTGCGGCGCGGCGATTCTCGCGGGGGCGCTGCTGTGTATCGGAGTACCCGCCGCGATACCCGCGTCCGCGGTTGTCGGCGGTCAGGCGGCCGAGGCGGCGAGCTACCCCTGGCTCGCGGCGATCGGCACGCCGTTGTTCCTCACGCGGCCGTCGGGGCAATTCTGCGCGGGCGTGCTCATCGCACCGGATCAGGTCGTCACGGCCGCCCACTGCGTCGAGCTCGCCAGGATCGCCCCCGCCGCGCTCAGCGTCACCTTCGGCCGCAGCGACCTGCGGTCCACCGACGGAACGTCCGTGCGGGTCAAGAACATTCGCGTCCACCCCGACTTCCGCGAGTCCACCTTCGAGGGCGAACCCGTCTACCACAACGACCTCGCCGTCCTCACCCTCGACCGCGCACAATCCGGTCCGGTACTGGAAATCGGCCCACCCCAAGGTGATTCGGCGACCATCCTCGGCTGGGGCGCGACCGGCACCGACGACTCCGGCAACACTCGCCTCAACGCCGCCACCGTCCCCCTGGCGTCCAACGAAACCTGCGCCACCGCCTACGGTCCGTCCTTCGACCCGAACACCATGCTCTGTGCCGGATCGACCGTCGCGGACACCGCCGAATACGACAGCGGCGGCCCCCTTCTGGTCAACGGCCGCGTGGTCGCCCTGACCTCGTGGGGCAAAGGCGCCGCACAGCCGGGTTACCCCGGCGTCTATACCCGCCTGACCATCCTGAACTTCTGAACCGACCAGCGGCCGTGCTGCACAGAGCGGCTGCCGGTGGGGCTGAGCGGACATTCTTCGCCCATTCGCGGCAAGATCTGTCACCTCACTGCGTTTTGTGTCCGCCTAGGCCCGCACACCGCGGCAACCACGACGCGTAACCACCACAATCGCCACCATGGTTCATCCGAGGTCGGCGATGCAGCGGTGCCCGCGGCTAGTGCGGTGACCACGAGCCTTGGCAGGGTCGGGTGATCGACTGGTGGTTTTGCGGCAGTGTCGCCGCCGCAGTGCAACCTTGGTACGTCAGCCGCGATCGGGATGCCGAGCAGTTCACACCCTTTATCACTGCTCCACACCCAGTACAGAGGGTGTGCTGTTGGCAGAACGGGTGTGCGGCAATGCAACCCTGGCCATCGCTGGTGTGGTGTTCACGAACCCTGACCGGTCGGGTGCCGTGCCATTCGCTGTCGACCCCGACAGTTCGAACCGCGGCCGCACGGCGAACGTCACTGGACGCCGCACTAGATCAGCGGTTCAGGTGGCCGGTACCGGGCGGCGGGGCGGAGCGCAGCAGTCGATGGCGCAGGGAGCGCCGTTGCGGGTGCAGCCATAGCCGGGCACGTCACCGAGGCGGCGGACATCGGCGGCCGCGAGGTGTTCGCGGATCAGTTCGACGACGAGTTGGGCGAAGCGGGGGTCGGTGCCAGGGGTGGCAGCGCGGGCGAAAGCCATGCCCAGTTCGGCAGCCTTGTCTTTGGCTTCGTTGTCGAGATCCCAGATGACCTCGAGATGATCGGAGACGAAGCCGACCGGGCAGACGACAACGGCTTCGACACCCTTGCCGGACAGGTCTTCGAGGTGGTCGACGATATCGGGATCGAGCCACGGGACCTGGGGCGGGCCGGAGCGGGACTGCCACACCAGGTCGTAGTCGGTGAAACCGGTTGCGGCGGCGCACAATCGGGCGGCCTCGGCGACCTGGCGGCTGTAGAGGCGGCCGCCGTCGGCGGGCGGGCCCGCGGTGGTGTCGGCGGAGACCGGAATGGAGTGCGCGGTGAACACCAGGCGGGCGCCGTCGCGGCGATCGGCCGGAAGTTCCTGTACCGCAGCGCGAATCGCGTCGGCGAACGCGTCGATCAGCAGCGGGTGGTCGAAATACTGCCGCAGCTTCACCAGTTCCGGCGCGCCCGCACCGAAGGCCGCACGGGCCCTGGTGATGTCCTCCTGGTACTGCAGGCAGCCGGAGTAGCCGCCCCATGCCGAGGTCGGGAACACCAGTGCCGACCCCACCCCGTCGGCGGCCATCCGCGCGACGGTGTCCTCCGCCATCGGCGCCCAGTTCCGGTTGCCGAAGTACACCGGCAGATCGATACCCGCCGAGGCCAGTTCGGCCTCGACGGCGGCGATGATGTCGCGATTGAGCGCGTTGATCGGAGAGACGCCGCCGAAGTGCATGTAGTGCTCGGCGACCTCGAGCAGCCGCTCGCGCGGCACTCCCCTGCCCCGAGTGACGTTCTCCAGAAACGGCATCACGTCCTCGGGGCGTTCCGGGCCACCGAAGGAAAGCAGCAACAGCGCCTCGGCGGCCTGAATCACAGTCTCTCCCTACCTAGTACGTCAGTTGAACGACATGTTCTCCGGGAACCAGGTGTTGTGGCTGGCCCCGCCGTCCACGTAGATGATCGACCCGGTGGTGCCCGGCAGCCAATCCGACAGCAGCGCGCAGATCGACTTCGCCACCACCGTCGGGTCGTCGACGTCCCAGCCGATCGGCGACGCGCCGTCCCAGTAGCTGTTGAGCATGTTCAGCTGCTTGGCGTCATCGGTCGCGGTGCCCGCGATGGCCTTGGCGGCGAGCGTCTTGATCGGCCCGGCGGCGATCAGGTTGGAGCGAATCCGCTTGGCCGCGCCCACTTCCCGCGCCACGTACCGGTTGACCGACTCGAGCGCGGCCTTGGCCACACCCATCCAGTTGTAGAACGGCATCGCGGTGCGCGGATCGAAATCCATGCCGACGATCGAGCCGCCCTCGTTCATCACCGGCAGCACCGCGCGCGACAGCGAGGCGTAGCTCCATGCCGAGATCTCGAACGCCTTCGCCGCATCGGGGCCGGGGCCCTCGAGGAACGGGCGCGCCTCGGGGCCCATCAGCGTGCGCGGCGCGAACGCGATCGAGTGCAGCACGCCGTCGACGCCCTCGGGCGCCAGCTCGCCGAGCTTGTCCGCCAGCGCGGCCAGATCCGCTTCGCTGGTGACGTCGAGCGGAATGGCCGGAGGCACCTCCTGCGGCAGCCGCTTGGCGATCCGGTCGATCAGCCGCAGCCGCTCCGGAATACCGGTGATGATCACCTTCGCGCCCTGTTCCTGCGCGACGGCGGCCGCGTGGAACGCGATCGACGAGTCGGTGATGATGCCGGTGACCAGGATGGTCTTACCTTCGAGCAGTCCGCCCATGAGTTCTCGGTTCTCCTGAAGTCGATTGTCGGGTTGTCCGGGATGACCGAATCTACTAGTGCCCCATGCCCATGCCACCGTCGACCGGAATCACGGCGCCGGACACGTAGGCGGAATCCTCGGAGGCCAGGAAGCTCACCACGGCGGCGATATCCTCCGGCTGGCCGAGGCGCTGCAGCGGAATGAACTTCTTAGCCATATCGCGCAGGTCATCGGGCAGGCCCGCGGTCATATCGGTTTCGATGAAGCCCGGTGCGACGACATTGGCGGTGATCGAACGCGAGCCGAGCTCACGGGTGATCGAACGCGCGAGACCGATCACACCGGCCTTGGAGGAGGCGTAGTTGATCTGGCCCGCCTGCCCACTGAGCCCGACCACCGAGCCCAGGAAGATCATCCGGCCCCAGCGCCCCCGCAGCATCGCCCGATTGGCCCGCTTGGCACAGCGGAATGCACCGGTCAGGTTGGCGTCGATGACCTTCGTGAACTGCTCCTCGGTCATCCGCATCAGCAGCGTGTCGTCGGTGATGCCCGCATTGGCGACGAGCACCTCGACCGGCCCCTGCTTCTCCTCGACCTCGGTGAACGCCCGATCCACCGATTCCGTATCCGTCACATCGCATTTCACACCGAACAGGCCCTCGGGCACGCCCGAGCCGCGGTGGGTGACGGCCACCTTGTGTCCATCGGCGAGCAGACGCTGGGCGACCGCGAGCCCGATGCCGCGGTTGCCGCCGGTCACCAGTACCGACCGGGATGTGATGTTCGACATGAGCACCAACCTATCTGTTCGAGTTCGTGGGCCGCGCCCGGGCTCACCAGCACCGGGCGCGGCAGAATGTGCAGTTTCTACGGCAGGCGCTGCCGGAACACCAAACTGGCGCCGACACCCGCGGTGATGAACAACAGACCGGCGAGCATCCACGGACGACTCGCGTCACCCCTGGTCAGCTCGTAACCGATCTGCTCCTGCAGTGTGTCGTACACCGCCGTGAGCTGTTCGAGGCTGGACGCAGTGTAGAAGTCGCCGCCGGACAATTTCGCGATCTCGCGCAGCGAGTCGTTGTCCACCGGCACTTTCACCCGCTGCGGCGGGCCCTTGCCGTCCTGATCCTGGATCTCTACCGAACCCCATTCGGTGCCGAACGAAATCGTGGACACCGGAACGCCTTTGCTCTTGGCGAGCCGGGCGGCGGTGAACCCGTGCCTCGGGTTGTCCACATCCTTGTCGTCGGGCACGGTCTGCTTACCGTCCGACATCAGCACGATGCGGGCGGGCGGCGGTGTCTGCGCGCCGCCGAGCACCGAGGCGAGCGTCTCGATCGAATTCAGCGCGGTGAGAATGCCTTCACCGGTGGCGGTGCGCTCGGCCAGCTTGATGTTGTCGATGGCCGACTTGACCTGTTCGCGATTCACGGTGGGCGGCACCATGACCGACGCGGTGCCCGCGAAGGTGACGAAGCCGAGGTTGAGCCCCGACGGCAGGCCGTCGACGAATTCCTTACCCGCCTTCTGCGCCACCTGCAGCCGGTTCGGCGGCACGTCGGTGGCCTGCATGGACAGCGAAACGTCCATCACCAGCACGACGGTCGCGCGATTGCGCGCCACCTTCTTCACCGCCGTCGGACCGGCGGCCGCGAAAGTCAGTGCGCACAAACCGATCACGAGCAGCATGATCGGAATGTGGCGGGTCAGGTTCAGCCGGGTCGGCGCGACCTTCTCCAGCAGTTCCATATTGCTGAACCGCAGCATGCGCCGGTGCCTGCCCAGCTGAACCAGGACATAGCCGAGCACGATCAAGCCGATGACGACGATGAACGCCAGCCAGATCGGTGCGGTGAAATGCGAAAGACTCACTGGCGAGGCACCCGCCCGCTCGGGGCGCCGAGGCTGTGGCGCCGGGTGGATACGAACCGGACGACATCGGCGATCCAGTCCCGATCGGTCTGCAGGGTGAGCACCGGCGCGCCGCAGTTGCGCAGCGCCAGTTCGACCTGCTCGCGATGCCGCTGGGCGGCGACCGCGAAATCGGTGCGCAGCGACGGCGTCAGGCTGAACTCGCGGGTGCGCCCGGTCTCCGGATCGTGCAGCACCACATCGCCCGCGTCCGGCAGCGACAGGTCGCGCGGATCGAGGATTTCGACGCCGAGCAGGTCGTGGCGCGCAGAGATGGCGCGCAGCGACCGCTGCCAGTCGAGCTCACCGAGGAAGTCGCTGATGATCACCGCGAGCCCGCGCTTGCGCTGCGGGCGGCGCAGCGATTCGATCGCGCCGCGCAGGTCGCCGCGCACACCGTCACGGGCGTGCGGGGTGGTGGCGATCTCGCGCAGCAGCGTCTGCGCGTGAATTCGCCCGCTGCGCGCGGGAATGCGCACCAGCCGCTCGCCCGTCGCGACGACGGCGCCGATCCGGTTGCCGCCGCCGCTGGTGAGGTGTGTGATCGCCGCGGCGGCCGCGATCGCGAGATCGCGCTTCTGGCACAGCGCGGTGCCGAAATCGAGGCTGGCCGACAGGTCGACCACGATCCAGGTTTCCAGTTCCCGGTCGGCGATCATCTGCCGCACGTGCGGATGGGTGGTGCGGGCGGTGACCGACCAATCCATCTGCCGCACATCGTCACCGGGCTGATAGGTGCGCGCCTCGCCCGGTTCGGAGCCGGGTCCGGGGATGAGGCCGAGGTGGTCGCCGTGCAGCACGCCGTCGAGCCTGCGGCGCACGGTGAGTTCGAGCGTTTTCAACGCCGCCGACAACTTCGGGTCGGTCAGCTCACCCGCTCGGAACGACGGTGGCGCGTGCGAGGACATGGAAACCGGTTCCGGCGCCCGCGTCACTTCGGCTGAGCGGTGCCGGCGGGCTGTGAGAGCTGCCCGTTCGGCGGCTGGGGCACCGGCTGCTGGGGCGGCTGCGGGATCTGCGGCTGCTGGGGCGCACCATGCGGGCCCATCACCGGCGGCGCGGGCGGTGCCGGTGTCGCCGCACCCGGCGTGACCGCCTGCGGGGCGACCTGCGGCAGGCCGACGGTCTGCAGCACCCGCTTGATCACCTCTTCGGGGCTGATCTCGTCGGCGAGTGCGTCATAGGAGAGCACGAGGCGGTGGCGCAGCACGTCCGGGATCACCTCGACCACGTCCTGCGGCACCACGTAGTCGCGGCCGCGGATCAGCGCGACGGCGCGTGCCGCGGCGATGATGCCGAGGCTGGCGCGCGGCGAGGCGCCGTAGGAGATCCAGCTGGCCACATCCTGCATGCCGAATTCGGCGGGCGTGCGGGTCGCGGCGATCACCCGGACCACATAGTCGACCAGCGCGTGGTGCACGAAGACGTTCGCGGCGAGCTTCTGCAGCCTGATCAGTTCGGCGGGCTCGAGTATCTGCTTGGCCTCCGGCGGGGTGACGCCCATCCGGTAGATGATCTCGCGCTCTTCCTCGACCGACGGGTAGTCGACGATGACCTTGAAGAGGAAGCGGTCGCGCTGCGCCTCGGGCAGCGGGTAGACGCCTTCGCTCTCGATCGGGTTCTGCGTCGCCATGACCAGGAACGGATCCGGCATCGGGTAGGTCTTGCCGCCGATGGAGACGTGGCGCTCGGCCATCACCTCGAGCAGCGCGGACTGCACCTTGGCCGGCGCGCGGTTGATCTCGTCGGCGAGGACGAAGTTCGCGACCACCGGGCCGAGTTCGGTGTCGAACTGTTCGCGGCCCTGACGGTAGATGCGGGTACCGATGAGGTCGGTCGGCACCAGGTCGGGGGTGAACTGGACGCGCGAGAACGAGCCGCCGACCACCTTCGCGAAGGTCTCCACCGCAAGGGTTTTGGCGATACCGGGCACACCCTCGAGCAGGACGTGACCGCGTGCGAGCACACCGACGAGCAGCCGTTCCACCAGGCGATCCTGGCCGACGATTACCCGCTTGACCTCGTAGATCGCCTTCTCCAGGGTCTGGACGTCTCGCTCCAGGGTGCTGGGCGCGGGCGCAGGCGTATCCTTCGCCAAACTTGCCCCGCTCACAGCGGCGCCTCGCTCGCGCTCGGCGCCGCTGTGCGCGATGCGCGCTGTGGCCTCGGTTCGCTCGCTGCGCTCGCTCACCCCATCCGTCGAAGTCACCAACATCCCCGCTTTCGCCTTGGTCCTGTGCGTGCTGCCACAACTATTCCAGGTAATGGCCCGAGATGCCGCACCCGGATCCGACAGTACCTAGGAAACAACTGTGAATTCGCCCGGCTCGACGGCGAAATCACGCCGCACCGCACCCTCCGGCGCGTCTCAGGAATCGGATCGGGTCAGTGCGCGCAACGCCGAATGTGAAGGCGTACCCGGTTCCGCGCTGTAGACGACGAGGGCGCGGACGCCCGGATCGGCGGGCACATTCAGGAACTCGTAGTCCAGGTGCAGATCGCCTGCCAGCGGGTGGCTGAGGTGGTAGCGGCCGAAAGCGATATCGGTGACATCGTGGCTGTCCCACATGTGCCGGAACTGTTCACTCGCGGCGTTCATCGTCGCGATCAATTGCCGCAGTTCACCGTCCTCGGGGCGGGCGCTCGCCCGCAAGCGCAGGTAGGTGACGATCTGCCTGGCCAGGCGCGGCCAGACCGGCGCGGTGAGGCGGCGCACCGCCGCGTCGCGGAAAACCAGATGGGCCCACGTCCGCTCGGACTCCGGCATGGCGGCGAAGTCGACCTGGAACACCGCGGACGCCGCGCGATTCCAGCCGAGGATGTTGGTGTGGTGTCCGACCAGGTACGCGGGCGCCGGGTCGAGCGCGGCCAGCATCTGCCGCAGACCCGATCGCAGCGCCGAACCATGCCCGGACACCGCGGCGACCGGTGGATGGGCGAGATTGCGCAGGTGTGCGTGCTCGTCCGCGTCCAGCCGCAATGCGGTTGCCACAGCGTCGATCACGGCATCGGAGACGTTGTCCAGCCGTCCGCGCTCGAGGCGCACGTAGTAGTCGACGCTGATTCCGGCCAGCTGAGCCAGTTCTTCCCTGCGCAGGCCCGGCACGCGCCGCCGTGTGCCGTACGCGGTCAGTCCCACCTGCTCGGGGCGCAGCCGGGCCCGGCGCGTTCGCAGGAACGCTCCTATTTGCGACGTCTCCTCCACAGCCGACGATCCTATGGGGGTTCCACCGGACCCAGGATCTGCCGGACCCGGGGTCGAACAGGGTTCTGGTCCACGGATTCTCGGTGCCCGAGGCTGAGTGGACGCGGCCGAGCCTGCCGCGAACATCCCCGGAGAGGAACCCCGTGAACCGCGCTTTGATCGTGATCGATGTCCAGAACGAGTACGTGAGCGGCAACCTGCCGATCGCGTATCCGCCGCTGGATGTGAGCCTGGCCAATATCGGTGCGGCGATGGACGCCGCCACCCGAGCGGGCATACCGATCGCGATGGTCAAACACGCCGCGCCGCCCGAGTCGCCGCTGTTCGCCAGGGGCAGCACGGGTTTCGCGCTGCACCCGGCGGTGTCCGAGCGCCCGTTCGACGTGTTGATCGAAAAGGCACTGCCGTCCAGCTTCACCGGAACCGCACTGGCCGAATGGCTCGCCGAGCACGCCGTCGACACCGTGGTGATCGCCGGCTACATGACGCAGAACTGCGACGAGTCGACCGCGCGGGAGGCGGCCCACCGCGGCTTCGCGGTGGAGTTCCTCGCCGATGCCACCGGCACGCTCGGGCTGGCGAACCAGGCGGGCGCCATCGGGGCCAGGGAACTGCACGAGGCCGTGCTCGTGACGCTGCAATCCCGATTCGCCGCGGTGTGTACGACGAACGACTGGATCGCGGCGGTGACCGGCGGCCCGGAGCCCGCGCGGTCCACCATTTTCGCCAGCACCGGCGCGGCGCGGCCGTGACGAGCGGATTGCTGCACATTCCGGCCGCGCTCGACCTGTCCGCGGTGGCGGTCGGCGCGGTCGGCGGCGCCGCGACGGCCACCGGTCGCGCGGTGGCCGACCGGATCGACGTCCTCGGGGTGGCGATCGTCGGCATCGCCACCGGCCTCGGCGGCAGCGTGCTGCGCGATGTGCTGCTCGGGGAGCCGCCCGCCGCACTGTTCGGCGGGCGCTACCTGCTGGCGGCCCTCGCGGCATCCGTGGCCGGAATGGCGTTCGCACACTGGATCATTCGCGCGTCCCTCGGCATCGCACTGCTCGACGCGGTATCGATCGGGCTCTACCTGGCCCTCGGCATCACCAAGGCGCAGTACGCCGGACTACCCATCCCGGGCGCGGTGCTGGTCGGCATCGTCGCGTGCACCGGCGGCGGACTGCTCCGCGACCTCCTCCTGGGCGATCCCGTCGCCGTAGTGCGCGTCGGATCGTGGTACATCACCGCGGCACTGTCCGCCGCCGCCGTGTTCCTGATCTGCGAACGGTTCACCGGACTCGGCACCGCCACCGCCGTAACGGTTTTCACCGCGTCCACGCTCCGCGTCCTGGCACTGCTGCGCGCCTGGACCAGCCCACTGGCCAGACCGTTCACGCTGCCCTCGGCTAGGTGACGATGCGGACGGCGAAGGGCATGATGCCGCCCTCGCGGACCGGTGATACGCGGACGACCTCGCCGGATTGGGGGGCCTCGACCATCTTTCCGTCGCCGAGGTACAGCGCGACGTGCTGGCTGCCGTTGGCGCCCCAGAACAGCATGTCGCCGCGTTCGCGCTGCGCCACCGGTACCCGGGTGCCCGCGTTGTACTGGTAGCCGCTGTAGTGCGGCAGCGAGACGCCGATGCCGGCGAAGGCGTAGATCATCAGCCCGGAGCAGTCGAAGCCGACCTTGTTGAAATCGCCGAAGCTGTCGGCGACGCCGCCGTCGCGGATGCCGAGCGTCGGGCCGTTCTCGTCGCCACCGCCCCAGGCGTAGATGACGCCGAGTTGCGACATCGCCCGGTCCACCACGGTTTCGATGCCCTCGCCGCCGCCGATGGACGGCATGGTGAGCCGGGGCCGGTACGGCCGCGGCTGCGGCTGGCTCTCCTCCAATTGGGTGTGCGGCCGCCTGCCCTCGCCGAGTTCGGCGGCGCGGTCCTTGGCCGCTTGATCGGCGGAGGCACGTGCGGCGGCCGCCGCGGCGGCCGCGCGGATGGCGGCTTCCTCGGTCTTGCGTCGCTCGTCCCACGCCACGTACGCGTCGCGCTGGCTCTGCAGGCCGATCACGTTGGCGCGCGCCACATCGAGCCTGCCCTGCGCGTCCTGGCGCTGGCGCTGCAGGTTGTCGCGCTGCACGGTCTGGCGGTCGAGTTCGGATTTGGCGGCGGCGACGGCGTGTTCGGCGTCGGCCTTCTTCTGTTCGGCCGCCGCCGCGGCCGCATCGGCATCCGATTTCGCTTGACGGGCAACGGAGTTCTTGTTGCCCTCCTCGACCTGGGCGCGGCGCAGCCCGTCCAGCGCCTGCTTCTGCTGGGTGACCACGATATTGACCAGCTGCGCGCGATCGAGCATGCGCTCGGGGGTCGCGGCGGCGAGGTAGGTGAGCACGGTGCCCGCCGCGGGGCGCGCGTAGGCCTCGGCGGCGAACACCTCGAAGTTCTCCCGCGCGGTGCCGAGTCGCGTTCCGGCGTCGGTGAGTTCGCGCTTGGTGTCGGTGACCACGACGGCGGCCTTGTCGGCGGCGTCGCGCGCGTCCTGGAGGTCGACGAGTGCCTTGTTGACCTCTTCGCGCTTGCGGGCAACCGCGTCGTCGAGCTGCTGCAGCTGCTGGTCGACCGCGGCGACCTGGTTGATCAGGCCGCCGACCTCGGTCACTCGCGCGTCGACTTGCGCTCCGGCATCGGCGATTTGGCCGTCACTGGGATTGGGCGGCGGTGGCGGCACCGCGACGGACGGCGCCGCGGACACCAGCACGACCGCCGTGGCTAGCAACCCAAGAGCGACCCACAGCGGGCGCCGAGAACCGGCCTCGCCGTTGTTGCGCATCGCACCTCCCGAAGACCCGAACTGCCCCGACCGTGACTTCACCGCACGGGCACCAGCCGAACCAGCAGGCTCAATGGTCGACGGATGGCCCTGACAACACAACTTCCCCATCAGTAATCACTGGAACCGTACGACACTTCTTTCACCAATGAAACTCCAGCAACAGAATCACAGGGGCGTAATTTCCCCATTGCCCACAATTAGCCGGACGAGGCACAGGAAAGGCGGCCGGAGAACATACCGACCGCCTTGAAAAGTTGCTGAAGGGCTACCGGCTATCCGGTGACGCCCCGATCGCCGGTCCCCTCCGAAACCCCTACCGGCACGGACTCTTCCGCAGCGCGCCGCGACTTCACCCAATACAGTCCACCGATGGCCGCGACCAGGCCGACCAGCAACACCACGGTGATCGCGGTCCACGAGGTGCCCTCGGGCTGCTCCAGCCGATCGACGAAGATCCGCGCCGCCTGCACGCTGTGCCCGCCGCCCTGGTACTTCGCCTTGTCCTCGGCCCACTCCAGCCGCGACCTGGTGATGGAATCGCTGTAGGTGCCGATCCAGTCGTCGCTGAACACCACCACCGTGCCGTGCTGGGTCTTGCCGACCTCGGTGGCCAGGTCACGTAAGCTCGAGTCGTGGCCTGGATTACCGGGAACGACCACGATGCTCAGCGGGATCCCATGGGCTCTCGCGTCGGCGGCGATCTCCGCCAAAGCCGGTTCATCCTTACCGGTCAACGTGGCGACATGGTCCTGGGCCAGGTCGGCGTCGATGGTCGCGATGTCGACATTCGGCGGCAGTTCGGCGGCCATGGGTGTGAAAACCGAAGTCTGCGTGACGGTCATCTTCCATCCGGTCTGTCGAGCCGCATCGGCATCCGAGGCGACGAGCATCCAACTCTGCGGGGGCGAGCGACGCGCGGTCTACTCTCCCCGGTCAGCTCGAAAGCACAGTACGCGACGGAGTGTCGCAGTACCGCCCCACGGCGCGTCTACCGGCCCCCGCGCGTTTCACAGGACAAGCGTACTGTTAGAGTGACGGCGCGAGGAACCAGCGCGTAGCAGCGCTGGAGCCCTCCAAAGATGTAGTGCTGCTGGCACAGCCCCGCCAGTGGCACACCCTCACAGATGAGTGGAGCTGACGTGACGACAAGTATCGATACTTTCGGCGCCAAGGGCACCCTCGAGGTCGGAAGCAACTCCTACGAGATCTTCCGTCTCTCGGCCGTGCCAGGCACCGAGAAACTCCCCTACGCACTGAAGGTCCTCGCGGAGAACCTGCTTCGCACCGAGGACGGCGCGAACATCACCGCCGACCACATCCGCGCCATCGCCTCCTGGGATCCCTCCGCCGAGCCGGACACCGAGATCCAGTTCACCCCGGCCCGCGTGATCATGCAGGACTTCACCGGCGTGCCCTGCATCGTCGACCTGGCCACCATGCGTGAGGCCGTCACCGCCCTCGGCGGCGACCCGAGCAAGGTCAACCCGCTGTCCCCCGCCGACATGGTCATCGACCACTCGGTCATCCTCGACGTGTTCGGCCGCGCCGACGCACTCGAGCGCAACGTCGACCTCGAGTACGAGCGCAACGGCGAGCGCTACCAGTTCCTGCGCTGGGGCCAGGGTGCTTTCGACGACTTCAAGGTCGTCCCGCCGGGCGTCGGCATCGTGCACCAGGTGAACATCGAATACCTGGCCCCCACCGTCATGGTCCGCAACGGCCAGGCCTACCCCGACACCTGTGTCGGCACCGACTCGCACACCACCATGGTCAACGGCCTGGGCGTGCTGGGCTGGGGCGTCGGCGGCATCGAGGCCGAGGCCGCCATGCTCGGCCAGCCGGTCTCCATGCTGATCCCGCGCGTCGTCGGCTTCAAGCTGACCGGTGAGATCCAGCCCGGCGTCACCGCCACCGACGTGGTGCTCACCGTCACCGACATGCTGCGCAAGCACGGTGTGGTCGGCAAGTTCGTCGAGTTCTACGGCAAGGGCGTCGCCGAGGTGCCGCTGGCCAACCGCGCCACCCTGGGCAATATGTCCCCCGAATTCGGTTCCACCGCGGCGATCTTCCCGATCGACGCGGAGACCATCAACTACCTGCGCCTCACCGGCCGCACCGACGAGCAGCTCGCGCTCGTCGAGGCGTACGCCAAGGAGCAGGGCCTGTGGCACGACGCCGACCACGAGCCCGCGTACTCGGAGTACCTGGAGCTGGACCTGGGCACCGTGGTGCCGTCCATCGCGGGCCCGAAGCGCCCGCAGGACCGAATCCTGCTGTCGGACAGCAAGACCGCGTTCCGCAAGGACATCCACAACTACACGAACGATGCGGAGACCGGCCCCGCCGCCGCCACCCCGCACTCGCACCTGGACGAGGCCATCGAGGAGTCCTTCCCGGCTTCCGATGTCGCCGCGCTGTCCTTCGCCGACGACGACGCGATCCTGCCGTCGGCCGCGAACGGCAATGTCGGCCGCCCGTCCAAGCCGATCAAGGTCTCCGATCCCGAGCGCGGCGACTTCGTGCTCGATCACGGCGCGGTCGTGGTCGCGGGCATCACCTCCTGCACCAACACCTCCAACCCGTCGGTCATGATCGGCGCGGCGCTGCTGGCCCGCAACGCGGTCGAGAAGGGCCTGTCCTCCAAGCCGTGGGTGAAGACCAACATGGCCCCCGGCTCGCAGGTCGTCGCCGACTACTACGAGAAGGCCGGTCTCTGGCCGTACCTGGAGAAGCTGGGCTTCTTCGTCGGCGGCTTCGGCTGCACCACCTGCATCGGCAACACCGGTCCGCTGCCGGAGGAGATCTCCAAGGCGATCAACGACAACGACCTCTCGGTCACCGCGGTGCTCTCGGGCAACCGCAACTTCGAGGGCCGCATCTCCCCCGACGTGAAGATGAACTACCTGGCCTCGCCGCCGCTGGTCATCGCCTACGCGCTCGCGGGAACGATGGACTTCGACTTCGAGACCGACGCGCTGGGCAAGGACTCCGCGGGCAACGATGTCTTCCTGAAGGACATCTGGCCGTCGCCGCAGGAGATCGACGACACCATCAAGACCGCGATCAGCCGGGACATGTTCACCAAGTCCTACGCGACCGTGTTCGACGGTGACCAGCGCTGGCAGGGCCTGAACACCCCCGAGGGCGACACCTTCGCGTGGGACGAGAGCTCCACCTACGTCCGCAAGGCACCGTACTTCGACGGCATGTCGATGGACCCCGCCCCGGTCGAGGACATCACGGGCGCGCGCGTGCTCGCGCTGCTCGGCGATTCGGTCACCACCGACCACATCTCCCCGGCCGGTCCGATCAAGCCGGGCACCCCGGCCGCGCAGTACCTGGACTCGCACGGCGTGCAGCGCAAGGACTACAACTCCCTGGGCTCGCGTCGCGGTAACCACGAGGTCATGATCCGCGGCACCTTCGCCAACATCCGGCTGCGCAACCAGCTGCTCGACGACGTCTCGGGCGGTTACACCCGCGACTTCACCCAGCCGGGTGGACCGCAGGCCTTCATCTACGACGCCTCGCAGAACTACCAGGCCGCGGGCATCCCGCTGGTCGTGCTCGGCGGCAAGGAGTACGGCTCGGGTTCCTCGCGCGACTGGGCGGCCAAGGGCACCCGCCTGCTCGGCGTGAAGGCGGTCATCACCGAGTCCTTCGAGCGCATCCACCGCTCGAACCTGATCGGTATGGGCGTTGTCCCGCTGCAGTTCCCGGCCGGCGAGTCGGCCGCGTCGCTGAAGCTGGACGGCACGGAGACCTTCGACATCGAGGGCATCACCAAGCTGAACGAGGGTGTCACGCCGAAGACCATGAAGGTCACCGCGACCAAGGAGAACGGCGAGAAGGTCGTCTTCGACGCGGTCGTCCGCATCGATACCCCCGGTGAGGCGGATTACTACCGCAACGGCGGCATCCTGCAGTTCGTGCTGCGCAACATGATCAAGGCGTAAACTCGCCGCTCGATCGTCCGACCGTGCGCTCCGTCGCCCCGGCGAAAGCCGGGGCCCAGCAGTGGATTCCGGCATTCGCCGGAATGACGGAGCGCACGGTTCGTTGGCGGCAGTACCTCTAGCCACGGAAACGGAGGCCTAGTGCCCAAGGTCAGTGATGACCACCTCGCGGCGCGGCGCACCCAGATTCTCGACGGCGCGCGCAGCTGCTTCGCCGAATTCGGGTACGACGGTGCGACGGTGCGGCGTCTGGAGGAGGCGACCGGGCTCTCGCGCGGCGCGATCTTCCATCACTTCCGCGACAAGGACGCCCTGTTCCTCGCCCTCGCGCAGGAGGACGCGGTACGGATGGCCGACGTGGCGGCCAACCAGGGTCTGGTTCAGGTCATGCGCGATATGCTCGCCCATCCGGAGCAATTCAATTGGCTCGGAACGCGTTTGGAGATCGCGCGCAGGCTGCGCACCGACGCGGAGTTCCGGGAGAACTGGGAGCAGCGTTCCGAGGAGCTGACCGCGGCGACGCTGGCACGGCTGGAACGCCGCAAGGCGGAGGGTCGGCTGCGCGACGACGTGCCCACCGATGTGCTGCTCGGCTATCTGGATCTGGTGCTCGATGGGCTCATCGCCCGCATCGCCTCCGGGCACACGAACGAAAACCTTTCCGCGGTACTGGATCTCGTCGAGGCCTCGGTGCGGCGCAAGGAATGACCGTTTTGTAGGCTGAGGGTGGCCGTGGAGTAGATCAGCAGGTAGATCACCTACCGGCAACGTAGGATGTCGCGGGTTCGATTCCCGCCTCCACGGCCGCTCTGCCGGTCAACCGCAGCAGCCACCCACTCCACCGCCGAACGGTATGTCCGCCTGCTGTTGTGCCGCGGTTTCGACATCGCTGAGGATTCTGGCGCGGTCCTGCGGGGACAGGTATCGGCCGCGGGTGATCACCGCGTGGATCCGTCGCGTATTGCCGATCGCATCAAGGGGATTCGCGTCGAGCACCACCAGGTCCGCCTGTTTGCCGACCTCCACGGTGCCGGACACGTGCTCGAGGCCGACGCAGCGCGCGGCGTCACGGGTCGCGGCCTGGAGCGCGCGCAGCGGCGAAAGTCCGGCCCGCACCAGCAGTTCCAGCTCCTCGTGCAGCGAATAGCCCGGGAAGACAAAGGGATTGCCCGCATCGGTGCCCGCGACGATGCCGACGCCCGCCGCCTCCATCGCGGCGATCAGCCGCAGCCGCGCGTCGAAGTTCTGCCGCCGCGTTTCCTGCTGCTCCGCGGACAGCGGATCGACGGACAGCTGCCAGAACTGTGACATCCATTTCGGCATATAGCGCAGCATCTCCCGGCTCGCCGGATCGTCGGGGCCGACGACGAAGCCGGTGACCAGCCGTCGCAATACCGACAGGGTCGGCGACTGCCAGCTGCCGCGCCGGATCATCTGGTCGAACAGCGCCGCGGCGCGTGCCGGATCGTAGGTCGCCGCCGCCTCCGCCTCGAGCCGGTCTCGGCGCGCGGGGAATCCGGCCGGATCCGCCGGATCCATCGACATCGTGGCGATCTCCGCGTAGAGCTCGGGCGCACGGGCCGAGGTCGACAGCTGCATGCCGTACAGGTGCTCGACGGTGTGCTGTCCGAGACCGACGGCCTCGCCGACCGGAATCCGATGCGGCACATGCCCGGCGAACGGCAATCCGAGCTTGCTCGCCTCATCGGCGATGGCGGCGAAGGTCTCCCTGGTCAGCATCGAGTAGACCTTGACGAAATCCGCGCCGTCGGACCGCGATCTGCGGACCTCAGCGCGCGCCTCGGCCTCGGTCGACACCACTGCGGAACCGGGCCATTTGGCGGGCGGGCCGTCGATGATGCTGCCCGCGATCACCATGCGCGGGCCGATCAGCTCACCGCGGTCGGCCTTCCGGCGCACCTCATGGGTCTGCGCGAAGCCCCACATCTCGCGAATACCGGTGACGCCGTACGCGATGTACAGCGGCGGGAAGATCTGCTCGGCGGGCGCCTGATGGGTGTGCATGTCCCACAGCCCGGGAATGATGAACTTCCCCGCCAGCTCGATCCGCCGAATCGGCGGTGGCACCGGGAGATCCGGAAACCGCCCGACCGCCAGAATGCGGTCGCCCGCGAGCACGACGGTCGCGCCGGATAGTGGCGGTGCGCCCGTGCCGTCGATCACGGTCGCGCCGGAAAGCACTGTCACCGGCGCGGGTTCGCCCGGCTCGGCGGCCGCCGTCCCACCGCCCGCCAGCGGGACACCGGTGAACGCGGTCAACGCTCCCCCTGCCGCCAGCGCGAGCACCTGCCTGCGGTCGATCTCGCGCACTCGATTCGCCTCCCGAAAGCCGTTCCGCTGCCACCCATTCAGCCCGAGAACAGCACCGCTGGCAAGCAGCAGCCCCATCCCGCGTGACGCCGGCGGGTTGACGACGTTCACCGCGCACGCGATCTCCAACCAGGTGCCATCGATGTCGTGACACTTCCCGCGCCCGCGCCCGCCCGGCACAGATCCCGCCCGCGAAGTAACTCACCAGGGCTTCTGAGGAGAACCGAGATCCGCCGAGCGCAGTCATATGGCCCTCGATTACGGCGTGTCGCAGGGCCATTCGACTGCGCTCGGCGAACATGCCGGTGCCGTGAGGCGGCTCCCCGGCGGCCGGGGAGTTCAGTAGGTGGCGTTCAGGTAGTTGGCGGCGTGGGTGGTCCACAGGACGTTGGTGCCGGGCATGTTGTGGCCCGAGTAGAGCACGTGCTGGCCATCCGGCCAGGGGGTGAGATAGCCGATGACACCGCGCACCGCGGCGGTGTAGCGGTCCAGATTGGCGATCGGATCGTGCTGCAGGAATCGCAGCAGTTCGTCGAAGATCAGCGGTGTGAGATTGCCGATGCGCGCGCCCTCCACGAAGGAGAACGGCGAGATCCCCGCATCGATGAAGCGCAGCGGGGAATCGGCGGGCGAGGAGGTGATGATGTCGTCGGGATTGGCGTACTCGCGCACGTCGACGGCGACCGGCCAGCGCTTGCGCTCGCCGTGCAGGCCGTATGTCGTTGCCGGGCACAGATTCCCCACCGATTGACCGGCCTTGCGCAACGGGTTGGCGATATTGACCGCGAACGCGATCTCCAGCCGGGAACCGTCGGCGTTGCGGTACTTCCCGGTGCGCACTCCCTCGAGTATCCGGCTCGCGCATATTCCGCCGAGCGAATAGCTCAGCAGCCCACACACATTCGGTGAATCCTGGATGGCCCGCACCCCGGCGGCCACCCCGAGCCGCACCGAGGTGTCCAGCGACGGACCCCAGAGCTCCGGTGTCGGGCCGATCGAGGCGGGCCAATCCGGTTCGAACGCGGTGAAGCGGTCCGGATCGAGCAGTTTGGTGACATCGCGCAGCATGCCCGCCGGTGTGCCGTTCGAGTTCCGCGTTTCCCCTGTGCCGCGCAATGTAATGATGTCGATCATCGTGTTCGCCCCCTGCACGCCCGAAACCTTCGGTGCGTACCTCACGGTATGTCCCGGCGCTACCGATAGCCCGAGTACCGAACTACGCGAACACACGACCGGGCGGTTCGCAGTGCGCGGGTAGTCCAGGCGCGGAACCGCCGCACCCCGAGGTGAGCTGCGGCGGTTCCCATCCGTTCTTCGATGTACGGACCTCCCAGTGGTCCGCGCACCGAGGCCGTTCAGCGCTGGTTCGGCTTGTGGCCGTGGTTGGCCTTCTTCTTGCGGCCCGCGCGCTTCTTGCTCGACCGTTTGGACACTGTGGTTCGGCTCCGTTCTGTTCGGAATGTCATGCGGTGCGCGCGACCTGGTGGGTCCAGGCCGCGAGTCGGGCGCGAGCGCGCGAGTTGCGCACCAGCGCAGCCGGTTTCGCCTGTTCGATGCCCTCGTAGTAACCGCCGTCGACCACCGGCGTGCCCTGCGCGCCCAGCATGAGGAGCAGGTCCGCGGCCGCGTCGAGCGGCGCTGCCGTGTGACTGCGCAGCCGCGGCATATCGATCTCGAAATCGGCGGGGTGCACGCTCACCGCGGTGAGCCCGGCCGGGCCGGTTTCGGCGAGCGAGCGGGTGAACATCGTCAGCGCGAGCTTGGACTGGGCGTATACCGCCGCGGGCGTGTAGATCCCGCGGTTGCGGTCCAGATCGGTGTAGTCGACAGTGCCGCCGATGTGCATCTTGGAGGTCACGTTGACCACCCGGCCCTTGGCCGTGGCGAGCGCGGAAGCCAGCGCCATGGTCAGCCGCTGCGGCGCCAGATAGTTGACCTGGAAGGTCAATTCGTGACCGTCCTCGGTCTTCTGGCGACGCTGCGGGCCCGCGATCGCGGCGGCGTTGATCAGTGCGTCGAGCGAAGGCACCGTCGCGGCCAGCATGCTCGCCAGCTCGTCGACCTCGGACAGCCTGCGGAAATCGGCGTGCACCATGCGCAGCCTGCGAGCTTCGGCACCGTCCGCGACCAATCGTTCCAGTGCGTCGTCGGCGAGCTCCTTGTCCTGCGCGTGCAGGATCACGGTGGCCCCATCGGCCGCCAGGCGCTGCGCCGTCGCGAACCCGAGGCGCTCATCGACGCCGGTTACCAGCACGATTCGGCCGTCGGACGAGAATTCGGACATAGCTCTCCCATCGAATGAGGTGTGCGTCCCCGGCCAGGAGGGTCACGAAAGACGCACGTACAGAGGGTTGTCGGCGCGCGTGCCACAGCACCGGTCACGAACGCGCCGAAGAACGCCCTACCCGGATCGGGTCAGGCGTGCGTGAAATGAGGCAGAACGACTACGCCGGACTCGGCGGTTCGTCCTCGCCGCCGAAGCCGAAAAGCTCCAGGGCAGACGGCAATCCCCGCTCAGCGCAGCGCGCGGCGAGGGCCGGGCGCGCAGCGCGCCGGCGAGGGATTGCGGTCATGCGATCAATAGAACCGATCTTGTACGCCCCGGACAAGACATCCGCGACCGGTTTGACGAATCCTTAGCGCTCGATCAGCGCTCGGCCTCGAGGCTGCCGAGCAGCACGCGCGCGATGCGGTCGAGTTCGCCGCGGTCCTTCGCGGAAAGCACCGAGAGCATCCGGGGTTCGTTCTCGGTGTGCACGGTGACGACCTTGTCGATCAGCGCGCGGCCCGCGTCGGTGAGCGCGACCCGGATGGCGCGCCGGTCCCCGGCGTCGGCGCCGCGGCGCACACCCGGCGGACTCCAGCCGATCGAGCCGCCCCGTCATCCCGGCACGCGACAGCATCAGCGGGTCGGCGAGCACGGACGGACTGAGCTCCCCGTCGCGATCCGCCAGGCCGAGGCGGCCGAGACGCTGCGCACCGAGACCGTCACGATGCGGCTGCTGACCGACGCGAACGAGGCGGGCGGCGCGCTGAGCACGCTGAATGTGGCGCAGATTGCATACCGGATCGGGAACAACCCTCGCGCGCGCGAGGTTGGCACCGTCCATGACCCTTTCTGTTCCCGTGGTGGTCCGCGGCTACGAGCTCGATACGCTCGGCCATCTGAATCAGGCCGTGTATCTGCAGTACGCCGAGCACGCGCGCTGGGAACTGCTGCGGGCGGCGGGCATCGGCCAGGACAAGCTGATCGCCAGCGGCTTCGCACCGGTCGTCCTGGAGAACAACATCAAGTACCTGCGCGAGCTGCGCGGCGGCGACGAGGTCGCCATCACCTGCGAATTCGACTTCGGCAGCGGTAAGACGTTCCGGATGCGCCAGGAGATCCGCAAGCTGGACGGCACGGTTGCGGCGGAGGTGACGGTCACCGCGGGCGTCATGGATCTCACCGCGCGCAAGCTCATCGCCGATCCCGGCAATTACTTCCGCACACTGGCGGACAGCGCCGATCTCCTGGGCTTGTAGCCCAACCGGTTGGTACCACACATCGGCCCGTGCCGATGCAATACCGCCAATCTCGGGCAATGCGGACCGATCGTCCCGTTTGGAAGTAGCTCGTCGATTGCGGTCGTAAGGTTGCCGGGTCACCGAAAATCTTTCGGCGCTAGCGCATCCCAAGCCCAGATCGTGTTTGCCGGGGGCGGTGAAATCTTCCGATCCGAGCCATCCACCACCCGGTCCGCGCTATGATCCAGAGCACGCTCGGGGGTCCTGGCAAATCGCGAGCAGATCGGAGGCAGACCATGACCGACGCATTCCACCTCTCCGGTGTCGCGCCGACCAGTGACCGTGTTCCCCCGCTTCAGGGTCTCTTGATCGCGGAGTCGGATCGCGAGATCACCGTCCGAGTCGCCGAGGGAACGTGGACATTCCGTCGGTCCGACGTCCTTCGGATGATCGACTGGAACGGCGCCGACGGCCGCGATATAGACGGCCGACCGGTCATGGTCGACATTCGCGCGGGCGCCACCGCGGATTTCACCCGCCGCCTGCGCATCGATCTGGTCGATCGGCCGCTGACCATCGCCGACAAACCGTCCGAAGCGCTGGGCGACGAACTCCTGCAACAACTTACGGCCACCTGGGCGGACCGCCTGCAGCTGCTCGACCTGCCCGGCGGCAGCGCGGCCACCCTGACCTACTGCCAGACAAAATCGTTCGCGGGCAGCGACGACGGCATCAACTGCGACAGTCTCGACTGAGCGGGCTAGCGCATGGTGGCACGCCGGACAGGTTCGGTCCTGATCGTGTCCGAATCGGATGACCTGCACGCCACCGCGATGGCGGCGACGCTGCGAGATCATCACGGGCTCAGCCCGATTCATCTCGACCTGCGCGATTTCCCGCGCGAATCCGGCAGTTTCCGGCTGGATCGGCTCGGCACCACCCGCTCGCTGTCGCATCTGATCGGGCTCGACGACGTGCGCTCGGTCTGGTGGCGGCGCCCGCATCCCAGCACCGTGCCCGCGGGCGTCCGTGCCACCGACGACGCCTATCGCCAGGCCGAATGCGATGCGTTCATCCAGGGCCTGCTGTGGTCGATTCCGGCGTGCTGGGTCAACGATCCCGGCGCCGACCGCACCGCCGGACGCAAGATCGTGCAGCTGGAAACGGCGCAGCGGGCCGGGTTCGCGGTACCGGAGACGCTGATCACCAACGATCCGGACGAGGCACGCAGTTTCGTCGAATCCCGGCGCGGCCCGGTCGTTTACAAACGCACCGGCACCAGCCGCGCCGAATTCTCCGAGACCAGGATCGTCGGCCAGGCCGACCTGGATCGGCTCGCGGGCATCAGGTCCGCGCCGACCACCTTCCAGGACTACATCGACGCCGAATGCGATCTGCGCGTGGTGTGGGTCGACGGCGTCGAATGGACGGTGCGCATCGACTCCCAGGCCGGTGTCGGCCGCGTCGACTCACGGCTGGACACCTCGGTCGACTTCGTTCGGGAGCAGCTGCCCGCCTCGGTGAGCAAGTCGCTCGCGACGCTGATGGGCGCGCTCGGCCTGTCCTTCGGCGTGCTCGATATCCGGCTCGGGATGGACGGCGAGTACTACTTCCTCGAGGTCAACCCGCAGGGACAGTTCGCGTACCTGGAGATCAAGACCGGGCTGCCGATCTTCCACAGCCTCGCCAACCTGCTCGTCTTCGGCGACGGATCTGTCCAGGGGTACTGACAACACGCCGCGAGACACCGCCGGCGCCGGGCACAACGACATTCGGCGACGGGTACGTCCGTGCGCGTGGTCGGCGCACCGTACTGATCGATGTCAGCGCACGGCCGAGCACCGACCTGGCTGACCCTCCGCGTGGTGGCGGCGGAAATCGACTGCCGCCACCGGGATTTCGAGTCCCCCCGCGGAACTCCTATTGCGTCTTGCGGCGATTCGCCCCGCCCCGGCTGCGGAGTTGCACATGCGACTCCACCAGCACGTTATGGATGAAACCGTACGAGCGGCCGGTCGCCCGTGCTAGCGAACGAATGCTCGCCCCCGCCTCATACTGCTTCTTGAGTTGGGTCTGCAAACGGTCACGGGATTTCCCCGTGACGCGGGTGCCTTTACCCAAGCTGGCCTTGTTTTGTGTGGGCCTGTCGCTCATGGCTTCCTCCGAGTCGCCGAGCAGCGTCTTTCCAGGCTAAGCGCGAACCAGGCCGTGATCAACGATTCGGTGTGATGAAACTCACGCGAGCTGAATCAGTTCCAGATATTCGGCCGACCAATGGTCCTCGGTGCCGTCCGGCAGCAGGATGACACGCTCGGGCGACAGCGCCTCCGCCGCGCCGGGATCGTGGGTCACCAGAACGACCGCGCCCGCATAGGTGCGCAGCGCGTCGAGCACCTGTTCGCGCGAGACCGGGTCGAGGTTGTTGGTCGGCTCGTCGAGCAGCAGCACATTGGCGGCCGAGGACACCAGACCGGCCAGTGCCAGACGGGTCTTCTCACCACCGGACAGCGTGCCGGCGGGCTGCTCGAGCTGCGGGCCGGAGAACATGAACGCGCCGAGCAGGCCGCGCAGATCCTGCTCCCCCGCATCCGGTGCGGCATGGCGGATGTTCTCCCACACCGTCGCGTTGTCGTCGAGGGTGTCGTGCTCCTGCGCGAAGTAGCCGACCTTCAAGCCGTGGCCGGGGACCAGGCTGCCCGCCGTGGGCTGCTCGACACCGGCGAGCAGGCGAAGCAGTGTGGTCTTGCCCGCACCGTTGAGGCCCAGGATCACCACCCGGCTGCCGCGGTCGATGGCCAGATCGACGCCGGTGAAGATCTCCAGCGAGCCGTAGAGCTTGCTCAGGTTCTCCGCCATCAGCGGCGTCTTGCCACAGGTGGCGGGCTCCGGGAACTTGATCCTGGCCACCTTGTCGGCGACGCGCACATCGTCGAGTTCGGCGAGCAGGCGGTCGGCGCGCTTGGCCATGTTCTGTGCCGCAGTGGCTTTCGTCGCCTTGGCGCCGAGCTTGGCGGCCTGCGCCTTCAGCGCGCTCGCCTTCTTCTCGGCGTTGGCGCGTTCGCGGCGGCGGCGCTGTTCATCGGTGGCGCGGGCGTCCAGGTACTTCTTCCAGCCCATGTTGTAGACGTCGGCCTCGCCGCGCACCGCGTCCAGGAACCACACCTTGTTCACCACGTCGGCGAGCAGTTCGACGTCGTGGCTGATGACGATCAGGCCGCCGTCGTGGTTCTGCAGGAACCCGCGCAGCCAGGTGATCGAGTCGGCGTCGAGGTGGTTGGTCGGCTCGTCGAGCAGCAGGATGGTGTCGGAGCGGCCGCCGCTGCCGTCGGAGGCGGCGAACAGGATGCGCGCCAACTCGATTCGGCGGCGCTGACCACCGGACAGCGTGCGCAGCGCCTGGCCGAGCACCCGGTCGGGCAGGCCCAGGCTGTTGCAGATGCGGGCCGCCTCGCTCTCGGCGACATAACCGCCGAGTGCCGAGAAACGCTCCTCCAGGCGGCCGTACTTGCGGACCGCCTTGTCGCGCTCGCTCTCGTCGGCGACCTCGGCCATCAGCGCCTGCTGCTTCTCCATATCGCGTAGCAGCGTGTCCAGGCCGCGCGCGGACAGCACCCGATCGCGAGCGAGCACGTCCAGGTTGCCCTCCCGCGGATCCTGCGGCAGGTAACCGATATCGGTGGAGCGCAAGATCTTCCCGGCGTACGGCTCACCCTCGCCGGCGAGGATGCGCAGCGTGGTGGTCTTGCCTGCGCCGTTGCGCCCGACCAGGCCGATCCGGTCGCCCGCCTGGACCCGCAGGGCCGGCCCGGGGGCCGACAGCAGGGTGCGGACTCCGGCCCGGACTTCCAGGTCGGTCGCGGTGATCACAGATGTCTCCTCGGGCTACGGCGGTGCTGGTCGGTTGCTATCGATTGTGCGACCTGAGTACACACAAGAACTACCGATTTTACCCGGGGTGCCCGCCCCCTTCGCCTGTCGGTCGCACCACACCCCCGGCCACCGGCATCTGCCTGCGCGGAGGGTGCCCCGCGGCACACCGCAGCCTCGGGTGACGAGGGTCTCCGGCCCGCCTACGCCATGCGCACCCTCCCCATCGGCACCTCCCTACGCGGTATCGGTCGGTGATCCACTGAACGGACCGGGTGGGTACGGGGGCCCGCGGTGTGGCGAAAGCTTCTCGGAGGAGTGCGGCGGAGTTCGGCAGGAGGTGCCTGCCCTGCCGCCACGCTATGAGGGGGTTCGACATGACGATGGCCAATCGGTTCCGGGTCGGCGCGGCGGTGGTGGCCGCGGTGGCGGGCAGTGCGACGGCGTTCGGTGTCGCGGGGGCGACGCCGCCACCGGAATTCCTGAACGGATTCCGGTCACCGACCGGCAATATCACCTGCACCATCGCGGACAAGGGCGCCGTGTGCGAGATCGCGCAGCACACCTATCCCACGCCGGGTAAACCGGCGGACTGCTATCAGACCTACGGTGACCGAGTCGTGCTGTACCTGGGCAGTCAGGCCAGGTTCACCTGCCACGGGGACACCATCCGCGATACCAGTCTGCCGGTGCTGTACTACGACCATTCGGTCCGCTCCGGTGACGTCGAATGCTTCAGCGAACGCTCCGGCATCAGGTGCACGAACGCGCGGTACGGCCATTGGTTCCGTATCGCCGCGGAAGCCTACGAGCTGCACTGATCAACTGCGGCCGACCTTGCTGTGGTTGAGGCGGAACTTGAAGGCGGCGACGAGGCCACCCGCCAGGCCGACACAGATCAGGATGAGGCATGGCTGCACGATGGCGCCGAAGCCGGAGCCGTGCAGGATGACGTCCTGATAGCCCTTCAGCGCCCAGTACTGGGGTGTGTACGGCGAGAGGGCGCGGGCCCAGGCGGGCAGCGTGTCGCGCGGGGCGATGGTGCCCGCGAGGCCGCCGAGGGCGAGCGAGCCCGGCTGGGCCATGATGGCGAGCTGATCGATGGTGCGGCACAGCGAAACCAGGGCGATACCGAACCCCCAGGTCGCGACCGCCAGCGACGCCGTCAACGGGATCAGCAGCCAGACCGATCCCTTGCACCGCAGATCCCATACGCCGAAGGCCACCACCCACAGCAGCATCAGCTGCGCCACCGAAAACAGCACGGACGGCAGCGATTTGCCGATGATGATCTCCACGGCCCGCACCGGCGCGGCGCGCAGGCGATCCCAGGTTCCCCATTCGTGCTCACGGAAGAACGACGCACCGAGCAGCACCGTGATGAAGAACGAGAACAGCACGATGGTGCCGGGCCCCGCCTGTTCGATACCGCTGGCGTCCGGAAACCCGGACATCCGCAGCTGCGCCTTGTCCGACGGCGTCAGGAACGCCATCATGCCGATGGGCAGCACCGTGATCACGACGAGCTGCGCCGGATCCGAGCGAATCCGGCGAAAGTCCGCCCAGGACAGCGCCCTTGCCCGATCAATGGCCGAATCATGCAACAGCATCGCGGATCTCTTCCTCGGGGTGGTCGCCGTCGCGCGCCGCGCGCATGATGGCCAGGTAGGCGTTCTCCAGATTGGGGTGGCGGATCTCGGCCGACAGCAGCCGGTCCGTATCGCCGTCCAGGGTGGCGAACAGCTGGGCGAGCAGCTGACCGGGCACGGCCGCCGGAATGATCAGGCCGGTGTCGATCACCTCCGCGCCGGGCGCGGCCAGATAGCCGCTCAGACTGGACGGGATGGCGCCCGAGAACTCCAGGCGCACAGCGGCTTGCGCGTACCGCTCGACCAGCTCGCCGACGCTGCCCTGCGCGAGGATCCGGCCGTGGTGCAGTACGACCACGCGTGCGCGCAGCACCTCCAGTTCGGGCAGATAGTGCGTCGCGTACACCACCGCGGCGCCGCGGTCGGCGAGCTCGCGCACCTCGTCGAGCAGGTCCTGGCGGGCCGAGACGTCGGCGCCGACCGTCGGCTCGTCGAGCCACAGCACCTCGGGCCGGTGCAGCAGCGCGAGGGCGGTGTGCAGCCTGCGCTGCTGGCCACCGGAGAGCTCGTGTGCCCTGGTGGCGAGAAACGGTGTGACACCGAGTGATTCGGCGACCTCGGCGATCCGTGCGTCGAGTTCCCCGCGCCCGACACCCATGAGCCTGCCGAAGAACAGCATGTTCTCCCGCGCGGTCAAGGTGGGATATACGCCGAGTTCCTGGGGTGCCAGCCCCAGCTTGCGCCGCGCCTGGCGCGGTCTGGCCCGTATGTCGATGCCCGCGACGGACACCGTGCCGGAATCGGCGGGCGTCAGGCCCGAGACGATCGAGGCCATCGTGGTTTTCCCGGCCCCGTTGGGGCCGAGCAGGCCGAGCACCTCACCGGGTGACACGGTGAGATCGACGCCGGTGAGCACCTGTTTCTTACCGTAGGACTTGTTCAAGCCGCGGATTTCCAGCATCGCGCACCTCCTCGCTCAGTGTTGGCCATGGCCGCGGGCAGCCGCCCGCGCCGAGTATCGACACGCCGCCTGCGCCCGGCGGTTCCGGTGTGAACGCACCGACGATGTCGGCGGCGACCGGCGCGATGGGATGGCTCGCGGCCCGCCCGCCGGGTGTGTTGGTCAGATCGGTCCAGAGCCGGGGTGGTCGCGCCACCACGATCCGCCAGGGATGGTGGTGCGCAAGGTATTCCGCGATGCCCTCGACGGCCGCCTTGGCCGCGACATAGTGCGGCCAGAACTGCGGCGGCGTGTGTACCGCCTCCGAGGACACCAGGACGACGGTCGCCCCGTCGCGCAGCCGCGGCGCGCAGACCGCGAGCGGCCCGAAGATCAGCCGGGTGCTCGCCGCCATGAACTGCGCGGCGGGTTCCACGGCGTCCGGCGCGAGCGGCAGCGTGGGAATGGCGGGCGCGGCGAGCAGCACCAGGCCGTCCAGCGGGCCGTCCGGCAGCGCGGCGCCGAGCGCCCACCCGTCGCTGACGTCGGCGAGTACCGGCCACAGGTGGTCGCGGTAGGTGTGCGAGGACGCGGCGAGTACCTCCGGTGCCCTGGTGCAGCTCACCAATACCCGCGCGCCCTGACTCGCCAGGCCCAGCGACACCGCGGCGCCGAGCCCGCGGCTGCCGCCGACGACGAGCACCGTGCGATCGGCCAGCCGCTGCGAGGGCGGCAGCACGGCGGCGAGCTCCGCGGGATCCGGTCCAGGCACCGGTTCCCGGATCAGGCTCTGGACCGTGATGTCGGCCTCGCTGCCGCACCGCACCTTCGCCCGCAGTGTGACGAGTCCGGACCGCCGGTCGACATCGGGCGCCTCGGTGTCGAATTCCACCGCGCCGCAGCCGGATCCGTGCAGCGCGACCGTGCACGCCACCAGCAGCGCGTCCCGGCCCGGCGTGCACATCCCGGTCCAGTAGCTGGCCCACCCGAGCACCGTCGCCGCATGCTCGGGCACCCGGCCGCCGATCACCCGCGCCACCAGATCCGCGATGAGCCGGTAGTCCACCGCGTACGCGCCGCGCTCGGGACCGGGCGCGCGGCCGGAATCGTCGGTCAGGTCCGCCAATTCGAGTGCGCGCGGCGTCTCGCGCGACGGCTCGCCGACGGCCGCGGGACCACACCACGGCAGCACGGGCCCGAGCCTGCACCGGATGCCGACGACCTCGATGCCGCCGAAGCTCACCCGGCCGCGGGCCGTGCCCTCCGCTACCGTCCAGTCGACCTCGTAGCGCCGCCCCGGGATGGTCGGCTGGCGGAAGGTCGCGCGAATCTCGCGGACCACCATGGGATCACACGTCTCGGCCAGCGCGGCCAGTGCCAGCGTCACCACCAGCGCGCCGTGCGCCACCGGCCTGCCGTAGGGCGAGCGATGCCCGAAATCGGTGTCGACGTGCAGCGGGTTGCGATCCCCCACCGCGGTGGCGTAGCTGAGCACATCGCTGTCGGTGAGCCGGAACACCCTGGTGCTCATGACACACCGGCCTGCCGCGCGGCGACCACGGCGGCCGCGATATCGGCCAGCGCCACCTCCGAGGTCAGCAGCCGCTCCGGAAGTTCCACGCCGAAGCCGCGTTCCACCGCGTAGACCAGGCGCACCTGAGCCAGCGAATCCCACGTGTCCATATCCGCGCGCGCCGTCGCCACTCCGTGCGCGGCGGGCTCGCCGACCACCTCGGCGAACAGCTCGAGCAGCCGCGCGGTCACCTCATCGATAGCCATACTGCACCTGCGCCTCTCGTACATGACGGCTGCGCTCCAGCGCGCCGCTCACCAAGTCGTATCCGTAGACCGATTCCTGTGCCGACTCCGCGTCGAGCCGGAAACCGTGCCGGGCGTACAGATCCCGGACCAGCGCGTTGCGCGCGGTCGGCCGATACCGGCCGAGGACCCGGTCACACCCGCGCGCCAGTGCCCACTGGGCGGTGCGCGCCAGCAGGTTGTCCTCCACCGTCCGGCCGATGACCCGGCAGCTCAGCAGCAGCGTGTCGATCTCGACGACGCCGTCGCGGTCCTCGGCGAGCAGGACGCCGACGATGCCGTGGTCGGCGAACCGGTCGCGCAGCCGCAGGGTGACCGCGAGCCAGCGCGGATCCTGCGCGATCTTCAGCACCTGCGCCTGGGTATGCCTGCGGGTGGTGAGGTTGAACTGGTTCGTCTTGCCGATCAATTGGGCCGCGCGCTCGACACTGGTCCGGTTGATCGGCTCGATCGTGGCCACCATCGCCAGGCCGTCCAGGAACTCGTCGAGAGTGCCCTGTGCCGCAAGCGATTCCGCGGCCGCCAGCGCCTGATACGAACGCTGCCTGGTGAAGTCCTCGCTGGACAGCGCGCCGGGATGCAGCCACGGCAGCGCCGCGAGCAGTGCGGGCGCCTTCGCGACCGACGGCGGCAGGCAGATCGCGCGCACCTCGGGCAGCGCGGCGCGCACCTGCGCGCATTCGGCCGGGTTGTCGTCGATGAAGACCATACTCGCCGGGCCCAACCGGATCTTCTCCGCAATCTCTTGGAGCTGTTCGGATTTCGGCCGCCAGTCGGCGACGACGCAGGTGAAGTCGGCCGGGCCCAGCACCATGCCCGGCGCCTCGGCGAGCGCGCGCAGCGCCAGGTCCCGGTCGTTCTTGCTCGCCACCGCGAGAAGGACACCGCGTTCGGTGAGCGCGCGCAGGTAGCGCTGGAACTCCGCGAACGCCTCGCCCTCGGGGCCCGCGCCGATCCGGATGCCCTCGATGCCGTCCTCACCGAGGATGCCGCCCCAGAGCGTGCCGTCCAGGTCGAGCACGACGCAGCGGGCGCCGCGGCCGCGGTCGGCGGCCACCGTATCGGCGATCGCGGCGGCCAGCCACGGCAGGCTGTCCGGTGCCAGCGGCTGGCGGACCCGGTACCAGCTACGCGGATCCTCCCAGTGCCGCAGTCCGACCTGCGCCGCGAGCTGCTCGACGTCCACGAAGAGCACCCGGCCACCGGCCTGCTCGGCCAGCCGGGTGTTGATCTCGCGCACCAGGCTCGACCGTGACCGCGGTGCCCGCCAGGCCACGGGGCCGTAGGCGTCGACCGGCGGCGGCGCGAAGCCGAGCTGGATCACCCGGACGCCGAGCCGGGCCGCGGCGTCCCAGAGCCCGACCCAGCGGCGCACGATATCGTCCGCGCTGTCGGCCAGATCGTGATGGGTACCGGACAGCACCACGTAGTCGCCTTCGCGCAGCGGTGTTTTCGGGTCGAGCAGCACCTGTTCGACCTGACCGAACGGGAATTCGAGCAGGTGCGGGGTGATTCCGGCGCGGGCGCAGGCGAGCGGCAACAGCTCGGCCAGGAATTCGGTGGTGTAGGTGGCCAGCACCGCGAGCCGCACCTCGGCCGGGTGCGTGGTCGGCGCCTGCGCGAGCTCGTTCGCACGGCGGGTCCACGTCACGTAGCCGTCGGCGGGTGAAAGCTCCACTGCCAGAGAGGTATCCACGGCTATGCTCCCTTCGCTTCGTATCCGGCGAGTTCGCGCAGCGTTTCGGCGATCAGCGCGGTCCGTACCGTGCCACCGGACCGCGCCCGCGTGCCCGCGTGCATCAGCAGCGGCGGCAGGGTGCGCCACCGTGCCACCGCGTGTTCCCAGTGCGCGCGCTCGGCGGCGCCGAGCAGGCCGGGGTCGAGATCGGCCGCCCAGAGCAGCAGCTCACGCTGGCGCAGCGCCTGCCAGATATCGTCGATCTGCGCGAAATCGGCCGCGGTGGTGGCGAATTGGTAACGGCTCGCCAGCGCCGTCAGCGCATCCGCCCCGGCCAGCCGGTCCGACCGCGGCGCGAGCGGTGCGATCGGGCCCGCTTCGAGCCACCGGTAGGTCCGGCCCGCGTGGATCTCGGCGGTCCCTGCCATCGCCTGCTCACGCAGCAGCGCCACCGTCTCCCCGGCGGGCAGGCTCGCCGACCATGCCCGCAGCTCCGCCTTGCCGGGCACCGGAATTCGCCGTCCGGTCTGCAGGCCCAGTTCGGTCGTCATCGTCAGCGGATCCTCGACCGTCCAGCCGTCGACGGTCGCGACGAGAGCCAGCCAGTGCGGGGCGTGCCAGCGCTGGTAGCCGCGCTGCCACGGCAGGTGGAAGATATCCGCGAGCACCACCGCCGAACCGTGCCCGGCCACCTGCTCCTCGATGGCGGCGTACGCGACGTCCCACTCGTCGTTGCCGTTGATCCGCAGCCCGAGCGCGGGCAGCAACGGCGCCGCGTGGTGCTCGAACAGCAGCAGGTCGTCGTCGACGGGCCGCACGGCGAGTAACGGACCGTCCGCCAATAGTGGCCGCCACCATCGGGATTCGCCCCGTGCCGCGAGTGTGCCCGCCAAGGCCGCGGTGAAGCAGCTCAGCTTGTCGCCGTGGGTCGCCAGTGCCGTGGTCATCGCGGCCGCAGAACTCGCAGCGCGCCGCCGAGGTAGGCGGTGCGCGACGCCGCGCGCTGGATCTTGCCGCTCGAGGTGCGGGGTATGCCGCCGGGGCCGAGGAGCAGCACCTCGTGCACGCCGACCTCGTGGGTGTCGAAGATGGCCTGGCGCACCGCGTTCCGCAGTGCCGCCGCCGCGGCCGCGCCCTCGGGTGAGCCGACGCTCATCCTGGCCTCGACCAATACCACGATCTTCTCCCCCGTTTCGCCGTCGATGGAGAAGATCGAGCAGCGGCCGGGCAGGACGAGCGGATGCGCCGCCTCGGCGGTGGCCTCGAGATCGGGGGGATAGAAGTTGCGGCCGTCGACGATGATCAGGTCCTTGAGCCTGCTCGTCGGATAGAGCTCGCCGTCGTGCAGGAAGCCGATATCGCCGGTGCGCAGATAGCGCGTGCCGTCCGAGGGGCACAGCAGGCCGCCGAAGGTCTGCTCGGTCTCCTCGGGCCGATTGAAATAGCCGGTGGCGATGGCCGGACCGCTCACCCACACCTCGCCGAGTTCATCGTCGGGCAGCGGCAGCCCGGTCTCCGGGTCGACGATCACGATCCTGGTGCCCGGCACCGCCGCCCCGGCGCTGACGACCTGCGCGCCCTCGCCCTCGGTGACGATCACCTTGCCCTGCGCGAGCGCGTCGCGATCGACCGTGAGCGTCTCGATGCCCGCCTCCGTGCGCCAGTTCGCGGAGACGATCAGCGTCGCCTCCGCGAGCCCGTACCCGGCGACCAGCGTCGACGCGGACAGCCCGTAGCCAGCGAACGCGGCGTGGAACTTGCGCATGGTGCTCACGCGCACCGGCTCCGCGCCGGCGAGGCTGAACCGCCAGCGGCTCAGGTCGAGACCGTCGATCTGTCCCGGGTCGACACGGTCCGCGCACAGCTCGTAGCCCACGTTCGGCGCCGCCGACACGGTCGGTGTCGGGATATCGCTGATCGTCTGCAACCAGCGCTCCGGCCTGCGCAGGAACGCCGTCGGCGACATCTGCACCACCCCGTTGCCCTTGATGATCGGCAGGATGACCCCGACCATCAGCCCCATGTCGTGGAACAGCGGCAGCCAGCTGACGAAGGTCAGATCGGATCCGGAAAGCCCTACGTGGCTGAGCAATTCGTACACCTGTGCGGCGTTCGCGAGCAGCCCGCGATGCGGCACCATCACCCCGGCGGGCGCGCGCGTCGAGCCGGAGGTGTACTGCAGCAGTGCGATCTGCTCGCCGCCCTGTGGCGCAGGCTCGAAATAGACCGACTCGTCGACCTCGGAGGTGCTGAGCACCAGCCGCGTCGTATCGATGGGCGAGGTGTCGAGCCAGGCGGTGACCTTGGACATTTCGGCGTCGGTGGTCACCAGGCACGCGGGATCGGCGTCGACGCACACCGCGTCGAGGCGGCCGTTGGCGTTGTGCGTGCTCGGCGGATACAGCGGCACGGCGATGATTCCGGCGTACAGGCAGCCGAAGAACGCCTTCACATAGTCCAGCCCCGGCGGCAGCAGCAGCACCGCACGATCACCCGGCTGAGCGACCTGCAGCAGCGTGACGGCGAACGCCCGTGCCGCGCGGTCGATCTCGCCGTAGGTCAGCGATGTCGTCGTGCCGCGGGCGGCGCGCGGGTCCGGATAGCCGAGATGGCTGTAGGCGATCTGATCCGGCCGCTGCCTGCTCTGCACGGTCAGCGCGTGCACGAGGGTGTCGTACTCCAATTGTCCTGCGGTGAGCAGTGATGCGCTCATACTCCGACCTCCAGTGGTGACGGCGCGGCGAGGAAGCCGACCTTGCGGAAGTAGTCCAGATAACGGACGAACAGGTCGCGGGTGACCGGCGGGCACGACACGCCCGCCAGCCCGGTGACCGCCGCGTCGACCTCGAACCGCAGCAGCGGGGTGAGGCCGTCGTTCGCGTTCAGCAGGCTCAGCACCCGCAGCGACGCCGAGTCGGCGCCCGCGGTCGCGGCGTGCGCGGCCACCGCGTCACGCCATTCGGCGAGGTCGACCAGGCTTATCGCCCAGCCCATTTCGCGCACCCAGCCGATGGCGTCGAGGAAGGCGCACGGCGCCGGATTGCGCAGATGGTAGATGTGCGCGCCGGGCTCGGGGCGCCGGGCCAGCTCCACCATGGCGGCGGCGGCGAAATCGGCGGGCGCGAGGTCGACGGTGAAGTCCACCTTCGGCGCGAGCCCGACCTCCTGGCTCGCCTTGACCAGCAACCAGAAGAAGTCGCTCGTCTGGCAGGCGCCGGTCCCGCTGTCACCGCCGATGCGGCCGAGCCGCAGCACCGACACCGGCAGGCCGCGTTCGCCCGCCTCGCACACCAGGCGCTCGGCGACCCATTTGGTCTGCAGGTAGCCCAGCGACAATCGCGAAGGATCGCGGGCGACGGCCGGTGCGGTGACCAGGCCCGCGTCCGCGTCGCCGGGGCCGAGCACATACAGCGACGACACGAAATGCAGTGGGGCGCCGGCAATCCTGGCCATCGTGATGAGCTCCTCGGTGCCCGCCACATTCGCCGCCGCCAGCACGCTGTACGGCATGGCGAAGTTCACCTGCGCGCCGTTGTGATAGATCGCGTCGATGCTGCGGGCGAGCAGCAGGAACTCCTTCTCGCTCAAACCGAGCCGTGGCCTGGCCAGATCGCCGAGTACCGGGGACACCCTGTCGAAGGCGTCGCGCGGCAGCTCGTAGCCGTCGAGCGCGGCGGCGAGCCGTTCCAGCGCCTCCTCGCGGCTTTCGGCCCGCACCAGGCAGTGCACCTGCGCGTCGGTACGCGCGAGCAGCTGGTGCAGCAGGAAGGCGCCGACGAATCCGGTTGCGCCGGTGAGCAATACGCCGCCGGTGTCCGGCGCGGCGACCGGCCACGGTCCCGGCGGCCATGCGGCGATCGTCGCGGCCACCTCACCCGCCAGGTCGATGGTCTGCTCGACGGCGTCCCCACCCGACAGCACCGCGACGACACCGGCCACGGTGGGGCGGGCGAACAGCGAACCGAGCGGAACCGCCTCACCGAAGGTCTCTTTCAGGCGCAGGATGAGCTGGGCGGCGAGCAGCGAATGGCCGCCGAGGTCGAAGAAGTTGTCCGTGCGTCCCACCCGCGGCACGCCGAGGACCTGGGCGAACACGCCCGCGACGCGCTGCTCCAGCGGTGTGCGCGGCGGCTCGAATTCCACCGTGGCGCGGCGCAGCACCGGTGCGGGCAGCGCGCGGCGATCCAGTTTTCCGTTGGCGGTCAACGGGAACCGGTCCAGCGCGACCACGGCGGTGGGCACCATGTGCTGCGGCAGCCGCCGCGCCAGGTGCGCGCGCACGTCGACGATGAGGTCCGCACGCGCCTTGACCCGCAACGGATCCGAGGTCACCGGGGCATCCGGCCACCCGCTCTCGCGCACCGGCGCGGCGGGCGCCGGGAGGCCCCACGAGGTGGCGACGACATCGAAGTGCCCGCCAGGGCGGCGCAGCGCCTCGACGCGGTAGGGCAGCCGGTCGGCGACGGCAAGGAAGTCCTCCGGATCGACACCACCGGAATCGCCCAGCGCGGCACGGATTCTGGCGGCGTTGGCGCGACCACCGGCGATCTCCGCGACGGCGGCGAGCGGACCCGCGACGCGCGCGTCGAGCACATCGGGCACCAGCACGGCGGCGGGCTGTTCGCGCCGCAGCAGCGCGGCGAGCGCGTCGGGATCCGGTGCACCGTCGAGGATGCGCGGCGTCACCGCCAGCTCGCGGACACCGGCCTGCAGCACCGCGTCGTAGCGGAAGCACGACATCTCGTTGCGGTGCCTGCCCCGCTTCAGCCGGATCCGGCAGCCGATCAGCTCGGCGCGCGAGGCGACGAAATCGGTGAAATACCGTGGTGAGATCACCAATTCGGCGTCGTCGCGCAGCGCGGCGGCCACCGCGGGCCCGAGTTCGGCGGCGCCGCCGCCCGGTGCGCCCGCCGCCTCGACCGTCGCGTGGAACGATTCGCTGAGCGTCAGATCACGCACGTCGCCGACGAAGAGCACACCGTTCTCGGCCAGCAGTTCGGTGGCCCGGTCCAGCACACCGGTCAGGTAGTCGGCGCTCGGAAAGTACTGCACGACCGAATTGATCAGGACGAGGTCGTAGCCGCCGGTGAGGTCGTCGGGCAGCGCATCGGCCGGACCGTGCCACAGCCGGACGTGCGCCAGCGCGGGATCGGCGGCCACGATCTTCGTGCGGACGTTCTCGATCGCCGAGGCGGACATGTCGACGGCGTCGTACACCGCGCAGTCCGCGGCCAGCCTGGACAGCAACAGTCCGGTGCCGCAACCGATTTCGAGGATGCGCCGGGGTGCGGCGGCATCGCGCGGCGCGAAGTCGCGCACGGCGGCGACCGTCGCCTCGACCCACTCGCGCATGTGCTCCTCGGCGATGGCGGCGTTGGTGTAGGAGCTGTTCCAGCCCGAGATGTCGAAATCGGCGTCGCCGGCGGCCCGGCCAGGTCCGTAGGTGCTGTCGAACACGACCTCCCAGTCGGCGACCTGTCCGCGCTCGGCGTCGCTCGGGCCGCTCGCGGCGGCATCGTGCGGCGTGGAATAGTCGCGCGGCGTGAAATAGGCGACGAGGCCGGTGGTATCGCCCGCCTCCTTGCGGGCGAGCACCACGGACTGCTCGACGCCCGGATGTGCGTCGAGCACCGCCTCGATCTCCCCCGGCTCGATGCGGAAGCCGCGCACCTTGACCTGCTGATCGATCCGGCCCAGGTATTCCAGATCGCCGTCGGCCCTGCGCCGGGCCAGATCACCGGTCCGGTACACCCGGCGGCCGCCGAGAAGTTCACTCGCGGTGAAGCGTTCGGCCGTCAGCTCGTCGCGGTTCAGATAGCCCCGGCCGACACCGGCGCCGCAGACGAGCATCTCGCCCGCCACCCCGTCCGGCACGGGGCGTCCGGCCGGATCCACGATGAGCACGCCGAGATCGGGCAGCGGGACACCGATCAGGCTGCCCGCGGCGCGGGTCACGTCGGTGCTGGTCAGCTCCCGGTAGGTGACGTGCACGGTCGTCTCGGTGATGCCGTACATGTTCACCAGGCGCGCGCTGTCGCCGTGGCGGTCGAACCACGGTGCCAGGCTTGCCAGGTCGAGCGCCTCGCCGCCGAAGATCACCCAGCGCACCGCGCTGTCGGCCGCGGGGCGATCCGCCGTCACGCGCAGCAGCTGCGCGAAGGCCGACGGCGTCTGGTTGAGCACGGTGACCCGCTCGCGGACCAGCAGATTCGCGAATTCCTCGGTGGAGCGCCCGATCTCGCCGGGGACGACCACCAGCCGTCCACCGTGCAGCAGCGCGCCCCACATCTCCCAGACGGCGAAATCGAAGGAGTACGAGTGGAACATCGTCCACACGTCGTCGCGGCCGAAGTCGAACAGCCGCGCGGTGGACGTGAAAAGCCGCACTACATTGGCGTGTTCGATGAGCACGCCCTTCGGCACGCCGGTCGAGCCCGAGGTGTAGATGAGGTAGCAGGCATCGCCGGGCTCGGCCGCCGCCCACACCACCGGGGCCGGCGCCGGTCCCGGCTCGTCGATCAGCAGCAGCTCGGCCGAGGCGGAAAGCCCTGCGGCGAGCGAACTCTGGGTGATGATGAGCGGCGCGCCCGAGTCGGCCACCATGAAATCGATCCGCTCGGCCGGATACATCGGGTCGAGCGGGACGTAGGCGGCGCCGGTGCGCAGGACAGCCAGGATCGCCACCACCACATCGGCCGACCGTTCGAGATGGATGCCGACGAACGCGCCGCGCCCGATGCCGTGCGCGTGCAGGCGGCGAGCGAGCAGATCTGCCGCCGTGGCCAATTCGGCATAGCCGAGCTCGCGATCGGCATCGGTGAGCGCGATCGCGTCCGGTGTGAGCGCAGCCCGCGCGGCGAACAGGTCGTGCAGGCACTCGCGCACCGCCACCCCGTCCGTGCTCGGCAGCGCGAGCGCCGCGGCCCGTGCCCGCTCGGCGGATTCGAGAAAATCGAGCTCGGGCAGCGGTGTATCCGGATACTCGACGACGGCGGCGAGCAACGCGGTGAAATGCCGGGCGATCGCGGCCACGGTCGGCTCGTCGTAGAGGTCGACGTCGTATTCGAGCGCACCGGCGAGTTCGTCACCGACCTGGCGCAGGGTCACCAGCACATCGAATTTGGTCGTGCCCGAATGCACCTCGAGATATTCCGCGCTCAGCCCCGCGACATCCACGTCGGGCAGCGCGGTGTTCTGCAGCACCAGCACCGTGCGGAACAGGGGCGAGTGGCTCAGCTCCCGGTCGGGGCGCACATGGTCGACAACGAGGTCGAACGGCACCTCCTGATGGTCGAACGCGTCGAACACCACGCGCTGTTCGCGGGCGAGCAGGTCACGGAACGTCGGTGCGCCGGACAGATCCGTCCGCAGGGCGAGCGCGTTGACGAAGAATCCGATCAGCGGCTCCACCTCCGGCCTGGTCCGGTTCGCGATGGGCGTCCCGACGGTGATGTCCTCGGCGCCGGTGTAGTAGCGCAGCAGCGCCTTGAATCCGGCGAGCAGCGCGACGAACAGCGTGGCCGGGCGGTCATCGACCCTGACCTCGTCGGCGAGCCCGCGCAATGCGCCGAGGACCCGCGCCGGGATGGTGAACGTCAGTCGCGCACCGCGGCTTTCGGGCCGCGCGGCGCGCGGGCGGTCCGGATGGAAGGTGACCAGTGGCGGCTCGTCGCCCAGCACGTCGTACCAGTAGTCGAGATCGGACCCGAACCTGTCCTGCTCGGCGCGCTCGCGCAGCCAGGCCGCGTAATCGGGGTACTGCAGCGGCAATTCGGGCGGCGCCGGTGTCCGGCCCGCGACCAGATCGGCGTAGGCGGTCATGAGTTCGGTGGCGAAGACGCCGAGCGACCAGCCGTCGGACACGATGTGGTGCATGGCGACCGCGAAAATCGAGTCCTGCTGATCCAGCCGTACCACCAGCACCTCGAACAGCCGCCCGGACAGGTCGAAGACGGTGCGGCTGAACCGCTCCACCCGCTCCATCGCGTCCTCGACCGGCCGCAGCGGATCCAGCGCGGCGCGCTCCACCACGGTCAGCGGTATCGGTTCGAACGGCCGGACCACCTGGACAGGTACCCCGTCGTCGACCTCGATACTGGTGCGCAGGGCATCATGCCTGGCGACGACCAGGGTCAGCGCGTCGTGCAGCGCGACCAGATCGAGCCTGCCGCGCAGGCGCAGCGCCAGTGGCATCGTGTAGGTGGCGCGGCCGGGAAACAGCTGCTCCAGGAACCAGATCCGCTGCTGCGCCGCCGAAAGCGGCGCGGGCGCGGCCGGATCGGCCCTGCGTGCGATGGCGGCCCGCCCGCTGTTCCCTGACGTCCAGCGCCGCAGTAGTTCCCGCCGCGAGGCGCGGATATCGGTCGGCTCAGGCATTGTCGCTCCGTTCTCGCGCGGGGCCCTGCTCGTTCAGCAGCAGCTCGACCTCGCTGTCGGACAGCTCGTCCAACCGCTGGATCAGGTGATCGGAAATGGTCGCGGCCATGCCCGCGATGGTCGGCGCGGCGAAGAGGTCGCCGAGCGCGAGCTCGAGCGGGAAGACCGCGCGCAGGCGGGTGGCCACCTGCACCGCGAGCAGCGAATCGCCGCCGAGTTCGAAGAAGTTGGCGGCGTGATCGAGCTCGTCGATGCCGAGCGCCGAACGCCAGATCCCGGCGACACGGCCACGGACGGAGTCGGCGAATTCGTCGTCGTCGGCCTCGCTCGCCGCCGAGGGCCTGCTCGCCGCCGCGTGTTCGATGGCCGCTGCCTCTGGCACCACGTCGATGCGCGGCTCGTGCGCCTGTACCTGTGGCGGATCGACCCAATAGCGCCGCAGGGCAAAGGGATAGGTCGGCAGGCTGACGACGGTCCTGCCCTCGTCACCGTGTACGGCGGCGAAATCGACCTCGACACCGGCCAGCCAGAGCCGCCCCGCCGCCGTCACGATCGCTCCGGGACCGGACTCGGCGCCGAGCGTGCCGACCGTCGGTGTCCGCCGATCGGCCGTGCGCAGGAAGGAGACGAGAGATTTGCCCGGCCCCACCTCGAGTCCGACTGTCGTCGTATTCCGGCCGAGCACACCGAGCGCCGCCTCGCGGAAGCGCACCGTGCTCGTCATCTGGCGGGCCCAATAGCCGGGGTCGACCGCCTCCGCCGCGGTGATGGGCGCGCCGGTGAGATTCGACCAGAACTCGGTGTGCGGCGCCCGGCGCGGCACCGCGCCGACCGCCTCGGCGAAGCGCGCCGCGGCCTCGTCCATCAGCGGGGTGTGGAACGCATGTCCCACCGGCAGTGGCGAACTCGCCACGCCGTCCGTGGCCAGTGCCGCGGCGAATCGCTCGATGGCCGACCTGGTTCCGGCCACCACGCAACGGGTGGCGGAATTGTCCGCGGCGGTCCAGACGTCGTCGGGCAGCCGCTCGGCGAGCTGAGCCGCCCCGAGCGACACCGCGAGCATCGCCCCCTGCGGCGCGGCCGCCATGACGCGGCCACGCTCGACCACGAGTCCGAGCGCATCCGGCAGCTCGAACACACCGGCTACCGTCGCGGCCACCAGCTCACCGAGGCTGTGCCCGAGCAACTCTCGCGGCACGACGCCGAATTCACGCCACATCCCCGCCAGCGCGTACTCGACGGCGAACAGTGCGACCTGTGTCTGCTCGGTGCCGCCCGCGCCGCGCGCCGCGCGGTGGAGATCGAAGCCGTATCGCTCGCGTAGCAGCTGTGCACAGGTACGCAATCCCGCGCCGAAGGCGGGAACGGCGGCGAGTTCCGTGAGGTCGCCGAGCGCGACGCCCTGTCCGGGAAACAGCCACGCCACCGCGGGTGCGGCCACCGCCTCGCCGGTCAGCGGCGCGGCGAGCGCCGCGGCGGCCTCGGCCGTGGTGTTCGCCACCACCATCCGGCGATGCGCGAACCGGCGGCGGCCGTGCGCCAAAGTATGTGCCACGCCCGGCAATTCGGCCGCCTCCGCGCCGAGATGGGCGGCGAGCCTGGCGACAAGGCGGTCGGCGTCGGTCGCGGTGCGGCCGGAGACGAGCACCGCGCGCGGCCCCTGCGTGGTCGCGACGGCCCGCCGCGCGGGCGGCTGCTCCACGATCACATGGGCGTTGGTGCCGCCGATGCCGAAGGCGCTCACCCCGGCCCTGCGCACTCGGTCGGGCCAGGTTCGCAATTCGGTGTTGACGAAGAACGGGCTGCTCGCGAAGTCGATCTCGGGATTGGGCCGGGAGTAGTGCAGGCTCGCCGGGATGAGCCCGTCGCGGACCGCGAGCACCGCCTTGATGAATCCGGCCACGCCACCCGCCGCGTTCAGGTGGCCCACATTGGTTTTCACCGATCCGAGCGCGCAGTACTGGACGGCGTCGGTGTGCTCGCGATAGGCCGCGGTCAGCGCGGACACCTCGATGGGATCGCCGAGCCGCGTTCCGGTGCCGTGCGCCTCGACGTAGCCGATGGTCTCGGCGCCGATTCCGGCCGCCGACAACGCCTCCCGGATCACCGCGCGCTGCCCCGCGATACCCGGTGCGGTGTACCCGATCTTATTGGCGCCGTCGTTGTTCACGGCGGAGCCGAGGATCACCGCGTGCACGCGGTCGCCGTCGGCGACGGCGTCGGCGAGCCGCTTGAGGACGACGACCCCGACGCCGGAACCGAAGACCGTCCCGCCCGCCTCGGCGTCGAAGGCGCGGCAGTGGCCGTCCGGGGAGAGGATCGAGCCCTCCTCGTAGATGTAGCCCGCCTCCTGGGGCACTTGCACACTCGCGCCACCCGCGACCGCGACATCGCACTGGAAGTCGAGCAGTGCCTGCGCGGCCTGGTGCACCGCGACCAGCGAGGTGGAGCACGCGGTCTGCACGGCCACGCTCGGCCCGGTCAGATCGAGCTTGTAGGAAACCTTGCTGGCCAGGTAGTCCGGGGCGTTGCCGTGCAGCGCGTGCAGTTGCGAACTCGGGTTGTCCAGCAGCCGCGCATGCCCGACCAGGTTGCGCAGCAGGTAGGTGCTGATGCTCGCGCCGGCGAATACTCCGACGGGCGCGGGGTTTTCGGCGGGCACGAACCCGGCGTCCTCGAATGCCTCCCAAGCACACAGCAGGAACAGCCGGTGCTGCGGGTCGGTGAGCTGCACCTCGCGCGGGCTCATCGCGAAGAATTCCGCGTCGAACCGGTCGGCATCGGCCAGCCGCGCCCCGGCGTGCACGTAACCGGCCGGTGCGTCGGCGGGCCGGGATTCCGGTGCGAGCGGCCCCACCGATTCGCGGCCATCGCACAGGTTGCGCCAGTAGCCCTCGACGGTGACCGCATCGGGGAAGCGGCAGGCCATCCCCACGACGGCCACCCGGAAATCGTTGTCCTCGTGCGTCATCGACGGCTCCCCTCGGGTGCGGTCGCCGCGGCCTGCCGGTGCGCGCGGCGACGGGCGGCGGCCGCGCGGCGGTCCTGGCCGCGATCGGTGTCGTCGGGCCCCGCGGTGCGCCCGGCCAGGGTGAGCGCGAGCCCGTCGACGGTGGGAGCGGCGAAAAGGTCCGTCATGGCCAGCGCGATGCCGAGGCGCCGCTCGAGCAGGCCGCGCACCCTGGCCACGGCCAGTGAATGGCCGCCGAGGTCGAAGAAGTTCTGGCCGAGGCCGACCGGACGGTCGAGCACCTCCGCCCACACCTCGGCGACCACGCGCTCCAATTCCGTGCGCGGCGGCGTGAACACCGCGGCCTCCGGCACCGCGATCGGCGGCAGCTTCGCCCGGTCCAGCTTGCCCGTCAACCCGCGCGGCAGTGCGTCGAGCACCAGATAGGCCGACGGAATCATGTAGTCCGGCAGCCGGGTTCGCAGGAATGCGGTCAGTTCCACCTGGTCCGGCGCCAGCGGCCCCTCCTGGGTCAGGTAGGCGACGAGCCGCGGCGGCGTCGCAGCGGGATCGAGCACCACCGCGGCCTCGGCGACCGAAGGATGGTCGCGCAGCACGGTTTCCGCCTCGCCCGGCTCGACGCGATGCCCGCGAATCTTCACCTGCCGGTCCTTGCGTCCGGCGAAGACGAGCCTGCCGTCGGGCAGTCTGCGGGCCAGATCGCCGGTCCGGTAGTAGCGTTCGCCGTCGGGCCCGGTGCCGAACACCGCGTCGGTGAGTTCGGGCCGATGCCAATAGCCCACCGCCACATGCGGACTGCGCAGCGCAAGCTCACCGTAGACCTCGGTGCGGCGGCCGGACTCGTCGACCAGTTCGGCGGCGATGCCCGCCACCGGATGGCCGATGGGCACCCCGGCGCGCTCGGCATCGGCCGGGTCGACCAGATGTTGCAGCGCCACTGAGCATTCCGAGGGCCCGTACAGGCTCACCAGACGGCAGGCCGGGCCGAAATGGCGGCCGAAATCCAGGATGTCGCCGCGCACCACCTCCTCGCCGCCGAGCCCGACCACCCGCAGCGCCCGCGGCAGCCACGGCGTCCGCGCATCGCTGAGCAGATAGCGGAACAGCGTCGGCGTGCAGTGCAGCACGGTGACACCGGCGCGCTCGATCTCCGCCCGCAATGCCTCGGGGCTGAACAGGTGTGGATCGATCACATGCAATCGCGCGCCCACCACCGCGGCGCCGAACGAGTTGAGGATTCCCGCGTCGAAGGTGTAGCGCGCCGGGCCCGCGACGATGTCGTCCGGACCGATGCGCAGGCGCCGCGCGTAACGCACGGCATGGGCGAGCACGTTGTCGCGGCTCTGCTCGACGCCCTTGGGGCGACCGGTCGATCCCGAGGTGTACACCAGGTACGCCAGATCCTGCGGCGCGTCCTGCCCCGCAACGGGTTCGACGTGTGCGAGATGGTCACGCCCGCGCGGGCGATCCGCGCGGCCGGAGACCGGCAGCACCTGCACCGCGCCCGCGATCGACCGCGCGAGCGGCGCCAGCTCCGGATCGCAGAGCAGCGCCGAGATATTCGACTCCTCGATGATCTCGATCAGCCGAGCCTGCGGCGCGCGCGGATCGAGCGGCACGTAGGTGACCTCCGACTGGATCGCGGCCCACACCGCGGCGAAACTCGCCGCGGTGTGCTCGTAGAGCAGGGCGATCCGGCTGCCCGCCAGTTCGGCGGCGGCGATCTCCAGCACGATGTCACCGGCCAGCGTCACCAGCTCCGCGTAGCTCGTCGATGTCGCCGCATCGCTCAAAGCCGGTGCGTCACCCCGTGATCCGGCGACGTGCGCCAACCGGTCGGCCAGGGTTTCGCCGTCCGCGATCTCGGGCGCCACCGCGATACCGGGCAGATCCCATACCGACCGAGCCGCCGCCTGTTCCGCGCCCTCCAACGCGATCTCGGCGACCAATTGCTCCGGCCGCCGCGCGATCTCGGCAAGGGCGGCCGCGTAATGCCGCAGCAGGCGCTCGGCGGTCGCCGCGTCGTACAGGTCCGTGCTGTATTCCAGGGTCAGCTGGGTCCCGTCGCCGGTCTCGTCGACGGTGAGGTCCAGATCCAGTTTGGCGGTGGCCCGTGGCGCGTCGACCAGTTCCACCGCCAGGCCCGCCATCCCGAGTGTGGGCGGCGGGGTGTTCAGGTAGTTGAACATGATCTGCGTCAACGGCGTCCGGCTCATGTCGCGATGAGGTACCAGCGCCTCGATCACCCGCTCGAACGGGCAGTCCTGATTGGCGTGCGCGGCGAGCACCGTCTTGCCGACACGGGACACCAGATCGGCGAACGGCTCCTCCGGATCGAGCTCGACGCGCAGCGCGAGCGTATTCAGGAAGCAGCCGATCAACGGCTCCACCGCCGACCGGGTGCGCCCGGCGATCGGCGAGGCGACGACCAGATCCCGTTGCCGCGTATACCGATTCAGCACGGTGTAGAACGCGGCGAGCAGCACCGCGAAGGCGGTCACGCCACCGCGCCCGGCGATCGCCTTGATCTGCGCCATCACCCGCGGGTCGACCGTCAGCCGCGCCACCGCGCCGCGCGCGGTGCGCCGGGCCGGACGTGGCCGGTCGCCGGGGATTTCGGTGACGGCCGGGGCGGCGAGCTCACCGCGCCAGAAGTCGAGCTGGTCGTCGAGGCGGGCCGCGCCGTCGCGCTGCCACGCGGCGTAATCCGCGTACTGCACCGTCAGCGGCGGCAATGGTGTCGAGACATTGTCGAGTTCGGCCCGGTAGTGCGCGGCGACCTCGTGGCTCAGTACCGCGATGGACCAGCCGTCGCAGACGATGTGGTGCAGCGCGATCGCGAGCAGGTAATCGTCGTGGCCCGACGCGATGAGGTGGTAGCGCCAGACCGGTCCGTCGGCGAGGTCGAACGGTGCGCGGTAGACGGCCGCGGCGAGTTCGGCCTCGGCGCGGGCCCGCTCGCCGTCGGCCAGCGCGCTGATATCCGTGAACGGCAGTGGCCGTTGCCGATACGGCTGGACGAGCTGACGCAGCTGACCGTCCCGCGTGGTCCGATAGACGCTGCGCAGCACCTCGTGCCGCTGTTCGACCAGTGCCAGCGCCCGTTCCAATGCGGCGATATCGAGCGCACCGCGCAGCCGCAGGCCGCCGGGCATGATGTAGGTGCTGTTGCCGGGGTCGAGCGTCTCCAGGAACCACAGCCGCTCCTGTGCGAAGGAGACCGCGAGCAGCTCATCGTCCGCGCGCGGCGTCGCGCGCGGCGACAACGGCGAATCCGCCGCGGCGGGGGCCGATTCCAGCAGGCGCGCGGTGGTCGCGACGGTCGGGCTCTCGAAGAGCTCGCGCAGTGAGACGGTGACACCGAACTCGTCGAGCAGTTGCGCGAGCACCCGCGTCGCCGCCAGCGAGCTGCCGCCGAGCAGGAAGAAGTCGTCGTGGCGACCCACCTCGGGCAGGTCGAGCGCCTGCGCCCACAGCGCGGCGAGACGCTGCTCCAGCGCGCCGGCCGGGGGTTCGAACTCCGCCGTGCCCGCTCCGATCGCCGCATCCGGCTCGGTGGCCGAATCCGCCACGGCGACCGCGCAAGTCGTGGCGCGCGCACGCCGCGGCAGCCCGGCGACCAGATCGTCCACCGCGGCAGCGGGGTCCGCCGCCGCGGCCGCCGCGATCGCGACGAAATCGCGCGCCAGGGCCGCGACGGTGTCGGCGTCGAGCAGCGCCGAGTTGTAGGTCAGCTGGCATTCGAAGTCCGCGCCCGTCTCGGCCACGTGCATGACCAGGTCGTACAGCGTCGCCCCGGTGTCGATGGTGTACCAGTCGACGGTCAGTTCCCAGCGGCTCAGGTCGGGGCGGCGCAGCGCCTGCTGGACGAACAGCGTCTGGAAAACCGGGCTGTAGCTGGGATCCCATGGCCCGCCGAGCCTTTCGACGATGTTCTCGAAGGGGATCAGCTCGTCGTCGTAGGCCGCCATCGCGCTGTCACCGGTGCGGCGCAGCAGATCGAGGAACGACTGACCCGCCACCAGATCGGAGCGGACCGGGACGGTGTTCACGAAATGGCCGATGGTATCGGCGAGTTCGGCGTACGGGCGCCCGGCCATCGGGATGCCGACGCAGAAATCCCGCCGCCCGGTGTGCTGCGCCAAGGTCAGCTCGTAGCAGGCCAGCAGGAAGACGAACGGCGGAACCCCCTGGGCGGCGGCGCATTCGCGCACCGCGTCGGCGACCGCGCGCGGGAACGATTCCGCCACGCGCGCACCATCGTTGCCGACCCGGCGCGGACGCGCGCGGCCGGTCGACAGATCCAAGGGCGCGACGTCGCGGACCAGGGCGGCGCGGGCGTCGACGGCCGCCGCGCGCGGCGCCCGCTCGCGGCGTTCGGCACTCCAGTCCGCGTAGTCGGCGTATTGGCGCGCGGGCGCCGTGAGCAGCGTCGGCGCACCGGTGCGGTAGGCGCCGTAGGCGATCCAGAGCTGATCGATCAGCAGCCCGATGGACAGTCCGTCCAGCACGAGATGGTGTGCGACGACCGCGAGGATCCACTCCTGCTCGGCGAGCCGCAGCAGCGCCCACCGCGTCAGCGGTCCGGCGGCCAGGTCGAACGGCGCGACCGCAAGGGTCTCGAGCACCTGATCCGCCGCTGTGGCACGGCTTTTCGCGGGGACGAGCCGAAGATCGTGTGCCTGCCAGTCGGCGCGGTCGACCTCGACGATCTCGCCGCGCAGCGCACCCGGCGCGTCGGTGAATACCGTCCGCAGCGCGTGCTGCTGCTGGGTCAGCGCGTCGGCGGCGTGCCGCAGCGCCTCGGCATCGAGCGGTCCGGTGATCCGAATACCCAGCGGCACATGGTAAACCGCCGCGTTACCGGCGAGCTGCTCGTGCAGCCGGATACCGCGCTGCGCCGGTGTCGCGGGATACGGTCCCGTCCCGGTGCGTACGGGAATGGTGCGCGCGACACTGCCCGCGGCGCGGCGCTCCCGCAGCCTGGCGAGCGCGAGGCTGCTAGCTGGTGAGTTCATGGGCGGTCTCCATCAGTGCGTCGGCTTGTTCGACCATGAGTTCTTCCAGCACCGCGGCCACCTGGGCGACGGTGGGTTCCCGCAGCATGCGGCGCAGCGGGAACTCGATCTCGAACAGCTCGCGGATGCTACGAACGAACTGGGTGGCGAGCAGCGAATGACCGCCGATGCGGAAGAAGTTCTCGAACACCCCGACCTGCTCGAGGCCGAGCATGTCCGCCCACATCTCGGCGACCGCCCGCTCGTATTCGGTACGCGGCGCGACGAATTCGGCGTCGGCGGCGAACAGCCCGGTCGAGCGCCGCGGCGCGGCGGTGGCGCGGATGTCCGGCGCCGCACCGGCGATCCGGTACGACTTGCGATCGAACGGATACAGCGGCAGCCCGGCCAGCGGCCGATCGGCGGGATCCAGTGCCGCCCAGTCCACTTCGTGGCCGCGCACATGCAGTTCGCCGAGCGCGGCGAGCAGCACCGCGCGGTCGTCGACCTCGCGCACCAGCGACGGCACCGCGATACCGGCGCGATCGTGGTGCCGGAGCAGGTTTTTCAGCATGCCGCTCAGCGCCGGATGCGGGCCGATTTCGACGAAGGAGCCGATATTCGCCTCGATCATGGCGCCGACCGCGTCGGCGAAGGCCACCGGCCGCACCACCTGATCGGTCCAGTAGATGGCATTGAGCCGGGAGCCGTCGAGCAGGCCACCGGTGACGGTGGAATAGAAGGGAATACCGCCGTCGCCCGGCTGGACGCAGGGCATACCTGCCGCGAATTCCGGCACGCTCTCGCGCATCAGCGGTGAGTGGAACGCGTAGTGGCCGGGCAGTCTCCTGGTCATGACCCGCTCGTTCGCCAGCCGGTCGAGCAGGCCGTCGATCGCGGCAACGGCACCGGAGAGCAGCGTCCACCGCGGGCCGTTGGCGCCGGCGAGGTACACCCCTGAGGGCAGCGATCCGAGTTCCTCGGCGGGCAGGTTCACCACCGCCATGCACCCGTTGTCACGCAGCCGCGCTGTCGCCTGCGCCCGTGCCGCGATGACGCGCGCGGCGGTCGGCAGATCGATCGCGCCGCACACGTGCGCGGCCGCGACCTCGCCGACGCTGTGCCCGACCACGGCGTCGGGCACGATGCCGAGCCCGCGCCACATGGCCGCGAGCGCGACCTGCAGTGCGAAGATGATCGGCTGCGCGACACCGGTATCGGCGAGCGCCTCGGCATCCTGCCCGCGATCGATGGCGGCGAAGGGCGACCAGCCGAGCACCGGGCGCAGCTCGCGGTCCACCGCCTGCAATGCGTTGCGGAACGCGGGCTGGTATCGAATCAGCTTGCGGCCCATGCCGAGCCACTGATTGCCCTGGCCGGTGAAGACGAAGCCGACCTTGCCGGGCCCGCCGCGCGGTACCCGGCCCGCGGCGGCGCCGAGCGGCAGCGTGCCGCCCGCGATCGTGGCGAGTTGCGTCGCGAGCCCGGCATGATCGTCGGCGACGACCGCGATGCGGCACGAATGCTGGGTCCGCCGCACCATCGAGGTGCGCGCCAGCTCCGCCATCGACGGCGGGTTCGGCGCGCCGAGCAACTCGATCCAGCTGTCCACCTGAGCCAGCGTCGCGTGTTCGCTGCGGCCGGAAATGCCGACGAGATAGGGCCGTTCATCGGAGACGGCCACCGGCGCCCGCCGTGCGGCGGGTTGCGCGGCGGTGAGCACGGCATGCGCGTTGGTCCCGCCGAAGCCGAAGGAACTGACCCCGGCCAGCTTCCTGCCCTGCGGCCACTCCCGGTGTTCGGTCACCACGTCGAACCGCAGATCCGCGAAATCGATGTGCCGGTTGGGTGATTCGAAGTTCAGGTTCGCGGGCAGCCCGCCGTGGTGCAGCGCGAGCGCGGTCTTGATCAGGCCGGTGATCCCCGCGGCGGCCTCCAGATGGCCGAGCATCGTTTTCGCCGATCCGACGAGGAATCTGTCGTCGCCGCCGCGGTTCTCGGCGAACACCGCGCCGAGCGCACGCGCCTCGATGGCATCGCCGAGCGCGGTGCCGGTGCCGTGCGCCTCGACATACTGCACCTCGGCGGGGTCGACACCCGCCCGCAGGCAGGCGCGGCGCAGCAGTTCGGTCTGCGACTGGAAGCTCGGTGCGGTGAGCCCGTTGGTGCGGCCGTCCTGATTGACGGCGGAACCGAGCAGCACGGCGTAGACGCGGTCGCCGTCGCGCTCGGCATGCGCGAGCGGCTTCAGCACGACCGCTGCGCTGCCCTCGCCCCTGACGTAGCCGTCCGCGCGGTCGTCGAAGGTCTTGCATCGCCCGTCCGCGGCCAGCATGCCCGCGGCGGTGAGCGATTCGGTGATCCTCGGATCGAGTGTCAGGTTGACCCCGCCGACCACCGCGAGATCGCAGTCGCCGTCGTGCAGGCTGCGCAGCGCCAGATGGGTGGCCACCAGCGACGACGAGCAGGCGGTGTCCACGCTGATACTCGGCCCGCGCAGGTCGTAGAGATAGGACAGCCGGTTCGCCGCGATGCTGGCCGCATTGCCGGTGACCGCGGCGATATCCATGCCGATATGTCCCGCGGTGTCCACGCCGCGGGCGTAATCGCCCGCGCTGATGCCGATGAAGGCGCCGGTGGCCGTGCCCGCGAGCCGCGAAACCGGAAGCCCCGCATCGTCGAACGCGTCGGCGACCGTCTCGGCGAGCAGGCGATGCTGCGGATCCATGCACGCGGCCTCGGCGTCGGCGATGCCGAAGTAGTTGGCGTCGAACGCGTACGGGTCGTCCAGGAAGGAGCCGAACACCGGACCGCGCTCGGGCGTGCTCCGCGGGCCGGCGCTCGGCGGCCAGTCGAGACGGGCGCTCGGCGCCGCGCCGACCAGCTCCCTGCCGTGCCGCAGCGCGTCCCACAACTGCCCAGGCCCGCGCAGACCGGGAAACGCGCAGCCGATGCCGATGATCGCGACGGGTTCCTGGCCGCCGGGCGCGCGCGGCTGCTCGATCGTTGCCGCCGCACCGTCCTGGTGCGCGGCGCCATCGGTGACCTGGGCTGCGCTCAGGCCGTCGGCCAGCGCCTTCACCGTCGGGTACTGCCAGAGCAGGTCGGCGGGCTGCGGTTTACCGAGCCAGGCCGAGACGATGCCGACGAAGACCAGGGCCGTCGCCGAGGTGAGGCCGAGGCTCAGGAACGGTTCGTCGAAGGCGATCTCCTCCGCCGACAGGTCGAGCAGATCGCCGAGCGTGTGGGTGATAAAGGTCTTGATCTCGTCGACGGTGCGACGAGCGTTCTCTCCAGACATTCAGCCGCTACCTCTACTGCGTGGACAACGATGGCCGGCTCGCGACGGCGCTATGGGCGGCTTGTTCGTCGGACAGTGTTTTTCCCGGAATTTCGGACAGTCCGCGCTCGGCAAGGTTCTTGCGGGCGAGCGCGAGCGGGAATCCGAGTACGCGCAGGTCGTGGAAGAGTTTGACGGCGATGGTCGGCCAGATCGCGCCGGACAGTTTGTACATCAGCGCGAGCGCGACGCCGCCGAACACCACCTGCGCCGCGACCGCGGGACGGAATCCGTGGCGCAGCCCGTCGATCACGCCACCGGCGAGCACGATCAGCACCCAGAACGGCATGCCGGGCCACAGCAGGGCGACCGCGTAGATGGTGAAGCCCCGGTAGACGATCTCCTCCGCGGGCGTGCTGAGCGAGTTCATGATCCACCAGAAGCGCTCGCGCGAGTTGGCGGGCGTGATGAAGACGACGTACTCGATCTGCTTGGCGATCCAGTCGCGCCCGGCCCGGCCGGTCAGTGGAATCACCACGGGACCGAGCAGATACGAGACATAGACGACGATGATGGCCAGGCCGATGACCTGCTCGGCCGTGCTGAACCCGCGAAAGATGCTGGTATCGAAGCCCTTCAGGCCCAGGCCGCTCAGCGGTGTGCCGCTGACGGCGAACGCGAGCACGATGACGGCCAGCGTCAGCCAGGTCCGCAGCACGCCGCCTTGATAGAGGCGAACGCGCGCGTCCGACTGCGCGCCGAATTGCCGCGCGAAGACGCGGACGGAGAATATCTCGAAAAACGGCTCCGCGATGACGAGATAAATAAGAATGACCACGCAAAACAGTTCCATCGGGAAGCCACACTCACTTTTCGGTCTGGTGGATCTTTATCTATGGAATGGGAACCGTGGCCCCCTCGGGGTGATGACTGTTCACCCAGCGGTCGATGCTGCCCCAATCGGCCATCGCCTCGAAATATGGTCATCTACCTGCATATCCGCGACGTAGAGCAGACAGTACGCCCGTACTCCTACGACTGTCTATCTTTTCCATCTGGAATAAACTGTGACCTGCCACACGCTCAACTATGCGGAGAATTCACCTCCGCATTCAATTGAGAAATTAGTCCGATTTGCGCTTTTCTCCGAGCATTTACCGCGCATCACAGGGAAATAGTTGTCGGGAATTCAGCGAACAGACACCAGGCCCGAACACGGTGTCACACACAAATGGTTGCCAGTAGTTTGCTATTACATTCGTAGCCTAGCCGACCTGCGCAGTCGGCCACCAGCATCACCCCGGCAAACAGTTGGGCATTCGGTTACCGAGGTAACCGCACGGTGGCAGACGATGAACCGTCGATGAACTCGACGGCGGTCCACCGGCTCCGTGTACCTGTTCGTTCGCATCCGGCGGTCACTGACGCCAACACGGAATACGCTGGTAGACATGAGCATTCCGTACGACCGGCGCGATCAGCTCGACAAGATCCAGGCGGGGCTGCTGCCGGGCGAACAGATTCTCGCCGTCTACGATGCGATCGGGGTCGGCACCGGATTCCTCGGACTCACCGATTTGCGCGTGATCATCCAGGACAACTCGTTCGTGGGTAAGAAGATCGCGATCACCAGCATCCCGTACTCGCGCATCTCCAGCGTCAGCATCCTCACCAACAAGTCGTTCGCGGGCCAGTTCTTCTCCTCGGGCCAGATCGCCATCAGCACCGGCCACCACACCTACGAGGTCGAATTCCGCGGCGACGAGAAGACCAAGCACGTGCACAACGTGATCCTGCACTACATCGCGCGCTGACCCGCTCGGCGCGAGGAGGCGCGTTCGCCCCCATCGAGTGATGGAAGTAACGTGCCCTCACATGAGTGAGGATCTGCTTGGTAAGAGTGCGCTTGTGTCCGGGGCCAGTCGGGGGATCGGGAAGGCGGTGGCGGCGGAGCTGTTGCGGCGGGGGGCGAATGTGCTGATCACGGCGCGTAAGCCGGAGCCGCTGGCGGAGGCTGCGGCCGAGCTGCGCGCGCTCGGCCATCAGGGGGAGGTCATCGCGCTGGCGGGGAATTCCGGCGATCCGGAGAGCAGGGCCGCCGCGGTGGGGCGGGTGGTCTCGGAGTTCGGGTCGATCGACATTCTGGTCAACAACACCGGGATCAATCCGATCTACGGGTCGCTGATGGAGGCGGACCTGGATGCGGTACGCAAGATCTTCGACGTGAATGTCGTTGCCGCGCTCGGCTATCTGCAGGAGGCCTACAAGGCGTGGATGCGCGACAATGGTGGTGCGGTGGTGAATGTCGCCAGCGTCGCCGGTATCCGGTCCTCGGGGGTGATCGCGGCCTACGGCGCGTCCAAGGCGGCGCTGATCCGGCTGACCGATGAGCTGGCCTGGCAGCTCGGGCCGAAGATCAGGGTGAACGCGGTCGCGCCCGGCGTGGTGAAGACGAAATTCGCCGACGCGCTGTACTCGGCCGACGAAGAGAAGGCGGCGAGCGTCTACCCGATGAAGCGACTCGGCGCACCGGAGGACGTGGCCAAGCTGATCGCGTTCCTTGTCTCCGACGAGGCGTCCTGGATCACCGGCGAAACAATCCGGGTTGACGGCGGGCTGCTGTCCACCGGCGGAATCTGACCGGGCGGCAAGCGCTTTCGGCGGGCGGTGCGCACTCCCCCGCCCGCCGGAACTCAGACCCGCGCAGGCTGGCGCCAGTCGTCATCGTCGCGCACCGGCAGGCTCGGCCCCTCCTCGAGCCCGAACCGGTCGTGCAGCCTGCGCAGCGGCTCCGGCGCGTACCAGTTCCAGTCGCCGAGCACCTTCATCGCCGCGGGCAGCAGGAATCCGCGCACCAGCGTCGCGTCGACGAGCACGGCCAGCGGCAGGCCGATGCCGAACGCCTTCATGAAGGTGATGTCGGAGGCGAGGAAACCGAGGAACACCAGCGAGATCAGCACCGCGGCGGCGGTGACGATCCTGCCGATCCGCTCCAGGCCCACGGCGACCGCCGGTGCGTTCTTACCGGTGCGCTCGTACTCCTCGAAGATGCGCGACAGCAGGAATACCTGATAGTCCATCGCGAGGCCGAACGCGGCGCCGAACAGCATCACCGGCACCGTCGGCGGTAGATCGCCGGTGACGGTGAAGTCGAGCAGCCCGGACAGATGCCCGTCCTGGAAGATCCACACCAGCGCGCCGAATGTCGCGGTGAGGCTCAGCACGCTGAGCACGATCGCCAGCACGGGCAGCACCACGCTGCCGGTCAGCATGAACAGCACGATCATCATCACGATCACCACGAAGCCGAGCGCCCATGGCAGCGTCGAGAGGACGGTGTCGATGGCGTCGGCGTTGGCGGCGGCGACCCCGCCGAACAGCACCCGCGAGGGCGCCCGCACCGTGCGCACGTCGGCGGCGACCTCGTCCAGCACGGCCGGATCGGTCGAGTCGGGCACGATCGACAGATACGCCGCCTTCTCGGCGCCGAACCGGGTGTGCTGCGGGCCGGGCTCGACGAGCAGCCCGCCGTGCGCGTAGCTGCCGGTGACGGCGTCGACGCGGCGCACGTGATCCACCTGTGCGAGCTTCCTGGCGTATTCGTCGACACCGCCGGCACTGTCGGGCAGCACGGCGAACACCCCGTTCTGCTCGGTGACGGCGAATTCGCGCTGCACGATCTCGGCGATCTGGCGGCCCGCCATCGTCTCCGGCAGCGAACGTTCGTCCGGGAAGCCGAGTTTCACGCCGAGGAACGGCGTGCCGAGCAACAGCAGCAGCGCCGCGACGGTCAGCCCGATCGGGATCGGGCGGCGCATCACGAACACCGCGAGGCGATGCCACGATCCGTCACCGGTGTTGTCCCGCTTGCGCTTCCACAACCGGCCCTTATCGATCCTGGTGCCGACCAGCAGCAGGATCGCGGGCAGCACGGTCAGCGACACCACCGCGGCGATCGCCGCGACGACGAGGCCCGCGTAGCCCATGGACCGCACCGCGAGCAGCGGGAAGAACAGCAGACCCGACAGCGCCACCGCGACGGTGACCGCGGAGAACGCCACCGTGCGCCCCGCCGAGCGCATGGTCGCGGCCACCGCGTCGGACGGCCGTGCGCCCGAGGCGAGTTCGTCGCGATAGCGGCTGATGATCAGCAGGCTGTAGTCGATCGCCAGGCCGAGGCCGAGCAGCGTGGCCACATTGGTCGCGGTCGCGGCGAGCTCGGTGGCCGCCGCGATCAGCGACAGCGCGCCCATGGTGATCAGCACCGTGATCAGCGCGACCACCAGCGGCAGGCTGGCGGCGACGAGGCTGCCGAAGACGAGCACCAGCGCGACGAGGGTGATCGGGAAGGCGATCGATTCACCGGCGGCCGCGTCCGTCGCGCTCTGCTGCACGGTCTCGTGCAGCAGCATCGCGTAGCCGCCGACCCGCACCTCGACCGCGCCGTGCTTACCGCCGAACCGCTCGGCGAGACCGCCGACGCGCTGATCCACCTCGGCCTCGCTGCCGAGGATGCTGGCCACGATCAGGCCCTTGGTGCCGTCGGCGCCGCGCAGCGCGGGCAGCTTGCCGTCGGTCCAGTAGGAGGCGACGCCGGCGACGCCGGGCTCCTTCTTCAGCTTCTCCGCCAACTCCTTTGCCGCACTGGCCGATTCCGGCTCGTCGACGGATTTGCCCGTCTGCACGAGCAGCACCAGATTCGGCGCGGCCTGGCCGAACCTGTCCCGGAGAATGTCGGCGGCCTGGGTGGATTCGCTGCCCGGATCGATATATCCGCCGCCGAGTACCTTGTCGAACAGTGTCGAGCTGAGCATGCCCATCACCAGCGCGGTGACCGCGAACACGGCCAGGATCCATCGGCTGCGCCGCCTGGTCAGTTCGAACACTGCACTCCCCTAACATGTGCCCGGTACTCGCCTCCTGCCCCGGCGAACCGGCGCGCCCGCTCGCGCACCGCGACACCGGGCATCGGTCGCAGGAGCGGCGCCCCGCGATCCTAGCAATGTGAAACGCAACTCCGGTGAGCGAGAACACGTTTGCCGATTCCCGCGCACGACGGCACCGAACCCCGCGCACCCGCGCCGACCTCGCGGTTCCCGCACACCCGGCGATCAACCTATGAACAACGTCACCGCCGATATCCGGTGACTATCACCAGGCGGCGGGCGGCCGTCCGGCGTCGAGTAGGCTCCGCACGATCACGCCCATCGCACCAGACCAGCGCACGGAAGGACCGATGCACGCACGCGAACTCCTTGCGGCCCAGCCCTTTCCGCACTGGGACGCCCGATGACGACCGGTGGCACCGCCGCGGACGTCATCGTCTGCGGGCTCGGGCCCGCCGGTCGCGCGCTCGCCCATCGCTGCCTGGCACACGGGCTATCGGTCATCGCCATCGATCCGGCGCCGGATCGGCACTGGTCGGCCACCTATGCGGCATGGGATGACGAACTGCCGCAGTGGGTTCCGCACGAGGTGGTCGCGGCAACCATCGATCGCCCGACGGCATGGGGCACCCGCGCTCATCGCATCGACCGCGCCTACGTGGTGTTCGACGCCGAGGCACTGCGAGAGTCGTTGTCGCTCAGCGGAGCACGGGTGATCGCGGATCGGGTGGCCGAGATCGGCGACAACGTCGTGCGCACGACCGCGGGCACGGTACTCACCGCCGACCGGGTGTTCGACGCGCGCGGCATCGCCCGCTCCCCCGCCCTGGCCGAGCAGACCGCCGCCGGTGTCGTCGTGCCCCGCGACCGGGTCGCGGGGCTCGAGCCGCTGTTCATGGATTGGCGCAGGGACAACGGCGCCGAGGCCGCGGCGCCGCGCTCGTTCCTCTACGCCGTCCCGCTCGGCCCCGACACCGTGCTGCTGGAGGAGACCTGCCTCGCCGGTCGGCCCGCGCTGGACGGCGCGACGCTGCGCGCCCGGCTGGAGCACAGATTGCGGGCGCGCGGTATCGCACTCACCGGCGACGAACCGGTCGAGCGGGTGCGCTTCCCCGTCCACGGCGGCACACCGGGCCCGAGCACCTTCGGCGCGGTGGGCGGATTCACCCATCCCGCAACGGGTTACAGCGTCGCCGCGGCACTGGCCGCCGCGGACGCGGTCGCCGCGGGCACCTCGGTGTGGCCCGCCTCGGCGAAGGCGGTGTACGCGCTGCGCGCGGCGGGCCTGCGGGCACTGCTCGCGCTCCCGCCCGACGACCTGCCCGTTTTCTTCGACGCCTTCTTCGCCATGCCCGCCCGCGCCCAGCGCGCCTACCTGTCCGGACGCGCCGACCTCACCGGCACCGCCGCCGCGATGCGCCACCTCTTCACCGGCCTGCCGCCTCGGCTTCGGCGCCGAATCGCCGTCGCGACGCTGGGGTTTCCCGTTCGCTCGCATATTCGAATGCCGTCGTCCATCATGGAGTGATGGCACGAGCTATCTGGAAAGGCTCGATTGCATTCGGGCTGGTAAATGTCCCTGTGAAGGTCTACACCGCGACAGAGGACCACGATATCCGGTTCCATCAGGTGCACGCCAAGGACGGCGGCCGGATCAAATACGACCGGGTCTGCACGGTCTGCGGGAAATCCGTGCAGTACGCCGATATCGATAAGGCCTACGAATCCCCCGAGGGCGACAAGGTCATCCTGTCCGACGAGGACTTCGCGAAACTGCCCGCGGCCGAACGCCACGAGATCCCGGTGCTGCAGTTCGTGCCGTCCGAACAGATCGACCCGATCCTGTACGAGAAGAGCTACTACCTCGAACCGGATTCGACGACGCCGAAAGCCTATGTACTGCTGGCCAAGACGCTGGAGCGGATCGACCGCACCGCGCTGGTGCACTTCACGCTGCGCCAGAAGACCAGGCTTGCCGCGCTGCGGGTGCGCGAGGGCATGCTGGTGCTGCAGACGCTGCTGTGGCCCGATGAGGTGCGCGCGGTGGAATTCGAGTCGCTCGACGACGCCGCCGATCCCAAACCGCAGGAAATCAAGATGGCCGAGACCCTGGTCGCGACCATGTCGGACGATTTCGATCCCGACCTGTTCACCGACGAGTACCAGATCGAGCTGAAGCGACTACTCGACGAGGCCATCGCGAGCGGCACCGGCAAGGTGACCAGCCATGCCGAGGCGCCCGCCGCGGCGATGGATGCCGAGGTGGTCGACCTGGTCGCGGCGCTGCAGCGCAGCCTGGAGCAGAGCGGCCGCCGCTCGGTCGACGGCGACGCCGCGCCGAAGGCGGCGAAGACCGCGAAGAAAGCGCCCGCCAAGGCGGCGAAGAAGACCGCGGCCAAGCAGCCCGCGAAGAAAGCCGCCAAGAAGACCGCCGCGCGCAAGGGCGCCTGAACAGCGCCGCTCGGCGGGCACACCGTCGCGTCGCGCGGGTCACAGTGCGCCGTTTGGCAGACTGTCCGGCATGGACTCCGCCGTTGTGATAGTCCCGATGGGCCTCGGCCACCTGCGCCAAGTGCTCGATCTCGGGCACGAGGTATTCGATATCAACGCCAAGCCCTACACCTCGTGGTCGCTGACCTCGGTCGCCGAACACCTCGACAGCCCGGACAACGCGTGCTGGGTCGCCCTCGATTCAGACCGAGTGGTCGGATTCGTGCTCGGGTCGATGGAATTCGAACTCCGCGACGACTGGGCCTATATCGAGTGGATCGCCGTCGCCCCCGATATGCAGGGCCACGGCATCGCGCGCCGCCTCATGGACGTGTGTGCCGAGGCGCTGTTCGCGCGCGGCGCCCGCCGGATCGTCACCGACGTCGAATCGCACAACACCGCCTCGGCCGCGCTGATGACGAAGAGCGGTTTTTCCGCCGCCGCCACCGTCACCCTGTTCGTCCGCCCCAATCCCGCCGATCCGGAAGCGGATTCGAGCGAGGGGCTGCCGCCGATGGCGCCGGGCACCAAGCGCGACCTGATCCGCCGTGGGCGCCTCGCGGGCGAAAAGCGCACCACCCGCTGACGTTCGGGAGGTCGTGCGGCCGCGAATCGCGCCGCACGACACCCGCTAGTTCGTTTCCGTCGCGCGCGCTCGTCCCTCCTCGAAGAAGGCGAGCAGGCTCGGCACATCGCGCACCTCGGCCAGCGGCCGCAGCGCGCCGAACGAGGCATTCCAGAAATCACCGGTGCGCGGATGCCACGGCCCCACATAGGCATACGGTCCCGGGTGCCCCGCATCACCCGGTGACACACCGTAATTCACCTCGTCCGCGGTAACCGACAGATCGAAATGCTCCGGCCACAGCACCGGTGTCAGCTCGGGCAGCAGATTCCGCAGCGCGGCATCGCCGGTGGCCAGCCATTCGGCGATCACGGCCGCCGCCTCCGCGTCGACCCGAACCGGGTCGGCGGGGTCGGCGCCGGTCGTGTCCCGGTACAGCCCGGTCGGCGCCTCCGCCGCAACCCCGGCCCGCTCGGCGATCTCTCGATAACTACCACTCAGCAGGGCGCGCCCATCCGCCCACACCAACTCGTCGCCCACCACCGACACCGGCAGCTTCACCCCGCCGAATCCCCCGGGCACCACCCCGAGCCGGATGGTGCCGAACTGCCGATACTGCGGCCCCGCGATCAACAGCTCCGCCACCGCGTGCAGCGAATCCCTGGTCCCTACGTACTGTGCCTCGTCCACACCGCAAATCATGTCCGGTGTGGACGCAGGCCGCCAGCCTTTCGCCGACGCTACTTGTCCGGCTCCTCCTCAGGCTCCGGGATCACGATCCCGAAGTGAGCCACGATCGCATGAACGCCCTGCTTCAACCCGGAGACGTCCTGCTTCAACCCGGAGACGTCCTGCTTCAACTCGGAGACGTCCTGCTTCAACTCGGAGACATCCTGCTTCAACCCGGAGACATCCTGCTTCAACCCGGAGACATCCTGCTTCAACCCGGAGACATCCTGCTTCAACCCAGAGACATCCTGCTCGAGCTTCTCGACGCGTTTGCTGACCTTCTTGAGTCGTCGATGCGTCTTCACGAGCAGGTCCTGGTTCACTTTCGCGTCTCCCTTCAGTCGATTACTCCGGCGCTCCAAAACCGTCACCCGCTGATCAAGCTCTGGCAGTGTTGTTGTCAATGTAGCCCCCTGCTCGTATTGATCGGACGCCCCAGTTTATGGCGGCATTCGCCCAGTACAAGGGCCTGTTCTCGGCACCTGGGGATGGACACGGCGGGTATTCACATGTCCGCCGGATGCCCTTGCGTGAGGGCGGATCTGGAGTACGGTCGATCAGCTGGTGACTCGCTTGTTGTCCGAAAGGAAGAGTTTGTCGGTGGGTTGCAGGGCGAAAGCGGTGTAGAACTCCGGCATGTTGCGGACGACCTGGTTGACGCGGAATTCGGGGGGTGAGTGGGAGTCGACGCCGAGGAGCATCGCGGCGGCTTCGGGGCTGGAGAGGTGGCGCCACATGCGGGCGCAGGCCAGGAACACGGGGCGGAAGTCGGGGGCGGTGACGCCGCGGCGCTGCTCGGCGATCCGGTAGGCGGCGAGAGTTGTTGCCATGCCGCGGATATCGGCGAGGTTCTCGGTGACGGTGAGCTCGCCGTTGACGTGCCGGTCGGCGGGCATCCCGGCGGGCACCAGCCCGTCGTACTGCGCGATCACCGCCTTGGTCACCTCGGCGAAGGCGGCCTTGTCGGCCGGGGTCCACCAGTCGCGCAGGTTGCCGTCGGCGTCGTATTTCGAACCCTCGCTGTCGAATCCGTGCCCGATCTCGTGGCCGATCACCATGCCGATACCGCCGTAGTTGACCGCGCGCTCGGCGCCGGGGTCGAAGAACGGCGGTTGCAGGATCGCCGCGGGGAAGACGATGTGGTTGAGTTCCCAGCTGTAATTGGCGTTCACGTCGATCGGGGTGAACATCGTCCATTCGCGGCGGTCCACCGGCGCGCCGAGTTTGCCGAGCTGGCGGCGGAATTCGAGCTGGTCGGCGGCGCGCAGCCCGGCGATGAGCTTGCCATTGGCGATGGGCAGCGCGCTGTAGTCGCGGCCGTGCTCCGGGTAGCCGATCAGCGGGATCATCTTGTCCACCTTGGCCACCGCGGCGGTGCGCGTCGGCTCCGACATCCACTCGGCGTTGGCCAGCCGAACTCGATAGGCGCTCAGCAGATCTCGGACGAGTTCTTCGACCTGCCGCTTGGCTTCCACCGGAAAGTGCTCGGCCACATACTTTCTGCCGAGCGCGTCACCGAGCCGCTCGCGCACGATGCGGATCGCCGAGCGCCAGCGCTCGGGCGGCTGCTTCGTGCCCTGCAATGCCTTCTCGAAGCAGTCGAACTGGGCGTCGGCGACGTTCTTCGGCAGTGCGACGGCATAGCGGCCGAACACCATGATCCGCAGATACTCCCGCCAGATCGAGTCGTCGGTATCGGCCCACAGCCGCGCCACCGCGGTGAGATAGGTCGGCTGGTCCACCAGGACGGTATCGAATCGCTCCGGCCGCTCCGTGACTCCGGCGCGCCAGGCATTCCAGTCGAATCCCGGTGCGAGCTCCGGCAATTGCGCCCAGCCGTACCGGTTGTACGACGACATGGATTCGATCAGCCGGACGAGGTCGAGCTGGGACGCGGCGATCTTCGTCTCCAGGTCGAGCACGCGGTCGGCCACCTCCGCCGGACGGGTCAGGCCCGCCGCCTGGGCCATCCGCTCCAGATAGGTGCGGTAGGCGGTGCGGACCTCGGCGTATTGCGGTTCCCGGTAGTACGACTCGTCCGGCAGGCCGAGGCCCGCCTGCACGAGGTAGGGCAGGTTCCGGCTCGAATCATGGCGATCCGGCCGCACTTCCAGCCGTACCAGGCCGGTCACGCCGAAGGTGGCGAATACCCCCATCAGCCGGGCCAGGTCGGATTTCGTTGTGGCGCGGTCGATCTCGGCGAGCAGATCGGCGATCGGCTCGATCCCGAGCCGATCGATCGTCGCGGTGTCGAGGAAGCTGTCGTAGAGATCGCGCAACCGCTGCTCGTCGGTGCCCGGCCGATCGGCCGGCAGCGATTCGAGGATCCTGTGCAGCCGCTCCTCGGTGCGATCGGTGACCTCGTCGAACCCGCCGTAGGACGACCGATCCGGCGGCAGCTGGTAATCGCGCAGCCAGGCGCCGTTGACGTGGCGGAACAGATCGTCCTGCGGCCGGATCGCCGGATCCGTGCCGGAAAGGTCGGGTCCGGCCGGTCTCGCCGGTGCGCTGCCGCCGCTGGCGGAGCAGGCCGTCAACCCGATCGCGACGGGGACGGCCGCCGCGACGGCCAGGAAACGCCGCCGATCGAGTCGGCGCGGATTATCGGTGGCACTGTCGGTATTTCCGTCGCGTGCGATCACCCTGGCGAGCCTAGGCCAACCAGGATCACCGTTTGATCATGCTGTCGGATGACATTCGGTAGCCCAGGTGGAGGATGCTGGAGTGCGGAAGGGAGTACCCATGGCCTTCGAGGTTCCCGTCATCGATATCTCCGCCTACACCGCCGGCGGTTCGGCGGCCGAGCGCGCCACGGTGGCCCGCCAGGTCGACGAGGCCGCGCGCACCGTCGGCTTCATGCAGATCCGCGGGCACGGCATCGCGGCACCCACGCTCGACGAATTCGCTTGCGCGCTCGACGAATTCTTCGCGCTCGCGCCCGAGGTGAAACACCGGTACCGCACCCCGCCGACGGCCAATCGCGGCTACTCGCCGCCGCAGTCGGAGAGCCTGAGCCTCAGCCTCGGGGTGGCCTCGGCGACCAGGATGAACGACTACTTCGAGGCGTTCAACATCGGCAACACCGCCGCCGACTTCCCCGGCCTGGACCTGCCGCCGATCGACTATGCCGAGAACGTCTGGCCCGCGGAACTGCCGGCGTTCCAGGACCGGGTATCGGCCTACTATCGCGAGGCCGCGCGGGTCGCGCACACCATGACCACGGTCTTCGCCGCCGCGCTCGACCTGCCCGACGGCTACTTCGACCGCTTCATCGACCATCCGCTCGAGGTGATGCGGATGAACAACTACGCGCTGCCGCCGGGCGCCGTCGAACTCGACGGCGAGCTGAAAGGGATGGGCGAACACACCGACTACGGCATCGTCACCGTGCTGTGGGCCGACCAGGTGCCGGGACTACAGGTGCTCGGGGCGGACCGGCGCTGGCACGATGTGCAGCCCGCCGACGACGCGCTGCTGATCAACCTGGGCGATCTGATGGCCCGCTGGACCAACGAGCGCTGGCTGTCGACGCTGCACCGGGTGATGCCGCCGATCGTCGACGGCGCCATCACCCGGCGGCGCAGCGCGGCCTTCTTCCTCGACGGCAACGCCGAGGCGGTGATCGAGACGCTGCCCTCCTGCGTCGGGACGGGCAGCAGGTACGCCCCGATCACCGTCGGCGAGCACATCCGCACCAAGCTCGCCGGTTCGCGTGCGGGACAACCGAATACGAACGCGCCGAGGGAGGCGGCGCGGGTGCTCGCCGCCAACGAGCCGTGACTACTTGCGGAACTTGGCTTCGAGTTCCTTCAGCGTCGCCTGCAGGTCCTCGGGCGAGTTGGTCTTGAACTTGCCGTCGAAGTCCTTCTCCGCGCGGATCGCCGCCTCCACCTCCGGATCGTGGTAAATCCGCGTCAGCTTCAGGTACGTCGGGTTGTCCTTGTCGGCGGCCTTGGCCGCGAACACGTTGATGTACTGCTTGAGGTCGGGCCGCTCGGGATCGTCGGTGTAGATGGTCTCGTTCTTGCCGAGCCCGGCGGGCACCGCGAAGGTGTCGTCGACGAAGGCGGCGTCGACGCTGGTGAGCGACTGCGCCGTCAGCGTCGGCTCGATCGGGGTCAGCTTGACCTTGGACGCGTCCTGGTCAACGTCCTCGATCTTGGAATCCCAGCTCGGACCGCCCTTGAGCACGATCAGCCCGGCGGCGGCCAGGCTGAGCAGCGGGCGCACCTGGTTGGCCGAGTTGTTGCTGAGCGTGATCTGACCGCCCTTGGGGATATCGGCGACCGACCTGTGCTTCTTCGAGTACAACGTCAGCGGGAAGATCTCACTGGCGCCGATCGGCACCAGGGTGTCGTTGTTGCGCACGTTGTAATTGGCCAGGTAGCGCACGTGCTGGAACTTGTTGAGATCGATACGCCCCTGGGCGAGCGCGGGATTGGGCTGGTTGTAGTCGGAGAAGTTGGTGAACTCGACCTTGATGCCCTGTTCGGCGGCCTTCTTCTTGAAGACCTCCCAGTGCGGCAGTGCGAGATCGTTCACACCGATACGCACCACGTCCGCCGAGTGCTCCTTGCCACAGGCCACGCCACCGGCGGCCAGGGCGAGCAGAAGAGGAATCGCCAGCATACGGCGCAGTTTTCGCATTGGACGCAACCTAGACGAGCGTCCAACTTTTCGGAAGGGTTTCACTCACGGCAATCCGAACCGTTGCCAACCGGATGCTGGTCCCGCTTGGATAACCGGGTTCATGTTGCGACAAAGCATTTCGGGAGCACGAGTGAAATTCAATCGGGTACTGGCGATCCCGGTCCTGGTAGCTACTGCGGCCCTCACCCTGACGGCGTGCGGTAACGATGACAAGGCTTCCGCCAACGTAGTCCGCATCGGCACGACCGACAAGGACAAGGCCTGGGACGTGTTCGAGCAGAAGGCGAAGGAGAAGGGGATCACGCTGAAGATCACCAACTTCTCCGACTACAAGCAGCCGAACCTTGCCGTGTCGCAGAAGCAGATCGATCTGAATCTGTTCCAGCACCTGCAGTTCCTCGGCGCCTACAACGTCGCCAACAACGACACGCTGACGCCGATCGCCGCCACCTACATCGTGCCGCTCGGCCTGTACTCCAAGAAGCACAAGACGCTGGCCGATCTGCCGCAGGGCGCCGAGATCGCCATCCCGAACGATCCGACCAACCAGGCGCGGGCACTGTTCGTGCTCCAGGCCGCCGGTCTGCTCAAGCTGTCCTCGGATACTCGTTCGCCCTCGCCCGCCGATATCGACAAGGGCGCGTCCAAGGTGAAGGTCACCCCGGTCGACGCCGCGCAGACCGCGCTCTCGCTGGCCTCGGTCGACGGCTCGGTGATCAACAACACCTTCCTCGATCGCTCCGGCATCGACCCCAATTCCGCGCTGTACAAGGACGATCCGAAGAATCCGGCGGCCGAGCCGTACATCAATGTGGTGGTGAGCCGCGCCGAGGACAAGGCCAACCCGCTGTACAAGCAGGTCGCCGATCTGTGGCACGACCCCGAGGTGCAGAAGGCGCACACCGAGGTGACCAAGGGCACCGCCGTCGAGGTCAAGCGCGACGGCCAGCAGCTGGAGCAGATCCTGGCGACGGTGCAGCAGACCGTGCGCGCGGGCAAGTGACCGAGGACACGACTCCGGCCGTCGAATTCCGCTCCGTCACCAAGGTTTTCGGTAAGGGAGCGGACCGCCACGTCGCACTCGACGAGATCGACCTGCGCATCGAGCATGGCGAGATCTTCGGCGTGATCGGCTATTCCGGCGCGGGCAAGTCCACCCTGGTGCGGCTGATCAACGCGCTGGAGAAGCCGACGAGCGGCACCGTGACCATCTCCGGCACCCCCATCACCGGGGTGCCGGAGCGGCAGGTGCGCAGGCTGCGCCGCGATATCGGCATGGTGTTCCAGCAGTTCAACCTGTTCCGATCGCGGACAACCGCGGGCAATATCGAATACCCGCTGAAGGTGGCGGGCTGGAAGCGCGCCGAGCGCAAGGCGCGGGTCGCCGAGCTGCTCGAGTTCGTCGGGCTCACCGACAAGGCGCGCAACTACCCAGACCAGCTCTCCGGCGGGCAGAAGCAGCGCGTCGGCATCGCCCGCGCGCTGGCCACCAGCCCGTCGCTGCTGCTCGCCGACGAATCCACCTCCGCACTGGATCCCGAGACGACGCAGGAAGTGCTGCGGCTGCTGAAGAAGATCAACCGCGAACTCGGCGTCACCATCGTGGTGATCACCCACGAGATGGATGTGATCCGCGCGGTGGCCGATCGGGTCGCGGTGCTGGCCGAGGGCAAGATCGTCGAATTGGCCAGCACCTTCGATGTTTTCGCGGCGCCGAAGGCGACGCCGACGCAGTCGTTCGTGGAGACCGTGCTGCACAACCGGCCGACCGATGAAGAACTGCGACGACTCACGGCACTGCACGGCGGCCGCCTGGTCACCGTGGACATCGATGATCGGCGCGGGATCGGCGCGGCGCTGGCCGCGGCCGCGCACGCCGACGTGCGGTTCGAGGTGGTCTACGGCGGCGTGAGCACGTTGCAGGACAAGACATTCGGCAGCGTCACGCTGGCACTGCACGGCCCGGACGACGCGATCGACAAGGTGGTCGACGAACTCGACCGCCGCCGCTAGCGACTGCTCGCAGGTCGCTCGAAAAGATTCAGCGCGTGAGAGGGGCTGGTATGCATACAGATTGGGACAAGCTGCAACCGGTGCTGACCGAAGCGATCGGCACCACCATCTATCTCGTACTGCTCACCTTCGTGGTCGGCGGCGTGATCGGACTGTTCCTCGGCACCGTGCTCTACACCACCCGCAAGGGCGGGCTGCTGGCCAACGCGCCGATCAACCTGGTGCTCAACGTGCTGGTGAACGTGGTGCGACCGATTCCGTTCATCATCCTGCTCGCCGCGCTCGGACCGATCACCCTCGAAGTGGTCGGCACCACCATCGGCACCGACGCCGCGGCCTTCGTGATGATCGTGGCGGCGTCGTTCGGCATCGCGCGCATCGTCGAACAGAACCTGGTGACCGTCGACCCCGGTGTGATCGAGGCGGCACGTGCCGTCGGCGCCGGGCCGCTGCGCATCATCCTGACGCTGCTCATCCCGGAAGCGTTGGGGCCCTTGGTACTCGGCTACACCTTCGTGGTGATCGCGATCGTCGACATGTCCGCGATGGCTGGTACCGTCGGCGGCGGCGGGCTCGGCGATTTCGCGCTGGTCTACGGGTATCAGCGCTTCGACTGGCAGGTCACCCTGGTGGCCACGCTGATCATCATCGCCGGCGTGCAGGTCATCCAGTTCGCCGGTAACTGGCTGGCTCGAAAAGTACTGCGCCGCTGAAACATTCCAGGCATTCCGGCCACTGGGAGGTCGGAAACGAATGAGAGGGTGCACGGCCGTCGGCTGTGCACCCTCTCATGCTTTTCCGTCCTAGTCCGAACCCGCGGTGCACTTCCACAGCGAGATCCGGCCGCGATCGCCACCACCGCCGGCGGAACCGGAGAACGGCATCGGCGATTTGCCCTTGTTGAGCTCGTCGAGCGCCTTGCGCTCGGCCTCGGCCCGGTTGGCGCCGAACGCACCGACGTAGCGGTTCTGATCGGCGCTCTCCGCGATGGCACCGCAGCCGTTGACGAAACGCACCGCGATGGTGCAGTCCGACCTGCCGCATTCGGCCAGCGCCGCGGCATCCGATTCGGCCCAGTTCGGGTAATTCCAGCCCGACCCGTAGTAGGTGCTGTCGACCGGGACCGCGATGGCCAGCGAGCCGTAGAGCGCGCCGTCAGGACCGCGGTCGGCGTTCGCCGTGCCCGCGCCCATGGCGACGATGGCTGCCGTCGACGAGACGGCAAGCCCAAGGGCTTTTTTGCCCGATACAGACATGGTGGTACTCCCCATCAGACATAGCTTCGCCCTCCGAAGCTGTGTCAGATCATGGCCGAGCGCGACCCGAATGTCCAAACCTTCGTCAGCGCGCGTTGGACGTGCATTCCGAGGCGAGGATCTTCGGCGCCTTCGGCGCCGAGCTGCCCAGGTTGATCAGCGGCATGTTGACCGGACCGGCATCGGCGACCGCGAGCCGTTCGGCCTCGGCCCGCGTCTTGCCCCAGGCCCGGCCGAGCTTGCCGTCACCGTTGCGCGCGATGGCGCCGCACGCGTTGTTGAACTGCACGACCACCTGACAACGCGAGTTACCGCATTCCCGCAGTGCCCGCGCGTCCGAATCGCTCCAGTTCGAGTAGTCGGCGCCCCACCCGACGAGCACGTCGCCATTGGCTTCGACCGACATCGCCAGCGACCCGAACAAACCATCGTCCGCGTGTGCGGTACCCGGTGCGACCGCGACGAATGCGGCGGCAGCGGATCCGATCACCCCGAGGGCGGCTTTACGCGACAGTGCCATGTGATTACACCCCGTTCGACAAACAGCTTCTCTCGCAAGATCATTGCCGAGATACCCGATTTGTCAAAATCTTCCGGATAGGCGAAGGGTGCCCGCGCCGCAGGACGCGGGCACCCGCACGCCCGTAATGATGCGGCGATTATCCCTGGTCACCTGTGCACGCCGTGTGCAGGATCGTGGCCGTCTTGGGCGCCGAGCTGCCGAAGTTCGGGAACGGCGGCGCGAGCGGACCGAGTGCCTCGATCGCTTTGCGCTCCGCTTCGGCCCGCGTAGCGCCGACGCCGCCCGCGTATTTGCCGTCGCGGCCCGAACTCTCCGCGATCGAACCGCACCCGTCGACGAAACGCGCGAGCACGACGCAGCTCGAACTGCCACACTCGCTCAGCGCACGAGCGTCGGCCCGGTCCCAGCTCGAGTAGTTCCAGCCCGCACCCGTTGTGCCCGTGCGGTTGTCGACCGCGATCGCGCCGTAGTACCGGCCGTCCTGATCCGGTCCGGCGTGTGCCGTTCCCACCCCGGCCGCCATGAACACGGTCGCCGACGCGGCGACCAGACCCAGGACAGCCTTGTCCGACAATGACATCGAATTCTCCCCGTTCCACAAACAACTTCGAGACAAGAGATGCCTCGAGACAAGATCATTGTTGAATTACCGGATTTACCCAAATCCGGGGTCAGACCCCGCGCGAAACCGCATGCTCCGATTTGCGTGCTCTCGACATCGGCAGCGGCACAACATCTCTCCAGTCGGCGGGCCAATTGACCGCGACGAGCACGAGCATGATCATCAGATGCAGCGGCGCGGAGATCCCGGCGCCCACCGGGTCGGGGTTGGTGATATGCACGGTTGTCGCGGCATCGAGGACGAAGACCAGCATCGCGGCCGCGAAGAATCTGGTCTGCCTGCGCGGGATCACGAACAGGACCGCGGCGAGCAGCTCGAGCGCCCCCACCACGAACCGCATGTTGGGGCTGAATCCCCATTCCACGAACTTCTCCGAGTAGGCGGGCCCGAAAAACGTCGGCCCTGACCAGAACTTGGTGACGAATCCGACAGAGAACTCGAATGCGAGAAACCAGTAGCCTGCCGTCCGCAGCCAGGCGGGCGGAGTACGCGCCATCGCAAATCCCTTCGAGGCGACCGCCACACGAGTGGCGGCGACGGGTCCATCCCGTCACCTCTATGACCGTCGCCGCCACCGACATGTAACAGCGAACGGCAAAAAGGTGTGGTTCCGGCGGGAACCACACCCTTTGGTGCGCTGGATAATTCGCGTCGTTAGACGGTGAAGCCGAGGGCGCGCAGTTGCTCGCGGCCGTCCTCGGTGATCTTGTCCGGGCCCCACGGGGGCATCCAGACCCAGTTGATCTTCAAATCCTCGACCAGGCCGCTGCGGACCAGGGCGTTGCGCGACTGGTCCTCGATGACGTCGGTGAGCGGGCAGGCCGCCGACGTGAGGGTCATATCGAGGGTGGCGATGTTGTCCTTGTCGACGGTCGCGCCGTAGACCAAGCCGAGGTCGACAACGTTGATGCCGAGTTCCGGGTCGACGACGTCGCGCATCGCCTCCTCGATGTCCTCGAGCAGCTTGATCTCCTCGGCCGTCAGCTCGGCCTGCTCCGCGGTCTCCGTCGCTGGTGTGTCCGTCATGACCGATCCCCGTTCGTGGAAGTAACAGTGCCCATTGTCCGCTTGCCCTCTTCCGCGGAAGTGATCCGGACCACCGCATCCTTGAACGCCATCCAGCCGAGCAGTGCGCACTTGACCCGCGCCGGGTACTTCGCGACACCGGCCAGCGCGATACCGTCGCCGATCACGTCCTCGTCGCCCTCGACGGCGCCGCGGCTGGTGATCATCTCGTTGTACGAGTCGACCACCTTCAGCGCCTGCTGCACCGGCAGGCCGATGACCTGATCGGTGAGGATCGAGGTGGCCGCCTGACTGATCGAACAGCCCTGGCCGTCGTAGGAGACGTCGGCGACGTCACCGTTGTCGTCGAGCTGGACGCGCAGGGTCACCTCGTCACCGCAGGTCGGGTTGACGTGGTGCACCTCGGCACCGAACGGCTCCCGCAACCCGCGGTGGTGCGGGTGCTTGTAGTGGTCCAGGATGACTTCCTGGTACATCTGCTCCATGCGCATGACTTATGCAACTCCGAAGAAGCTCTGAGCCTTCCGCACCGCGGCAACGAGCGCGTCCACCTCGTCCAAGGTGTTGTAGGCCGCGAAGGAGGCGCGGGCGGTGGCCGGAATGCCGAGCCTGCGCATCAACGGCCACGCGCAGTGGTGGCCGACGCGCACCGCGACGCCCTCGTCGTCCAGGATCTGGCCGACATCGTGCGCGTGGATACCGTCGACGACGAACGACACCGCGCCGCCGCGATCGACGTTCTCCGTCGGGCCGACGATCCGCACGCCCGGGATCGCGCCGAGGCCTTCGAGCGTCGCGCCGACGAGCGTGTGCTCGTGCGCCGCAACGGCTTCCATGCCGAGGTCGGCCAGATACCGCACGGCAGCGCCCAATCCGATCACCTGCGAGGTCATCGGCACGCCCGCCTCGAACCGCTGCGGCGGCGGCGCGTAGGTGCTGCCCTCCATGGTGACCGTCTCGATCATCGAGCCACCGGTGATGAACGGCGGGGTCACCTCGAGCAGCGCGCGGCGGCCGAACAGCACGCCGACGCCGGAGGGACCGAACATCTTGTGCCCGGAGAACGCGGCGAAATCGACACCGAGCTCACGGAAGTTCACCGGCATGTGCGGCACCGACTGGCAGGCGTCGAGCACCGTCAGCGCGCCGACCGCCCGCGCACGGCGGACCAATTCGGCGACATCGGTGATCGCGCCGGTCACGTTGGACTGGTGGGTGAACGCGACAACCTTGGTGGCGGGCGACAATTCGAGCGAATCGAGGTCGATCCGGCCGTCATCGGTGATGCCGTACCACTTCAGCGTCGCGCCGGTGCGCCGCGCGAGTTCCTGCCAGGGAACGAGATTCGCGTGGTGCTCCAGTTCGGTGATGACGATCTCGTCACCCGGTCCGACGCGGTACGGGAACCGGTCGTCGGCGAAGGAGTAGGTCACCAGGTTCAGCGATTCGGTCGCGTTCTTGGTGAACACGATCTCGTCGGCGTCCACCCCGACGAAGCGGCCGATCTCGGCGCGCGCGCCCTCGTAGGCGTCGGTGGCCTCCTCGGCGAGCTGATGTGCGCCGCGGTGCACCGCGGAGTTGCTCTCGGTCAGGAACCGGCGCTCCGCGTCGAGCACCTCGAGCGGGCGCTGCGAGGTCGCGCCGGAGTCCAGGTACACCAACGGTTTCCCGTCCCGGACCGTACGGCTCAGGATCGGGAAGTCGGCTCTGATGCGAGCCACGTCGAGTGTGCGGACCGTAGCGGTCATATCAGGCTCCAGCGGTAGCGGACTGAACGAAGCGGGTGTAGCCATTGGCGTCGAGTTCCTCGGCGAGTTCGGCGCCGCCCTCGGCGACGATGCGGCCGCCGACGAACACGTGCACGAACTGCGGCTGGATGTAGCGCAGGATGCGGGTGTAGTGCGTGATCAGCAGCACGCCGCCGTTCTCGCGCTCCTTGTAGCGGTTGACGCCCTCGGAGACGATGCGCAGCGCGTCGACGTCCAGACCGGAGTCGGTCTCGTCCAGGATCGCGATCTTCGGCTTGAGCAGGCCCAGCTGCAGGATCTCGTGGCGCTTCTTCTCACCGCCGGAGAAGCCCTCGTTGACGCTGCGCTCGGCGAAGGCGGCGTCGATCTCCAGCTCGCTCATCGACTCCTTCACCTCCTTGACCCAGGTGCGCAGCTTGGGGGCCTCGCCGCGGACCGCGGTGGCGGCGGTGCGCAGGAAGTTCGACATCGAGACACCGGGCACCTCGACCGGGTACTGCATGGCCAGGAACAGGCCCGCCCGCGCGCGCTCGTCGACCGACATCTCGAGCACGTCCTCGCCGTCGAGGGTGATCGAGCCGGAGGTCACCGTGTACTTCGGGTGCCCGGCGATCGCGTAGGACAGGGTGGACTTGCCGGAGCCGTTCGGGCCCATGATCGCGTGCGTCTCACCGGAATTGATGGTGAGGTTCACGCCCTTGAGGATCTGGATGGGCGCGCCGGACTCGTCGGGGTTGGCGACCTCGACGTGCAGGTCCTTGATTTCCAGGGTGGTCATCGAATTCGAGTTCCTTTGCGGAGTAATGGGCTGTGTTGTTTCGAGCGACCTGCAAGCAGTCGCTAGCGGCGGTTTCAGACGCCGATCGCGGCGAGCTCGGCCTCGATGGCCGTCTCGAGCCGCTCCCGGATCTCGGGGACCGCGATCTTCTGGATGATCTCGTGGAAGAAGCCGCGCACCACCAGGCGTCGCGCCGCATCCTCCGGAATACCGCGTGCGCGCAGGTAGAACAGCTGCTCGTCGTCGAAACGTCCGGTGGCCGAGGCATGTCCGGCGCCGGCGATCTCGCCGGTCTCGATCTCCAGGTTCGGCACCGAGTCGGCGCGGGCGCCGTCGGTGAGCACCAGGTTGCGGTTCACCTCGAAGGTGTCGGTGCCCTCGGCCGCCGCGCGGATCAGCACGTCGCCGACCCACACCGTGCGCGCATCGCCCTTCGGCGAATGCGGATCGCCCTGCAGCGCACCCTTGTACAGCACATTGGACTTGCAGTTGGGCTGCGAGTGGTCGACGAGCAGGCGCTGCTCGAAGTGCTGGCCCGCGTCGGCGAAGTAGAGGCCGAGCAGTTCCGCGTCGCCGCCGGGGCCGTCGTACTTGACGGTGCCGGTGAGGCGGACCAGGTCGCCGCCGAGGGTGACGGCGATGTGGCGCAGCGTGGCGTCGCGGCCGAGCTTCGCGTGGTGCGCGGTGAGGTTGACGGCGTCGTCGGCCCAGTCCTGGACCGCGACGACGGTCAGCTTCGCGCTGTCGCCGAGCACGAATTCCACGTTCTCGGCGTAGGTTCCGCTGCCGCGCTGATCGATGACCACGGTCGCGACGGCGAAGTTGCCGAGGCGGATCTGCAGGTGGCCGTAGGCGGTCTTGTCCGCGCCGGGGCCGGTGACCGTGACGACGACCGGCTCGGCGACCTCGGTCTCCTTACCCACCGACACCACGGTGGCCGACTCGAAGCCCGAATACGCCTGCGCGGCAACACGATCCGCGGGCACACCGGCCTGGCCGAGCCGAATGTCGTCGCGCGCAACGGTTTCCACGGTCACGCCCTCGACCGGGCTGACCTCGACCTTCGCCTCGCCGTCACGCACGGCGGTGCCGTCGTGCAGCCCGCGCAGGCGGCGCAGCGGGGTGAACCGCCACTCCTCGTCGCGGCCCGACGGCACCTCGAAGGCGTTCACGTCGAACGAGGTGAACACCTCGCCCTTGTTGATCGCGGCTCCGGCGCCCGGGTTCTGCATCGGCTTGGCCGTGGGGTTCTCGCCCTCGACCGCACCCACCACACCTGTCGCCATCAGCCAACGGCCCCTTCCATCTGCAGCTCGATGAGCCGGTTCAGTTCCAACGCGTATTCCATCGGCAGTTCCTTGGCGATGGGCTCGACGAAGCCGCGCACCACCATCGCCATCGCCTCGTCCTCGGTGAGGCCGCGGCTCATCAGGTAGAACAGCTGATCCTCGGAGACCTTCGAGACGGTCGCCTCGTGGCCCATGGTGACGTCGTCCTCGCGGATGTCGACGTACGGGTAGGTGTCCGAGCGGCTGATCGTATCCACCAGCAGCGCATCGCATTTCACGGTCGACTTCGAGCCGTGCGCACCCTTGTTGACCTGGACGAGGCCGCGGTAGGAGGCACGGCCGCCGCCGCGCGCCACCGACTTCGACACGATGGTCGAGGAGGTGTGCGGCGCCAGGTGCAGCATCTTCGCGCCGGTGTCCTGGTGCTGGCCCTCGCCGGCGAACGCCACCGAGAGCACCTCGCCCTTGGCGTACTCGCCGGTCATCCAGACCGCCGGGTACTTCATGGTGACCTTGGAGCCGATATTGCCGTCGATCCACTCCATGGTGGCGCCCGCCTCGGCCTTGGCCCGCTTGGTGACCAGGTTGTAGACGTTGTTCGACCAGTTCTGGATGGTGGTGTAGCGGCAGCGGCCGCCCTTCTTCACGATGATCTCGACCACCGCGGAGTGCAGCGAATCCGACTTGTAGATCGGCGCGGTGCAGCCCTCGACGTAGTGCACGTAGGCGTTCTCGTCGACGATGATCAGCGTCCGCTCGAACTGCCCCATGTTCTCGGTGTTGATCCGGAAGTAGGCCTGCAGCGGGATGTCGACGTGCACACCCGGCGGCACGTAGATGAACGAGCCACCCGACCACACGGCGGTGTTCAGCGCGGAGAACTTGTTGTCACCGGCGGGGATCACCGAGCCGAAGTACTGCTCGAAGATCTCCGGGTGCTCGCGCAGGCCGGTGTCGGTGTCGAGGAAGATGACGCCCTGCTTCTCCAGATCCTCACGGATGGAGTGGTAGACGACCTCGGACTCGTACTGCGCCGCGACACCGGCGACCAGGCGCTGCTTCTCCGCCTCGGGGATGCCGAGCTTGTCGTAGGTGTTCTTGATGTCCTCGGGCAGTTCTTCCCAGCTCGCGGCCTGCTTCTCGGACGAGCGCACGAAGTACTTGATGTTGTCGAAGTCGATGCCGTCGAGGTTGGAACCCCAGTTCGGCATGGGCTTGCGGTCGAAGATGCGCAGGGCCTTGAGCCGCTGCTCCAGCATCCACTCGGTCTCGTTCTTCTTGGCCGAGATGTCGCGGACGACAGCCTCGGACAGGCCTCGTTGCGCACTGGCACCGGCCACATCCGAATCGGCCCAGCCGTAACCGTATTTACCCAGGGAAGCAATCGTTTCTTCCTGAGTGAGCGGTTGCACCTGGTCGGTGGTCGTCGTCATTCGGCACTCCTTCCGGAGTCGTTCGTACGTACCGTCGCGGGCTGAGCGGCGGTTGCTGATGAAGTTTTCTTTTCGGTACTAGGGAGCACGAACAACGGCACGTGCGTGGTGCACGCGCAGTCGCCGTTGGCGATCGTGGCCAGCCGCTGCACATGAGTGCCGAGCAGCTCGCGGAACGCCTCGAGTTCGGCCTGGCACAGCTGCGGAAATTCCTCCGCGACATGTGCGACCGGGCAGTGGTGCTGGCAGATCTGCACGCCCGCGCCCACCTTGCGGGTGGTCGCGGCGAACCCGGCGTCGGTGAACGCTTCCGCGATCTCCTCGGCCTTGGCGGTCGTCGTCTCCGGCGTATGCGCCCCGATCGCCTCGATACCGGCCACGATGGTACTGGCCCGCTTCCTGGCGAATTCGGCGATGGCCTGTTCGCCGCCGATCTCCTGGAGCTGGCGCATCGCGGCGCCCGCCAGATCGTCGTATGCGTGGCCGAGCCTGCCGCGGCCCGCGGCGGTCAGCTGATACTGCTTGGCCGGGCGGCCCCGGCCCTTCTGCTGCCACGGCGCCGACCGGCTCGCCCTGGCTTGACCGTTGTCGATGAGCGCGTCCAGATGGCGGCGCACACCGGCCGGTGTCAGCCCGAGCCTGGTGCCGATGGCGGTCGCGGTGATCGGCCCGTCCTCCAGCAGCAGCTGGACGATGGCGGCGCGGGTATGCCCCTCGGTGCCGACCGCCGCGGGGGCAGCGGACGACGCGGTACCGGCCTTCCGACCAGCCCCTTCATCGTTGTTCCGCAAACCCACGGTTTTCACAACACAAGTGTGGCGGAATTCGTTCCCGAAATCTAATAAGGGTGCCCTGAATTCCGAACGGCCGGACCTGCGAAAACGGGCACACCAGCCTCCGCCGATCCCGAAACCCCTGATGCCTGGAAGTAGCGGAGGCGCTCGAAAGCCCTTTCGGTGAGCCAGATCACTCGATTGGACTGCCCGAATCAGTGGCCATAGCCTGCAATGAAGGGCAACACCCAGAAGGGGGATCACACAATGGCGATGTTCGCCAAGCGATCACTGGCCGCCTCGGCGCTGGCCACTGCGACGCTGACCACACTTCTCGCATTCGGCGACGAACCGGAAGCACGGGCGGTCGCACCCACGCGGGCACAGGCCGACGGATACGTCCTCGGCGACACCGTCGACTGCTTCGTCGACTACCGGGCGTGGGTCGAACACGACTCGGCACAGCCGGATCGCCTCGTCGCCTACGTGCAACCGCTCGGCGTCCGCCCGACGATCCCCGGGCTACCCTCCCCCGGCCGCTGCGCCACCTCGCTGACCGCGCAGTGGAGCGACGGCGTCACCGTGTGGCCGCCGCATCAGGCCTCGGTCCGCATCGACGCGGGTCCCACCCCCGGCACACCGCAGCAACTGATCCTCCCCATCGCCCCCGAGGCGCAAAGCGCGACAGTCATTTTCGTCAATCCGATGCTCTCGCTCCCCCTGGTCCCCGGCGCCACCGCGATGCTCACCGTCGACCTGCGCCACTGACCTCCCGCACTCAGCGGATCGCGACCAGTTTCAGCGGGGTTTCGAGGAGCGCTTCGATCGAGTCGTCCCAGGCGACGGTCCTGGTGGTGACCGGTGACGGGTCGAAGCGGCCGGTGGCGACCAGGTCGAGGATCGCGGGGATGGCCGGGCGGGCGTGCGCACGGCCGGTGTGGAAAGTGCAGCAGCGCGTGTACATGTCGAGGATCGGCAGTGCTACCTCGCTCAGCTGCACGCTCACGCTGGTGCACCAGCCGTCGTAGCCGGTGGCATCCACGGCACCGCGCAGCGCCGTCGCGCCGCCCGCGGCCTCCACCACGATCGGGAAGCGGCCGACCCGGTCGTCGCGGCGTCCCTCGATCGCCTCCGCACCGAATGTGCTTGCGATTTCGAGGCGTTCGACCGCGTCGTCCAGGTAGACCACGCGCTGCGAGCCGAGCGCGACGGCGAGGCCCGCCGCGTACAGACCGATCGACGGTGCCGCGGGGCCGCCGATCACCAGCACCTCGGCGCCGGGGCGAGCGGCCAATTGCGGTGCGACGGAACGGTATCCATCGGGCACGTTATCGCTGACGCTGGCCACCGCGACCGGATCGACGCCGGACGGGATCTTGACGAGCATGGCGTCGGCGTACGGGACAAGCGCGAGATCCGCCCACAGCCCGCCCCATTGGAGGCCGCCCAGGTCGCCGAGGCCGAAGCTGGACAGCGGCGGCTGGCTCGTGCAGTTGCCGGTGTGCCCGCGCAGGCAGGCTTCGCAAGTGCCGCAGGAGATCTGGAACGGCACCACGGCTCGATCGCCGACCGCGACGGTGCGCACCTCGTCGCCGATCGCGACAACCTCGACCACACCCTCGTGCCCGAACGGGTACGGACCAGGCAGCGGAAAGGCGCCGCGCAGCACAGCAGGATCGATATCACAGGTGGCCAGCGCGACGGGGCGCACGACGGCTTGGCCGGGATCGGTCGGCTCGGGTTCGGGGACCTCGTCCCATCGCAGGTCACCGGGGCCGGACAGCAACAGACGTTTCATCGTCCGAGTGTCGCTAGAACGTTCTTTCCAGTCAAGGATCGCGGCACGAACAGTCCTGCACAGCACCCATTTTCGGAGAGTTTCCGGTTACTCGCGAGACACTGGTTCCCGCTCGGATACCAGCTCGGACAGCGTCACCCGGATCAGCTTCTCCATCGCCGCCGCCACCGAGCGCAGCGGTACGTCCGAGCGGCGAACCCGCGCGAGGATCGTGGCCCCCTCATAGGCCGCGACCACCGTTGTCGCCGATTCCGCCGCCTCGGCGGCGGGCACCCCGAGTTCGACGAGCAATCCGGCGAACGCGCGCTCCATCATGTCGAACGCCGCGACACACGCGGTGCGCACCGCTTCCGCGTCGGTGCCGCCGTCCAGCGCGGGCGTGCCGACCGGGCAGCCGTCGGACCAGTCCGAATTCGCCAGCTTGGCCACCATGAACTCGAACATGGTCGCCGTGGTCGCGAAGACATCGGTGGGCGCCTGCGCCATGATCCGGCTCGACAGCAATCCCGTTCCGGTGATCGCGGCCACCGCGATCTCCTCCTTACCGCCGGGAAAATGGTGGTAGATCGACCCGTAAGGCAGTCCGGCCGCCTCGCTCAACTTCTTCAGGCCGAACCCGTGATACCCGTGCCGCGCCAGCAATCCCGCCGCCGCGACCTCGATCCGCCGTCTCGATTCCGAAACCATGCGCTCGATTGTCCTCGCGGCGGGTTGACCGGCCGATGATCTCCGATGGCCAACTAGGCTTCGGTCCGTGGCGGTATTGGAAGGCGCGCGGCGCAGGACAGTGGCGTTCGGGCGCCGGGCACTCGGTTTGGATGTGCCCGCGGCCGATCACACCATCGCGGTACTGCACCGCGACGAATCCGAGGCGCCCGGCCTCGACCGCAAGGAAACGGTCCAGCTCGACCGGATCCGGTTGCTCGGCGCGACGGGCACGGTGCTGATGGCGATCAGCGCGCTCGGCATCGGCGCGCAGCCGGTCCAGCAGAATCCGACCTCGGGCGTGCGCGTCCTCGGCATCTTCGCCCGCGCGCACACCGGATCGCTGGCCATGTGCATGATCGGCACCGTCCTCGTGGTGCTGGCCTGGCTGCTGCTCGGCCGGTTCGCGATCGGCGGGCTCGGCGGCTCTCCCCTGCGCAGGCTCACCCGCTCCCAGCTGGATCGCACGCTGCTGCTCTGGCTCATCCCGCTCAGCATCGCGCCGCCGCTGTTCAGCAACGACGTGTATTCGTATCTGGCACAGAGCGAGATCGCCGCGCGCGGCATCGACCCGTACAAAGAGGGACCGGTCGCCGCGCTCGGCATCGACAACGTGCTGACCAACAACGTGCCGACCATCTGGCGCGACACCCCGGCGCCGTACGGGCCGCTGTTCCTCTGGATGGGGCGCGGAATCGCCCAGCTCACCGGGGACAACATCATCTTCGGAGTCTGGGCGCACCGGGTGCTCGCGCTGGCCGGTGTCGCGCTGATCGTATGGGCGCTGCCCCGGCTTTCGGTGCGCTGCGGCGTCGCGCCGGTGAGCGCGCTGTGGCTCGGCGCCGCCAACCCGCTCGTGCTGTTCCATCTGGTCGGCGGGGTGCACAACGACGCGCTGATGCTCGGGCTGATGCTGGCCGGGCTGGAGTTCACGCTGCGCGCCATCTCGGGAAATGCGGGATCGCCCGCGCGGACCGGGCCGCTCAACGGGCACGAGTACACCCTGCTGATATTCGGCGCGGTCGTCATAGCGCTGTCCTCGACGGTCAAATTCACCTCGATCGTCGCACTCGGCTTCGTCGGCATGGCGCTGGCGAAGCGGTGGGGCGGCAGTTTCCGCGCGGTCGCCGTCGCCGCCGTCATGCTCGGCGCGATCGCGCTGGGCACCACGCTGTTCATCAGTTCGATGAGCGGGCTCGGGTTCGGCTGGCTCTTCACGCTCAACACCGCGAACAAGGTGCGCAGCTGGATGTCGCTGCCCACCGCGCTCGGCATCGTCACCGGATTCGGCGGCGTACTACTCGGGCTCGGTGATCACACCACCGCGCTGCTGAGCATCACCCGGCTGATCGCCGGGGTGGGCGCGGGCTTCCTGACCGTGCGCATGCTGGTGGCCACGCTCACCGGACGGCTGCATCCGGTCGGCGCGCTAGGCGTCGCGATCGGCGCGATCGTGCTGCTCGCCCCGGTGGTGCAGCCGTGGTACCTGCTGTGGGCGATCGTGCCGCTCGCGGCGTGGGCGACCAAACCGGTGTTCCGCGTACCCGCGGTCGCGTTCTCCGCGGTGGTGAGCGTCATCCTGATGCCGCGCGGCGCGGACCTGGAGGTCTTCCAGATCGTCGGCGCCGCCATCGCGACCGTGATCGTCGGGGTGCTCTTCATCGTCATCACCCGCAACGCACTGCCATGGCGCGCCCAGACGGGGGTGTCGGCTCCGTCACAGGTGCCCACCTCCTACGGTGTGAAGCCGTGACATCTGCCTCCGGACCCGCCGTGCGGATCGACGGCGTCGTGAAGCGCTACGGCGAGACCACCGCGGTGGACGGGATCGGCTTCGATGTCGAACGCGCGCAAGTACTTGCGCTGCTCGGTCCCAACGGCGCGGGCAAGACGACCACCGTCGAAATGTGCGAGGGCTTCGTGACGCCCGACGCAGGCTCGGTGCGGGTACTCGGCCTCGACCCGATCGCCGACTCCGACCGGCTGCGCCCGCGCATGGGCGTCATGCTGCAGGGCGGCGGCGCATACCCCGGCTCGCGGGCCGGGGAGATGCTCGACCTGGTCGCCGCCTACTCCGCCGATCCGCTCGATCCCGAATGGCTGTTGCGCACACTGGGTCTGGCCGAGAACCGGCGCACGCCCTACCGCAGGCTCTCCGGCGGCCAGCAGCAGCGGCTCGCGCTGGCGTGCGCACTGGTCGGCAAGCCGGAGATCGTCTTCCTCGACGAGCCGACCGCGGGACTCGACGCGCAGGCGCGCCTGATCGTGTGGGAGCTGATCGACGCGCTGCGCCGCGACGGCGTCACCGTGCTGCTCACCACGCACATGATGGACGAGGCCGAACAGCTCGCCGACCAGCTGGTGATCATCGATCACGGGCGGATCGTCGCCGCGGGCACGCCCGCCGAGGTGACCGCGCACGGCGCGGCCGGGCAGCTGCGCTTCTGCGCGCCACCGAAACTCGATCTGGACCTGCTGAAATCCGCACTGCCGGAGGGATTCTCGCCGCGCGAGACGACGCCGGGCACCTATCTGATCGAGGGCGAGATCAATCCGCAGGTGCTCGCGACGGTGACCGCGTGGTGCGCCAGGCTCGACGTGCTCGCCACCGATATCCGGATCGATCAGCGCAGGCTCGAAGACGTCTTCCTGGAACTCACCGGACGGGACCTACGCGGATGACCCAGCAGCCCGAACTCGCCACGAACCGATTCGCGGCGGGTACCTTCGCACCCGATCCGCGCCCGAGTTCGCGCGCCGCCATGCTGGCCGCGCAGACCCGGCTCGAGCTGATCCTGTTGCTGCGCAACGGCGAACAGCTGCTGCTGACCATGTTCATCCCGATCACCCTGCTGATCGGGCTCACTCTGTTGCCGTTCGGCGATCTCGGCGCACACCGGGTAAACAAGATCGTGCCCGCGGTGATGATGGTCGCGGTGATGTCCACCGCGTTCACCGGGCAGGCCATCGCCGTCGGCTTCGATCGCCGCTACGGCGCGCTGAAACGCCTTGGCGCCACCGCACTTCCGCGCTGGGGCATCGTCGGCGGCAAGAGCGCGGCCGTGCTGATCGTCGTGGTGCTGCAGGCGGTGCTGCTCGGCGTCATCGGTTTCGCGCTCGGCTGGCGCCCCGAACCCGCCGGACTCTTGCTCGGCGCGGTCGTGATCGCGCTCGGCACAGCGACTTTCGCGGCGATGGGGCTGCTGCTCGGCGGCACCCTCAAGGCGGAAATCGTACTGGCACTGGCGAATATCCTGTGGTTCGTGATGCTCGGCATCGCCAGCCTGGTGTTCGCCAGGGACGATCTGCCGACCGCGGTCAACATCCTCACCCGCCTCATCCCCTCGGGCGCGCTTGCCGTCGCGCTCGAGGACGCCATGCGCACCAGCGTCGACTGGTTCGGCATCGCCGTCCTCGCGGCATGGGGCGGTCTCGCGACGGTGCTCGCGACCAGGTACTTCCGCTTCCAGTAGCCAACCGCCGTTGCGGCACGACAGATTCAACGACGACACGTAGTAGACCGGGTGCGGGCGGCCGGAGTGCGGCCGCTACCATCGGTGCGTGCTGTATCGCGCATTCTTGCGACTCGTCGATCTGCTCCCGCTCCCCTCGCTGCGGGTGCAGCGATTGACCGCACTCGCGGTCATCGTGTCCCAGGCCGGGATCTGCGTCACCGGCGCGGTGGTCCGCGTCACCGCCTCCGGGCTCGGCTGCCCCACCTGGCCGCAGTGCTTCCCCGGCAGCTTCACCCCGACCGGTGTCGCCGAGGTGCCGGTGCTGCATCAGACCGTCGAGTTCAGCAACCGCCTGCTGACCTTCGCCGTCACCCTCTGCGCGGCACTCGTCGTACTCGCGGTCACCCGCGCCCGCCGCCGCCGCGAGGTGCTCGCCTACGCCTGGCTGATGCCGGGCGGCACCGTGCTGCAAGCGATCATCGGCGGCATCACCGTGCGCACCGGCCTGCTGTGGTGGACCGTGTCGATGCACCTGCTCGCCTCGATGATCATGGTCTGGCTCGCGACGGTCCTCTTCGCCAAGATCAGCGAACCCGACGACGGCATCGAAACCGTCCAGGCCCCCGCGCCTTTGCGCTGGCTGACCGCCCTCAGCGGCGTCGCACTTGCCGGCGTGCTGATCGCGGGCACCCTGGTCACCGCCGCGGGCCCGCACGCGGGCGACAAGAGCATCGAACGCCCCGTCGCGCGCCTGCAGATCGAAATCGTCACCCTCGTCCACCTGCATTCCCAGCTGCTGGTCGGCTACCTGGCACTGCTGATCGGCCTCGCCTTCGGCCTCTTCGCCGTCGGCACCACCCGCCCGATCCGTACCCGCCTGTTCGTCCTGCTCGCCCTCGTCTGCTCCCAGGCCCTGGTCGGCGTCGTCCAGTACTTCACCGACGTCCCCGCGGTCCTGGTCGTCTTCCACGTCGGCGGCGCCACCGCCTGCATCGCGGGCACCGCCGCCCTCTGGTCGGCCCTGCGCACCCGCGAAAAAGTCGAGATCCCCACCGCGGTAGCCCAACCGGCCTGATCCGCGCCGGGCGCCACACCACGCGTGGCCTACTCGCACAACCGAGTCCGACGGCCGCCTGCGTGGTCGGCGGTCCGTCGCGTCAGCGGGCGGCGGGGTGGGTGAGGCGGGCGATGAGGCGGATGATCCGGTCGGTGGCGAGGTCGGAGCGTTTGATGCGCAGGCCCGCGTAGCAGGGGTTGCCGTCGGCGATCAGGGTGGTGACGGCCGGTTCGTCCAATTGCTGTGCGGCGAAGGCGTATACGGGCGTCAGCTTGGGGACGATGAGGCCGTAGTCCATGGCGCGGGGTATCCGGCCCTCGGCGGCGAGCAGGGCGGCGATCGGGACGTCCTGGAGCGGATAGCGCTGCGGGAAGACATCTCTGAGGTCGAGGAACAGCCGCACTGCGCTGCCGCGCGGGTCGGCGGGCCAGCGGCCGATCAGGCCGAAGCGACCGAGGGCGAGGGCCGGATGGGCCACCAGCGCGTGGGTGAACAACACCCGCATCAGGGTGACATTGATCATCATGCGCTCGGCCGGGATCTCGGCCTCGGCCAGTGCCTGATGATCCAGATAGCCGGAAACGATGCTGCGATTGTGCGCGCGATACCACGCGGCAGGCGAAGGGGCGCTGAGGAATTCGGACCACAACCGGGCCCGCGGCGGCGCCGCGGCGCCCTCGCCCGCGGCGTGCAGCAGCGCGGCCTCCAGCTTGTCGTGCAGCAGGCGATCGTTGATCGCCCGCCACCACGGGCTGCCCGTGTCGTGATCAAGGACACCGCGCTCGATTTCCCAACGCAGAAAAGCGATCTCGGCGCGACCGTACCCGCGCAACGGCTCGGGATAGAAACTCTGCGCGAGCGCAATCCGCTGCTCCGCGTCGCGGTGCGCGGCCTCGACCCGCCGCGCCGCCACTTCCCTCGCCTCATCCGCGTTCATCAGGACTCACTGTAGAACGAGCGACGCCAGGTCGCGCGCCACGCGCACTACCGCACGGCCTGCACGAAGACCAGGTCGAGCAGCACCGATTACTCGGCTGACGAGGTCAGTTCTCGTTGCGCGCCTTGGGGAATCGGGTCTGGCGGGCGACCCAGCCCGCCATCTTGGCCCAGTGGCCCTTGACCGGGGTGACCACCGAGGTGAGCTCCCGGTCCCATTCGTCGGACTCGGTGAGGCCGTCGACGACGATGACCAGTTCCTTGGCGGTGCCGAGGTCGGCGACCACCCGGTCACCGAGGACGCCGTCGGCGCCGACCAGGGTGACGCGGACGCCGATGCGCCCGATCGGCTGCATGACGGCGGTGGCCGAGCCGCCGTGATCGGCGACGAATCCCTTGACGGACTCCACGAGGGAACCCGACAGCTTCACTGGGGCCGGGGCGGCGTGAGCACTCATGCGATGAAGTTTACCGGTGAGTAGGAAACGGTCCAGTCCGGTGCCTGCCCGCGTTTCGCGCGCCGCCACCACCCGGCCTGACGGATACCTGGCGGGGGTGTAGAACTGAATCTCATGCGCGCTATTCAGGTTTCCGAAAACGGTGGTCCCGAAGTCCTGAAGTCCGTGGAGCTGCCCGATCCGCAGATCGGTCCGGATCAGCTGCTCGTCGATATCGACGCGATCGGCATCAATTTCATCGACACCTACATCCGTACCGGCCGCTACCCGCAGGCCGTGCCGTACGTGCCGGGTTCGGAGGGTTCGGGCGTGGTGGCCGAGGTCGGCGCGAACGTCACCGAGTTCGCCGTCGGCGACCGGGTGGCCTGGTCGGCCGGGCCTGGCAGCTACGCACAGCGCGTCGCGATCAACGCGGCGGTCGCGATTCCGGTACCCGCCGGTGTCGACGCACAGGTGGCGGCCTCGGCGCTGCTCCAGGGCATGACCGCGCACTATCTGACCGAGTCGATCTACAAGCCGGCGCCGGGCGAGTCGGTGCTGGTACACGCGGGCGCGGGCGGTGTCGGCCTGATCCTGACCCAGCTGCTCGCCGCGCGTGGCGTACGCGTCATCACCACGGTGTCCTCCGATGAGAAGGAGGCGTTGTCGCGCGAGGCAGGCGCCGCCGAGGTGCTTCGCTACAGCGACGACCTCGCCGATCACGTGCGCAAGCTGACCGACGGTATCGGCGTCGCCGCGGTCTACGACGGTGTCGGCGCGTCGACGTTCGAGGCCAGCCTCGCCTCGTTGCGCGTGCGCGGCACGCTCGCCCTGTTCGGCGGCGCCAGTGGTCCGGTGCCGCCGTTCGATCTGCAGCGGCTCGGCGGCGCGGGCTCGCTGATCGTCACCCGCCCCACGCTTGCCCATTACACCCGCGATCGCGCCGAATTGCTGTGGCGCGCGGGCGATATCTTCGACGCCATCGCCGGCGGCTCACTGCACATCCGCATCGGCGCCACCTATCCGCTCGCGGAAGCCGCTCAGGCACACCGCGATCTGGAGGGCCGCAAGACCACCGGTTCGATCGTCCTGCTGCCCTGATTCCGAAAGACCCGCGCTCGGAACGACATTCGAGCGCGGGTCAGTAATCCCGCCCGGTGAGGCCGCGGTAGATGAAACGGGTCAGCCCGTCGATCGCCTGTTTGTCGGTCAGTTCGACCGCACCGTCCTCGACCGCGGCCAGGATCGCCTGTGTGACCGTGAACATCATGGCCAGGCTCGCATCCCTGGTGGTCGGCAGCTGTAATCCCTTGTCCGCGAGACCGTCCAGATGGTCCGCGATATCCGCGCGCTGCTCCGCGCCGAATTGCTGGAGCACACCGGCGAATTCGTCGCTGACCAGCGCCGCCTGATTCATCGCGCGCAGTACCGGCGCGTGCTCGCGCGCGAACATCCAATATCCGGCGATGTGGTAGCGCACCGCGTCCGGATCGCTGAAATCCGGGTTGTGGTCCGGCTGTTCGGCCCGCTCGTCCCCCGCCGTGGCCAGATCGCTCAGCAGTGCCTGCAGCAGTTCTTCCTTGCCGGCGAAGTGGTTGTAGAACGAGCCCGCCGCGCGCCCCGCGGCCGTGGTGATGTCGGTGATCTTCGTATTCAGATAGCCACGCTCGGCGAATACGCGCCGCGCGGCATCCTTCAGCGCCTGCTCGGTTTCGGCGGACTTCTCCTTGCGGCTCATCGTCATCGGCACCCACCTCCTTGACAGCGAACGTACCAACTTCCATACTGAACTTGCATTCAGTGAATCATAGTTCAGTATGGAGTACGACATGAACACGCACGTTCTCATCGCAGGCGCCGGACCGACCGGCCTCACCGCCGCCATCGATCTGGCCCGCAGGAACATCCCGGTCCGCATCATCGATCAGGCGACGGAGTTCTTCGCCGGGTCACGCGGCGACGGCATCCAGCCGCGCACCCTCGAGGTGTTCGACGACCTCGGCGTCATCGACGCCGTCAACCGGGCGGGCGCACCGGCGCCGGTGCTGCGCGCCTACGTCGGCGGCGAATTCGCCGGCGAGCACCGGATGGCCGAACCGGTCCCGCCGACACCGGCCATCCCCTACCCCAACCTGTGGACGCTCGGCCAGTCGCGCACCGAGGCGATCCTGCGGGATCGGCTGGCGGAGTTCGGCATTCGGGTGGAGCTCGGCACCGCGCTGGAATCCTTCGAACAGGACGAGACGGGCGTCACCGCGACACTGCGCCGCGACGGCGGCACCGAAACCGTGCGCGCCGCCTACCTGATCGGCGCCGACGGCGGACGCAGCACCGTGCGCAAGGCACTCGGCATTCCGTTCGAGGGCAACACCGACGAGTCGATCCGCATGCTGCTCGGCGACGTCCGTGCCGACGCGCTCGACCACGATCGCGGCTACTGGTTCGCCGCCGCGGGCAACCCGATGGAGGGTATCGCCCTGGCCCCCTTGCCCGGTGGCCGTCAGTTCCAGCTCGCCGCACCGCTCGACGGCGACGCCGAACCCACGCTGGCGACCCTGCAGGACTACATCGATCGCTACTCCGGCCGCACCGGCATCACGCTGACCGACCTCACCTGGGTCACCGTGTGGCGGCCGAATATCCGGCTGGCCCAGCGGTTCCGCGAGGGCCGGGTCTTCCTCGCCGGCGACGCCGCGCACGTGCATCCGCCCACCGGCGGACAGGGCCTCAACACCGGCATCCAGGATGCCTACAACCTGAGCTGGCGCCTGGCCGCCGCACTCGATGGTGACGAATCAGTCTTGGACGGTTACGAATCCGAGCGCAGGACCGTCGCCGCGCGGGTACTCGGGCTGAGCACCGAACTGCTCGAGAAGCTGGTCGACGGCGCCGAGGACGCGATGCACCGCGGCCCGGAAACCCGCCAGCTCGATCTCACCTACCGCGATCCCGCCGACCGCGGACCGCTGGTCGCGGGCGACCGTGCCCCCGACGCACCGCTGAAAGACGCGGCGGGTCAACCGGTCCGGCTGTTCGACCTGTTCCGCGGACCGCACTGGACGACGCTGACCTTCAGCGAAACCGGTACCACCACCGGCGAATCCGACGCGCACGCCTACACCGTCGTCCGCCCCGGCGCGACGGCGACCGGCCGCTACCTCGTCGATGTGGACGGCCACGCGTTCGCGGCGTACCACGCGACCGAGGGCACCAGGGTCCTCATCCGGCCCGACGGATACCTCGGCCGCCGCTACTGAAAACCACCGCGATGTCAGCCGAAGAAGCTGCCGATGGTGTCCCAGCCGAGCACCGAATCGACCGCGAGCCCGCAGAACACCACGGCCAGATAGTTGTTCGACTGCAGGAACAGCCGCAGCGGCTTGACCGATTCACCGCGCCGCACGCCCGCGTAGAGCTGGTGCGCCATGAGCAGGAACCAGGCTCCCGCCACCAGTGCGACGGCCGCGTAGATCACGCCGGTCGCCGGCGCGAGCGCCAGCGTGGTGAGCACGGTCAGCCAGGTGTAGATGACGATCTGCTTGGTGACCTTCTGCTCGGTCGCCACCACCGGCAGCATCGGCACACCGGCCGCGCGGTAGTCCTCCTTGTAGCGCATGGCCAGCGCCCAGGTGTGCGGCGGCGTCCAGAAGAAGATGACACCGAACAGGGCGAGCGCGGGCCAGCCGACGGTTCCGGTCACCGCGGACCAGCCGACCAGCGCGGGCATACAGCCCGCGGCGCCGCCCCACACCACGTTCTGCGAGGTGCGGCGCTTGAGGCCGAGGGTGTAGACGAAGACGTAGAACAGGATCGTCACCACGACGAGTACGCCGCTGAGCAGGTTCGCCTGCCACCACAGCCAGGCGAAGGAGGCGATACCGAGCACGACGCCGAAGACGAAGGCGTGGGAGGTCGGCACCGCCTCGCGCGCCAGCGGGCGCTTGGCGGTGCGCTTCATCACCTTGTCGATATCGGCGTCGGCCACGCAGTTGAGGGTGTTCGCACTGGCCGCACCCATCCAGCCGCCGAAAAGCGTTGCCAGGATGAGGCGAATGTCGACATTGCCGCGGTCGGCGAGCAGCATCGTCGGGATGGTTGCGACGAGCAGCAGTTCGATGACCCGCGGCTTGGTGAGCGCGATGTAGGCAAGTGGCCGCCGCAGTAGTCGGGCCATGAAGCCGTCACCCTCGAGCCGATCGGCCAGCGCCGTCGCGGAGGAGCCGTGCGCACCATTGCCACCCGGCTGTTGACCGATCCGCACTGTTTCTCCTCGCACGCTGTGCATCGCATCCGGCATGGAACGAGCAGCGCGCTCGGTCCTGCTGGTTGTGACACTCAGCCCTCTGCGGCGCGGCTACTACTACAGAGGATGGTAGACCCACGCCGGTACTGCTTTCGCCATAGCCCCCCTCGCGCGCCCGTCGGCGGTTCGCCGCAAATCGGCCTTACCGCCCGACACGGTCACCGTGTAAGGCGGGTTCCCGACATGCCGGTGAGCGGGCACATCTAGGGTGGAATGGGTACGCCCGCGCTCGTACGAAGCCGTAGCGATTGCTTGCAGGTCGCTCGAAACAACCTGCCGTCGACGAAACCAATGTCAGGAGAACCACGGTCGTGTCAGTCACAGACGACATCCGCGCCCTCACTCAGCCGAACCACCCGGACGACTGGACGGATCTGGACACCAAGGCCGTCGACACAGCACGGGTGCTTGCCGCCGACGCGGTGCAGAACGCCGGAAACGGCCACCCCGGTACCGCGATGAGCCTCGCGCCGCTGGCCTACACGCTGTATCAGCGCACCATGCGCCACGATCCGAGCGATCCGAGCTGGGTCGGTCGCGACCGGTTCGTACTGTCCTGCGGCCACTCCAGCGTCACCCAGTACATCGAGCTCTACCTGGCCGGTTTCGGCCTGGAGCTGGATGACCTGAAGCACCTGCGCAAGTGGGGCTCGCTCACCCCGGGCCACCCCGAGTTCCGCCACACCGACGGCGTCGAGATCACCACCGGCCCGCTCGGCCAGGGCTTGGCCTCCGCGGTCGGCATGGCGATGGCGGCGCGACGCGAGCGCGGCCTGTTCGATCCGGACGCCGCGCCGGGCGCGAGCCCGTTCGACCACTTCATCTACGTCATCGCCTCCGACGGCGATATGGAGGAAGGCGTCACCTCCGAGGCGTCCTCCATCGCGGGCACCCAGCAGCTGGGCAACCTCGTCGTGATCTACGACGACAACAAGATCTCCATCGAGGACGACACCACCATCGCCTTCACCGAGGATGTCGCCAAGCGCTACGAGGCGTACGGCTGGCACGTGCAGGTGGTCGAGGGCGGCGAGGACGTCGTCGCCATCGAGGCGGCGCTCGCGACGGCCAAGGCCGAGACCGGCAAGCCGTCGATCATCGTGCTGCGCACCATCATCGGCTACCCGGCGCCGACCAAGATGAACACCGGCGCCGCGCACGGCGCCGCGCTCGGTGCCGACGAGGTGGCCGCGACCAAGAAGATCCTCGGCTTCGATCCGGAGCAGAGCTTCGAGGTCGCCGACGCCGTCATCGCGCACACGCGCAAGGCGATCGACCGCGGCAAGCAGGCGCATCAGGCCTGGCAGCAGCAGTTCGACGCGTGGGCCGCGGCCAACCCGGCGAACAAGGCGCTGTTCGACCGCCTCGCCAAGCGTGACCTGCCGCAGGGCTGGGCCGAGGCACTGCCGACGCACGCCGTCGACGCTGGTGCTGCCAACCCGCCCGCCCTTTCGACCCGCAAGGCCTCCGGCAAGGTGCTCGCCTCGCTGGCGCCGATCCTGCCCGAGCTGTGGGGCGGTTCGGCCGACCTCGCCGAATCCAACAACACCACCATGCCCGACACGCCGAGCTTCGGCCCCGAGTCGATCTCGACCGGCATGTGGAAGGCCAACCCGTACGGCCGCACCCTGCACTTCGGTGTGCGCGAGCACGCGATGGGCTCGATCCTCAACGGCATCGCGCTGCACGGCCCGACCCGTCCGTACGGCGGTACCTTCCTGGTATTCAGCGACTACATGCGCCCTGCGGTCCGGCTGGCCGCGCTGATGCGCGTGCCCGCGATCTACGTGTGGACCCACGACTCCATCGGCCTCGGCGAGGACGGCCCGACGCATCAGCCGATCGAGCACCTGGCCGCGCTGCGCGCCATCCCCGGCCTGAACGTGGTCCGCCCCGGCGACGCCAACGAGACCACCTACGCCTGGCGCACCATCCTGGAGCGCGACAGCAGCGAGCACACCTCGCACTTCTCGGTCTCCGAGCCCGCGCACCAGGACGGGCCGTCCGCGCTCGCGCTGACCCGCCAGGACATCCCGGTGCTGGAAGGCACCAGCTTCGAAGGCGTTTCGAAGGGCGGCTACATCCTGGCCGAGGCGTCGACCGGTACACCGCAGGTGATCCTGATCGCCACCGGTTCCGAACTGCACCTCGCCGTCGAGGCCCGCACCGCACTGGAGGCGCAGGGCATCGGGACGCGCGTAGTGTCGATGCCGTGTGTGGAGTGGTTCGACGCGCAGGACAAGTCCTACCGCGACGAGGTGTTGCCGCCCGCGGTCGCCGCGCGCGTTGTCGTCGAAGCCGGTATCGCGATGCCGTGGCACCGGTTCGTCGGTGACGCGGGCGAGATCGTCTCGATCGAGCACTTCGGCGCCTCCGCCGATTACAAGACCTTGTTCCGCGAGTTCGGCATCACCGCGGACAATGTCGTTGCCGCAGCGCAGCGCAGCCTCACGAACGTGAAGGGATAAGAGCTCATGACACAGAACGCGAACACCGCCGCCCTCTCGGCGGCCGGCGTGTCGGTGTGGCTCGACGACCTGTCCCGGGACCGGATCCAGTCCGGCAACCTGGCCGAGTTGATCGAAACCCGCAACGTCGTCGGTGTCACCACCAACCCGACCATCTTCCAGGGCGCGCTCAGCCAGGGGCACGCCTACGACGCGCAGGTGAAAGACCTTGCCGCGCAAGGGGCGGACGCGGACGCCGCGATCCGCACCATCACCACCGACGACGTCCGGGCGGCCTGCGACGTGTTCGCGGGCGTGTACGAGACGTCCGGCGGCGTCGACGGCCGCGTCTCCATCGAAGTGGATCCGCGCTTCGCCTTCGACGCGGAAAAGACCGTCGCCCAGGCCATCGACCTGTGGAAGACCGTCGACCGGCCCAACCTGTTCATCAAGATCCCGGCCACCGAGGCGGGCCTGCCCGCCATCACCTCGGTGATCGCGGAGGGCATCAGCGTGAACGTGACGCTGATCTTCTCGGTCGCGCGCTACCGCTCGGTGATGGGCGCGTACCTGGACGGCCTGCGCAAGGCCAAGATCAACGGCCACGATCTGGCCCGTATCCATTCCGTCGCTTCGTTCTTCGTCTCCCGGGTGGACACCGAGATCGACAAGCGCCTGGAGGCGCTCGGCACGCCGGAGGCGCTCGCGCTGCGCGGCAAGGCCGGCGTCGCCAACGCCCACCTCGCCTACGCCGAGTACCAGGACGTCTTCGACGGTGGCGCGCACACCTCCACCTACGCCCACCTCGCCTCCTCCGGCGGCGCGAATCGGCAACGGCCGCTGTGGGCTTCGACCGGCGTCAAGAACCCGGACTACTCCGACACGCTCTACATCACCGAGCTGGTCGCGAAGAACACGGTGAACACGCTGCCGGAGAAGACGCTGGAGGCGCTGGCCGATCACGGCGAGATCCGCGGCGACACCATGAGCGGCACCGCCGCGGCCGCGCAGGAGGTGTTCGACAAGCTCACCGCCGTCGGCATCGACCTGGACGACGTATTCGACGTGCTCGAGCGCGAGGGCGTGGACAAGTTCGAGAAGTCGTGGGAAGAACTGCTTTCCGCGACCACCGAGGAACTGACCACGGCTCGGTCCAACTCGGCCGACGCGGGAACGCAAGCTACCTCCTCCGGGCCTGACGCGACGGCCGGGAGCAACTGACCTAGATGGCCGGCACAACTGAACTCAGGAAGAACCCGCTCCGCGACGAGCGGGACAAGCGGATACCGCGCATCGCGGGCCCGTGCAGCATGGTGATCTTCGGTGTCACCGGCGACCTGTCCCGGAAAAAGCTGATGCCGGCCATCTACGACCTGGCGAACCGGGGGCTGCTGCCCCCGGGTTTCGCGCTGGTCGGATTCGCCAGGCGCGACTACGCCGATGAGGATTTCGCGCAGGTCGTCCTCGACGCGGTGAAGCAGCACGCGCGCACCCCCTTCCGCCAGGAGGTCTGGGACCACCTCGCCGAAGGCATCCGGTTCGTGCAGGGCAGCTTCGACGACGACGCGGCCTTCACCAAACTCGCCGATACCCTGGCGCGGCTGGACAAGGAACGCGGCACCGGCGGCAATCACGCCTTCTACCTGTCGATTCCGCCGAATATGTTCCCGGTGGTGCTCGACCAGCTCTCCGAGCACGGCCTGGCCAAGCCGGAGACCGTCGACGCCGCGGGCCGTAAACCGTGGCGCCGGGTGGTGATCGAGAAGCCGTTCGGGCACGACCTTGACAGCGCGGTCGAGCTCAACGCGCTGGTCAACCGGGTGTTCCCGGAGGAGACGGTGTTCCGCATCGACCACTATCTCGGCAAGGAGACGGTGCAGAACGTCCTGGCGCTGCGCTTCGCCAATCAGCTGTTCGATCCGATCTGGAACGCCAACTACGTCGACCACGTCCAGATCACCATGGCCGAGGACATCGGATTGGGCGGGCGCGCGGGCTATTACGACGGCATCGGCGCGGCACGCGACGTCATCCAGAACCACCTGCTGCAACTGCTCGCGCTCACCGCGATGGAGGAGCCGATCAGCTTCCAGCCCAAACAGCTGCAGGCCGAGAAGATCAAGGTGCTCTCGGCGACGAAACTCGTCGAGCCACTGGACGAGACCACCGCGCGCGGACAGTACGCGGGCGGCTGGCAGGGCGGCGAGCAGGTCGTCGGACTGCTGGACGAGGAGGGTTTCGACCCGAACTCGCGCACCGAGACCTACGCGGCGATCACGCTGGAGGTCGACACCAGGCGCTGGGCCGGTGTGCCGTTCTATCTGCGCACCGGAAAACGGCTGGGGCGCAGGGTGACCGAGATCGCGGTGGTCTTCAAGCGGGCGCCGCACCTGCCGTTCGACCAGACCATGACCGAGGATCTCGGGCAGAACGCGCTGGTCATCCGGGTGCAGCCGGACGAGGGCATCACCATGCGGTTCGGCTCGAAGGTGCCGGGGTCCGGTATGGAAGTGCGCGACGTCAATATGGATTTCAGCTACGGCGAGGCGTTCACCGAGGACTCCCCCGAGGCGTACGAGCGGCTGATCCTGGATGTGCTGCTCGGCGTGCCGTCGCTGTTCCCGGTCAACGCGGAGGTCGAATTGTCCTGGAGCATCCTGGATCCCGTGCTCGCGCACTGGGCCGCGGACGGCAAACCCGAACAGTACGAGGCGGGTACCTGGGGCCCGCACTCCGCCGACGAGATGCTGGCCCGCACCGGGCGCGAATGGCGGCGGCCGTGATCATCGACATGCCGACCACCACCACCGGTGAGGTCACCAAACGCCTTGTGCAGCTGCGGGAGAGCAACGGCGTGATCACCATGGGCCGGGTGCTCACCCTGGTCGTGTGCACGCTCGACAGCTCCGAGGCGGAGGACGCGATCGACGCCGCCACCGACGCCAGCCGTGAACATCCCTGTCGCGTGGTCGTTCTGGCGCGCGGCGATCGGGAAGCCGTGACTCAGCTCGACGCGCAGATCCGCGTCGGCGGCGACGCGGGCGCGGCCGAGGTGATCGTGCTCCGGCTGCAGGGCGAGCTGATCAACCACGAAAGCAGTGTCGTCACACCGTTTCTGCTGCCGGACACACCGGTGGTGGCATGGTGGCCGCGTGGCGCCCCGGAGTTCCCGTCGAAGGATTCGGTGGGGCGCTTGGCCACTCGCCGCATCACCGACGCCACCTTCGCGCAGGATCCGCAGGCCACCATCAAGAAGCGGCTCGCGTCCTACGCCTCCGGCGATACCGATCTCGCGTGGAGCCGGATCACCTACTGGCGGGCGCTGCTCGCCGCCGCGATGGACGAACCGCCCTATGAGGACGTGGAATCCGTGACGGTCTCCGGGCTGCGCAACGAACCGGCGCTGGATATGCTCGCCGGTTGGCTGGCGCAGAAGCTCGGCTGCCCCGTGGTCCGCCGCTCCGGCGCACTGCGGGTGGAGCTGCGGCGGCCCTCGGTGTCGATCGCGATCGAGCGGCCGCAGACCGGCCGGACCGCCACCCTGACCCGCACCGGCGACCCGGATCAGCGAATCGCCTTGGCGCGCCGCGAAACCCGGGACTGCCTCACCGAGGAACTGCGCCGCCTCGACGCCGACGAGATCTACGCGGAGGCGCTCGCCGGAATCGAGAAGGTGACCTATGAGTGAGCGCGGCGAACGAAGCATGCCCCAGCGTGCGGTGCAGATCTTTTCCGGTACCGATGCATTGATCGCCGCCGCGGCCGCGACATTCGTCGAGGTCGTCGTGGCGGCGCAGGCCGCGCGCGGTTCGGCCTCGGTGGTGCTGACCGGTGGCGGCACCGGCATCGGCCTGCTCGAGCTGGTGCGCAAATCCCCCGGTGCGATCGACTGGTCGCGGCTGGATGTGTTCTGGGGCGACGAGCGTTTCGTGCCCGCGGGCGATCCCGAGCGCAACGAGCTCCAGGCACGCCAGGCACTGCTGGATCATGTGCCGGTCGACCACGCCCGGGTCCACCCGGTCGCCACGTCCGACGGCGAATACCCGGACCCGATCGAGGCAGCCGCCGAATACTCGGCGGCCGCGCACGCCTACCTCGCCGAGCACGGCTCCTTCGATCTGCACCTGCTCGGCATGGGCGGTGAGGGGCACGTGAATTCGCTGTTCCCCGATACCGACGCGGTCCGCGAACAGCACGAACTCGTTGTCGCCGTGACGAATTCGCCGAAGCCGCCGCCGGTCCGGGTGACCCTCACCCTGCCCGCCGTCCGCCGCACCCGCCACGTCGTACTCGTCGTCGGCGGCGCGGCCAAGGCCGAAGCGGTCGCCGCGGCGATCGCGGGCGCGAACCCGGTCGACATCCCGGCCGCGGGCGCGATCGGGACCGAGTCGACCACCTGGCTGCTGGATCAGGACGCCGCGGCGAACCTGAGCTAGCGGTCGATGCGTGCACGGAAGACCGGACGCATCCATATCGGCCCGTCGGGGCCGCCGGTGAAGGAAATCGGCGGCCTGACGGGTCCGGCGCCCACCGGGTTCAGCTCGACGCGCTGCGCCATCGTGGCCAGCGCGAGCACGGCTTCCGTCTTCGCGAACACCGAGGCGATGCACATGCGTTTGCCCGCACCGAAGGCGAGTGACGACTGTCGCTGCGCGGGTCGCAGGTTCTCCGGCAGATAGCGCGCCGGGTCGAATACCTCCGGCCGATCCCAGATCCGGCCGTTGTGGTGCAGGCCGTGCACGATGACGATCACCGTGGTGCCCGGTTTTATCGGATAGCCGCCGAGTACGTCGGCGCCCTTCGCCGCCCGCGTCAGCCCCATGACCGGCGGATAGACCCGCATGGTCTCGTCGACGAACGCTTTGGTCCACGGCAGGTTCTCGACATCGGCGGCGGTAGGCGCGCGGCCGCCGAGCACCTCGTCCAGTTCCCGGTACATCCGGGCACGGACCTCGGGGTGCTCGGCGAGCAGCTTCCAGGCCCAGGCGAGCGCGCTCGCGGTGGTTTCCATACCGGCGCCGATGAATGTCATGAGCTCGTCGTGGATTTCGCGATCGGTGTACCGGTAGCCGGTTTCGGGGTCTTCGGCGTCCATCAGCAGGGCGAGCAGGTTGTCCTTGCGGGTGATCGTGCCGGCGCGGTGGTCCGCGATGAGCTGATCGACCACTCGCTCGACATGCCGAAGATCCCGCATCGTCCGGGGAGCGATGAGCCAGCCGCCGGTGCGCATCACCCGCATCGCGAGGCGCGAGTTCTCGCCGGCCAGGGTCGACAGGGCGCGCAGCGGCCGGCTGACATTGGTGATGAAACCGAATCCGAAGAACCGCAACAGTTCCGACAATCGCACCTGCGACATCGGTCCGGCCAGGTCGGTGCCGAACATGGTGCGGGCGATGATGTCCAGTGTCAGCCGGTTCATCTCGTAGTTGATGTCCACCGGCGCACCGTCGCCGGCGAGTCGCGCGATCCGGTCGACCGCGTCGCCCGCGGCCTCGGTCATCGGCCCGGCGAACTTATCGATATTGCGCCTGCCGAACACCGGCTGCACGAGGCGCCGGTTGCGTTGCCAGCGGTCGTCGTCGAGCGCGGTGACCAGCCCACGCCCGAACGCGACGGCCAGCATGTCGTATTCGGCACTCTTCCGGTAGTTGTCCTGGTTGGTGACCAGCACCTGCCGGGCCAATTCGGGACTGCGCACGACAACGTACTTCAGGAACGGTATCCGCGCGACCAGCACGCCGTCCTGGCCCGGCAGGTCGGTGGCGTACTGAACGAAGGTGTGATCGCGCATCCGCGGCACCACCCGCAGCGCATGTTTCCAGGACTGCCACCACGAGATGTCGGTGCCGTGCCAGTGCAGAAACGACGGCTGCCAGCGCGCGGGCCGCAGTCTCGGATCGATCGTCGTCACGGTGTGCCGTGGCGTGCTGTCAGCGGATTCCATATCAACCCCCAGCGCCCGCCGCCGCGACGACGGGCGTGCTACTCGGTGCGCCGAGCGGTGTGCGAGCTACTGCGCGCGCACCCGTGAATGAGTCATGCAGCTCGAGTCCCGTTATCCGGCAACGCCATTCGCGTGGTCGATGGCGGGAATCCCGCTCAGATGAGACGATCGTAGCAGACGAGCGTCTCAAAACAAGAGGAGTCCATTCCCGATGCCACGCCCCGTCCGGAACCGGCAAGCGCTGCTCGACGCCGCGATCAGCTGCATCCAAACGCAGGGGTACGCCCGCACCACCGCGCGCGATCTCGTCGCCATGTCGAAGACGAACCTCGGCGCGATCGGATACCACTTCGGATCCAAGGAAGCGCTGATGAACGAGGCGCTGGCCGAATGCTTTCGCCAGTTGTCCCGTGAGGTCGGCTCGGCGGTGAGCACCTCCGGCGACAACTGGCGCGACATGCTCGCGGCCACCTACCGCACGGTCCAGGACAACCGCGCCGTATCGGTCGCCTATCTGGAAGCGTGGGCTCAGGCCGAGCGCGCACCCGAACTGCGCGACCAGCTCGCCACCCACTACCGCGAATTCCGCACCACGATCGCCGCGCTGGTCGAGGCGGCGACATCCGGTCGCGGCACCGGCGGAGCAGGGACCGACAGCGCCGCGCTCGCCGCGGTACTGACGGCCGTGGCCGATGGCCTCACCATTCAGTGGCTCCTCGATCCCGATGCGCTGCCTGGCCCCGACCGCCTGGCGCGGACGCTGGCACCGCTCGTCGGTCTCGACGCGGACACGACCGATACCGAGCACTGAACACGGCGCGCGACACGGCGGGAGTTGCTGCGGCGCACGATCACACAGACCGAATGAGCCGGGTGGCCATCGCCGCGACATCCGACAAATAAGCGATTCAGGGCGCACTTGCACGGAGAAGTTCCTGGTCGTCGGTTCGGTGGTCAAAATTGTTCCGGGAATGTCGTGCTTCGGACAGGGTTCGTCGGCGATGATCGCAGGGTGACCGAACAGCAGAGAGTCGACCTTGATGAGCGGTTCCGTGTCGAGATATCGGCGCTGACACCGCAGCCGAGCCGTCCCGCCGAGCAGCCGATCGAAGCGGGGGCGCTCACCGGGGCCCACTGTCTGGAACTGTTCGAATCACAGGCGACGAGTAGGCATCTCGATCTCGCGGCGCGGCGATTGGGCAGCGCGAAGCGCGGTTACTACAGCATCGGATCCTCCGGACACGAGGGCAATGCGGCGGTGGCGGCGGCCTTGCGGCCGACCGATCCGGCGCTGCTGCACTACCGCTCCGGCGCGTTCTTCGTGCAGCGGGCCAGGCAGGTGCCCGGTCTCGATCCGATCCGCGATGTGCTGCTCGGCGTGGTCGCCGCGGCCGCCGATCCGATATCCGGTGGCAGGCACAAGGTTTTCGGCAGCAAACCGGCCTCGATCATCCCGCAGACCTCCACCATCGCCTCCCATCTGCCCCGCGCGGTCGGTCTCGCGTTCGGCATCGAACGGGCGGCCCGGCTCGGCGTCGCCAGCGAATGGCCGTCGGATTCGGTGGTGGTGTGCAGTTTCGGTGACGCCTCGGCCAACCACTCCACCGCGGCGGGCGCCATCAACGCGGCGATTCACACCGCACACCTCGGGGTTCCGCTGCCGCTGCTGTTCGTGTGCGAGGACAACGGCATCGGTATCAGCGTCCCGACCCCGGCCGACTGGATCGAACAGGCCTACGGCATCCGCGTCGGCCTGCAATACTTCGACGCCGACGGCTGCGATCTGCTCGACGCCGCGCTGACCGCCACCGAGGCGGCCACCTGGGTGCGCGAACAGCGCAAGCCCGCGTTCCTGCACCTGCGCACCGTGCGACTCATGGGCCACGCCGGATCCGACGTCGAAGCCGCCTACCGCCGCCCCGGCGATATCGCGGCGAGCGTCCTGCGCGATCCGGTCACCGCGACGGCCCGCCTGCTGGTCAACTCGGGAATCGCGCGGCCCGATGAGGTCATCGACCGCTACGACGACATCGGCCACCGCGTCGCGGGCATGGCCGAATTGGTCTGGCGCGAACCGAAATTGACCTCCGCCGCGGCGGTGATGGCGCCGCTCGCACCGAATCGTCCCGCGGCGGTACGCGACGATGTACTGCGCACCACCGCATCCACCGGTGACGCGACATCACCCAACGGCGCGACATCACCCAACGGCGCGGCGCCGAACAATACGGCGCCATCCAACGACGCGACGTCAACCGCGAGCGCAGTGTCACCCAACAACGCGAGGTCGACCAACGACACGGTGCCACCCGTCGGCACAGTGTCCCTCAACGATGCGGTGCCACCCCGCCAGGCGGTAGCACCCGCTGGCGCCGTCCAGGACACAACGCAAGTCGCCGTCGTATCGGCGGACAGTTCGCGCACTACACCCGAATCTGCTGTGCCTTCGCCGAACAACCGGCCCGCCGACTCGGACGATCCGAGTCCGGTAACCGAGCTGACTCTGGCGCAGGCGATCAACACCACGCTGGCGAGCCTGCTGGCGCGGGATCGCGACGTCTTGGTGTTCGGTGAGGATGTGGGGCGCAAGGGTGGGGTGTACGGCGTCACCAAGGGGTTGCAGAAGGTCTTCGGCGCACGCAGGGTATTCGACACTCTGCTGGACGAACAGAGTGTGCTGGGAACGGCTTTGGGCACCGCGCTCGCCGGATTCGTGCCGATTCCGGAGATCCAGTATCTCGCCTATGTGCACAACGCCGAGGATCAGCTGCGCGGCGAAGCGTCCACGCTGCAGTTCTTCTCGCATGGCCACTACCGCAATCCGATGGTCGTCCGCATCGCCGGTCTCGCCTATCAGAAGGGCTTCGGCGGTCACTTCCACAACGACAATTCCGTTGCGGCACTGCGCGATATCCCCGGTATCGTGCTCGCCGCCCCGGCCCGCGCCGACGACGCCGCGGCCATGCTGCGCACCTGTGTCTCCGCCGCCCGCGTTGACGGCCGGGTCTGCGTCTACCTGGAGCCGATCGCCCTCTACCACACCCGCGATCTGTACGAACCCGGCGACAATGCCTGGCTCGCAACACCTTCCGCCGACCACGTCGATATAGGCCGCGCCCGCGTCTACGGCGACGGCGCCGATCTCACCATCGTCACCTTCGCCAACGGCGTCCCCATGAGCCTGCGCGTCGCCGCACGCCTCGCCGCACGCGGCATCCACGCCCGCGTCCTCGACCTCCGCTGGCTCACCCCGCTGCCCGTCGACGACCTCCTGCACCACGCCCGGGCCACCGGCCGCGTCCTCGTCGCCGACGAAACCCGCCACAGCGGCGGCGTTTCCGAATCCGTCTACGCCGCCCTCCTCGACGCGGGCTACGAGGGCCGCCTCGCCCGCATCACCTCCGAAGACACCTTCATCCCCCTCGGCCCCGCCGCCGACACCGTCCTGCTCGACGAAACGAAAATCGAAACCGCCGCCGACAAACTCCTCGCCGGATGAGCAAGCCGTCGAAGCGACGTAGCGCACCTGAGTCGACGACCGACGTACTCTTCGCCGGATAAAACCGGTGGCGATGCACAGCGGAGCGGGTGTTGAGTATCGCTATGGCATTGGCGCGCAAAGGAACCAGGATCATCGTCGTGGATGGTCAGCGGTATCGGTGGGTCGTCTCGCCGGGCGACTTGCTCGCGATTGTGGTCGAACGCGCCGAGGGCGTCGGCCAGCGCATGGTCACCGGCGGATTCGAGCACCCCACAGTGATCAGCCCGGGGCTGGTGGCACAAGCGGTGCGAAATGCGTTGCGGCACGGGTGGACACCGTTCGAACGCGGTCGCGCACTCATCCTCGCGCGCGGTGACCTGACGCCCGTGCGGTAGTCCGCGCCTCGCTCATGATGGGCGGGGCGCGGGGGCCAGCGCTTCGAGGTGAGCGGTCAGGAGGGTGTTCAGTTCGGTGGAGCGTTCCAGTTGAAGCAGATGGCCCGCGTCGGGGATTTCGGTGACTTCGCGGAGGCCGGGAACGTGGGCGCGGAGGGTGGCTAGGGGGTCACGGCCACTGAAGCCTTCCATGTCGGGGTCGCGGTCACCGTAGATGAAGTAGGTGGGGGTAGCGATGGCGGCGTCGGCGTAGTCGGCGGTGAGTTCCCAGTTGCGGTCGAGGGCGCGGTACCAGTTGAGGCCGCCGGTGAAGCCGGTGCGTGCGAATTCGGTGGCCAAGGTGTCGAATTCGGCTTCGGTGAGCCAGGGCCACGGGAGCGGCGGTGCGTCGGGGAGCACGTCGAGGTAGCCGGTGTTCTCCGGCGGGAAGCGCCAGGTGTCGAGGTAGTGGTAGTCGGCGCTGAGCGCGTAGTAGACGCGGGCGAGGAATTCCCGTGGGCGGGCGGCGAGTTCGGCGTCGGCGATACCAGGCCGCTGGAAGTAGTCGAGGTGCAGGAAGTGCCGTTTCGCGGCCTTGGCCCACAGCTCGGAGGGGCGGCGGGGCGGGCGCGGGGCGAACGGGTTGTTCAGGACGACGATGCCGCGCACACGCTCCGGCGCGCGCAGGGCGAGTTCCCAGACGAGCGCGGCACCGAAATCGAGGCCGGCGAAAACCGCTCGGTCCGAGCCGATCTCGTCGAGCAACCCGAGCAGGTCACCGATCACCGCCTCGTTGGTGTACGACTCGAGGTCGGCCGGAGCGTCGGTGAGCCCGTACCCGCGCAAGTCGGGTGCGATGGCGCGATAGCCCGCCGCGGCCACCGCGTCGAGTTGGCGATGCCAGACGTACCAGGTGTGCGGGAAGCCGTGGCAGAAGATCACCGGATCGCCCTGGCCCTTTTCGGCGACGTGCATTCGGATACCGTTGGTCGATACGAACCGATGCGTCAGCTCCACTGCCGCCTCCATCAACTAGAACGCGTTCCTGTTTCACGGTAGTGTACGGGGTTTATGAGCGAGCGCACCGAGCGAATCATCCACGCAGAGCATGGCGCATTGCGGAACAGGGTCGCGGTCGTCACCGGCGCGAGCCGCGGGATCGGCAAGGGCATCGCGCTGGAGCTCGGCGCGGCGGGCGCGACCGTCTTCGTGACCGGCCGGTCGGCGACGCCGGGGCGGCTGCCGGGAACGGTGCACGACACCGCCGCCGAGATCGACAAGCTCGGCGGCACGGGCATCCCGGTGGTGTGCGATCACCGCGACGACGACGCGGTGCGGCGCCTGTTCGAGCGGGTGCGCGCGGAACACGGCAGGCTCGACGTCCTGGTGAACAACGTCTACAACTCCCCCGCCGCGGCCCGCTGGCTCGGCAAACCGTTCTGGGAGGTGCCGCCGAGCGCCTGGGACGAGACCTTCGACATCGGCGTCCGATCCCATTACGTCGCAGCCGTTTTCGCCGCGCCACTGCTCATCGAGAGTGCCGGGTTGATCGTGAACGTCTCCTCGCCGGGCGCGGAACGCTACATGCACAACGCCGTCTACGGCGTCGCGAAGACCGCACTGGACCGCCTGACCGCCGACCTCGCCCACGATCTCGCCGCCACGCAGGCCACGGTCATCTCCCTGTGGCCCGGCATCGTGAATACCGAACTCCTCCAACTGATCCCGGCCGACGCACAGGGCCGCCGCCTGGTCACCCTCCCCGGCGAAGGCACCTTCGACCTCGACACCGCCGAAACCCCACGCTTCCCCGGCCGCGCGGTAGTCGCCCTCGCCACCGACCCCAACCGCCGCACCCGCACCGGCTCCGCCCACCGCGTAGCCGACCTCGCCGCCCACTACGGCTTCACCGACGTCGACGGCCGCATCCCCCGCACCGACTAGCACTGCTCCGCCCCCTTTGTAGCAGCCTCACACCCCCGTAATGGGTGTGCACTACGAAAAAGGGTGTGCACTTCACGTCGATCGTGGTGTCGGTCAGGCGTTTTCGAGGAACTGCTTGACGGCGCGCAGCGGTGTGGGTTTGGTGCGCCAGGCGAGGTAGACGTGGGAGGGTGGCGCGTCGGGGATGTCGATGTAGACCACGCCGGGGTGTGGGGCGCGGGTGCGGGCCAGGGCGGGGACGCCGCCGATGCCGCGGTCGGCGGCGACCAGTTCGATCCACGTGTCGAAGTTCGTGCAGGTGATGATTTCGCGTTCCGGGTCGGGGGCGGGCCACGATCCGGCGTGGATGGTGCCGGAGACGGTGTTCACCACCAGCGGGTAGTGCGCCAGGTCGGCCCAGGCCAGGTTGTTCGCGGTGGCCAGTGGCGAATTCGTCGAGACGGCGAGCACGCGCTGCTCGGTGGCGATCATCCGGGACGCGAGGTGGCGCGGGAGGCGAGCCTCGTTGCGGTACAGGGCGATATCGATGGAACCCGCTTCGAGCGCGGCAAGCGGATCGTCGATGCGGCGCAGGGTGATCCGACCGCCGAGCGCCTCGTAGTGGCTGCGCGGGACAGCGAACCAGTCCGGCAGCAGCCAGGCGAAACCCACCTCGATGGTGGCGCGCAGCCGCAACTCGGCGGCGACGGTGTCGATATCGGCGATGATCCGCCTGCTGTGCTTCACCAGATCGACGCCGGCCTCGGTCAGCTCGAAGCGGCGGGAGGTGCGCTCGATCAGCCTGCATTCGACGATCCGCTCCAGCTGCTGGATGGTCCTGGTCAGCGCGGGTTGGCTCAGGTGCAGGCGTGCCGCGGCCCTGGTGTAGTTCGCCTCCTCGCACAGCGCGAGAAACGCGCGCAGATGCCGGAGCTCGATATCCATGCGTAGAGCGTATACATCGTGCACAGAAAGCATTTCACAGGCGGCCCCGTGGTTGCATACTGTGTGATGCTGTGTCTACTGTCGCCCTCGCTCCCCCGTCACGCAGCACACTCATAGACGCCTTCACGGCGGGCGCGGGCATGGGGGCGGCCATCGGCGTCGGCCGCTTCGCCTATACGCCGCTGCTGCCGGTCATGATCGACGCGCACCGGTTCACCGCGAGCGACGGCGCGGTGATCGCCACCGCCAACTACGCCGGCTACCTCATCGGCGCCGTCCTGCTGGCGCGCAGGCCGGATCTGAACAACCGCAACACTTTCCGGATCGCCGCCGCGGCACTGATCGTCAGCCAGCTGCTGATGGCGGTGCCGGGCCCCACACCGCTGGCGATGGCGCTGCGACTGATCGCGGGCATCGCCAGCGCGCTGATCTTCCTCGGCTGCGCGAGCGCGGCGGCCAAGCTGGCGGGCCGGGTTGCCGGAATCGCGTTCGGCGGAGTGGGATTCGGTATCGCGATGACCGGTCTGCTGGTGCTGCTCCTGCGGCCGCTGCTGTCCTGGCAGTGGCTGTGGCTGGTCGCGGCCGCGGTGACCGCGGCGCTGCTGCTGCCGACCCTACGGCTCGACATCACGCCGGGTAAGCGAGCCGAAAACGCCGGTCCCGCAACGTCGGTGCGCGCATGGCGCGCGCTGCTCGCGTCGTACTTCCTGGAGGGTCTCGGCTACATCGTCATCGGCACGTTCCTGGCGGCCGCGGTGGCCGAGCAGCGCGGCGCCGCGGTCGGTTCCGCGGTGTGGATCGTGGTCGGCATCGCGGCGGCGCCCGCCACCGTGCTTGCCGGTCCGGTGATGCAGCGCTGGTCACCGTCGGCCGCGCTGATCGCCGCGCTCATCGCGCAATGCGTGGGTGCGGCGCTGCCCGCGGTGTCGACCGAGGTGTGGGCGACCACGCTGGCCGCCGCGCTGTTCGGTGCGACGTTCCTGCCGATCGTCATGCTCACCATGCGGGTCGGCGCCGAACTCTCCGACGGCAGCACCGCCGCGCGCCTCACCGCCGTCTACGGCGTCGGCCAGATGCTCGGGCCGCTGGTGGTCGCGCCGGTGGTCGGCGACGGATATCCGATCGCGTTCACGATCGCGACGGTGGTGCTCGCGGCGGCGGCGCTGGCGGCCGTCATCGTCGACCGTGGCGTGCGCTCGCTGCGCGGACCGTCGCTACAGCGCTGAGTCGCGCACAGCATCGAGCAGGGCTGCGCGATACGCGCAGCCCTGCTCGATGCGACGAATCAGGCGAACTTGATCTCGAGGCCGATGCCGAGGATCGAGATGAGCCAGACGAGGCCGGTGAAGATGGTGATCCGGTCGAGGTTCTTCTCCACGACCGTCGATCCCGACAGGCTGGACTGCACGCCGCCGCCGAACAGGCTGGACAAACCTCCACCCTTGGCGCGGTGCAGCAGCACCAGCAGCACCAGCAGCACGCTGGTGATGATCAGGAGGATTTGCAGGAACATCCGCATGTCGCCCATCCTATGGGGTGTTGTGCGCAGTCACCTAAATGGGGCATCCGGACACGAACGGATCCGGGGAGGCGAGGTACCGCCCTTCACATCCGCGACGACGCTCCGCGCCCACTTGTAGCCCCTCGTTTCGATGCGGAGAGTTCGCCGATTCCCCCTCAGCGCGGAGCGACCGCGACCAGGTGCGTTGTCGTTTCCTCACTGGTCATGAACTCGACGACCGCCTGCTCCCTGAGCTGGTCCTGAGCGGTGAGCCGCACCTGGTGCTGGTGCATGTGCTCGGCCCACGATCGCACGACGAACGCCTCCACGAACCGGTCGACGACGCCCACGTCGCGATACAGTCGCCACTCCATCGCACCGGTGCGCTGCATGGAGCGCCCGACGAAGACCATCGCGGCGAGGAATTCCTCGACACTTTCCGGTCGCACGTCATAGTTGCGCAAAACCAGCACCGGACCGTCTTCCGGGTCCGGTTCGACCACGAGTTGCGGCTCGTCCCAGAATGCCGAGGGCGTCAGGTCGAGTTCCTCGGCGTTGTGCCGGATCGGCAACCACAGGGTGCTCAGCGCGCACAGGGTGAGTAGTACCGCTGCCGCGAGCAGCGCGCGCACCGGGCCGAACGCGCCCGCGACCAGACCCCACACCAGCGACCCGATCGCCTGCCCGGCCATGAAGACCAGGAGATAGACCGACAACCCGCGCGCTCGCACCCACGCGGGCAGCAGCAGCTGCATGGTCGAGTTCATCGTCGACATCGCGAGCAGCCACGCGAGCCCGGCGAAGATCAGCAGAATCAGCACGACCGGCAGGCTGTGCACGACCGCGGCGGCCGCCGTCGCGAGGCCGAACAGCACGGCGGCGAGCCCGAGCCGCTGTGTCGGCGTGAGCAGCACGCGGATCCGGGACAGGGTGAGCGCGCCGACCACCGCGCCGAGCCCGAGCGCACCGAGCATCACGCCATAGCCGGAGGAGGACAAACCGAGTTCGTCGCGCGCGATCACCGGCAGCAGCGCCCACAGCGCGCTGGCGGGTGCGATGAAGAGGATCGATCGGAACAGCACCCTGCGGATCGCGGGCGCGGCACGGATGAACCGGGTGCCCGCCTGCAATGCCGCCAACGGCCGCTCGCTCGGCAGTTTCCGCTCGGTGGCGGGCCTGCGCCACACGGCGAGCACCGCGACGATCCCGCCGAAAGACAGGGCGTTGAGCGCGAACACCAGCTGCGGCCCGGACAGCGAGACCAGCACACCCGCCAGCGCGGGGCCGACCGCGCGGCCGAGGTTGATATTCATGCTGCCCAGTGCCGCGGCCGCCGTGATCTGTTCGCGCGGAACGAGTTCCGGCTGGATGGCCTGCCAGGCCGGGCCGGTCAGCGCCTGCCCGCACCCGAGCAGGAACAGCAGGGTCAGCAGCACCGACGGGGTGGTGTGCCCGGCCGCCGTCGACACCGCGAGCACGGTGGCGAGCACCGCCATCGTCGACTGCGCGCCGAGCAGCAGCCTGCGCCGGTCGACCAGATCGGCGATCACCCCCGACGGGATGGCGAGCAGCATCACCGGCAGCGTGATCGCCGTCTGTACGAACGACACCAGCGCCGCCGCATTCGGCTGGTCCACCAGCACCCACTGCGCGCCGACCGTCTGCATCCAGGTGCCCATATTCGACACCAGCTGCGCGATCCACAGCGCCCGATAGATCCGCGACCGCAACGGCGCCCAGGTCGAGATCGCGGGAGTCGCAACAGAGGTCACCCGCCGAGCATAATCGCGCCCCCACCAGCCCCACCGACACCGCACCCCGGCTCCCCCAAGATCATCAGGAACTGATGGCGGCGTTGTGCGAGTGACGAAGTACCTCACCAAAGCGCGCCACACGCGAGCACGCCACCAGCGTGCGCGACCAACGCACCCACGAGCGCATCCCACGCAGCGGCCAGTTGGAATTCCCCACTCGCGGCCATATAGCGGGGAACTATCCGGCCGCCGGGGCCGGCCGGTAGCAAACGATCACGCGGAGCGCGTCATGAAAGGCTGGACGGATGGACTGGCAGGCCGAGAACCCCGAACTCTGGGCGTTCCTGGGATCATTGCGGCGCGGCGAGATCCTTTCCGGCATCGTCACAGCGATCGAATCGTTCGGCGTGTTCGTGTCGTTGGACGATGGACCCCCGCATCCGCTCTACCCGGGCGTTGGGTTCATCACGATCCCAGAATTGTCCTGGGGTCGTTTCGGCGCGGCTTCCGATGTCGTTCAGGTCGGGCAACGCGTTTCGGGTGAATTTCTACAGTTCGACACCTGGAATGCCGAGGCCAGGCTGTCTCTGCGCGCAATGCGGCCCGACCCCTTCTATGCCTTTGCCGAGCACGCTACCGTCGGCAAAGAACTACACGGGCACGTCACCGAACTGGTGCCGTTCGGCGTCTTCGTCCAGGTGGCGAATGGGATCGAGGGGCTGATTCATCGCCGAGATCTCACCCTGATGCCCGACGATGACGTCCAGATCGGGGACGACATAACGGTCGTTGTCACCCATGTCGACCGGGAAAGACGTCAGCTGCTCCTCTCCCGACAAACCACCAGTCAGCTCTGACCCGCGAGCCCCTGGACCAGGAGGGCCGCCGTCGGTTTCACCAGCACAGCCGAAGCCGCCACCGGCCGCACACGGGGAACCGGAACTGGCCGTCCGTAGGGAATTCTCGCTGGCCGCTGTGACACGAGCGCACGCCACCTCCGATCACGGCGATGCCTGATCGCAGGTGGCGTGCTCGCAATTCTGTTGCGGCCGTCAGGAAACCGGCACGGCCTGGACGCGCGGGGTGTGCAGGGCCGCGAGGATCATGGCGATGCTCAGTAGACCCGCGCCGATCACGCCGGTGAGGCCGAGGCGGTCGCCGAGGAGCCAGACGGCGAGTGCGGTACCGGTGAGTGGTTCGAGCAGGGCGAGCATGGCGGCCGTCCCTGGGCCTACGTCGCGCAGGCTGCGGAAGTAGAGGGAGTAGGCGATCGCGGTGGGGAGCAGGCCGAGGGTGAGGATCAGGGGGATGCTCTCGGCGTCAGGCGTGAAGGTGATGCCGCTCAGTGCGGCCAGTGGGGTGAGGAAGAGGGCGCCGAGGGCGAACCCGTAACCGGTGGTGGTCATTTCGTCGAGCTCGGGCACCGGGGTCGCGCCGATGACGGTCATCGTGGCGAATCCGGCGGCCGCCACCAGGGACAGCGCCGCGCCCGCGAGGAGTGCGGTGGGGCGGATATCGGCGCTCGGCATGCCGATGAGCAGCGCGAGCCCGGCCAGGGCGAGGCCGATCGTCATCACCCGGCGCTGATCCAATCGCCTTCTGCCGGTGAGGTGTTCGAGCAGCGAGATGAGCACCGGCGAGGCGCCGATGGTGATCAGGGTCGGCAGGCTGACCGAGGCCGCGGCGACGGCACCGAAGTAGCTGGCCTGAAAAATCGCGGCAAGCACCGCGACCGCGCCGATCCGCCGCCACGCCGCGCGGGTGCGCGGCCATGGGCGCCGCATCAGCGTCAGCACGGCGACGAGCAGCAGACCACCGACGGCGAGCCGGTAGGTGGCGACCGAAACCGGCGACAGGCCGGTGACTCGATGCAACAGGCTGCCGAGCAAACCGCCGGTGCCCCAGAGCATTCCGGCAACGGTGAGTGAGACCAGCCCCGAACGGCCGGCCATGGACGTAGTTGTACGCATGATGTGTTCGCGCTCCTGCGACGAGGACGCGGTGTGGGCAACGGGCCAGAACGCACCGTCCGGGATCGTCGATGCGGCATCGGATAGGTGATACGCACATACGAAGGAACCCGTGAACACCGCAGTCGAATGATGGGGGTCGCGGAAGCGAGGTGCACGAATGCCGAAGAAGCGCACCCACCTAACTCGGCGGCACGCTGATACCTACACCTCGCTCAGGAGGCGGGCGGCGGTGTGATCGGGAAGCATCGGTGCACGCGCTCGATAGTAGCGCCCGCCGCGCCCTCGGTCGCCTGGGCCGTTCTTTCGCGCGGCCCGACGGCTTCGCACACGTGATCAAGGCCGTCGAGCGACCATGTCGCGCGCGAAGAGTCACTGCTGGAGGTCGAACCAATTGACGCCGAAGGTGATTCGCCGGTTCCGCGCGCCCGGCAGCGGCGAGCGCCTATCCTCGATCGATATAGGGCGGTCGAGGCGGGGTGGCCGGTCGCGTCTTCGAAAGGATCTGTGGCGCAATGACTATCGATGCCTGGGCACAGCATCCGACGGCACGGTTCATCGGCCAGGAGATGTTCGCGACGCTGCGGCGCTGGACCGGCGGGGTGATACCGACCGAGGAGATACCGCTCGACCTGACCGTCGCGGCGATGGACGCGGGCGGCGTCGATCAGGCGATGCTCTCGGCGTGGCACGGGCCGGACGGTTCGCTGATCGGCAACGACGAAGTGGCGGCATGGATAGCCAAGGCGCCGGGGCGTTTTCACGGGATCGCGTCGGTGGATCTGCGCAAGCCGATGGCCGGTGTGCGCGAATTGCGCCGCCGTGTACAGGACGACGGGTTCAAGGGCCTGCGGGTGCTGCCGTGGCTGTGGGAGACGCCGCCGACCGATCGCCGGTTCTATCCGCTGTACGCCGCATGCGTGGAACTCGGCGTGCCCTTCTGCACGCAGGTCGGGCACACCGGACCGCTGCGCCCGTCGGAGCCGGGACGGCCGATTCCGTACATCGACCAGGTCGCACTGGACTTTCCCGAACTCACCATCGTCTGCGGGCACGTCGGGTACCCGTGGACCGAGGAGATGATCGCGGTGGCGCGCAAGCACGAGAACGTCGTGATCGACACCTCCGCCTACACCACCGAGCGGCTGCCCGCCGAACTGATCACCTACCTGAAATCGGGCAGCGGCAGGCACAGGGTGCTGTTCGGCTCGAACTACCCGATGATCTTCCCCAAGCACGCACTCGAGGGCCTCGATGACCTCGGCCTGGACGAGGAGACCCGAGAGCTCTACCTCGACGGCAACGCTCGCCGCGTATTCGGGCTGTAGGCGAGACAACCGTACCCACTCTCGGCTGAGCGCCACGCCTTCGTGCGGCACCCGAGATGCGCTGCGCCTATTCGCGGTTGACCCGGGCATAGGTCAGCAGCAGGTCCTCGATCAGGGCGAGCACGGCATCGTCCATCGCCGGGTCACGAACCACACCGCGCACCACCGCCTGACCCGAGAACAGGTGCAGGACAAGGAAGAAGATGGGTTCGCGAACGCGCTGCGGGAATTGGCTCAGCACGGCGGTGCGCTCGACCTCGGCGACGATCTCCGCATAGTAGCTCTCGACGGTCGGCGCGATCCTGGTGCGCAGCTCGGCATCCGAGCGCGCGGCCAGATAGATCTCGCGCAACGCGTGCGTGAGGTTGGCGGCCTGCGCGTCGCGCAGGAAGCGCAGGGCGGTGTCGAGTGAATCCTCCTGGTCGGCAAGGTGTTCCATGACGACACGGAATGCGGCCGTCTGCCGCGTGACGATCTGCTCCGCGGTGCGCACGACGAGATCGAGCCTGCCGTCGAACTGACGGAACATCGCGCCGACGGAAAGCCCTGCGCGCCCGCAGATTTCCTGCACGGTGGCGCGCTGATAGCCCACCTCGCCGATCGCCTCGATGGTGGCGTCGACGAATTTGGCGACGGTCGCGTCGCGGCGCTCCTGCTGGGTGCGGCGCGGACGCGCGGTTTCGGTCATGACTGCCCATCCTGCCGGTCGATGCGGTGGCGGCGCCGCCGGGGTCGACGTGACCGTTGACACATGCTCCACCGGCAACTTACAGTCGTCCGCACAAGTTAGGAAATATCCGCTCTCTTTCTTGGGGGCGTCTCCACCTGCGGGTTCGATGAGGAGCTCCGATGAAAAAGATCGCGCACGCCTGCCTGGCCATGACCGCGGGACTGGCCGTCGCGCTGTGCCCTGCGCTCACGAGCGAGTCGGCCGCCGACCCGGTCGCGGTGGCGCCGCCGCTCCCCTTCCCTGTCCCGCCCGCGCCGCCCTATCTCGATCCCGCGTTCTACCAACCGGATCCGGCGCGAGTCGCCGCCGCGGTGCCGGGTGAGATCCTGTCGGCCCGCCAGGTGCACCTCGCCAACTTCTGGCTGCTCCCGCTCGACGTGCGCGCCTGGCAGCTGTCCTACCGCAGCACCAACACGCGCGGCGAGCCGATTCCCGCCGTGGCAACGGTGATCGTGCCGCACCGACCGGCACCGAGCGGCCGACGCGGGCTCGTCTCGTTCCAGATGGCCGAGGACTCGCTGTCGGTGAACTGCGCCCCCTCCTACACGCTGCAGATGGGGTCGCTGCCGAATCCGCTCAATCCCGTGATCAGCCTGGAATTCGTCGAGGTGCAGGCCATGCTGCAACTCGGCCACGCGGTCGTCATCCCCGACCACCAAGGCCCGAACGCCGCCTATGCCACCGGCCCGCTCGGCGGCCGCATCACACTGGACGCGATTCGCGCCGCGGAGCGCTTCGAACCCGCGGGCCTGCCGGGGACCGCCACCCGTACCGCGCTGTGGGGGTACTCCGGTGGCGCCATTCCGACCGCGCACGCGGCCGAACTCCAGCGCGAATACGCACCGGAACTGGAGATCACCGGGTCCGCGGCGGGCGGGCTGATGGCCGATATCCGGATGGCGATCGATTACAACAACGCCACCTCCACCTTCGGCGGCGCGGTGCTCGGCGGACTCTTCGGCGTCGCCCGCGAATACCCGCAGCTGGCCTCCTTCATCGACCGGAATATGAACCCACTCGGCAAGGCACTGCGCATCGCGCACGAAGGACAGTGCGTCGCACTGCAATTCGCCGCGTTTCCGTTCGTGAACATCAAGGGCCTGTTCGACTATCCCGGCGACCCGATGCGCGCCCCGGAACTGCAACCGATGCTGGACGAGCTCGCGCTCGGCCACCGCGGCACCCCCGTGGCGCCGGTGCTGATCTACGAGGCGCCGCTGGACGAGGTGATGCCGATCAACGCGGTCAACAAGACCTACGACACCTACTGCAAGGATCCGGCCGCGAAGGTCTACTACACCCGAGAACTGTTCAGCGAGCACGGAATTGCCGCCGCGGCGGGCGCCGGTTCGGTCGCGATGTGGCTCAACGATCGCCTCAACGGCATCCCGGCCCCCGACGGCTGCGGCAACCGCGACGTGTACAGCCAGCTGCTCGACCCCGGAGCGCTCGCCCTCTTCGCCAACGCCATCGGCCAGACCCTCGCGTCCGCCTTTGGCATGCCGGTCTGACGTCGCGAAATCCCGGCGGGGACCGACCGCGTCGGTACCATCTGCGCCATGTCGGCAAATTTGGTCCGTCTGGGTTCGCTCGTACTGCTCCTGCTGGCCGCCACCTCGGCCTGCTCGCGCGATCGCGGCGCACCCGGCGGCGTAACGGCCACGCCCGCGGGCCACACCTATATCTCCACCCAGGTCGACGGTCCGCCCATACCCGGGGGCGGACCGCTGACACTGACCTTCACCACCGACCGGGTGACCGCGAACGCGGGCTGCAACACCCATTCCGGCTCGGCCACCTTCGACGGCGACGTGCTGCGCGTCTCGGGCGTCGCGAGCACACTGATCGGCTGCCCCGGCGAACTTCAGGGTTCCGACGAGTGGATCACCGGCCTGCTGCAATCCGCGCCGACCTGGAAGCTCGACGGTTCGACGCTGACCCTGCGCGGCAACAACGTCACGGTCACCCTGCTCGACAAGAAGGTCGCCCAGCCGGACAAGCCGCTGACCGGCACCAACTGGATGGTCACCGAGCTGATCAGCAGCGAGGCCCGCATCCGCTCGCAGACCATCGACGAGGTCAAGCCGACGCTCACCATCACCCCCGACGGCGCCGTCTCCGGCAGCGCGGGCTGCAACCGGTTGATCGGCACCGCCAAGATCGACGGCGCCGAGATCGCCTTCCAGGTCGGCACCACCAAGATGCTGTGCCCACCGGAGGTGATGGAGGTCGAGCAGTCGGTGCTGAAGGCATTGGACGGGAAGGTCACCGCCACCGTCGACGCGGACGTCCTCACCCTGCGCAACCCCAACGGCAACGGCCTGGTACTGCACGCCATCTGACAGGTCCTGAAATGCGAAGAGCCGGATACCGTTCGACGGTATCCGGCTCTCGCTGTGCCGAAAGCGGTTACGGCAGTGGGCCGCCCGCCGCGATCGCGGACAGGGTGGCGAATTCGTCGCCCTTGAGCGACGCGCCGCCGACGAGTGCGCCGTCGATATCGGTCTGCGCGACCAACTCTCCGACGTTCTTGGCGTTCACCGAACCGCCGTAGAGCACCCGCACGCCCGCGGCGACCTCCGAGGACGACAGAGCGGCAAGTTCCGTCCGGATGGCGCCGCACACTTCCTGCGCGTCGGCAGGCGTGGCGACCCGGCCGGTGCCGATGGCCCACACCGGTTCGTAGGCGATGACGATCTTCGAGATCTCCTCCGCCGTCAGGCCTTTCAGCGAGCCACGCAGCTGCTCGAGGTTGTACTCGACATGCGTCTTCGCCTCGCGCACGTTCAGGCCCTCACCGATGCAGACGATCGGGGTGAGCCCGTACTTCAGCGCCTGCTTGGCCTTCGCCAGCACGGTGGCGTCGTCCTCGCTGTGATACTGCCGCCGCTCCGAGTGGCCGACCACGGCGAAGGTGCAGCCGAGCTTGGCCAGCATCACACCGCTGATCTCGCCGGTGTAGGCGCCCTCGTCGTGCGTCGAAACATCCTGCGCGCCATAGGTGATCAGCAGCTTGTCACCCTCGACGAGCGTCTGCACGCTGCGCAGATCGGTGAACGGCGGAATGACCGCCACATCGACCTTGGCGAAGTACTTCTCCGGCAGCGCGAAGGCGATCTTCTGCACCAGGGCGATGGCCTCGAGGTGATTGAGGTTCATCTTCCAGTTGCCCGCGATGAGCGGTTTACGCGCCATGGCTCAGTCCTCCAGCACCGAAATACCGGGCAGCTCTTTGCCTTCCAGGTATTCCAGGGAGGCGCCGCCGCCGGTCGAGATGTGCGAGAAGCCGTCCTCCGGCAGGCCGAGCGCACGCACGGCCGCCGCCGAATCGCCGCCGCCGACAACGGTGAAGCCACCCTTGCCCGTCGCGGTCACGATCGCCTCGGCGACTCCGCGGGTGCCCGCGGCGAACTTCTCGAACTCGAACACGCCCATCGGGCCGTTCCAGAAGACGGTCTTCGCCTCGGTGAGCAGTGCGGCGAAGCGATCCACCGACTGCGGGCCGATATCGAGACCGAGCCAGCCGTCCGGGATTTCGGTGGCGTCGACCACCTTCGTCTCCGCGTCGGCGGCGAACTTGTCCGCCACCACGATGTCGCGCGGCAGGTGGATGACGTCCGCGTACTCGTCGAGCAGCTTCTTGCAGGTCTCGATCATCTCCTCCTGCAGCAGCGAGGCGCCCACCGAAAGCCCTTGCGCGGCAAGGAAGGTGAAGCACATGCCGCCGCCGATGACGAGCGTGTCGACCTTGGGGGCCAGCGCCTCGATGACGGCGAGCTTGTCCGAGACCTTCGAACCGCCGAGCACGACCGCGTAGGGCCGCTCGGTGTTCTCGGTCAGCTTGGCAAGCACGTCGACCTCGGCCGCGACCAGCGTGCCCGCGTAATGCGGCAGCAGCTTGGCGACGTCGTAGACCGACGCCTGCTTGCGGTGCACGACACCGAAGCCGTCGGAGACGAACGCGCCGTCGTCACCGACCAGTTCGACCAGCGCCGCGGCCAGCTTGGCCCGCTGCGCCTCGTCCTTGCTGGTCTCGCGCGGATCGAAGCGGATGTTCTCCAGCAGCAGCACATCGCCGTCGGTCAGGCCCTCGGAGCGCGCGAGCGCGTCCTGGCCGACCACGTCACCGGCGAGCTGGACGTTGCGGCCCAGTTCCTCGGCGAGCTTGGCGGCGACCGGAGCCAGCGAGAACTTCGGGTCCGGCGCACCGTCGGGACGGCCGAGGTGCGCGGTGACGACCACCTTCGCGCCGGCCTCGACCAGCGCCTTGATCGTCGGCACCGAGGCGATGATGCGGCCCGGGTCGGTGATGACCCCGTTGTCGAGGGGGACGTTCAGGTCGGAGCGCACCAGGACGCCCCGACCTTCGACACCCTCGTTCAGGAGATCCTGAAGGGTTTTGACACTCATCGGGGTCAGAGGGACTTGCCGACGAGGCCGATGAGGTCGGCGAGGCGGTTGGAGTAGCCCCACTCGTTGTCGTACCAGCCGACGACCTTCACCTGATCGTCGATGATCTTGGTCAGCGGCGCGTCGTAGATGCAGGAGTGCGGGTCGGTGACGATATCGCTGGACACGATCGGGTCGACGTTGTACTTCAGGAAGCCCTTCAGCGCACCCTCGGCGGCGGCCTGGTAGGCGGCGTTGACCGCATCGATCGAGGCCGACTTCGACAGCGTCACGGTCAGGTCGGTGACCGAGCCCGTCGGGACCGGCACGCGCAGCGCGTAGCCGTCCAGCTTGCCGTTCAGCTCCGGGAGCACCAGGCCGATGGCCTTCGCGGCGCCGGTGCCGGTGGGCACGATGTTCAGCGCGGCGGCGCGGGCGCGGCGCAGGTCGCTGTGCGGGCCGTCCTGCAGGTTCTGGTCCTGGGTGTAGGCGTGGATGGTGGTCATCAGGCCACGCTCGATGCCGAACTCGTCGTTGAGCACCTTGGCCAGCGGGCCGAGGCAGTTCGTGGTGCACGAGGCGTTGGAGATGATGTTCTGGCTGCCGTCGTACTTGTCGTGGTTGACGCCCATGACGACGGTCAGGTCCTCGCCCTTGGCGGGCGCGGAGATGATGACCTTCTTGGCACCCGCGGCGATGTGGCCCTTGGCCTTGGTCGCGTCGGTGAAGATGCCGGTGGATTCGACGACCACGTCGACACCCAGGTCGCCCCAGGGCAGCGCCGCCGGGCCTTCCTTGATGGCCAGCGCCTTGATCCGCTGCTCGCCGACCACGATGGTGTCATCGCCGTCCAGCGAGACGTCCTGCGGCAGGCGGCCCAGGATCGAGTCGTACTTCAGCAGCGTGGCGAGGGTGTTGTTGTCGGTGAGGTCGTTGACGGCGACGATCTCGATATCGGTCGTGCCGAGTGCCTTCTGGGCCTCTACCGCCCGGAAGAAGTTACGTCCGATGCGGCCGAAGCCGTTGATACCAACCCGGACAGTCACGTTATCGCTCCTCAGCTTTCAAGCGGATTCATTCCGATGCCGTACTCACACTAGTGGTTGTCCGCAACCTCACCGACACGCGCCCGGCATCGGTGCGGCTTCGATGCCTGGTCAGACGCCCAGCCGCGGCCGGATCGCTTCCGGACGGCAGCGACCGCGCACCGCGGCGACCTCGGTCACTACCCCGAAACTCCCTGCACGACAGGATCTTTCAAGCAGCCGACCGAGCCGGGACGACTATCGCCGCAGGCGCGCCCGACCCCCTGAATTCTCCCGTCAAGGGGAGGAAATGCAGTGGCACACAAGCGCCATCGACGAACGAGACCGGACGATTCCGGACAGCGCGCCCCACACGCCGTCCGAAGTGACACGCACCACATGCCCGCCGGACGGCCGCGCACCCTGCGACTTCCGCACCCGGCATCGCAGGCGAATCGGCGTGCGGGGAAATCACAGGGTGCGCGGCCGATGGTCCCGGCGCCCACGGAGCGCCGGGACCAAGGTCAGGCCTCGTCGAGCAGTTCGGCGGTGACCGCCGATTCGGTGTCCGGAATGCCCAGTTCCTTGGCGCGCCGATCCGCCATCGAGAGCAGCCGCCGGATCCGGCCCGCCACAGCGTCTTTCGTCATCGGCGGATCGGCCAGCTGGCCGAGCTCCTCCAGCGACGCCTGGCGGTGCTGGACGCGCAGTTTGCCCGCCGCGGCGAGATGGTCGGGCACGTCGTCGCCGAGGATCTCCAGCGCGCGTTCCACCCTGGCGGCCGCGGCGACGGCGGCCCGCGCCGAGCGGCGCAGGTTGGCGTCGTCGAAATTCGCCAGGCGGTTCGCGGTGGCGCGCACCTCGCGGCGCATCCTGCGGTCCTCCCAGGTGAGCCGGGTGTCGTGGGCACCCATCCTGGTCAGCAGCGCGCCGATGGCCTCGCCGTCACGCACCACGACCCGATCGGTGCCGCGCACCTCTCGTGCCTTGGCGGTGATACCGAGCCGCCGAGCCGCACCGACCAGCGCCAGCGCCGCCTCCGGGCCGGGGCAACTCACCTCCAGCGCCGAGGAGCGACCCGGTTCGGTGAGCGAGCCGTGCGCGAGAAACGCGCCACGCCAGGCGGCTTCGGCATCGGCGATACTGCCGCCGACGACCTGGGCCGGTAGCCCGCGCACCGGGCGACCGCGCACGTCGAGCAGCCCGGTCTGCCGGGCCAGCGCCTCGCCCTCCTTCGATACACGCACCACGTAGCGCGAGGTCTTGCGCAGACCACCCGCCCCGAGCACGTGCACATCGGAGCCGTAGCCGTATAGCTCGAAGATCTCCCGTCGCAACCGGCGCGCGATGGAGCCCATGTCGACCTCGGCCTCGACGATCACCCGGCCGCCGACGATGTGCAGGCCGCCCGCGAACCGCAGCAGTGCCGACAGTTCCGCCTTCCTGGAACTGACCTGCGACACGGTGAGCCTGCTCAACTCGTCTTTCACATCGGCTGTCATCGCCACGAGACGCGCTCCTTTCCACCCAACCCGGAACGCACATCCTGTCCCATGTGCCGTCCCTCGACTCGAAGCCCTGCCATGTGTGGCCGAGGTTGCCGGATCAGTTGATCCAGTGCGGCGGCAAGTTTTCCGGGATGATGCCGGTCCGTCCCCGCTTCGGCGACATCGGAGAAGGTTACTCGCGCCCGCAACTGTTCGGCAGCTCTCGCCACATGTTCTCTTTCGCGACCCTCCGGTACGGATCCGGAATCGACCAGTACCTCGTCCACCGCGAATTCCGGTGCGTGCTGGGACAATACATGCAGGTGACGCTCTGCGGAGAAGCCCGCCGTTTCGCCCGGTTCCGCGGCGAGATTGAGGACCAGAATTTTTCGCGCCCTGGTATACACCAGCGCGTCGCGCAGCTCGGGGACGAGCACGTGCGGAATCACGCTGGTGAACCACGAACCAGGGCCGAGCACAACGACATCCGCGTGCTCGATGGCCGAGGTGGCCTCCGGTCCGGCGGGCGGATCGGACGGAATCAAGCGGACTCGACGCACCTTTCCGGGGGTTGTCGCGACGGCAACCTGCCCGCGAATGCAGCGGCTCACCCGCGGATCCGCTTCCAGCCCAGAGACATCCGCCTCGATATCGAGCGCGATGGGCGACATCGGGAGCACGCGTCCGGTAATCCGCAACATCTTGGCGACCTCGTCGAGCGCGGCGACCGGATCGCCGAGCACCTCCGCGAGCCCGGCCAGGATCAGGTTGCCGACCGAATGTCCCGCCAGCGCACCGGTGCCGCCGAAGCGGTGCTGCACGGTCTTGGTCCACACACCATCGGCGTCGGCGGCCAGCGCGGCCAGCGCCATCCGCAGATCACCCGGGGGTAGCACACCGAGTTCACTGCGCAATCTGCCCGACGAGCCGCCGTCGTCGGCGACCGTGACGACCGCGACGATCTTCCTGGTCAGCCGCCGGATCGCGGTCAGGGTCGCGTACAGGCCGTGCCCGCCACCCAGCGCGACGATGGCGGGATTGGCCTCCCAGCCCGTCATTCGCGCCCCAGATCCCGATGGACCACGCGCACCACATCGGCCACACCCGCACCGATGTCCGCGCCGATCAGTTCACCCAGCGCCTCGGCGATCGCCACGCTGCGGTGCTTGCCTCCGGTGCAGCCCACTGCCACCGTCATGTATCGCTTCCCCTCTTGGCGGTACCCGTTCATGGTCAGGTCGACCAGGTGGTGGCAGGTACGCAGATAATCGTCCGCGCCGGGGCGGGACAACACGTACTCGCTGACCACGGTCTCCTGCCCCGTGTGTTCCCGCAGTTCCGGAATCCAATGTGGATTAGGTAGAAAACGCACATCCAACACCATGTCGGCGTCCAGCGGTACCCCGTACTTGAACCCGAACGATTGCACGGTCAGCTGCAGGGTAGTCGCGGCGCCGCCGCCGTATGCCTCCTCGAGCTTGCGATGGAGCTGGTGGATGGATAGTTCGGTGGTATCGATGACCAGGTCGGCGGCCGCCTTCACGGCGGAAAGGCGCACCCGTTCGGCGGCGATACCGGCAGACAGTGTGCCGTCCGCGCTCTCGCTCTGCAACGGGTGACGGCGGCGGGCGAACCCGAAGCGCCGGATCAGCACATCGTCGGAGGCCTCGAGGAACAGCACCCTGGTCGGCACGCCGAGGGCGCGCAGCTGCTCGGTGACGACGGACAGATCACCGGTGAAGAACCGGCTGCGCACGTCCATCACCAGGGCGAGGCGGTGGATCGGCGGCTCGGCCGACGCGCCGAGCTCCACCATTCGGCCGATCAGCTCGGGTGGCAGGTTGTCGGTGACGTACCAGCCCAGATCCTCCAGCACCCGCGCGGCGGTCCCGCGGCCCGCCCCGGACAGGCCGGTCACGATGACCGCCTCCACCGAGGCACCCTTCGCCAGGCCGCCCCGACCCGTCCCGGGTCGCGGACTGCCCGCTGTGTTGTTCGATTCGACGCGTGTCATGTCCTACCGGATCCGAGTGTCTAGGTGCCTCTCGATCATCCCGCACCGGTTCCGGTATCGGGCGCAGACACACAACGTACGCGAAACCGAAACATGAGGTGCGTGGATGCGCGGCCCTATTCCTGCTGTAGCGCCGCCAGTACTGCCTTTGCCGTTGCCACTCCGATGCCAGGGACCTCGGTGATCTGCTCCACCGTCGCCTCCTTGAGCTTGGCCACCGATCCGAAATGGGTAACCAGCGCGGTCCGGCGCGCCGCGCCGAGGCCGGGCACCGCGTCCAGCGCCGAGGCGGTCATCCGGCGGGAGCGTTTGCTGCGGTGGAAGGTGATGGCGAAACGGTGCGCCTCGTCCCGGACCCGCTGCAGCAGATACAGCGCCTCGCTGTTGCGCGGCATGATCACCGGATCGGCCTCGCCAGGCACCCACACCTCCTCGAGCCGCTTGGCCAGGCCGATCACCGCGACATCGGTGATGCCGAGCTCGTCGAGCACCTCCGCGGCCGCCGCCACCTGCGGCGCGCCACCGTCGACGACGTACAGGTTCGGCGGATAGGCGAACTTGCGCGGACGGCCGGTGCGCGGGTCGATACCGGGCCGCGAGGTGAGTTCGGCTGTGCCATCGGCATTCTCGGACGCTTCGGCCTCGATCTCCGCCAGATCGGCGGCCTCCATCGCGTCGCGATCCTTGCGCAGCTTCAGGAACCGCCGCCTGGTCACCTCGGCGATGCTGCCCACGTCGTCGGAGCGACCGTCGCCCGCGGCCTCCTTGATCCCGTAGTGCCGGTACTCGGATTTGCGGGCCAGGCCGTCCTCGAACACCACCAGCGAGGCCACGACGTCGGTGCCCTGTACGTGACTGATATCGACGCATTCGATCCGCAGCGGTGCGGTGTCCAGCTCCAGCGCGTCCTGAATCTCTTGCAGCGCCGCCGATCTGGAGGTCAGGTCGCCCGCGCGCTTGAGCTTGTGCTGGGCAAGCGCCTCCTGCGCGTTGCGCTGCACGGTCTCCGCGAGTGCCTTCTTGTCGCCGCGCTGCGGCACCCGCAGCTGCACCGCCGAACCGCGCAGCGCCGACAGCCACTGCTGAACCTGCTCCTGGTCGGCGGGCAGCTCGGGCACGAGCACCTCGCGCGGCACCACCGCCGCGGGCTGCTCCTGCTCGCCCTGTTCGGCCATGGCCACCTGCTCGCCGTAGAACTGGGTGAGGAACTGCTCGACCAACGCGGCCATCTCGCTGCCCGACTCCGGTGTATCGATCGCATCGCCCGACTTGTCCACCACCCAGCCGCGCTGGCCGCGCACCCGGCCGTCGCGGACGTGGAAGATCTGCACCGCCACCTCCAATTCGTCGGTGGCGAAGGCGATCACGTCCGCGTCGGTGCCGGTGCCGAGCACCACCGCCTGCTTCTCCAGCGCCCGGCGCAGCGCCTGGATGTCGTCGCGCAGCCGGGCCGCGTTCTCGAAATCGAGGTCCTCGGCGGCGTCGTGCATGCGCCGCTCCAGCTCGCGCACCATGCGGTCGGTGCGCCCGGCCAGGAAGTCGCAGAAGTCCTCGACGATGCGACGGTGCTCGGCGGCGTCCACCCTGCCGATGCACGGCGCGGAGCACTTGTCGATGTAGCCGAGCAGGCACGGGCGCCCGATCTGGCTGTGCCGCTTGAAAACTCCGTTGGAGCAGGTGCGCGCCGGGAACACCCGCAGCAGCAGATCGAGCGTCTCCCTGATCGCCCACGCGTGCGCGTACGGGCCGAAGTACCGCACGCCCTTCTTGCGCGCGCCGCGGTAGACGAACAGCCGCGGGTACTCCTCGTTCAAGGTCACCGCGAGCACCGGGTACGACTTGTCGTCGCGGTAGCGGACATTGAACCGTGGATCGAATTCCTTGATCCAGTTGTATTCCAGCTGCAGCGCCTCCACCTCGGTGGAGACGACCGTCCATTCGACGCTCGCCGCGGTGGTGACCATCTGCCTCGTCCGCGGGTGCAGCCCGGCCACGTCGGCGAAGTACGAGTTCAGCCTGCTGCGCAGGCTCTTGGCCTTCCCGACGTAGATGACCTGCCGATGCGCGTCCCGGAATTTGTACACACCGGGTTCGACGGGGATCGTGCCCGGCTTCGGCCGGTACGTCGCTGGATCTGCCACCGGATAAGCCTATAGACGCTGTCCGACACAGTCGGTCCGCAGCCTGCGCCGGGCCGGAGCGAAGCCGGACAGGCGGGCGCGGCGGACGGAGTCCGCCTCGCGCCGGGCCGGAGCGAAGCCGGAGGCAGCCGCCTATCCACGCGGTCCGACAACGTTGTTCCGCAGGCATGCGCGCGCGGGCCGGTCGCGCCGAGCGGCGAACAGGCGGGCATGATCATCGGAGATCCCGAGGGGGGAACGCTCGTCTTTTGGTGACCGAGTCGACCGTGTTCCACCGACCCCGAACCGAGGAAAGGACGATCATGCCGGACGCCGAACTACCGCAAGCCGACCGCGTTCCGCCGACCGCCGAAGCCACCGCGCCGCAGCCCACCGAGTACATCCCGCAGCCACCCGCCGGCGCGCAGCCCTCCACCGATTACATCCCCCAGCCACCTGCCGCGCAGCAGCCCACCGACTACGTCCCACAGCCACCCCCGACCGGTACGTTCGCGCCGCAGCCCGGCCGGCAGCCGTTCGCCGCGCCGCCCAACGGCTACCCGTCGTATCCCCCACCCAACGGCCACTATCCCCCGCAGTACGGCCACGCGCCCGCGCCGTACCCGCCGCACGGCTATCAGACGGCCCCGTATCCCCCTGTGCCCCTTCGGATGCCGGGCACGGTGCGCGCCGCCCAGATCATCTCGTTCCTGATGGCCGGGCTCGGCATCCTGCTCGGCACGGTCGCGGGCGCGCTCGGCAAATTCGAGCTGCTCGGCGCGCTCGTCTTCGGCTTCAGCCCGGCACTGGTGCTCGGCATTCTCGCGTTCTCGTTCGGCTACGCCCACCGGGGCACCCGGATCTCCTCGATCGTCCTCGGCAGCTTCCTCGCGCTGTTCGGCCTGAATCCGACCAGCCCGCCCGGCCTGCTCGGACTCATCATGGGCATCACGATCGTCGTCCTGCTCGCGCAGGGTTCAGCGGGCGCGTGGTTCAACCGGCCGCGCCCGGAAACCGAGGCGTACTGACCTATTCGGCGAGCCCGTACTGCCGGAGCACGTCGAGCAGCGCGTCGGCGCGCTCGGCCGTCGGTAGCGCCTCGACCAGTGCGAAACGGCAGCCGAGCGCGGCGGCGCCGCCGTCGGCCTCGGCGCTGTCGCCGACCATCAGCGCGGCGCCGGGCTCGACGCCGAGCTTGTCCAGCGCGGCGCGGAAGATGCGCGGATCCGGTTTGATCGCACCGACTTCGAAGGAGAGCGCGAACGCGCCGAGCGCGGCGTCCAGGCCGAGCGCGGTGAACGCGGGCCGGATGTCGAACGGGATATTGCTCACCACGGCCGTCGGGATACCCTGTGCGGCAAGCGAGTTCAGCACCGCGACGGTGTCGGGGTATGGTGTCCAGGCCAGCGGATCGATGAGCCGCTGGTACAGCCGCTCCGCCTGATCCTCGGTCGGCACACCGGACTGGCGCAGCACCTCGAGCAGGATGTAGCGATGCAGCTCCGGGTCCAGATCCCGGTTGTCCCAGGCGTGTTGGCCGCGCTCGTCGAAGCGCATCGCCTGCTCGACCGGCGCCGTCATCCGGCGCATGATCTCGGCCTGCTCGTGCATGTCGAGCACGCGCCCGTCGGCCGTATGCAGCTCCTCACCCCAGAATTGGGCATCCTCCAAGCGGAACAGCGTGCCGGAGTAGTCGAACAACACCGCTTCGATCGTCACCCGGGCCAGCCTACCGACGGCGCCGCCTGATGAACGCCGTCGGCGTAGCCGTCCTCAGACCTGTGCATGGCCGGAGCGAAGGCGGAGTTACGCCCGACCCGGTGTGCCGGTTCAGAGGCTGTTCGCGAACAGCGCGTACTGCGCGGCCACCTTGTAGCGGATATCGGTGTCGTCGTCGCTGTTCACCAGTCCCACATAGCGTTTGTAGACCACGTAGCAGCGGTTGAGGTAATCGCGTTCTTGATTGCCGCGCTTGTCCAGGTGCAGGCATTTCACGTCCGGCACGTTCGGCGGCCCGTTGACCGGGAAGTAGTACGGGCTGTTGGTGGTGATGAGCCCGCTGACCAGCGCCTCGCCCGCCTTCGAATCCCGCACCCTGATGACGGAGTTGCCGTCGAGCACCGCGACGGCGTCGACGCCGGTATCGGTGACCAGCTTGTCGCGCACGGTCTCGTCCTTGGCCAGGTGGATCAGCGACGTCGGGCCGTAGACGGCGAACTTGTCCAGATCCGGCGCCCTGCCGTCGTCGCGCTTGTCGGTGACGACGCGGGCGAGCAGGTTGTCCGGATCGATGCGCAGCTGATCGATCTTGTCCGCCGGCGTCGGCTGGAAGCGGTCGAGCATCGGGATCTGCGCGTCGAGCACCTTGCGCGCCCAATCGGTCAGATCCTTCTCCTCGGCGCGCGGGCGCGCGACGAACGCGATGAGCACGAATTCCCGGTACGCCATGAACATGCCGACGTTGGCCACACCGGGCCGCCAGTGCACGAAGGCGTCCGGGTACTGGGCGAGGCTGAGCCTGCGGTTCTGTCCCGAGGCGACGTCGAAATCCGCGTCGTTGATCTCGCGGGCGGCCAGTTTCGCAACGGAGTCGGACGGGAACCGCAGCACCCGCAGGGTGAGCGCGGTGGCGTCCGGACCAGGCGTGTCCTTACCGGGCGGATCGGGCTTGTCGGCGCCGCTGATCGCGTAGCCGACCAGCATGCCGCGGTTGCGCAGGATCGGCTCGGCGGTATTGGACAGCGCGCCGGTCGCCACCGCGTCCTTCGGATCGACGAGCACGCGGCTGCCGCGCCCGACGACCAGCGACGGGTCGATGCGGACCGTCGGCACCACCGCCTCGGACATCCGCATGCCCTCGAGCAGCGCGCTCTTGTCCCCCGCGCTCTGTTTGTAGTGATAGCGGTCGACGGGATAGCTGCCGACATCGAATTTGCGGACATCGAGCTCGCTCGCCGTCGGCGTGCCGCGAACCCCGCCGCAACCGGCCAGCAGCCCGGTGAGAACGACGGCCATCAACAGTGTTCGTGACGTCCGCTTCATGACCCCCGCCCCCGTCTGTCGCAGGTGTATTCACGGTACCGGACCGGGGCCGTTCGCGCGGCCCATCGCAGAAGGCATGCGGCAGTGCGGTTTTGCCCCGGCGTGGCGGGAAAAATGCGCGGGTGCCGGTGATGCGGGCTACAGTCCCAGCATGAGTCGCACGTTGGGAACCTGGATCGGCGCCGCGGCGGTGGTGTTGCTCGCCACGGGCACGCTGACCAGCTGCTCGTCCGAGAACAAGCAGGCAGAGGCCTGCACGAGCACACCGAACGGCACGCCGGTTGTCGCGACGCCGTCCGGCACGCCGGGCGGTCCGACCAAGGACATCAGCACCAATCCGGAGATCGCGACCGGCTACCGCTCGGGCATGACGGCCGTGCGGACGAAGACCTACGCGGTGTCGACGGCCAATCCGGTCTCCACCTCGGCGGCCTGCGAGGTGCTGCGCAACGGCGGCACCGCGGCCGACGCGCTGATCGCCGCGCAGGCGGTGCTCGGCCTGGTCGAGCCACAGTCCTCGGGTATCGGCGGCGGCGCCTTCCTGCTGTACTACGACGCGAACACCAAGAGCGTCGAGGCCTACGACGGGCGCGAGGTCGCGCCGGCGGCCGCCACCGAGAACTATCTGCGCTGGGTCAGCGACACCGACCGCACCGCACCGCTGCCGAACGCGCGGGCCAGCGGCCGATCCATCGGCGTCCCAGGGGTTTTGCGGATGCTGGAGATGGCGCACCGTGATCACGGCAAGACCGGCTGGCGCGAATTGTTCGATCCCGCCATCGGATTGGCCGATCGCGGCTTCCCGATCAGCGCCAGGCTGGCGAGCCAGATCGCCGAATCCGCCAAGGATCTCGGGATGGACGAATCGGCGAAGGCCTACTTCCTCAACCCGGACGGCACCGCCAAGACGCCGGGCACCGTGCTGGCCAACCCGGCGATGTCGAAGACGTTGAGCGCCATCGCGACCGAAGGCGCGAACGCCTTCTACACCGGCGCCATCGCCCGCGATCTGGTCGACGCCGCCACCTCCGCCTCCGGTGGCCGCACCCCGAGCCTGCTCACCACCGCCGATCTCGCGAACTATCAGGCCAAGAAGCGCACCGCGCTGTGCACCGGATACCGCACCAGCGAAATCTGCAGCATGCCTGCGCCGTCGTCCGGTGGCATCACCGTCGCGGCGACCCTCGGCATCCTGGAGAACTTCGACCTGGCCACTTACCGGCCGGAGAATATCGACCGGAACGGCGGCAGGCCGAAGGCCGATGCCGTGCACCTGATCGCCGAGGCCGAACGGCTCGCCTACGCCGACCGCAACAAGTACGTCGCCGATACCGATTTCATTCCGCTGCCTGGCAATTCGCCGCAGACCCTGCTGAACAAGGAGTACCTGAAGCAGCGGGCGAGCCTGATCAATCCCGGCCGCAGCATGGGCACCGCACAGGCCGGTGACTTCGGCCCGGTGCCGCTCGGCGTCGGCCCGCAGCCGCCGGAGCACGGCACCAGCCATATCTCGGTGATCGATAAGTACGGCAACGCGGCCGCCATGACCACCACGGTGGAATCGGCGTTCGGCTCCTTCCACCTCGTCGACGGCTTCGTGCTGAACAACCAGCTCACCGACTTCTCCGCCGATCCGGTCGGCGCGGACGGCGTCCCGGTGGCCAACCGGCTGCAGCCGGGTAAGCGCCCGCGCAGCTCGATGAGCCCGACCCTGGTCTTCGAACGCGGCGCCGACGGCTCGCGCGGGCAGCTCAAAGATGTCACCGGCTCCCCCGGCGGTTCGGTGATCATCCAGTTCGTCGTCAAAACCCTGGTGAACATGCTGGATTGGGGCCTGGACCCGCAGCAGGCGGTCTCCGCGGTGTCCTTCGGCGCGGGCAATACCCCGGCCACCGGCGTCGGCGGTGAACATCCGGCCATCAACGCCACCGACAAGGGTGATCACGATCCGCTGGTGCTGCGCCTGCGCGAACTGGGGCATCAGGTGTCGGTGGACCCGCAGTCCAGCGGCTTGAGCGCGCTGCACCGCGACGGCACCGAGGGCTGGGTCGGCGGCGCCGATCCACGTCGCGAGGGCCTCGTACTCGGCGACACCCGCTGATCCTCGGCGACACCCGCCGAATCACCCTCGCGGGAGCAGTATTCCGGCGAGGGTGAGCAGGTTCAGCACGCCGAACACCACGATCGAACCGACGTGCGTCCATTTGGCGGCCGCCTTGTCGAAGCCGAGGGCGAGCCGGCGGGTCAGCCGCACCATCACGACGACCCACACCACGAGCACCGAAGTGCCGAGCGCGATGACGGCGCTCGGCATCGGGTAGCGCCCGCAGAACAGCAGCCACGGGCCGATCGCTATGGCCTGCGCGGCGGTCGCCACGCGGCATGACCTGGCGACGCCGAAGACGACCGGGGTGGTGCGCCTGCCGCCTGCCCCGTCGTTGTCGGCATCGCGGACATCCTGTGCGATGCCCTCGCCGATACCCATGAACACCGCGACGAATACTCCGAAGGGCCAAGCCCGCGCCCACTTCTCGGTGTCGACGACGCTGCCGATCAGTCCGAACATCAGCAGCCAGATCGCGAACCACATGAGCTGCGCCCACACCGGGCGACCGGACAACCGTAGTGGCGGGGTGTTGTACGCGGTCGTCACCGCGACCACGCCGACGACGAGCACGCCGACGAGCGGTGACAGCGCGAATGCCAGCCCGACCCCGACGGCACTCAGACCCGCCCCGATCACGATGAAATCGGTGGCCCGGCCGCGACCGGTCACCAGTGCCCTTGTGGCGCGCGACTTCTCGGAACTCGCCGCATCCACATCGGTGTCCATCGCGTCGTTGACGAACGTCGCGCCGATGTGTAGCGCGAGAATCACCAGACCACCGGTCAGCACCTTCCATAGCGCCACCCAGTGGGTGAACAAGACGCAGAACATGGTCAGCGGGGCTAGGACGTCGAACCAGATCCGGGTGCTGAGCCGGATCGAGCCGAGCATGCTGTCCACCCGATCGGCCGCCGTGGCACCCACGACCCGGCGCATCGCGATGTCGACAAAGGGACGGATCGTGGTCATGTGGGGACCGCCATGGAATCGGAGGAGTTCTTCGCGCACCTCAGGAATTCGTCGGCGAGACCGCTTCCGATGGCTCATTCGTCGAAATCCGGCCCACGCCGGAGTGAAATCTAATTGCCAGCGGTGTATTTCGCGCCGAGTTCGCGGAACCGGTCGAGGGCGCGCGCCGCGCGCTCGCCGTCGTTCGAGCGGATGGCGAGCAGCGGGACGTAGTCGTCGTCCGCCAATTCCAGCCTGGCCCAAGACTTCCGGTCCGGAAAGGCGACACCTCTGATGTCCGCCCAGGCGAACTGGTTGTCACCGAGGATGTTCCGCACCGAAACGCCGCGCGCACCGACGCGGACCCGCGGCCGGGTCAGCAGCAGCACCGCGGCGGCGCCGAGCATGCCGATGCCGATCATGGCCAGCTGATCGGCGAAGCGGAAGTTCACGCCGGTCGAGCCGTGGCGCAGCCAGATACCGCCCGCGGTGAAACCCGCGAACAACAGCACCGCGACGATCCTGGCGACGAGCACCGCCCGATGCGGCCGGATCTCCAGATCCCAGTCATCCCCGGCCGGCTGCTCGGCGGGGGTCCTTCGCCACATGCGCACGACCGGCATGACGTCAGGCGGACTGTCGCAGGGCGCGCAGCGTCAGCGCGGCGTCGAGCGCGGCCGCGCAGGCCTGTTCGCCCTTGTCCTCCGCCGAACCGGGCAGCCCGGCCCGGTCGAGCGCCTGCGCCTCGGTATCGGTGGTGAGCACACCGTTGGTGACCGGCGTTTCCTCGTCGAGCGACACCCGGGTGAGACCGGCGGTCACCGCATCGCACACGTACTCGAAATGCGGTGTGCCGCCGCGGATCACCACACCGAGCGCGACGACGGCGTCATGGGTGCGGGCCAGCTGCTGCGCGACAACGGGCAGCTCCATCGCCCCGGCGCAGCGGACCACCGTCACGTGCTCGACGCCGGCCTCCTTGGCCACCCGCTCCGCATTCGCCACCAGCGTGTCACAGATCTCCGTGTGCCAGCGCGAGGCGACGATGCCGAGCTTGAGGTCCTTGGCATCCGCCAGCGCGAAACTGGGTACGCCGGTGCCGCTCATCGGTATCCTTTCTTGCCGCGCCTGCGGCGCGGCGTGTTCGCGGCCCCCTGGTGTTGTATGGGGGGTTCACGGTCACTGCGCGGTTTCGCCCAGGTCGAGGTCGTCGAGCCCGATCAGGTCGTGGCCCATGCGATCTCGCTTGGTGCGCAGGTAGCGCAGGTTTTCGGCGTTGGCGCGCAGGGGCATCGGCACCCGCTCGGTGATCCGCAGGCCGTAGCCGTCGAGGCCGACCCGCTTGGCCGGGTTGTTGGTCAGCAGCCGCATCGAGCGGATGCCGAGATCGACCAGGATCTGGGCGCCGGTGCCGTAATCGCGGGCATCCGCGGGCAGTCCGAGCTCCAGGTTCGCGTCGACGGTGTCGTGCCCGTTGTCCTGCAGCTGGTAGGCCTGCAGCTTGTGCATCAGGCCGATGCCGCGGCCCTCGTGCCCGCGCATGTACAGCACGACGCCGCGGCCCTCGGTGGCCACCATCTCCAGCGCGGCGTCCAGCTGCGGGCCGCAGTCGCAGCGCAGCGAACCGAAGACGTCACCGGTGAGGCATTCCGAGTGCACGCGCACCAGCACGTCCTCACCGTCGCCGATATCGCCGCGCACCAGCGCGACGTGCTCGACCTCGTCGTAGATGCTCTGGTAGCCGACGGCCATGAATTCACCGTGCGCGGTGGGGATTCGCGCCTCGGCGACACGCACCACCTGCTTCTCGTGCTTGCGCCGCCAGGCGATCATGTCGGCAATGGAGATCAGCGCCAGATCGTGCTCGTCGGCGAAGACCCGCAGTTCCTCGGTGCGGGCCATGTGGCCCTCGTCCTTCTGGCTGACGATCTCGCAGATGACACCGGCCGGTGCCAGCCCGGCCATCCTGGATAGGTCGACCGCGGCCTCGGTGTGACCGGGCCTGCGCAGCACGCCACCCTCCTTGGCGCGCAACGGCACCACATGTCCGGGGCGGGTCAGGTCGTCGGCCTTCGCGTTCGGATCGGCGAGCAGGCGCATGGTGGTGGCCCGGTCGGCGCCGGAGATGCCGGTGGTGATGCCCTCGCGGGCGTCGACCGAGACGGTGTAGGCGGTGCCGTGCTTGTCCTGGTTCATCGCGTACATCGGCGGCAGGCCGAGGCGGTCGCAGTCCTCACCGGTGAGCGGCACGCAGATATAGCCCGACGTGTAGCGAATCATGAAGGCCACCAGCTCGGGGGTCGCCTTCTCCGCCGCGAAGATGAGGTCTCCCTCGTTCTCGCGGTCCTCGTCGTCGACGACGACGACCGCCTTACCGGCGGCGATATCGGCGACTGCGCGCTCGATGGTGTCGAACCTGGTCACGTCCGTTGTACTCCATCTCGAAATAGTTGCGGTTCTACAGTAGACGACCCCACTGAAACTGAATCGACGCCGCCCGCACGCCCGCAACGCAGCGAGTCGCATGAGCGCCATTCGTGCCGCCGATCAGATACAGCCGAACCCAACCCCGCACGGAGCGAGTCTTTCGACCGCGGGTCACCGGCCAGCCAGCGTCCGACAGGCTCAACCACGCCAGGCACTACGCCGAAGGCGCTAGCCAACGCATGCGCCGAAGGCGCGAGTCTCGGCCGCTCGGATGCGAGACACAGGGGGCCGCCAACACGCGCCGCCGAAGGCGGTGCCATCTATACAGCCCCGCGTGCTTGGAGACGCTCGACGTACTTCGCGATGACATCGACCTCGAGGTTCACGGTGGTGCCGACGGTGGCGAAACCGAGGTTGGTCAGCGACAGCGTGGTCGGGATGAGCGAGACCTCGAACCAGTCGCGGTTGCCGTCGGCGGCCGGTGCGTCGGCGATGCCGAGTCCGGAGACGGTCAGCGAGATGCCGTCGACGGTGATCGACCCCTTCTCCACTACATAGCGCGCGATCGCGTCGGGCAGCGAGATGCGCACCACGTCCCAGTTCTCCGAGGGGGTGCGGGAGAGCACGGTGCCGGTGCCGTCGACGTGGCCCTGCACCAGGTGTCCGCCGAGGCGGCTGTTCAGCGCGGCGGCGCGCTCCAGGTTGACCTTGGCGCCCGCGTCCAGGCCGCCGATGCTCGACCGGTTCAGCGTCTCGGCGATCACGTCGACGGTGAACTTGTCGCCGTCCACCACATCGACCACGGTGAGGCACACGCCGTTGACGGCGATCGAATCACCGTGTCCGGCATCGGAAGTCACCAGCTTGCCCTTGATCGTCAAGCGGGCGGCGTCGGCCAGCTGCTCGGTGGCGACGATCTCGCCAAGCTCCTCGACGATGCCTGTGAACATGCGTGACTCCCTGTCGCGTCGTTGTCGTGCGGGTCTTCCGCTAGCGGAACAGCCGGGACGAGCACGGCTATTCCCGGTACCCCAAGCGTAACGACAGCCGGTCGTAGCCGGCACGACGGTTCCGGTCGGCGAACCCAAGCCGACCGGCAGGCCGGAAAGAGACGCTTGAACAAGCGCCCATTATTTTTACAGGGGGGAATTTCATACCGGCATGCGGAAATTTCGGCGTTCACCGGTCGACCACAATTGTTCAGTGGTATTTTCGAAACCGTTCGGCCGAATTAAACCGGCTGCTCGTAGAGTGATTGCCCAGGTCATGCCAGGTCGAAACACGCTTATACCTCGAACTTGCGCATAGACCAAAATGGAAGCAATATTGTTATGTCGCTGATTCCTACCGTTCAACTTCTACCCGAGCAGTTCAGTGCGGAGCGGTTCACCTCGGGGCCATCTGCGCCCCACGGAGTTCGACCCAGGAAGTCCACCACTCGAGGAAGCCAGACACAGCACAGTGGGTCAATTCAAGTTCGACACAGTTGGGGGTGCGGCGTGACAACTCTTCTCGATTCGACGCTGGAGGTTCGCTGCGTGCAATATCGCCGTGAATTTCATATGCCCGCGTCGATAGACCCCACCTCACGCCGGATCCTGCTCCAGATAGGCACCCACTACGGCGCCATCACCATGCCCGCCGACCTCGGTGAACGCGTGCAAGAACAACTGGCGCAGGACGGCATCGCCGGCCCCGTCGTCCATCATCCGAGAGCGCGGCGCTGGACCTTCATCACCGGCCCCGCCCGCCCCGATACTCTCAGCGCGGCCGTCTCCGCCGAATTGTTCCGGCTCTACGCGACCGTCGCCTGCACCGGAAGCCAGGTCGTACTCCCGTCACCGGACGACGAGCGCACCGGCTACCGCACCTGGATCCAAGCCCCGGAAACCGCGTCGCGGACCGCGCTGCCCGCGCTCACCGCGGTGGTCGAGACGACGCGGACCCTCGGAACCACGAAAGTCCGCGCCAGGTAACGAGATTCAGAACGAACCGGCCGCGGCGGCCTGCTGCCGCAGCCGCTGCACGGTGATCCCGGGATCGGCCGTGTTGTAGACGGCGGATCCGGCAACGAAGCAGTCGATCCCCGCCTCCGCGGCCGCCTCGATGGTGTCGGCGTTGATGCCGCCATCGATCTCCACCACCAGGCGTAGCTCGCCCGCGTCGACCAGGCGGCGCACCGTGCGCGCCTTGTCCAGCACGTGGGAAATGAAGGACTGGCCACCGAAGCCGGGTTCCACACTCATCACCAGCAGCGTGTCGAATTCGCGCAGGATCTCCAGGTACGGCTCGATCGGGGTGTTCGGCTTCACCGACAGCCCGGCCTTCGCGCCCGCCGCGCGGATATCGCGGGCCACCGCGATCGGATCGTCGGTCGCCTCGGCGTGGAAGGTCACGTTGTACGCGCCGGCCTCGGCGTACGGCGGCGCCCAGCGCGCCGGGTCTTCGATCATCAGATGGCAGTCCAGCGGGATGTCGGTCGCCTTCAGCAGGCTCTCCACGACCGGAAGTCCGAGCGTGAGATTCGGCACGAAGTGCGCGTCCATCACATCGACGTGCAACCAGTCCGCGCCTTCGACGGCCGCTGCCTCACGCGCCAGATGCGCGAAATCGGCGGACAGGATGGACGGGGCGATCATCGGCGCGGCCGGGCGCGCGAAACTCGGGGTCGACACAAGGCGGCAGTCTATCCGTACCCCTGCGGCGTGAACGCAGCAGCGTAACCACGCAGGGCACAGCACACGCCGCACGTCAAACCCGCGGCGTGTGCTCAGGGCCCGGAGGCGGCAGCGCAGCGTAACCACGCAGGGCACAGCACACGCCGCACGTCAAACACAGGGTTGCGACCGGCGAGAGTGGGTAGCCTGCATAGAGTGATCAACATATCGGCGGAAGAGGGGCTGTACAGCACCCCAGTGGAGATCAGGGTGGCCGCGGCGGTCACGCAGCTGCCCATCGTGCGCGGACTCGCCGAAACCCTCGTGCTACTCAGCGATTTCACGCTGGACGAGGTCGCCGATATCAGACTGGCCGTGGACGAGGTGTGCTCCACGCTCATCGCGGTCGCCGCACCCGACAGCTTCCTGCAGTGCCGGTTCACCGTGGGCGAGAAGGAACTGCGCGTCCGGGTCGACGGCCTCGCGGGCACCGAAGGCCTGCCCGACCAGCGCAGTTTCGGCTGGCACGTACTGCGCACACTGACCGACGCGGTGGAGGCGACGCAGGGCGCCTACGACGCCGCCGCCTCCGGCTACCCGACGACGGTGGAATTCCGGCGGGTCCGGGGGAAGGCGTAGTGGCGGACGAGGACACCGTGTTCGACGCCGCGAAGGATCTCGACGCCGCGAAAGGCAGTGACGCCGACAACAACGACGACGCCGACAACAACGACGACGCCATCGAGGAGACCTCCGACGAGGCCGTCGACGAGGTGGTCGAGGAGGCCGAAAAGCTCGAAGCGGCGGGCTCTGTCGGCTACGACGACCTCGGTGCGCTGTTCGCTCAGCTCGCCGCGGCCAAGTCCGGGACGGCACGGCATGCCGCGATCCGCGCCGAGCTGATCAACCGCTGCATCCCGCTCGCCGACCATATCGCCCGCAAATTCAGCGGGCGTGGTGAGCCGTTCGACGATCTGACGCAGGTGGCGCGGGTCGGGCTGGTGCACGCGGTGGACCGGTTCGATGTCGAACGCGGCTCGAACTTCCTGTCTTTCGCGGTGCCGACCATCATGGGCGAGGTGCGGCGGTACTTCCGCGACAACACCTGGGCGATGCGGGTGCCGCGGCGAGTGAAGGAAACCCATCTGCGCATCGGCGCGGCCATCGACTCGCTGTCACAATCGCTGGGCCGCTCGCCGACCGCGAAAGAGATTGCCGCCGAACTGGATGTGGATCCCGACGAGGTGACCCAGGCCGTCATCGCGGGCAACGCCTACCAGCCGACCTCCATCGATGCGGCGTCCGTCGGCCGCGATACCGACGCGTCGCTGCTGGATACGCTCGGCGAGGAGGAATCCCAGTTCGACCGGGTGGAGGAATACGTCGCCATCCGACCGCTGCTCGCCGGACTGCCCGAACGCGAACGGCGCATCCTCACCATGCGCTTCTTCGAATCGATGACGCAGACCCAGATCGCCACTCAGATGGGGATCTCGCAGATGCACGTCTCGCGCATCCTGTCCAAAACCCTTGCCCGCCTGCGGGAGCAGTCGAGCCGGGAGTGAGATCAGGTCTGCCGCATGCGTTCTTTGCGAATCTTGGGCGGCGCGATCAGCCACCAGGCGGCATCGAGCATCTCGCGCAGCTGCGCGGGCTCGATCCGTTCGAGGTCGATCAGGATGGAGCCGTGCCCGTCGTAGTGCGGGGTCGTATAGAACGTCGGGTCGCCCGAAGCCAGCAACGCCTCCTTCTCCGCGAGCTCGCACATCAGCACGAGCCCGCCCTCCGCCTCATCCCGTAGCCGCGCCAGCCCTTTGCCGCTCACCTTCAGCGCCGGACTCCGCCACCAGGTCGACTCCTCGACCTCGGGCAACTCCGTAGCCATCGCCACCACATCCGTCCAAGTCATCGCCATGACCCCAGTGTGGGCCACCAGCACACCCAACGCTTGGACAAATGGAACGCGAATAGTCCGACTTGCCCCCTAATTGATAGCTGATCAATTGCCATACGCCGACCCGATCCAAGTATCTGAAACATTGCGTCTCACCTAGATAACGCCCGGCTCGCCGCCAGAACAGCGCAGGCGCTGCCACTACGGGGCCACGTGCGGGTACTTCCACGGGGCTACCACCTGCAATCCCATGCGATAGCCCTAGGTTACGGCCGTCCGTGCAGGTGCTGCTGGAAGCCGTCGGCGATCGCCTTGAGATGTTCGGCGTAGTCCGCCGCGTCGAAGGCGAACTCCCGCCGGTGATTCCAGCGGTGCCCGGTGACCGGGTGATCCTGCGCCGCCCGCTGGATCGCGCGCAGGATCAACGGCCGATAGATCAGGGCGGCGCGCCAACCGCCGAGATGCCTGGCCATGATGTGCGCCATGACGACCCGGCCACGGTGACTGATACCGACGACCGTGACTGTCTCATAGCCCATTCCGGCGAAGCCACCGATCACATGCAGCTTCGCCCCTGCCGGAAATATCTTGTGGCTACGCAGATGTTCCTTCGGGCCCGGGTGATACGGGTACGGCAACAGATTCGCGATAATGCACCACTCGGGTTCCGGAACAACGTCGTTCACCAGATCCACCGTACCGACGACCTGGTCACAGGTCTCGTCGTTCCGGCCCGAATTCACGCCAGGCGTGCAGGGCGTCCGCGATGTCGAAGCTCCTGCGGCGCTATGGATTCCCGCCGTCGAGGTTTTCTGGAGGATCCACTCGGATCACGGTGCGCGGAATGCCCTGCGGGCCGCAGGGTCGCGGCCCGCCGCCATGGGCGCCGGATCCAGGCACCAGCACTGGACCTCCGCGGCGCCCAACCTGTATGGCGCGAGCCTTACGCGGCGTCAGGGTTTACGCGGCGTCAGGGTTTACGCGGCGTCAGGGTTTACGCGCCGTCAGGGTTTACGCAGCGCCGCCATGAACATCGCGTCGGTGCCGTGGCGGTGCGGCCAGAGTTGGGCCGAGGGGCCGTCGCCGACATCGGTCACGCCGGGAAGGTAGTCGCGGGTGTCGAGTTGCACGGCGCCGGTGCGGCGGACCGCGTCGGCGACCACGGCAACCGTCTCCGAGAGGTGCGGTGAGCAGGTGGAGTACAGCAGGACGCCACCCGGACGCAGCAGATCCCATGCGGCGGAGAGCAATTCGCGCTGCAAGGTGACCAGATCGCCGACATCGGCGGGCGTACGGCGCCAGCGCGCTTCGGGCCTGCGGCGTAGTGCGCCGAGCCCGGTGCACGGCGCGTCGACCAGGATGCGGTCGTAGCCGGGGGTCAGGCCGCTGGCGCGGCCGTCGGTGACGTGCACGTCGACCGGAAGGTCGTGGGTCGCCTTGCGGACCAGTTCGGCACGGTGCTGTGCCGGTTCCACGGCGTCGACGCGGAAGCCGTCGATCGCGGCGAGCGCGCCGAGCAGGGCCGCCTTGCCGCCGGGGCCCGCGCAGAGGTCGAGCCAGCGGCCGCCGTCCGGGCCGTCCAGCGGTGCGCGGGTGAGGGCGAGCGCGACCAGCTGGCTGCCCTCGTCCTGCACGGCCGCCATGCCCTCGCGGACCGGCTCGAGCTTGCCCGGATCGCCGCCGTCCAGGTACACCGCGTACGGCGACCAGCGGCCCTCTTCACCGCCGGTGACCAGCGCCAGCTCCGACGCGCTGATCTCGCCGGGGCGGGCGACCAGGTGCACGACGGGCCGCGCGTCATCGGCGGCGAGCACGTCACGCAGTTCACCGGCGCGGGCGCCGAGCGCATCGGCGAACGCCTGCGCGATCCACGTCGGATGCGCGAACTCGAAGGCAAGCCGCCCCACCGGATCCTTCGGCGCGAGCTCGGCCACCCACTGCTCGACCGTCTTCTCCCCCGCCCTGCGCAGCACCGCGTTCACGAAACCGGCCTTGCCCGCACCGAATTCGGCCCGCGCCAGCGCGACCGAGGTATCCACCGCCGCATGCGCCCCGATCCGCGTGCGCAACAGCTGATACACCCCGAGCCGCAGCACATCCAGCAGCGGCCCGTCGATCTCACCGACCGGCCGCCCCGCCCCCGCCGCGATCACCGCGTCGAGCAACCCCTGCGTCCGGCACGCCCCATAAGCGAGCTCGGTCGCCAACGCCGCATCCCGCCCCGAAATCTTCCGCTCCCGAAGCAGCCCCGGCAACACGAGATTCGCATACGCATCCCGCTCGCGCACCGCCCGCAACACATCCCGCGCGACCACCCGCACCGGATCACCCTGCTCACGCCCCGAACCCCGCTGCCGCCCAGCGTCTTTCGCCCCACCACGCGCCTTGGCTGCACCGCGCTCGGACGATGACGAGCCGCCGCCCTGCGACCGCCCACTTCCCTTCGCCGATCCGCGCGTATCCGACGCAGGCCGGTCGCCACGACGATTCGCGTCGTTGCCGTCGCCCCGTGACGAGCCACCGCCCGCCCCAGCGTTGCGCGACCGTCCTATCGACGGGCGGCCGTCGCCGTTCCGAAGCGCCCCAGCGGTCCGCTCGGCGCTTCCGCTGCGGGCAACGGCACCCCGATCGCGAGAGTCGCTCTGCTGCTCCGAGCTTCGCCGGAAGCCACCGCCGCGCGGAGCGTCCGTCGAGCCGGCTTCGGCGCGACCATCGCGAGGCCGTCCAGCACCCGTGACCGAGGAGCGATCGCGAGAGTCGCTCCGCTGCTCCGGATTTCGCCGGAAGCCACCGCCGCGCGGAGCGTCCGTCGAGCCGGCTTCGGCGCGACCATCGCGAGGCCGTCCGGCACCCGCGGCCGCGGGACGGCCGCCGGAGTCGGCCCGCTGTTCCGGATTTCGGCGGAAGCCACCGCCGCGAGGGGAGTCCACCCGGTCGCCGGACCGGCCGCCGCGCTGCGGCACGTTCGGCTGGGCGCCACTCCCGCGCGATGTGTCTGCGCCGCGGCCGGTTCCGCGCGATCCCTCGCCCCGGGCTCCGGTGGGACGGTTGCGGTCTGAATCCTTCGCCTGCGGCATGGTCCTCCGACCGTCGGTTGGTTCGTTGCGTGCCGAATACGTCACGCGACCACCGCGCCGGGTTCCAGGCGGGCGCCGCGGGCCCAGTCGAGGGCGGACATCATGCGCTTGCCCTGGGGCTGGACCTGGTCGAGGCGGATGGCGGTGGTGACGGTGCCGATGAAGACGCCGGTCTTGCGTACCTCGATGACGCGGGCAGGCAGGTGTTCCTCCACCATTTCGACCGGGCCGAGCTTGAGGCGGGTGCCGCCGACCTCGGTCCACGCGCCCGGCGCCGGGGTGACCGCGCGGATGCGGCGGTTGATGGCGAGCGCGGGCTGATCCCAGCGGATGTGCCCGTCCTCCGGCAGCACCTTGGGCGCGTAGGACACGCCGTCGGTGGGTTGCGGAACCGCTTGCAGCGTCGCGTCTTCCACGCCGTCGATGGTGGTCTCCAGCAGCCTGGCGCCGGTCTCGGCGAGCCTGCCGAGCAGCGCGCCCGCGGTATCGGTGACCGCGATCTTCTCGGTCACCACCCCGAACACCGGCCCGGTGTCGAGCCCGGCCTCGATCTGGAAGGTGGACGCGCCGGTGATCTCGTCACCCGCGTCGATGGCGGCCTGCACCGGCGCCGCGCCACGCCACGCGGGCAGCAGCGAGAAGTGCAGGTTGATCCAGCCGAACCGGGGAATGTCGAGCACCGCCTGCGGCAGCAGCGCGCCGTAGGCGACCACCGGGCAGCAGTCCGGCGCCAATTCGGTGAGCTGGGCCATGAATTCGGGTTCGGACGGCCGCTTCGGCGTCAGCACCGGGATGCCGTGTTCGTCGGCGAGCATGCCGACGGGCGAGCGGGTCACCTTGCGGCCACGGCCCGCGATGGCGTCCGGCCTGGTCAGCACGGCGACGACCTCGTGGCGCCCGGATTCGATGAACCGCCGCAGCGAGGGCACCGCGGGTTCGGGGGTTCCGGCGAAGACGATGCGCATCAGCGGCCACGCCCGAACGGTCCGGCCGTCTGCGGGCCGATCGCCCGCGAGGAGCGCACGGTGATGCCCGCGGTGAACCAGTCGGATTCGCGGATGGTCCGCATCGCCGCCTTGCGCGACGCGGGCTCGAGCCGATCGATGAACAGCACACCGTCGAGGTGGTCGGTCTCGTGCTGCACGCAGCGGGCGAGCAGCCCGTCGGCCTCGAATTCGACCGGGGCGCCGTCCATGTCGACGCCGGAGGCGCGCACGCGCAGCGCCCGGCGGGTGTCGTAGCGCACACCGGGAATGGACAGGCAGCCTTCCGGCCCCACCTGCTCCTCGTCGCCGAGCACCTCGTAGGTCGGGTTCACCACATGTCCGGCGGCGTCACCGGTGTCGTAGACGAACACCCGTAGCCCCACGCCGATCTGCGGTGCGGCCATCCCGACGCCGCCGTCGTCGTGCATGGTGTCGGTGAGGTCGGTGACCAGCTGCCGCAGTTCCCGATCGAACTCGGTGACCTCCGCGGCACGGGCACGCAGGATGGGGTCGCCGAACAGGCGAACAGGCTGAATGGTCACGGCAGCTCCCGGAAGCGGTGGAACACGGTCGACTCATTCTAGTGAGCCGCGCGGGCGCCGAATCCCCATCTGGGCGGAGCGGGCCACGCGGGCGTCCGGAAACTGGTAGAACTCGACTGCGGTCCGGGCGGGGTGTCGATCCCTCCGCCCGGCCGCCTCACGGGGTGGTCAGGAGTTCCCCGCGATGATCACCTGCGGGATTCCGGTGCCGAACGGCACCGGCTTGCAGACCGGTGCCGGCGCGCTCGGATCCAGGGTCCGCAGCACCAACTGCTGCACGAACGGGTCGTACACCATGTTGAAGTGCCCGGTCAGGTCGGCGGGGCAGAGTTCCTGCAGCACCAGGTTCTCCGCGCCCGCACCGCGCAGCGCGATATTGCTGAACGGCTGGATCATCTCGTCGACCCTGCTGCCGATGGTGACGTAACGCACGCCCGGCACGGTGTCACCGCCCGCGTTGACCTCGGTCATGAACGGCGAACCCTGCGCCTGCTGCACGGCGGCGAACGAGGTCACCCGCGCGAAGGCGTCGAGCCCGCCAGGAATGGCCTGCACCACCGGCACCAGCCCGTACATCACGCCGCCGTAGCTCGGCGAGGCGACGCCGACCCACTGCGCCACCTTCGGCGCACCGCCGAGCTTGTTGGCGTAGTACCGGGTGATCGTGGCGCCCTGGGAGAATCCGACGAGGTCGACCTTGGTCGCGCCGGTGGCGGCGAGCACCTGGTCGACGAACGCGCTGAGCTGCAATCCACTCAGCCGCATATCCTCGGTGCCGTAACTCTTTTCGCCCGGTTTGCCGCCGTAATTGGGGGCGAAGACACAGAAGCCCGCGGCGGTAAGCTGGGCCCCGATTCCCGAATAGTCGGAGTAGGCGCTGGAGTCCGTGCCATGGGCGAGCACCACCGGTCTAGGTCTGGTCGCACTCGGTTTGCAGTCGAAGTCGTTGACGCCCATCGGAACCGCGTCCGGATGAGTCTTGAGGTAGCGGGCCGCGGCCAGGTGATCCTCCTGGACCGGGCCGGGATCGACGGGGACGACCGGGGGCAGGTAGCCGGCCGGTTCGGCGTTCGCGGGCGCGATGCCGGAGCCTAGGACGACTCCGGCCAGCGCGCACGCCACCACCGCCCTGCGTATTTGTGACGAACCCCAACCCCATGCAGCACTAGCCTGTCCCATGCCACAATCTTCTACTGCGGCTATTCGAAATGCGTACTCGGGCGGGCGATTTCACACCCCCTACTTCTCGGGGGTATCGTCCTCGGCCAGGATTCGGTAGAGCGCCTTGCGCGCCTCGGTGAGCACCTCGGCCGCCTTCGCCGCCTGCTCGGGATTGCCGACCGCGGCGACCTGAGCAACGGCGCCCATCAGCTGGCCGATGAGCCCGCGCAGGTCGATCGCCTGTGCGCCGACGTCTTCCTTGACGTCCGCCCACGGGTCGCCGAGCTCGTCGCGGTGCTCGGTGATGTATTCGGTTCCGGCGTCGGTGAGCTTGGCGGTCTTGCGACCGGACACCTTCTCGATGAGGACGAGGCCCTCGTCTTCCAGCTGTGCCAGCGCGGGGTAGATCGAGCCGGGGCTCGGGCGCCACAGGTCGTCGCTGCGCTCGCGGATCTGCTGGATGAGTTCGTACCCGTGCATCGGGCGCTCGGTGAGCAGCAGCAGGACCGCGGCACGCACGTCGCCGCGCCTGCCCCGGCCACCGCGACCGCGGCCACGCCCGAATTGCGGCCCGAAGCCGTGTCCGAAACCAGGGCCGAAGCCGGGCCCGAACTCGGGTCCGAATCCGTGCCTGCCACCGTGCCGACGCCGGTGACCGTGTTCATGCCCGTCGGGCCCCGGCTTGTGCCAGCGACCGCGACGTCCGAAATCTCGTTGATTTCCGTATTCCATGGAAGCCTCCTCAGGCTCTCGTGTTCGTTTCATATTATCGACGATATATCGGCAATAGATCGTTTACAAGAGTGAGTCAGGCCACGAACCGACCGGATGGGATGTTCAGTCGGTGAGCGAGTCGATCCAGCGCTCCAGCCGCTCCCCCTCGATCACCATCAGCTCCGGATCACGAAAGGTGTTGGTGAGCACCGAGATTCCTTGATACGCGGCAACTAGGGCGACGGCCGATTCGCGCGCGTCGGCACGGCCCATCGCCGCGAACTGCCGTTCCACCCAGTCGAGCAGCACGCGCATGCTCGCGGCCGCCTGCCGATCCAGGCCGTCGGCACGCTTGCCCAGCTCCGAGACCAAGGTGCCGGTCGGGCAACCGAACTGCACCGTCCGCTCGCGACCCTCGACCCAGGCGCGCACCAGCGTCTTCAGCCGCTCACCCGGCGCATCGATCTGCTCGAGCTCGGCGATCATCCGGTCGAGCGTCTGCCCGTGCGCGCCGATCGTGGCCTCGACCAGCTGATCCTTGGTCTTGAAGTAGTAGTAGACGTTGCCGACCGGCACCTCGGCGACCCGCGCGATATCCGCGATCGTCGTCTTCTCTACGCCCTGCTCGTGGAACACCCGCACCGCGGCGTCGACGAGCCGCTCCCGCTTGCCCGCCTTGGGCTTCCCCTCGGCCACTGAGTTAGTCATGCAACTAAATGTAGACAAGCCGACGGTCGTCCGCTAACGTTCGTTTCAGTCAGCCAACTAACTAAATGGAGCGAAACAATGATCGTGGTAACCGGAGCGACCGGCAACATCGGCGGCACCCTCGTGCGGATCCTGGCCGAGGCGGGCGCACAGGTGACGGCAATCTCGCGTGGCGCCAAGGACATTCGGCTTCCCGAAGGTGTCAGGCACGTGACCGCCGATCTGGCCGAGCCGGAGACGCTCGCCCCCGCCCTCGCCGGCGCGGACGCGCTGTTCCTGCTCATCACCGGCGAGCAACTGGTCGACGGGCCGGATCCGGCGCGCATCCTGGAGGTCGCGAAGGCCGGTGGGGTGCGACGGGTCGTCTTCGTGTCCTCGCAGGGCGTGGCGACCAGGCCGGACGCCGCCGGGTACGCGCGCCTCATCGCCTACGAACGGGCGATCGAAGAGTCCGGGCTGGCGTGGACCTTCCTGCGGCCCGCGGGTTTCTACTCCAATACCTTTGCCTGGGTGGAGTCCGTGCGCGGTGCGCGCACCGTCGCGGCGCCGTTCGGGGATATCGGCCTGCCGTCGGTCGATCCGGCCGATATCGCGGCGGTCGCGGCCGCCGCACTGCGGGAAGACGGCCATGCCGGTCGCGTCTACACGCTGACCGGACCGGCGCTCAGCACGCCGCGCGCGCAGGCCGAAGCGCTCGGCGCCGCACTCGAATCCCCCGTCCAGTTCGTGGAACTGACTCGCGCACAGGCATTTTCGGGCATGCTGCAGTTCATGCCCGAGCCCGTGGTCGAGCACACGCTGACCATACTCGGCGAGCCGACGCCCGCCGAGCAACGGATCAGCGCCGATATCGAGCTGGTACTCGGCCGCCCGGCCACCGGCTACGCCGAATGGGCCGAACGCCACCGTCCGGTTTTCGCCTGATCACCTGTGGTCGGCGTCGCGTCATCGAGCGACGCCGACCAGGTCACGGCGTTCGGACGGCCACCCGCCGTCGCGATTCGACGACCGCAAGCCCGGCGGAGGCGATCGCGCACACCGCCATCACGTAGTAGATGGCCGGATAGTCCGCGTTCGCCGCGATCAGGCCCGCCAGCGGACCGCCGACCGCGAGGCCGATATCCCAGAACGACGTGAACGCACCGAGCGCCACACCGTGCTGGGACGCGTCGGTCCGATTGAGCACGACCAGGGCCAATGCCGGGAACAGCAGCGACAGGCCCGCCCCCATCACCAGACCGCCGATCACCGCGACGATCAGGTTCGGCGCGACACCCACCAGCACCAGGCCGACCGCCTCGGTCAGCGCCGACCACAGCGCGACCCGGTTCGCCCCGAGTTTGTCGGGCAGGCCGCCGATGAACAGCCTGACCCCGACATAGGTCACGCCGAACGCGTTGAACGCGAAAATGCCGTCGCTGATATCCCGCTTCGCCAGGTGCAGCGCGACGAACGCGGCGAGCGCGGCATAGCCGAAAGCCGCCAGGGACAGCGCGATTCCGGGCAGCAGCGCACTGCCGGCGAGCAATCCGGAGCGGACGTTGCCGTCGGGTTTGGTCGGCGCCCGCTTCACGGCGGCGAGCGCGAGCCCGACCAGCGCGGCAAGCCCGGAGAACCACCACACCGCCGTGACGCCGACATGCTGGAGCAACAGCACACCGATGAGCGCGCCGAGGGTGATGCCGAGCCACATGCAGATGCCGTACAGGCCGATCACCCGGCCGCGCCGTTCCAGCGGAGCCAGGAAGACCAGCCAGGTGGCGCCTGCCGTGTAGACGGTGCCCTCACCGATGCCGTGCAGGATCCGGACCGCGACCAGCGGCGCGATCCCTTGCGCCGCAGAGAAATACGCGAGCGAGGCGACCACGCAGACCGCCACCCCGATCAGCATCACCGGCTTGTAGCCGTGCCGGTCCGCGAGCCGCCCCGCGATCGGCCGCGCCACCACCGCCGACACCGCGATGGCGGTGACGACGACACCGATCGCGATATCGGTGCTCCCCAGATCGTCACGCAGGTACAGCGGCAGCGCGCCGAGGGTGGCGCCGACACCGAGCAGACAGCAGAAGATCGCGCCGAACAGCGGCGCGAACGGTTGATAGAACCTCATTGCCCGGCCGCCGGTTGTACGTGGAAGAAGTGGGTCGGCAGGTGCAGGGCGATCCCCTCATAGATCTCCGCGCACACCGCGATGCCAGGCGCCGCGAAGGTGCCCGCCGGCGGCTCGGCGACCTTGATCACCGAACGTCCGCCGTCGAGCAGCCTGGCGCCCATCGCGAAATCGCCGACCAGCGCGCAGCCGGGAGCGACCATCCTGGTCCTGCTGATCATGGTGGCGTTGCGGGCCAGGTCCTCGAGCACGCCGGTGCCGACGAGGCGGTGGTAGTAGTCGTTCGGGTTCACGATCATCGCGTGCGGCGTGGCGCCGGTCTGCTCGATCTCATCGCACGCCGAAAGCAGCCCTGCCACATAGTCGCCGCGGTAGGGCAGCCGGGCCACCTCGGGGTGATCGACCAAACCGTAAGCGAGGGCCTGGTTTTCGGCGGTCGCGAGCCGGACCAGCAGCCGGAAATCGATGAACGCGGCCAATTCCGCCGGATCGTCGGCGAGTTCGGGCGGCAGCTGCACCCACGCGGTGATCGGGTGCGCCTCCGATCGCGCCGTCTCGAACCGGAACGCGGCCTCCCTGCGCAATCCGGACTCGCGCACCGACTCGGCCTCACCGGCGGCCGGGCGGCGCTCGGCCCAGTACCGGGTGCCGCCCTCGTCGGCCGGCCGCTTCTTGAACAGGTTGCGCACGGTGACCCGCGGCCGGTCCTTGGTCGGCTGGAAGGCGTCGGTGATCGTGAAATCGAAAGTCACCTCGGCAGTTTCGCCCTCCTTGGCGTACGCGCGCGCGAACGCCTCCCCCGGGGACATCTCGGTCATCTGCACTCCTTAAATCGCGTGCCTGATCAGCTTCTTGTAGTACGGGAGGTGGTGGTCGTAGAAGGCGCGCAACCGCTCGTCGTTATCGACCGTGACCGCGTACTCCTTGGTGGACGCCTCGAAGCCGGAGCTGCGGGCCGCGTCGACATGCCAGCGCGCGGTGCGTTCCCATTCCGGCCGTGCCTCGGGCGCCCAGTGCAGCGCCTCCGGGATGTGCGGAAGGCCTACGGCCGCACAGTATTTGCGGACCATGGTGTCGGGATCCGCGAGCAGGCGGTCGGCGTCGACCACCACCGGGCGCACTCGATTGACCTGCCACGCCAATTCGAACAGGTCCCACAGGTGCCCGTAACCGATCTTGTCGACGGTCACGTCCGGCAGCAGGTGCACATGGGAGGCGATGGTCTGCTTCGGTTCGCGGACGATGAACGTGTGGACGATGTCGCGCATCGCCGATGGCTCGTCGAACAGGCCCTGATAGCGGTACTCCGTGGTGTCTTTCACGAACACCGGCCGCTGCGCCGCCAGCTCACGCAGCGCGGCCATGGCCGCGGGCGCGCTGTCCGCGACCTGCTCGCCGATCGGCACCGAACCGTAATCGACCAGGGTGACCAGTGGTTCGTGGACGACGGTGACATCGCCGCGCTCCATCATCATCCGGCCGAAGGCCGTCGAGATCGACCGGGGATGCGCCCACAGCGCGATGACCGGATTCACATCGACCACACCGTCGGCTTGCGGTCCCAGCGGTGCTCGCGCAGCAGCGCGAGCAGCGCCGGGTCGATGGGCTGCCCGTCGCTGACCCCGAAGTTGGCCCGCACGTGCTCGATTCGGCGCATGCCGGGAATCACGGTCGCCACCGCGGGGTGGTGCAGGATGAATCGCAGGCTCGCCTCGGGCATGCTCATCCCGGCGGGCAGCGCCGCGGCGAGCCGACCGGCCCGCTCGACCGTCGGGCCGAGGTTCTCGGGTCCGAAATAGATACTGCGCCAGTCCTCTTCGGGGAATGTCGTCTCGTCGGTCAGCTTCCCGGTGAGCCCGCCCTCGTCGAACGGCACCCTGGCGATGATCCCGACATCGGCCCGCTGGGCGTAGTCGAACAGCTCGTCCTCCGGCGCCTGGTCGAAGATGTTGTAGATCACCTGGATGACATCGATGAGCCCGGAGTCGATGGCGCGCAAGCAGTTCGCGGGCTCCCACCGGTTGACGCTGATCCCGATCCCCTCGACCAGGCCCTCGGCCTTGAGCTCGGACATCACGGTCTGCCACCGGTCGTCGGCGGCCCACCGGTCCTCCCAGACGTGGAACTGCAGCAGATCGATGCGGTCGACGCCCAGGTTCTCCAGGCTCTTCTCGGTGTATTCGCGAACATGGTCGGCCGGGAACACCTCGTCCAGTGTGTCGCCGGGGCGCGGTGGCCATTCGCGGTTCTTCGGCGGGATCTTGGTGGCGACCCGCAACCGCCGCCCCGGATGATCCCGGATCAACCGGCCGAGCAGCTGCTCGCTGACACCACGGCCGTACACCCACGCCGTATCGAAGAAGGTGCAGCCGAGGTCGAGTGCCTCCGCCAGACAGTCCGGTGCGGTGTCGTAGTCCCAGCCGGTGAAACCGCCTGGGCCGCCGCCGATCCCCCACATGCCGTACCCGATCTCGCTGACCTGCCAGTCGAGCCTACCGAGCCTGCGATAACGCATCAATTACTCCTCTCCGAGCCGGGCGCCCTCGTCGCGGCGGAACAGCCCGGGGTTGTCCACCACGAAATCCGTCAGTGCCCGGCGGGCGAGCAGACCGGACAGCACCCTGGACTCGGGGTCGGCCCGGAGCCGGTCCAGGAACTCCGGCACCGCGGTCCGCCGGACCGCCAGGCCCGAGCGCTCGATCAGATCGACACCGCCGGGATGGAACACATGCAGCGACCGGCCCCACGCCCACGGCGCGAACACTCCGGTCACGATCTGGCGCGCCGCGAAATCGGCAGGCGTCCAATCGGTTCGAAGCGCCACGTCGGGGGCGACGCCGAGCCGGGCACAGGCCGAGAGCAGCAGCGAGGTCAGCGCTCTGCTGTTGGGGTAGCCGGTATCGGTGGCTGCCATCACCTCACCGAGCCGGTACAGGGTGACCGCCGCGCCTTTGCTGCGCGCCTCGAGCAGGAAGCGTTCGGCGACCCACTTGGATCGGCAGTAGCCGCTGACGGGGCGGCGCGCCCAGGCCGGATCGAAATCCTCGGCCAGTGGCGTGTCCCTGGCCGACGCCTCACGGTCGAGCACGCCGAGCGTCGAAACATGGTGCAGCGCTTTTGGTCTGCCATCGAGGGCGAGGCGGAGCAGCTCGTGGGTGCCGAGCACGTTGGCGGGGCGATGGGTGGCGTAGTCGAACAGGAAGTTGACCATCGCGCCGCTGTGCACGATCGCCTCGCATTCCACCGCGAGCCTGCGCCAGGTCCGCGTCGTCAGGCCGAGACCGGGCGAACCCAGGTCACCGGCGAAACCCGCGACACGGTGGGCGAATTCGTCGCGCCACAGGCCCTGATCGCGGAGCTCGCCTGCGACCCGGGTGACGGCGTGCGCGTCATCGTCGGCGCGGCACAGGACGTACACCGTGGCGCCGGTGCGCTCGAGCAGTTCGTAGACCAGTCGGCTGCCGACGAAACCCGTTGCGCCGGTGACGAGTACGGTATCCGGCCGACCGAGACCGCGGACCGGGCTGATCTCCATGCCGACCGGGATCGCCGAATCCTGCTCCATCAGCGCGGTCTGTTCCGCGTCGGCGGCGCGCGCGCCGAGACGGGCCGCGAGCAGGGTGGCCGTGGGATGGTCGAGCAGATCGGTGACGCCGATCCGCAGCTCGGTCGCGACGGTCAGCGCCGCGAGCGAATCGCCGCCCGCGTCGAAGAAGCCGGTGTCATGGCCGAGGCCGGGGTCACCGAGAACTCTGCGGAAAACGCCTAGCACCACATCGGATTCGCTGTCCGCCGATAGGTCCGCCGCGCTGGCCAATCGTTCGGTGAGCATGGACTTCAACAGCGCGCGGTCCACCTTGCCGCCGACCGTCAGCGGTAGCTCCGGCAGGACGAACCGGTGCCGCGGCCTGCGGTCGGCGGGTAGTTCGCGGCGCAGATGCGCGACGAGCGCGGCGTCGTCCAAGCCGGGCGCCGCAACGAACAAGGCGAGCGACGGTGGCCGGGTCGGCGCCAGCAGGACCCTGGCCTGCTGAACGCCGGGACATCGCTCTGCCGCGGCGGCGATCTCGCCGAGCTCTATCCGCACACCGCCGATCTTCACCTGGAAGTCGCGCCTGCCGTGGAAGAACAGCCTGCCTTCGGCATCGAGACGGCCGAGATCCCCGGTGCGGTAGAGCCTGTCCCCCGGAACTCGCTCGAAAGGGTTGGGTACGAACACTTCCGCGGTCCGCCCTGGATTGTGCAGGTATCCGGCGCCGAGACAGGCGCCGCCGATCACGATCTCACCGATCTCGCCGGGGCCGAGCGGTCGGCCGTGCTCGTCCAGGACGGCCGCGTAGCAGTTATCGATCGGCGTGCCGAGCGGCAGCGGGTCACCGTCGCCTTCGGCCACCGGATGGAAGACCATGCCGATCGACGCCTCGGTCGGGCCGTAGGCATTGCTGACCCGCAGACCTGGCAGCAATGCGCGCAGCCGGTGCACGGCGGGGGCGACGATCTCCTCGCCGCCGACGATCAGCTCGACCAGGCTGCCGAGCCCGCGCCGCACCTCGGTATCGGTTTCGGCGAGCACGACGAGCGGGCCGAGCAGGCTCGGCACGAAATCGGTCAGGCTCACCCGGTACCTGGCAATAATCTCGGCGATCTCGGCGAGATCGAGCAGTTCACCGCGGACCGGGACGATGGTCCGCGCGCCGGTGGTCAACGGCCAGAACAGTTGCCAGACCGTGGAATCCACGGTGTGCCTGCTGTTCTGCAGCACGACCTCGGTGCCCTTCGCCGCGAAATACCGTGTCATGAAGGCGAATCGGTTGGCGACACCGCCGTGCACGTTCAACGCGCAGCGCGGTGTGCCGGTGCTGCCGGAGGTGAAGATGCCGTAGATCAGGTCGGTGGCACCGATATCGACGCCGGGCCGCTCGCGCAGCGGCCTCGGCGATTCCCCGCCGACCACCAGCCGCGCGGACAGCACCTCGACCGCGGCTTCGAGCGTCGCGGCGGGCCAGGCCGGATCGAGCGGCACGAACGCCGCGCCGAGCTTCATCACCGCCAGGCAGGCGATCGGGAAGCCGAGGCCCTGCGGCAGCAGGATCGGCAGCACATCGCCCCTGCGCACCCCGCGTGCGGCGAGATCGGCGGCCAGACCGTTGGCCAGGTCGTCGAATTCGCGATAGCTGAGGGTCCGGTCGCCGAAGGTCAGCGCCGGCCGGTCCGGCGTCCGGTCGACCTGGGCCTCGATCAAGGTGGGAACCGCGACGAAACGGCCGTGGTCGACGGCCCCTCCGGTAATCACCAGAACCTCGCTGCGGACAGCGCGTCGGCCGGGCCCTCGGTGCCCGTCACCGCGGCGGCCAGTCGACGGCCCGCCTCGGGGGCGGTCTGGATGCCGTAGCCGCCGAAGCCCGCCATCCAGAAGAAACCGGGCTGGTCAGGGGCCTCGCCGAGGACCGGGGACTCGTCCGGGGTGAAGGTGCGCAGCCCGGCCCATGCGTGCCGAATCCGCTGGATTCGCAGGGTGGTCGCGCGCTCGATTCGCTCGGCGGCCAAGGCCACATCGATATCGGCAGGGCGGGCGTCGCCCGGTTCGGTTTCGGTGGCGTCGGCCGCGGAGAGCAGCAGGCCGCCGGATTCGGGCCGGAAGTAGAACGTGTCGGCCACGTCGGTGACCAGCGGCCAGTCGCGCGGGGTGCCCGGCACGTCGGCCACGCACGCGGTGCGCCGCCGGGCGATCAACCCGACCGGTCGGACTCCGGCGGAGGTGGCCAGCTGGTCGGCCCAGGCGCCCGCCGCGTTCACCACGATCGGTGCCTCGTAGTCATGTCCGGACTCGGTCTCCGCGCGCCACCGGGCGCCGCGCCTGGTCAGGCGGCGGACACCGGCCTTGGTGAGCACCCGGCCGCCGCAGCGCCGGATCCCGCTCAGGAAGCCTTGATGCAGGGCGGCGACATCGATATCCATCGCGCCCGGCTTGAACATCGCGGCCGGGAACGGCTTCAGCACCGGGCACAGCGCGCTGACCTCGTCCGCCGCGAGCCTGCGCACCGGCACTTCGGCGGCGAGTCCGTCCGCCAGTGCCTGCGCGAAATCCGCGTCATCGGCGCCGACGGCGAGCACACCGCGCGGGTGCAGCAGCTCATTGCCGGTGAAATCCGTTGGCGGAGACTGCAAGAAACGTCGGCTCGCGGCAGTGAGCGCTCGCACGATCGGTGTGCCGAAATACTCGGAGAACAGCGCCGCCGACCGGCCGGTCGCGTGATAGCCGGGGGCGGATTCCATCTCCAAAAGCGTGACGGTACCGTAAGCCGACAGAAAATAACCTGCGGCGGCGCCTGCCATCCCGGCGCCGACGACTAAAAATTCCATTGGTGGCACGTCGCTCCCTCCAATGTCGAACGTGAACAGACCGTATTCGATACCTACGTCGCTCCGTCGCCATTGGATCTTGAAGCGGCGCATTCGCGTCAGTGGCCCGAGTGCGACCACGCACCGAAACCATTTGTGCCCCAACACATTTAACTTCTCCAACGGCCGTTCTCGGCCCATACCATCAGGTCCGTTCATCGAACCAATTCATAACCACTGCGCGCCAACGGTTTTGGCGGCGCGGGACGCTATAACACCGCCTGGCGCATAGACCGAGACCCGTTAGGCGCCACCCTCGACGCCGTCTATCGGACAGCCGAATAAGTTATCGGCCCTTGCCATCTCACGGATCAATGCCGAGCGTGCTCGCCCGGATCGACAGCGGGGCCGCCACACCATCGACTTCGACGGTAGCCGCAGGACTTCGCCGGGCTTGCGCCACACGGCTGCGGCGCGATCGACTGCCGCGACGAAGTTCTTATCAGGTGGCGCGACCACCTCATGCCGAGGCCGAGCGTGCCGTACTCGCAGCCTGGCTCAGGCGCCGCGGCGACGGGGCGTGCCACGCTCCCGTGCTCCGAATGTCGCATCGGCGTGAGCTGATCCTCGGGGGTGCCGGGCGGTTGCTACCGTGGCGGAGTGGTTGACATCAGCATCGAGACCGAAGCCCAGACAGCCCAACGCCTGCGGCAGGTCATCGCCGCCGCGGAACTCGAGGTCCACGAGGGCGTCTGGTGCTATCGGGAGACACCGCTCGCCGAGCCGCCGCGGCTGTCCGAGCACACGCTCGCGGTGGTGCGCGACGCCGAGAGCTGGAGCGCGCTCGTCCCGTTCACCGATGCCGACGGCGACCCGGACGTCGAACAGTTCGGCCTGTTCTCCTTCCATTTCCCCGCGGGCGTGGACAACAGCGGTTTCGTAGGCTGGCTCGCCGGCCACCTCAAACAGGCACTCGGCACCGGCGTCTTCGTCGTCTGCGGCAGCAACCGATCCCGCGGCGGCATCTACGACTACTGGGGCTGCCCCAGCAGTCTCCTCCCCGCCGCTATCGCCGAAATACAAACCCTCCGCACCCCCAACTAACTCCAAGATCACGTCGAACGCAGTCGAATGGCCGTACGACACGCCGAAATGCACGACCATTTGACTGCGCTCGACGCCGGGAGCGTGCTGTCCCGGCTTCCCCGGATCCAGCCGATCCACTGCGCCACGGCCGCGCGCCTTGATTCCCGCGTCCGTTCTCGCATGCGATTCGGTGCGCGAGAATTCAAAGGTGCGCGGGACGTAATTGGCGTGCGGCCGACCTCGGTGCTGTCCTAGCCTGACGCGATGGGGATCAGCACCAAGCGGCGCAGGCGGATCACGGTCGACGACCGCGAGTATCTGTGGTGGGTCCAGGAGGACCCCGAAAACTACTACGCCCCTTACCAACCCGGTGTCCGAGTGGCCACCGAAGATCGCCGGTTGCTGGTTCGTTACCATCTGGGCCAATCCGGCGAGCACCGCCACGTAACAGTGCTCGGCCCCGAATTCCGCGGACTCCCCGGCCTCGGCGGCCCATGGCGCCGATACCGCTGTCCGGCCTTCGGCAGCGCCGACTCGTTTCGCCCGGCCGATGCCGCCGCATTGATCCGATGGTGCGCCGAGGCAGGGGCACCACCGCTCGAGGTCGACTTTCGCGGCAATCTCATTGCCCGAGTCAAGGATTGACAGACCTGCCGCTGGACCGACTGGCGCCACAGCCGCACACCCTTTGATATCCCGCACACCGAATCGGACGCGAAAACGTATGCGGAAAGTCAAAGGGTGTGCGGGTGCGTCGGATTCCGGCCGCTCGCGGGTCAGCCGATGTCGACGGGGTCTATTTGGACTCGGAGGGGGGCGTCGGAGCGGTGGGTGCTGCGGACGGCCTGGGCGGCGGTGAGGGCTCGGGCGAGGGCGAGGCCCGCGGTGCGGTCTACGCGGAGGAGGATGCGTTCGACTTCGGCCGGGGAGTCGCCGGTGAAGGGTTTACGGGCGCCGTCGGGGAGCGGGACGGGGCCGAGGACGGTGACGAAGTCGGGAAGGTTTGCGGCGGAGAGCAATTCGGCGATGCCGTCGGAGGAACCGTCGATGGCGGCCATGCGGACGGCGGGCGGGAAACCGACCTCGGCGCGTGCGGCCACCTCGGCCTGGGCGTGGCCGACCGGATCCCAGCGCAGCAAGGCCTGGACGGTGGGGATCGACGGTTCGGCCATCACGATCACTTGACCGCGTGAGCGAACCAGGGCGGCGGCGGACAGCCAGCGGCGCAGCGCGTCCTCGGCCACCCGCAGATCCGCGCGGCCGAGCAGCGCCCAGCCGTCGAGCAGCAGCGCGACACCGTAGCCGCCGCGCACGATCGGCTCGGCACCGACCGTGGCGACCACCACCTGCGGGCCGGGTTCGACCGTGTCGAGCACCTCGCCGCCGCCCGAACCACGAATGGGCACACCGGGAAACGCGCGGCCGAGTTCCTCGGCGGTACGGACCGCGCCGATGACCACGGCGCGCAGCGCCCGCGCACCGCAGGCTCCGCAGCGGAACGCGCTCTCGGTGATCCCGCACCAGCGACAGCTCGGGCTGTGCGCCACCTCCAGCGGGCCGGAGCGCAGCCGTTCGCCGCCGCGCTGAGATCGTCCATCCGGCAAGGCAAGTGGCCCGTTGCAATGCCTGCACCGCGCCGGTGTGCGGCACTTCGCACAGGCGAGCGCGGGCATGTAGCCGCGGCGCGGCACCTGAACCAGCACCGCCATACCCTCTTTCAGCGCGGCGCGGGCGGCCGCGTAGGCCACACCCGGGATACGGACCGCGCGCGCGACGGGATCCCGCTCCATCGCCCAGTCGGTGTCGCCGGGCGCGCTGATCCGTGGCGACGCCTCGCGCACCACCGCGCGGTCGGCCACCAGGTCCCGTGCCCACCCCGAATCGACCACCGCCTGAACCTCCGCGGTCCGCGCGAAACCCGCCGCGACGAACGCGGCCCCGGTCTCGTGCGCGCGCAGCATGGCCACCTCGCGCGCATGCGGATACGGCGCCCTCGGCTCGGCGTAGGTGTCGTCACCGTCATCCCAGATCGCGATCAGCCCCAGGTTGTGCGCGGGCGCGAACACCGCGGCACGCGTACCGACCACCACCCGCGCCGTCCCCCGCAGCACCGCGAGCCACCGCCGATACCGCGCGGCGGGCCCCAGCCCCGCCGACAACCCCACCGCCGAATCCCCCACCAGCCGAACACATTCCGCAAGAACCCGATCCAGATCCCGCTGATCCGGCACCATCAAGATCGCACTACGCCCCGCCGCGACCGTCACCGCCGCCAACTCCGCCAACCGCCGCGCCCACTCCTCCCCCGGCAACGCCTGCCAAGCCGCCCGCACCCCCCTCCCCTGCCCCAACGCCCCCACAAACGCCGCCCCATGGATATACCGCCCCCAAGCACCCGTATCGACCGCCCCGAGCGAAGCCGATTCCCCCGCATCCTCGGCGCCGCGCGTCGCCGAGTCACGCGCCCCCGACTCGGCCTCATCACCCGCCACCGCGGGCGCGACGGAACCGGCACCCAGCCGTCCATCGTGCCCGGGTACCACCGCACCCGACTCGACACCCGAAATCACCTGCCCGGCTTCCGAATCAGCCGACTCGGCACTCACCTCGACGGTGGCCGCGCCGCGCACCGCCCGGCGATCGCCGTCGATATCCGCGGAGACACCTGGCGACACGCGGACAAGGTCTTGCCCCTCAGCACCGCGCCCCACTGCGCTCCGCACACCCTGCCCAACAGATCCGGCGCTCGATCCCCCGTCGCGATCGGGCGTCGACGCCCGCGGTTTGCTGGACGAAATCGACTGCGCCACACCCGAACCCGCCGTATCGACGCCGAACTCCCCAGGTTCGCCACCGATGACAGCAGAGCCCGAATCAGCCATCGGCACGCGTGCGTCAAGTCGCTCTGCGCCAGCGTCCCGCGGCGCCCTTCCCTTCGAGGAGTCCGAAATCTCGTGCCCTGCGGTCGAGTCAGTCGGCTCGGGGTCCGTGTCGCCGTCGACATCGAGGCCCGGAGTCGGCGAGCCCACCGGGACGCGTACGACATCCTGCCGCCGATCGGCAGCAGAGTGCCTCCGAGGCTCTCCGCCCGGGCCGCTACGATCCGGCGTCGTGCTGGTTGTTTCGGCGAGCGGAATCGACTGCGCCGCAGCCGGATCGGCTGGATCGACACTCGTCCCCTCCGGGCGGTCGTCGATGTCGGCCTCGACATGCGCAGCTGCCACCGGTGCGTCCGATCCGAGGCGTGCGGCGTCCCGCTCGGCGGGCTCGTCCGCTGGCAGCGGTGCTGCCGGATCCGTTGATTCGATGAGGTCGGGTCGAGGTACGGCGGAGTCGGTGGCGGTGTCGGCATCCGCTGCGGCGGAATTCTTGCGTGCCCCAGGTGATTTCGGTGCGCCACCGGTTTCGGTGCGGGCATGACGTGGGGGGATGGCCAGGCGGAGGACGTCGGCGCGGGTGCCTGCGTAGCGGGTGGCCACGGTGGTGGCGAGCGCGAGGATTTCGGGGGTGAGGACTCGCTCGGCGGAGACTACGCGTTCGAGTTTGACGAGTTTGCCGGTGTGGTCGGTGTGCGGCAGGCGCTGCAGAAGGTAGCCGTCGACGAGGCGGCCCGCGAAGCGGACGCGGACTCGGACACCGGGCTGGGCGATCTCGTCGAGTTCCGGGGGGACCAGGTAGTCGAAATCGCGGTCGAGGTGCGCGGGCGACAGCAGCGGGAGCACCCTCGCGATGGGGTGTCCCGCTGCTGTCGTCTCCGGTATTGCGTTGTCCCCCACGAACAGTCCGTCCGCGGGAGGGGCGGTGATAGCCGCCGGTCGTTTCACGCGCCCATGATCGGCTTACAGGCCGATGGCGGCGCGCAGCTTGTCCGCGCGCATCAGATGCAGCCTCCCAGGGCAGGTCGACATACTCATGCGAGCCGGATCCTTCACAGGCCGATGGCGGCGCGGAGCTTGTCCGCGCGCATCAGAGGGAGCCTCCCAGGGCAGGTCGACGTATGCATGCGAGCCAGCTCCTTACAGGCCGATGGCGGCACGCAGCTTGTCCGCGCGCATCAGAGGGAGCCTCCCAGGGCAGGTCGACGTATGCATGCGAGCCAGCTCCTTACAGGCCGATGGCGGCACGCAGCTTGTCCGCGCGCATCAGAGGGAGCCTCCCAGGGCAGGTCGACGTATGCATGCGAGCCAGCTCCTTACAGGCCGATGGCGGCACGGAGCTTGTCCGCGCGGTCGGTGTGCTCCCAGGGCAGGTCGACGTCGGTGCGGCCGAAGTGGCCGTAGGCGGCGGTCGGGGCGTAGATCGGGCGCAGCAGGTCCAGGTCGCGGATGATCGCGCCGGGCCGCAGGTCGAACACCTCGGTGATGGCGGTCGAGATCTTGGTCGGGTCGACCTTCTCGGTGCCGAAGGTCTCCACGAACAGGCCGACCGGTGCGGCCTTGCCGATGGCGTAGGCGACCTGCACCTCGACGCGGTCGGCCAGCCCGGCCGCGACGACGTTCTTGGCGACCCAGCGCATGGCGTAGGCGGCCGAGCGGTCGACCTTCGACGGGTCCTTGCCGGAGAAGGCGCCGCCGCCGTGGCGGGCCATGCCGCCGTAGGTGTCGACGATGATCTTGCGGCCGGTCAGGCCCGCGTCACCCATCGGGCCGCCGAGCACGAACTTGCCGGTGGGGTTGACCAGCAGCCGCACCTCGGAGATGTCCAGGGTCGGCAGCGCCAGATCGGCGAGCACCGAATCGAGCACCTTTTCCCGGATGTCCGGCGCGAGCAGGTTGTCCAGGTCGATATCGGCGGCGTGCTGGGTGGACACGACCACGGTGTCGAGGCGGACCGGACGGTCGCCGTCGTATTCGATGGTGACCTGGGTCTTGCCGTCGGGACGCAGGTAGGGCAGCACGCCGGACTTGCGCACCTCGGTCAGCCGGCGCGACAGCCGGTGCGCGAGCGCGATCGGCAGCGGCATCAGCTCGGGGGTGTCGCTGTTGGCGTAGCCGAACATCAGGCCCTGATCGCCCGCGCCCTGCTTCTCGATCTCGTCGTCGGAGCCGCCGACGCGCGCCTCGTGCGAGGTATCGACGCCCTGGGCGATATCCGGCGACTGCGCGCCGATCGCGATGTTCACGCCGCACGAGTTGCCGTCGAAACCCTTTGCCGACGAGTCGTATCCGATTTCGAGGACCTTCTCGCGCACGATCCGCGGGATGTCCGCGTATGCCGAGGTGGTGACCTCGCCCGCGACATGCACCTGGCCGGTTGTGACGAGGGTCTCCACCGCGACCCGGCTGCGCGGGTCCTCGGCGAGCAGCGCGTCGAGGATGGAATCGCTGATCGCGTCACAGATCTTGTCCGGATGACCCTCGGTCACGGACTCACTGGTGAATAGGCGGCTGCCAGACGTACGCACAGTTGTTCCCTCTCCCTCAACGGGTTTCTCGTATTCGAATTGCGGCGGTAGTGCGATGCGAAGACCGCGCAACCCTCCATCTCAGACTATTCCAAAGCTCTGACGCGACGATGAATCCACACCAGGCACTGTCTCAGACTATTCGGTTGAGCGACCGATGCAACGCAAGTTCGACACCGCACTCCGTCATGTCCCGAACAATCCTAGTCAAATCGCCGAGATATCCGACGACCTTCCTTTGTGCCCCAATGGAATTCGACCCGCGCTCCAGCGGAGCTCGAGCGCTCCGCTACCGATCGCGCAGCAGCGGCCCGAGCGCGTCGAGCACCCGGCTCGCCAGCAGCGCCTTCGATCCGTGATCGAGCGCCTGTTCGGTGCCGTCCGCACCGAGCAGCCAGCCGTCGTTGGTGTCGACCTCGAACGCCTTACCCTCGCCGACCGCGTTGACGACGAGCAGGTCGCAGCCCTTGCGGACCAGTTTGGCCCGCGCGTGGGTGAGCACATCGCCGTGCTCGTCACCGGTCTCGGCGGCGAAGCCGACGATCGCGGTGCCCGCCAGTTGACCGTCCCGCCGGGACTGCACCAACCCCGCGAGGATGTCGGTGGTCTTGGTCAGCGGGATGACGTCCGGCTCACCGGCGCCCTTCTTGATCTTGGCCGCGGCCACGTTGGTCGGCCGGAAATCGGCCACCGCCGCCGCCATGATCACCGCGTCCGCGCCGACCGCGTGCTTGTCCACGGCGGTTTTGAGCTGTTCGGCGGTGGTGACGTGCACCAGGTCGACGGCCGCGGGCGCGGCCATCTCGATCGTGTTGCCCGCGATGAGCGTGACGTGGGCGCCGCGCTGCGCGGCCACCCTGGCCAGCGCGTATCCCTGTTTGCCCGAGCTGCGGTTGCCGAGGAAGCGCACCGGATCCAGCGGTTCCCTCGTGCCGCCCGCGGTGATCACCACGCGGCGACCCGCCAGGTCACGCGGGATGGCGTCGGCGCGTTCGAGCAGCAGCGTCGCCAGGCCGAAGATCTCCTCGGGTTCGGGCAGCCGCCCCGGACCGGTATCGGTGCCGGTGAGCCTGCCCGAGGCGGGCTCCATGACGATCGCGCCGTGCGCGCGCAACGTCGCGACATTGGCGACGGTCGCCGGATGCTCCCACATCTCGGTGTGCATCGCGGGCGCGAACAACACCGGACATCGGGCCGTCAGCAGCGTCGCGGTCAGCAGATCGTCGGCGCGGCCCTGTGCGGCGCGCGCCATCAGATCGGCGGTGGCCGGGGCGATGACCACCAGGTCCGCCTCCTGGCCGAGCCGCACATGCGGTACCTCGGGCACATCGGTGAACACGTCGGTATGCACCGGATTCCCGGACAGCGCCTCGAAGGTCGCCTTGCCGACGAACTGCAGCGCCGATTCGGTGGGGATCACTCGAACCGAATGTCCGGTCTCGGTGAACCGGCGGACGAGCGCACAGGCCTTGTAGGCGGCGATACCGCCGCCGACGCCGACCACGATCCGTGTTGTCACTACGCCTCCGGCCTAGCTGTGGCTTAGATTCACTCGCCTTCGGAGTGCTCGAGCAGGTCGGCGTGGATTTCGCGCATGGCGACCGACAGCGGCTTCTCCTGCAGGCCGGGCTCGACCAGCGGGCCGACGTATTCGAGGATGCCGTCGCCGAGCTGGTTGTAGTAGTCGTTGATCTGACGCGCGCGCTTGGCCGCGTAGATGACCAGGGCGTACTTGGACGACGTGCGCTCGAGCAGCTCGTCGATCGGCGGGTTGGTGAGGCCGATTGGCGTGTCGTACGCGGGCGCGGTCTTGATGTCCGTACTGCTCACTAGGGGGGCTCCTGCAAAGGTCAAGGGGGCGGCAGCCGGCGGAGCCGGCGGGGTGGGTGGAAACTACGGCGGCAGCCGGCGGAGCCGGCGGGTCACGAACTCGAATTTGTGCTAACGAACAACGATACCAACTGCTCACAGGCGCTGGTCACCTCGTCGTTCACGATGACGATGTCGAACTCGTCACAGGCCGCCAATTCGGTCCTGGCGGTTTCCAGCCTACGGGCGATCACCTCGGGTGATTCGGTGCCACGCGAGGTCAGCCGCGCCACCAGTTCGTCCCAGCTCGGCGGGGCCAGGAAGACCAACCGCGCCTCCGGGATCGCCTTGCGGACCGACCGGGCGCCTTCGAGGTCGACCTCGATCAGCACCGGCTTGTTCGTCTTGAGTGCGTCCCGCACCGGACCGGCGGGGGTGCCGGAGCGCTGCAGGCCGCCATGGATATCTGCCCACTCGAGCAGTTCGCCGGCCTCGATCATGGCGTCGAACCGTTCTCGGGACACGAAGTGGTAGTCACGGCCGTCGACTTCCCCGGGCCGGGGGGCCCGGGTCGTTGCCGACACGCTGAAAACCAGTTCGGGCAGGCGTTCCCGCACGCACCGGACGACCGTGGACTTCCCCACGGCCGAGGGGCCGACCAGTACAACCAGTCGACCCTTCCGCGTGTGTTCGACCACCCTTGTTAGGAGGCGTCGAAGTCGAAGCGGGCCAGCAGCGCCTTGCGCTGCCGATCGCCAAGACCACGAAGCCGCCGGGTGGGGGCGATCTCCAGCTCGGTCATGATCTCCGCCGCCTTGACCTTGCCCACCTTCGGCAGTGCCTCCAGCAGCGCGGAAACCTTCATCTTGCCGAGGATCTCATCGGTCTCGGCATCGGTGAGGACCTGCTTCAGGTTGGTGCCGCCACGCTTCAAGCGCTCCTTGAGCTCCGCCCGAGCGCGGCGAGCGGCAGCCGCCTTCTCCAAAGCAGCGGCGCGCTGCTCGTCAGTCAGCTGGGGAAGGGCCACGGTTCCTCCGTCTCATCGTTCATTGCATCAACTCCTGCCGGTAACCCGGCAGTCTCAGCGACCGTACCCACGACGTCCGCCGATTGCGAACCCACCCCCCAGGTCAGCGCATGATTCCGCATGGCGTACCGGGAAAGCGGGACGGATCCGCGTACGGACCCTGTCGCTGCGGCGATCGTACCGCCGAAATCGCGAAATGCCGCCTCAGCAGGGAGTTTTCATATGCGGATGGGGTTAGCGGAGTGGTTGCGGTACGGCGAGGCGTTCGCCCAGCAAACAGGTACCCGCGCGACCAGGAACTTTCTCGGAATTTTCCGCGTGTCGCGTTCCTCACCGCGTGTCGCGTGTCACGCCCGGCCGAATCGGCGCGTGGGCGGCCGCACTTCGCGGCGGCGACCGAGCACGGCGATGCGGCATCGGGTGCCGCCGCATCGCCGTTCTGCGCCGCCGCGGCCCGCCGGGCGGCATCCGAACACGTGTGCGGCCCGAAATCGGCGCAGCGGCGCGCACAGCGGCCATTGTGGGCCTGTTCTGCGCTTGTTCACCCGCCGGAAACATAAACGGGCCCGCGCTCTCGCGCGGGCCCGTCCGGTTCGAAGCGGTGCGGTGCGGGTTCAGCCCCGCAGGAAGGCGAACTGCTCCTGCAGTTCCCCGACCTTGGCACGCAGTGCCGATACCGAGGGCCCCTCGCGTAGCACCTCACGCGAGACGTTCGGCACGGCATAGCGCAGCATCGGCTCGGGCAGCAGGTCACGGATGGTTTCCGGGCCACCGCCCTGCGCACCGACGCCGGGCATCAGGATCGGGCCGTTGAGCGCCGACAGATCGGGTGCGTCGGTGAGGGTGGCGCCGACCACCACGCCGATCGACCCGAAATCCGCGCCCGCGTTGACCGCCGCCGCCTCGTCGACCATGGTCTGCGCGATCGTGCGACCGTCCGCGACGGCCCGCTGCACCTGCGCCCCTTCGGGATTCGAGGTCGCGGCGAGCACGAACAGGCCGCGCCCGTTCGCCTCGGCCAGTGTCAACGCCGGTGCCAGCGAACCGAATCCGAGGTACGGCGAGACCGTCAGCGCATCCGACGCGAGCGGTCCGTCGCCGAGCCAGGCGCGGGCGTAGGCATCCATGGTCGAGCCGATATCGCCGCGCTTGGCGTCGGCCAGCACCAGGGTGCCCGAGGCGCGCAGCACCCCGATCGTGCGCTCCAGCACCGCGATTCCGGCGGAGCCGTAGGCCTCGAAGAACGCGACCTGCGGCTTGATCAGCGCGACCGTGCCGTCGAATGCCTCGACGCACAGCTCGGCGAACTTCTCCAGGCCGTCCACGTCGTCGGTAAGGCCCCAGGACGCCAGCAGCCCGGGATGCGGGTCGATGCCGACGCACAGTGGGCCGAATTGCGCCATGGCGTGGTGCAATCGGTCACCGAAGGTCTTCATCGGCCCTGCTCCCTTCTCCGGCCCTTTCGAGCGACCCGCAAACAGTCACGACGGCGTCCGGTTCAGCCACGCAGCACCGAATGCAGTTCCTGCAGTGACCGCACCCCGATGCCGCCGTTGATGGTCGCCTCGATGCCCTGCACGGCCGCGGCCGCGCCCTGCACCGTGGTGATGCACGGGATGTTCACTCCCACTGCGGCGGTGCGGATCTCGTAGCCGTCGACGCGCGGGCCCGAGTTGCCGTACGGGGTGTTGAACACCATGTCGACCTCGCCGTCGCGGATCTGCTCCACGATGGTCGCATCGGAGGCGTCCCCGGTGCCCATTTGACCCTCCGCGAGCTCCGGGTCCGAATGCTTGCGCACCCGCTCGCACGGAATCCCGTTGCGGCGCAGCATCTCCGCGGTGCCCTCGGTGGCCAGGATGCGGAATCCCAGGTCGTGCAGGCGCTTCACCGGGAACACCATGGCCCGCTTGTCGCGGTTGGCGATGGAGACGAAGACCGTGCCCTCGGTGGGCAGCGAACCGTAGGCCGCGGTCTGGCTCTTGGCGAAGGCGGTGCCGAAATCGGCGTCGATGCCCATGACCTCACCGGTGGACTTCATCTCCGGCGAGAGCAGCGAATCCACGCCGGTGCCGTCGGCCCGGCGGAACCGATGGAACGGCAGCACGGCTTCCTTCACCGCGACCGGCGCGTCGAGCGCGACATGCCCGCCGTCGCCCTCGCTCGGCAGCATGCCTTCCTTGCGCAGCTCGGCGATGGTGGCGCCCATGGTGATTCGCGCGGCGGCCTTGGCCAGCGGCACCGCCGTCGCCTTGGACACGAACGGAACCGTGCGGCTGGCACGCGGATTCGCCTCGAGCACGTACAGCACGTCGTCCTTGAGCGCGTACTGCACATTGAGCAGGCCCTTGACGCCGATGCCCTTGGCCAGCGCGATCGTCGAGCGGCGCACCGCCTCGATATCGCTGCGGCCCAGGGTGATCGGGGGCAGCGCGCAGGCGGAGTCGCCGGAGTGGATGCCCGCCTCTTCGATGTGCTCCATCACGCCGCCGAGGTAGACCTCCTCGCCGTCGCACAGCGCGTCGACGTCGATCTCGATGGCGTCTTCCAGGAACCGGTCGACCAGCACCGGGCGGTCCGGGCTGAGCTCGGTGGCGCGCGAGATGTAGCCCTCCAGGGACTTCTCGTCGTAGACGATCTCCATGCCGCGCCCGCCGAGCACGTACGACGGCCGCACCAGCACCGGATAGCCGATGGTGCCGGCAATCTTCTTGGCCTGCTCGACCGTGGTGGCGGTGCCGTACTTGGGCGCGGGCAGTCCGGCCGCGACCAGCACATCACCGAATTCGCCGCGGTCCTCGGCCAGGTCGATGGCGGCGGCGCTGGTGCCGACCACCGGGACGCCCGCATCGGTCAGCCGCTGCGCCAGGCCCAGCGGGGTCTGGCCGCCGAGCTGCACGATGACGCCCGCGACATTCCCCGATTCGGTCTCCGCGTGGTAGACCTCGAGCACGTCCTCGAAGGTGAGCGGCTCGAAGTAGAGCCGGTCGGCGGTGTCGTAGTCGGTGGAGACGGTCTCCGGATTGCAGTTGACCATCACCGTCTCGTAGCCGGCCTGCGACAGCGTGGTCGCCGCGTGCACGCACGAGTAGTCGAACTCGATGCCCTGGCCGATCCGGTTCGGGCCGGAGCCGAGGATGATCACCTTGTCGCGCTCGCGCTGCGGCGCCACCTCGGATTCCGCGGCGGGATCGAGCTCGTAGGCCGAGTAGTGGTACGGGGTCTTGGCCTCGAATTCGGCGGCGCAGGTGTCGACGGTCTTGAACACCGGGCGCACACCGAGCCGGTGGCGCAGTGCCCGCACGCCGGTCTCGCCAGCGAGTTCCGGTCGCAGCGCGGCGATCTGGCGATCGGACAGGCCATAGTGCTTGGCGCGGCGCAGCAGCGCCTCGTCGAGCACCGGCGCGTCGATCACCTCCTGGCGCAGCTCGACCAGCCCGGCCACCTCGGCCACGAACCACGGGTCGACACCGGAGGCCAGCGCGACCTCTTCGATGCTCGCGCCGTAGCGCAGCGCCCGCTCGACCTGGTAGATCCGGCCCTCGGTCGGCACGCGCAGGTCAGCGAGGATCTTCTCGATCGCACCGCGCACGTCACCGTCGACGGGGGCCCACGGCCCGTCCTCCTGGGTCCAGAAGCCCGTGGCCTTGGTCTCCAGCGAGCGCAGCACCTTGCCGAGCGCCTCGGAGAAGTTGCGGCCGAGCGACATCGCCTCGCCGACCGACTTCATGGTGGTGGTCAGCGTGGCGTCCGCGCCGGGGAACTTCTCGAACGCGAACCGCGGCGCCTTGACGACCACATAGTCCAGGGTCGGCTCGAAGCAGGCCGGGGTCTCCTTGGTGATGTCGTTGACGATCTCGTCGAGGGTGTAGCCGATGGCCAGCTTGGCGGCGATCTTGGCGATCGGGAAACCCGTTGCCTTGGAAGCCAATGCGGACGAGCGCGATACGCGCGGGTTCATCTCGATGACGATCAGGCGGCCGTCGGCCGGATTCACCGCGAACTGGATGTTGCAGCCGCCGGTGTCGACGCCGACCTCGCGCAGGATGGCGATGCCGAGGTCGCGCAGCTTCTGGTACTCGACGTCGGTGAGCGTCATGGCCGGTGCGACGGTGACCGAGTCACCGGTGTGCACGCCCATCGGGTCGACGTTCTCGATCGAGCAGACCACCACGACGTTGTCGCGGCTGTCGCGCATCAGCTCGAGCTCGAATTCCTTCCAGCCCAGGATGGATTCCTCGATGAGCACGTTCGCCGTCGGCGACGCGGCGAGGCCGCCGCCCGCGATGCGGTCGAGATCCTCGTGGTTGTAGGCCATGCCCGAGCCGAGGCCGCCCATGGTGAACGAGGGGCGCACCACCACGGGGAAGCCGAGTTCGGTCACCGTGTCGCGGACCTCGTCCATCGTGAAACACACACGGGAGCGGGCACTTTCGCCGCCGACCTTGGCGACGATGTCCTTGAACTTCTGCCGGTCCTCACCGCGCTGGATGGCCTCGAAGTCGGCGCCGATCAGCTCGACGTTGTACTTCTGCAGCACACCGCGCTCGTGCAGCGCGACCGCGGTGTTCAGCGCGGTCTGCCCGCCGAGGGTGGCGAGAATGGCGTCGGGGCGCTCCTTTTCGATGACCTTCTCGACGAATTCGGCCGTAATCGGTTCCACGTAGGTGGAATCGGCGAACTCGGGGTCGGTCATGATGGTGGCCGGGTTCGAGTTGACCAGCGATACCCGCAGGCCCTCGGCCCGCAGCACCCGGCACGCCTGGGTGCCGGAATAGTCGAATTCACAGGCCTGGCCGATGACGATCGGGCCCGAGCCGATCACCAGGATGTGGTGTAGATCCTCGCGGCGTGGCATCAGGCTCCTTCCATGAGACCGGCGAAACGGTCGAAGAGATAAGCGGCATCGTGGGGTCCGGCGGCGGCCTCCGGGTGGTACTGCACCGAGAACGCGCGGCCGTCCACCAGGCGCACGCCCTCGACGGTGCCGTCGTTGGCGCAGACGTGGCTGACCTCGGCCTTGCCGAACGGGGTGTCGAACTGCTCGCCCATCTCGCCCTCCAGCGCGAACCCGTGGTTCTGCGCGGTGATGGCGATGCGGCCGGTGCCGTGCTCGACGACCGGGATGTTGATGCCGCGGTGGCCGAACTTCATCTTGTAGGTCTTGCGGCCGAACGCGCGGCCGAGGATCTGGTTGCCGAAGCAGATGCCGAACAGCGGCACACCCTTCTCCAGCACGCCCTGCGTCAGCGCGACGGCGCCGTCGGCGGTGGCCGGGTCGCCGGGGCCGTTGGACAGGAACACGCCGTTGGGGCTGAGCTCCATGATCTGGTCGATCGAGGTGCTCGACGGCACCACGTGCACCCGCATGCCGCGCTGGGCGAACATGCGCGGGGTGTTGGTCTTGATGCCGAGGTCGACCGCGACCACGGTGAACCGGTGCTCACCGACCGGCTCAATCGTGTACAGCGAGTCGGTGCTCACCTCACCGGCGAGGTCGGCGCCGAGCATGGACGGCTGACCGGTCACCCTGGCCAGCAACTCGTCCGCGTCGGCGAGCGACGGACCCGAGAAGATGCCCGCCTTCATCGAACCGCGGGTGCGCAGGTGGCGCACCAGCGCGCGGGTGTCGACACCGGCGATGCCGACCACGTCCTGGCCCCGCATGGCCTCGGGCAGCGTGGTGGTGGCGCGCCAGTTGGATGCGCGGCGCGCGGGATCGCGCACCACATAGCCGGCGACCCAGATCTTCGAGGACTCGTCGTCCTCGTCGTTCCAGCCGGTGTTGCCGATCTGCGGCGCGGCGGCGACCACGATCTGGCGGTGGTAGCTGGGGTCGGTGAGGGTCTCCTGGTAGCCGGTCATCGCGGTGCAGAACACCGCCTCACCGAGTGTCTGGCCCACGGCGCCGTAGGCCGTGCCGCGGAACACCCGGCCGTCCTCCAGCACTAGGGCGGCTGCTTCCTGTGTTGTCATGTCTCGTCGTCTCCCGTCGTCGCCCTGTGCTGGTCCGCGGTCCAAGCCGGGTAGGTCGTCTTGTCGTCACCCCGGAAACCGGTATCTATCTCGGTTCCGGTCGGCAGCTTCCAGCGAATTACCAGCACACCATCTTCTGTCATTACCTTGCCCGCATGTCCGCGTTCGGTGCGCACCGCCGTGATGGATTCCTGCGGAATCCAGATCACGGTCGCCCCGTCGCGTTCGAGCAGAATCCCCCGTTCGAACCGCGTGAGTTCCGCCGTGGCCCGGAAACCCAAGTCGCCCACCGCGATCCGGTCCTGCCAGCTCGGCGCGATGGTGCTGCCGAGATACAGTCCGGTGGTCGGCTCGAGCAGCTGCGCGCCCAGATCGGCGGGCACCGTCGGTAGCTCACCGATCCGCTCCACCTGACGCGCCGCCCGGTTCTGCCAGCCTCGGTACATCAGCCACAGGCACAGCGCGAACAGCGCCAGCAGGCCGATCACCCACAGGGTTCTCTCCACTTACGGACCTCCCACCCCAGCTTTGCTGGTGAATACCGCACCCTCACGGGCTGTTACCCGGCCCCTGAGCAACGTGGCCGTCACTCGCGCCGGGAACGTCATCGCCTCGAACGGTGTGTTGTTCGAGATGCTGGCCAGCTCCTTCGCGCGCACCGTCCAGGTGGCGTCCGGATCGACCAGGGTCAGGTTCGCGGGTTCGCCGACCTCGATCGGCCTGCCGTGCTCGTCGAGTCCGACGATCTGGGCGGGCCGCTCGCTCATCACCCTGGCCACGCCGCGCCAGTCGAGCAGGCCGGGCTCGACCATCGTCTGCACGATGATCGACAGCGCGGTCTCCAGGCCGAGCATGCCGGGGCGGGCCGCGGAGAACTCGCAGCACTTGTCCTGTTCGGCATGCGGCGCGTGATCGGTCGCGACGCAGTCGAGAATGCCGTCGGCCAGTGCCTGGCGCAGCGCGGCCGCGTCGGCGGCCTCGCGCAGCGGCGGGTTCACCTTGTTGACCGCGTCGTAGGTCTCCAGCCGGGAATCGTCGAGCAGCAGGTGGTGCGGGGTGACCTCGGCGGTGATCGAAATCCCCTGGGACTTGGCCCATTTCACCAGTTCGACAGTGCCGGCGGTGGAGGCGTGGCAGATGTGCACGCGGGCGCCCGCGTCGCGGGCGAGCAGTGCGTCGCGCGCGACGATCGACTCCTCGGCGGCGCGTGGCCAGCCCGCGAGGCCGAGTCGCGCGGCGGTCGGGCCCTCGTGCGCGACAGCGCCCTTGGTGAGCCGCGGCTCCTCCGCGTGCTGCGCGATGAGCACACCGAGCGAGGTCGCGTATTCGAGGGCGCGGCGCATGATCAGCGGGTCGTAGACGCAGTGGCCGTCGTCGGAGAACATGCGCACCGCGCCGACGCCCGCGGCCATGGTGCCCATCTCGGCGAGTTGCTTACCTTCCAGGCCGACCGTGACCGCGCCGACCGGATACACGTCGACGAGGCCGACCTCCTGGCCGCGCCGCCACACATGATCGGTGACCACCACCGAGTCGGCGACCGGGCTGGTGTTGGCCATCGCGAACACCGCCGTGTAACCGCCGAGCGCGGCTGCGGCGGAACCGGTTTCGATGGTCTCGGTATCCTCGCGGCCCGGCTCGCGCAGGTGCGTGTGCAGGTCGACGAAACCGGGCAGCAGCACCTGGCCCTCGGCCTCGATGATCTCGGCGTCCGCGCCCGTGGTCAGGTTCGCGCCGATCTCGGCGATCACGCCGCCGCGGACGAGCACGTCGACCGGCTCGCCCTCGCCGTAAGGCCGCGCGCCCTTGATCAACAGCTCAGTCATGCCGCACCGCCTTCCGCGTAGAGATTCCATGTCGTGATCATGCTGTTGCCTTCTTCGCATGACCGAGGGGCACTGCGTGGTTACGCAAGCTGCCTCCTCCGTGCCCTGACTCGGTCATGCGATCGCCTCCTGCGCCCCGACCAGCAGGCGGAACAGCACGGCCATGCGCATGTGCACGCCGTTCGTCACCTGTTGCAGGATCGCGGATTTCGGCGAATCGGCGACGGCGGAGGCGATCTCCATCCCGCGCAGCATCGGGCCGGGATGCAGGACCACCGCGTGCTCGTCGAGCAGCGCCATCCTGCGCTCGGACAGGCCGAAGTTGATGGAGTACTCGCGCGCCGAAGGGAAGAAGCCGCCGTTCATCCGCTCGGCCTGCACGCGCAGCATGAGTACCGCGTCGGCGCCGGGCAATTCGGCGTCCAGCGACCGCGCGATGCGCGCGGGCCATGCCTCGACACCCACCGGCAGCAGTGTGCGCGGCGCGACAAGCACCACCTCGGCGCCGAGCGTGGCGAGCAGGAAGACATTCGAGCGGGCGACCCGGCTGTGCAGGATGTCGCCGACGATCAGGATGCGCTTGCCCGCGATATCGCCGAGGCGCTGGCGCAGGGTGAGCGCGTCGAGCAGTGCCTGCGTCGGATGCTCGTGCGTGCCGTCGCCCGCGTTGATGATGGCCGGGCCGCCGGTGCGGCCGGACTCGATCGCCCAGGCATCCATCCAGCGCGCGATCTGGTGTGCCGCACCGGAAGCCGGGTGCCGCACGATCAGCGCGTCCGCGCCCGCGGCGTGCAGGGTGAGCGCGGTGTCGCGCAGCGATTCGCCCTTGGATACCGAGGAGCTGCTCGCGCTGACGTTGATCACGTCGGCGCTCATCCACTTACCCGCGACCTCGAACGACACCCTGGTGCGGGTGGAGTTCTCGTAGAACACCGTCATCACGGTGCGGCCGCGCAGCGTCGGCAGCTTCTTCACCTCGCGGCCGAGCAGTGCCTGCTCGAAGCGTTCGGCCTCGTCGAGCAGCTCCGTGGCGGCATCGCGATTCAGGTCGGCGACCGTCAGGAGGTGCCTCACGACTCCACCTCGCTGGCGCTCGGCTCCGCCGTTCGGCACAAGGCCGCTGTGTTGATGGTTCCCTCGCTCCGCTCGCTCATTCATCGACCTCCTGATGCAGGTAGACGCCGTCGCGGCCGTCGTGTTCGGTCAGCAGGACGGAGATGTCCTCGGAGCGCGAGGTCGGCACGTTCTTGCCGACGTAGTCGGCGCGGATCGGCAGTTCGCGGTGGCCGCGGTCGATGAGCACCGCGAGCTGCACGGCGCGCGGGCGGCCCAGATCGCGCAGGCCGTCCAGCGCGGAGCGGACGGTGCGGCCGGAGAACAGGACGTCGTCGACGAGCACCACCAGCGCGTCCTCGATACCGCCCTCGGGCACCGAGGTGCGCTCGAGCGGGCGGTGCGGACGGCTGCGCAGGTCGTCGCGGTACAGGGTGATGTCGAGCGAACCGAGCGCGGGACGGACGCCGGAGAATTCCTCGATCTTGTCGGTGAGCCGCGCGGCGAGCGTGGTGCCCCGGGTCGGGATGCCGATCAGCACCACCCGCGGCACATCCGGTTCGCCCGAATCCAGCGCGGTCTTCTCGATGATCTGATGCGCCATACGCGCGATGGTCCGGCCCACATCGGAGGGCGAGAGCAACTCCCGGCCTTGCGCCACCCACTCCGGGGTGTGCCGCTGCGATGTCTCGGCGGACTTGGCGGCCCTGTCCTCGGGCACAGCCATGCCGACCTCCTTCCCCGCCTCACCGGACGGTCCGTTAAAGGATGCCTTACGAGCAGCAGCGTAACAGCGGTCCATATCGGGCCTTCACCTGGGATATCAGGCTGTGAGGCAGCCCACGAAACGCGTGTGATCGGGCGCACGTGACGCGCGTCGGTCGATACTCCCCCGAGCCGCGACCCATTCGTGCCGGAGTTCCGAGACGCCCGCAAGATGCTCGAAGCCGGCGTCGTAGTGCACGATCGTCGAGCCGTGCCGGATCGCTACCGCGGCGATCAGGACACGCCGACCGGAACCCGCTAGCACATATGTTCGAGTAGCGGTACATTCGGGCGCATGCCGACACCACTGCAGGGATCGCTGCTCGACGGGCTCGGCGAATCCGGGCTCGGGTCGCTGGACGAGATCCGGCGCACGACGCTGACGCACGGGGCGTGGGTGGACGTACTACCGGGATGGTTGTCGGGGGCCGATGAGTTGTTCGACCGGCTGGTCGATGGGGTGCCGTGGCAGGCCGAGCGGCGGCCGATGTACGACCGGGTTGTCGACGTGCCCCGGCTGCTGTGTTTTTACGAGGAGCACGAGGCGTTGCCGGATTCCACGCTCGACGAGGCCCGGACGGCACTGAGCGCGCATTACCTGCGCGAGCTCGGCGAGCCGTTCCGGACGGCCGGGCTGTGTTATTACCGGGACGGGCGCGACAGCGTGGCCTGGCACGGGGATACGAGCGGGCGGGGCGCGACGCACGACACCATGGTGGCGATCGTGTCGGTCGGCGCTCCGCGCGCGCTGCTGCTGCGGCCGCGCGGCGGCGGGGAGAGCATTCGCTACCAGGTCGGGCACGGCGATCTGCTGGTGATGGGCGGATCGTGCCAGCGCAGCTGGGAGCACGCGGTACCGAAGACCCGCAAACCGGCCGGGCCGCGCATCAGCATCCAGTTCCGCACCCGCGGCGTGCGCTGACCGACCCGCGGACTCGCCGTCGAATGGCAGTCTGTGCAATTTTCCCCGCCGGGCGGCTTCGGCGCGACTAGAATTCCGACCCGCTGGTTTGTTATCTGTGCACCTGCTGTCTCCTCGACCCCCGCCGGGAGGAAAGCGCGCGTGGACAAGCCGATTTTGCTGGCCATAGCCGGAGCCGTGGTAATCGCCGGACCGCTGACCGGTGTCGCCTTGCGAAGATTCCTGAAAAAAATCAGCAGGCGCGGCTCGGACGGGCCGCGCTCGATGCGGGCGATCAGCCTGCGGCTCCTGCACGATCTCGCCGTCCCGGTGGCCGCGCTGATCGGCCTGATGATCGCACTGTCGCTACCGGGCGCACTGCCGATCGGCGCCCAGGCCGCGCACAATGCGCTGCTGGTCGCGCTGATCATCGTCATCTCCTACGCGGTGTCCAGGATCGCGGCCGACATCATCGGCTCGGTGGTGCTCGCCGTCACCGGCGCCACCGGTTCGGTGAGCCTGTTCGCCACCATCACCCGCGTGCTGGTGTTCGGCATCGGCATCCTGATCACGCTGGGCAGCTTGGGAATTCAGATCGCGCCACTGCTCGGCGCCTTGGGCATCGGCGGTTTGGCCGTCGCGCTCGCGCTACAGGGCACGCTGGCGAACCTGTTCGCGGGCATCCACATCCTGGCCTCGAAGATGGTGCAGCCGGGCGATTTCGTGAAGCTCGACAGTGGCGAGTCCGGCTGGATCAACGACATCAGCTGGCGCAACACGACTTTGCGCGAGATCCCCGGCAACTACGTGATCGTGCCGAATGCCAAATTCGCCGACGCCATCCTGACCAACTACCACCAGCCCGAGCAGAGCATGGCGGTGGTGGTGGAGTGCGGGGTGAGCTACCGCAGCGATCTGGAACATGTCGAGCGCGTCGCACTGGATGTCGGAGCTCAGGTGATGTCCGAATTGGACGTCGGCGTGCCGAGCGCCGAGCCACGGGTCCGCTTCCACACCTTCGGCGAATCCAGTATCAACTTCCGGGTCATCCTGTGGACTCGCCACTTCTCCGATCAGTACCTGCTGGTCAGTGAGTTCATGAAGCGGCTACACGAGCGCTTCCAGCTGGAGAACATCACCATCCCCTACCCGATCCGCACGCTGGAGCTGAGCGGATTGTCCAACGGCCACATCATCACCCCGTTCGACGCGCTCGGCGCCGACCTGCCGCTGGACGAGACCGCTCCCCCTGCCGTTCCGCGATAACCGGACCGTGCCAACGCCTTTCGTGTGACCGAGCCGACTCGGCGCGATGTTGACCTCAACGTATATTGAGGTACAAGACTGCGTAGTCATGAGCACAGCAACCGGCCAGGCGCCGACCATCACCGACACCACCGTCGACCACACCGCCGATATCGCCGCGATCGAACAGATCATCGCCAACGTGCAGACCGCCGTGAACACCAACGATCCCGAGCTGATGGCCGCGGACTTCGCCGCGAACGCCCAGGTCGGCAATGCGGTCGGCGCCCTGATCCTCGGCCGCGACGCACTGCTGGAGACCAGCAGGCAGGCGCTCGCCGGTTTCATGAAGGATCAGTACGTCCGCTACGACGTCACCGACATCACGTTCCTGCGCCCCGATATCGCGCTCGCACACAAGGTGGCCCGCGCCACCACCGCCGACGGTGCGCTGATCGACATCGATCATTCGATGGTCGCCCTGTATGTGCTGATCAAGGAGAACGGCCGCTGGTGGGCGGTGGCCAGGCAGAACACCTTGGTGCCCAAGGCGGAATGAGCACTGCCCCCGGCACTGGGAATACCGCACCGCGACCCGAGGTTCGACCATGCTGGAATTCGGTTCGGTTCGGTTCGAAGGAGCAGGGTAGATGGGTAGCTCGTTCACACTCGGTGGCGATCGCACGGTGAGCCGAATCGGTTACGGCGCAATGCGTTTGGCCGCAGCGCCGGAGCCGGGACACGACCAGGGCATGGGCCACATCTGGCGCGCGCCCGTCGACCGGGCGGCCGCGACGGCCGTGCTGCGCCGCGCGGTCGAACTCGGCGCCGACCTCATCGACACCGCCGATTCCTATGCGCTCGGCGAGAACGAGGAGCTGATCGCCGAGGCGCTGCACCCGTACCGCGACGATCTGGTGATCGCCACCAAGATCGGTGTCACCAGGCCGTCGCCCACCGAGTGGGTACCGATCGGGCATCCGGCCTACCTGCGCCAGCAGGCCGAGCTGAGCCTGCGCCGCCTGAAGGTGGACCGGATCGATCTGCTGCAGCTGCATCGCCTCGACCCGACGGTGCCGCTCGCCGATCAGATCGGGGCGTTGCAGCAACTGCGCGAGGAGGGCAAGGTCCGCCACATCGGACTGTCCGAGGTGACGGTCGAGCAGTTGCGCGAGGCCGAGCGGATCGCGCCGATCGCCAGCGTGCAGAACATGTACAACCTGGCCGAGCGCGGACACGACGCGGTCGTCGACTACGCGGCCGAGCGCGGTATCGCGTTCATTCCGTTCTTCCCGGTCGCGGCGGGCGCGCACGCGGGCCAGGACGGTCCGGTGGCGGCGGTCGCCCGCGAACTCGGCGCGACCCCGGCGCAGACCGCGCTGGCCTGGCTGCTGCGCAGATCGCCTACGGTGCTGCCGATTCCGGGCACCACCTCGCTCGACCATCTGGCGGAGAATCTCGCCGCCGTGGACATCCAGCTGTCCGACCAGCAGTTCGAGCGGCTCTCCGCCATCGGCGCGGCGCAGGGCTGACCCCGCCGAAACGGGCAGCGCCGCACCGCATTCCGGCGACGCTGCCCGGCGGGGCGCGGCAGCGATGTGGCGCGGCGCACACCACACGTCGCGGCGCGGTATCGCACCGATAGATTGAGGGGCATGAGTAACCCCGGGGCGGGCGTCTTGGCCGTAATGCCGCTGCACACGATCAGCGAGGTATACGGCGAGACCGGATTGCGTGAGCGACTACTGCTGGAGATAGCGGAGCTACCCGAGTCCGACCGGCTGACCCAGGCGCTGGAACTGGCCACCGAACTCCATCGCGACGACCGGTACGGCCGCGAGCCCTACCTGAATCACCTACTGCGCGTGGCGATTCGCATCGTCAGCCACTACGAGGTCCGCGACCCGGACCTGGTCGCGGCCGGGCTCCTCCACGATTCGGTCGAGGACCACGCGCCCGAGCTGGCGGGCGATCGCCCCGGCTCGCCGACCGACGCCGCACTCACCGAGCTCGCCGAGCGGTTCGGCGGGCGAGTAGCGGAAATCGTTGCCGCCGTGACCAATCCGGAGCCCGATCCGGCGATCGATCGGCATGTCCAGTACCGCGAGCACGTCGCGGCCAGCCTGGATCGCGCACCGCTGGCCCGCGTGGTCAAGCTGTCCGACTTCACCGACAACGGCGTCGGCATCCTCTACGCCGACGGTCCGGCGATGCAGAAGCTCGCCAACAAGTACCGCCCGCTCACCGATGTGTACCGCGAGCTCGTCAACCGGCAGGACACGCCGCTGGCCGCACACGTCAAACAGCACATCCTCGACCAACTCGACAGCGCCGACCAGCGTTTCGCCGCAATCCTGTCCGCGGACTGACCGCGGCCTTCGTTCACGGAGTCCGCAGCACCGAATCCACCATCTCGCGAATCCCGGCCAGCAGACGCTCGGTCTCCCCGGCGCGCACCATCATCGGCACCAGCTCACCACCGAGCGGCGCGAGCAGCAGCTGCCCCACGGTCTCCGCGTCGAGGCCTGGCCGCGCCTCGCGCAGCATCGCGGCGATATGCGCGGCCCAGAAGGCGTGGAATTCCGAGCGGCGCGGATGCGGCGGAATCGCATGGTAGGCAACGACGAGCTCGACATTGTCGACCACGAGCATGGTCATCGCCTCGAAGTAGGCGCGTAGCCGTTCGCCCGCGGGCGCACCGGGCCCCAACGGCGGCGGCCCGTCCGTGATGGCCGCCATCAGCTCGACGGCGCGCTCACCGATCAGCTCGTGCAGTAGACCCGCGCGGCTGCCGAAGCGGTGGAAGATGGTGCCCTTCCCCACCCCGGCCGCGGCGGCGACCATGTCCATGGTGACCGTCTCGGCGCCGTGTTCGATCAGCAGCGCGCGCGTCGCGTCCAGGATGGCGCGCCGGTTGCGCGCGGCATCCGCCCGTTCCCTCGGCCGCCCGTCGACCATCGCACCCGCTTTCGTTGACAAGTTGACTGACGGTCCATATCGTTCGGATATCTGGACCGCTAGTCAACTTATGGAGTTGGTAATGCAAGCAATCGTAATGACGGCCGTCGGTGGACCCGAGGTGCTGGTCCCCCGCGATGTAGCCGCGCCGCGGCCGGGCCCCGGCGAGATCGTCGTTCGCGCCGAGGCGATTCCGGTGCTGTACCCGGAAACCAGGCTGCGGGCGGGCGAGTTCTCGATCGGCGTCGAATTGCCCGCGGTGTTCGGGTTTCAAGCGGCCGGTGTTGTGGTCGAGGCCGGGGTGGAGACCGCGGCGGCGCTCGTCGGGCAGCGAGTCGTGGTGAACACCATGGGACTCGGCGCCTACGCCGAATTGGTGTGCGCACCAGCGGCTTCCGCGACCCTGATCCCCGACGGGCTGACGACCGCGGACGCCGCGGCGGTGCTGATGAGCGGATCGGTGGCGCTGCCACTGCTGGCGCGGGCGCGGCTCACCGGCACCGAGACGGTGCTGATCGAAGCCGCCGCGACGGGTGTCGGCAGCGCGCTGACCCAGCTGGCGAAGGGCAGCGGCGCCGCCAGGGTGATCGCGACCGCGGGCGGTCCCGAAAAGGCCGCGCTGGCACGCAAACTCGGCGCGGACGAGGTCATCGATCACCGTGATCCGCACTGGCCCGACCGGCTGCGCGAACAACTCGGCGGCGCGACGGTGGACGTGGTCTTCGATTCGATCGGCGGCACGACGGCACACGGACTGCTCGACGCGATGACGCCGCTGCACGGCCGGATGCTCGGCTACGGCTTCCTTTCCGGCGCACCGGCGCAGGTCTCCGCCACCGATCTGATCCCGCGCGGGCTGACACTGATCGGCTGCGCGGGCCCGGCCTGGCTCGGCACGGTCGCCGCCGCACGCGGCGAGGCGCTGGGCCGCGCCGCCGCCGGTCACCTTGCGCCGCTGATCGATTCGGTGCTGCCGCTGGATCAGGCGTCGCGCGCGCATCGATTGGTCGACGATCGCGTTCCGGTCGGTCGGGTCATCTTGCGGCCCGAGCTCTAGCAGGCACGATCGCGGAGCGGACAGGAGGACAATCGCACCGCCGCAGTGCGGAAAGGGGCACCGGAACTATCGTTTGCTGCCACCATGCTTCGAGTGAACCAGCCGCTGATGTGGGGTGCCGCCGCCGCAGTCATCGTCATCGCTCCGGTCGCCGGATTCGCGCTGCGCAGGCTCTTCGACCGGCTCGGCGCGCGGTCCGAGGAACGGTCACGATCGTTCCGGCAGCTCACGCTACGGCTCGGGCGTGACCTCTCGGTGCCGGTGGTCTCGCTGACCGGGCTGCTCATCGCGATCTCGATACCCTCGCATCTGCCCATCGCGCCACAGGTGGCGCGCAATACGCTGACGGCGGCGCTGGTCATCGCGGTCACCTTCGCGGTGGCCAGGCTGGCCGCGGATATCATCACCTCGGTGGTGCTCGCGGTCAGCGGCATCGGCGGCTCGGCGAGCCTGTTCGCGACCATCACCAGGGTCGCGGTCTTCGCGATCGGCATCCTGATCACGTTGAGCAGCATCGGCATCGAGATCACCCCGCTGCTCGGCGCGCTCGGCATCGGCGGTCTCGCGATCGCCCTCGCGCTCCAGGGCACGCTCGCGAACATCTTCGCCGGCATGCACATCCTGGCGTCGAAGATGGCGCAGCCCGGCGATTTCATCCGGCTCGACAGCGGCCAGCAGGGCTGGCTGCACGATGTGAACTGGCGCAACACCACCATCAGGGAGGCGCCGGGCAATCTGGTCGTGGTGCCGAATGCCAAGTTCGCGGACGCCATTCTGACCAACTACAACCGGCCCGCGCAGGACACCGAGGTGCCGGTGGAGGTCTCGGTCGCGTGCTACAACGACCTCGAGGTGGTCGAGCGGGTCACGCTCGAGGTAGCGCGCACGGTCACCTGCGCCACGGAAACGGCGGTGCCCGAACATGATCCGCTGCTGCGCTTTCACACGTTCGGCGATCACATCGGCTTCCAGGTCGTGCTGCGCACCCGCACGTTCGCCGACCGCGACGCGCTCGCCAGCGAATTCATCAAACAGCTGCATCCCCGATACCGCAAGGAACATATCGCGCTGGACGGCCTGCGCCGTTCGGGCCTGGCCGCGGAGCCGGAACCCGGTCCGTCGGTGGAGATTCCGATCAGGACCAGGGACGAGGAGCCGGAGCCCGACTACGAGGACGCCTAGCTTCCCCGAATCGGCTGGCCTCCCCGAATCGGCTGGACCGCGCGGGCCCAGCCGATTCATCTCACCGGTTCGTCTCACCAGCCCTTGAGCTGGTAGGACGGCGAGTGCCCGGCGTCGTAGTCGCAGCTGAAGTTACGAATGGCGTGTTCGCGGACCAGCTGCTGGCCCGCGTCGACGCACTGGCCGTAGGTCCGGTACCAGCCATAGGTTGTCGTCGCGGCCGTGAACTCCGTGCCGTTCTGCACCGCGATCCGCGTATCGGCCTGAGCCGGCGCGGAGAGTCCGGTGAGCGCGACGATCGCGATGCCGAAACCCATGACTGCTGCACGTATGCGCATTGATCTTTCCTATCTCCCTGAGGGGTAGTCGAAACCAGATGCCGATCGGTCGGCGACTGCCTGCGATCGGCCTACCCGCACTGGTGGGAAGAGCGTACGAACCGTCCGGCATGTTCATGATCGAAAGTCACAAATCTTAGGCTCGAATTAAGGTGCGCCACAGTAGCTTTGGGATCTTGCGCACTCGAGAGGGCCCTGCGCGCGACAGCGGCGTCACTGCGCCGCGCGGTCGGTATACGGGCTGGACTCCATATCGGCGAGCAGGCCGAGCGCCCGTTCGCTCATCCGCTCGAGACAGCGCAGCAACGCGGGATCGACGACCTCGCGGCACTCGGCCAGCCGGGCGGCCACCGCACCGTCCACGAAACCCGCCGCCGCCCTGCGTAACCTGCCACGGACTCGACATTCGTCGAACAGACCGGTGCCGAGCAGACCGGCCCACAGGTGCAGCAGCCCCCACCACACGAAACAGGCATGCAGGTAGGTCGGCAGATCGAGTCCCCTGCCCGTCCACGGCGAGACGACCCGGCACCGCCCGTCGTCCGGCATCGCACGGCGCAGCCATGGTGTTCCGGCGACCAGCCCCACCGCCTCGCTCATCCCGAGGAGACCATGGGTGGCCTCGTGGATGACGGCCTCGGCCACGATCACGTCGTCGACGATGCCGAGATCCGGGTTGGTCAGCACCGCACGGCCGACGAACCCGCGCGGCGAATTGGAGAGAAAGCCGGTGCGCACCCGATCGGCCCGCAACCACAGTTCCCGCACGACCATCGGGAGGTAGTGCACCGGAGCCGCACTGCGCGTGGCGATTCCGGTGAACACGCGATCGATCCGCTCCGCGACCGGCCGCATCGGCGCGTTGTCCGGATCGCGGAATACCGGAATCCGGCCGATCACTACACCGAGGTAACCCACTCGAGTGCGCGCACCCGGCGCGGTGATTTCGGCAAGCAGATGCGCCCGCACCTCCTCCCTCGAATACCGCCGCGTGATCAATCGGCAACTCGTCGCCGGGGTGGTGAGTATCGAAATCAACCGATCATCCCCGGTGCTGTCGAGCACCGTGAGAAGTGGTTCGGCGCTGCGCGGTTCGATGGCGGTCAGCTCGTCCAGGAATCGCCCCATGGCGATACGCAAGCTTTCCGCGTATTCGGCGCGTAGCGCCGTCAGCGTGTCGTATTCCGTTGTCCGCCACGTCAATACCTGCGCAAGGTCATCGAATTCGATCTTGCGGGAGTTGTTCACGCGATTACTGTAACCACGAACAATGCGGACCGGTCGGCGAATTCACACCGAATCGTTGGGGCGACGGGCGAATCCGGGCGCGTGCTCCGGCAGTGCGCCGCGCGCCACCAGGAATGGCGGGATACTGCGGACGACGGGGATATTGCGCACGATGCGGACCGTGAGCGGCGTGCGATCGCGGTTGGCGACATTGATGCGGCCCGCCACCGCGGGCTCGATCACCCTGGCGTGCAGGAATCGCTGCATGCCCTGGGTCACCACCGTCGGGAAGATGCGCCTGCGCTGCACCCTGGCCAGATCCGCGGGGCCGGCGGTGCCCGAACGCAGCGGCGTGGCAAGGATTCTCGCGGCGGCCACCGCGTCCTGCACGGCGAGATTGATGCCGACGCCGCCGACCGGCGACATGGCGTGCGCGGCGTCGCCGATGCAGAGCAGGCCGTCGGTGTACCACTTGTCCAGGCGATCCAGTTTCACATCGAGCAGCTTGACCTCCTCCCAGCTGGTCAGCGCGTCGACGCGGTCGCCGAGCCAGGGGGCGACGGCGACCATGCTGCGCACGATATCGCCGACCGGGCCGCGCCTGGCCACCTCGTCGCTGCCCTTGGCGATCAGGGTGGCAACCTGCCAGTAGTCGCCGCGATCGAGCATGACACCGGCCCGGTTCGCGCTGACCAGCGGGACGGCGCCGTGCGGGTCGATCCCGGTGCGCGGCAAGCGGAACCACCACACATCCATCGGCGTCGGCCAGCTGCGCGACGCCAGACCGACCGCCGAGCGCAGCGCCGAATCGCGGCCGTCGCAGGCGATGGTGACGTCGGCGCGAATGGTGCCCGCCTGGCCGTCGGTGGTCCGGTAGGCGACGCCGACCACCCGTCCTTCGGACCAGACCACGTCCGTCGCTTCGGTATTCATTCGCAGCCGGAAGGTCGGCTCCTGTTCGGCACTGCGCGCGAGCAGATCGAGCAGATCCCACTGCGGCACCATGGCGATGTACTTGTGCTTGCCCGGCAGGTGTTTCAGTGTGAACAACCGCTGCACCGAGCCGTTGATCGCGAACTGGATCGAATCGAGCCTGGTTGCCGGGAGTTTCGCGAATTCGGTGCCGAGCCCGAGTTCGTCGAGCAGATCGAGGGTGGTGGGATGCACTGTGTCACCGCGGAAGTCGCGCAGGAAATCCTTGTGCTTCTCCAGCACCATGACATCGATTCCGGCGCGCGCGAGCAGCAGTCCCGCGATCATGCCGGCCGGGCCGCCGCCGACCACCAGACAAGTTGTGCTTTCCATCCGACTGTCCTCCCTCGGTGCTCACACGACTCCGGGGAAGATCCCGGAGCGCGGACTGCATACGGATCGGTGGAGATTCACCATCGATGGTAACCCTCGCCGCGATCACGAAGCGCCGCGAAATCGTCCGCGCACCAGTGGCTATCGCGTGTCGGCGGTCGACGAATTCCGCGGCGCGCGTCGCGATATTCGATATCGGATTACTACGACTTCCTCAGAACGGCGCGTCGGGTGCGAGTTGGCCGACCTCGGGGAGATAGGGGTCCAATTCGCCCGATTCGAAGCGGCACATATTGATCACCTGCCAGAACTGGCCCGCGGTATTGCCTTCGATCTTGTATCGCCCGTCCGGCGCGATCGCCGCCCAGCCCTCGGGCAGGCCGAGCAGCGCGGCACGGATCGCGGGCACGGCGGCGGGATCCGGCTCCTCCCCCGCACCACCCACCGTCCAGAGGATGGTGTTGCCGTCGTCGCCGCCGCTGGCGAGCAACCGCCCCGCCGGGTCGAAGGCGAGCGACCAGACGCGCCGCTTGTGCCCCTCCAGGGTGTGCAGATGCCGCCCGGAAGCCATGTCCCACAACCGGATCACCAGATCGTCGCCCGCGGTGGCCAGCATGCCGGTGCGCGGTTCGACCGCGGCGGACCAGAGCCGGGCGGCATGCCTGGTCAGCTCGTGCAGGCCCGCTCCGGTCGGCGCGTGCCAGATCCGCACGGTGGTATCCCAGGAGACGCTGGCCAGCCGGTCACCGTGAAAAACCACGGCGTACACCCGGTCTCGGTGTCCGCGCAGTGTGTGCAGCAGCCGCCCCGAGTCGACCTCCCACACCCGTACGACCGAATCGTCGCAGCCCGTGGCCATCAGCTTGCCGTCGGCGCTGAACGCGATCGAGCGCACCCTGCCACGATGTTCGGCGCAGACCGCCTGCAGCGCACCGGTGGCACGGCTCCAGATGATCACCGTGTCGTCGTCGTTGGCGGTGGCGAGCACATCGCCCGTCGGGTCGAAGGCCATCGCCCAGATCGGCGCCGATTCGACGGTGATGTGCCGCTCGTAGACACCGCTGTCCAGGTTGAACAGGCTCAGCCGCCCGTCGTTGCCCACCGTGCCGAGCTCGGCCGCCTGCACCGGGCTGAAAGCCGCCGCCTCGAAGGTGAACAACCGGTCCGCGCTGCCGACGACGGGACGCACCATCCGCCCGGTCACCGGATCCCACAGCCGCACCACGCCGTCGTTGCCGCAACAGGCGAGCAGCGTCCCGTCGACATTGAACGAGACGGTGCGTACCTGGCGGCCGTGACCGTTCAGCGTGTGCTTGCACACGCCGGTGCCGAGATCCCAGAGCCGCGTGGTGAATTGGTCGTCGGTGACGGCGAGCTGGCCACCGTCGGGCCGGAAGGCGAACGGCCAGATGGAGCCGGTGTGCGCGGTGAACCGGTGGCGCAGTTCGGCGGTCACGCCGTCGCGTACGCAGACCAGGCCCGCGCTGTCGCCGGAGGCGAGCAGGTCACCCGATGGGGAGAAGGCGAGCCAGTAGATCGCGGCGCTGTGCTCGGCGGGGGCGTACCGCGCCTCACCCGTCTCGATATCCCAGATGCGCAGTCCGCCATCGGTATCGCCGCTGGCGAGCAGCGGCAGTTCGGGATGGAAGGCGACGGGATACACCCGCCCGGTGTGACCGGGCAGTTCGCGCACCAACCGGCAGGTGGCCGGATCCCACAGTGCCAGTACACCGTCCATGCCCGCGACCGCGAGCGGTGTACCGGACGGATGAAAGGCGATGCGGAAGACGGCGCCACCCGCGCCGGTGAATTCGCCTGTCTGCCTGCCTGTCTCGACATTCCACAGCCGGACGCGGCCGTCGCGGTACGACGCCGCGAGCAGATCGTCGTGAAAAGCCATGCTGTAGATCAGTTCCCGGCTGCCGTCCGCGGGCATGCACTCGTGGCGCAGCTCGCCGTCCGGCAGCGACCACAGCCGCAGCACACCGTCGCCGTCGCCGGTGGCGAGCCGATCGCCCGCCGGGCCGACCACCACCGGCCACGGCCAGTGCGTATGCCCGCGCAGGATGCGGCGCAGCTCGCCGGTGGCCGCGTCCCAGATGTCCACCGTGCCGTCGCTGGATCCGGTGACGAGCACGGCCTCGGTGTAGGCCACCGCGAAGGCGCGGGCCCGGTGGCCCTGCAGGGTACGCAGCGGCAGCCCGGTCTCGGTATCGCAGATGAGCACGCCGCCGTCGTCACTGCCGATGGCCAGGGTGCCGCCGTCGGGGCTGTACGCGATCGGCTGCGGCAGCCTGCCGTGCCTGGCGTGGAAGCCGTGCCTGACTCCGATTGCGGCAGGCGCGAATTCGATACCGGCGCCATGGATACCCGGCACCCGCGCCGCGCCGCGCAGCTCGGTACCGCTCGGTGTGCCGATCACCTCGAGCAGCGCGGCCCTGGTCCATGTGCTGCCCGCGGCGCGCGCACCCGTCAGATCCGCCCTGGCCAAGCGGGACCGGCTGAAATCGGCGTCGGTCAGGTCGGCGCCGATCAGCGTCGCCTCGTCCAGCCTGGCCCCGACCAGCCGCGCGCCGCGCAGTACGGCGCCGTCGAGGTTGACCCCGACCAGCCTGGCGCCGGTGAGATCGGCGCCGCTCAGATCGACCTGTCGCAGATCCCGATACGACAGATCCTCACCGGCCAGCATCGCGCCGCGCAGATCGGCGGTGGGCGCGGTGCGCAGCCGGGTGGTGATCCGGATCGCGTTGGTGCGCGAAATGTCATCGCTGGCAGGATCGTTCAGCACGACCTCGGCCCAGCCGCGGGTGGCGCGATTGTCGGCGAGATCGCAGAGGAAGTCGATGGTCAGCTGGGACAGCGGCGCCTGGGTGAGCTGCGGCGGCGCGGCGCTGCCGCCACCGAACTGATCCGAGATGTGGTTGGCCACCAGCCATTCGGTCACCGAGGAGTGGATGAAGCCGAACAGGTTCTCCTCGGTGCGCACCAGCAGGCTGCCGGAGCCGATGGCATGCGCGGACTGCGGCACCGACATCCGGTTCGCCCCGGTGCCGTCGGCGAGATTCCTTGCCACCTCCGTCAATTCGGTGAGCCGCAGATACGGTTCACCGGTCTCCCAGATCCGCAGCGCGAACGCCGTCACCGCCCGCCACAGCTCCTCCAGCCGCAGCCCTGGCAGCGAACCCTGCGTGCCGACGGCACGATCGGCCTCATACGACAGCCAGGTGATCAGGATCTCCCGGTAGAGCCCGGCCGCGCCGACCGCCTCGTGCGCGCCCGCCGCCGCGTGCAGCCTGCGCTCGTCCAGATCGGCGATGAAGCTGAGCATCCGCGGATTCGCGGCGAGCCCGAGCAGATCCTGGATACCGGTGATCAACCGCACCCGCGCCTCGGCTCTGCGCACGTCGCCGCCGTAGCGATTGACCAGGAAGGCCTTGATCTGCGCCGGTGCGAAATCCTCGACGCTGAGGATGCGCCGATCGGTCAGCATGCCGACGCGCTCACCGAGCGCGGTGAGCACCTGCGCGCGGGATTCGAAATGCTGGGTGCGGCTGGCCACGATGATCTTGGCCTTGCTGACCGCGGCCTGCAGCAGCGTTTCCAGGTGCTCGGCGGCGAATTCGTAGCTGATCCTGGTGACGAGCTCGTCGAATCCGTCGAACAGCAGCACCACTCTGCCCTCGCGCAGCATATAGCGCAGCGCGGCCAGATCGATGCGGTCCTCGCCGTGGTTGGCCAGATGCGCGGCGACCAGTCCGTCCACCGAATGCGTCTTGTCCAGCGTGCGCAGCTCGATCAGGATCGGGATGAGCGCGGGCATGGTTTCGCCGATGCGGCGGGCGACCTCGCGCAGCGCGAAGGTCTTGCCGCGGCCGAAATCGCCGAGTACCAACACGAATCGGCCGTGATCGGCCGCGACGAGGCGCAGCAGCTCACCGGCGAGGTCGTCGTGGATCAGCTGATCGCCGTGTTCGAGGACGCGGAAGCGTTGCGACACATATAGATCCGGCGGATACCGGCGATCGCCACGCAGCCGGGCGGCCTGCTGGGCGAGGTAGTCGTCCAGATCGAGCAGGCCCTGGAATTCGATGAAGCTGCGCACCCGGAGGCCGTGGCTTGCGGCCTCCTCGCGCAGCGAACGGGCGGGCTGCGCACCGCGATAGACGAGTTCGGAACCGTATTCCGGGTCGTTGGCGAGGAAATCCTCCACCACCTGCCTGGTCATATCGCCGACGTGCACGCCGATCCGCCATACCGCGGTGACCTCGTCGCGCTGATGGGTGATCAGCAGATGCGGCGGATCGGTATCGATGCGGCGGATTTTCGCACCGGGATAACGGGTTTCGCACACCTCGGCGACGCGGTCCAATAGCCGGCCGTGCGGATCGACGATCGCGGGGGTGTCGACCACCGGTTCCGGGAAGTCGGGCCCGGTGATCTCCTGGCGGGCCGGAACCTCCAGTGCCCCAGCGGCATCGGCCCACGCGTGCGGGAATCGCGCGAACGGCTCCCCCGGCTCACCGTCGCGCACGGTGTATCGGGCGAGCCCGTCGACGGTGAGGTGGATGATCTCCTCCCGGCCCGGCGCGGCGCCTGGCAGCACCGGCAGCACACCGCCGAGCCGATCCAGGTGGCGGCCACCGGGGCCGGGACCGTGCAGCAGCAGGTGCAGCCTGCCGCCGAGCAGCCGCGACAGGGTATCGGCGTCGCGCAGCAGTGCCGGATCGGTCTTGACGGCGGCGGGGCCCGGCAGCGGGTCGTGGCGCACCACGCCGAGGCGCAGCCAGCCCGCCTCCTCGAACTGCCGCAGCCGTTGGGCGAACCACACCGCCTGGGTTTCGCCGAGCCAGCCGTAATCGTCCTCGGGCAGGTGGGTGGCGGCCATGGTCGAATCGAGCCCGGCGACCACCACCCGCAACTCCTCGATCGGGAACAGCGTCCACGGCTGGCCCACATCGAACAGCAGGTGGTCCAGACCTTGATAGAGCTCGCCGAACAGCCGCGCGAACTGGTGCAGCTTCGGAAAGTACGGCGGCTGCGGCTTGCGTTCGCGCGCTTCGCAATCCAGGAAATAGGAGTGGCAGGCGGCCCGGGACACGTCGTGATTGCCCGGCACCACGATCAGCCGATCCGGCGCCAGACCGAGCAGCACGCGCAGGCCGGTCAGGAAGGACAGCGCCTCGTCCACCTCGCGCGGGCGGCCCGATTCGGTGAGATCACCGGTGACGGCGATCAGATCGGGTTTGGGCACGCCCTTGCCGACCAGCTGGGTGACGTTGGCCCAGATGCGCGCCTGGAGTTCGCGGGCATCCGCGGGCTCGTCCCTGGCCAGCAGGCCGCGCCCGAAACGCGGACCGGGGATGTGCAGTATCGAGATGCCCGCATGGTCCTTCGGCTGCTGGATCGAACCGGGAAATACGGGCGCGGCCACCGGCGTGCGCCTGTTCACGGTGGCTTCGACAGGACCGCCGGTGTGCTCGTCGTACGGCCGCTCGGCGAGTGCCTGATCGCGCGGGAATCCTGGCTCGACACCCGGTTTGGCGCGGCCGGCGAGCAGATGTCCGACGCGCTCGAGCAGCACCCGGCGGGCCTGTTCCGCGGTCGGCACATTCACCAGGTCGAGATAGGTGATGGTGGCGAGCAGGCCCTCCAGCGCACAGTCGGCGACCCGCACCGGCAGCAGTTTGCCAGGATCGGTGCGGAAGGCGGCCTGCCATTCCATCGTGCCGTAGCGCGAGGTGAGATAGTTGTCCGAGAGCACGGCGAGCACCACGGTGGACTCGCGCACCCCGCGATCCATGAAGTCGATGAAATTGGTGCCTGGCACGAAATCCCACGCTTGGATCAGCGTCCGATAGCCGGAGATCTCCAACTGCCACGCCAGCCACGTCGCCCACCGCTCGTCGGCCGGGGAGTAACTGATGAAGAAGTCCCGCGCCCGCCCGCCCACCTGAGTCACCACCCCAGTATGTCTCAGTCACCCCGCATGTCCCGGGCCAATCGGCAAGGGGCCCAGTCGAAATGCTGACATGATGGCAGGTGTGCCCGAACAGGTCGATTGTCCGGAACATGAGGAGGCGGCGCGCGCGAAGCGGTCCCGCTTCGGCCTGTCGATCCTGGATTCGGTCCGGCTCGCCCTGCTGCTGATCGGGCTGCTGTGCGTGCTGACCGGGCTGCTGCCGCGCGACGAGGCCGTGGCCAACATGCGCAGGATCGGCCCGCTGCTGCTGTTCCTCGGCAGCGTGATCGTGCTCGCCGAACTCACCCGCCAGGCCAAGGTGTTCGACGTGATCGCGCACCGGCTCGCGATCCTCGGGCGCGGCAACTATGTCGCGCTGTTCTTCCTGTGCGTCCTGTTCGCCTCGGCCACCACCATCCTGCTGAACCTCGACACCACCGCGGTGCTGATCACCCCGGTGATGCTCGCGCTGGCCGTGCCCGCGCGGATACCGCCGCTGCCCTTGGCCATGACCACGCTGTGGCTGGCCAATACGGCGAGCCTGTTGCTGCCGGTCTCCAATCTGACCAACCTGCTCGCCGCCAACCGGGTCGCGCTGACCGCCACCGAATTCGCCGGACGGATGTGGGCGCCACAGCTGGCCTCGCTCGCCGCGACCATGCTCTGCCTGTGGATCTGGTACTGGCGGCGCGGCAGGCGCGGCAGCGATCGGTACGTGCCACCGGAACCGATCCGGCCGCACAACGCGAAGGAACGCACGCTGCTCTACACCACCGCCGGCGCCTGCCTGCTCTTCATCCTGGCGATACCGCTGGTCGGCGACCGGATCGGCATCGCGGCCGCGCTCGCCGCCGTCATCGCGGTGGTGGCGTTCGCGGTGTTCGACCGCGCGTCGCTGCGGCTGTCGCTGATCCCGTGGCAGCTGCTCGTCTTCGTGGTCGGCCTGTTCCTGGTGGTGCCGACGCTCAGCAGATTCGGCCTGTCCGACGCGATGCACCGGTTGATCGGCGGCGACTCCGGCGTGGTCGGCGCGTTCCGTGCGGCGGGTGCGGGCGCCGGTCTGTCGAACGTGGCCAACAACCTGCCCGCCTACACCGCGGGTGAGGCGGTCGTGCCGGAGGAGAACCGCAATCAGCTGCTCGCCTTGCTGATCGGCACCAATGTCGCGCCGATCGTCACGCCGTGGGCCTCGCTGGCGACGCTGCTGTGCCTGGAATTCTGCCGGACACACGGTGTTCGGGTGCCGCTGCCGCGGTTCGTGCTCACCGGCCTCGGCTTGGCGATCCTCGCGACAACCGGTGCCGTCGCGACGTTGCTGATCACCGGTTAGGCGCCGTCAGAAATAGTCGTTGTTGCTGTTACGGGACTGCTCGGCCTGCATCTCGGCGACCCATTTCCAATAGTGCTGGAAATACTGGATCACGGCCGACAGTGTCGTTCGCGCCTGCCGGTACTCCGCCTCGAAGCTACCCGGCGTCACCGCGTTCAACTCCCGATAGATGGTGACCGACTCGCGAACCGCCGGATAGACATTCGGGATATCCCGGCCGGTGAGCATGCCGACCCGGGCGAACTGATGCAGTGCCGCCGCCAGCTGGGGTAGCTGCGCCGGATCGTCGCCGACCAGCTCGCGATACGCGGCGACCGCTTGTTTGGCGGGTGCGAGCGCCTCGACCGGGCGGCCCAACCGCTCGAACCACACGCTGAGGTATTCCGCCGACCTGGCAAGCCCGAGGAGAGGAGCCGGGGAGTCGGCACGCAGGAGCAGCCGGTAGTGCCCGCCCGCGTCCCGTGCCGCGGCGACCGCCTCGGTCAGCTGGTCCGATTGGGCGTAGGCGAGCGCGAGCTGCAGCAGCGCCGCCGCGAGGCGGGACAGGTAGACATCCGGCGCGGCCGCCGCCAGTCCGTCGAACAGCTCGACGGCTTCCTCGCTCGCCACAATCGCACGCTCATCCCAGCTTTCGCGCAGGAGAACGCCCCCGAGCACCAGCAATGCCTCGGCGAGGTCCGGCAGCTGGGCGGCGCTGTCGCGCTCGAGCAGTGTCCGGTAGAGCTCGACTGCTTCGTCGGCGGCCTCGACCGCCGCGTGGGCCGCGTCCAATCGCCCGACCTCGACGAGCGCGGCGGCCAATTCGGGCAGCCGCGCGGGATCGTCGTCGGTGCGCCTGCGGCTGATCACGACGTGCAGCTTCGCCGCCTCCAGGGCCAGGTCCGCCGCACGCTCGGCGCGCCCGGCCCGCGCCAGCCTGGCGCTCGCGGTATCCAATGCCAGTGCCAGCGGCCGCAATTGGCGGTTCGGGGCGGCCTCGATCAGCTGGCGGCGCAGGCCGAGCGACTCCTCCGCCGCGGTCACCGACTCCGCGAGGCGATCCTGCTCGACCAGCAATTCGCCGAACAGATGCAATGTCGCGGCCAGTTCCTCGCGGTACGCCGCATCGCGCTCGACCAGGATCCGCAGGCCACGCACGGCCTCCTCGAGCGGATCCACCGCCTCGGCGCGGTGCCCCAGCTCCAGCAGCTGATCGACCATCTGCCGCAGTGCGGCAACGCAATCGGGAAGATGGACGACCGGATTCCGCCGCGCCAGCTCCCGCCGGATCAGCACCGCCTCGCGGCACGCCGCCAAGGCGTTCTCCCAGCGCCCCGCCCGGAACAGCCGGGTACTGAGCAACCCGAGCGAGGCGGCCAGATCGCCGAGATGATCATAGGGCTCCCAGTCCACCAGGGATCTGCGCAGCGCGACCGCCTCCTCGACCACGCCGAGCGCCGCGTCACTTCCCATGACGGACAACTGATTTCCCAGATCGTGCAGCGCCGCGGCCAGCGCGGCGAGCGCGCTGTGGTCTTCCGAATCCTCCTGCGCCAGTGTGCGCCCCACCTCGACCGCGGTGTCGATCATCGCGAGTGCCTCCTCGGCCGAACCCGACACGGTCAGCCACTTGCCGTAGTCGCTGGCGAGCCGCGCGATATCGGTGAGGTGCTCACCGCGATCACGCGACGGCAGGCTGAGGTACAGCGACATAGCGGATCTCGCGTAGTCCACCACGCCGTCGGTCCGCTCGAGCCGGAAGCCGGCGATCGCCAATTGGGCCTGGATGGCGGCGAGTTCGGCACGATCGGCGATCGGTGTGGTCGCGACGAGATGCGCGGCCGCACCGGCGGCGGCCATGGCGTCGGCGAACAGGCCCGCGTCGTTGAGCCGCTGCGCGTGGCGACGATGGACGACCGCGCGCGCCGCCGGATCCGTCGCGGCGGCCAGCCGAAGCGGATAGGCCCTGCCGGAGATCAACGCGACAGTCGACGCGCTGCCCAGATCCCGGCAGTGTTCGGGAAAGCAGGATTCGAGCGCGGTGAGCACCACGAGATCGATACCCGCCAATTTGACGAAGCGGTCGATCGTCGCGTCGCCCGCGGCGACGAGCACCTGCGGATGCTGCCTGATCAGCGGGAAGAGCAGCTCTTCTGCCACATGCGGCCACCGCCGCGCGGTCTCCACCAGGCTCGTCACGATCTGCGGTGTCCACCAGGCGATCTCGGATTCCCGTCCCTCCGCGGCGGTGAGCAGCCGCCACAGCGCGGACCCGGTCCACGCATCCGAGGCGATGGTGATCCCGTTGCCGCCCGATGCCCGGCCCGGAATCGAGAGCGCGACGAGATCCTCGCCGAGACGGTCCGGCCGCAGCGCCTCCAGTACCGTGCGCGGATCCTCGGGCGGGTACAGACGCCGATGGTCGTCGGCGAGTTCGTGCACCTTCTCCGGCGTCGACGCGAGGCCGAGGTGCTGCAGGATGCTCTCCGCGAGATGCGGCGTCACCGCGCCGACCAGCGTGGCCAGCCACACCACCCGATGCATCGTCTCCGGTCTGGCGGCAATGTGGCCGATCTCGAAAAGCTTTGCCCAGTGCACATATTCGCGGCGCAGCAGATAGCCCGACAGCGCGGCGGGATCGCCGGGCATCTCGGCGCCACGCAACTGACTGTCGATCGTGACGAGCGCGGCCAGATGCAGGGAGAGCACCGACGAGAAACCGCTGTCGGACAGTTCGATTTCCGCGGGCGGCCCGTCCCTGAGATCGTATTCCGCGCCCATGACGGCGGCGAAAGCCACCGCGGCCGCGCCGAAAAGAGTTGCCCTATCGATCTGCGTGCCCAGCGGACTCAATTCGATGGCCTCGGCATCGATGTCGAAATCGCCCTCCAGATCGTGGGCGAGGGCGGGCCACCAGTGCGCCGAGGATCGCGCGACCATGAGCACGCGCACCAGCACGCCCGGCCACTGGGTGAGCGCGTGCAGTTTGGCGATCAGGGCACGCAGGTGGGTGAGCAGCCAGCGGTCGGCGTAGTCGACCACCACGAGCACACCACGGCAATCACCCAAATGCAGTGGCGCCGAGCCGGTATCGGAATCCGGCGTGTAGACCGCACGCCACACCGCCCAGCCCGCCGCCGCGGCCTGCGCGGCGTAGTGCGCCGCCAGGCGGGTCTTGCCCTGACCGCCGCTGGCGTGGAACAGCCGGACACCGAGCGCGTCCGTGCGCGCCATCCACTCGTTCAACGCGGCGAGCTCGTCATGCCTGCCGATGAACGGCACCACCTGATACCGGGGATGCAGGAGACGCGACGGTTGCGCCCGCGCCCGATCCCTGGCCACCGATGCCGTGAGCAGCGGGAAATCCTCGACGCGGAATTGCGCGCGATCGGAGACAATCGTGACATCGCCCGCGACCCCGGCGATTTGGATCGCGTCGCCCAAGACGACGCTGTCCGCGACGGACTGCTGTCTACCGGGGCGGCGTCGCCACGGGAATTTCATCGGTCGACGTCTAGCTCGCCTACATCATGAATTTGATCCAGCGGACCCCCCAGTCGGCTGTGCGTGACGGATTGTCCCTTCGGCGGCTCCGCCTGCGCGGCGCCAGGAGCCGGGACGGCGCCCGGATTCGGCTGTGCGGCAGGGCTGTTCGCGGTGCGCCGCACGGTCACCTTGCCGCGCGCCCTGCTGACCTGGAGCACACCTCCCGCGATCGACGAATCCGCCACCGCCTGCGTCGCCGGGCCGGATCGGCGCGCGGTGACCACGCCGAATATCGTCGTCCCCAATCCGAGTGCGGCGATGACGAAGCTGCAAATACCTGCCAGTTTGCTTGCCCTGTCGAGGCCGACCGCGACGAACAACCACACACTGAATCCGAGTACGATCAGACCGGCGAAGCCGATCCCCCACCCGATGAATCGTTGTCTCACACGGCCATTATCGGCCCGGAATGCCGGCGGTGAACCAAGAAATTCCGGTCAACCTGTTTCGTGACATCTCACGGGCGACCGACCGGTTGGCCGGGTAATCCGGTGACAGTTACCTCCGCCGCGGTCTTCACCAGCAGGGCGAGATCGGCAATGGCGTCCGGTCGCGCCGCGAGGAAATTCACTTCCGCGCCGGTCACGTCGATGCGGTCGTCGAGTGGGACGCCGTCGAAATCGGTGATGTGCAAACCCGATTCACGAGCCATCAAAGTCCCGGCGGGCAGATCGACCACCCCGGCGCGGTAACCGACGAAACCGTCGATATCGCCGCGGCACAGCATGATCCAGCACAGCAGCGGGGACCACAGCTGAATCAGCCTGCGGGAGGACGTTTCCAGGACCAGCCGCAGCGCGCGGGCGGTGGCGTCGTCGCGGCCGACCGGATAGCCCTGCAACCAGGCGAGCACCGGTGACCGGCCCGCCGGCCACGGCGTCGGCCGCCACATCGGGCCGTCGGGCCCGGTGGCGCCCGCGCCGCGGACGGCCGACCAGGTGCGCTGGGTGATCGGCTCGTGCACGACGCCGAGCACCGGAACTCCCCTGCGGCACAGGGCGATACCGACCGTGCACACCGGTATGCCGATGGCGATGTTGTTGGTGCCGTCCAGCGGGTCGACGATCCAGCACCAGTCCTCGTCGAGCGCGTCGAGCAGACCGGATTCCTCGGCGAGGATGCGGTGGCTCGGGAACACGGCGCGCAACCGGTCGACGATGAGGCGCTCGGCACGCAGGTCGAGATCGGTCACCACATCGCCGCCCGCGTCCTTGACCCGGACGGTGCGTGCGGTGTCGAGGCCGGACCTGATCAGCGCGCCCGCCTCGGTGGCCGCCGCCGTCGCGACGGCGAGCGCCTTCGTCTCCGACAGCGCGCTGGCCTGCGGCAACGCGATCAGTTCGCTTGTTCGCATCGGTCCTCCAGGTGCTCGGGCAGTGCGACCGCCAACAGGTGGTCCAGCGTTGTTTTCGCGATCCGCCGCGTTTCCGTTGCGGTGCACGCGATCCGCTGGACCCAGTGGTCGGTGGTGGACAGCGGGGCAAGCGAGCGGTCCCGCGTGCCGTGCCGGTCCCGGCCGAGCACGACCGTGGCCGCCGCGCCGTGGACATCCGAGACGTGGAATACCCCGTGCCGCAACGTATAGGTCTCCCCCGCGCGGAATCGTTCGCACGATCGGATCCGGTAGCTCGCCAATCGCGAGGTCGCGCGCACCAGATCGCCATCGGCCGCGCTCTGGATCTCGAAGATCCGGTGCGTCGGCCTGGCCGGCGCCGGATCGACGTCGATGATCTCGTTGCCGACGGTGCCGTACAGCACCACGCTCACCAGGTCCCAGCTGTGCGCGTGCATCGGCGAGGTGGTCGGCGCCGCGCGCGGGCCCTCGGCCCACACGTGCAGGCAGACGCCGAGCCCGGTGCCCCGCCACACCGGAAAACAGAAGAAGCCCAACGGATGCTGGATCGCCATGAGATCGATCCGCCCGTCGAGCAGGCCGGTCAGGAAATCGATGGTCCAGCGTCGCACCGCCTGGCCGGGTGCCGGTGACCCGACCAGCAGGCGTAGCCGGTCGTAGGTGTTCACTAGTAGGGGTTCCTCGGTTGTAGCGCGCGGCGCACGATATCGGCGACCTCGCGATCGGTGTAGGCGGCGGGTAGCTCCAAGTCGAGCCGGTCGAACAGGTCACGCGCCTGTTCCACGGTCGGCTCGTCGGACAACGTCAGATCCTCGCTGCGGCTCAACGGCACCTGGCGGGTCTGTTTGAAGCTGGCCACCAGTTCGCGATTCAGATCGCGGTAGTACGGCTTGTCCTTCTCGAACATCAGCGCGGGCGTATTCGGGTTGTCCTGCGTGGTGACGATCACCACGCTCGACGACAGGTCCCAGCGGAAGGTGGTCATCACCGAGGACAGGCCGATATCGATGGTGAGGAAGGTGAACCGCTGCCGGAACCAGCATGCGGCGAGCACGGTCGCGTAGGACTCCTTGCGGGTGCGGTCGGTGGTCCACTGTTCACCGGTGCGGTCCGCCTCCGGCACCAGCGAGGTGCGGAACTGGGCGTAGGTCTTGCACAGCTGCTCATTGGTGGGATCGAGGATCTCCATCTGCATGCGCAGTGGGCGTTGTTCCCTGCGCGCGTTCTCCACGCAGGACGGCAGGGTCACCGCGCGGATATAAGTTCCGGTGCCGCCCTTGAAGATCCACTGTTCGGTGCCGCGCCGGGCGAGCGTGTGGGCATGGCCTATCTCGGGGCCGTAGAGCAGTTGTACCGACGACGCGTCCCGCAGCGCCTTCGCCGACAGATGCCGATCACGCAGCAAGGTGCCCGCGAGCAGGCCGAGCACCAGCAGGGTGGCCGCGTTCACCGTGTCGGGCTGCAGCAGGTCGAGCACCGCGAGGGCTCCGACGACGACGGCCAGCACCAGCGCGACGAGGCCGTCGACGTTGTTGCGCAACCAGATCAGCACTCGTCCCATCCGAGCCCTCCCCTGTGTTTCCCCCAAGGATAACGACCGCGAGCCGGGCCGAACGGCCGAAATCGGAAGTAACAGGCGTACCGATACCCACGGGGTTGACCTCGAGTGCGGTTCAGGTAGCAGGATCGTTCCCGTGCCCGCGACGGGACGGCGGGCACAGACCGGGTCCGCTCCCGCTGGATCCCGTACACCCACCAGCGGGAGCGCCCGAAACAGCAACAGCCGCACACCATTCGGTGTGCGGCTGTCGGGGATGTCGCTCAGTGGGCGGTGATTTCCCACTCGTAGACGGTGAGCTCGGAGGAGCCCGTGGTGTGGACCGGATCGGTGCGCACGAGTTCACGTGCGGCATCGAGGCTTTCGGCGTACAGCACATACGCGCCACCGGTGCCGTCGGTGAACCGGCCGCTCTCCACCAGGTGACCGCGCTCGATCAGCCCATCGAGGAACTCGCGATGCGGTCCGATCACGGCCGGATCGAAATTCGGCGTGCGCATCGCCATCACCAGGTACTTGTTCACTCCGGCGCCTCGGGCCGCCTTGTCGCGGCCGCGGCGGCGCGGACCTGCGGCGCGACGAGCACCACCTGGCCGAGCACGCCGTTGATGAACGCGGGGGAATCGTCGGTGGACAGCTCCTTGGCCAGCTCCACCGCCTCGTCCACCGCGACCACGGGCGGAACATCGTTGGCGTGGAACAACTCCCACACCGCGATGCGCAGGATGGCACGGTCGACGGCGGGCAGCCGGGACAGTTCCCAATCCTTCAGGTAGCCCTCGATGGTGCCGTCCACCCGGTCCAGGTCGTCGGCGACGCCCTCGACCAGGGTGTGGGTGTAGGCGTGCACCGGCGCGACCTGCTGATCGCGCACGGCCAGCTCGGCGCGCTCGCTCAGCAGATCGGCCACGTCGACATCGCGCGCCTCCGCCTCGAACAGCAGATCCACCGCGCGACGGCGGGCCTTGTGCCTGGCACCGAGCTTCTTGTACGTGGACTTCTTGTCCACCGGCTGTTCGGCCACAGTCACAGTATCCCCGCCGGTCGTCCCGCCCGGGCGATCAGGAGTTGACCCGGCCGAGGTAGCTGCCGTCGCGCGAGTCGATGCGCAGCTTGTCACCGGTGTTGATGAACAGCGGGACCTGCACCTCGGCGCCGGTCTCCAGGGTCGCGGGCTTGGTGCCGCCGGTGGAGCGGTCGCCCTGCAGGCCGATGTCGGTGTGCTGGACCACGAGCTCGATCGAGACCGGGAGCTCGACGAACAGCGGCTCGCCCTCGTGCACGGCCACCTGGACCGGCATGTTCTCCAGCAGGAAGCGCGCGCCGTCGCCGATGGTGCCCTCGGCGATGTGCAGCTGGTCGTAGGTCTCGCCGTCCATGAAGATGTACTCGGACCCGTCGTGGTACAGGTAGGTCATATCGCGACGGTCGACCGTCGCGGTCTCCACCTTGACGCCGGCGTTGAACGTCTTGTCGACGACCTTGCCGGACACCACGTTCTTCAGCTTGGTCCGCACGAAGGCGGGGCCCTTGCCCGGCTTCACGTGCTGGAACTCGACAATCTGCTGGAGCTGATTGTCGATCTTCAGCACGAGGCCGTTCTTGAAGTCGCTGGTGTCCGCCACTGTCCTCGGATCTCCTAGTTCGTAAACAACATGGTCAGCCGCCGTCATTCGACGACGGTTAGGTCTTTGCTGGTGTGGGTGAGCAGCTCAGGGCCCCCTTCGCGCACCACGAGCGTGTCCTCGATCCGGACCCCGCCGCGGCCGGGAAAGTACACACCTGGTTCGACGGTCACCGCCACGCCAGACAGAAGTGTACCGGTTCCGGTTTTGGCGAGTCCCGGCGCTTCGTGGATGCGCAATCCGACGCCGTGCCCCAGGCCGTGCACGAACAGCGCGCCGTGCCCGGCCTCCTCGATCACCGAGCGGGCCGCGGCATCCACCGCGGCCACCGACGCGCCCGGCTTCAGCGCCGCGCATCCGGCCCGCTGCGCCTCCTGGACCAGGGCGTACACCTCGCGCTGCCAGTCGCTCGGGGCGCCGAGCACCAGGGTGCGGGTCATATCGGCGTGGTAGCCGCCGACCATCGCGCCGAAGTCGAACTTCACGAAATCGCCGGACTTCAGCACCGCCTCGGTCGGGCGGTGGTGCGGGACGGCCGAATTCGCGCCCGCCGCGACGATCGTCGCGAACGCCAGTGCCTCGCCGCCGAGTTCGAACATCGCCCACTCCAGGTCCCTGGCCACCTGGCGTTCGGTGCGGCCGGGACGGATCGCGCCGCGTTCCAGCAGCGCGGCCAGTGCCGCGTCACCCGCGGCGCAGGCGGCCCTGAGCTGGGACACCTCGTAGGGATCCTTGACCATGCGCAACTGCTCGACCAAGCCCGGCGTCGGGACCAGTTCCAGGCCGGTGCTCTGATCCTCGAATCCGCGGTGCTGATCGACGGTCACGATGTGGCTCTCGAAACCGACGCGGCCGAGCTGCCATTCACCGGCCAGCTCGACGATGCGGCGGGCACTGGCCCTGGCGATCTCCGCCCGCAGATCGGGAACCTGCTCGGCCACCTGGGTGCGATAGCGGCCGTCGGTGCAGATCACCGTGCGTTCCTCGGCATTGCGCATATCCCAGCAGTGCACGAGCAGCACCGCATTGGATCCGGTGAATCCGGTCAGGTACCTGATGTTCACCAGATCGGTGACCAGCAGGGCATCGACCTCGTTCTCCACCAGCAGACTGCGCAACGCACCACGGCGCGCCGCGTAGTCGGGCTCGAGGCCCACGTGATCAGCAGACATGTGTCAAAACTACCGCCGACACGCCGTCGGTCGGCAGACAACACGGGGACCGGGTGCTCCGGATCGGCGGCGATGCGGGCAGAGAGTCGCCGTACGTGCGCTCTGCGCGCCTCGGACAAACCCGACAAAATCGCCGCTAACGCATGGTGCGCCCGGCAGATTCCGGCTCGCGGGGTGTTCACATGTGCGGACGTTGTGCACATTCGGCCTCGCGGGGGTTGATCACCGCGTGCCGACGACAAAGCTGGAACCCATGTCCCCCGTTGCGTTTTCCGCGCTGGCGGCGTGGTGCGCGGCATTGAGCGTCATCGATATCCGCGCTCGGCGGCTACCGAACGCGCTCACCGTGCCCGGCGCGCTCGTCGTCCTCGGATACGCCCTGTTCACAATGCAATTCACAGCCGCGCTACTCGGCGCAGCCCTCCTCGCCCTCCCCTATCTGGCCGTACACCTAACAGCACCAACGGCATTCGGCGCGGGCGACGTGAAACTCGCGATCGGCCTCGGCGCGGCGTCCATCCTCGGCGGCCCGCAAGCCTGGGCACTGGCCGCCATCACCGCCCCGGCGCTGACCGCGTGCGCCGGAACCACCCTCCTCCTGATCCACCGAATCCGAGGTGCCGCCACGTGCCCGAATCACCCGATCCCCCACGGCCCCGCCATGTGCGCGGCAACCACCCTCGCCCTCCTCCCCACCCTCTAACGCCCCACCCCCGCCACCATCAGGTCCAGCCCACCCGCCGAGGGGGGGGGGCAGGGCCCCGGCCCCCCCCCCCAAGGGCGGCCCAGGACCGGGGGCCCGGGGGGGCCCGGCCGTCAAAGCGGCCCCGGGGGGGCCGGGCGCCGGGGCGT